>CAWKKM010000015.1:0-346335 GCA_963850235.1 uncultured Acidobacteriaceae bacterium | reverse complement strand
GCCTTCCCGAATCATTGCGTATTGCGAAAGCCGTATTGCAACCGAGACCATAACAGGTCACGAGGACAATAATCAAGGACCAGAGCACCCGCCACCGTCGGACCATCCGTCATTCCGCAACAGCATTTGTACATGGGCACCGTTCACGTCCGAGAGGTTTGTGGTAAGTCGGAATGCTCAGAGAAGGTCGAGGAAATGGACGGGTGCCCCACGTTCGCCTCAGCGTACGTGGGCCGAAAATGATGGGGCGAAGGCCCCTTCGAATGCTTTTACACGGTTAGAAACTACTGTGATACAACAGGGATCTCCTTGCGGCCTGCCGAAGTTGGTTGGGAGAAATGTACCCTACGGGGCAAGGCTAGTGCGGAAAAAAGGGGTATTGCAGGCGCCGGGAAAAGCCTCCTTGTTCACACCTTCGAACCCCCTGAAAAGTGCGCAAAAAGCGCAAAAAGCGCAAAAAGCCCGTTCCGCCCTCTGGGTGAAAGTGTGCCCCTTAACCGCCCTATGCGCCATAAAGGCCGGTTTGATCCGAGTGTCATGCTTTGAAGCTCCCAGGGTTCTGATTTAATCCAAGGCAGATTGAGTGTTACAGACCCGCCTCGCTATCTCGATATCTGATTTGACGCTATCTCCCTTGGCTTCTCGTGTCCATAGAGGTCATGCAAAAAAGACGAGGAAGCACGGGAGTTAAACTGGAAGTAAACACCAAGGCTTATTTGTTGCTTAGATGGTTACGATCCGGATCGTCAGGGGGGAGCTCTTCCAACAAAATGCAGATGCTTAGGCATGACCACATGAGAACAAATCAAAATTTAGTCGTCACACGGGACTGCCACTTTCGGCCGCACCCAACCCGCAAAAGTGAAGCGGGAGCGAACAGTTCTGCAGGCATACAAGGACCGGTGAAACATCGATGATACCGGGTGAGTTCATGCCTCGCGAAAGGCAATCATCGGGTTCACTTTCGTCGCGCGCCGGGCTGGAAGGTAGCTTGCGAGAACGGCGATGGCGAACAGAAGTATAGGTACGATCAGAAACACAGCCGGATCATGGGGGCGCACCCCATAGAGCAAACTTGCCAGCATCGATGCAGTGGATGCAGAAAACACCAATCCGGCAACGATGCCCACGCCGGCAAGCGCCATTCCCTTGCGTAAGAACATTCTCAGAATGTCGTCCCGCCCCGCGCCCAGGGCCATGCGGATACCGATCTCGCGCGATCGTTGGCCGACCATATAGGCCAACAAGCCGTAAATTCCGATGGAGGCCAGAAGCACCGCCAGTCCAGCAAATCCGCCCACCAGGTTGGCCGAAAGACGGCGTGAAGCCAGTGACCGGTCAAGGACGTCGTTCATAGAACGAACATTAAATACCGGCAAGCCCGGGTCAATGCTCAGGATTTCATGTCGAATCTGTGGTTCGAGCACGGTCGCGGGCAGAGACGTCCGCAACACCACGCTCACTTGCTTGCTGGGGTCTTGATAGGTCGAAACATACACGTGGGGAACGCCATCGATGTCGAGACCGTCACTCTTGATGTCCTTAATAATACCCACGACAGTCGTCCATGGCTTGGTAAGGTCTCGTCCGAACCGCACTCGGCGGCCCAGCGGATCGCGGGTTGGCCAGTACTTATGAGCGGTGCTTTCATCAATGATGGCCACCAGCGGTTTGCCGTCTTCGTCGCCCTCGGTGAACGAGCGGCCGCGTAGGAGCGTCGCCTGGAACACCTTAAAATAATCAGGGCTTATCCGAATTCTCTCGGCGTGCAGATCCTGCGAGGACTCGACCGGTCTATCTTCAATCGCTAAGCTTTCAGTCGCTAAGCCACCGACCGCGTTCGGGTTGCTATTGGTGGCCGGGAGAGCTGAGGTGATTGCGGCGAGTTCCACTCCCGGAATCGCCTTCATGCGCCGCAGCAGCTCACGATCAAAGGAAGCCTTACCACGAATACCGAGATACGGATCCGTCTTCGGATCGTTGGGAACCCCCAGCCAAGTGTTGGCCGTGACAACTTGCGTTGGATTAAAGCCTGGATTTTCCTGCAACAGATCCCGCAGCGTACGCAGCAGCAAGCCGGCTCCCACCATCAGAATCACGGCGAACGCCAGTTCAGAGACAATCAGAATATCCCGCAATCGGCCGGTCTTAGTGCTGTAGCCAGACCCGCGACCGCCTTCACGAAGGGCCGAGGAGAGAGTGGCTTTTGCCGAATGAAGCGCTGGAGCAAGTCCAAACACTAAGCCCGTAAGAATGGAAATCAGCAGAGCGAAGGCCAGCACCACCCAGTCGATTCGTACCTCGTTGAGCCGGGGAACGTTCGATGGCATAAAGCGCAGAATGAAACGCAAAGTAACCACTGCGGTTGCGATTCCCGCGGCCCCGCCGATGAGCGATAGCAGCATGGACTCGGTCAGCATCTGACGCACCATCCGGCCGCGGCTCGCCCCCAGCGCTGATCGCACTGCCATCTCTTGTTGCCGCCCCGAAGCCCGCGCCAGGAGCAGATTGGCAATGTTCAACGATACGATCACAACGATCAGGATGACCGCACCCAGCAACACCAGCAGCATGGGCCTTACCTTGCCCACCAAAGTCTCTTGCAATGGTTGAATCTCAATGGTCCATTCCGCCTGCGGCGGGTAATCGGTGGGAAAATCGTGGCGTAATTGGGCAGCCATGGCGGTGAGCCGCGCCTGGGCTTGCGCCAGTGTCAGGCCAGGCTTAAGTCGTCCGATTCCAGATACTAAAATCCGGGTTCCACGCATTGGCTGGGGAAAGGGATCTGCGCTGAATCCGCCGGCGCCAAACACCTCCGCGTCGCCGGAAGTCGTCGGCCCAGGATGCCGAAATCCTCGTGGCAGAACCCCAATAATAGTGACGGGATCGCCGTCGATCCGGATGGTACGGCCGAGAACATTCGGATCGGCCCCATAGGCACGACGCCACAGGCCATCGCTGATTACGGCCTCTGGAGCGAAACCAGGCGCGAAGTCCTGCGGACCATACAACCGTCCGATTTGCGGACTCACACCCAGCATGGAAAAGTAGCTAAAACTGGTATTGACCCCCTCGACGCGCTCGGGCTGTTTGGCGCCGGTCAAATTCTCGCTACCCTCGAAGATCGGCGTCACATCTTCAAATACACCCGATCGCGTCTGCAGGTCATCCAGTTCGGGCTTGGAAAACCTGACGTCTCGCAACCCTACGCCGGGCTCGTTAAAGAAGACTCGTACCAAACGATCGGGATCGCGGTAGGGCAGAGAACGCAGCAACACGGCATCCACGATGCTGAAAATGGCCGTATTGGCTCCGACGCCTAAAGCCAGCGTCAAAACCGCAACCGCCGAAAAGGCGGGATTCTTGTAGAACAGTCTCCATCCGTGGCGCAGGTCCGAACCCAATTCGCTCCACCACCGTATGCCTACTGCTGCCCGCATGGCATCTTTGTGAGACTCGATTCCGCCCAACTCAATCCTTGCCTTTCGCATCGCCTCTTGCTGCGACATGCCTTTGCGAGCCAGCTCGGCAGCGTAGCTCTCCACGTGGAAGCGCATTTCCGTTTCCATGTCACTTTCAAGTCTGCGTCCCTGGACCATCCACTTCGACCACGAGCGGAATCGAGCCGCCAGATTCATATCTCCTCCGAAGTCGTGCGCAGAATGTTGGCGATCAAAGACGCCATGCGGTTCCACTTTTCGGTTTCCGCATGCAGTTTGCGCCGTCCGGCCGCGGTCAGGCTATAGAACTTTGCTTTGCGCTTGTTGTCCGATTCTCCCCACTCGCTGGCGATCCAGCCCTGATGTTCCAGACGATAAAGCGCCGGATATAGCGAGCCTTGCTGGATCTCCAGTTGTTCGCCAGAGATCTGCTGAATGCGCAGCAAAACCCCATAGCCGTGCAGTGGTCCAAGCGAGACAGCTTTGAGGATAAGCATGTCCAGCGTACCCTGCAGCAAATCAATCTGTTTACCCAAGACTTCTCCTTGCACGTCTAGGAGAGACAATAGCAAGACTCTCCTAGGCAGTCAAGGAGAGAATTCTGTTTAGTTACCAGTTTGCGATCGGCGAACTGCTCCTCCTTCCACCGTTGCTGGCGGAACAAAGTAGGTTGGGCAGTTACCGCTCTGAGGCCCTGTATCAGGGCACGACTTTAGAGGCTGCGAAAGAAGGCATTTCGGATGACGGGAAAGGTAGGTACGGGCTTTAGCCCGTACATAAACCCACCAAAACCATTTGGCCTTTAGGCCCTGAGGTACGTTCTTCTTCACTGCACAAATCATCCCCATTTTTCCGCAGCCTCTTTAGTCGGGCCGTAAATCTCCCGCCGCTGAGGGCTTTAGCCCCTAAGGTGCGTTCTCCAGGTGAGGAGAAACTCTGTACGAAGGGCACGGCTTCAGCCGTGCCGTAAATCGCATGTGCTTGACGGCTTCAGCCGCTGAGGTACGCTTTTCGAAAACGCCGAATGTACGCGTCAAAATCTACGCGTCAGGTCACGAATCTCCCTCTGTCCTGAAATCCCGTTCGAGTGGAAAATGTACCGAACATATTTTGAAGTTCGGCTTAGTTGGGTGACGGCTTCTCCACGTGATCGATCACCATCGCATCCACAGGCGCTCTCTTCGATTCCAGCTTCAGTCCCAACTGTTGCTGCATCGCGGCGAAAATGTCCGGGGGCGCGTCCGCACCGTCCGCGGGCGGCGGACCCGGAGGCATAGCTCCGGACTGCGATGCATCGGGCGTCCACTTCAGGACAAAGTTGTACCGCGTGGAGCCGAGCCCAGTCTGATCGACAACCGGCAGCGCGACGGCATCGTTCAGCACAAAGCTGATGAATTCCGCAATGGTGGAGTTGATGACGCGCATTCCTCCCCTGGGTCCACCACCATAGCCAGGGTTGCCATTCGGATTGGTGTCGTTCACGGTAAGCTTCGAGCCGCCTTTAACCACGGTGACCGCATACACGGGGAGCTCCAGTTTCTCGTGATGGAACTTAAGCTGAAAACGGTCGGCAGCACCATTCCGAGAACCTGCTCAGGCCGCACCCAAAGACGCGGCTCTGTGACGGATTGGGGTGGAACGAGTTGAACTCTCATTCATTTACTCCACGCCTCAACTCTGTGCCGTCAACCGCGAAGAATGGGGGCTCCGAAGGGAGCACCCGTCATTCCGCCGTCAACCATCAGCTCGACCGCATTGATGTACGACGAATCGTCCGAGGCGAGGAAGAGCACAGCCTTGGCCAGGTCTTCCGGTTCGCCCCAACGGCCAAGTGGAATCGTGGAAGACATGAAGTTGGAAAGTTTTGCGGATTCCTCTTTGGTGGCATTGGCGCGCGGCCCACGCTTCCAGATGGGAGTCTTCGTCGCTCCCGGAGCCACCACGTTCACGCGAATCTTGCGCGGCGCAAGGTCTGCGGCGATAGATCGCGCCATCGAGACGAGACCGCCTTTCGTGGCAGCATAGGCAGCCACGCCTGGTTGACCGAGATAATTGTGGACTGACCCGTTGAAGATGATGCTGGCGTTGTCGTTCAACAGAGGAGCGGCTGAATTGACGGTAAAGAATGCGCCGTTAAGGTTCGTACGAATCACGTTCTCAAAGACAGCCTCGTCGGTACTGCCAGTCGGTGTCCTGCCGGAGATGCCGGCATTGGCGAATACGATGTCGAGCTTGCCGAAATCTTTGGCGAGTGCTGAGAAGAGCTGCGTACGATCTTCGGCCACGGTCACGTCGGCACGGTAGCCATGCGCGCCTGCTCCGAGTTCCGCGACCGCTTCATCCAGCGTCTCTCGGTCGCGACCTGTAATGGCGACCTGAGCGCCTTCGGCGACGAAAAGGCGGGCCGTGGCGAGACCGATGCCGCTGTTTCCCCCGGTGATAAGAGCTTTTTTGCCTGCTAGCTTCATAGTGCCTCCTCGATGACTTGTCGCCATCCATGATGGCCGTCATACTTGATATGATGGCCATCATGAATGGGGGATTCAGGAAAAATGCGCTACCCGGCTAAAGATACTACTGCAAAACATGAACGGATCGTGAAGGAGGCCTCCCGCCTCTTCCGGGAACGGGGATTTGAGAATGTCACTGTGGGCGAGGTGATGAAGGCCGCTGGCCTGACCCATGGTGCGTTCTACGCGCACTTCGATTCAAAGCAAGAGCTTCAGGAGGTTGCAGTTGCGTACGGTCAGGGGATTTCGACACGTCGCGCTGAGAGCCATGGCGCCACGAAAAAGGGCAGGAAAGCGTATGCCGACCGGTATCTGAGCCAGCGGCATCGGGACAACCCAGGCGACGGCTGCACTATGGCTGCACTGGCGCCGGAGGTGGCTCGCTCGACGCCTGAAATCAAAGCCGCATTTGAGCGAGGATTCGAGGAGATTCTCGCCGCGGGGGGCGGGGACCGGAAGGAAGCCATTTTTCAGACAGCCGCATTGCTCGGCGGGATCGTGCTGGCCCGCGCCGTGCAAGATGATCGACTCTCAGAGGAGATACTCAAAAGTGTTCGACAGAAGCTCAGTTGAAGGTCGTCAAATTGCGAGAACAGGCCGGGTCACTCATTGATCCGGGCAACGGAAGTTGCGGTGGCTTCGGATCACTTAGTGTTCTGATTCTCCTGGTTTCTCGGGAATTCCGGGGTCGTCGAGGACTTGAACGGCTGATGCAGGACCAAAGTGTGTCCAGTCCTGAAGTACCCAAACCACTTTTTTATCGCGCGTGACCTCGACCAACTGCGGACCGTGACGACTGCCGCCTCGCGAGCAGATGATGGTGTTACCGTTGGCCAAGCGTGTCGCAGACTGTGAGTTTTGATAGTCGTATTGCGGGGGAAGATCCTTCGGCGTGATCTGCCATACGATCTTCTTGTCAGGGGTCACTTCCAGAGTTTTCACATCATGCTCGTCGGTGATCAATGTATTGCCGTTCTTGAGGCGAATGGCGGCCCACGGAGTTGGGACGTCATAACTCCACACTTCGTTGAAATCCTTATCGTATTCGACCACTTTGCCCATGGTCAGGAACGGAACCAGGTAAGTTCCTTGTGACGTATATCGCACGTGCCGGAACTGCGGATGTACGCTGTGAATATCAGTGGAACTGGGCGCAGGCAATACGTGATCCACCTCAATCGCATTCGTCTTAATATTGACGACCATCAGGTGAGGCGGCAGGCCATTCTCGATCAAGAGCACCTTATCCCGGCCGATGGGCTGACACGCGTGAATTTCTGTGCCAGGTGGAGCATCGTATCTCCATACCACCTTCTTGTCCGGAGTGACTTCTGCGATGTATTGCATGCGAGTGAAGAGCACATTGCCGTTGGACAGCATCCATACGTCGTCGTACTCGTTACCCGGTCCGGTTGAATACGTCCAGATGATCTTGCCTTTGTTGACCAGAAACATCTTGTTATAACCTTCGCCGGCATAGAGCATCGAGTGCTGGGCCATTCCTTTGCCGGGCAGCCCGGGGGGAACAGGCAAAACCACCTTGGGGGGAGGAGCCTCTATCTCGGACGGACCCATATTCGGCACATTCGGTGCGGTGAAAAGCGGCAGAACCTTGTTGAACCATCTAGCCTCGTTGTGCCCAGCAAAACTACCGGCTTGTCCCGATGTAGCGAGAAAACCCACGATGATTGAGCAAAGCATAAAGATGCGAACGTTAGTTGAGCGGATTGCCTTGAACTTCATGCCTGTTTCCTCGCTTACCAAGAGCTGCAGCCTCCTGAACTCAGGAAAGACATTCAACGAGCTTCGTAATATCCTCGTACCCATTGACAGTGGCGCCGATGACCTCACGATTATCCTCCTGCATGGGTTGCGGAGGCTTCGCTTTCCATGAGGTAAGCCGTTGCAAGGAGAAAGAGCGCCGGCACTACTGGATAACCCCACACAACTTGCCCCCCAAGAGGTCGTTCGGAAAGATGATGAATACGATAGCGACCGCGGCTATGCTTGCTGCCCCGTCGAGGAGTGTCTCAATCCACCCGTAGAGAAAAGCCCAGACTCGCCCGAACGCCGCTCCAATGAAATTGTACTGCCCTCCCGAACGGGGCATCATGGCGCTTAGTTCTCCTGTGCGGGTCACGGACAAGAGTGCTCGCGTGGCCGACGCCTGGATCTCACCCACCTCACTTGTTTGCGTTCTGCAGGCCGGCCGTCCAGTTCGTCATGATGGTAAGGGGCGCCGTCTGTTCTTTCGCTGTCCGGGTCGCCACGAGAAAGCGATTTCCGTCGCGGCTGACATCGTAGTTTCTCTGGTTCATTGGAAGCTCCATACGAAATAGCCGTTGGGAAGAAAGTACATGAAATTCGCCTGCCGACTCTCGCACACGCGCTGACACCATCGTCAGATCGTCAGCGACATAAAAGAGTTCCTGCCCGTCACCGCGCCAGTGTGGGTCCCATCCGCCAGCCGAGGATACGGCGATTCGTGCGCCGGGCCCCGGAAGTGCCGTCACGTATAACTGCCCACTTGTCTCATCGAAGTACGCCAGCCAATGTCCATCAGGCGAGAATTTTCCTGAACGGGCGTTGTCAATCATGACCAGTTGCTTCGACGGATCTTCCGCGCGGATAACAATGACGGAGTCATGCCAATTAGCAGGCCCCATAAACCTGGTCAAATCCAAGCTTAGATACCTGCCATCTTTCGACCAGTCCGACGCACCAATCACCGCATCATAGGGCTGGCCCACTTGCCTCTCCTCTCCCGAACCATCCGCTGCGCGCGTAAGCAGCGCCGTGCGCTTTCCCAACAGATTTCGGTACAGGAGATGCTTGCCGTCCGGCGACCAAACTGGGCCAAATAGCGTAGGACCTGATTCATCAGGATCTAGTGGGACTCTCGTTCCTCGATCGACATCATAGATCCACATCTTCTCGCGAGCATTCGGAGACGCGATGCCTACCGCCACGCGCTTCCCGTCGGGCGAGATCGAAGGAAAGATATATTGCCCAGGCTCCCCCAACGTGGCCAGCGCCTTTCCGCTGCGATCCACCCAGGTCAACACGCTGTCGGTGCCAGTCCCGGCCGGCGCATATACCAACACCCCATTGTCTGAGACGCTGAACGCGCCTGCTTGCACAAATCTGTCATATTGAATGTGGCGTGCGATGGGTATCGCAAGCCCGCTTAATTGCAAGCGTTGCGGATCAAATTTCTCTGCAAACAAATCCCCATCGCGGCTGAAAAGCAGGTATCCCGAGGCATACTGAACGTTGGTCGAGTCCAGCGGCAGTCGCCGCGCTTTGTCGCCGTTCAGCGAGCCGACCCAAACAGTGTTCTGATGAGTGTCGGGAGTCGCGTATCTCCACTCGAGATAAACAAAATGAATGCCATCGGGAAGAAACACCGGCCAGTGATGCCCGATCGCGTCGCTTGCCAACGGAACACCATTAATCCGTTCCGGCGTGCCGCCGTTTTCCGGCACCTGCTTTAATACGTCGCCAAGAGTCGAGAACACAATCACCCCCCGCGGCGACCAGGAGGCGCCAAAACTGAAGTTGCCGGCGGGGCAGATATCCGTCACGGCGCCGCCGGAGACGTCCACCTTTTTCAATTTTGCGCCGGCGAAGAACCCGATGTAACGGCTGTCTGGCGACCAAAATGGATAAGCAAGAGTCGTCTGATCCTGCGATCGGCTGTGCGTCGCCCTTGTCGACATGACGCAGCCACAACTGCGAATGCCCCTCGCGCATCGCAACCAGGGCAAGGAACCTGCCATCGGGAGAAATCGTGCCCGGCTGGTTGTGGTAAGCCCAGAAACCGTCTCCGGGCGGCGGCAGTATCGATGCCTGGACGCTGAGCTCAGGCTTTTCCGCCCGGCGTAAGGACAGGAGCCCAAGTACCGCTGCCAGCAACGCCACTTCCCCTGCAATGCGCAACCACGATTTCCATACTCGGCCGGTTGGCGCCGGAACTGAATGCGCTGGGGAACTCCCAGTGTCGGAGAGCGAGCCCAGGGCAAACGTCACATCTCGCGAGGACTGGAACCGTTCTTCCGGATTCTTCTCGAGGCAATGCCGCACGATGCGATCGAGGGCTGGAGGAACATTCCGGTTTACTTCCGCACACTCCGGGGGGTCATGCTTCAGAATGGCGCTCATGGCTTCGACCGAAGTGTCGCCTTCGAACGCCCGCTTGCCGGACAGCATCTCGTAGAGAATCGCGCCGAAGCTGAACAAGTCCGACCGATGGTCCGCAACCTGGGCTCGCACCTGCTCCGGCGACATGTAGCCTGCTGTGCCCATGACTACTCCGGCTTGGGTTTGCGAAGGACGCGTCAAATCGTCGGAATGGACTTCCTCCGTTCGCGACAGCTTGGCTAATCCGAAATCGAGAATCTTCACCCGCCCATCGCGCGTCACAAAAATGTTTTCCGGCTTCAGATCGCGATGAACAATCCCTTTCTCGTGCGCCGCCGTTAGCCCGCGCCCAATCTGCTCCGCATACTCGGTAGCCTTGCGCACCGGCAGGGCCCCCGCACCCAAGCGGGCGCGCAGAGTCTCGCCCTCCAGAAATTCCGTGACGAGGTAAGGCGAGCCTTCGTGCTCGCCAAAATCATGAATCGCCAAAATGTTGGGATGATTCAGCGCCGCAACCGCCTGCGCCTCCTGCTGGAACCGCCACATCCGCTCCGGATCGCGCGCAAACGCGGCCGGCAAAATCTTCACCGCCACGTCACGATTCAGCCGCGTATCCCGCGCCCGATACACTTCGCCCATGCCGCCCGCGCCTGCCGGTGCGACGACCTCGTACGGACCGAGTTTGGTGCCCGAGGTGAGCGTCATCTGTGCGGGCAATTATAGCCTGTGCAGCTTCGTCCATGACCGCACCGATTCTGAAAGGTTAGTTGACAAACAAATCAGTAATTCCGCTCTTTCCGGGTGTAGGTCTTCACGGCTCACACCGTTAGTATCAAGTTGCTAAGAAGCGAACTCTGTATTCGAAAAGTTACTGAATTGTCCCCATAAAATGTGCTACGCTCCATCGCTTGCTTCCACCACTGCACAAGACCGCACGTCCATTAACTCCAGCGAGGTATCGCACACTCCTTGAGTGGTGACAGACAGCACCACGACACTGCAATTCTTGAGTGGTGACAGACAGGCATGACCCCGTGGGAAGCGGCAGGAAAACGCTCGACACAGAACCGAGTCCCGTCGATTCCGCCCTTTAAAATGTCAAGTTGCGTAGACTTTCGCTAGGGTCATGTCTGTCTGTCACCAGTCGACTATGTCTGCGTCACCAGTCGACTCTGTCTGTCACCAGTCGACTTGTGTCACCAGTCGACTTCCTCTGTCACCAGTCGACTGTCATTGTCTGTCACCAGTCGACTTCTGTCGTCACCAGTCGACTTGTCACCAGTCGACTTCGCATCAGCTCGCAACCAGGAAACAATGCGCCCAGATCGTTGCCGCAAAAGAGCCGCGACGTTTACGCGTCGCGGCTCACTGAGGCTACGGGTTAGGCAGATAGGCTACGTTGACGATGAACGCATCTATGTATTTCCCATCGAGGGAGGGTGAGCCCGGTCGATATCGGTAACCCGTCGTCATGATGCTCGGAACGACGACCAGTGCTTCATCGATGGGGTCCGGGATAGAGAGGGTCGGCTCAAATTCAGCGATACTCGAAATCGCCGCTCCCAGGAAAATACTGGAGTCGATCGTGTAGAGTTTGGGGTGAAATTTGGTCAAAAAGCCAGCCGTCGGGTTCAGCGCGATTGGCGTGGCACCGGGAAAAACTCCTGTGGTAGTGACACCCGCAACAAAGATATTCTTCGAACTGTCAATCGCGATCGCGGTGGCCTCGACTGCGCCGTTGGTGCCACCGAGGTAGGTTGAGTAAAGCAGCGATCCGGTATTGCTGAGCTTGGCTACAAACGCGCTGGTGTCGTACGGCCCAGTCTGCGCCTTGCAAGCCGAAGGCGGGCTCTGCTGGAAGGAATTGGCGTTGGTGGGAAAATCCGAAGTGCAGGAAGTCCCGGCAACATACGCCTCATTGGTCGAATCCAGCACAATTGCGGCGCCCTGATCAAGCGGATAGGAGTTTTGAACGGACTTCGTGCCCCCCAACACAACCGAGTAAACAGAGGAGGAGAGGTCCGGCGAAAGCTCGGTGATGAAGGCAAGCGTGCCCCCATTGGCGAGCGAACCGTGGGAAGGCGCTGCATTGACAGGGAAATTCTTTGACCCCGTATACCCGGTCACGTAAGCGTGCCCCTTGCTGTCGACCGCGATGCCTTCCGCCTCATCGTCGTTCGCTCCACCCAGATACGTGGAAGCGCCGGCGCCAAGGTTTCCGTACGGGCCTATTTTGACTACGAATGCATCCAACACGCCGCCGAAGGTCTTTTGTTTCGACGCGTGCGGTGTAGCCAGGAATTCTGACGTCGGAAAATTGTTGGAATACGTGCTCCCTGCTACATACACGTTGTCGTTTGCATCCACCGCAAGCGCGTTGCCGCCTTGATAGGTAGATCCGTCACCATATCCGCCAAAACCGACGCACCAGTCTACCCGGGTAATATCCAGAGGTAGCCTGGCGACAAACCCGTTCCATATGCCCAATGAGTAGTCATTGTTAGTCGCAAAGTCCGGGGAGTTAGTCGTTCCGGTAACCCATACTCCATCGGGGTTCACGGCAATACCCCTCGCTAAATCGGTGCTGCTGCCGCCGATAAGCGTGGTACCGACAACCTTGCCGAGCGGAGAGAGTTCCGTGACAAAAATGTAGGCAGGGCACACATTTTGCGGGCAGACTTTTGACACCGCCCAGAAGGTGGTCGTGGGAAAATCAGTCGAGTAGGTCTGCCCCGTGACATAGGAAGTGCCGTCAGCAAGGACAGCCACGCCCGAAGTAGAATCCAGGCCGTTCCCTTCAAGAAAAGTAGTGAATTCGACCTTCGGGTCAACCACCAGCGATTTGTGACGGTCATAGTTCGCGAGCCGGAAGGCAGCCTGGCCATTGTCCATAATCTGATAGCCGCCCGCGACCTCCACCTTCTTGTTGGCCTCCTGCTGATAGACCCTGGGCTGAACTTGCCGCATCTCCGACCCGGTCTTTGTCTTGATCACCAGGTCACCATTCTTCGCGTCAACCTGCATCGAGTCCACACCGTCGAAGGCCAGGCGAATCTGGTTGGGATCGCCTCCCGGTCGAACCACAAAGTCATATTCCATATCGTGACCTTGACCATAGAAGACCAGGTCGATGCCGTCGTAGACGTCCTTCACCTGGACCCGGCCGTATTGAGGAATTCCTTTGTGCCAGTTCTTTTGCGGGCCCACCAGATAGTTGCTGACTCCGCCGGTGGGCTCCAGGCCTTGAACGGTGTTCCAGGGGCGACTACCGCCCAGGTTCATTCCAACTACGCTCATCCGCGCCTGGGGCAGACCCTGGAGACGGGTTCCGCGCTTAGGGTTTGTCGAAGAATCCGGGGATGCCGGTACCGGCTCTGCGAGCACGATGGAAGCTCCTGTTTTAGTTAAATAGAGTTGATAGCCTTGGCCGCGAGCGGTCCAGGATACTTGAGGCGGCGCCTGGCCGACATTCGGCTCGAACACCAGCGGCCGGTCGAACGAGGCGGAATTGGTGTCCGCCAGCAACAAAACCGGGCTCAGCAGCAACCAGATATTTGCAATCGCGTAAAGTAAGTTTTTCATTGTGAGATCGCTCCTCTTGAATTTGGTATTGAGTTTGCTCAGACGCGCTCTCAATTGCATGCTGCGGCCCAAACGCGAATGCTCTCCTGTGCCTACGCGAGTTCTCGCAGTTTCAATAACATGCGCATGGGCTGCTCGAACTGGGGAGTGGGGAACGGTAGCCGAAAGGCTACCGTGGCGGAGCGAATCGGTTCCGGTGAACAGCCGAGCGTAATCGAGGGCGGCTCCTCAAAAAGCCTCTGCTGGACTTCCATGGCGGCGCGGAAGCCGGCACCGCATGTTTTGATCTGGATCGGGTAGCTAAAAGCAGTTACTCGGAATTCCTTTCAATCCTCGGCTCATGTTCTGCAAAAAGGCGACTTTCGCACATTCGAGTGGTGACACATTCGAGTGGTGACAGACAGGTGACACATTGATCTGCACCCCTGGGTTGAGACACGCCGGACGTGGATTAATTGGTGACACTCTCGGCATGGTTGATACTTCGTTATGGATTAGCAGCCGCCGTGCCGCGGGAGTGTGGTAATCCCGGAGGGATTTCCAAGGCCTGTGGGAGCGGTGGTAAACCGTTCTTTGGTTTTCCATCGCTTCCATCAGCGCCGTCACTTCCGCGCGCCTGGCTGTTCTGCTCGAATTCTTCCGGTGTGAGATATCTTAACGCGGAATGGAGTCGCTTTCGGTTGTACACCTCTTCGATGAACCGGCCGATCCGCTTACGCGCATCTTCCAGGTTCAGATAAGCCGCGCCGTGAACTTCCTCCTCCTTGAGCGTTCGCATAAACCTCTCAGCACGAGCATTGTCGTAGGGATTGCCACGGCGGCTCATGCTTATCTGGATCTCGTTGTTGTCCAACAGAGCGGTATATTCGGCCGACGCATATTGAACACCACGATCCGAATGGTGAATCAACCCTTCAGCTTTCCAGCTACGCTGCTTGAGAGCCATCCGTAACGCTCCAAGTGCCAACTCCGCATGCAGAGTTCGTCCGAGGTCCCATCCGACGACGCGGCGAGAATAGGCGTCCAAAATCACTGCCAGGTAGATGAACTCATCACGTAGACGAATGAAGGTGATGTCGGACACCCACAACTGATTCGGTGCCGTCAGCTTCGCGTGCCGCGCCAGGTTCGGGTAGATGGGCAGAGTATGCGCTGAATCGGTGGTAAACACGTATTTTCTGCGCCGTAAGCTCAGCAGGTTATCCTCGCGCATAAGCCTCAACACGCGCTTGCGGTTCACCAGTTGCCCCTCTCGTCGTAGCAACGCAGTCAGCATGCGATAGCCTCGCAGACGATGATGCGCAACTGCCAGCTCCTGCAAACGGGCGCGAAGTAACATATCGGCCTGTTTGGGCTTGGCCTGATGCAGATAGCGATAGAAGCCAGCCCGGCTCACCTCCGCTGTATGGCATTGCTCGGCCACGGTCAGTCCTTCCCCTTCGAGCGAGAGCGAGGCTTCGATGGCGCGGTAGGTTCCTTCTCTCCAGCGCTGGTGTGACTCGATGCTGCTCCCCCGACGTGCTCGAAGGCTCGTTTTAAAAAATCCACTTCCAGTTGCTTGCGCCCAAGCAGCCGTTCCAACTCGGCAATCCGCAACTCCGTTGCGCTGGCAACAGGTCGCGAACTCTTCTGCGGCCTGCTCCCCGGTGGCCGGCCCACAAGTCTTTCCAGACCGGCTTTGCCTTCTGCTTGTAATCGGTCACGCCACTCATACAGCAGCTTGCGCCGAACGCCCAATTTCTCCGCCAGACCAACAATGCTCGTGGCCTCCGCCATGCGACGCACCGCCTCTAGCTTGAACTCCGTGCTGAACTTTCTCGCCTTCTTTTTCCCCATCGGCCTGTCTCATTATGGCCGATATGTGTCACCTATTTCCTCGCGCCCGCCGTGTCTCAATTTTGGGGTGCACTACAGACAGGCATGACCCCGTGGGAAGCGGCAGGAAAACGCTCGACACAGAACCGAGTCCCGTCGATTCCGCCCTTTAAAATGTCAAGTTGCGTTGACTTTCGCTAGGGTCATGTCTGTCTGTCACCAGTCGTCTGTCTCTGTCTGTCACCAGTCGTCTGTCTCTGTCACCAGTCGTCTGTCTCACCTTGTCGAGAGTGCACCGCGCCGGCAAGCCAGCCGAGATGTCTCGAAACAGGTGGAGGAGTTAAACTGCTGTGACCGAACGGCGCTTGGGAGACAGACAGAGAAATGCCGACTTCAGAAAAGGACCGGTTGGCTGCAGAGGCTATGGATCGATGGGAGGATTTCCAGGAGAGCCTTTCCTCAGAAAAGCGCAGGTACCCTATCCAGCAGTTTCGAGCCTTTTGGTTGGCAGCCACACGTTACGCCGAATTGACCAAGTCTGATTCTCTGCTTCACAAGAGTCTTGCCGCCGCAGTCAACGGACTCGTCGATTTCCTTAGGGCGGAACGCAAGCGGGTTCCAGGCGAGATACTTCGGGATGCTGAGCGTTTGGAGTGCCTCCTTTTTGAAGGATATGACCCGCACTTCGTGGGCGACGAACCTCCAGGATTGTGAGGCGAGGCAATTCTGGGTTGATTGGCAACGCGACTTTGGAACACGCGAGAATGCTGCCGCACCTTTCCTAACCACGCTCAGCATCCACGTGTCCGGAAAGCCGGTTTTACGACCACTTGAACTAGAGTCAATCGGTAAACACAAGCCGACTTTCCAGTAGTGATCCCGATCCTAAGTCCATGCACTTAACACTAGTTAGCCACTTCTGCTATGTGCGCACAGGCCAGCGAACGAACGTGAGTGAGCAGCTTCTCAAGGAACTGCTCTGGCTCCAAAAACATTGCAAAATGACCAGCGTCTGCGATCAGATCCATATGTTTGAGTGGTGCTTGGATATCTGCGAAATATGCTTGAGCCTGTTCAGTCAGGGTGAGCACATCGTTCTTCCCTTGGAAGAAGAATACGGGCAATTCGAAACGCGTACCCTGGGCCCACGCATCGTACCGCACGATCTCGGGCAGCAACCGCTCCAGCGAAAAATGCATGCCTTTCAAAAGGGCCCGAATGTCCCGGAGTCTCCAGCTCGGAGCAAACCACACCGCTTGTTTCAGAAGCGTGATGGTGCGTCGGCATCCCGATGGGTCAGATTTCATCGCCCATTGCGCGAGCGTCGTAAAGTCGCGAGGGGTCCAGCGGGTGGCGTCTGCTCCTATCCGTTCCACCGCCCTCATCCCCCCCGCCATTCCATGCGCGCGAAGCCTGTCAAGCAACCGTTGATGATTCTCCTGACTCCCGCGCACCATCCCGACGTTCTGATCCGTGCCGATGTAGGCGTGGAACAGGTCAGGCCGGCTCATTGCAACCTGCACGCCAAATGTAGATCCGATCGAACTCGCCAGCAGGAAGATCCGATCCTGACGTAAGTAGGCTCGCACATACTCCGCAACATCGATTGCGTCGCGGGTGAGCTGCCCCATGCTGATGTCACCGCTGCCGCCCGACCCTGTCCGGGTGAAAGTCCTACTCGCCCCACGCTGATCCCATTGAACGATGGTGAAGTGTTCTTCCCAGGTGCGCAGATGCGGAGTGAAGATGGAATAGGAGCAGCCCGGTCCACCGTGAAGGATGAAAAGGACAGGATTGTTTCGATCCTCTCCGCGGACAGAGATCCACTGATCGATGCCGCCGATCCGGACGAATTGTTCCTCATCGATTCCCAGGGCACTGTTGATCTTCAGCTTGGCCGCTATCTTCGCCTGACGCAGCTTTCGATGAACGAGAAACGCGGCGGGCAAAAACACGATTGAGACCAGGACAATTGCGCAGGCGATCCACGAAATGGGGTGTTCCATAACTGTGTATACTATACACAATTAACCAGCGACACAAGAAATGATCATACGACTTTCAAGAAAACGTTCGATAAGATGGGAAATATGGTAGCGACGCATGCCAACATCTAGCCGATTAAAATCAACCATGGTCGAAAAATCCGCTCCGACTCGCGGGCCCAAGCCATCGCTCAGCCGGGCACAGAT
Organism: uncultured Acidobacteriaceae bacterium; assembly: GCA_963850235.1. GTDB lineage: Bacteria > Acidobacteriota > Terriglobia > Terriglobales > Acidobacteriaceae > PALSA-350. Next base: position 328,656 of record CAWKKM010000015.1, on the reverse strand, counting down.
TGCGCGGATTGCCATCCGTCTTGCGGACCAGGAGGGCATGGCTGGATTAACGATGCAAAGACTCGCGCGGGAGATCGGCCTGACAACAATGGCGCTCTATCGCTATTTCCCGGGGAAGGCTGAACTGATTGCGCTGATGATTGACTCTGTGGCTGATTCGTCCCTTCATTTCGGCAAGCCGTCGCTGCCGTGGAGTAAACGTCTCAAGGAATGGGGTAAGCGCTGCCTGGCAATTTATCAGGATCATCCATGGTTTCTGGAGGCCACGACGACGCGGCAAAGTCCCATGGGTCCGAACGAACTTGCGTGGATGGAAGCTGCGCTGGCCATGTTGGCGGAGTCTGGCCTGGAGCCCAAGAAGAGATACTATGCGTTTTTCACCATCATTGGACACGTCCGAGGTCACGCTACCTTCCAGTCTGCGAGTCGAAGCAATCACGCCGCACAGAAAAGGTTCCGCGAGTTGATTCGCACGCTGGAGCAGAAACCCGAGCGATACCCGATTGCCCTCGATGTTTTCCGTTCGGGAGCAAGCAGTCGAAGCGTCGCCGGCGCGTTCGACTTCGGACTCGATTGCATCTTGGATGGAATCCGTGCGCAGTTGATGGGCAAATAGAAACGCGGCAGATCGATATAGAGACCCGTAAACGCCTTAGCGTTGACTGATTGCCAGTTGGGAACTTTCCACCTGGACGAATAGTCGGCTATCCGGACAGGTGGCCATTCGGCAGTGACAGCAAGTTCCCGTGAAACGGGGCGGTAACTCGCCCTGCCAGTAGCCCGGGCCACCGGCGATTTACCGAAAACCCGACTTTTCATGCAGTACTCTGTGGTGACGCAGCGACAGCCTGCCCCTCGAAGTGTTTACTCATGCCCTTCTGGTAAAACTATGGCCATGCCAGCTATCCACCTACACGGCGAGAACCCTTGGAAGCTCGGGCTGGGATTCTTAGTGTTGGCGTTGTTTTTCGGCCTGGGGCTTGCGCATGTCTTTCGCCCTGGTTACTTTTATAGGCGTTCTGGTATTCGCAAAGGAGGCGGAATGCTGACCGAATTCAACCTCATCGGAGTTCAGATGGTAGGGCTTGTGGTGGCATTGTTTGCGCTTGGAGTCATGTACGACATGGTGCAAGGGCTGCTCCGACCGTGAATCACCTTCATTTGAAGGATTACGATCAAGCAACTTACCGAAAACGAGACTTTTCAGGCATATTGCTTTCCGGGCTCTGCAATGCGCCACTTGGCTGGTTGCCGCAGTGATGTACCGTTATACCCATATGCGGTTCTGTTTCGAATTGGATGCAATTGAAGCCATTGAGCCCTGGGGAAAAGATGAGGACCGCAAACTGCATTGGTTTGGTCTGACTTCGGGACGCTATTGGATATCGACTCCGCTGGGCGAAGCACTGCGGTATACCGACGAGCAGACAAAGCGCTGGGGTCTTGCTTCGCCCCACGTTGACTATCAAGTCGCCCGACTCTTCGAAGATGTGCAGTCGGTACTCCCGGCGGCGCTTGAGCCTGTGCCTTCTGATATTGCTGCTTACGTCGCTGATGGCAACTGGTTCGCTCGGGCCGAGAAGTGGATCGACAGCTCTGAGAACATAGAAGAACGAAGAAACCTGTGTTTTGCTGCAATGGATTGGTACGAGAATCGGACATTTGATACGACGTATCTAACAAACGGTCCTCTTTTTTCATTTCTGGCGAACTGGGGATGATGTTTCGGTCCGCTGGGAGCCAACCGGCAAGAATCCGGAGGACGTCTGGTCGACACCAGAGGGGCAATTCACGGTCGACGAAGAGCAGTTTCGGTCGGCTGTGTATGTGTTCCTCGACGACGTGCTGAGAGCGATGCAAGAACGAGTCGATGCTATTCACGCGAATGGCTGGCAACGTGTCGATTGCAAACTGGACATTCCATTGCTGCTCAATGAACAGCGGAACCGCGCTGCTCTGGTTGACGACGTGAAAGAACGACGGTCAGAAACCAACTGGGAAAGCGTGAGGGGTTTGCTTGAACGTCTTTCAATGGAGTTCTAGGGACGCGACTGCTCAAACGTCCCTGGAAACGGGATTCCCGGTAACTTGCCTCCTCACCCTTCGCCTAGGGTGGGGAATTTACCGAAAATCAGACTTTGCAGGAACGCTAGGATGTCCGTGATGCCAGAGACCCCAAAAAGCCACGTTGGTAACGACTGGCTGCCGACGGAAGCGACAATCACCGCATGCGACCAAACGTTCCTAGGCCAGGAAAGCTTCACTGCTGAGGGTTATTCGCCCCCGGAATACCGAGTCAGTTTTTCTTATGTGGTAGATGGGCGAGTGTTGGAGGGCAGCTACCTAGCGAGCTTTCCGCAGGAGTGCGGACACAGATTCGAGATTCTATACGACCCTGAAAAGCCAAGCAGGAACACCGGGTCGGATACGTTGGTCAATCCTTGGCTCAAGTGGGGGGCAGGAATCGTCATCGGAATTGGTGTGGCGCTGTTGGCCCGCTTGCTTTGGGGCGATTAAGACTGGTTCCGTAGTTGGGGTCCCCCATACTTGTGGAGTTTGATTTGCCCCTGAATATCAAGAAGCCGTGCTGAGGAAGTTACCGAAAATGCGACTTTGCGGGCAGTACAAACATTACTTCCGAGTTGGCTAGCGGTTACACTCCCGGGATCACGACGAATATCCCTATTCAATTGAGAACTCGCGGGATTTAACGGTCTTCATCCCTTTTCTGCGCCCGCACGGTTGTGCAGCTGAACCGACCCGGTAGTCAAGCACTAATCGAATTGTCCCATGCGCGTTCACACGAAATGGAAAATGCTGCGATTCCCCCCGCCCCACTATTACTGGATTCGGTGTACTCCCGATGTCAGGGCCGGTCATCAGAGTGCCCCATCCCCGCGAGTTCTTCTGTTGCACATACACCGGCGTGGGGGTTGACTCTGGGTGGTCTGAATCGATGTACGAGACATACCCCTCCTCGACGCAGAATGTGACGTCAGAGGTCCCCGTGTTCATTATCTCGACATCGATTTTGTCGTGCGATTTGTAATGCAGTTCTGGAACAGTGATCTTCACCTGTGCAAACGCAACTATTGAGCACCAGATGGTCAACATCGTAGTAATGATCTTCACGCCAATAGTCTATACGCTCACGGAGCCACAGCCCGTGGTGGTCAATCCGGATATCGCAAGCATCGATTCCAGCCCGATGATGAGGTGTAGTGCACGAAAAACGGGGTTTTGAGTAACTTGCTCCAGCTCAACCCAGCCGTCTGGTCTGTTTGCCGAAAATCGACGTGGCAGGCATTTCGGGGTTACTCCGGATTGGCGGTGACTCGCCCGAAACTATGGATTGCGGGTTCCAGGCGCTCGATGAGCGCATTGGCGATTTCGCGCCAGTCACGAGTTCCCTCCAGGCTACGGGCGTACACGAGGACGAGGTTGGATGAGCGCGATAGACTGGTCTGCACTCGCCGTAAGACGAACGGAGACTCGCCGAAATTAACGAGACGCAGACCACCGTTGAAGGGCCGCACACCTGCGGGCCACTTGCGACGCTATTGCACCTCTATCGCGGAGACAATCGCGTCTCCTTTGGTCGGTCTGAACTCAAGAATCACCATGCCATCCTTGGCTTTCACCTCGAAATGCGTTTGATAGGCGGTGAGGGAATCTCCGGCGGCGGCTGCCACATCCAGATTGGCGACAACCTTCTGCCCGTTCGCGAAGACGTCGAAGATGCGGTCGCCGGGATGCAGAGACGGCTCGACAAACGTTAGGACAACGCTGTGCGATCCGTCAGCGACGGAAACACGATAGGTGAACGATCCGGACCGGTAGGTGGCCGCTATCTTTGGATTGCTGGTGCCGGCGATTTTGGGCGGAGCCGGAACTCTTCCCCAAGCCGCCGGGCCGGAGATCGCTTCGGCCGTTCCGCCCTCAAAGAACGTATCCGATCCGAAGTGTTTTCCATCGCTTGCCCCTGCGACCAGAGCACCGCAATCGATGTTCACGGTTTTCGCGGCAGCGTCGGATAAATGCCACTGCGTTTTGTCCTCCACATCTCCCTTGGGAAACGAACCACTTGCGACGATGTTGTTCGTGCCGGAGCTGAGAACGACACCCTTCCAGACACAGATGCGATCCGGGCAAGTTGCAAGAACTCCAATGAGCTTCCCATTGACTCGCAGCGATGTCTTTGGCGCGTTGCTGTACACCCGCACATCTGCCACCCGGTAGGCCCGCTCGGTATAAAGGCTGGAGTTGATGTGGACAGTAGGCGTGGCCGTCCAGTTGGCTTTGTAAAAGAAGTACGGGTCTTTCCGGTACTTATGGTCGAAGGTGACGAGGCCCTTAGTGTTGATGTCCTGGGCATTACCCTCGTTGCGCGTTGTGCTGCCGAAGTCGAAGGAGTTCCATATGAACGTACCCCACAGATACGGTTTGCTGCTCAGAGTGGACCAGTTCTGCTCGTGAATATAGGACTCGTATTCTTCCGCCTGAGGCCGGTTGCGCGACTCCGGGCCACCGAGCGCGTTGTCAGAGTGCAGCGAGAGAGCTCCACCGGCGCCGTATTCCGTTACAGCCATGGGCTGTGCAGGCCGGGTGTGATGCAGGGCGTCAAGATGAGGGCCCAAGTCGGAGGGCCTGCCGTAGTACCAGCCGAAGTAGCGGTTTGCGCCGGAGAGGTCGGTGACCGAGCCCGTGATAGGCACGACGGTATCGGGTGCGTAGCGTATCCCCTCGCAGCACGTTGCCAGCGTTGTGGGCCTGCTCGGGTCCAGTTCATGCGCCAACTGATTCAACTCTTTGAGTAGTGGCAGGGGATCTGGAATGGCGCCTGTTTTGTTCCCCACAAAAGCCGGTATGCTGTTTCCAAAATCGATCTCATTGCCGATGGACCAGGTGATGACCGAGGGATGATTGAAGTCCTGCGCGATGAGCTCGCGGAGTTGCTGCCGGGCGTTCTCCCGAAGCGCTTCGGTCGGTCGCAGGCTCTCGCCCAGGGTCCACTGGCTTACCAGGGGTATCTCGTCCCAAAGCACAAGTCCGTCCCTGTCCGCGAGGTCGTGAATGGGTTGGCCATGCTGGTAATGAGTGAGGCGTACACCGGTGACTCCCATCTCACGCATCGTTGCCTCATCTGTGGCAACGTCCGCAGGTTCCGAGGCCCAGCCCTTGCCTTCGCGATCCTGGTGATAGCCCACGCCATGCACGGTCACGTGTTTTCCGTTCAGGAACAGCCCGTCGCTCGGATCGAACCGGACCTGCCGGATGCCAAAGGGGAGAGAGACGCGGTCCACAAGCTGGGCGGACTTGTCTGAGAGTTCCACCACCAGGCGGTATAGATACGGATCCTCCACACCTTGCCAAAGATGCGGATGCGGCACAGCCACGCTTACGACGCTCTCTGCCACACTCGCCGGTTCTACAGCGACGGACTGCTCTTGTTGTGCCGCGACCTTGCCCATGGAGTCGATCAGGAGGGTTCGGAGCATCACAGTGCCGCTCTGCTCACTGTCGTTGCGCAACCGTGCGCGGACCTCTACTTGTGCCCCTCCAGACGCCAGGGACGTCGTCTTCGCATACACTCCGGAGGAGCCGTAGTCCATGAGATCGAGGTGCATCTTCCTGCTGAAGACGAGGCTCACCGGGCGGTACAGGCCGCCATACACGAAGAAGTCTCCCGTAAGCGGCAGCACATCGGCGGTCGAGCTTCCCGGTGCGGGCTTTGTGTTGTCAACCTCCACCGTAAGCATGTTCTGCTGGCCCGGTTTCAACGCCGCTGTGCTGTCCAAGCGAAAGCGCGAGAAGCCTCCCTTGTGTGTGCCAAGCAGGGTGCCGTTCAGCCAGACGGTCGCGATGCGGCTTGCTGCGTCGAATTGTAGAAAGCTTTCCATTCCGGCAACGTTCGCTGGAGGCGTGAAGGCGAGCTTGTACCATCCGACTCCCTGCGTGGTGACGATGTTCTGCGCGGTGTTGATGTGCGATGCTGGTGCGTCCTTGTAGTAGCCCACGCGGTTCCAAGTGTGAGGCACACTGACTGTTGTCCATGTCGCATCCGGTTCGGCCTGGAGCTCTGTTGGGGATTCTGGTCCGAGTTTGAAGCGCCATCCATCGCGAAGTGACACTTCGACGCGAGGGGCTGCGGCCATGGAACTGGAGGAGGTGCTCGTCCGTGTCTTCTGTGACTGACTCTCTACGGCGAGCGCACAGAGCAAGAGCAGAAACACGTAAAGAGGGCGGGGCATCATCGAGCTCCTGCAAGGTTCATGAGCTTGTGTGGTAAAGAGAAAACCCATTCTAGACATCCCACCAGACGTTGTCACGCAGACTGATCGCAGCGGAGTCGAGCTCGCTGAGAACGTAGTTGTCGTTTCTATAAGACTGGCGAGTCGCCGCCGCTGCCTCAATGCAGTTGTGGATTGACGACAACAGGACAAAGCGCTCATCTAGCTCAGCTTGAGGCTGGATAAGTCGATCGGTACCGAAAAACGCCCTTCTCGTCACTTGGACGTAAAGTCGGCTTGTCGTCCAAGTGGCTGAGCAACCCAGAAGAAGAATCCGTTAGTCGTCAATCTCAAAGCCCACCAACGCCTGGGAAAATACCGGTAGGCTGCTTACCGCCCGTCCACCCTCTCAATCTTTTTCACCAAGTTCAACACTTTCCCTGGGAATCGGTATCTATACTATTGCGTCCGCTCACGCTTGAAGAAAATCCTCAAGCGTAGAGCGCTGTCGTGCAACCCGACCCGATCGGCCCATGCGCCGAGAGATCGACCCCTCACGGGTCAACCTCTCCTGGAGCGCACCGCCGCCGCGAGCCCGCGCTGCATGCATGCAAAGCACCCTTGGCGCCTGCGTTCCGCCTTGGAACCGCTCATTCTCGATGGATACTTCCGTCCGGGATAAGCAACCGTAAGTGTGGTGAATCATGATAGAAACCCTGGAGACCGGCATAACCTCGCCCAAGCTCCCTACTCTTGCAGATATAGAACTGCGAACGGAAGAGCTGCTCGCCCAGGCAGCCCACCTTTTCCGGCACGAAACCAACATCGCTAATCCCGCCCCGCCGCCAATGGCTGCGCTGCCCACCCCGGAACCACCCCTCCCGCCAAAGGAACCCCAGCACACTCTACGGTCCGTATTCGACGAATACGCGCTCTACGGACTCGCCGGAGAGGCCGTGCGCACCCTGGCTCCGCACACCGAGGCTCAGCCCGAGGCCATTCTCCTGCAGTTGCTCGCCGCCTTTGGCAACGTGATCGGCCCCAGCCCTCACTGCATGGTCGGCCCCACTCGCCACGCCCTGAACCTCTTCGTCGTGCTCGTCGGAGAATCCAGCAAGGCCCGCAAGGGAACCAGTTGGAACCAGGTAGCCCGCCTCTTCGCCGAAGTGGATCCCGCCTGGACGGAAAATCGTGTGACCAGCGCCCGTCTCACCGCACACGGTCTCACTGGTGTCATGGGCCACCAGCCAGGCGACCGGCGTCTGCTCGTCCTCGCCGAGGAACTCGCCGCCGTGCTCCACACCATGGGCCGCAGCCGCTCCCCGCTATCCCCTCTGCTTCGCAGCGCTTGGGATGGCGCAACCCCGCGCCTGCTCGACCGTGACCCCCTCCTCCATGCCGGCGCAGGCCATCTCAGCCTCATCGGTCACATCACCCAGCGCGAGCTTGCCGAATCCCTTCGTCGCACCGAAACCCACAACGGTTTCGCCAACCGCTGCCTGTGGGCCTGCGTGCAGCGCAGCCAGTGCCTCCCCGATGGCGGCAACGTCAATGCCGAACAACTATCCGACGTCGCGCGCCGGCTCCGCTTCGCCGTCGAGTGGGTACAAGCCCAGGGCGAACTCCGCTTTCGCCGCGACCGGCCTGCCGCCGAACTTTGGAACGACCACTACCCGATCCTGAGTCAGGCCCGCTCCGGGCTCCGCACCGCAGCCACCGGGCGTGCTGAAGCTCAAGTGCTGCGCCTGAGCGCCCTCTACGCCGCTCTCGACCGCAGCCCCATCATCCAGTTGCCCCACCTTCAAGCAGCCCTCGCCCTCTGGGACTACTGTTCCTACTCGGCCCACTCCCTCTTCGGTTCCTGTGCCGGAGACTCCGTCGCCGATCGCATCCTCGAGGCTCTTCAGGCAGCCGACAACGGCCTCACCCGAAAACAAATCCGCGATCTCTTCCACGGCCACCTCGGCAGCAGCTCCATCGACCAGGCCCTCGAAAAACTTCGCTCTGCTCGGGGTAGCCACCTATCGATACGTTCCCGGCCGCGGTCCCTTCACCACACTCTGGTCCGCCACCGATTACGAAGACCCGAGCCGGTCGAAGAAGAGACCGCCGAACCCGAAGAATTCCTTTGGGAGGAAACCTAGTGCGCATAGTGCGCACATTTGAGCCATTTCTCGAAACCGGAAAGTCTCGGGGACAAACCTAGTGCGCATAGTGCGCACATTTGAGCCATTTCTCGGGCGCCGGGCGCTCAAGGCGCGCACTTCCACCCCGCCGCCCCGCGCCCTCCCGCGCCACCCTAGCCACCAGCAAAACCCCTTTTTCCCGCACCACCCCTCCCCCGTAAGGTACATTTCTCCCAACCAACTTTCGGCAGGCCGTAAGGAGATCCCTGTTGTATCAACCTCAGACCTACGCCATCGCGCTCACGTTCATGATCATCAGCATGCTCTGCTGGGGATCCTGGGCCAACACCATCAAGCTCTGTCCCCAATATCGTTTTCAACTCTTCTATTGGGACTACGTGATCGGCCTCATCCTCGGGACCCTGGTCTGGGGGCTCACCCTCGGGGCCCTCGGCAACACTGGCCGGCCATTCCTGCAGGATATTCTGGCCAGCGACACCCACCACATCGGCTTGGCCGTCATCGGCGGCATCATCTTCAATGTCGCAAACCTATTGCTGGTGGCGGCCATTGATATCGCCGGCCTGGCGGTAGCTTTTCCCGTCGGCATCGGGCTCGCTCTGGTCGTCGGCGCGGTCAGCAGCTACATTCTCGCGCCCGCCGGCAATCCCCTGATGCTGTTCGGCGGCATCGCTCTAGTCGTCACCGCCATCGTGCTCGACGCCGCAGCCTACCGCCTGCGCGAGGCCGAGCGGCAAAGCATCAGTGTCAACGGCGTGGTCCTGAGCCTGGTGGCTGGTCTGCTCATGGGATGTTTCTATCCCTTTCGTTTCCCGCGCCATGAGCGGTGTGGGCGCGCCTGGTCCCTACGCCACGTCGTTCTTTTTCGCGCTGGGCGTCGGCGTCTGTGCCCTGGTCGCCAATTCACTCCTGATGCGTCATCCTCTGGATGGGAAACCACCGGTAAGCATCAGCGGCTATACCCGCGCGCCTGGGATTTGGCATGTGTGGGGAATCCTCGGCGGCATGATCTGGTGCACCGGCGCAGTCCTCAATTTCATCGCCTCCCGTTCGAACATCGTGGGTCCCGCAGTCTCCTACTCCATTGGACAAGGCGCCACCATGATCTCCGCGGCCTGGGGAGTCTTCATCTGGCATGAATTTTCCGCCGCTCCCTCCCGCGCCAAGACCTTGCTGGCGTGGATGTTTGCCGTGTTTCTCTGTGGATTGTCCGCAGTCGCCCTGGCGCCACTCTTTTGAAACCGAAAGGCACGCATGACGCGATTATTGAGCCGATCCCGCTTCACCCTGACATCTTTGTCCTTGGCCTTCCTCTTGCTGAAGGCCCCGGCCAATGCGCAGGACACACAATACGCTCCTCGCGGGAACGTCGTGCAGCAATTGGCCGCGCCGGGTTGCTTTACCGAGAAAGGCGCCTGGGAGGGTGGATCCCGCCCCTGCACCACCCACGATTTCGATGCCTGGCTCGCCGACCTCACCCACTGGCGCGCAGAGCGCAAGATCCGCATCGGCTACAACGGTGCAGCGGTACGCGCTCCCCGGCTTCCAATGGACCCAGTCCGCCTTCATCCAGCCGCAGATGATGGTCCAGGACAGGTATTTCTACGATCCCGTTGCCGGCAAATACACCGTCGACCGCTACCTCGATGATCTTGAGAAAAGATTCGGCGGCATCGATGCAGTGCTCATCTGGCCGACCTACCCGAACATGGGCATCGACAATCGCAACCAGCACGACATGATCCGGTCCATGCCGGGAGGCATTCCCGGAGTGCGCAAGATGGTGGAAGATTTCCATCGCCGCGGCGTGCACGTTCTGTTCCCCATGATGATGTGGGACCAGGGAACACGCGACCCGGGCATGCCCTGGCCCCAGGCCATCGCCGAGACCATGAAGCAGATCGGCGCCGACGGCATCAATGGCGACACGCAGGATGGAGTGCCGTTGGCCTTCTCGCTCGCCGCGGACGCGGCCGGACATCCGCTGGCCTTTGAACCGGAAGGCGGCCCGAGCGACGAGGCGCTGGCCTGGAACATACTCACCTGGGGTCAATACAAGTTTGGTTTCGTTCCCCTGGTCGATCGTTACCGCTGGCTCGAGCCCCGGCACCAGGTGAACATCTCCGATCGCTGGAACCGGGACAAAACCGACGACCTGCAGTTTGCCTTCTTCAACGGGGAAGGCTGGGAGAGCTGGGAAAACATCTGGGGCATCTGGAATGGGATCACTCCGCGCGATGCCGAAGCAACGCGGCGGGTGGCAACCATCGAACGTGCCGTGGCTCCGTTTTTTTCGAGCACTCAATGGCGCCCGTTGTATCCCACCCAGCGCTTCGGAGTCTTTGCCAGCCAGTGGCCGCAAGGGCAACAGACCGTGTGGACCATCGTCAACCGCAATGAATACGATGTCGCCGGCCGCCAGATCTCCGTTCCGTACACCGCGGGCATGCGCTATTACGACCTCTACCACGGTATCGAATTGACGCCCGAGCGCGAGGCAGATCAGGCAGTCCTGACTTTCCCCATCGAAGCGCATGGATACGCCGCCCTGCTCGCCACGCAAGGGGAAGCCAGTCCCGAATTTGTGCGATTGATGGAGAAGATGAAGTCCATGACGGCAAAGCCCCTGGCCAGCTATTCGCACGAGTGGAAGCCGCTTGCCACAGCAGCAGGTGGAGATTGCAAAATCAGCGCCCGCCAGTTCCGCGCCCGAGGGAATGCTCCTCATTCCAGCAGCAGACTACCTGTTCAAGCTCAACGGCATTGAGATCGAGGGCTTCAACGATGCGGGCGTAGATGTGCAGTATCCCTGGGAAGACACCCCGCGTCGCTATCACGAGCACAAGATGCATATCTCCGCGTTCTATATGGATAAGTACCCGGTGACCAACGCAGAGTTCAAAAAATTTCTGGATGCGACTCACTATCATCCGGCCGACGACTCTGAACTTCCTCAAAGACTGGAAGGATGGCAATTATCCCGCAAGGATGGGAAGACAAGCCCGTCACCTGGGTATCTCTCGAGGACGCGCGCGCCTACGCAAAGTGGACTGGCAAGCGCTTGCCCCACGAATGGGAATGGCAGTATGCCGCCCAGGGCACCGACGGACGCATCTATCCCTGGGGCAACGACTGGGACGCAAGCCGCGTTCCCGTTGTCGATCACGGCCGGACGATGCGTGGGCCCGACAACGTGAGTGCTCACCCAACCGGAGCCAGCCCCTCAGGAGTGATGGACATGGTGGGCAACGTCTGGCAATGGACCGATGAATACGTCGATGATCACACGCGGGGCGGCATCCTGCGCGGAGGAAGTTACTATCAGCCCGCTGGGATCGGTATGGTATTTTCCCCAGGCCTATCGCAACGATCAGCACGGTAAGTTGCTGCTCATGGCGCCGAGCTACGACCGCTCAGGCGCAGTAGGTTTTCGCTGCGTAAAAGACACTGAATAGCCGAAGCGTTCACGACTCCGAAACGAAGGAGACAGCGTCAAGTCGATGCGTACAAGAATCGATTTGATGAGAGCTTTACAGGCTGTGTGAGAACCCCGTTCCCGAGACATTGTTTTCTGTCAGGCGATCAGATTCAAATTTGCGGAAGCGCACGAGCTTTTGCCGAGTACACGGCTCTAATGCTTTGATAGTCAGGGCACGAGCTTTAGTCGGGCCGTAACCGGGCATAGCTAATGAGGGCTTTAGCGCCCTGAGGTGCGCTTTTTGCGCCGGTCTCTGAGTACCATTCAGCATCCTGTCGAAGCCGTGCCCTTCGTTCTGCCTGCCGCGAACCAGCGCAAAAAAAAGCCGGAGTTGGCAAGCCAACTCCGGCGACAGTGGTTGTTACTCAAGAGAACTATTTAGATGGAAACACAAACATACTCATCAGATCATCGAGCGCCGGACTGTTGGTCGGCACATAAGGGTTTTCCTCGGTGGCGATCGGGTTGGGGAAGTTGTCCCGGCTGCGCGCGGTGACGGTGGGAAGAGCCCAGTTTGCTTCGATGAACTTGATGATCGAAACATGGTCCGAGTAATCATGCACTACGCGGCCGCCCTTGGCGTAGGGAGAGACAACAATAAGGGGAATACGAGTCCCGTCGCCAAAGAAGTCGACTGGTTGCACGTATCCGGAGTCATAATAGCCGCCGCCCTCATCGAAGGTGATGAAGATCGCGGTGTCCTTCCACAGAGCCGAATTGGCCTTGACTTCATTGACGATTTTCTTGGTGAACCCTTCAAACAAGTTGAGCTTGGAGGAAGCAGGGTGGCCATCGACCAGACCACTCGGCTTGACGATCGAGACCGCCGGTAAGGTTCCGTTCTTGATGTCGCTGTAGAGATTCGCAGTGTCCTGAATGTGGGCAGTGCGAATCGCGGCGTTGGTCATGATGGAAGTGTCGTACTGGAACGGATTGCAAATGTTGCAGTACTCATCGGTGTTCTTGCCGATGGCGTTGTAGTTGAGTTGATAGGGGTCGGGTACATAGTTGTTCCACTGGTCGCCATAATATTTCCAGGAAACGTTGTTGGCGAGCATGGTGTCTGCAATGCTCGGAGTCGAAGACGGCGGAATCGTGAACACCGTATTGTTGGCATTGGTGTCGGTGAAAGCGTTGTTGCCGTTGCCGAAGTATCCGGGGTTGTAGTTGTTCAGCAGGTAGTAGTGGCCGGCTTCACACCGCGGATTGATGGGCGTCGGCAGCGACTTGAGATAATTCACGATCGGAGCGACACCGGGTTGGGTGGTATCCGCGCAGTTAGAGTAGGAGCCGCCACCAAAGGAGGCTGCACCGAAAGATCCGCCGCCGTAGCCATCCTGGGTATACCAGTTATTGGTGCTGGCTGCTGGATTCGGGTTCTCAATCTCGTCCACAATACCGGCATTGGGAGTGCCCGCCGCAACCTGAACATTGTGCGGTGGCACGGCTGCTTTGCCTTTGCCGTCGCTGAACCAGATCATGTCGCCGTGGCCGAACATGATGTGATTCGCGCCGGTTCCACCGTTTACGGACTGGTGAAAATTGTCGCTCATCGCATAGTGATCCGCCAGGTACTTGAAGTAAGGAGCGTCGCCGTTCTGAACGTTATAGAAACCCATCGCGGTGGAACCCTCGCCAGTGGTCTTGGCGTTGGGCGCATAGTTGGTGCTGAAGTTGGCTGGTTGCTTGATCCCGTTCGCGCCGGCGCCTACCGTCGTTTCGACGAACGGAAACAGCGCCGAGTCGCAGCCGGAGGGATTGGTGGCGGAGGCGTGCGCGACACTGCAATCCAACTGCTGCCACATCTGGTAGAAACGGTGCACCGGGCTGGCCGCGTACGAATTGTAAGTAAAGGTCGCTTCGTTCGTCAGCTGAAATGGTCCGGGAGGAAGTGCGTTCACATTCTTGATGCGGGTATCGGGCACCTTACCTGACAGGCCCGAACCTCCGGTCACCAGATAGGCATAGTAAGCAGCGGGAAGCCCATTCTCCGACTGCTTCGCAAGAGTAAGGTCGTCATTCTTCACGTACGAGGTAACAGGTCCGCCGTTGAGTGGCGCGGGAAGCGCAGAATATGAGCTGGTCGGCGGGCTCATCAAAAAGTCGTCGGGTGGCGCATCGTTGGCATTCTTCTGTTCTGCTAATGGAAAATTCGGGCCGGGCGTGCCATCCGCCTTCACGATTCCCTCAGAAAGAAGATTCCAGACCGTTTGGCCATTCTGGGGTACATAGGTGGCGAACACGTGATCGAAGCTGCGGTTTTCACCAATGATGACGATGACATGTTTGATCGGCGTCGTCGTGGCGTTGTCACGGGATACTGCGGTTTCTGTCTGACCAACGGCGAATGCGCTGCCAATGGCCAGTTGGAAGATCATGGTAGATATCAGTCCCGTCTGTACAGCCTTCACGGCTGTAGACGCGATTTTCTTTGCAGTCATTACTTCCTCCTGAGTCAGAGCTTGCGGGCTCAACTCCGTCCCGAGGAATAGCTGCGCTGAATTAACCTCGCATCTTCATACAGTGAACACGCGGTGAATAATGTTTCAGGTGTTGAAAACGATACGACTATGAATCGATGCCGCGTAATTATTGCTGACTACTTTTTGCTGACGCGGAATTCCTTACACGGCGTCTTGGTGCCGCGTCCATCGCATATGTGCTCCAGCGTTCTTTTCCGGCGTGGCTGATGATGCCGGATCCACGCGTATCGATCCCATCATCCCCTTGTCCTCATGTTCGAGAAGATGGCAGTGATAGACAAAGGTGCCCACGATATTAGGGTCACGAAAATCCATGCGCACGCGAACGCTCGGATAAGCAAGCGAGCGGCCATCGTAGTACGGCACGTTCACCGTATCGCGCAAAAAGTCTTCATTCACTTGTCTGCCCGCATATTCGAGCAGTAGAAAGTGCAGCTGGTGAATGTGAAAGGCGTGCAACTCGCGCGAACGGTTTTCGATAATCCAGTCTTCCACCGTTCCTTGCTTCGCAACAATATTCGGGATGTCGGAGCTCATATCGAACATCTTTGGCTCTTGCCCGTCGACGGTCAGGTAAAACTCCACCGCGCTGGTTGGATCGTTGGGATCGGTTAACTTCTCGGAAAAATACAAATGGCGCACAAGCACCGGAGCTGCACTGCCGAGCCAGGCTTCACTCGGAGGGGGAAGAGGAACGGGAGAGGTCTCTAACTTTGCGCCCGATTCCGGTGCATGCGGAGAAGCGACAATCTTCGCCAGCATCCGGTTGGTATCATTTTCTCCGCCTGGACCCGTATCCACGGATCTGGTGACGAACAAGCCGGTCACGCCTTCCGCTGGACCATCCACGATAAATTCCACGCGCGCTCCGGGCGGCAGTCCGATATGCGTCTGCGTATCTACCGAATCTTTCAGAGAATCATTGAGGTTCATCGGAACGCCATCCAGGGCAATCAAACCCAGTGGCTGCGGCGTACGGTTAAACAGAACCGACAGATTGAGATAGGTGATCGCGGAAGCATTCAACACCCGCCAAAGCTGCTTTTCTCCCGGCTTCATCTCGATGGTTGCCGGAGGGTAGTCGGGGTAGGGAACGGGCACGTAGTTGATGGAGAGATCCTTCGCCGGAGTACCGAAGCCAGTGCCGTTATTGGCCGTGTCTCCGTCGCGATCGATCAGGTTCTTCGGTACCACCGGTTCGGATTTCGATGGAGGAGCATGCGGGTTGATCAGGTCCTGGTCGCGGATAATAAATACCCGCTCCGGCAATCCGGCGGCAGCCTTCTTGGCGCGCTCGATACCCTCAACGATCAACGCGCCGGACGCTCCGCCGAGGAGTTGTTCTTTGCTGAATCCGTGAATATGCGGGTGATACCAGTAGAGACCCGGCGGCTCGTTCTCCGGAACCTTAAAGCGATACTCGAAGGGTGCATCCCCTGGCTGCACCGAGGTCTTCATCACATCATCCTGATGGCAGACCGGCGGAATGGTTAGACCGTGAAAGTGGAGATTGGTCGACACCGGGCTCATCATTCCACTGGTGCAGGGATTCGTAGCAGCATGCGCATGCGCGTGCATCGTCCCGCCGCTTCCCCGGCCCTTATCCGTTAGCTTATTGACCAGATGAAGAATGACCAGATCGCCGGGATGAACCCGCAGGTTCGGCGATTCGTGGCCCGCTGCATCGATGTAGCAATAGCGGATCGTTCCGTCGGCCTGTGCAGCGTTCGTCGCCGTCAGTTGCGCCTCCAGAACCCCATTCTGGCTGCGCAGGTCCTCCGGTTCTTTGACTACGCTACCGGGCTCCGGACGTGGACATGCGCTTTCGGCGTGTGCGCACCAGGGTGCAAGACAAACGACGACAACAGTGGCCCATACGGATATTTTCATTCGCAGATGTGCTCTCTGGATTGGTGTAGCAGACTTCGGCGCGTCAGCGCAGGAGTAAATCGCCTTTCCACCAGTTTTCGACAACCACGTTAACCTGGGGTGAATCGAGCCCGGAAACTTCCTGAAGTAACGAGATCCATGGTTGATTGACCCTGGGAGTGCACCTCCATATAATCCCCCGAAGTGCAGGAGGCAGCAGAGATTGATTGACGGCAGTAGCGGCGGTGGGAGAATGTTCGACCTCACGGGAAGAGCCGCCATTGTTACCGGAGCCGCAACTGGGATTGGGCAGGCCATCGCCATTCGGTTGGCTGCTGCAGGAGCCACCGTTGCTGTTGTTGACCTGAACCTGCCCGGAGCGCAGCAGGCGTCTGCCGCCCTGCCCAACCAGTCATTCGCGGTGCAGGCAGATGTAGCCGATGCGGCTTCCGTGGGCCGAGCCGTGGATGCAGTGCTGCAGCAAACCGGTAAGATCGACATTCTTGTGAACAATGCGGGCATCGCAGGCCCCGCGGCTTATATTTGGGATCAGACCGATGAGGACTGGCAGCGCAACATCGCCATCAATTTAACCGGGGTCTTCAATTTCTGCCGGGCCGTCATCCCGCACATGCGCAAGCGATCGTACGGCCGCATCGTGAATGTGGCGTCGATCGCGGGCAAAGAAGGCAACCCACGCATGACGCCTTACTCCGCCACCAAAGCGGGGGTCATCGGTCTCACCAAGGCACTGGGGAAAGAAGTAGCCACTGAAGGGATTTGCGTGAATGCCGTCTCACCCGCAGTGGTGCAGACGCAAATACTGGATCAGTTGACCCCGGAGCAAGTCGCCTACATGACTGATCGGATCCCCATGCGGCGCACGGCAAAGCCCGACGAGATAGCGTGCGTCGTCCATTTCCTCTCGAGCAGCGAATGCTCCTTTGTCACCGCGCAATGCTACGACGCGAGCGGCGGCCGCGCGACGTACTAACTGACTGAAGTATTAACCAACTGGAGCGTCTCATGAATCGTCGACAGTTTCTAGGCACGACCGCGGCCGCCTTGGCCTCCGCTCCGCTTTCCGTATCCGCACCCGCACAGTCTGCGCCGCAGGACAAACCGTCTGCTCCTAAAAAGAGCTTGCCGATTGGGGTGTTTGACCCTCCTTTTAACAAGCTCTCCCTGGACGAGATGCTGGACAAGTTCGCGAGCCTGGGCATTGAGGCCGTCGAGGTGGGGGCTGCCGGTCCGAATGGGTCGCCGCATTGTCCTCGCCCCGAGCTGGTAGCCGATCCGGCCAAGGCGCGCGCGTGGAAGAAGAAGTTCGATGACCGGGGAATTCCCGTCATGGCGCTGAGCTGCCACAACAACGCTCTGTATCCCGATGCAACCAAGGCGCGGGAGGCTGCGGAGGAGTTTCGTCAGACGCTTCAACTTGCCGGCATGCTGGAGATCCCCACCGTCGTCGGTTTTTCCGGTTGTCCGGGAGGTTCGCCGACCGACACGGTGCCGAACTGGGTGGTATATGACTGGCCGACAGAACACGGCGAGGCCCTCAAGTGGCAATGGAAGGAGCGGGTGATTCCTTATTGGAAGGAAACGGCGAAGTTTGCTCGTGAACATGGAGTGCATCGCATCGCGCTCGAGATGCACCCTAACTTTGTTGTGTATAACCCGCGCACGTTGTTAAGGCTGCGCGAGGCGGCGGGTGAGGAGATCGGCGCCAATTGTGATCTGAGCCATTTGTTCTGGCAGCAATGCAACGCGGTGGAGGTCATCCGTTTTCTGGGCAAGCAGGGAGCGATTTATCACGCGCACATGAAAGACACGGCGTTCTTTCCGAAGAATGTGGATCGGTTTGGGGTGCTGAATTTTGGTAAGGAAGACGACCATGAGGCGTCGGAATTTTTCCGCGCCGTTGGCTACGGCCATGGGGCAAGCGCGTGGAAGGACATTGTTGCCGCCTACATGGAAGTTGGTTACAACGGAATGCTCAGCATCGAGAACGAAGATCCGATCCTGAGCGGGGAAGTCGGGGTGCAACGGTCACTGGCCGTGCTCAAGAACGTCCGCGAAGAGATCATGACGAATCAGCCGAACCCCGGGTAAGGTCTAGCCCCGCATGTGCTCTAACTCGGCGCTCGCAAAGGCCACCACGTTGTACCCGCAGTCGACATAAAGCACTTCGCCGCTTATGCCGGACGACAAATCGGAAGCCAGGAAAAGCGCCGCGTTGCCCACTTCCGCAGGCTCTATGTTGCGTTGCAGGGGGGATCGCGCTGCGTGCACCTTCAACATGTCGCTTAAGCCGCCAATTCCGCGCGCGGCCAGCGTCTTGATGGGGCCGGCGGAAATCGCATTTACGCGAATCTTCTGGCTACCCAGATCCGCGGCGAGATACCGTACCGTAGCCTCGAGCGCGGCCTTCGCTACGCCCATCACGTTGTAGCGCGGCACCACTTTCTGCGAACCGTAATAGGTCATGGTCATGATGCTGCCCCCATCCGTCATCAACGGCGCGGCCGCGCGGCTGAGGGCGATCAGGGAATACACGCTGATCTCATGCGCTACACGGAAAGCCTCGCGAGTGGTCAGCAGGAAATCGTTTTGCAGCGCGTCCGCCGGGGCAAACGCAACCGAGTGCACCAGGATATGCAGCTTGCCATACCTGTCCTTCAATTTTGCAAACACCGCGTCGATCTGCTCATCGCTCGAAACATCGCACTCAAACGTAGCTGCATCCGGCAACTCCCCAGCCAGCGCTTCGGCTTCCACCCGCAGACGCTTCATTCTGGTAGCAGATGGCAATCTGTGCTCCGGCTGCGGAAAGCTTCTGGGCAATCGCCCAGGCGATACTGCGCTTGTTTGCCAGGCCGAATACCACCGCTGTCTGACCCTTCAAATCCACCATTCCCTCTTGCTCCTATCCTGTCGTTGCAAGGATATATCAGCCACCCAGATCCACGAGTTCGACCTCGTCGATGACGCTGCCCAAAAACCGCGCGCCCAGGCGGCGGAATTTGGCCACCGAATCCGTGGCGAAGAAGCGGCATCGTCCCGCGCCGGTGCTCGCTCCATAGAGCCCGCGATGGCCGGCCAGCAAGCGCGCCGCCTGGCTGGCAGTCGCCTCGGCCGAATCGATGACCTTGATGGCGGGAGCGACAGCCGCTTCCATCATCGGCCGCAGCAGTGGGTAATGCGTACAGCCCAGGACCAGCGTGTCCGGATCGAGCGCTTCCTCCTGCGCCTGCTCCAGCAATTCGGTGAGATAAATTCTTATTACCTCGGCGGTGACCGGGTGATCCACCCATCCTTCCTCCACCAGGGGCACCAGCAGCGGACACGCCTTCTCCAGGGCGCGCAGGCCGCGCTCCCGGCAAGCAGCAGCATAGGCGTGGCTCGAGATGGTGGCGTCGGTGCCGATGACCAGGATCTCGCGCGTTTTGGACGAGTTGGCTGCCTCGTTGGCTCCGGTTTCGATTACCCCTAAAACCGGCACAGCCGTCGAAGCTTTAATTTCTTCGAGCGCCAGCGCAGTCGCGGTGTTGCAAGCGATCACCAGGAAGTCCGCGCCCTGATCGAGCAGAAAGCGGGTGCTCGACAACGCATAACGCACGATGGTCGCCCGCGATTTTGATCCGTACGGCAAGCGCGCCGTATCTCCCAGGTACAGAAACTCCGCTCCAGGAAGCAACGGCAGCAGCGCGCGCAGCACCGTAAGGCCGCCAAACCCGGAATCGAAAACGCCAATCTTCAGGCGGCTGCCACTCACAGATGTTTGACTCCAGGAGCATCGGAAGCCAGGTACACGCGCGTGAGGTCAGCATGGCCGGCGAGGGTGTCGCGCTGTTGTCCATCCACCAGAAACCGAACCTGTGAGATTTGCGGAAAGTTGGCGTGGAGCGTAGCGATGATCGACAGCAGGGTCAGGGTCTCCGGCTCGATGCCGGATGGGTGAGCATCCACAAATGAGGTGCTCAGATCAACCACCGCAACGGTACCCGGCACCACCTGGTTCGCCTCCAGCGGCAGGGTCATAAAGAATATCTCGTTGACACCTTTGTTGACGGCAATGGGATGCTTGGAATTGGGTCGGCCATAGTTCGTGATCAGGTGCTGCAGAATCACATGCGCCCGCGCGTTGGTGTCCACCGGCAACGCAATATTCTGGTTTGCCGGCTGCACCGAGCCATCCATGTCGTTGGCCATCATCATGGTTACACTCTGCACGGGCCTGCCCGAGGGAGGATTGAGCGGCATCGTCTCCGCCGAGGCAAGCAGCCGGTCCATCGCCCGCTCCCGCATGCGGAGCAGCACCACCGCCATCAGCACCGAGCTGATGAGGAGCGTCCAGAACAGAATGCGCTGTCCACGGGAGATCATGGTTGCTGCCTCCAGTCGCGCTGCCACTGCTCGACCGCCGCGGCCAACGCCGCCACAATCCGGTCCTGGTATCCCGGGTCGGACAGCGCAGTCACGTGAGCCTTGCCGCTGAGTGGGGATATCTCCACCACCACCGCCGGGCAGGTAAAGCTGTCCAGCGGCCGCAGAGCCGTGCGTCCCAGAGTGACGGGGATCTCGGCATGGGTCATGGCCGAATCGAATTCCGACGAGAGCTTCAGACTTTGCTCCGCATAGGCGGCCTGGGCCGTCTCCCAGGGGAGAAAGCGGGTCACGGGAATGGGTGTCAGCGATGCGGTGAAGAGATGAATGCCGCTGCCGCTGGTGGTGGCATGCAGGGTAATGCAGGCCGCCGCCCCCACGTGGTTGGCCGTCTCGGCGCGGCTCACTGCGGTGATCGCGTTATCCGACTCCCGCGTCGTGACCACCGGAATGCCATGCGCACTCAACATCGAGCGCAACCGTACCGACAGGTTGAGCACCAGGTCTTTTTCCAGCAGATGATCCGCCAGGCGAGCGCCGCTGTCTGCGCCCCCATGGGCAGCGTCGATGACCACGGCAAACCGCGGCGCCGGCGCACGACCGCGGGCTGAGCGGCTGGTGGGTTCGGCGTCGACTGGGCGCCGGCGAATGAGCACGCCAAAGAACCCAGGAATAACCCGACAACGAGGCAGCCGGGCCTGTGGCGGCCTTCCTCAATCCAACGCATAGACGGTAAGACCGCTGAGCAGTTTGGGATAGAAGTCGGTCGACTTCTGGGGCATGACGTCGCCCGCGAAGGCGACTTCTCGCAACTGGGCCAGGGTGATCGGATTGGTCAGGAAAGCCACGTCCGCCTCGCCTCGCGAAACCTGCTCCATGGCTTCGCCGGCGTCGCGCACGTAGCGCAGGTTCCGTTGCTCCCGGATGGCTTCCGGCGTGATGCCCAGCAATTGTTCCAGCACCAGGGAATGCAACTGGGTAAGGTCCAGCCGCCGCTGCCGTTCGGGCAGGGTCGCCAGCGCCTGTGCCACTGTCTCCGGCTTGGCCGTGAGCAGGTGGTAGCCCTGCCTGGTGACCGCAACGAAGGCCGTGCCCGGCTGGCGGGCAAGCAGCCTGGTCAATGCGACCGAGTCATCCGCCTTGACGAGTTGCACGTCAAAAAAAGCCTTTGCCTGGTCGATGAACCTATCCGCCGAAAAATCCTTGAGCCCGAAAACCACGCGATGGGTGGGCAGAATCGTAATACCCGTCGAGTCCATATTGACGAAGGTCATCATGACGGCGGCTTCCGGGTAGGCCGGCTGCGGAGTGGTGTTGGCCAGGTTCCTCTCCGTCCGGGTTACGCTGGTTGGGGCGTGGTCCGCGGCATAGGCCAACGCCGTTTCGTAGCGGTGGTGGCCATCGGCGATGATCAACTTCTTATCCTCCATCGCCCCCAGCAATATATTGATGGTGCTCATGTCGCTGACCTTCCACACCCGGTGGGTCACGCCGAACTCGTCGGTTACTTCGATCTCGGGGGCCGAGGTGCCGGAAAACAGGATCTTTTCCGCAGTCAGCGCCGGGTCCGAATAGAGCATGAAGATTTGACCAAAATGCGCGCGCGTGGCGCGCAACAGGTTCAACCGGTCAGACTTGGGCTTGGAAAGCGTCTGCTCGTGGCGGAACACTACCTGTGCACTGTAGTCGCACACCTCGCCCAGCCCGATAAACGCGCGCCGCTCGTGAATCTCGCCGTCTCCGCCCGGGACTGTAAAACGTTGGGAGTAAGCGAAGATGCAGGGATCTTTTTCCTGGGTCAGGACCCCCATGCGGCGCCAATCGGCGAAATCCCGTGCGGCGCGGGTGTACACGTCATTGCTGCCGGGTTCGTCGAACAGCTCAGGCAATCCCAGGATGACGCGCACCAGATTGTAGAGACTGCGCTGGTAATAAGCCTGCTGCATGGCGGGGGTAATTTTGTCGTAGGGCTGGGTCACCACCTCTTCCACGCGTACCATGCTCGGGTTGTAACGGAGTGCGCGGAAAGGATAAATTCGGGCCATGCTTCGGGGGGTCCCACTCCAGGCAAAGGCGGCCTCGGCCGCGCTGCCAATTGCTTTAGTCTCTTATATCTGCCAGATTGTACCTGACAGAAACAGCCTCGCTCCCGCATCCTGCGCCATGCGTCCCACGAGAGACAACACCCGAAACGTGGTAGCCGTCCTATAATCGCCGCGTCTAATATGGAAACGCAGGTCTAACGGTGGCGTGCTACCATCCGGCACACCGGCACAAAGCGGAGACGAGGATCAGGGCTATGGCGCTCACCATCGAGCGCAGATTGGGTTTACGGTTAGGGGCGTGGGCGACAGTGAAGACTGCCATTGCACTCGGGCTTTGGCTCGCGCTTTCTCAGTTTTGCTGGGCCCAGGACCCCCTGAATGACGTTCACGTGGAACCGAAGCCTCCCGCGCCCACCGTGCCCATCACTGCGGCTGACCCCAAGGCGCCGGCAGCCACGCCAGCCCCACTCGAGGGCAAAAAGGCACTCAGCGCACGGCCCAATGAACGCATGCGAGTTGATGTAAACCTGGTGTTGGTGCCGGTGACCGTGACCGACCCCCTCAACCGCCTGGTGACCGGTCTTGAGCGGCAGGACTTTTTCGTCTACGAAAACAACGCACTGCAGAAACTTAAGAGCTTTTCCGCCGAGGACGCGCCGGTCTCGATCGGGATCATTTTCGATCTGAGCGGCAGCATGACCGACAAGATCAACCGCGCCCGGAACTCGATTCTGGAGTTTATGCACACGGCCAACCCCCAGGATGAATTCTTTGTCATCGGTTTCAACGACCGGCCCGAGCTGATCATGGATTTCACTTCTAATGTTGACAACATCGAATCCCGCCTGCTGACGGTAAAGCCCGGGCATCGGACCGCGCTGCTCGACGCCATCTATTTCGGCTTGAACAAGATGAAGCAGGGCAAGAATGAGCGCAAGGCGCTTCTGGTGGTATCGGACGGGGGCGACAATCGCAGCCGTTACACCGAGAGCGAGGTGCGCGCGGTGGTCCGCGAGTCCGATGTGCAGATTTATTCCATCGGCATCTTTGACCAATACGCCCCCACCCGCGAGGAGCAGCTGGGACCGATCCTGCTCCACGACGTCAGTGAGGAGACCGGCGGGCAGCTCTTCCGCGTCGACGATCTGGCCGACATGGCCGATATTGCGACCAAGATCAGTGCCGAGCTACGTAACCAATATGTACTTGGGTATAAGTCAGACGATATCAAACGGGACGGGAAGTGGCGTAAATTGAAGGTAAAGCTGGTTCCGCCCGAGGGGCTGCCCCAGCTCACTGTTCATGCCCGTACCGGATACTATGCACCCTTGCAGTAGACTGCTCTCGGTTTCCTCAATCTTCCTGCTTTGCAGCTTGCCGGTAGCGGCCATGGCGCAGGCCGGGGCCTCGCCGTCTCCGACCCAGCCGGAAAAGCAGCGGCCGCTCAACGTCGACCGTGATCCTGTTGCCTCTCCTGATGGAGAGAACGTCGCGCCCAACTCAGCCGCAAACCGCTGCTACCATTGGCCGTGACAACGGAAAATACACCTTGCAGCGCAATGTCGATGAGGTGGTTCTGAACGCCACTGTCCTCGACGACCACCAGCACATGGTGACCACCCTGGCCAAGGACGACTTCAAGGTTGCCGAAGATGGCGTGCCGCAAGCCATTACCTCGTTTCAACACCAGGACATCCCCATATCGCTTGGCATTTTGGTGGACAACTCCGGCTCCATGCGCACCAAACGCCAGGCAGTGAATTCCTCTGCACTCGATCTGGTGCATGCTTCGAACCCGGATGATGAGAGCTTCGTGGTCAATTTCTCCGACGAGGCCTACATCGACCAGGATTTCACCGCCAACGTCAACAAGCTGCGCGATGGCCTTTCCCACATTGATTCCAAAGGCGGAACCGCCCTTTACGACGCCATTATGGCCTCCGCCGATTACCTCACCAAGAATGCCAAGCGGCCCAAGCAGGTGCTTCTGGTCATTACCGACGGAGAAGACAACGCCTCCAGTACTACGCTCGAGGAAACGGTGCGCCGTATCCAGGACCTGCAGGGTCCGGTGGTGTATGCGATCGGTTTGCTGTTTGACGACAGCGGGGGCGGCCGCGAGACCCGGCGTGCCAAGCGGGCGATGGAAATGCTTGCCAACGAGACCGGAGGCATCGCCTTCTTCCCCAAAAGCCTTTCCCAGGTGGATGAAATCGCCGCTGAAGTTGCACGCGATATCCGGGAGCAGTACACCATTGGCTATCACTCCACGAAACCGGCCTCTCAGGGTGGCTTCCGCGTGGTTCATGTGGAGGCGCGGGCAAAAGGTTATGGCAAGCTCCAGGTCCGCACCCGCACCGGCTACTATCCAAACAGCAAAAAGGCGAGCGGGGCGGTCCCGCCTTCCCCCAACGGGTCTGCATCGGCTTCCAAGTGAGGTTCCTCCCGGTTGTAGCCGCCGAGGCGCTGCTACACTTGTCAGTTGGCCTATGACCCTTTCTACTCGCGAAGTTGCAGCGCGATCGCTGCATATTGCTGAAGATGTAACGGAGCTGATGGGGTCCACCCCCATGCTCCATCTTCACCGCGTCGTCCCCCCGGGGGCGGCCGACATTTACGTGAAACTCGAGTTCCTTAACCCCGGGGGCAGTGTCAAGGACCGGGCAGCGTTGGGCATGATTCTGGACGCCGAGCGCCGGGGCGTGCTCCGGCCAGGGGCGACTATCTTCGAGGCGACGGCAGGCAACACGGGGGTTGGGCTGGCCTTGGTTGGGGTGCATCGCGGCTACAAGGTCGTGCTCTTTGTGCCCGAAGGCTTCGCGGAAGAGAAGTGCATCCTCATGCGCGGTTTCGGGGCCACGGTCATCCGCACCCCGGAGGCTGAGGCGATGAAGGGAGCCATCCAACGTTGTCGCGCCATGGCCGAGGAAACCCCGGGCAGTTTTGCGGCGCTGCAGTTCGACAACCAGGCCAATCCCGACTTCCACCATGACACCACGGCCCGCGAGCTTTGGGAGCAGATGGAAGGACGGGTGGATGCCTTTGTCTGCGGTGTCGGTACCGGGGGCACGTTTTCCGGGGTGGCGCGTTTTCTGAAGGAACAAAACCCGGACATCCTCACCGTGGCGGTCGAGCCCCAGGGTTCGATCCTGCAGGGGGGTGAGCCGGGCCACCACAAGGTGGAGGGAATCGGCGTCTCCTTTATTCCTCGCACGTTTAACCGTGAATGGTGTGACGAGATCATGGCCATCCATGACCCGGAGGCGTTCACCATGGTCCAGCGGTTGGCGGCGGAAGAAGGTTTGCTCTCCGGCTCCAGTGGGGGCGCCTGCGTGGAGGCAGCCGTGCGCATCGCCGCGCGTCTGGGCAAAGGCAAGCGGGTGGCCACTGTCATTCCCGATTCCGCCGAACGGTACCTGTCGAAGAAGGTCTTCGAGGGTGGCCTATGAGCGGTCACGGATTTTCTACCCGGGCCATTCATGACGGTCAGCCTGCCGATCCGCTGACCGGTGCAGTCAATGTGCCGATTTATGCTTCGTCCACCTATGCGCAGGAGGAGATCGGTAAGCACCGCGGATACGAATATTCCCGGGTTTCCAATCCCACACGAGAGGCGCTCGAAGAAAATCTGGCCTCGCTCGAAGGGGGCACGTCAGCGCACGTGTTTTCCAGTGGCATGGCGGCCATTGCGGCCCTGGTCACCATGTTCAAGACTGGCGATCACGTCATCTGCGGATCGAATGTGTACGGTGGAACG
Organism: uncultured Acidobacteriaceae bacterium; assembly: GCA_963850235.1. Taxonomy (GTDB): domain Bacteria; phylum Acidobacteriota; class Terriglobia; order Terriglobales; family Acidobacteriaceae; genus PALSA-350. The sequence continues at coordinate 302,261 of CAWKKM010000015.1, read as the reverse complement.
CCGCGCTTGTTTGACCAGATCGTCGCCCGCTATGGCATTCTCTTCAGCTACGTCGATACCACGGATCTGGAGCAGGTCCGGCAGGCAATCAAGCCCACCACCCGGCTTATCCATATCGAAACACCGACCAACCCGTTGATGCAGATCACCGACATCCGGGCCATCGCCGATATCTGTCATGAGCGCAGAGCGGCCGGCCAGGCGATCGACCTGAGCGTCGACAACACGTTCATGTCGCCCTATTTTCAGCGCCCGATCGAATTTGGCGCGGATATCGTCATGCACTCCACCACCAAATTCCTCAATGGCCACAGTGATGGTTTGGGCGGAGTCCTGGTGGCGACCACGCCTGCGCACAAAGAATCCTTTGAGTTTGTGCAGAAGTGCACTGGGGGCATTTTGTCTCCCTTCGAGTGCTTTCTGGTGTTGCGCGGGGTCAAGACCCTGGCTGTGCGGATGAAGCAGCACGAAGTGAATGGCTATGCGATCGCCAACTACCTGGCGGACCACGCGAAGGTTTCACAGGTTTATTATCCTGGTCTGCCGCGACATCCTCAGCATGCTCTTGCCCAGCGGCAAATGTCGGGCTTCGGTGCACTGATCACGTTTGAAGCCGGTTCGCTGGACAACGCCAATGCGGTGTTACGCAGGCTGAGGGTATGCACCGTTGGGGAATCGCTGGGCGGGGTAGAGACGTTGGTCTCGCATCCTGCCACCATGACCCACGCGGCGCTGGGCGAAGAAGGCCGCGCCAAAATCGGCCTGACCGATGGTATGGTCCGCATCTCTGCTGGTATCGAAGATGCTGAAGATCTACTGGAAGATCTGGAGCAGGCGCTCAGTGTTCTGTAAGCCGGGGGTTTCTTCATGGGTGTAAGCCATTCCTTTGCATTGACCGATGAGCAGGAGCAGTTGCGCAAGGAGATCCGTGACTTCGCGGCGCGCGAAATCGCTCCGAATGTCATGCGTTGGGACGAAGCCAGCGAGTTCCCGCACGAGGTAGTGAAGAAACTTGGTGAGATGGGGCTGATGGGCGTCATCTTTCCGGTCGAACTGGGCGGAGCGGGCCTGGGTTACGTGGATTATGCCCTTGCTGTGGAGGAGCTATCTGCGGTCGATGGGTCGATCGGGATCATCGTGGCTTCGCACAACTCTCTTTGCACCAACCACATTTTCGTTGCCGGTAACGAAGCGCAAAAATCCAAATACATTCCGTTGCTAGCCTCCGGCAAATGGCTTGGCGCCTGGGGGCTGACGGAGCCTGGTTCAGGTTCCGACGCCGGCAGCGCCCGGACGAGCGCTGTGCGCAAAGGCGATCGATGGGTGCTGAACGGCAACAAGACCTTCATCACCAACGGTCACTATGCCGATGTTTCTGTCATTATCGCGGTTACGGATAAGAGCCAGGGCACGCGCGGTCTATCGGCGTTCGTGGTGGAGAAGGGAACTCCGGGCTTTCGTCCAGGCAAGAAGGAAAACAAGCTTGGACTGCGCGCCAGCGACACTTCGGAGCTCATCTTTGAGGACTGCGAAATTCCGGCGGAGAATCTTCTGGGCAAAGAGGGTGAGGGATTTATCGACTCCATGCGCATCCTCGACGGTGGCCGTATTTCGATTGCGGCTCTTTCGATGGGGATCGGCCGGGGTGCTTATGACGCCGCGCGCAGCTATGTGAAGCAGCGCCATCAGTTTGGAAAGGCCATCTCTGAATTTCAGGGGATTCAGTGGAAGCTGGCCGATATGGCGACCCAGCTCGATGCCGCGCGGCTGCTTACGCAGCGAGCTGCGGTTATGAAGGACGCGGGTCAGAAGACCACGCTTGAGTCTTCCATGGCCAAGCTGATGGCCAGTGAAGTAGCGGTCAGGGTCTGCGATGAGGCGGTGCAGCTTCACGGTGGTTACGGGTTCATCAAAGACTACCCGGTCGAGAAGTTCTACCGCGACGTGAAACTCTGCACCATCGGCGAAGGTACCAGCGAGATCCAGCGGCTGATTATCGCGCGCGAAATACTGAATAAGTAGGGCGCTCAGCGCGGGACTAAATCGAACTGTTTGATTGCGATCTTCGCTCCCGTGTAGGGGCGTTCTGCATCCGGAAAGAAGACGATGGTGATCTCATCAAATTGCCCGATCCTTGTGTGGCCGGGAATAGGGAAGTGGAGCACCTCAGGTATGGGCGAAGACTTCACCGCGAAGCGGTCTGGCTCAGTCGAAACGATCGTTTGCTGGCCCAGATAAGATGTTGGCTTTCCTAGTGAGGTTGAGTCGGTCAGCAAGACTCCGAGAGCGATCATGCCCGGCGCGTTGTCGCTATTTTCAATGGTCACCTGCATCTCGCGACAACATGTAAGAGGAATCGCCGCGCCAAGAGACTGATGGGCTTCCATGATCAGCGGAATGTGATTGTTGGAACGAACATTCACCGTCAAAGGACTTCCACGAGCCACGTGCGCTCTTGTTCCGACGCCGTTGGCCCTTGGCTGGAAATACCAATAGGCCCCATCGAAGCGTATGGTCATCGGCTTGTTTGTGTTGAAGCCTGCGTGCAAAACCCTGGAGGGCGGGGGAACAACAATTTTCTTGTTCTCGGGGAGAGGCCAGAGGATGATGCGTTCGTATCCTGAGAGCCCGGAGGCTGGATTCGCGGTTCCCTTGTGTTGTCGGGGAACTCTTTTTTCCGAGGGTGTGCGGTTGCGGGCGTAAGCACCTATCGAGCCGGAAAAAGCTCCATGGGGAAGTCCCAGGAGGAGCAAGCCCATCGTAACCAAAATCGCGGTGGATGCGGCCCTCAGGAGTCGCAGTCCCGCACGCGATCGATCTTCCTGGTTTCCCGATGCATTGTTGTCGTCACCCGTAAACCTCCAACTCAGCATGAACGCGCATAGAGCGATCAGGCAGGCGGAGGGGAGGAACAATTTTCCGCGCCATGCGAAGAGCGCACCGTACAGGCAGACTGCGATGAGGAATCCGTGGATTTCTCGAGGAGCGGTATTCAGGTATTCCGCAAATAGGTCTCTTTCTTTCCATTGGCCAGGAAGCAAGCTGTGGGGACGGACCTTGGTGCCGGCCGGCATGATTTTGTGCAGACCGCTTGCCATCGTTACTGCCGCCAGCGCCGCCAAGAGAACAGCGGCGATGGAACGCTGCCGCGATAGCAGCACGACGGAAGGTATCCAAATCCAGCCAGTTGCACTTGCGATGGTGAACTGGCTCAGGGAAACGGAAGGCGCCATCCTGGGGGGAAACCAGAGCAACCGGTTAATGGCTGCTCCCGATAGAACTGCCATCGAGACGTAAGCGGCGGCCTTGGAAAAAGCTGCCGTTGGAGAAAGAGGGTGGGGAGCGGGCCATTCGCAGAGCCACAGCTCCACAAGCAATGTACCAAGCGCAGCAGCGACGAGAACCGCGGAAACGTACCTTGCGCCTCTGCTTCGTGTCATGTGAGGTCCCTCCGCACATCTCCTCTATGTAGTATGCTACTTTATCATAAAACTAGCAGAATCGGATTCTATGCGCTCGGACATCAGGCCTGATTTCTGTGCTGTCAAAGCGGGGTGGAATACGCACTCTCGTCTTTACATTTCTTTCCTGCGCACCGTAGCATTTTTGCATGCAGCTCAGGGGCGATTTGATCCGAAAGGTTGTGCTGCTGCTCTGGTTGTTGGGGATCGGCTTACCCGCGTTTGCAGCTACCCCAATATCAGTAGAGAAGCTGGAGCAATGGTTAGCAGCCGCACCCGGCAAGAGCGATGCCCAAATTGGTCGAAGACTCTCTCATTTCGAGCTCACGCAGCGGCTTGATTCAGTCAAGTTGTCCCATTGGTTGAGCGCACTGCCTGGTTCTAAATCGCAGCGAGCTCTCCTGGCGCTCGCTGACATGTCCGCATTCCTTGATCTGCCCCCTGCAGAAATTCCTTCGATCGCTGCACCGGATCCCGCAACACAGCGCCGCACATTGTCGCTTTGTCAGGACTACATCGGAAAAACAATTCGCCAGCTTCCGAACTTGTTCGCCACCCGGGCTACTACCAGCTATCAGGAAAACCTGTGGGAACACTGGACCGCCGAGTCGGGTCTCATCCGTTACGAGCCCTTGCACCTGGTGGGGCGATACAGTGCCGGTGTGCTTTATCGCGATGGCGGGGAAGAGGTTCATCCCGATGAGTCAAAGCGGATGAGCGCCCCGCCCGGACTGCAAACCTCGGGAGAATTCGGACTTCTCGGTGTCGTGCTCGAGGATGCGGTGCAAAGCAAGCTCGACTGGAGCCATTGGGAGCCTAGTGCATTGGGAACAGTGGCGGTATACCGTTACTCCGTCCCGGCAGAGAAATCGCACTATGAGGTTGGATCTTCCTGGGTTCGGGACACCAAAGGAAATCGTGTTGTGTTTCAAAAGTTCTCTGCCTATCGGGGCGAGATCGCGATCGATCCTTCCAGTGGAACCATCCTGCGTCTCGTACTGAGGGCAGTCGCGAAGCCTACCGACCCGCTCGCCAAGGCGGACCTACTGGTTGAATACGGACCGATTGTCCTGGCCGGCAAAACCTACATCTGCCCGGTGCGAGGTGTGGCCCTTTCCATTGGATCTGAAAAACAGCTCTTCTCCCGGCAGGGGCAGCCCGCTCCGCGTCTGGTACAAACGTCCCTGAATGACGTGGCGTTTGAGCGGTATCACTTGTTTCATGCAGATGCGCACATCATCGGTGGATTCAAGCCGTAGCCTCCACGCGCGTCCCCTGGGGCGCCGTCCTGAATCTTCGCGGGTTAGGCGGACATCCAATGGAAAACAGGCAACGGGAGAATGAGGACATGGCCGCTTTTTGTGCATGCTGTGGGGCAGAGATTACCTTGAAGGCTGAGGCGTGTCCTGTCTGTGGTACGCCTCGCCATGGTATGCTGCCGCCTGACCTGCAGCCCGCGCTCGATATTGGCACAGAGTTGCCACAAGACGACGGCACAAAAGGCGAGAAGCGTAGATCGCGCCTGTAGATTCCGGCGCTTTGGGTCAGACTGAGAACGCTCTCCTAAAGGGAGCTCTCCCTATTCGACTCCGAGAACCTTCACAATCACCCGCTTCGGACGCTGTCCGTCAAACTCCGCGTAGAACACCCTTTGCCAGGTCCCGAGGTCAAGCTTGCCGTTCGTCACCGGCAGAGTCGTCTCATGATGCAGGAGCAGGGCCTTTAAATGAGCATCGGCATTATCCTCGCCCGTCTGGTGATGCTTGTAGTCCGGCCGCGCCGGTGCAAGCTCCTCTAACCATTTGGCGATGTCTTCGATCAGGCCGCCCTCCAGGTCGTTTACGTAGATGGCAGCCGTAATGTGCATCGGCGAGACAAAGCACAGCCCATCGTTCACGCCGCTCTTGCGCACAATCTGTTCCACCTGGCCGGTAATGTGCACCATCTCTCGGCGTTTTTTGGTTTCGAAAACAAGGTACTCGGTGTGGCTCTTCACTGTTAGGGTTTCTCCTAAGCCGTTGGATGCTTCCTCTTCTGCCACCCTAAGCTCTCAATTCGCAACCCATCCGCTGGCGAGCCAGATGTTTTCTTCCCCACTTGCAGATTTCTTCGAGCACCGGGACAAGCGTCATGCCGTATTCAGAAATCGAGTAGCGGACGCTCGGCGGCATATTCGGGTCTTCGTGCCTCAGAAGGATGCCCGCAGAGACCAACTCCTGCAGATGTCGAATCAACATCCGCTCCGTGATCCCGGGAATGCTGCGCCGCAGCTCGCTCGTCCGCATCGGGCCGTCCGATAGCCGCCATAAAATCGTTCCTTTCCAGCGGCCATCGACGACCGACAGCATGGCATCGATCGGGCAGGGTGATATTTCTTTCTTGGAAACGGGCATCCGCATTCCTCCTCTCTGAATCCGTTTTGCGGAGGGCTGACAAATTAGTCAGCGGCTCGATCTGAATCAGTTTATAGAGAACGAGAGTCAGAAACGTGTGCAGTCAACAAGGAGATCGAGAACATGCTGTTTCTGGACGTGCTGACTATCTTGTGTACCGGTTTGATGATCGGTAATGAGCTGACCGTTTCTCTCTTCGTCAACCCTGTCATCTGGCAATTGGAGGAGGGCTCGCAGGCCAAGGCTCTCAGCCTGTTTGCCGGCATTCTGGGCAAGGTTATGCCTTTTTGGTACGCGTTGTCTCTCCTGCTCATGATTGCCGAGACATATCTTCGCCGTCATCAGCCAGGTGTGACCTTGCTTCTCATCGCGGTGGTTATCTGGATTGGGATCATCGTCTATACCGTCACCACCCTGGTGCCTATCAACAATCGCATCGCCCGCCTGGCAGACGGTTTGCCCGAGGGATGGCGGCAAGAGCATAAAAGGTGGGACACCTATCATCGTTGGCGGATTCTGTCGCTGGTGATTGCGATGGTCTGTCTGGTTTGGGGGATTCTCGTAGCTTGAGGTTCCATGCCGCGATTTGAGCAAACCGCCGGAGTTGCTCAAAGGCTCTGCGGATGTCATCCTCGAGAGATGACGCGGGAAAAGTTCGTGTGTGCCGTTTTAGGATCGGTGCTGGCCTGCTGTGTTTCGGTGCGAGCGCAGGAAGCCGGAGCCTGGCGCGCATCCAGCCAGACGGCTATGTCCATCACCGGGGACATTGCCATTTCCGACGAGAAGCTTTTTCTCAACTTTTACGGTTTTCCGATGGCTCGTATCCGTGACCTCGAACCGGGCGAAGTAAGCGCCGTGTTCGATGTCGATAGCAACGCCGGTGGGCGGGGGCGTCTCTATCGGCTGAGCATACCCGGCTCCAAAAGGTTCTTGCACAAAAACACCTTATGCGGCTCTGAGGATACGCAGTGGATGGCGGCCTTTGTGGAAGGACGCTCTCTGCATATCGCATTCTTCTCGGGTCCCAAAATGCCGGTTTTTACCCCGGAAGCGTTCGCTAACTCGACCGATCTGTGCGGTACATTTACCTACGCGCGCTGAGTTCCCGGCCTGACAGTTTGCTGAAGAAGCGTACCTCAGGGCCTAAAGGCCAAATGGTCTTGCCTGGTTTGTGTACGGGCTAAAGCCCGTACCTACAGCCCGTACCTACCTTTTTCCGTCCTCGGAAGGAGTTTCCGTGGGCGCTATTTGAACGTTGGTTTCGGTGGGCTGCATACCGACTCAAACCAGCGACTAATGTACACCTGGGCGTGGGCTTCCCCGCAGTAATGTCGAGCCCCCGTCGCATTGGCCGTCTCCGTGTTCCATCGGTGCACGGTAAGCTCAGACTCTCCACATCGGATAATGAACCAGTGAATCGGGTTACTGGTCACAATTCCGCAAACCTCACATCTGAATTCCTGTATCGATGCCATGCATCCTTTCCTTACCGTGCGCGATGAGCCCTGGTCAGGATAATCGGCAACGCCATCCCGGCACAACGCCAGGTAACGACCGCAAACCGTGTCTCCTAAAGTCTTAGTTGACAAAGGTCGTAAGAGGGCATGTTGTCCTAACAAATTAGGAGAAGCGGACGCACCTGTATGATGTGGGCTGCCTGGAAACGAAGCTGGAGCCAAAGCGGCGTGCCGGCATCCAATCGATTATGACCCTGCCCGATGCTCCCGCGACCGGTACGGCCGCGCCGTTAAGCGCCGACAACGCTGTCCTTTTTGGTTTTGAAAACACGTATGCGCGGTTGCCGGAGCGCTTCTACGCCCGGGTGAACCCGACACCGGTAGCAGCTCCGCGCCTGGTCAAAGTGAATGGAGAACTGGCCCATCACCTGGGCCTCGATCCGGACGCCCTCGCAAGCGCGCAGGGGGTTTCGATACTGGCCGGCAACACGGTGGCGGTGGGCTCCGAGCCACTCGCCATGGCCTATGCCGGGCACCAATTCGGCCATTTTGTGCCGCAGCTCGGTGACGGACGCGCCAACCTGTTGGGCGAGGTCGTTGGACGCGATGGTGCGCGCTACGATATCCAGCTCAAGGGTTCCGGACGCACTCCTTTTTCTCGCGGCGGGGACGGGAGAGCCGCGCTGGGTCCAGTTTTGCGCGAGTACATCGTCAGCGAAGCTATGGCGGCATTGGGGGTCCCGACTACGCGAGCGCTTGGCGCGGTGACCACAGGGGAACGGGTGCTCCGTGAAACAGTTTTGCCCGGGGCCGTGTTCACGCGAGTAGCGGCAAGCCACCTCCGCGTGGGAACCTTCCAATATTTCGCAGCCCAGGGCGATATCGAGGGGACACGGAAGCTCGCGGATTATGCCATCGCTCGCCACTACCCTCAGGCTGCACAGGCAAAGCAGCCGTACCTGGCCCTGCTCGATGGGGTGGTCGAGCGGCAGGCGCGGCTGGTAGCACAGTGGATGCTTCTCGGCTTTATCCACGGCGTGATGAATACGGACAACACTTCCATCTCCGGCGAAACGATTGATTACGGGCCCTGCGCTTTCCTGGAGGCATACGATCCAGCGAAGGTGTTCAGCTCCATCGATCATTACGGACGTTATGCCTATGGCAACCAGCCGAGTGCCATGCACTGGAACCTTGCGCGCCTGGCGGAGGCCCTGCTGCCAGTCATGGAGCAAGAGATGGGAGATGGCGAGCCGGCGTTGGCCGCCGCCAAAGAATCGCTGACCGCGTTTGGTCCGCAATTCGAGGCGGCTCGCAGTGCCGGCCTGCGCCGCAAACTCGGCCTGTTCACGGAACGGGAGGGCGATGCGGCATTGGCGGTGGACCTGCTCAAACGCATGGCGGAAAACCGCGCCGACTTCACTCTGACCTTCCGCCGGCTGTGTGATGCCGCCGAGGGAACGGCGGGCGATGAGGGCGTGAGGGCGTTATTCGCTGATCCCGGCGCTTACGATGCCTGGGCTGTGGCATGGCGTCGCCGGTTGGAAGAAGAGCCCGCGCCTGGGCGCGCTGCGGCGATGCGGCTGGCAAATCCGGCCTTCATCCCACGCAACCATTTGGTGCAAGCGGTCATCGAAGCCGCGATGGAGCGGCAGGATTTCCAGCCCTTCGAGGAACTGCTGGATGTGGTGACGCGCCCTTACGAAGAGCGGACCGGCTCCGAACGGTACACGACGCCGGCCCGTCCCGAGGAATGTGTCAGTCAGACCTTTTGCGGCACGTAGAAAAAAGTGTTGAAGGTTTTTCGGTTTGAAAATCGTTCTTAAGATCCCAAGGCTCAAAAGGGATAACCGCGATTGTCGCCGACATTTCGATTTGAGTATGATCGCAACAAGGACAGCGACAGAAATCAAGTTATTCAAATGCAGCTAAGCTGGCTCCTCCCGGTGTCTTCGTACCTGGTTACCAAAGAGTCGAAGTAACTGTGGCGATTCGTAATCGTGAAACTCTTCTTTGCAGCAATTTTCTTTGTTCGTTGCTTTTATCTGCGTGTATGCTACGCATCGAGAGTTGTAAGTTCTCTCCGGGCCCCGGTTCACCTTTTTCGCCAAATTTTGGCATTGCCTGAGAAGGCTTTTTCTTGCTTCGGTTGAAGTTGCTGGTTCAGCTCATCTCAACCCGCTACAAAGTACGAAGTTAAGTTATCGGCAGTCCTAAGCATGGCCGCCTACCCCCAGGCGCGCTGTATCCACGCCTAAGTGGCGGACCTTTGTCGGAAATCGCAGTCTTGAGGGTATTTTGTGAAACGCATCCTTGCCTTGTTCCCGCTCATCTTCATCTCAACCATCACATTTGCTCAACAATTCACAACCTTCTGCAACGCCGGTCTTGTCCCAGACGGGTATGTCGATTTCTCTGCAATGCCTACCGCACCAAATTTTCCCAATGGCGGCGGTACCTCCGCACCGATCACGGTGACTCTTCCGGTCACGGGAGTGGCGGGGCTGACTGTGCAAGTGATCATACCAGCGCTTCAGTCGGCGACCGGTGGGCCGATTTACACCGTGAGCGAGGGAAACCTCTCGATCGGGGGAGTGTCCGCGAACAATGACGCGATCTTCGGTCTCCAATTCAGCAGCCCAGTCACCGGAGTGGGCCTGGTTGCCCTGGCCCTTGCCCGCGGGGCGACCTTTTCGCTGCAGACGGATGATTCTTCCGGTACACCTCACGTCTTTCAAAATGCAGTCAGTAACTTTACCTTGGGACCCAACTTCTTCGGCCTACCTCTCCAGCAAGTGAGCCTGGAACGGTGGCTTCACCACAGCATACGTGATCGGTGCGAATGGCCCTGGCGGCAGCAGCCATCTCTAACGTACGGGTTCAAAGTGCGAGCGCTTACGCCTCTGCCTTGAAATCAGTGCCCACGCAAGGGTTGCAACAATGGCTGCGCAGCGAGTCTGCGCAGAGCCAATTCCTTGGCGGGGTCTCAATCTGGCCAGATGAGTCCGGCAGTGGTCACGACGCGACGCAAACCGTACAAGCAAATCAACCGTTTGGGGTACAAGCGGATGGAAATGCTTGCAAATCAGCCTTCGAGTTCTTCGGCAACCAGTTCTTCAACTTTAACCTGCCGATCGATGGCTGGAGCCAGATGACCGTTTTTATGGTCGCGAAATCCGCCGTAGACCCGCTGAGCGGCTCCTGGCCGTCTGATGCTGCGGCGATCTTTTGGAACGAGAATGCCTCATGGGGAAATACGTACGTAACTCCCTACAAGGCGGATGTTTCTTTTCGCTTTGGCACCACCCAGGTAAACAACCTGCCGGTGTACACCAGGCCGGTCGCCATCGGCCAGGACTTCACCATTACGCGCGCAGTCCACAACGGATCGACCGACTCACTCTACGTCAATGGCTTGCTGGCGCTCAGCCAGGGTAACAAGAATTCTGTGTTGAATGGAATGACTGGCACCGGCTACATTGGGCAGGGCGTCAACAACACCTTTTTCAACGGCGAGATCGCGGAAATTTTGGTCTATAACCGCGTCCTTTCGGCGAATGAAGCAGCTTCCGTCGAGTCGTATCTCAGAAACAAGTTCGGCACGAGATAACTAGATCGCTAACTTGGTTTTAGCCGTTTGCATCGATTGCAATAGAGCGGCAGGGGAACGGATCCTGTCGCTCTATTTCTTCTGGATGGCGGTTATTTGTGTTTTCGGGGTGAGATCCATAAGACTTGTGAGCTTCAGCGGATCGCAGCGCTCTGTATGGGCGACCGAAGCTTAGGAGACGCGCCCTCATAGGGGAGCAACTCCGCACCCATGTTTGACTCGCTCAGGTAAACTGCTTCGATATTCCGTTGGCCGCCGGACTTGTGAAAAACAATGCCGTCGCGGGATGCTCGGGATGCATTTTGGATAGGGTGTACCACAAAGAACTTTTCACCTCCACCCTTCACATTCCGAATGGACAGAGACCATTGGGATAGGGAGGTGAACTGATACGTTCCGGCCGGGAAGGTTTGATCGCCGGCAGAAAATACAAATGGTACGGTCGCGATGATTGACTGGGCCGAAGCGGTTTGGATTCCCAGCGTGAATATGCCACTGGTAACAATGGCTGCCACGATCGTCTTGACGAATGTAGCCGTAAGCTTTTTGCGATTCATAGATGCTCCTCGATGCGCGGTGAAATCAATTTGCTGCGGTCATTTCCTTTGACTGAGTGCAGTGATTCGATTTCAGCAGCGGGGCTCGGAGCGTGCGATAAAGGTTGGTTAAGGCAGGTAAAGTTTTGTAAATGGGCCTTCACACAAATGGGTACCCAGGGCTGCGTCCTGGGTAAATTCAGCCAGTGCTGTCCACATTGAACCACCAGATGTTTTCAACCTTCCCCACAAAGCCGTCATCCTGAGCGGAGCGCCTCGCAGATCTATCGCATAAAGAAGGTTTATGGCGCGAAGTCGAAGGACCTCGGCGATACTTGTTCGAAGATGCTGTTCGGAGCTTTCCGGCCACAAACATAAAAAGTCACAACCACTGAGCGGATGCAGTCCGGAGTTTTTCGACCATCCAGCCCGAGAACTTAATTTCCCCCGAGGCACGCACTTGATGGTTACGGGATCATCTTCTCGTGCCCGATGATCATCTTCTATTGCCATGTGGCCGGAAAGCTCCGAACTGCATCTGCCGATGAGTATGGCCGGGGTCCTTCGACTTCGCGCCATAAACCTTCTTTATGCGATAGATCTGCGAGGCGCTTCGCTCAGGATGACGGTTTTGTGGAGGGGTTGGGAGGGGTTCAAAACATCTCGTTGGGTGGGAAAAAAACACGAAACGATTCGAAAAAGTCACAGGCTCTCAGCACGACGGCTTTGTGGGTGTTCTGAAGAAATACGTACCCGATAGGCTTAACGCTTATGGGGCCCTAGTCCTGGGTAAATTCAGCCGTCCCCTTCGACGAGCGCAGGGCGGGCTCTGGCGGGACTGATCTTCGTGACCCGGCGAGGTGGACGGTTTCGGCCCCTACAGGCGAACATGGAAGAGGTGAGTTTGCCAGAGCGAGAGCAGCCGACCAGCACAGGATCTGTGTTCCGCGAGCCAGCCTATGTGCGCTTCTGGTTCGCCCGAATTTGCTCGACCATATCGTTTCAAGTGGCGGCTGTGGCAGTCGGCTGGCAGGTGTATGCGCTGACGCATAGCACGTTTGCCCTGGGCATGGTGGGGCTGGTGCAGTTTTTACCCATGCTCCTGCTCACACTGGTGGTCGGGCAGGTGGCCGACCGGTTCAATCGCAAAACCATTATCAGCATTTGCCAGGTGGTGGAAGGATCGACGCTGGGGCTGCTCGCGGTGAGCAGTTATCTTCACCGGTTGCATCCGTTCGGCATCTACTTTGCGGTTGCGGCCATCGGGGCCGCGCGCGCTTTCGAAAGCCCGTCGACCCAGGCCCTGGTCCCCGGTTTGGTCGAAGACGCGAGAGTACCGCAGGCAATCGCGTGGTCAACTTCGGCAAACCAGACGGCATCGATTGTCGGGCCTGCGCTGGGCGGGCTTCTTTACGCGTTTGGACCACATGTGCCGTATGGCTTGTGCGCCAGCTTATTTGCAACGGCGGCGGTGTTGTCCTCAACCATCGTTTCCAAGCGAGTGATGGGCGGCAAAGCACCGGTGACGGCGAAGTCCATCTTTTCCGGGATTCATTACATTCGCGAACGCAAGAATATCCTCGGCGCCATCTCGCTCGATCTTTTCGTGGTGCTGTTAGGCGGAGCGACGGCGCTGCTTCCTGCGTACGCGCGAGACGTCCTGCACACCGGGCCCTGGGGGTTGGGGCTGCTTCGCCTGGCGCCTGCGGTCGGTGCATTGTCGACCGCGGTTTTCCTCGCCCATCATCCGATTCGCAACCGTGCCGGACACCGCATGTTCGCGGCGGTTATCGTCTTTGGAGTGGCCACAGTCGCCTTTGCTCTTTCGCGAAATATCTGGATCTCGATGGCCATTCTTTGTGTGCTGGGCGCCGCGGACGTAACCAGCGTGGTGGTGCGGTCGTCGCTGGTACAGCTGGAAACGCCGGACGAGATGCGGGGCCGGGTGAGCGCGGTGAATTCGCTGTTTATCGGAACATCCAATCAACTTGGCGAGTTCGAATCGGGGGTGACGGCCTCCTGGTTCGGGCTCATACCGGCTACCATCGTGGGCGGGGTGGGAAGCATCGTGATCGCATTGCTCTGGATGGCTTTATTTCCGGATCTGAGAAAATTGGAAAGCATCGCGGGACCTGCTGCCGGTGACCAGGTCGAGGTCGCGAATTGACGCCCCGCCTACGACGGATACGGTGAGAAACCCGGGATTACGAACGGGTCTTATTTATGAAGACCTGCGTGTCGATTACGCATCCAATTGGTGTTAGTCAATCGTCAGAGGCTCAACGTGCCACTCATTAGAACGTGTACTCATTGCAACCAGAAGAATCGTGTCGCCGCCAGGCATCTGGCCAGCACCGGTCGATGTGGGGCGTGTAAAGCCACGCTGGAGTCGATCGCGGAACCGGTGGCCGCCGATACGGCTCTATTCGACGAGGTCGTAACCACCGCTACCGTTCCAGTATTGGTGGACTTCTGGGCGGGATGGTGCGGTCCTTGCCGTGCAGCTGCCCCTGAGGTCGCGCGTACGGCGCAGGATATGGCTGGAAAAGCGATCGTCCTCAAGGTCGATACGGAGGCGCATCCGGAGCTGGCCGCGCGCTTTGGCGTGCAGGGAATCCCCAATTTCGTGGTGCTCTCAGGCGGCAAGCCGGTGTTCCAACAAGCGGGTCTCGTCGGCCATGATCAGATGGAGCAGTGGCTTCGCTCCGCGTCCGCGTAGGCGAACGCTCAAGACCGTTCCGGTTACTCTGGAGTCATGAGCAACCTCTCCCCGTCCGATTACGCGGATCTTCAGACCGCAGTGGCCAAGCTCGAAACGCAGAGCTTCGCCATGCAGATCGCCGCGAAGCTGGGTATGCCGGTGGAGGCTCTGTTACGCCGGCTTCCCGCTCCCGCCCAGTCAGCCGTACAGTCGGCTGTCGATAAAGCTCTGGAGCAATGTCTGCGCATCGCGGTCAAGGCGCCCAAAGCGAAATCTTCCGTCACGACTTTCAAGCGTTCCCACACGGCCGCTGCTGCCGTCACGGGCGCAGTCGGCGGCTTCTTTGGGCTGCCCGGTCTGCTGGTCGAGCTTCCCATCACCACCACGCTGATGCTGCACTCCATTGTCGAGATTGCCCGCAGTCAAGGGGAGGATTTCCTGAACCCGGAAAGCTCCCTGGCGTGCCTGGAGGTCTTTGCGCTCAGCCCGCAAAACTCTCATGGAGCTGCGAAAGACAGCGCCTACTACGCAACCCGGACAGCGTTGGCGCAGGTTACGCGGGAAGCCGTGTCCTATGTCACTCAGAAGGGAATGGCGAAAGAAAGCGCGCCGGCTCTGTTGTCCTTTGTAGGCAGGATCGCTGCAAGATTTGGTCTCGAGGTGAGTGAGAAAGTCGCCGCGGAACTGGTGCCGGTCGCGGGTGCAGTCGGCGGTCTTACGCTCAATGTGCTCTTCAGCCAACACTTTCAAAGCCTGGCAGAAGGCCATTTCATCGTCCGCCGCCTGGAGCGCAAATACGGTAGCGAAGCGGTTCGCCAGGATTATGAACTCGTCCGTTCTTCAGCGTAGGCGGGTCAGGCTCGAGTTACAGAAATTCCTAACTTCTCGTAGGGTTGGGTGAGAGACGCGGCAGCTGCGCGTTCCGTGATGATTCCGCTGATTTCGGAGAGAGGCACAACCACGTAAGGTGAGGCCGCGTTGAGTTTCTCTGAAGAGGCGAGGACCACGGTTTCTGCCGCAGCCTGGCTTAGAGCCCGCTTGACCGCTGCTTCTTCGTAGTCACCGGTGGTAAGTCCGCTTTTCGGATGAACGCCGGTCACGCCCATGAAGTAAATATCAGCATGAATCTCGGCGATCGCCTGGAGGGCTACTGCTCCCACCGCCACGACAGAGTGTTTGAACAACCGGCCCCCAATGAGAATCACCTCTGCATTGGGATGGTTGAGAAGCTCCGTTGCGATGGTCGGGCTGTGGGTAACGATCGTCGCCTTTAAATCCAGTGGAATATGGCGGGCTACTTGGCGGGCGGTTGTTCCGCCATCCAGCATGACCACCTGTCCGGGCTGAATCAGCTTCGCGGCGGCTCGACCGATGGCTATTTTGCCATCCGCGGTAATCAGCTCACGTCCGGCAAAGTCTACGATTGCCGGCGACGCGGGAAGAGCGCCGCCATGTACCCGTTGCAGCAGTCCTTCCTGGGCCATCTCTCGCAGGTCGCGGCGGATCGTATCTTCCGAGACGCCCATTTCCTGGCTTACCTCTTTCGCGATGACCTGGCCATGCTGTTTCAGGATCGAGAGGATCTGCTGCTTGCGGTGAGTGGTCAACATGGTCGTTCAAGTAATAATACTTGACATTGCACGAAATTGCACGATATTGTCGATTTCATGCCAGGAACGGTCGAAAAAAGGTCCATGACAGAACGGGTGCGGATTCTTGAGGTCGAAACCCTCTCCGATGATTGGTATGTGTTGAAGAAGACCACCTTCGACCTTCTCCGCAGTGACGGCACGTGGCAGAGACAAAGCCGAGAAACTTACGATCGCGGTAACGGCGCGACGATCCTGCTTTACAACCTTGCCCAAAGAACTGTTGTGCTCACCCGCCAATTCCGGTTTCCGGCGTTTGTGAACAACCATTCAGGATTGCTGATCGAGGCAGCTGCCGGTTTGCTGGATGAGGCGACCCCGGAAGACCGAATCAAGGCTGAAGTGGAAGAAGAGACTGGCTACCGCGTCGATCATGTCCGGAAGATTTTTGAAGCTTTTATGAGTCCAGGCTCGGTTACCGAGAAGCTTCACTTCTTTATCGCGGAATATGACGGAAGCAGCAGGGTTACGGGTGGTGGCGGCAATCGGACAGAGGGTGAAGATATCGAGGTGATCGAGCTTTCCTTCGAAGATGCGATCAGGGCAATTGAGAGCGGCTCCATTGAGGACGGCAAGACCATCATGCTGTTGCAATATGCCGGCATGCATTTGTTCAACCAGGGGGACGCGCATGCCTGAGCGGTCGCTGATGATATTGATTGCGGGGCCGTACCGGTCCGGCACTGGCGACGATCCGGAACGGATGGCCGAGAACCTGCGCCGGCTCGAGTCCGCCGCGCTTCCGCTCTACCGTGCCGGGCACATTCCGATGATCGGCGAATGGATTGCTTTGCCGTTGCTTCGCGAAGCTGGATCGGTTCGCCCGGGGGACGCGGTTTATGACGAGATTCTCTATCCCATTGCGCATCGGCTCCTCAGTCGATGTGACGGTGTCCTGCGGCTTCCAGGCGCTTCCAAGGGTGCTGATGAAGACGTGAGAGTCGCGAGGGAACGCGGGCTTTTGGTCTTTGAGCGGATTGCGGATGTGCCTGGATGTGGGTGAGGGGTCGGCACTGTGAGCTTGTTGTATTCGATCTGGAGCACCCAGGATTTCATCCTGGGTAATTTTCGGTCGTCCCTCTCGGGACTAAATCATCCTCGTTGAGCCTACCCAGCACTGCGTGCTGGGCTCTTGAGTTTCTACATTTGGGAGAGCGTGGACAAGCCCAATTTGGATGAACAGGCGAATTTTTCGATTGCCACCGCGCCGGTGCTTTGTATCAGGGCACGACTTTAGTCGGGCCGCTCAGGCTCACAGAAGATCTGGGCTTTAGCCCCTGTGCTTTTTCCTGGCCAGGTAAGTGAAGCGGAAGGATACCGCTCGGGCTATCCACTCCATAGGCGTGCGTGGGGCGATACAATCCCCTGCCATTCTAAATGGGAGCCATTCTGGATGAAGATGGTCGCAGGGGCTAAAGCCCAATTTTCTTTCCCTCTTTTACGGCCCGACTAAAGTCGTGCCCTGATACAAAGCACCGCGCGTGATTCCCCAAAAACCGGCCCATTCCCCAGAATTTGATCTGACCATCAGAAATGTACAAACTCCAGAGCCCAACACTGCGTGCTGGGCTCTCGGTCGTCCCTATCGGGACTGGTTCCGATTATCTCCCCAGCCATCTCTACTCCCTCGGTTGGCTCTACAGTGCTTTCAAAAGCTAGTTTGGGCAAGCGTGACGTTCAGCTGTCTCTGTCGGGACTTGTTATTGGTGCGAATCGTATGATCGATAGGGATGAAGAGCGAGACCAGTCTGGATACCTGTAGCCCGGAAGTGGCGGAACTGGTTGCGCGCTTGCGCAACGGAGACCTACGCGCGCTGGCACGGGCCGTGTCACTGGTGGAGGACGATGCGCCGTCCGCCCGTCAAATTCTCTCCTGCTGCTTTCGCTCTAGCGGCTCCGCGATGCGTATCGGTATCACCGGCTCCCCAGGCGCCGGCAAGAGCACACTGGTCGACGGGCTCGCGCGCAGATACCGCGCGCAGCAGCAGACGGTGGGGGTGGTGGCCGTCGATCCTACCAGCCCTTACAGCGGCGGAGCGATCCTCGGTGATCGTATCCGCATGCGAGAACTCCATGATGACCCTGGCTTCTACTTGCGAAGCATGGCCACGCGGGGCTCGCTGGGCGGCCTCGCTCGTTCTTCCGCAGATGTTGCTATGGTCATCGAAGCCAGCGGCAAGCAGCGTCTGCTGGTCGAGACTGTGGGTGTCGGACAAGATGAAATCGACATCGTTCGCCTGGCCGACATCACGATCGTGGTCCTGGTGCCGGGCATGGGAGACGATGTGCAGAGTCTCAAGGCTGGCATTATGGAAGTTGCGGATATTTTTGTGGTCAACAAGAGCGATCGCGATGGCGCCGATAACGTGGAAAAAGAAGTGCGCGCCATGCAGTCGCTGGCGGCTGAACACGGGAGCTGGGTACCCCCCGTGGTCCGAACCATCGCCACCACGGGCGCCGGCATCGAAGAACTGGAACACGCAATCGATGGGTTCTGGTCCTTCCTGGCAGAGCAGGGAAGATTGGCAGCCCGCCGAGAGATGCACTGGCGCGCACGAGTCATGGACATGATGCATCACGAATTGCTGCGCGCATTGCGCGGACGCGGCCTGAGCAACGAGATACTGGAGAGAATCAGTCACCAGGTGGCGCTTGGGGAGCGAAATCCGTACCAGCTTGTACCGCAGATGTTGGAACAATTCATGCAGGGTTAGGAGACAAGAATGGCAAATATCGACCACCTGGGCATTGCGGTCAGGAGTATTGAGCAAGCCCAGCGGCTCTACCAGGCCCTGGGCCTCACTGTGCTGAAGGATGAAGAGGAGGACGAAGGAGTGCGCAGCGTGATGATTCCCATGGGCGACAGCCGGCTCCGGTTGCTCGAGCCCGTGGACAAGACAACGTCCGTGGCCAGGTTCCTCGAGCAACATGGAGAAGGCGTGCACCACGTAGCGCTGCATGTGGATGACATCTCGGGCACATTCGAAGAGATGAAGCAGGCGGGCTACCGGCTGCTCTCGGATGAAATCGAGATTGGCGCCGGAGGACGGCTGCATTTTCTGGTCGATCCATCCGCCACCCATGGCGTGTTGCTGGAAATCTGTCAGGATCCTATTTCCGCGGTTTAAAGGGCCCCATGCTTCTATCTCTCAATACATGCGGAAACACAGCAAGCGTGGCCCTTGGCGTAGCTGAGGAGAAAAAAGTCCGGATTGTCGCCACGGCTGAGCTTGCGGTGCGCACCTATTCGGCTCGCTTGATTCCCGAGATTGCCTCGTTGCTCCAGAGTCAATATGCGACCCTGCGCGATGTTGAGGCTATCGTCGTGGTCAAAGGGCCAGGAAGCTTTACCGGTATCCGGGTGGGTTTGAGTACCGCCAAAGGGCTGGCCGAAGGAGCCGGTATTCCCCTGATTGCAGTCAGCCGTTTAGCGTTGCTGGCCAACGCGAGCGGTCTGCCCCATGTGCTGGCCGCGGTGGATGCTGGTCGCGGTGAATACTACGTGGGCGAATACCGGAACGGCAATAGCGTGGGCGAAATGCTTCTGAGCGGAGAAGAGACGGTGGCCGTCGCCAAGCAGCCTGGAGCAGGTGTGCTGGTTTGCGATGAGAGCCGGGCCGACGACGCTTCCAGCAGCGCTTGTTCTGCTCTCGCCATCTGCGGACCGGTTTACGTGCAACCACCCGACGCGGCCGAGGCGCTTCGTTTTTCCGCGGGACGCTTTCGCGCAGGCGACTTTGACGACCTTGAAACCCTGGACGCAAACTATCTCCGGCGCTCCGATGCTGAGGTTTTGCGCGCCGCCAGAGTGGGGGCGTGAGTCTGCTGATCCGCAAACTGGCGGCACAGGATCTTGACGCCGTGTTGGTGCTCGCCGCCGAGTCTTTGGAGGCTCCGCACTGGAACCGGCGCGATTACGAACAGATAATCCTCGCCGAACCATCGAGCCGGCTGCTGCGTTGCGGGTTGGTCGCGGATAGCGGCGGCAAGGTTGCCGGCTTTGCCGTAGTCAGCTGGTTGCGGCAAGAAGCCGCGGCGGAGGTCGAGGGCCTGTTTGTGGAACTGAATTGCCGCCGTCAGGGCGTGGGAAGCGCCCTGATCGCCGCTTGCATGGATTGGGCGGCAAAAGCCGGAGCCTCTACGGTGCGGCTGGAGGTAAGGGCGTCCAATACCCCCGCTCACGCTCTTTATCGCCGCTACGGCTTTTCCACCGCGGGGGTCCGGCGTGCCTACTACTCGGCTCCGGTGGAAGATGCGCTGGTGCTGCAGGCGCCATTGCTTGCCCAGACCTCGGTACCTCTATAATTCTCCAAGGGTTTGATCGAAAACATGGTTCGTGACGGATATTTTTATGGATTTGGGTTCATCGGGGCCGGCGTTCTGGTGTTTCTGGTAACCGGGCATTGGACCTGGGCAGTGATACCGATCCTCCTGGCTTGCTTTTTTCTGTGGTTTTTTCGCGACCCCAAGCGTCCTGTACCCGCTGAGGCGGGCCTGGTGGTTTCGCCGGCGGACGGCAAGATTACCGAGGTCGCCCGCATCCAGACACCGGCCGGCGAGCGGATTCGCTTGAGCATTTTCCTCAGCGTCTTCGATGTTCATGTCAACCGCTCTCCGATCGCGGGAACGGTGCGCGAGGTTCGCTACCAGAAAGGCCAGCACCTGAATGCTCTCAGCCGCCACTGTGCGGAAAAGAACGAGCAGAATATAGTGACGGTTCAGGGCGATGAGTTCGATGTAACCTTTAGCCAGATTGCCGGGATACTCGCCCGCCGCATCGTTTTCCGCTTCAAGGTAGGGGATTTTGTGGAGCGCGGCGAGCGGGTGGGCTTGATCAAGTTCGGCTCCCGGGTGGACGTGATCCTGCCCGGCCACGCGCATATCCGCGTCGCTCTGGGCCATCGGGTCAAAGGAGGCGCTTCCGTTTTAGCCGATATCCATCCGCCGCAGGACGAAGAGTCGCTCGATGTTCTGCAGGAGAGTTTTGCTTGAAGCGTGACGGCCTCAGACTGTCCGAGCGCCAGCGCAGAGGCCGCTTGCGCCGGGGTCTGTATATCCTTCCCTCGCTCTTTACTTCAGGCAATATTGCAGCCGGCTACTACGCCATTACGCAAAGTTTGCAGGGGTCGGTGCAGGAGCCGCGGCATTTCGACTATGCAGCGCTGGCCATCGGCTTCGCTATCCCTTTCGATGCCATCGATGGCCGCATCGCGCGCATGACCAAAACCACCAGCGAGTTCGGCAAGGAGCTCGACTCGCTTGCCGACGTCATCACTTTTGGCGTCGCTCCTAGTCTGCTGGCCTACACCTGGGGCTTCCAGACGCTGCCCCGAGCCATGGACCCTGGGTTGCGGCAGCACATCGTGGAGTGGGGCGCGTTCGTCTGCTTTCTTTTCTTGCTCTGCGGCGCCGGCCGCCTGGCACGCTTTAATATCAGCGTCGCCCCCGTCCCCACCAATCCCGGCCGTCCTGGACGGAAATACTTTGTAGGCATGCCCATCCCGGCTGCTGCCGGAGTCATTGCCGCCGTTGTCCACTTCTTTTTAGGAACGCCGGTGCCCAACTGGCGAGTGGCAATCATGTGGATGGTGCTGGTGTTACTGATAGGCCTGCTGATGGTCAGTACGTGGCGTTTCTGGAGTGGAAAAGAAATCGACCTCTCGGACCGGCACCCATTTCAACGCATCGTACTGATGGGGCTGGCGATCTATGCCACGGTTGCATTCTCTCAATATGTTCTTCTCGCGCTGGCTGCTGTTTATACGTTTTCCGGCATCTTCGCTCGGGCCGCTTACTCCTGGCAGCGCCGCCATCGCCGGATGGCGACTCCTGAGGCAGCTGTTCTCAGTGAACCCCCTTCCCAACCGCCCGTGCATCCGTGAGCAGGCAGCTAAATAGATGACCCCCAACTACCGTATTGCGATTGTTGGCGCCGCTTCCATTCGCGGCAAACAGCTCAGCGAAGCCCTCGCAGAGTCCAGTTTTGCGGCTGCGGAGTTCCTGCTGATGGACGATCAGGAGGCCTTAGGGCAATTAGAGGCGGTGGGCGATGAGATGACCTTTATCCAGCCCATTACGGCTGACTCTTTTGAGCGTGTCGATTTCACCTTCTTCGCGGGCGCGCCGGAGCTGACCCGCCGCCATTGGCAAGCCGCACAGCGGGCCGGTTCGAGCATCGTGGATCTTTCCGCCGGGTTGGAAGGTCAACCGGGGGTATTGGTGCGCGCGCCGTGGGCGCAGGAGGCGATGGGAGAAACGGCCGTGGCCGGCTCGCCCAGTCTGCATACGCCGGCCGTTGTTTCTGCCCACCCGGCGGCCCTGGTGCTTGCGCTGTTGCTGGAGCGCCTGCAGCAAGCGGGGGCCATCCGCCAGGTCTCCGCGACCGTACTGGAGCCGGCGTCGGAGTATGGTAAGGCCGCGCTCGACGAGCTGCATCAGCAAACGGTGACGCTGCTTTCCTTTCAAAGCATCCCCACGAAGGTGTACGACGTGCAGGTTGCCTTCAACACCGTGGCCGCCTTTGGGGAGGCGGCAAAGATCAGCCTGGCGGAGAGCGAGGCGCGCGTCCGGCGCCACTATGCGCTACTTTCCGGCGGACGGTTGCCGCAACTGTCGCTGCAACTGATTCATGCGCCGGTGTTCCATGGCCATACTTTTTCGATCGCCGTCGAGTACGAACAGCCGGTGACGCTGGAGCAGATTGAGGCGACTCTTTCCGCGCCTCACCTGGAGGTGATCCTGGGCGATGCCGATGCGCCCGGCAACCTGAATTCCATTGGCGACGAGGATGTTTCGGTCAGAGTGCGTTTTGATGAGGAGACGGTTTCACAAGCGCGACGGTTGTGGCTTTGGGCTTCTGCCGACAACCTTGAGCTCTCGGCTCTGAATGCGGTGGAGTGCGCCCAGGAGCTGCGCAAACTGAGGCCCCAGGGCACGGTTCAGTAGAGGTCGCAACATGACAGACGGGTGCCCACGTTCGCAACAGCGTTCGTGGGCCGAAAATGATATTTTCGAATGCTTTTCCTGTCCTTCAAGGAACGCTATTCGTGGGGCTTCGCCCACCGTCTTCGGCCCACGTACGCTGTTGCGAACGTGGGGCACCCGTCGTGCTTCTGTTGCCGGTCACGTTCGTCTTTCACGAAAAAAGGAACGCAGCAACTCGCCGCTTTCCTCTGCCAGCTCTCCGCTGGTCACTACCATCTGATGATTCAACCGAGGGTGATTTAGTACTTCGAGAACCGAGCTGACAGCCCCAGCTTTGGGGTCTGAGGCGGCGTAGATCAAGCGGCCTAACCTGGCGTGGATCATTGCCCCGGCACACATGGCGCAGGGCTCCAGGGTGACGAAAAGCTCGCAGCCGGAGAGGCGATAGTTGCCCAGGGCACGGGCTGCTTCGCGTAGCGCGACGATTTCTGCGTGGGCTGTGGGATCCAGGTCGCGTAGTACTCGATTCTGACCTCGGCCCACGACCACGCCATTTGCAACCACGATGGCGCCCACCGGGACTTCACCCGCTGCAGCGCCGGCGCGCGCCTCGTCCAGGGCCAGGGTCAGCGCCTCGACGTCCGTCACGCGCGGCTGCTGCTGTGTCATGCAGTGCAGCGTCCCCAGGCCCCAGACCAGATCACCACTGTGAATACCCACTACCTTGCGGTCAGGGAAAACGTCGGCAAGGATATTCAGGGCCTTGCGGTCGTTGGCGTCGTTGAAGGTGGGCACCAGCACCAGTCCGTTCGCGATGTAGAAATTGGCGTAGCTCGCGGGCAACCTCTGGCCTTGAAAGACAACCGGAGAGGGCATCGGCAACTCGACGATCGTGTAAGGCCGGCCTTGAGGATCGCGGGCTGCGCGCAGCCGATCCAGATTCTCCGCCAGGGGCAGATGGTTGTCGTCGGCTGTATTTGGCTCTGTGACAGTGACGATCGTAACCGGATTCACGAAACGGGTGATGTCATCTACGTGGCCATGGGTGTCGTCGCCGGCGATTCCGCGATCCATCCACAACACCTGGTCGATGCCAAGGTAGTCGTGGAAGACACGCTCCAGATCTCCGCGGCTGAGGCCGGGATTACGCTGCTGCACCGTGCTCAGCAGGCACTCTTCGGTGGTGATCAGAGTACCCTGGCCGTTGACGTCGATACTGCCGCCTTCCAGGACCACGCGATGCCCCGAGAATTCCGGCGTCCAATTCGGAAGATGGAGCAATTCGCTGGCCTTCAGAGGAAGCTGGTCATCGAGCTGCCAGTCCTCGTACTTCGCCCAGGCATTGAAGCGCCAGTTGGTGATGGCAACAGGGTCCTGCGATGCGCTTCGGGTGATGAAGATAGGGCCGGAGTCGCGCATCCAGATACGGTTGGTCGGCCACTGATGAAAATGCACGCGATCCAGCTGGGCGCCGGTTCTTGTCAGCAGGTTGCGCGCACGCTGCTCGGCGGCGCCGTCTTCGACCAGCAGATGCACGTCCTCCACCCGGGAGAGGTGGCGGACGATGTCGCAATATACCCAGGGGATGGGGTGAAACCTGCCGGGCCAGTCGGCGGCGTTGTGGGGCCACGCCAGCCAGGTTGCGGCATGGGGCTCCCACTCTGCCGGCATGCGATAGCCCAGGCTGCGCGGAGTTACTGACTCATTTGCCATCGTCGAGAAAGCGAGCCGTGATCGGCGGGTAGAAGTCGATGCGCCGGTCACGCAGAAAGGGCCAGTTGCGGCGCGTATCTTCGAGGTTCTTCAAGTCCACTTCCTCGATGAGGATGGCTTCCTCGTCATGAGGAGCCTGGGCCAGGACGCGGCCAAAGGGATCGGCGATAAACGACCCGCCCCAGAACTCGAGTCCAACGCCGGGAGCGCGGTTGCCGCGGATGTCTCCATGTTCGTGGCCCACGCGGTTGACGGAGGCGACGTACACGCCATTGGCGATGGCGTGGGAGCGCTGGATGGTCTGCCACGCCTCATACTGCGCCGTGCCGAAGAGCTCTTTTTCCGCCGGATGCCATCCGATGGCGGTGGGATAAAAGAGCAGGTTGGCGCCCTGCAGAGCGGTGATGCGCGCTGCTTCCGGATACCACTGGTCCCAACAGATCAGCGTGCCCACTTGTCCGACCGAAGTATCGAAGGTCTTGAAGCCCAGGTCGCCGGGCGTGAAGTAGAACTTCTCGTAGTAGAGCGGGTCGTCCGGGATGTGCATCTTGCGATAGATACCGCCCAGCGATCCGTCGCTCTGCAGTAAGCGCAACTGTGTTGTGGTAGAGCCCGGCGGCGCGGCGCTCGAAGAGGGAAGCGACGACCACCACTTTTTCCTCTCGCGCCACGGCGGAAAGCCGCTCCGTGGAAGGGCCCGGGTATGGACTCGGCGAGGTCGAAGAGCTCGACATCCTCCCGCTGGCAGAAATACTGGGCGCCGAAGAGCTCGGGAAGGCAGACGATGTTTGCCCCGCCACGCGCGGCTTCGCGCACGCGGTCGGCGGCTTTGTCGAGGTTGGCATCGGGGTCCGGTGAACAGGACATCTGTACCAACCCAACGCGGTAGTTTGTTTTGCTAGCCATTCTTCTTACTCAAATATCAGGATTGCCGCGGCGATGACTGTTGTCCAAAGTGCCCGCTTGTCGCCGATTGCCGACTGGGTAATGTTTGTTGTGCGGACGATCTTGTTGGAGATGCGATACATTTCTTTCTTCTCGTCCCAGCTTTTGTCCGGATCGAAATCCACGTTGAGGGTGGTGGCGAGCATCTCTGCCGCCAGCTCCTCCGCGTACTCGCCCGCCTGATCTTCCGCCTCGCCGAAGCTGTGGTGCTCGCTCAGGTAACCGTAAGTGTTGCGATCTGTAGGGATCGCGACGCCGATACTGGAAACCACCAGGCGATGCGGCTCGCGGGTGGAGTTTTCTGCAACCACGGCGAAGACGACTTCACCGGGCGAGAGATATTTCAAGCCTTCTTTGCGGGTAACCAGTTTGCACTGCGGTGGAAAGATGGAAGAGACGCGCACCAGGTTCTGGGCAGCTATGCCGGCGTCGCGAAGAGCCAGCTCAAAAGACGTTAACCGCTCCTTGTGCTTCCCGACGCCCTTGGTCAAAAAAAGACGCTTCGGGACCATGCTTTTGCCCAATGCCGAACCCTCCCAGACGAACCTAACACAAACAGATGAATGGATGCGGAAGTGCCCCTCGATGATGGAAAAAGATGCACAATAGCAGTGAGATGGCCTACCCAATCAAGGTGGAATATGCGGAAGCCCGCAGGATGCGCGAGCGCAACACGAGTGCGGTACCGCCTGGCTCATTTGCCGATATGGATCTGGGTGTTTTTTCTTGCGCCGGGACCGTTGACGTTCGACTTGTTTGCGCACGGCGGCAGCGGAAAAAACCTGGCCTGGCTTTTGCTGGTGATCGTGGCAACCGGGATTGCCGGCTATTTTGGGCAGCTTCCAGGGGTAGAGCCGCGGCCCTACATTCTTCGCTTTACCGAGGACAAACCGAATCCGCTATACCGAAAGATCTGCTACACGTTTGCCTGGAACGCGGTCATTACCTTCACCCTGCTGAATCTGGCCGGGCTGGTGATCGCCGTCGTGAGCGGCCAGTGGGTGATGAAGCAGATCTATCTCCAGGCCTATTTCCCGTTGTGCGCCGTCGTGTTGCTGCTCGGGCTGTTGGGGCTGCTGCCTCGGGTTGGGCGTTCCACCAAGGGTGAAGGCATCGAGCGGCGCTATTTTTACGGAGCAGTGTGGGCTGCTGTGATTTCCCAGACGCTTTTGCTGCGTGCTGTGGAAGACGCTGCCCCGGTCAGCGGCGACGAACCAGATCAAGCTGGCAGCGTTCGTGCTGAGTCTATGTGCGGTGGGTGCGGCTGCTGCTTTTGGGATGCTTCCGCGGACGCGGCCTATCGTTCCAGGACAACTAATGGTCGCGGACTAGAGCTTCGACCACTGCGGAAAAGTCTTCGGGAACTGGACGGGTGCCCCACGTTCGCCTCAGTGCCCCGGCTTGCCGTGGGGCAGTACGTGGGCCGAAAACGAGGTTTTTCGAATGCTTTTTACCCATTCCACACGACATTTTCTATGGGTGAAGTGAATGCTGATGAGGGGCTTCGCCCGTCTCTTCCGGCCCACGTACACTGAGGCGAACGTGGGGCACCCGTCCAGTTCCTGTGCAGCTCGGCTAGGCGTGGGTGGCGGTTCGCTTTGGCTTGCGCGAGAGCGCATAAAGCATGGCCAGCAGCATGAACAGCGACCCCATGGCGGCCAGTCCCATTACCCGCAGGATCGATACCGTGTACTTGCCGGCGGTGGGACTGTAGTTGCAGCAATAGAGCAGGATCAGATCGCTGACCGAGCCGATATGGTGTGTGCTCGCCTGAATCACTGCCAGGCGCACATCCCGCGGTTGGTAGTCGATGCCGAAGAGATACTTCGACATGCGACCGTCGGGCGTGGCAATCATGATCACGCTGGAGTGGGCAAACTGGTCCATCTTCCCATCCGGCCCGGGAACCCGCACGTAGTTGAAGCCCGTGGCTGAGGCAAGATCGCTGATCGACGCTTGCTGGCCGGTGAGAAAGTGCACGCTGGCACCGGCATCGGGAGTTCCGAGGGAGTCCAGAAAGTGGGCTTTTTCCGCCGCCCCGTCGGCCGGCGTGTCCATGGGATCGATGCTGGTGACGACGATGTCGTAGTCTTTGCCCGGGGTGAACCCCACCTGGCGGAGTGTCCTGGCCATGCCGCTGAGAACCTGGGGGCAAAGCATCTTGCACTTGTAGTAAACCAGCGCCATCACCACCGGCCGATGCTCGAAATAGGCGCCCAAAGGCACGCTGTTGCCCGTGGAGTCGAGAAAGCGATCATTGAGCGGGAGCTGATTACCCAGGTTCTGGCTGATGCCGGCCTTCTTGAGAAAGGCCGGGGTCGATTGCGCCGCTGTCCCAACAGGTTTATCCGCAGAATACTGCTGTGCCCAGGCGGGCACCACGACCGAAAAAACGAGAACCGCAGCTATACCCGGCAGGGACCTGAAACGCATACCTATAGACTACTCCGATTGCCACTGCAATTCGCATGGTGATAGCCTGAACATTCGCTCGCGCTACCACTCATCCGCTCTCGGAGATACGCATCCATGCAGAAAAGCTACAACGGTCTTTCCTTGCCCACGGGGGGCGAGGCGATTCAATATGCCGATGGAAAATACACCATTCCCGACCATCCCATCATTCCTTTTATCGAAGGCGACGGCACCGGGCGCGACATCTGGGGCGCATCGCAGCGGGTTTTTGATGCTGCGGTCGAAAAGGCCTACGGCGGCCGCAGGTCGGTGAAGTGGTTTGAAATCTATGCCGGTGAGAAGGCCTTCAAGCAATTCAGCACCTGGCTGCCGGATGACTCGGTCAACGCGGCGCGCGATCTCCGGATCTCGATCAAGGGACCGCTGACCACTCCGGTGGGCGGCGGCATCCGGTCGCTCAATGTCGCCTTACGGCAGATTCTTGATCTCTATTCGTGCATCCGGCCGGTCAAGTATTACCAAGGTGTACCGAGCCCGGTGAAGCACCCGGAAAAGCTCGATGTGGTGATCTTCCGGGAGAACACAGAAGACGTCTACGCCGGCATCGAGTTCAAGCAGGGCACGCCGGAAGTCAAAAAGGTGATCGACTTCCTCAACAACGACATGCTCAAGGGCGCCAAGAAGAAGATTCGTGAGGACTCGGGGATTGGCATCAAGCCGATCTCGATCACCGGGACCAAGCGGCTGGTGCGCTATGCCATCAAGTACGCGCTCGAGAACGGACGAAAATCCGTCACCCTGGTGCACAAGGGAAATATTCAGAAATTTACCGAGGGAGCCTTCCGGGAGTGGGGCTATGAGGTGGCCACCCAGGAATTCCGCGACCAGACGGTGACGGAGATGGAGAGCTGGATCCTGGGCAACCTGGAAGCCAACCCGAAGTTGACGGTGGAAGAAAACGCCGCGCTCATCGAACCGGGGATCGCTTTCGGATCCGATGATTTCCGGGCGGAGATGTACAAGAGCGTGAAGGGTGTGATCGATTCCATCGGCAAAACGCACGGCAACGGGCAATGGAAGAAGAAGCTGCTGATCAACGACCGGATCGCCGACTCGATCTTTCAGCAAGTCATCATTCGGCCGGAGGAATACAGTGTTCTGGCCTGCCCGAATCTGAATGGCGACTATATTTCAGACGCTTGCGCGGCGCAGGTGGGTGGGCTGGGCATTGCCCCCGGGGCCAACGTGGGCGACGGCTATGCGGTGTTTGAGGCCACTCACGGCACGGCGCCCAAATACGCCGACAAAGATGTGATCAATCCCGGATCGGTGATGCTCTCGGGCGTGATGCTGTTCGATTTTCTGGGCTGGAAAGAAGCGGCTAAGCTGATCGAGAACGCGCTCGAGAAAACCATTCTGCAGAAGTATGTAACCTACGATTTTGAGCGGCAGATGCCTGGAGCCACCAAGGCGAAGACGAGTGAATTTGCCACGCGCATGATCGAAAACATGGGTTAGGAGAAATATGCGAAAGAAAGTAACCATCGTAGGAGCAGGCAACGTAGGCGCGACCGCGGCGCATTGGATCGCGGCCAAGGAACTGGCCGACATCGTGCTGGTGGACGTGGTGGAGGGTGTTCCGCAGGGCAAGGGCCTCGATTTGCTGGAGGCTTTGCCGATTGAGAAACGGGACGTCCATGTCATCGGGACCAACGATTACGCCGACACCACAAACTCCGACATTGTGGTGATCACCGCGGGCATTCCGCGCAAACCGGGCATGAGCCGTGATGACTTGCTGCACACCAACTACAAGATCATGTCGGACGTGGTGGGCAAGGTGGTGGCAGCGTCCCCGAACGCTATCCTGATTATTGTTTCCAACCCGCTCGATGCGATGGCTCAAGCTGCTTACAAGCTGGCCAAGTTCAACCGTGAGCGAGTGATTGGCATGGCGGGTATCCTCGATTCCGCCCGCTTTCGCTCCTTCATTGCGGAAGAATTGAAGGTTTCGGTCGAGAATGTAACTGCATTTGTGCTCGGGGGCCATGGGGATACGATGGTTCCGCTGCCGCGTTATTCCACCGTCGCTGGAATTCCGATTACCGAGCTGATGGATGCGCCCACGGTCGAGCGCCTGGTGCAAAGGACGCGCGATGGCGGGGCTGAGATCGTGAAGCATCTTAAGACGGGCAGCGCCTACTATGCTCCGTCCGCGGCGGCGACGGAAATGGTCGAGGCCATCCTGAAAGATAAAAAGAAGATTGTTCCCTGCGCTGCTTATCTGGAAGGGGAGTACGGCATCCACGGGTTGTATGTCGGCGTCCCCTGCAAGCTGGGTGAGCGGGGATTGGAACAGATTATCGAGATCAAGCTCACCAAGGAAGAGGACGCTGCGCTCAAGAAGAGTGCCGATGCTGTGAAAGAGCTGTGTGCTGTCATTGGAGTCTAAAAGGTGAAAGAACGCGCCCGCCGGGTCGTGACCGCCGACGTTGGCGAGGCCAAGGCAACTTAATCAACCGGGAAAGACAATGGTCTGGGCTCAGGTCGGGCACCCGTCCAATGGCCTGGCCCGTCGACGGTAAACCACGTCTCGGCTACTTTTGCCGAGATGCGAGCAACCGCGAAACTTACGCCCTTTAGATTGCGCTCCCGGGGCACTCCGGGAATGTCGCGAGGGTAAGGCGGCGCCGTGTAGACGGGCTTTCCATACCGATGGCAGACCTGGTATTGATCTGCTTCGACGACGCCGATGACTCCGGCAAGCGATCCGGGCAACGCAGGATCGCCGCTCATTTCGAGCGCGGAGACGATCACCGCTCCGGCCGCGTGAGTTCTCTCGACCGCGTCTTCGAAGGCACTCCGATACTCCGGATTCAGCGTTCCCAGGCTGAGATTGATGACCTGAATATCATGGTCGAGGCACCAGTCGATAGCCCGGATGACCGTACGCAGGCTGGTGGCCAGTTTGCCATCGAAGATCTTGACCGCAACCAGATCCGCGACCGGATTCAGGTGGTGGATGATCGACGCGACAGCCGTACCGTGACCAAGGTTATCTGCATAGCCGGCGGCCACTCCATCCGCGGTGACGGTGATGCCATCGACGATCTTGCCCACGTGGGGATGGGTGCCACAGACGCCGCTATCCAGAACACCGATACGCACTGGCTGGTTCATTCTAGGCAGACTTCTTAAGCGGCATCACGACCAGGTTCGACGTGGTGTCTCCTTCGAGATTGATCGTTTGCAGCAGCTGCAACGTCTTCGCGTCGTATAGTTCGATTTCAAAGCCTGCGTTATAGATCATGAGTTTCGATCCATCCGCGGTCATACCGAAAGCAAGACGGGTGCGCCCGAGGAACTGACGGCGGTTGACGAGCTTCTTGGTCTTCATATCGAAGACCCAAAATTCAGTAACCCGGTCTCCGTGGGTTCCATACACCGAGACGGTATAGCCCAGCTTTCGATCAGGAGTGAGCATGAGCGGCTCCATTTCCTCTGCGGAAGGACCCACCGGGGTGAGATCGTAGCTCATGTTGGCCAGGTCGAGTTCGGCAATGCCAAAAACCCGGCGGTGCACGTAAGGATCTGAGGAATCGAAGATGCCGATGACCTTCCCGGACGGCTCATTGGGATCGTTCACCAACCCGGCGAAGGAGCCGTCACTGGAAGGGTCGGTGGGCTTCGCAAGCTCGATCTTCTTTACGAATTTGAAATCGCTGGTGTTGAAGACCATGATGTTGTTGCGGAACAGGTAGAGGAGCTTTCCATCGGGCGAAACCCGGATGGTATTGCGGTAACCGGCGGGTGGCGGCTCATCTTTTGGATAGGGCACGATGCGCGTGATCTTGCGGGCCGCGAGACTGACCTCGAGGATCTGCGGTGGATCGATCTGATAGTGGTCAATCTTCTTTACCACTGGCGTAGCAAACGTGTAGATGAATTTCCCCGTCGGATCGACAGCAAAGCCTCCGATGCGGTAGTTCGTGTCGGAGGTGTTGAGGGAAAACTTGTCCATCACCTTGCGGGTGGCGAGATCAATCGAAACGATGGAGTTGTCTTTGAGGGTGGAGGCATACAACGTCTTCTCATCAGGCGACAACACCAGGGTGCGCACGATGTCAGTCGGAAGATCGATCTTGTCGACAATCTTTCCCTGGGCCGAATCCATGACCAGCACGGTATGCGGCCAGACCCCGAGGTACATCAGTTGGCTGCTCGCCGGCGCGGCGAGGCTGGCGGCGGCCCAAAGTGAAAGACCCACGAAAGCAAAGATGGCGCGCATGAAGTTCCTCCAGGCGAAAGCGGATCGGGGAAAGCAGGATGGATCAGGGGAAGACAATATCCACATTGCGCCAATCTTTGGTCGCGGACGCGCATTTGCTGGTCCAGTCCGGTGAGTTGTTCAGGTGATCAGGAACCTGCGCAGGCCAGAAACAGGTCGCATAGCAATCGTAGATATCGCGTTCCACTGGCTGGCACAGGCCCGCTGTGCCTCCGGCGGAGTCGACCTCCCACCCTGGCGAGAAGATGATGGTGCATCCCATCGGGACGTGGACTTTCGGTGCAGAACCACCCGGGGCTTGCAGCGCAACAATGTCTTCTTTCAAAGCCTCCGCGTTGCTCTCCATACGATGCGCCTTCTGGTTAACAGATCGAAGATGCTTCATGAAGCCTTCCTTTCGGAAAAGTGATCGAGGAATGAGGGATTCTGCGCAGCGATTGCGCCGTACACCTGTAGGCATTTGTCAGTCCAACCGCGAATCCAATCGCAATAGTGGAGATTGGCATGACCGGTATCGCCGTAGCGGACGAACGCCTCGTGATGGCATCCACCGGCGCAGAGCGGCCGCGCCCAGCACTCATGGCAGTCGTACTTGGTGTCGATATTTCCTCGAGTCAGGAAATCATTTTGCTTATCCCGGTCGATGCCGGTGGTCACGTTACCCAGTACATGCTGATCGGAATCGACAAAGCGATGGCAGGGCGCAATGTCTCCTGACGGGCCGACGCCGACCATGCCCAACCCAGCGCCGCAGGGAAGGGATTTGTTTACCCCCTGGTGCAGCTCGGAAAGCGTGTCGCTCACATTGGAAAAACCGTGGTGCTCGCCGCGTAGAGCAAACTCCAGATACTCATCGGCAAGCTCATTAAATTGCTCCAGAACGCTGTCCATTCCCGGCTCGTTGATGGAGTAAAGCCGATTGGGTGAAGTGGTCACCGGGGCGAAGCCCACTTCGTAGAACCCCAGCTCGTGCTTCAGGTGCTGGTAGATCTTCCTGACATCCATCGCGCCTGAAGTCATGGTGACGCGAGCAGCGATGGGGCGGGTCTTGTGCCTGGCCAGTAAATTCTCAACCTTGGGCCTGATGATGTCGTAGCTGCCGCGGCCATTGGAGAAGACGCGGAACTTATCCTGCATCTCTTTGGGCCCATCCATGCTGACGGTAACGCCAATCGCATTCTCCGCCAGGTAGTCGATGATGGTGGGGGTCAGCAACGTCGCGTTGGTGGTCAGGCTGAAGTCGATCTTGACCTTCAGCTCCTCAGCCCGGGTGCGCGCATAGGCCACCACGTGCTTAAGCAGGGGAAAGTTCATCAGCGTTTCCCCACCGAAGAAAGTAATGTGGACGCTTTTTCTCCCCTGCGATTCGGCAAAGAGGTAATCGACGGAGCTCTTCGCCGTCTCCCACTCCATGAACTTGGGTTTGCCCTCGGGAGTGGCGACCTTGTCCTCTCCGAATTCATAGCAATACTGGCAGGAGAGATTGCACTGGTTGGTGACGTTCAACACGATGGTCTGCAAGGGGAATGCTTCGGGCAGCGGCTCGGACTTCGCGTACTGCTTCTGTCCGTTGCGGATCGCCTTCACCTCGTGCAGCTCGTCGATGCAGTCGTTCTACATCGTTCGAAGAGCGGCCGTCACGGCACAAGCGCCCGATCAGATCTTCGCGGCTGAGAGGCGCCTGATCGAGCTGCTCGAGGA
Source organism: uncultured Acidobacteriaceae bacterium (assembly GCA_963850235.1). GTDB lineage: Bacteria > Acidobacteriota > Terriglobia > Terriglobales > Acidobacteriaceae > PALSA-350. The sequence goes on along the minus strand of CAWKKM010000015.1, from coordinate 268,468 downwards.
TCTCTGAAGTCATTCCGTCGAGCGCAACGATGCCGCCGCTGGGGACGAGATAGAGAAAATCCTGGCCGCCACCGTGGAACTTGTGGAATTCGCCGAGCGAGTACATGGTCACTGTGCCACCTCCGGCTGATCCCAGGAGATATATTGCGGCACTGCGACCACCAGGTAGCTTCTGGCCTTGAGGGCCTCGTAACTCGCAGTGATCCAAACGTCTCCGTAGTTGTTGCGCATGGATTTGCGCTTCGGATCGGGACCATCCGATGCGGGGATGAACAGCCCGGTTTTGGCATCGATCGCGCCGACAAAGTCTGTGTCGTCGTCGCCGTAAGAGGCGACGAACTCCTCCATCTTGTAGGTCGCAGGTACAGGCCCGAGATTGATGTCATCGTCGGTGTTGGGTTTCCCATCGGGACCGTTATTAAAAGCAACGGTTTCGAACTGGACGTACCCTTTGGGATGGGGCGCACCACCCAGGTGGGCGATCGACGTGGCCGGCGTTACCTTCAGGAAGTCGATGTGATCGTAGACAGCGTAAGCAGCGGGAAGGCTCGCAGTCCTTACTGAAACCATGCGATTTCCTGGGGCTGCCTCCGGGCTTACGCTGGCGCTCACGGTCACGAAGCCGGGCTGTTGGTCGATGATCCTGGTTACCTTGACCCCGGGCCCAAGATCCACGTCGCTCGCGCTTAGGTTCGTGGGCAGGGCATCTCCATAAATGCTCATCGGTCGCGTCGCTGGCGCCGGCTTTCAGCGAAGGCTTGTCGACACCAATGAGCATGGGAGCCGAGGTGGCGCGGCGCATGGTGACGTCCATGCCGAACTCGGAGTAGTTACCCCAAAACCAGCGCCCGGTCAGTTGGCTCTGATCTTTGGAGAGCGCCATCACTTCGCGCACCGTCTGCGGAGTTTCCGGAGTCGTCGTTCCTCCCGGTTCCACCGTCGACCGTCCGCGCCAGGAATATCCCGTGTACACCAGGGCTTTCCCTGATGTTGCCATCACCGAGCTGGCCTCGTTACACGTAATCTTTGTCCTGGTGGTGAAGTCTCCCGAGGCGCTGGGCTCGATGGTCATCTCTCCGAAGAAGCGGCCTTTGCCCGGTTCCTGCCCTGAAATGAGCCATCGCCCGGCAAGTTTAGGAGCCTGCATGGAAGCTTGCCACTCCGCCCACTCGGTGGTGTGGAGCGGTGAGCTCTTGACGATATAGTCGAGTGCCTGCTCCGCGGGGGTTGGGCCCTTGGGTGGGACGGCGTCTCCGCGCTCGCGAGGATGATCGAAGGCGGTGAACCGCACCGAAGGAAAGAACGCGACGTGCATGTTTTCCAGGTACTGCCAGTCCGAGGATGTCCGGTGCCATGAGAGCGGCTTGGCCAACGCATGGCAGGCGGCGCACGCATGCGCCACCTCGGGACTGGGAATCTTTTCGTCGATGATGCGATGTTCGGTGAAGTACGCGATCCTGGCGTTTTCTTCCGGCGCCAGGCCGTGATAGTCGCTCAGGTAGCGGAGAATACCGCGCGCCTCTTCCGGCGATAGTTGCAGTCCGTTCAGCCGGATCATGCGCTTCATCGCCTCTTCCCATCCTTCCGGCGTGGTCCGGATGTAGGAGATGCGCGTCATGTTCCCCTTGGCATCCGGAGCATGGCAGCCGCCGCACTTGGTCAAGGTGAGCTGGTCTTTCACGGGAAATCCGGCCTCCTCGGGGCTGCTCGAGGGGGTAGTGGCTTTTACTTCCGGAGTCGATGCTGTTTTTTGCGAAATTGCCGGCAGGCAGCAGAGGGAGGCAAAAAGGAGCGCTCCGAGAACACGACAAGCCATCGATTCAATTCCTCCAGACGCACATATCCACCCTGCTCAAATAACCGGGAGGTGTTCTGGCCCATGAAGCGGTGTTGTGTTCTTCGACTTGGAAGAGGATGTTGACTGCGGCGACGAATCGGTCGTCTGAAATCGTATCAATCGATGGTCGAACGGTTTGCCTGGACTGTCAAGCTTTTTTGCGGGTTGGCCGGAGAATCGCACGCCGACGAACTCACCTCTCAGGAAGAAGTTTCCCCTCCACATTGACTTAGGTGGCCCATACCCGCCTCGTTCTTGACGAAATGTGGGCCACTCCAGCTTAGGCGAGTTAGACGCGTTCGATGACTACCGTTTCGATAGTCACTGGCTTGTTCGGCTTGTCCTGCGAATTGCGGGGCACTTTGGAGATTTTCTCCACCACGTCGTACCCTTCCACAACTTCGCCAAAGACAGTGTGCTTACCCGTGAGCCACTGGGTGGGCGCCACGGTGATAAAGAACTGAGACCCGTTGGTGTTGGGACCAGCGTTGGCCATGGCCAGCTTACCCGGCGCATTCAGGCTGTGGGGCGAGCCCTTGGTCTCGTCAGCGAACTTATATCCCGGACCGCCCATACCGTTACCCGCCGGGTCTCCGCCCTGAATCATGAAGTCGGGAATCACGCGGTGAAAAATTGTGCCGTCATAAAGCTTATCGCTGCTCTTCTTGTTGCCGACGGGGTGCGTCCACTCTCGTTTGCCCTCGGCGAGTTCGACGAAGTTCTTTACCGTGTTGGGCGCGTCCTTTTCAAAGAGGCGGCAGACGATCGTACCTTCACTGGTGTTGAAGATGGCATAGGTTCCGGATTCACGGGGCATTCAAGAACTCCTGGTATTCGGTTTAGTTTTGATTGGGAATTGGGGGCGCAGCGGGCGGGGCCGCAGGCGCTGGAGGAGCGGGCGGCGGAGGTGGCAACTGCTGACCCGGCTGCACGATCGTGACTTTGTTGAGAATGACCGGTTGGACCGGCTTATCTTCCGCATCCCGCTGCACACGGGCAATCGAAGAGACAATCGACATGCTGGGCTGGTCGCACTGGCCAAAGATGGTGTGCTTCTGGTCCAGATGCCTGGTCGGCACTTCGGTGACGAAAAATTGAGACCCATTGGTGCCGGGTCCGGAATTAGCCATCGCCATCCGCCCGGGTACATCGAAGTTCAGGTTGGGATCGAACTCGTCGGCAAACATATATCCCGGATCGCCGGTGCCGGTGCCGGTCGGGTCGCCCCCTTGAATCATGAAATCGGGAATGACGCGATGAAAGGTAGTCCCATCGTAGAAGGGCTTGTTCTTCATCTTCTTCTTGCTGACGGGGTCGGTCCACGGCTTGGTTCCCTGGGCCAGCCCAACAAAGTTGGCCACCGTAAGCGGCGCCTCTTTGTCGAAGAGCTTGCAGGTGATGCGCCCCATGCTGGTATCGAGAACCGCCGTAGGCCCGGTGGGCTCTATGGTCGGCGGGACCTGGCTGGTGGGCATATCCGGCAACTCGGCGGGAGGAGTCTGAGCGGGCGGCGTTTGGGCCGGGGGTGTTTGCGGTGGAGTGGACTGCTGAGCAATGGCGAAAACAGTCGAAAAAAGCAACAAAACTGCGAAACGACGACAGGGTCTCATGGATGGTTCCCAACCCAGACTAATACAGCCGTAGGAGAATTGCTCGCCCGCCTATTTCTTGTCAAAAGGCTGCTTTTCACTGATGCGCGGGCGGTTCTCGGATTGCAACTGCCGGGAAACCTCCTGCACCTTTTCAAACACCCTCAGGAAGTTGCCGCCGAGGATTTTGTTCATGTCCTCGGCGCTGTAGCCACGCGCCATGAGTGCCTGTGTGATCTTGGGCAGGTCGGCGGCGGAATCCATGCCCTCCGGGCTCGAAGGAATGCCATCGAAGTCTGACCCAAGTCCGACGTGGTCGATGCCCGCAACCTTGGCGATGTGGTCGATGTGGTCGATCAGCACGCTGAGCGGAGGGCGCGGGATTTTCGCCGTGTAGCTCTTGCCAATTTCCTCGGCAAGCTCGTTCGGTATGGGCTTGCCCTCGGCCTGAAGTTTAGCTTTCGCATCCGCGACTGCCTTATTGATTTCGGGCTGCATGGCCTGCGCCGCCTTGCGGTAGTCCTCGCTCAGAAAGCTGGAATAAAAATTCACCATCACCACGCCGCCGTACTGGCCGACGGCATGCAGCATGTTGTCGTCCATGTTGCGGGGCACGTTACAAAGCGCGCGCGCCGACGAGTGGGACGCGATGACCGGAGCACGGCTGATGATGAGCGTGCGATAGAAGGTCTTGTCGGATACGTGGGAAATATCCACCATCATGCCCAGGCGGTTCATCTCATAGACCACGTCTTTGCCGAAGTCGCTCAAGCCATCTTTGGTATGAGGAACTTTAGGGTCGTCAATATCGCCTGAGGAATCGGCCCAGCCATTGGAGTTGCTCCAGGTGAGCGTCATGTAGCGCACGCCGAGCCGGTAGTAGTCGCGCAGCAGGCCCAGGCTGTTCTCGATAGAATGGCCGCCCTCGATCCCCATCAGTGCCGCCAGCTTGTGCTCACGGTGCGCGGCCCGGATGTCTTCCGGTGAAAAGGCCATGCGCATTTGCTGAGGGTGTTTTGCCGCCTGCTGGTAGACAGCGTCGATCAACTCCAGCGTGCGCCGCGCTTCATGCCCGTTCGTATAAGCAGCCGGGTCCACCCAGATGGAGAAAAACTCCGCTCCCAGGTTGCCTTTGCGCGCGGACTCGAAATTGACATAGCCGCCTTTGAGCGGTTCTGCCAGATCGTAGCCTTCGTCGAGCATGCGCTGGGTGGTGTCGGCATGCGTGTCGATGACAATTGCGGCCTGGTGTACGGCGAGCGGATCTTTCTTTTTGGTCACGGAGGCAGTCTTCGAGGTGGTCTGTGCCTGGAGCGGGAGAACCGCACTGAACAGGAGGAGCGCGAGCGAAATCTTCATTCGCCGCTATTCTTTCACATTAGGGCTACTATACTTCGCGCCCGTGCTCCACTCCGTGAATGGGGTGATGGTGGCGCCCAGCTCATCGCGCCGGTTGATGCTGGCGCGGAGATAGTCCCGGTTCATGACCGCAATCACTTCCAGCTGGATCTCTTTCGGGCAGACGCCGGTGCATTCGCCGATATTGGTGCAGCTCCCGAAGCCTTCGGCGTTCATTTGCGCAACCATGCCGAGAGCGCGTTTGTCGCGCTCAGGCTTGCCCTGGGGCAGGATGCCCAGGTGCGCAATCTTGGCCCCGGTAAAGAGTGCGGATGAAGCATTGGGGCAGGCCGCGACACAAGCCCCGCAGCCGATGCAGGCAGCAGCGTCCATCGCCCGGTCAGCCGTCTCCTTGCCGATGAGGTGAGTGTTGCCGTCGACGGCGTTCCCGGTGGATATGGAGATGTAGCCGCCCGAAGCGATGATGCGGTCGAAGGAGCGGCGATCAACCACCAGATCCTTGATGATGGGGAAGGCAGAAGCGCGCCAGGGCTCCAGGACCAGTTCCTCACCATCTTTGAAGTGGCGCATGGTCAGCTGGCAGACGGTCGTGGCTCGCTGGGGGCCGTGCGCTACACCATTGATCATGAAGCCGCAAGAGCCGCAAATGCCTTCGCGGCAATCGTGCTCGAACGACACCGGCTCTTCGCCCTTCTCAATCAGTTCTTCGTTGAGCACGTCAATGCACTCCAGCATCGACATCTCCACGCTGGCGACCTCGATCGGATAACTGACGAACTTGCCCGGTTCCTTACGGTTCTTCTGACGCCAGATCTTCAGCGTTACCTTCATTACTTGTAGCTCCTCTGGCTCGGATGAACGTAGTGGAATTCCAACGGTTCCTTGTTGAGCGTGGGCGGGTTGCCGGGGCCGCGATAATCCCAGGCGGCCACGTAGGAGTAATTTTCGTCGTCACGCTGGGCTTCGCCTTCGGGGGTTTGATACTCCTCCCGGAAGTGGCCGCCGCAGGACTCATTGCGGTTGAGGGCATCGATGCACATGAGCTCGGCGAGCTCGAAGAAGTCTGCCACGCGGCCGGCCTTCTCCAGGCTTTGATTCAGGTCCTCTCCGCTGCCGGGAACGTTGACGTTCTTCCAGTATTCCTCCTGCAACACTCGAATCTGGCCAATGGCAGATTCGAGACCCGCCGCGGTGCGCGACATGCCGCAGTAGTCCCAGACAATCTTCCCTAGTTCGCGATGAAAGGAGTCAACCGTGCGCTTGCCTTTGATCGAGAGCAGCAGGTCCGTGGTCTTCTTCACGCACGCGACCGCTTCCTTGACCTCAGGTGCGGTATCGAGCACGGCAGGGAATTTGTTGGTCGCGAGATAGTTGCCGACGGTATAGGGAACGACAAAGTATCCATCGGAGAGTCCCTGCATCAGGGCACTGGCGCCCAGGCGGTTCGCGCCGTGGTCAGAGAAGTTGGCTTCGCCGATGACAAACAGGCCGGGAATGGTGCTTTGCAGGTTGTAGTCCACCCACAAGCCGCCCATGGTGTAGTGGATGGCGGGATAGATACGCATGGGAACCTTGTAGGGGTTCTCATCGGTGATGCGCTGATACATGTCGAACAGGTTGTCGTAGCGATCGCGGATGGTCTTCTCGCCTAGCCGCCGAATGGCGTCGGTGAAGTCGAGATAGACTCCCAGCCCGGTCTCGCCGACACCACGGCCTTCGTCGCACACAGCCTTTGCGTTCCGCGACGCCACGTCCCGAGGAACGAGGTTGCCGAAGCTCGGATAACGGCGCTCCAGGTAGTAGTCGCGTTCTGCTTCCGGTATCTGATCGGGAGAACGTTTGTCACCGGCTTTCAACGGCACCCAGATGCGGCCGTCGTTGCGCAGCGACTCGCTCATTAAGGTGAGCTTCGATTGGTAGTCGCCGGAAACCGGGATGCACGTGGGATGGATCTGCGTGTAGCAGGGATTGGCAAACAGCGCCCCACGCTTGTGGGCGCGCCAGATGGCGGTCACATTGGAGCCCTTGGCGTTGGTCGACAGGTAGTAGACGTTGCCATAGCCGCCGGTGCCCAGGATGACCGCATCGGCAAAGTGGGTGCTGATGACGCCCGTGACCAGGTGACGAGTGACGATGCCGCGGGCCTTTCCGTCGATCACGATCAGGTCGAGCATCTCGGTGCGCGGATGCATGGTAACGGTACCAGCGTGGATCTGGCGTTCGAGCGCCTGGTAAGCGCCGAGCAGCAACTGTTGGCCGGTCTGGCCGCGAGCATAGAACGTACGCGAGACCTGGGCGCCGCCAAAGGATCGGTTGGTGAGCGCGCCTCCGTATTCACGGGCGAATGGGACTCCCTGGGCCACGCACTGATCGATGATGTTGACGCTCATCTGGGCCAGGCGATAGACGTTGGCCTCGCGTGCCCGGAAATCCCCACCCTTTACGGTGTCGTAGAAGAGACGGAACACGCTGTCGCCGTCGTTCTGATAGTTCTTGGCAGCGTTAATGCCGCCCTGGGCGGCGATGGAGTGCGCACGGCGGGGCGAATCCTGAAAGCAGAAGCAGTGAACCTTGTAGCCGAGTTCGCCCAGGGTGGCCGAGGCAGAGGCTCCTGCGAGTCCGGATCCGACCACGATGATGTGGTGTTTGCGCTTGTTCGCAGGGTTGACCAGCTTGAAGTCGAAACGAGCCTGTTCCCATGCTTGCTCGATGGGGCCCGTGGGTGCTTTGGAATCAAGGATCATCTATTTCACCAGCCCCAGTAGAACGCTGATCGGAATGGAAATGTAGCCGAGGGTGATGAGCACAGCGATCACCATCGCGGCCTTCTTAAATCTCAAGGTGTGATGTGGCTGGTGGATGCCCAGCGTTTGAAACATGCTCCAAAGTCCGTGGCGCAGGTGCAGTCCCAAAAGGCTGACAGCGACAATGTAGGAAACCGACACCCACCACACCTGGAAGCCGGAAACCACATTGTGGTACACGTCGCCCTCAATGTAGGCGGCGCCGGGATGAATGTAGCCGGCGGTCAGGTGCAGGAGGTGAAAGATGATAAAGGCCAGCACGATGGGCCCCGACCAGTACATGGTCCGCGAAGCATAGGAGGACGCGATTGCCTTTTTGACGGAATAATCGACCGGCCGCGCCCGCTTTTTCCGCAGAGCGAGTTGCACGGTTGCGACAATGTGCAGCGTGACCGCAATCAGGAGGATGATGCGCGCGGGCCAGAGAAACTCGCCGATGCTGTGCAGAAACGCGCCGTACGCGTTCAGTTTTGCCGGCCCTTCAAATACCTGAAGGTTGCCCAGCAAATGCGCGATCACGAAACCAAACAAAATGATGCCCGTAACGGCCATCACGATCTTCTTGCCGACGGTGGAGGCCCAGAACCCGGGCGCTCGATTGTCCCGAGGGACGGCTGCCATTGTGCTCATTTGAGTTTTTTCGATGCCTCAGGCGGGGCTGAAATCGAATCCGGCCCAACTCTCTATTATTGGTGCGTGAGCGAAGCACCGTCAAGGTTTCAGACCAGGACTTCCAGTAGGGCACGAAAGGCTTGGCCACGATGGCTATAAGTCCATCGGGCTTGATCGTCGATCTCCGCCATGGTTCGGTCGAGGGCCGGCACATAAAACAGCGGGTCGTATCCGAAGCCACCGTGGCCGCGCGGAGCGGTGAGGATGCGTCCTTCAGCCGTGCCCTCGGCGGCAATCACCGGTACCCCATCCTGTGCAACGGCCAGCGCACAGCGGTAGCGGGCGCCTCGTTCGCTGTCTTCAACCCCGCCGAGTTGCTGTAACAGAAAAAGATTGTTGTTTGCGTCTGGGGTGTCGGCCTCGCCGAACCCGGCATCAGCGGCAAAACGGGCGGAGCGAACACCGGGCGCGCCCTGAAGAAAGTCGACCTCGAGCCCCGAATCGTCGGCCAGTACCATCTCGCCCGGGAGGAAGCGACTGTAATAAATCGCCTTTTCAGCGGCATTGCCGGCAAAGGTCGGCTCGTTTTCCGCAGGCGCCTCGATCGCTTCGAGCCCCGGCAACGCGAGAATCGCGATGCCGTGCCGCGACGCCGCCAGGCTAAAATCGCGCAACTTGCCCGGATTGGTGCTGGCGACGTAAAGCGTGCGTGTCATCACTGGAAGGCGGCCATTGGGCAGCCCTCACAACGAGGCTTTGGGCCTCGTGGGCCATACGCGGCAGCCAGCTGATCGTGAAAATTGCGCAGAATGGGGCCTGCGCTGCTTTGGTCATAGCTTCGCTTTTTGTTGCTGCAAATGTTTCTTCCAGCCCAGCAGCTTGGCTTTCAGCGCCTCGGCTTCCGCCTCGGCGATCATGCCTTTGTGCTGATAGAGGATCGAGAGGCTGGTATGGGCCAGCACCTCGTCCGGGTCGAGCTCAAGCAGGCGGCGTGCCACCGCGATCGCCCCATCGAAATCACCTTGCTCCTGCAAGGCGCGGATGAGCCCGTGCATGGCATCCAGCATGCCGGGGTCTGCTTCGAGGCAGCGGCGAAGGCTTTCGGCGGCGGCCGCAGCATCGCCTTCTGCGAGGCGGTCGAGCCCGTGGTGGTAAAGCTCTTCGGCGGTCGAGGGGTGAGCGGGCATGATCGCAATGGCCTGACTTCATGATAGCGGGTAGGATGAACGAAACAAAGCAACTAGCGGAGGTTCCACCGAATGAGTTTCATCCTCGCCGATGGCTGGCTGATCACTATGAACGAGCGCCGGGAAATCCTGGAGCGTGGCAGCGTGTGTATCGAAAACGATCGCATTGCCGCGGTGGGCACCCGGCAGCAGTTACAGCAGAAGTATCCCGGGGCCGAAGTGGTGGATTGCAGCGATCGCATCGTGATGCCAGGGATGGTGAATACCCACACCCACCTGTTTCAGACCCTGCTGAAAGGTCTGGGCGACGACATGGTGCTGAAGAAGTGGTTTACCTGCATGACGGCGCCGAGTGCAGTGCATCTGACCGCGCCGGACGCTCATGCAGCTGCGCTTCATGGTTGCGTTGAGTCCATTCGTTCCGGGGTAACGACGGTGGTGGATTTCATGTACGTTCACCCACAGCCGGGTTTGATCACGTCGGTGGTGGACGCATTTGAGATGACGGGCATGCGCGGGTTTGTCTGCCGCGGGTTCATCTCCGATGGGGTGCAGTATGGCATTCCAGAAGCGCTGATTGAGCAGCCGGTGGTTGCTTTAGCAGATGCGAAAGCGCAGATACGGCGGTACAACAAGCCGGGAGGGCGGGTGCAGGTGGGGCTTGCGCCCAACATGATCTGGGCGGTGAATGAGGAAGGCTACCGGCAGACGCGGAAGTTGGCCGATGAGGAGCATGTGCTCATCACCACCCACGTCGCGGAGACCGATTTTGAGCTGGAGACTTGCGCGGCGACCCACGGGATGAATGATACGCAGTTTCTGAGCGAGATCGGGTTTCTGGGTCGCGATGTGATCGCGGTGCATTGTGTGCATTGCAAGACCGACGATATCGCCATCATGCGCAAGCATGATACGAAGGTGTCCCATAATCCCTGCAGCAATATGTACCTGGCGTCGGGCTGCGCGCCCATTCCGGAAATGTTGGCGGCGGGGGTCACGGTGGGTCTAGCGTCCGACGGGCCGGCAAGCAGCAACAATCACAGTCTCTTTCAGGCGATGAAGTTTGCTGCGTTGCAACAAAAGGGTGTGCATCAGGATGCCACCATCATTACGGCGGAAAAAGTGCTGGAGATGGCGACGATTGGTGGCGCGCGAGCAGTTGGCCTGGAAAAGGAGATCGGTTCGATCGAGGTAGGGAAGAAGGCCGATATCGCGGTGGTCGATTACAACAATGCGTTTATGACGCCCATTCATCATCCGGTTTCGGCGCTTGTTTATTCGGCACTGGGGCACGAGGTGACCAGCGTAATGATCGACGGACGCTTCGTGATGCGCGACGGAGTGGTTGGTAGCGTGGACGAGGCCGCGGTCCGCAAGTATGCGCAGTCGAGCGCCGATGCGCTGACCAAACGGGCTGGCACGGATGCATCCAAGCATCGCCCGTGGCCAAGATGAAAACTGCAGGTCCCTCGCTGCGCTCCCACGGCACGCCGGGCAGCGGGATGACAGATAGGGGAGGGTCGTTGTAAGGAGAAGGTTGCTGCCAAGGGACAGGACGATTGTTGGGCGAGGCAAACCCATTGGCAGCCGCCCTTCCATTAGCAACCGCTCTTTCCTTTAGCAACAGCTCTTTCCTTTAGCAACAGCTCTTTCCTTTAGCAACAGCTCTTTCCTTTAGCAACAGCTCTTTCCCTCCAACGACCCTCTCCTATCTGTCATCCCGAGCGCAGCGAGGGACCTGCAGTTTCTTGCCCTCACTCTTTCGCGTAAGGGACCATCAGTGCGGCTGGTTGTACAGCTCTTCCTCCGAATAAACCAGAGATAGCCAGGATGGTGACGAGGTAGGGCAGCGACGCCAGTAGTTGCGAGGGCACATTGCCACCGCCTAATTGCAACGACAGCTGCAACGCATCGCACGCGCCGAACACCAGCGCAGCCAATGCCGCCTTCCACGGATTCCACCTGCCGAAAATAACAATCCCGAGAGCGATAAACCCCTGCCCCGAAACAATCGACTCGCGAAACAATCCGATCTGCGCCAATACCAGGTAAGCACCAGCCATGCCGGCGGTAGCACCGCCAATCAGCACACCGATGTACCGCATGCGGCCCACGGAAATACCGGCCGCGTCCGCGGCACTGGGATTCTCTCCCGCGGCACGAAGCGCCAGACCAAAGCTGGTGTGAAACAGCACGAAGTGCGCCACCCCTGCCAACAGCAAAGTCAAATAAAGCAAACTCGTCTGTCCAAACAAAACCGGCCCGAGCAACGGAAGATCGCTCAACCCCGGAACATGCACCGGCGCAAACATAGCCACACTCTGCGGCCCTGAAGACTCGCCCAAAGCCCGGCGATACACGGTCGCGGCGATACCGATCGCGAGCACGTTGAACACCAGCCCAACCACGACCTGGCTGGCGCGCACCGTAACGTACATCCAGGCCAGCAAAAGGTTAAACACAATACCCGTCAACATCGCCGCAAGCAGGCTCAACCAAACTGAGCCGGTGGCATAATCCGTCAGAAAACTCGCTAACGCACCCAGCAAAATGGTGCCTTCAATGCCGACGTTCAGCACTCCTGATCGTTCCGCAAACGTCTCCCCGAGCGCGGCGAGCAGGACCGGTCCCGCGAGACGCAGGCTAGCGGCCAGCCAGGTCACAAAAAACGCTGATGTTAAAAGCCGGTGCAGGTTCATGTGAGCTTCACCCGGTAACGGCGGAAGATATCGCTCGCCAGCACCATCAACACAATGAGGCTCTGCAGGATGAACGTGATGGAGGAAGGAATTCCCGCTCTCCGCTGCATGGCATTGGCGCCTACCGTCATGCCGCCGTAGAGCACCGCAGCCGGGACCACGGCAAGCGGGTTGAGCTTTGCCAGCAGGGCGACGATGATTCCGGTGAATCCGACACCGCCACTGATTCCATCCATCAAGCGATGTTGCTCACCCAACACCTCAACCATGCCTGCCCACGCCCCTAGCCCTCCTGCACCGAAAGCAGCCAACACCAGCCGTGCGCCCACATTGATTCCACCAAATCGCGCGGCGGCCGGGCTCAGCCCGCTGACGATGAGTTCATAGCCTATCCTGCTCTTGCGCAACAGCACCCACACCAGCAGGGTCGCCAGCAACGCCAGCAGAATCCCCGCATGCGCGCGTGTCCCGGGCACGATAAAGGGAAGCCACGTCACCCGCGGCAGCAGCGCCGTCTCAGGCACGCCACCAGGAGCACGCATAGGCCCCGAGACCAGGTACTGCACAAGCAGGATCGCGACATAATTCATCATCAGCGAGATGAGTACCTCGTTGCCTCCAAACCGTGCCCGGATCAGAGCCACCACCCCTGCCCATGCAGCTCCCGCAGCGAAACTCAATATCAGTGCCAACGGTAAGAATGCCCAGGAAGAAAGCGCCGTGTTGAGCGCCAGCCAGCTGGTGGCCGCGGCGCCAATCACGAAGCACCCTTCAAACCCCAGATAGCCGAAGCCCGATCGCCAGCTGACGATGGTGCCCAGCGCGATCAGCGTCAACGGCGCGGTGCGGACCAGGGTGTAGCCGAAGCCTCGCCAGCTGGCGAACGGTTCGTGGAAGAGCGCGAAGTATGCCTGCAGCGGATTGGCTTTATACAGGCTAAACAACAACGACGTGATCAGCATCGCCACGACCGCCGCGGCGACCATGGCGGTGGCGAGGGCAAGCGGCGAATCGGCTGGAGTTACCCGGCGTTCGATCAGCTTCATGATTCTTCGCTCAGGCCGGAGATCATGAGACCCAGCTTTTCTGTCGTAACACTCGCCGCATTGAGGATGCCGACAATACGCCCTTCGAACATGACGGCAATCCTGTCCGCCAGGTTCATCAGTTCCTCCAACTCTGCGGAGATGAGGAGAATAGCCTTGCCCGCGTTCGCGTTGGGCAAGCAACTCAGCCCAAATCGACTCGATTGCGCCGACGTCCAGACCGCGTGTGGGTTGCTCCACCACCATTGCGGCTGAATCCTCGAGAATCTCCCGGCCGAGAATCAGCTTCTGCAGGTTGCCTCCGGAAAGCTTGCCGGCCTTGGTCGCGATACTGGTTGCCCGCACGCCGAACCGGGCGACCAGCGTCTCCGCGTGCTCACGAATTCTGCGCCAGTCAAGGAACGAGTTGCGGGTGTACTTTCCCTGCGATCCGAGAATCGCATTGTCGGCAATGGACATCTCCATAACCGCGCCTACATGCCGCCGGTCGGCAGGAACATAAGCAAGGCCCAAAGCACGATGCTGCGCCACCGTCAGCCGTGTCACTTCGCGGTCGTGAAGAAAGATGCGTCCCTTATCCGCGGCGCGCAAATGCATGATGGCTTCTGCCAGTTGCGATTGACCGTTGCCATCGACACCGGCAATGCCGACGATTTCCCCGGCATGCACGTCGAGCGTCACCCCACGCACTTTTTCGTGTCCCACTTCATCGCGGACATGGAGCCCTTCGACCCGCAGGATGGCCGCACCGCGTTCTACCGGGACTTTGACGGCGCGCAGATTCACGTCACGGCCTACCATCAGGCGCGCCAGCTCCTGCTCGGTTGTTTCTCGCGTGGACACAGTGGCCACCACCTGGCCGTCGCGCATGACGGTCACACGATCGGCAAGGTCCACGATCTCCTGCAGCTTGTGGGTCACGATGACGATCGAGTGGCCCTGAGACCGTAGTCCGCGCAGAACCGTGAAGAGCTGATCTCTTTCGTGGGTGGTGAGAACGGCTGTGGGTTCGTCGAGGATGAGCAGCCTGGCGTCGCGATAAAGAAGCTTCAGGATCTCAACTCTTTGCTGCACGCCGATGGGCAGATGCTGCACCTGAGCACCGGGATCGATGGCCAGGTGATGTTGCTCGCTCAGAGCGCGTAGCCGGCGTGAGGCCGCACGCAGGTCGAGCTTGCCCTTCAGGCCGAGGACAACATTCTCGACCACGGAAAATCTCGGCACCAGCATGAATTCCTGATGGACCATCCCGATGCCGAGCGCGATGGCATCTCGCGGGCTGGCAATCTCGACTGGCTTGTCGTCGATCAGAATTGAGCCGGAATCCATGGAATGGAATCCGTACAGAATTTGCATCAGGGTGCTCTTGCCGGCGCCGTTCTCGCCAAGCAGCGCATGGATTTCACCAGCCTCGATCGTGAGGTTGACATCGCGGTTGGCCACCACTCCAGGGAACCGCTTCACGATCTTTCTCATTTCAAAGGTGGGCAATTACTTCTCCTGGAAAAAGAAACTCGGCAGGGTCAAACACGATCTGCGACTACTGACCCGTCGTGGAAAGGTTTTCCTGAGCCTACGCGGGAACCTCGATCCGACCCGCAGCCAAGTCGCTCCACGTTTTCTGAAACCCAGCCCAGTCGGCAGCAGAAACCAGGTGCGGGTTGTAGTGACCGTTGGCGCCTGCTTTCAAAAGCCACATCCAGTCCACCGCCGGCTTCCACTCCGTGCCACCGGAGAACGTACGATTAGCCACCGCATGCGAAACAGTCTGAACCACGCCTCCGAGGTTCATCTCAAAACTGGTCGCCATGTTGTCCGGCGCAAGACTTGTCTGATCGGAATAACACCCCATCACCTTAGCCTTCCCGGCGACAGCACCCTGGATCGCGCCCAGGCCGGTTACGTCTGCCGCATGCCAGATCACATCGGCCCCATTGCCAATCAGGGTTGAAGCAGCTTCGCGCCCTTTGGCTGCGTTATCGTAGTCGCCAGTGATAATCCCCAAACCTTGTATACCTTTGACCGTGTTCCGGGCGCCGGCAATAAAGCACCTCTGGATCCTCTGCTGCGTAGGATCGTCCTCGCCTCCGACAAATCCGACCACCTGCTTCTTATCCGATATCAGGGCCGCAAGCGCGCCCGCTCCGTAGGCCGCGCCAAAATAACCCAGATTGATAAACATCAGGTTCCGCGGGACGTTCGGTTGAGGCAGATAACTGGTTACGAAGAAGTGCTGCTTGGGATAATCCGGTGCAATGTCGAGCAGCGCATTACTGAATTCGAAGCCGTGGCCCAGAACCAAATCGTACCCATCGTCAGAGTAGCCGCGGGCGACTTCCTGCATTTGTGCCAGGCCAATGTTCTCCGCGTACGCAGTCTTGAATCCCGGGCCTAACGACTTCAGCCCGTTGAAAGCAAGCTGGCTCCAGCCGCCATCCGTGATCACGCCGGTGAGCAGTAGAACCACGCTGGTCTGCTTAGGTTGGGCCCAACTCGTCGAAGCCATGGCCGCCATGGCAAGAAAAGCCCGGCGCGAGAGCTGGCTCATCCAAGGGTCCGCAGCCGCGCCGGCAGGAACGGCCGCACCATGAACTGATAGGCCGCGCCGCCCACACAACCGCCCAGCAGCGGCCCGGCGATCGGCACCCACCAGTAGTTGCCGGGAGAAGGGAACGCAGCCGGTCCCCATCCTGCGAGATAACAGAAAATCCGTGGGCCCAAATCACGCGCGGGATTGAGCGCCCAGGCCTCCAGATAACCCATCGACGCGCCGATCAACGCGACCAGCAAGCCGATCATGAGAGCGCTTGAATTCGACTGGGGAGCCATCTCGTTGTATTGCTCGGTAATGGCGAAGATGCCGAAGATAAGAAACGCGGTCAGGATGATCTCGTCGACGAACGCATGCGTCGGCGTGACGGCCAGGCCCGGATGAGTAAAGAAGACCCCAGCCGCGCCGCCGGCAGCCCGCGTGAGCTGAGCGGCCTGGTTGAAGTGGTCGATGACGGGCACATACAAGAAGTAGACCAGGCCCGCTCCGACGATTCCGCCAATCACCTGGGCCACGATATAGGGAATCACTTTGCGCCAGGAAAATTTCCGATAGAGCGCCAGGGCCAGCGTGACCGCGGGATTGGCATGGGTGCCGGAGATGGAGCCGGTGGCGTAGATGGCCATGGTGACCGCCAGGCCCCACGCAATACAAACTCCCCAATAAGAGTTGAGGTAGGGGCTTGGGTTGTAAAGCGAGTACATGGCGGCCACCGAGTCTCCAAACGCAATAATGATGAAGACTGCCAGAGCCTCCGCCAGCAATTCGCCAAAATCCTGTTTCTTCATGGGTGGTGCCCTCTACGGTAGCAGGTATTTTGCCGCGAGGTCATTGAATTCCCGCAGTTGCTGATCGATCCAATCCTGGCCGGCGCCAAGTTCCTGCGCCATGAGGGCTGCGACTGCAGGAGCCATTTCGATGGCCGCCCTGGCATTCAGAAACAACGCACGGGTGCGGCGGGAAAGCATATCGTCCAGAGTGCGCGCCATCTCCTCCCTCACGCCCCAAACCACTTCTGCTGCGATGTAGGGCAATGCCGGGTGAAGCCGCACGCCGAGACGTTTGTCGGCAGCGGCCAGGGCAAGGATCGCGTCCCCATCAGAACCGTAAACGCCCAGGCTGGTCAGCGACTCTTCTTGCTTGTAGCCATGGATCTTCAGGTCGTGCGTTTTGCTCGGCACATCCGGAAGCTCGCCCAGGGTGATGGCGTGGTTCACCGTGTCCTCGGCCATGTGCCGATAGGTCGTCCACTTGCCGCCCACGATGGTCAGCAAACCCGAGTTATCGATATGGATGGTGTGATCGCGCGAGAGCGACGACGTCTTGCTCGAAGCCCCATTCGCTTTCACCAGCGGACGAATACCGACGTACACACTGAGCACATCACTGCGCTGCGGAGGGCGGCTGAGGTATTGAGCCGCGGTGTCGAGAATGAACTGCACTTCTTCCTCGAAGGGAAGCGGGTTATAGGAAGGTTCCTGAATAGCAGTATCGGTCGTGCCCACCACCGTGTGCTCATGCCAGGGGATGGCAAACAACACCCGGCCATCGCTGGTGTGCGGCACCATGATGGCGGTGTTGCCACGCAGAAACTCCCGTTCGAAGACCAGGTGGATACCCTGGCTGGGCGCGATCATGCCGTCCACTTCCGGCTCTGCCAGCCGGCGCACTTCGTCGGCAAAGATGCCTGCTGCATTCACCACCACGTGAGCGGCTATCTTCATGCGTTCACCGGATTCGCTATCGACCGCGATGACCCCATCCGCGAAGCCATCGGCCCCCCGGGTGATCTCGACCACGGGAGCATAGTTGAGCAGAACTGCTCCTTGATCGGCCGCAGTGGCCGCGAGGTGGATCAGCAGCCGGGTATCGTCAAACTGTCCGTCGTAGTAAATGACACCGCCACGGAGGCCATTCGTCTGGATGGTGGGCAGCCGTTCCAGAGTTTCTTCAAGCGACAGCAGGCGAGACTTGCCAAAGCCGTATTTTCCCGCGAGCAAGTCATACACCTTCATGCCAATGCCGTAGAAAGGAGCTTCCCACCAGGAGTAATTGGGGACGACAAAGCCCAGGTCATGGACCAGGTGGGGAGCGTTCTGGCGCAGCAGGCCGCGTTCCTTCAACGCTTCCATCACCAGCGAGATGTTCCCTTGTTCCAGGTAGCGGACCCCGCCGTGAACCAGCTTGGTGCTGCGGCTCGAGGTAGCGGTTCCAAAGTCCATCCGCTCCAGCAGCAACACGGCAAAGCCGCGGCTGGCGGCGTCGACCGCAACACCCACGCCGGTGGCTCCCCCTCCGATCACGACGATGTCCCATGGAGTGGAACGTTCCTTGACGCGAGCCAGCATCGCCGGGCGATTCATCTATTCATCTCCTTCATGCCAATTTTGGGAGCGCTCGACCGCTCGTTTCCAGCGGGCGCGGCCGGCAGCGATCTTCTGTTGCGCGGGATGTGGTTCATAGCGAGTGTCCGTTGCGCGCAGCCTGCGGATTTCTTCCGGGCCGCTCCAATACCCTACAGCAAGTCCAGCCAGGTAAGCGGCCCCCAGGGCGGTGGTCTCGCTCACTGCAGGGCGGATCACGGGTACGCCGAGCAGGTCGGCCTGGAATTGCATCAGCAGGTCATCGACCGATGCGCCTCCATCGACGCGCAATTCTCTGAAGGGGATCTTGGTGTCTGCATCCATGGCCTCGATCACATCCGCCACCTGGAAGGCGATACTCTCTTCCGCTGCCCGGGCGATGTGGCCGGGCTTGGTGCCGCGGCGCAGCCCAATCAAGAGTCCGGTTGCATACGGATCCCAATAGGGCGCGCCCAGGCCCACGAACGCGGGCACCAGGACCACTCCATCCGAGTCTTCCACGCTGGCCGCCAGTTGGTTGACCTCGGAGGAACGGCGAATCAACTGCAGGCTGTCGCGCAGCCATTGCACCACAGCTCCCCCGATGAAGATGCTGCCCTCGAGGGCGTATTCCAGTTTCTTGTCCAGGCTGCAGATCAGAGTGGTGATCAGCCGCTTTTCGGAGAGAACGAACTGCGTGCCGATGTTTTTGAGCAGGAAGCAGCCTGTTCCGTACGTGTTCTTTGCATCGCCTGGCCGGATACAGAGTTGCCCAAACAGCGCGGATTGCTGATCTCCGGCAATACCTGCGATCTCGGTCGCTTCGAGACCGAGAGACGTAGTCACGTGGCCGATTTTCTCGCTCGACCACACGACCTCGGGCATCATGCTTTCGGGGATGCCAAACAACTTCAGCAAATCCGGATCCCAGCGGTCTTCGACGATGTTGTAGAGCATGGTCCGGGATGCGTTGGTCCGGTCGGTCACGTGCTTCTTGCCGCTGGTCAGATTCCAGATCAGCCAGCTGTCGACGGTGCCGAAGGCGAGTTTACCGGCGTCAGCTTTTTGCCTTGCACCTTCCACGTTCTCCAGAATCCACGCGATCTTGGAGCTGGAGAAGTAGGGATCGATCAGCAGCCCTGTCTTTTGCCGGACGGTCTCTTCCGCGTCCTTCATCTGGTGGCAGCGTTCGGCGGTTCGTCGATCCTGCCACACGATGGCGTTGTAGACCGGTTTACCTGTTTCCCGATCCCAGACAATGGTCGTCTCGCGCTGGTTGGTGATACCTACTGCGGCCAGGTCCCTGGCCCGTATGCCCGCCTTGCCCAGAACTTCTACTACGGAGCTCATTTGGGAGGTGAGGATGTCGAAGGGATCATGCTCGACCCATCCGCCCTGGGGATAGATCTGTTGGAACTCCCGCTGGGCCTGGGCGACGATATAGCCGTCTTTGCCAAAAACGATGGAACGAGAACTGGTGGTTCCCTGATCGAGCGAAAGAATGTACGCCATGCCGCCCTCGCTGCAACGCCTGCAGATTTATAGAGTACCCGGCGTCCCTCCGTCAAAGAGCGATGTGCGGCGGTTTTCCCTATCGTCAAACGTGCGCTTCAATTTGCGTTCACCTTTCGGGCGGAACGCGCGGCGGAAGTCGCGGGTTCGTATTCGCCAGAACTGCGATGAGCGAACTTCAAAGCCGGTCCCGCGGGAGCGTTTTTGCCCTCAAAAACGGCATACATGACCGGCAACAACAGGAGTGTGAGCGCTGTAGAACTGACGAGACCGCCGATCACTACGATAGCCAGGGGGCGCTGGATCTCGGAGCCCGGTCCGGTAGCAAACAGAAAGGGCACCAGTCCCAGCGCTGCGACCGTGGCCGTCATCATCACCGGCCTGAATCGCAGCCGGGTGCCTTCGCGAATTGCATTCGCCTGCGTCAACCCTTCTTCGCGCAATTTTCGGATGTAGGAGACCAGGACCACGCCGTTTAATACCGCGATTCCCCAAAGTGCAATGAACCCGACCGAGGCAGGAACGGAGAGATATTCGCCGGAGAGAAAGAGCGCTAATACGCCACCGATAGACGCCAGGGGCACCACCGTAATAATCAGGGCCGCAAAACGCACTGACTGGAAAAGGATGAACAACAGGAAGAAAATCGCGGCAAGTGTGATGGGAACGATCACCATCAAATGGTGCAGCGCGCGCTGCATATTGTGAAATTGGCCGCCCCATTCAATGTAGTAGCCCGGCGGCAAAGGAACCTGTTTCTCCACCTTTTCCTGCAGCTCTTTTACATAGCCACCCAGATCCCGATCCTGTACGTTCACACCTACGACGATGCGGCGCTTCCCCATGCTGCGATTGATCAGCGCCGGGCCTTCAACCACCTTGACGCTGGCCAGGTCTTTGAGCGGAATGCGAGGACCGTCAGGGGAACTGATCTGCAACTCGCGAATATCTTCCACGCTGTCCCGCAGGTCTTCCGGAAGCCGCACGACGCCGGCGAACCGCCGCTCGCCTTCATAGATTTCCGTCGCGGATTTACCCGCGATTGCGGTTTCGATTACATCGTTTACATCCGCCGCGTTCAGACCATAGCGGGCGATGGATCCCCGGTTGATATTAATCGTGAGATATTGTTGACCGCCGACTCGGTCCACGCGCGTGTCCTGTGTGCCTTGAATGCCGGTGGCGACCCTTGCAATCTCATCGGCCTTTTTGACCAGCACATCCAGGTCATCCCCGTACAGCATCACGGCGACGTCGGCGCGCACGCCGGAAACCATTTCATCCACCCGGTCACTGATGGGCTGGGACATGACCAGGTTAATGCCAGGCAGAGCCGCCAGCCGTTCGCGAATCTGCTCCGCTATGGTCTCCTGGGTCATGCCATGGGGCCGCTTGTTGTAGGGAACGAGCGAGGCCATCACATCGGCTTCGTTAGGGCCGGCTGGGTCGGCAGGGGACTCGCCTCGGCCTAAGCGTGAGACCACACTTTGGACTCCGGGAACCCCCAGCATCAGGCGCTGCATCTCCTTTTCCATCTTCAGCGACTCTTCGAGCGAAATATTTGGCACCCGATCCGCATTGGGTGAGAGCGTGCCCTCTTGCATCTCGGGAATAAACGATGTACCGAGAAAGGGAAAGAGTGATAGCGCGCCCACGAAGATAATCGCCACCGAAGCTACCATGGGCTTGCGGTGATCGAGAGCCCAGCTTAATAGCGAGTCGTAGGGCTTACGCAGATATTTCACCAGCCAGGTGTCTTCCTCCGATCCACCTTTCAGAAGATACGAGGAAAGTACAGGCGAAAGGGTGAGTGAGAGCACCAGGGAGATGGCGAGGGCAATCGCGATGGTATAGGCCAGGGGCGCGAACATCTTGCCCTCCATGCCCTCGAGCGTCATCAACGGCAGGAAGACAAGAATGATGATGGTCACTCCGAAGAGCACGGGCGTGGCCACCTCCTTCACCGCCGTAAGCACCACGTGCAGCCGCGCAAACCTGTCTCCCGGCTGGTGATCGTGCCGGGCGTGACTCAGCCTGGCGAAGATGTTTTCTACCACCACGACAGAGCCATCGACCATAAGACCGATGGCAATGGCCAGGCCGCCCAGCGACATCAGGTTGGCGGACAACCCGATATGGTTCATGACCAGGAAAGTGAGTAAAGGCGTCAGTACCAGATTGGCGCTGACGATCAGGCTGGAGCGCAAATCTCCGAGAAAGAGAAACAAGACCACGACCACCAGGATCACGCCCTCGCCCAGCACTTCGGTGACAGTGTGAATGGCTGCATCGACCAGTTGCGAGCGGTCGTAATACGGAACGATGCGCAAGCCGCCGGGGATCATATGTTTGTTGTTGATCTCCGCTACCCGCTCCTTGATTCGGCTGACAATTTCTTTGGCGTTGCCGCCGCTCGTCATCAGCACGACTCCGCCCACGGCTTCGGTGTAGCCGTTCTTCATCATGGCCCCGTAGCGCACCTCGGTGCCGATGCGCACCTGCGCTACATCGCGAATGTAGACCGGCGTACCTTTGGTTTCCGTGAGCACAATATTGCGAATATCATCCAGCCCGCGCACCAGGCCGACGCTGCGAATCAGATACTGCTCTGCGTGCTGGTTCAAAACACCCCCGCCGGCATTTGCGTTGTTCTGCGCCAGCGCATCACGCACATCATTGATGGTCAAGTTGTAGTAGTGCAGCTTTCGCGGGTCGACCAGTGTTTCGTACTGCTTCACGAAGCCGCCGGTAGAGTTTATTTCCGCCACCCCGGCAATCGAGCGCAGGAGAGGACGTACGACCCAGTCCTGCAGCGTGCGCCGCTCAATCAGTTCCTCGTGGGTGAGGGGCCGATGCTCGGCGCTCTCGTTCGGCAATTCGAGGGTGTATTGATATACCTCGCCCAGCGCGTTGGTGATTGGGCCGAGTACCGGGGTCACCCCTACCGGCATCCGTTCGCGCAGCTCAGACAGCCGTTCCGAAATCATCTGCCGCTCACGAAAGAGATCGCTGCCGTCTTTGAATACCAGCGTGATCAGTGAGAGCGCGGGCTTATTGAGCGATCGCATATCGGTCATGCCCGGCAAGCCGGTCATCGCGATCTCGATCGGGATGGTGACAAAGCGTTCCACCTCCTCGGGAGACTTGCCTTGCGCCTCGGTGGCAATCTGCACCTGGATGTTGGCCACATCGGGAAAGGCGTCCACCGAGAGGTGTTCCGCAGCATGGATCCCGAAACCGACCATGACCAGGGCGACCACGACAACAATGAGCCTCTCCCGCAACGCCCCCGCGACGATGGAATCCAGCATCTAAACGCCTCCCTTGATGGCGTTCTGCTTGCGTTGATTGTTCAGGTGAAAGGCACCCTCGGTGACGATGTGCTGGTCTTGTTCCAGGCCGTTGAGTACCACCCGGTGATCGTTCTGTTCTTCTCCCAGCGAGACCTCGTGCAGCATGTAGGTATGCGGTCCATTCTGGACGAACACGTAATCATGATTGTCTTCCCGCACCACGGCCGCATTGGGTACGGTGAGCTTGTGGTCGGTACGGCCGGTCAGCGTCATGCCGGCGAGTTCATCGGGTTTGAGCAGGCCGGTGGGGTTGGCAACGTCCATATGGACTTCGACCGTACGCGTGGCCGGGTCAACGATGGGCGAGATGAAGGAGAGATGTCCGCTTATCTTCTGCTGCGCCAATGCGGGTATGTGCACTTCCACTTGCATGCGTTTTTGCAATTGCCCCGCGTCTTCCTCGGGTACATTGGCGACGATCCAGACGCTCGAGAGGTCCGCAATCGTGAACGCCGGATCGGCCGGCTGCACCACCTGGCCGATGGTGATCTCGCGCTTCAGAACGGTTCCGCTCCTCGGGCTCACAATGGGATAGTCGGCGCTGAGTTTCCGGCTGGACTCCAACTGACGGATTTGCGTTTCCGTCATGCCCAACCCTCGCAGCTGCGTACGGCATGACTCCACCTGGGTGTTGGCCTGCAGCAACTCTGCCCGGCGGCGTTCCAGTTCCGCTCGGCCAATCACGTCCGCCGCCACCAGTTGCTCCGCTCGCTTCTCTGATGCCTCCGCGAGACCTCGCTGCGACGAAGCTTTGATCAGGGCCAGCTGGGTGTCTGAGAGATCGGTACTGTGCAGCATGGCCAGCACCGTTCCGGCCTTTACCTGTTGGCCTTCGAAGACCAGCAGGTTCACAATGCGTCCCGAAACCGGAGACCCCACGCGCGCGATCCGCCGGGCATCCGTCTCCACGTGCGCCGCCACCTGGAGCGTGCCGTCGACGGCCATCATTTCAGGCGTGCCGAACTTCAGGTTTTCTTCGAGCGCCGGGGTGATCGCTACCTGGTTCGGATCGGTCTGCCGCTCGGCTGCGTTCGCGCTGTGCTTTGCTTTGCAGCCCTCTGCGGTGATCAGGAGCAATAGAAAAAATAACGCCGCGGCACTGCGCCTCAAGCGCCCTTCCGGTTGCTGCCAAGAATCAAACGTATTCATCACGGTCTCACTCCAGGCGCAATCGCGCCAAGTTCTTCCAGATCCACCAGCGCCGATTGACGCGCGAACTGCGCATCCACCAGGTCGCCGCGCACACCCTGCAACACCCGCTGCGCATCGAGGACTTCGATGATGCCCCGTTCGCCGAATCGATACGCGGCTTTGGCCGCTTCCACCGCGCTCACCGCTGCGCGCAGCGAGCCGGACTCGAGCGAAGTCGCCTGTTGGTCCGCCAGCTGATATTGCTCATAGGCGCGTTCCAGCGCCGAGACAAGCTCCAGCGTTCTCTGGTAGAGCACGGCAGCCGACTGAGAACTTGCGGCCTTCGCGTCTGCGATTTGCCCCTGCCGCCGGTTCCACAGAGGAATCGGCACCGTCACGCCCGTTCGCCAGAAGCTCAGGTCCGGTTGGTTTTCGTACTCCGCGAACGCGGTCGGCTGTGGGATACGCAGGGCCCGTTCGTGATCCAACGTGGCGATCGCCGTCCGGATGTCGGCCCGCGCCTGTTCCAGGACGGGGTGTGTGCGCAGCACCTGTTCCCTTAGCTGCTTCAGCGGCGGTAGCGAGATCCGCGGTTCGAATTCCCCTCGCGGCTCGAGATTTGCATCGACCGAACCAGCCACCGTCGCCCGCAACAGGGCGATCGCATTGGCATATTCCAGCTGCGCGCTGCTGACCGCAAACCGCGCTCGGCCTAGTTCCGCCTCGGCGCGGGTCAACTCCAGCCGGCCTTCCTCGCCGACATTGACTTCCACCTCAACCCGGCGGAGCAGATCCTGCACCAGTTGCAAATTCTCTTTCGCGTGCTCTATTTCTTCTCGCCGGCGCAGCGCATTGTAAAAAGCATGTTTGGTGTCGGCGACGACGGAAAGAGTTACAGCCTGCTGTGCTTCCCGGCTACTGTCGATTGCGGATTGCGCCACCCGGTTCCGGGCGTGGCGCTCCGCAGGAATTTCAATTGGCTGGTATCCGGCATAGTGCTGCAGAAATCCGGGAATCCCGGGCGTGGCAATTGGCTTCGCGTATTGGTCGCCCTCGTACACCTCGAGCGAAGGGTTGCTGTAAGCCCGCGCGACGCGGCCGCCCGCGATCGCACGTTCTGTTGCCGCCGATGCTTGTTCCAGACGGGGGTTATTCCGTCTTGCCATGGCGATGGCGTCTGCCAGGGTTAGTACAACGGGTTTACCTTCGTCTGCCGAAACGGAGGATTGGCCAGGTTTTTCAGTGGCGACAACAGCCTGTGGCCGCGGGGCTTCTGGCAGCGTTTTATCCATGACCAAAACATCGAGGGTAGAATCAGCCGCGGCCCGGACTGGCGAGGCAGTCCGTGGAGTGGGAACTTGGGCCGGCGATTGTCCGTAAACAGCGAACCATGGCGAGAGCATTAGAAGAAGGCTTAGCCTGCAAGACATCACGCATCTGGACTAAGCAATCCGTTCGCCAAATCAAAACCCCCTAAATTACGTCCAATCGAGATTCAAGGGTGTTCCATAAGGGACACCCTTGTTCCGGATGGTACAGAGGGACAGCTGGATGCTTGTCCGGATATAGGCATCTGAGTGGCGAAACCCTGGACCGAGGCTTGGCCACCGAAATGCAATCTCTCTTCGAGATGGCTCCCAGGTTGACTGCCGCGCCGCTTTTGCTGCCTCCCCTGGACGGGTACCCATGGGCCCCGTGGGAGAATGGGAGCATGTCCTCTCGTCCGTCCAGCCTGCGTTCCCCGCTCGCAAAGGCAATGCTGATTGTGGCGCTGGTGATTGTCCTGGCGGTCTTGAATTGGATCGCGTCCGCACACGCCCAAATAGTCCACAACGTGCTCCACCACCTCAATGTTCTGCCTTTTATGTTGGGTGGTCTTTTCTTTGGCTGGCGGGGTGCGTTGAAAACTGTCCTGTTGGCCGGGGTACTGCTGGCTCCATCGATTCACCGTCATTGGTTTCACGCCCGGCTCGATGCCCAAGACCAGATTGTGGAACTCACCACCTTCGGTCTTGCCGCCGTGATCGCCGGCTTGGTGGCCGACCGCGAACGCCTCCAGCGCAAACGTGTGGAGGCTACCAAGGTTGAGTTGGAACACGTGTACACCGAATTGCAACAGAACATCGACCAATTAAAAAAGACCGAGAGGCTTACCGCTGCGGGTCAGCTTTCAGCCAGTCTGGCCCATGAGATACGCAATCCACTGGCGAGCATCAGTGGAGCGGCCGGGATTCTGGCCCGAGGGCAGGTCTCTGCCGAGGCCCGGACCGAGTGTCTCGAGATTCTCACGAAAGAGTCGCAACGCCTCAACAAGCTGCTCACCAATTTTCTCGATTTTGCGCGCCCGCGGTTGCCTCGTTTGCAACTCGCTGAGCCCCTGGAACTGGTTCAGTCCGTCACCGCCCTGGCCCAGCACACGGCCAGCCGCCAGGGAGTATCGCTACAGTTGCAGTCGGAAGGGGAGCCGCGCGAGATTGAATGTGATCCTGAGCAAATTAAGCAACTGCTGCTGAATCTCATTCTCAATGCCATTCAGGCCACAGAGGGTGAAGGCACAGTTCTGGTTCGGACCGCGTTCACTGAGGATACTCTGTGCGTCGATGTCTGCGATCACGGGGGCGGCATAGCACCGCAGGACAGGGAACGCATCTTCGACCCGTTCTTTACCACCAAAGAGAATGGAACTGGATTGGGCCTGGCCATCGCATCGAACATAGCCGCCCAGCACGGCGGCATCCTGGCTTGCCGGCCTAATGCGGGGGGCGGTTGTGTCTTCCGCGTGGAATTGCCCGCCGCCGCTACAAACTCCGCAAAGACCACCAAGGCAGAAGTGCTATGAGCCGTAAGCACATTCTTGTGGTCGACGATGACAGCAGTCTGCGCCGGGTCATGAAGATGCAGCTCGAAGAAGCTGGGTATGAAGTATCCCTTGCTGCCGATGGTGACGAGGCGTGGAAGATGCTACGGGAAGTGGAACCTCAGCTCATCATCACTGACCTGAAAATGCCAACCACCGGTCTCGAGCTACTCGGCCGCATTGCAAAAGAGGGCATGCAGACGACGGTCATCGTGGTGACTGCGTTCGGCACCATAGAGACCGCGGTGGAAGCAATGAAGATGGGCGCCTATGACTACGTGACCAAGCCCATCGACTTCGAAGCGCTGGTGCTCATTGTGCATCGTGCCATGGAACGGCAGAACCTGATTGAGGAGGTGCGCACACTCCGTTCGGCGCTTGACCAGCGCTACGGGTTCGCCGGGATCGTTGGTCACTCCAAAGGCTTTCTGCGCGTGCTTGATCAGGCGGCGCGTGTTTCCCAGAGAACCACGACGGTGCTCATCCAGGGAGAAACCGGCACGGGTAAGGAGCTCGTGGCGCGTGCCATTCATCACAATAGCCGCCGAAGCAACCGGCCTTTTGTAGCCGTCAATTGCGGCGCGATCCCCCGAGACCTGGTCGAGTCGGAACTCTTCGGTTATATGCGTGGAGCGTTCACGGGAGCGCTCTCCAATAAATCCGGACGCTTTGAGGCTGCGGATGGAGGCACAATTTTTCTCGACGAAGTGGGGGAACTCCCGCTCGATGCGCAGGTTAAACTTCTGCGCGTCCTGCAGGAGGGTGAGGTGCATAAACTCGGCGCCAATGCGCCGGTCAAGGTGGATGTTCGCGTGATCGCTGCGACCCATCGCGACCTCTCGGCCATGGTAGAGGACCAGACCTTTCGTGAAGATCTTTATTACCGGCTCGCCGTCGTTCCGCTAACGGTGCCTCCTCTCCGCGAACGGCGGGAAGACATACCTGAACTGATCGAAGCGCTGTTTCAGAGAGCCAAGGAACGGCATGGGTTGCTCGATGTAAGGATGGCCTCCGCCGTGCACCAGCGGCTGATTTCGTATCGTTGGCCGGGCAATGTGCGTCAGCTCGAAAATGTGCTGGAGCGCTTGCTGGTCCTTTCTTCTGGAGACCTGATTACCGCGGAAGATTTGCCGGAAGAGTTAGTGCCTGTTTCCCCCAGCACTGCCATCCTGTGGCCAAACCTGCCCGAGGACGGCATCAGCCTGGAAGCCATCGAGCGCGAACTGATCAGCCGTGCGTTAGAAAAGTTCGACGGGAACCAAACTCAGGCGGCCCGGTACCTCGACATTAGCCGTCGCACCCTTATCTATCGCATGGAGAAGCACGGCCTGGCCCCGGTAGATTCCGAAACCGCCGAAAATCCCTCCTATAGTGTAGTGCGTCATACAGATGCGCCCTTTCTTATCTTAGGATCCTGAGTCGGCTGTTAGCTGGTAAGCCGTGCTTTTCAAGCTACGTCGCGCCGAGTCCCGTTATCTGGCTATTTCTGATAGGTGATCGTCCCGCATGTCACTGATCCATGTCACTCATCAAGGTACTCTTCGTCTCCCTCAGCTTGGCAACGTTGCCAAATAAGTCCTTTGTTTCACGAAGATGGCCAAGATGGCCAAGTAATTCATTTGGCCATCTTGCTTGTTGACGGCGGGTACTGATCCTCCGAAGGGGGCAACGTCCACCACCAAACACCTGATTTCCCTCTTTGGAGCTACGGACGCCGATATCGAATTCGGCGCGGCGCAGGCGATTGCTCCGGGCCTGAAGGCCCTGCGGTGCTCTCGGTGCGGGAATCGGGGAGACGGTTGCGTCCAGGCAAGGGGCTTGGCATAAAAGATCTTGTCTTATGTCCGACAGTAATACGCCTGGAACGCGCCGTCCATGATTCTGGAAAATAATCATGTGGAACAGCGGGTAGTAAACTCGTGGTTACTCCCTGTTGTTCAAGAATGGCGAATTAGTCAATCCCGTTTTTTGGAAGCGGTCCGTCCAATTTGCCGGCTCTATGGCAACTCATCGAAGACCTGGTGTAGTGCGTCAGTAATAAAGGGGATTATGTCGGCTGCTGTATCCGCTCCGATCGGGACTGACGTCCCTCAATGATGTGTGCCGCCCCTACGGGGCTTGATCACTTTGCTATAGGTACCCAGGATTCCGTGCTGCGCACTCCATCCTGGGCTACTATCGGTCGTCCCTAACGGGACTCGGCGCGATGTAGCTTGAAAAGCACGGCTTACCAGCTAAGAGCCGACTCAGGATCTTCCGATGAGATAAAGGCCCATCCGTGTGACGCACTACACTCGTGGAGTGCGTCAGTAATAAAGGCGATTATGTCAGCTGCTGTATCCGCTCCGATCGGGACTGACGTCCCTCAAGGATGTGTGCCGCCCCTACGGGGCTTGATCACTTTGCTATAGGTACCCAGGATTCCGTGCTGTGCACTCCATCCTGGGCTACTTTCGGTCGTCCCTAACGGGACTCGGCGCGATGTAACTTGAAAAGCACGGCTTACCGGCTAAGAGCCGAGACAGGATCATCCGATGAGATAAAGGCCCATCTGTGTGACGCACTACCCTAGCAAGCTAGGTCTGTCGAGAACATTCCCTGGAAAGGTCCGTAGAACCGCTTCAGCGATAGCCCTTTCCTTAGAAACACCCTCCCCTGTCATCCCGAGGAATCGACTTGCCTGCGGTGAGTTAAGAGACGAATGAACGGGAAACATCGCTTTCTCCAGCCCTAGGCGATCATGCTTTGTATCAGGGCACGACTTTAGTCGGCCCGCTCCCACAGGACGCAGCAAAGAAGAGGGCTTTAGCCCCTGCCTCTCGAACTTTGCTCACCTGATGAACATACCCCAGGGGCTAAAAGCCCTCATTGGTGACATCCGAACGGCCCGACTAAAGTCGTGCCCTGATACAGGGTACCGGGCAAGTAGGTAACAGAAGGTACCGGGCAAGTGGGTAACACTTTTCGTTCACAGCACGGGGCAGGTAGAAGAGAGCATGCCCTGGAAAGTGACGGATGTAGTGGATGAGAGAACGCGGTTTGTTCTGGAGTATGAGAGCGGAAGTTTCACGATGGCGGAGCTGTGTCGGACCTATGGGATTGCTCGCAAGACGGGCTACCTGTGGGTAGAGCGGTATGAGGTGGAGGGACTAGCTGGCTTGCAGGACCGCCGCTATGGAGCGGGCCATCATCCCAACCAGACCAAGAGTGGGATCGAGGAGCAGATTGTGCAACTGAAGCAGGCGCATCCGAGCTGGGGGGCCAAGAAGCTACGGGCGCGTCTTTTGGCGACGAAAAAGCGTGTCCATTGGCCTGTGGTGAGCACTTTCGGAGAGATTTTGCGACGAGAAGGGTTGAGCGCACCGCAGCACAAACGTTTGAAGACCCCTGTGTACAGCCAGCCGTTTGAGAAGGTAGAAGAGGAGAACCAGACATGGTGTGGTGACTTCAAGGGCTGGTTCCTGGCTGGAAATGGAGAGCGGATTGATCCGTTGACCATGACCGATGCCCACAGCCGTTACTTGCTGCGTTGTCAGAGCGTGGAGAAGACAAATACCGAGCAGGTACAAGCCATCTTTACGGCAGCGTTTCGCGAATATGGCATGCCGCTGAATATCCGAACGGATAATGGCGCTCCATTCGCATCCAGAGCCATCGCTGGCATTTCGCGCTTATCGATCTTTTGGATGAAATTGGGTATTCAGCCGGAGCGAATCAAGCCAGGTCATCCGGAGCAAAATGGGCGTCACGAGCGCATGCATCGGACGCTGAAGGCGGAGACGGCAAAACCGCCCGCGGCCAACCGGAGAGCGCAGCAAAAAGCCTTTGATCGGTTCCGCCAAGTGTTCAACGAAGAACGCCCGCATGAGGCGCTGGAGCAAAAGACGCCGGCCTCTTGTTACCGTAGTTCGCCGCGGCTCTATCCGGATCGAATTCCTAAACCGGAATACGACACCAACATGAAGCCTAAGCGAGTGTATCCGGATGGAACTTTCTTCTGGAAAGGCACCCAGATCTTTATCAGCAAGTGTTTGGGGGGAGAATTCATTGGCATGGAACCGACCGACGATCGCTACTGGGACGTTCATTTTGCCACCTTCCCCCTGGCGCGATTCGATAGTCATAAGCTCGTCCTGCAACCGATGCCGGATAGGCAGAAGTGAGTGGCTATGGAAATGACGGCATTATGCCTTGGAAAGCTCGCAAAAAACCGCGAGCTTCCCACATTCCCACAGCCTCGGCGACGACTTGGGATTCCATTTTTCTCCAAGCTCGTTTAACTTCAAGTTCAACGAAAAGTGTTACCTACATGCCCGGTACCTTCTGTTACCGACATGCCCGCTCCCACAACAAAGCATAAGAGTCGTGACTCGCGACGACGCAGGTTATCACGCAGACTCATTTGCCCTGCTTCCGTCTCGCGGCGCATTTGTCATCCCGAGCGAATCCGACCTGTCCCGGCGTACCGTGGAGGGATGTGCGGTTCTACGGGCCATCCATAGAGATGCTTTTCCGACCGAGGGCGGCGGCCCAGGTTCTCCCCTCCCGTATATTTTTCTGTCACAAACTTGCCGCGCCTATCGTTATAGAGGTGTAGAAGTGGTGAGCATGAGCAGTCGCTGGGTAGAAGCCGAGTTTGAGGCGATCTTCCGGGAGCACTATGGGCGCATCTTCCGCGTCAGCCGTCGCGTGCTACAACGCGACTCCGAGGCGGAAGAGATCTGCGCCGAAGTGTTTCTCCGGCTCTACCGATCCGGTCCCAGCGTTGCCGCCGACGGATTGGTCGGAGCCTGGTTGTACCGCACCGCGACCCGAGCCTCGATCGACGCTCTGCGCGCGCACAAGCGGCGTGGCACCGAAATCGAAGAGGAGGGCGCCAGGGAAAATGAAGACCCCGGCGAGGGCCCACTCACTCTGCTGTTGCGGCAAGAACGTGTCGCCGAAGTACGCGACGTGTTGGCGAAGCTCAAGGTCGACAAAGCGCAACTATTGCTGTTGCACCACAGCGGCCTGACGTATCAGGAGGTCGCCCAGGCCATGCAGGTCAACGTCCGTTCAGTGGGCACAAAACTCGCACGGGCAGAGGCAGAGTTCTCGGCGCTCTACCAACGGCATCAAAGGCGTCAACGCAAGACTCAGCAGTTACAGACAGCGAAGGAGGGGCAATGAAGCACGCAGACACAGGAACCTTACGAGCCTACCTGGATGGCCAACTCGACCCGGCGCAATGCGCTGCCATCGAGCACCTTAAAGGTTGCGCAGTGTGCGAAGGCGAGCTGGCCGTGCTGCGTGAGCATGCGGCACGAGTGCGTGACGGCCTCGATCGGCTGCCCCAGTTGCCCAGTGCAGACAACTCAGCGATTGCCTGGGCTGCGTTTCAGAATAAACGGGAGGAATGGATGGAAGAGCATCAGAGTCAGTGGTCCCTTGGCCGGAGGTTGTCGCTCGCAGGCGCTGCCCTCGGCGCAATCGTGGTGGTGTTGATCCTAACCGTCGCCCCGGTCCGGGCTTGGGCGGAGAGCCTGTTGGGTATCTTCCGCGTCGAGCGCTTCACCGTGCTCGAGATCGATCCATCTGCTCTCAAGGGCAATGCGTTGCAAAACAATCAGCTCCTCAACCAGACGATCAGTCGCGTACTTTCCGACGAGGTCACCGTCACCCAGAAACCGCAAAAGCCCCAACCGGTAGCGGACGCGGCCACTGCATCGAAAGCCGCCGGCTTTGCCGTGCAACTCCTGCCGGGCGAAACGCCCTCCGGCGTTCTGGTCGAGAGTGGCGCCGCCATGCAGATGAAGCTCAATCGTGACCGCATTCAGTCAATCCTCGACGAGGCCGGACGCAGCGACCTGCAGATCCCAGCGTCCGTCGATGGGGCCACGGTCGCTGTGCGCGTGCCCGCCGGCGTAATGGCGTTCTATGGCAACTGCGGCGATAGGGCCGCGGGGATGTTCCACACGTCCGGCGGTGCCGGCAACGCGGTGAAAGAGGCCGACTCCAGCTGTATCTCGCTGATCGAGCTTCCCAGCCCGGTTGTCTCCGCTCCACAGGAGATGGACCCGGCACAGATCGCCCAAGTGGCCCTTCAGTTCATGGGCATGAACGCCAACGACGCCGCCAACTTTACCCAGACGGTCGATTGGACCTCAACCCTTGTGCTTCCCGTAGAACGAGGGAAGACAAAATACGAGCAGGTGCACGTCAACGGCAACGAGGGCGCGCTCATCCGGCCGACAAATCAGGGACCATCGGGCCACTATTCGCTCATGTGGGTGGACAATGGAATCGTCTTCGGGCTGGGTGGAACGGGAGACGACACTACCGCCATCAACCTGGCCTCGCAGTTGCAGTAGCAGTTGCAGTAAAAGGATAGTGCATGGCCCTTACCATCGACGCTTCGCAGCTAAGAAAGACTTACGGAACCCGTGCCGCCGTGCGCGACTTGACTCTTCAGGTCGCGCGCGGAGAGGCTTTCGGGTTTCTTGGTCCGAACGGGGCAGGCAAGAGCACGTCGGTCAAGATGCTGTTGGGCCTGGTAAAACCAACCGGCGGTCGCGCTCTGCTTCTCGGTGAGCCGGTAGGAACGCGCGCGGTCCGGGCCCGTATCGGCTTTCTTCCCGAACACTTTCGCTTCTACGACTGGCTTTCGGCGTCCGAACTGATTCTGTTTCACGGGCGTCTCTGCGGTCTCACGGACGAAACACTCCGCCGCAAGATTCCGCAGCTGCTCGAAAGGGTTGGCCTGGGCGCGCAGAGCAACAAGCCGATCCGCAGCTTCTCCAAGGGGATGATGCAGCGCGTAGGCTTGGCCCAAGCCATCGTCAACGACCCCGAGATCCTTTTTCTCGACGAGCCTACCTCAGGCCTCGACCCCGCAGGACGCAAGCTGGTCCGCGATGTGATCAGCGAGCAGCGCAACCGTGGCGCGACCGTCTTTTTGAACTCGCATCTGCTGGGTGAAGTGGAGCAGAGCTGTGACCGCGTAGCCTTCATTCGTGACGGCCGCATTGTCAGCCGGTATGAGATGGGCGGATGGCAATCCACGGAAACAGAAGTTCAGATCAGGGTCGCCCGTATCAACCCGTCAGCAGTGGAGCGCCTCAAGGAGTTCACCCAGGATGTGCGCCTTGAGGGAGAACTATTGTCCCTTCGAGTCACGCAGACGGACCATCTTCCCGAGGTGGTGCGCTGCCTGGTGGAACATGGCGTCGAAGTCTTTTCTGTCATTCCCCAGCGCGTCAGCCTGGAAGAGTTATTTTTGCAGATGATGGGACCGGACACCGGCTTATGAGCGAAGACGCCATCCACGTGCATGCCGCCGCGTCCGCAGCGGGGACGCCGGCACTCAGTCTCGCGGCCGGGCCCGGCGCGTTGCGTACCACGTTGTTGATGGCGCGCATCACTTTCCTCGAGGCTGCCCGGCGTAAGATCCTCTGGATTGCAACCTTAGCCGGCATCGGCTTTCTGGCCTTTTTCTGGACCGCTCTTCATTTCGTACTCAAGAACGCAGCGCGGCAAGCGAATACCGTCAGCCTTCGCGAAGCCATCGTCATGATGACCATGATGGTGCTGTATGCGGGAAGCATGATGACCTCGCTCATGGCCGTGCTGACTTCCTGCGACACCCTGTCGGGAGAGATGGCATCCGGTACGATTCACGCCATTGCAACCAAGCCAGTGGAACGGTGGTGCCTGGTGCTCGGCAAATGGGTTGGCTTTGTCGGCATGCTCACCCTCTATGTATCGCTGATCGAGGGTGGTACGATCGGGCTCAGCTGGCTGCAGAGTGGTTACCTGCCGCATCACTCCCTTGCCGTGCTTAGCCTGGTCTGGTTGCAGGCGATCGTTCTTCTGGGCGTGACCATGGCCGCCAGCACCTGCTTTTCTTCTCTCACCAGCGGTGCTGTGTCTCTGGGGCTCTACGGCCTCGCTTTTGTGGGTGGATGGATCGAACAGTTTGGGGCTTTGCGTCACATCCAGGCCCTGGTCGACCTGGGAATTCTTTCCAGTCTCATCATGCCCTGCGACGCGCTTTGGCGCCGCGCAGCCTTTATCTTCCAGCCGCCGCTCATCGGCAGCATCGGTGCTTCTCCCTTCGGCAGCAGCCTCGTCCCGAGTTTGGCCATGGTGGTCTACGCCGCGGTGTATGCGCTGCTAGGCATTCTGCTGGCCCAGGTTCTCTTTTCCCGCAGGGATCTCTGACGATTTTCGGGACTTATGGCTAAGAGAACTCGTGGTAAGTTCCAGCCGTCCCTGCGGGACTTTTCGCCGTTTGAATTTCTACCCAGGACTGCGTCCTGGGCTAAGTTCAGCCGTCCCTACGGGACTTATTTCACATTCTTATGGCTTCACGGCCGCAAGTGCAATCAGTCTTCCTGACAAATCTTCAGATATTATGTCGAATCCGGCTCTGGATAATTCTTCGCGCACCCAGTCGATTCCCAGACGCAACTTCCTGTAGCTGCTCTTGTTGAGAGACCAACCCGAATCTTGACGCAGGTGCACCAGATCGTGGACGACCACTGAATCCTCGTTTTCAAACTCGAGAAAACACGTCATGATCTTGTTCTCATCGGTCCGCACAGGAATAAAACGATCGGTCCCAAACAGTTCCTTCGTAAGGTCGCGGTACGTGATAACGAATACTCCCCCTTTTCGCAGCCTGTCGAACACACTCCTAAACAGATCACTCACAGCGCTCTTCTGCGGCAGATGGGGCAAGGTGTCTCCCATGCATACAATCACAGTGGCTTGTCCCGCTTGAACGATCGCCGGCAAGTCACGCAGATCTGCCTTTTCTGTTCGGATCGGAAGGCTACCCGCGTGAGATTGCAGCTCATTCAGCAGCTCCGCGCTGGTGTCGACGGCGATCACCGGCGAAAATCCAAGCTCAGCCAGGGCAATTGTCTGAAAGCCGGGTCCACATCCCAGGTCGACGGCGAGCCCACTCCGTCTCGGTTCAGGAAGAGACTCCAGCGTGCGCGAGAGAAAGGATTTCTGGTCCTTCACCCTTTCTTCGAAAGACGTGCCGAACATCCATGTGTAGTGCCGCGATAGCAGCCGTTCGTAGTGCTCATTCACTGTAGACATGAGCTCATTTTAGGCCGGCGGCTAATCCGCTGGTGGGCGACTCAGAATTCAATTCTTCCTTGAAACGCGATCATGCGCGGCGAACTGTCACCGCCGAGCCCTACGCCCAATAATCCGGTAGGAGGAGAAATCGTGCTGGTTAACGCGCCAAAGCCTGTCTGGGTTGCGGGATTACCGGGAGTACCCGCCTGATTGCTGGGCAAAGCAAAGTTGGGATGGTTGAAAAGATTGAAGACTTGCGTATCCAGGCGAAAAGTGACGCGCTCCGTGATGGGAAACTTCCTGGTCAAATAAAGCTCAGAGTAGGTGAAATGAGGGCCACGATAGTTGTTGCGGCCTGAGGCTCCGAACTGGCAGTGGACGGGCGAGTCCCCGCCGGCACAGGCGCCCGTGCCGGGATCGACCACCGAGGCAAACGCGTCAGGGTTGAGCCATTGACGGCTGCCGGTTTGCGTCACCCCTGGGACTGCACTTTTGCGATAAACCGGAACCCCGGCCACCCGGTTCGCAAATTGCGGTCCGCTCCCCTGAAAGATGCCGTGGTTGTTCGCAGTATAAGGCGCGCTCAGCACGCTGAAGGGCACTCCACTGTGTAGGAAAGCCGTCGTCGATACTTGCCAACCGCCGAACACATACCGCGAAATCATGTGGCTCGAATGAAACGGGATCTCGTAAATGGCAAAGGCTGAGACATTGTGGCGTACGTCGTAGTCGCAGTTGCCGTACTGCTTGCGCAAATCGCCGGGCAGCGGATAGAGAATGCCAAGAGAGGAGAAGGGAAGCAGGCCACCATTCGATACTTCGTCGAGACAATGACTGAAGGTGTAGTTTCCGCGAAGTGTCAGACCGCCGAATTGCTTGGTGGCGCTGGTTTGCAGGCCGGTATAGTTGCTGCCCGCATCGGTGCGGAATTCATTTACGTTGCCAAAGCGTGCATCGAGAGGCTGGTTATACGCAAAGGGAGCAAAGCAGCCATCGCACACCGTCTGGTACCCGTTTAGCTGCACCTGGTACGGCTCATGCACGGCGCGCGTGCCCACGTAGTCGACGCGCAGCGCACCGCGCGCTCCCAGCTCGCGCTCGAAGCCCAGGCTCCATTGCAAAAAGTATGGCGTCTTCAGCGTGCCGCTGGGGAATGTATTCAGGTTGACGGCCAAGGGACAGTTGGGAGCACCCGCCGCCGCTCCAACACACGGCGAACCGCCAGAACGAAACACACTCTGGAAAGACTGATTCGCCGCGGCGGTCGCATCCACGGCACTGCCGGGAACTCCGGGTGCAATGCCAACGCCGCCCACCTGTCCGTTGATTCCTCCCACGAAGACCGGCGCGTAGGGCGCATTGGTCGCGCCAAGGTCCGCAATCTGCGCCGGGATAATGTCGTTGAAGACGCCGCCGCCGGCGTGAACCACCAACTTATCCGACAGCTTGTAGGCAGCGGAAGCGCGCGGTTGCCAACTCAACAGCGGGGTGCCCGGATACAGCGTGCGCACGTTGGTCTGAATGGCCTGGTTCAGTGGCTGATTGACATCGTGAGCCAGATCAAGAAAGGATCCTTTCGGCCGTGCGAACAAGCCATGCTGATTCACAGGATTCGTATTCCACGTAACCCGTAATCCGGCGGTTATGGTCCATCTCTGGCTGGCCTTGAAGGTATCCATGGCATACAGGTCGAGGTTGCCCAGGGCGATCCGCTCCTTCTGCGTTACTGGAAAGCCCGCCGTGGCGGTGGATGCCGCGCCGTAGGTGAACTGCGCGAGATCGTTGTAGACCACGCTGGGCACGACTCCTTCGCCCAGATCGTAATCGCTGATATCCAGCCTGCGCGAGTTCTCACCGAACTTGAAGGTATGGCGCGCATGGGTCCAGATGAGGTTGTCATTGATCTGCCACTGGGTAACTTTGCGCCCCTGGGTGTAGGTCTGGTTGTTTCCTCCCAAGGTAGTGAAGGGCGCATTGGAACTGCCACCGGCCAGCACAATGGGAAATCGCTGCAGCACTTGCGGATAATCATTCGGCATAAAAAGGCTCGAATACCAACTGGCGCCGGGATTGAATTGGTTGACCAGCGTGGGTGTGAACAGGTGCGTGTAGCCAAGCACCAGAGCACGCTGCGGCTGCGGAGAGTAGGCGTTGAATATGGGGTTGATCGCATCCGTGTACGCGGCCTGCAACCCCGTGTCCTGCTGAAAGCGGTACCAAACGCTGTTGTTGGCGTTGAGGGTATGGTCGATTTTGACCACAATCAAATTCTCACTATCGATATTGTTCAGCGATTGCGTGCGCTTGTTGGCGCAACCCGATCCATTGAACAGGTTGGCGGATGTCTGTGTTCCCGGCAGCAAGGTTCCGCTCGCGTCCAACGGACAAGTAAGAACTGGCGTGGGTGTACCCGCCGTGTTGCTGTAAAGCCCGAACATCTTTTGGTAGAACGCGACTTCCTGGGGTTGCGCCGGCAGCACCGTTCCGTTGATGGGATCAAACCCGCCCCGGGGCAACTGCTGCAGAACGTATTGCTGATAGGCAGGGGAAGGTACCGTGGTGCGGGCAACCAGTGGCAGTGCAATGCGAATGCCTTCGTAATGCCCAAAGAAGAAAAGCTTGTCTTTGCGGATTGGACCGCCAACACTCACGCCGAATTCGTTCACCGTCGACCGAGGCTTGTGCGCAATGTTTCCCGGCGTGTCGTTGGCATGGAGAAAGTAATCCGTGCCGTTGAATAAAGATCCGTTCCAGATCTCATACGCATCCCCGTGAAACTGGTTCGATCCTGACTTGGTGAAGTAGTTCACCTGCGATGCCCCGTATCGTCCCTGATCGACGGAGTAGGAGTTGGTGTTCACCGTTGCTTCCTGCAAAGCATCGAGCCCGATCACCAGGTTGGTTGACAGCCCGATATTCAGCCCGAGAAAAGGATCGTTCGCGTCGAAGCCATCCAGAATATAGCCGTTGGAAGTTGCCGGCAGTCCGTTGAACTCGACATTGCCGTAGCCACCCGCGGCCTTTGCATCGTTCGAAGATCCCGCTGTGTTCATCAGCGCGCCCTGGGCAAACTGCGCGACGTAGGTCAGGTCCTGCCCCGGGTTGGGCAGGTTCTTGATTGTCTTCGCCTCCAGGGTGGTCGAAGTATTCGCGTTCTCGAGGCTCATCAAGCCAGCTTGCCCGGTCACTTCCACGGACTGCGAGATGGCCGCGGGAAGCAGGGTGAAATTCACCGTAGCGGTCGCTCCCACGGAAACAAGCGTGGGTTGGGACTGGCCGGCTCCGAATCCCTCGGCGCGCACTTCAATCCGGTAGGTTCCCGGGTTTACCTGGGAGAAAAGGTACCGGCCCTCCTGGTTGCTTTGGACCATACGAACCGAACCCGTATTGACTTCCGTTGCCATGACCTGGGCGCGGGGAATCACTCCGCCGCGGGTGTCGAGAACGCTGCCGGCGACTGCACTGCTGGTGCCGCTCTGTCCCCAAAGCAGCCTGATGTTAACCATGGTTAACATTAGAAAAAACATCAAGGCTGCTCTCGCGATTCTGTTTACCGCCATCAGAAAAACTCCAGTGGGTTGGGGGCTGATCAGGGTTAATTTAGGCTGACCTAAATATTAGGTACGCCTAAAATAGACACATGTCAATATGGAAGCCGGAGATTTGCCCGTGACTGTGCGCCGCGAACCAGGGTCAAACAGCGAATCCGTGGACAATTACCTCAAGGCCATTCTGCTGTTGAGCGGCCCTGCAGAGAACAAGGTGGCCAGCAACCTCCTGGCACGCACGTTGGGCGTGGCCCCCGCATCCGTCACCAATATGCTGCAAAAGCTGGCCGCCGGTTCGCCTCCCATGGTCGAATACGAGCGCCATCGCGGTGTTCGGCTATCCCCCGCGGGCGAGAAGCGAGCGTTGGAAGTAGTGCGCCACCACCGGCTGATCGAAACATTTCTATACCAGGTGCTGGATTATCCCATCGATGAAGTGCATGAAGAGGCGGAGCGCCTGGAACATTTCATCTCCGAGCGATTCGAAGAGCGGATCGCGGCCAAGCTGGGCCACCCGAAAATCGATCCGCACGGGCATTGCATTCCAGAGATGGACGGCGCCATGCCAAAACAGAACTCCATTCCGCTGACCGATGCCATGCAGGAGGGACTTTACGTGGTCGATAGCGTCTCAGATCGAGACGCCGGCACGTTGCGGCTACTCAAGGAAAACGGTATCGCACCGGGTGTCAGGCTACGCTTGCGGGAGAGACCTTCGATGGCGAGTTACGCAGTGTCCGTCGGCCGTTCGTCCAGGGTTCTGAATCTGCAGGAAGAGGCGGCTGGGACCATCAGGGTGTGCGCCGTACACAAATGAGCTCTCCCCAGTCAACCACGGACCCTATCCACCTTGCCCGCCACCCGCGTCTCAATCCTATGACCCTACGCCGCAAGCTCTTCCTTCTGCTCTTCGCCGTCGCCTTCATCTCCGCGCCGCTCCTGCAATCGCAGGCGCCGGCCCCGGCTTCGCATCCAACCAGCACGCCCTACGCGGGCGACCTGAGCATTTTCGAAGAGCCTGGCCGCGACAAGCGCCTGCAGATCGACCGCGTCATGGATTTGCTCAACCTCAAACCCGGCAGCACCGTTGCCGACATCGGCGCCGGGGGCGGTTGGTTCAGCGTTCGCGCCGCGCGCCGCGTTGCCCCCAACGGGCGCGTCATCGCCGAAGAGATCAACCCGAAAGCCATTGCCTCCATTCAGCAACGCGCCCAGCGCGAGCACCTCATCAACATCGTGACCCTGCTGGGCACGCCCGATGATCCCAAACTTACCCCTGACTCCCTCGACGCAGCCCTGATGCTGAAGGTCTACCACGAGATAGCCCACCCCCAACTGGTTCTGGCCAATCTGCGTGCAGCGTTGAAGCCGGGAGCCCGGTTCGGGATCATCGATCGTAACGGCACCGGAGCCGACCATGGCTTGAACGAGTCCATCCTTCGCGCCGAGGTGGAGCACGCCGGCTTCCGCCAAGTTGCCCGCTACGATTTCACCAAGGCGGACAAGCAGGATTATTTCCTGATCTTTGAAAAACGGTAATCCCACGAGATTCCGTCTATACTTCGGTGGTCACTCATCCACTCATAGTGAGGACGCTTTGAGACGTCTCTTGATGTTCCCTCCCCATAGAGCTCTGCTGTTTCTGGTCCCCGCAACACTCCTCGCAGCGCTGAGCGTGAGCCCGGCCTGCGCCGCATCCACTTTCTCTATCCCCTTGCAGCAAAAGACGCTGCCCAATGGGCTCACCGTAATCGTTTCTGAAGATCATTCGGCTCCGACCTTTGGCTTGTGCATCGCCTACCGGATCGGTTTTCGTCTGGAGCCGGAGGGAAGAACCGGCTTTGCCCATCTTTTCGAGCACATGATGTTCGAAGGCACTCCTGTTTCTCCCAAGGGAACCATGGACCACATCATTGAGGGTGGCGGCGGCAACCTGAACGGCGACACCCGCTGGGACTACACCGAATACATCGAGACGGCTCCCGTGTCGGCCCTCGACCCGGTGCTGTGGCTCGAGGCTGACCGCATGAAAGCGTTGGACTTCTCCACCAAGAATCTGGACAACCAGCGCCAGGTGGTGGAGGAGGAGGTTCGGGTCAATGTCCTGAACCAACCGTATGGGCTTTTTTTTGCCATCGACCTTCCCATGAAGGCCTATGACACCTATCCCGATAGCCACAACTTCTACGGCGACTTTCATGACCTGGACGCGGCGACCATCGAAGATGTGCGTGCTTTCTACTACAAGTATTACGCGCCGAATAACGCCGTCATGGCGGTCGCCGGTGATGTGAAAGCGGAGGAGGTTTTCGCCAAGGTAGAAAAGTACTTTGCCTCGGTGCCACGCCGTGACGTTCCTCCATTGCTCAAAGTCGTTGAGAAAGAGCAGACCGCGGAGCGCCACGCAGTCGAAGAAGACAAGCTGGCGAATCTGCCCGCCCTTGCCGTCGGCTATCGATTGCCTGATCGCCACTCGAAGGATGCGGTGGTCGGCGCTGTTACCGGTGAACTGTTGCACAATGGCGAGGCTTCGCTTCTCTACCAGCACCTGGTGAAAGAAAAGCAGGTCGCTGTTTCGGTGGATGGCGGAGCCAACTGGCCGTTGGGGAGTCCGTTTGAGTACAACGGGCCTACCCTCTTGACGACATTCCTCGTGGAACCCCAGGGAACACCGTCCGCAAAGGTGCTGGCCGCGTACGACGAAACCATCCAGCAACTCGCCACCAAGGGTCCGACGACGGAACAACTGGCGCGGGTGCAGACCAAGATGCGGTCTGACTTGTACGACCAGATGGAGCAGCCGATTAATCGGGCTTCGTTGATCGCGCACGCCGCACTCTTTGACGGCAATGCTGCGCGCATCAATACCATTCCCGCGGACATCGACAAAGTCACGCCCAACGACGTTCGGGCCTTCGCGCAAAAGTACCTGGTCCCCAGCAAC
Organism: uncultured Acidobacteriaceae bacterium; assembly: GCA_963850235.1. Lineage (GTDB taxonomy): Bacteria > Acidobacteriota > Terriglobia > Terriglobales > Acidobacteriaceae > PALSA-350. Next base: position 226,028 of record CAWKKM010000015.1, on the reverse strand, counting down.
CGCACGATCGTCGAACGAAATCCTGCGCCCAAGCCGCCCGCGCAAAAGGTTGGAGAATAGACATGCCCCACACTCTTTGCAGCCTCCGCAAGGCTTTCACCGTTTTTGCTGTGCTCGTACTCGGCTCAGTACCCGCAGCCCCCGCGGCGGATATCAAAATGCCTCCGGGGCTGCCCGCATACGGCCCAATGCGCTTGCCGGAAGCCCCTAAGGTAAAAAGCGAGACGCTGAGCAACGGGTTGACTGTGTGGCTGGTACAGCAGAACAACCTTCCCAAGGTTGCGATCACGCTGACATTGCGCGGCGGCTACAGTGCCGACCCGGCGGACGCGAGAGGGATTTCAGACCTGCTGGCGGCGACGGTCAAGCTGGGTACGAGCAGTTTGAGCGCGCGCCAAATCGCGGAGCGCTCACAAGCCGCCGGCGGCGATCTGAAGGCGGCCGCGAGCACAGAAAACCTCACCCTTTCCATCGAACCGCTTGCCGAGCATGTTTCCGGCGCTATTGCGCTGCTTGCGGATCTGGCAACCCACGCGTCGTTTCCCGACAGCGAAGTAGAACTGGCAAAGAAGAATCTCCTTTCGAGCATCCAGCAGAACGAGAGCGATCCGACATTTCTGGCGCAACGCGCATTCGGCCGCATTCATTACGGCGATCATCCTTATGGCGTCGTCTCGCCTACTTCGGCCATGGTCGAGCATGCGAGTCCGGAGTCATTGCGCAAGCTTTATGCAGATACTTTTCTGCCCAACCAGGCGGCGATCGTGATCGTGGGGGCGATCGATCCACCGGCAACGCTCGCCGCGATTCATTCGGCCTTCGATAGCTGGAATAGCGCCCACACCGCAGGAACCGCTGCGGCTGCTCCGTCGGAGCCGGTTTCCGCGGTGGAGAAGAAAGTCTTCTTCGTGCCCCGTCCTGGTTCCGTGCAGACCGCCCTGCTGCTTGGAGCGCCTGCCCCTATTCGCACCGATCCGGAGTACTCCGCCCTTGAGGTGGCTAACGCCATTTACGGCGGTTCGTTCGGGTCGAGGCTGACCAAGAATATCCGCGAAGACAAGGGATATACGTACTCACCGTATTCCTACCTCGACATCAACGGGAAGGCGGGTGTGGTCATTACTCGCGAAGATGTGCGCAACGCCGTCACTGGACCCAGTTACAAGGAAACAGTTTTTGAACTAAACCGCATGGCCACCGCGCCGGTCAGCGACCAGGAGTTGACGGCCGCGAAACGCTACTTGTTAGGTACCCTCGGCTTCCGTCTGCAATCGCGGGCCTCTGTGGCGCGGCGGTTGGCGACTCCTCTGGGTCTACGGGCTGGACACTCAGTTCATCCGCAAAGATGCGGACGATATCATGAGCGCTACCGCCGCCCAGGTACAGCAGGCCTCCCAGCGCTACCTGGCGCCGGACAAGATGACGGTGGTCGCGGTTGGTGAAGACAAAGTTGTTCACGAGCAGTTTGCGCCCTTCAGCCTGCCGGTCGTGGATGCTCCTAAGCCCTAGAAAAGGAGATTCAATGAACGATGTGACCTCGCGCCTTCCGAATCGCAGAAGCTTCCTCCGCCGAACGGCGGCCACGTTGAGTGCCGGAATTTGCGGTTCACTCCTACTTTCCCCAACCGCGCTGGCGGATGGTCATCCCGAGCGCTTATGGGCCTGCGGCCCATAAGCGCTCACTTAATTTGGGATGTGTTTCTCTTCGTAACCCCACGAAATCGTCATCCTGAGAGCCTGTGACTTTTTTGATCTTTCGGTGTTTCGCACACCCAACCAGAGTTTTCAAACTCCTCCACAAAACCGTCATCCTGAGCGAAGCGCCTCGCAGTTCTGTAGCATAAAGAAGGGTTTATAGCGCGAAGTCGAAGGACCCCGGCGATGCTTGTTGGCAGATGCTGTCCGGAGCTTTCCGGCTGCAAACATAAAAAGCCACAACCTCTGAGCGGAGCGCCTCACAAATTTGTAGCGTTACACGCTCTGGATGGCGAGGTCGAAGGACCCCGACGATGCGGGACTTGTTGATGCTTAACGGAGTTTTTCGACCACGCAGCCCGACAACCCGATTTCGCCCGCGGTGGGCATTTGATGGTCACGGGATCATCCTTTCGTGCCCGGTAATTATCTTCCAACTCAAATCTGTGCAGGACCTTTGAACTCCGGACTGATGGGCGAATGACGCATGGTGCGGCCGTCGGTGGGGTGACAAAGTTTGACGAGCATCAACAGAATCCGCATCGTCGGGACCTTCGACTCCGCACGACTCAGGGCGCTGTGCAACGTGACCAATCTGTCACGCGCTGAGCTCAGAGGCTGTGGTTTGTATGTCTGTGGCCGGAAAGCTCCGGACAGCATCTGCCAACAAGCATCGCCGAGGTCCTTCGACTGCGCGCTGTAGACCCTTCGGTATGCGACAGATCTGCGAGGCGCTTCGCTCAGGATGACGGTTTTGTGGAGGGTTTGAAAAGCATCTGGTTCGGGTGTGCAAAAAAGCGGAAGATCGAAAAAGTCACAACCTCTCAGGATGACGATTCTGTTGGGGTTTCGAAGAAAACCACATCTCAAGTTAGGTTAGCGCTTATAAGGCGTGCGGCCCACCGAAGGTGACGGGGTCCAACCAACAACTACTGCAAGTGGTTCCACGTGTGCGAGCACGAGGCGCACCACTCGGGACAGATTGCCCTGCTCCGAAAGCGAATACCCGGTGCAAAGCCGGATGCTGCTTAGGATCAGGTCTCTTCAAATCGCCGGAAGGTCTTCACGACTGTCTCCATGAGCGGATCACGATTCTTCTTGCCGAGAAGTTCATGACCGGCACCCGGAATGCTCAGGAGTTCGGTTCGTGCGGGGATAAGCGCTAACGCGGCCCCTAATTCGTCGATCGAACCGAAGCCGTCGCAGGTGCCGCTCACGAAGAGCGCCGGAGTTTGCAGGCGAGGGAAGTGCGCGGTACGCAATTCGCCGGGTTTCTGCGGCGGGTGGAGCGGATAGGAGAGCAACAGGAGACTCTCCACGAGCCCCGGCTTGTCCGCGGCCAACATGGACGCTTGCCTACCCCCGTAGGAATGGCCACCCAGGAACACACGGCCAGAAGTCTGCCGTCGTGCCGATGCTACGGCCGCAGCCAAACCCTTTTGGTCCCGCTCGGCGCTGCCGCGTGGCGGTGGACCGTGCGGGCGCATTTGTCGAAAGGGAAGATCGCAACGGAGGACTGTCCATCCGGAGGCGCAGAAGCTATCTGCCAGAGCAACCAGGAGCGGTGCCTTGCAGTTTGACCCCGCTCCGTGGGTTAAGACGAGCCAGTCATCGTTGATGCCTGACGAACGATGGAGGAATCCGTGAACCGGCACTTCATTCGGCGAGTCGTCGCGAAACTCCTCGTAAGTATCCATGGTCGTCGTCCATTGTAGTCAATGCCCGCGATCGCCCGGGTGCGGTGCAGGCATTTCCGGCGGTGGCTCGATGTGTGCTCTCGCATCAGGATCATCCGGAAAGGTGGGGATTGTTTGAACCCGTGTTCAATGTGCCAGTTGCGTCCACGAACTACCGGGGTTACGTTTCGTCCAGTCCCCTGGTTGTTCAAGGTATCGTCCGTACCAACGCGAGCCGGCCTCAACGTAAGAAATCAAAAAGCGCCACCTTCGCTGTTCCATAACGCATAACAACCGCTGTCCTTAACAAGTTTGAGTCTCTGCTGGAAGGTCCTCGCACCGATGCTTCCACTCCGGACCACACTCGTCTCATAATCGTAGACAACGGAGTTTGCACATGACACTGACACTTTTACAATCTATGCGACAGAACAATAGCTTTGCTGACTTCACCGTGCTAGGCAGCCAATACGAAAATGAGGATGGAATACGGGAATGGCATCTTGCCGTTTGGTCTGAGAGCTATAGCAAAATCCGGACCTATTGGGTATCGGAGGGCCGTAAACCACAACACCTTATGGGTGCCTATTTGGAAGCCGTGGACCAAGCGATCTCGAAGTGGGAAGCAGAACCAGTGTGGGTGACCTGCCGGCAAGCGGTGTTCCAGCCAAATAGCCGTCTCGTAACCGCTCCAGGGCTCTGATCAGGGCATCGTTCGTTTTGATACCGCTGGTCTGCCCGACCTCGATGTGAACTGGCTACAAATAGCGACCTGAAGGACGACCAGCCCTCATAAGTCGGCCAGTGACCAGCTTTCCTGGAAACGCGAGTTCGCCATCGAAATTCGACAGAAGTATCATGCGAGAACGTGCATGACAGTGGATCGGCTGAACATCCCGTCACCGTATTCTCGTCTACAAGGCCTGCCTACGACAGCATTTGGCGGCCTATCGCCAAGGTTTTAGTTACAATCCTGAGTGGCAGTCCACTGCTTAAGCACGGACTTACCACTCAGAGGATCGCGATGTCTCGCCTGGATCCCGATCAATGGCAAGCTCTCAGTCCATATCTGGACCGAGCTCTTACCCTAACGGGCGAAGAGCGGTCGACCTGGCTGTCGTCGCTGCGGGCTCAGAATCCTTTCCTGGCTGAGCAGTTGGAAGGACTGCTCGAGGATCACCGTGCACTGAGTGAGGAGGGTTTCCTGGCGACAGGCCCGCTGCGCTGGCCGGAAAACCCTGGCCTCGCAGGACAAACCCTGGGTAGCTACCGGTTGATATCGCAGATAGGCCACGGCGGCATGAGCACTGTGTGGCTCGCGGAACGAAATGACGGTCGCTTTGAGCGCCGAGTGGCAGTGAAGTTTCTGAATATCGCGCTGATGGGGGAAATCGGAGAGGGGCGGTTCCGGCGTGAGGGGAGAATCCTCGGCCTCCTGGTTCATCCGCACATCGCGGAATTAATCGATGCAGGGGTATCGCAGACCGGACAACCTTATCTCGTCCTCGAGCACGTGGAAGGCGGGCCCATCGACCGCCACTGCGATGACCGGTCGCTGAGCATCCGATCACGCATTCGACTGTTCCTCGATGTCCTGGGGGCTGTAGAGAAAGCGCATGCCAACCTGATTGTGCACCGTGACCTCAAACCTTCGAATGTACTGGTTCGCGATGACGGGCAGGTGAAGTTGCTGGATTTCGGGATTGCCAAGCTGCTGGAAGGCGAGGGAGATGCCGCGGGGCGGACGCAGCTCACAATTGAGGGCGGCCGGGCGATGACGCCCGAATACGCCGCTCCCGAGCAATTGCTTGGTGGTCCGATTACCACGGCAACCGATGTCTATGCGTTGGGCGTACTGCTCTACGTGTTGCTGACCGGGCAACATCCGCTAGGTGCGGGCCCGCGCACGCCGGCCGATCTGGTCAAAGCGATTGTGGACTCCGAGCCAACGCGCCCTTCAGACAGCGTAAACTCGGCACGGACAACCGCAGAAACCAGTATCGCGTGTGCCGCCAGACGCGCGACCACACCGGAGAAGCTTCACCGGCTGCTGCGTGGGGACCTGGACACGATTGTCACGAAAGCGCTGAAGAAGGAGCCGGCGGAACGGTATCCTTCGGTCACTGCGCTGGCGGACGATTTGCGCCGGCATCTTAAGAATCAGCCGATCGACGCCCGACCCGACACTCTTGCCTATCGAGCGACCAAGTTCGTGCGCCGTAACCGCACGGCCGTGGCGCTAGTGACCTTCGCCATTGTGGCCACCGCGGCCGGCGTTCTGACGATATTGATCCAAACGCGAACTGCTCGCGCGGAACGCGATTTCGCGCTGCGGCAATTGGTTCGCGCGCAGTCCACGATTGACTTTAATGAGTTCCTGCTTTCCGATGCAGCTCCGTCGGGCAAGCCATTCACGGTCAACGAGCTATTGGGACGCGCGGAAAACATTCTGGCACGCCAACATAATGCCGATGACACCTCCCGCGTGGAACTGATGGTTGTTATCGGCGATCAGTACTCCACGCAGGACGAAGATGGAAAGGCTCGCCGAGTCCTGGAGGAAGCGTACACGCTCTCGCGAGGACTCCACGAAAGCAGTCCCCGTGCGGAGGCCGCATGCTCTCTTGGGGGAGCCCTCGCCCGAGATGGTGAGCTAGCACGGGCGGAGGCCCTTATCCAGGAGGGCCTACGCGAACTTCCGGTTGGATCGCAATACGACGCGGACCGAATTTTCTGTCTTCGGCGCGGTAGCGAAGTCGCTCAGGAACGTGGGGATCCGCAACAAGGGATCGCTCGCATGCAGGCGGTTCAGACAATACTGAAATCGTCGCCCATTGACTCTGACATCCTGGAGTTGCATGCGGCGACCGAGTTAGCCGAGGCCTATCGCGTGGCGGGACAGAACCAACTGGCTAGCGCCACCTTCGAAAAGGCCGCCACATTGCTGTCGCCCCTGGGGCGCAACGATACGCAAACCGCGGTAGTGATTTTCAACGACTGGGCTCTGGCGCTGGACAGACTGGGACAGCCGTTGGAAGCGGAAAAGCTTTTTCGTCGTGCGATTGACATTAGCCGCGACGGACGAACGGAAGAGACCGTTTCCCCCATACTCTTAAACAACTATGCGAAAACGCTGTATCAGCTGGGCCGTCTCGAAGCAGCCGCCGACTATGCCGAACGGGCATATAGCAAAGCGCAAAGAGCCGGCGATCAGGTGGTCATTTATCAGTCATTGTACGGGCGTGCGTTGATCTACATCGATCAGCATGATGGCGCACGCGCGGCGGAAATGTTGGCTGAACTGGAACCAAAACTGAAGCAGAACTTTCCACCGGACAGTTATTGGTTCGGACTACTAGCCTCTGCCCAGGCGCTCCTTGCGTCGGGAAGGGGTGATTCTGAAACAGCCTTGTCCCTTGCGGATCAAGCAGTGGCGATCCTCGAAGCTGCGCGGAAAGCCGGCCGGTCTGGGAGCAATTCTCTGCCCATTGTGCTTTTGCGCCGATCCACGGTAGAACTGGAGGCCGGACGGCCAAGTCAGGCAGGTGAAGACGCACAGCAGGCGGTGAAGCTACTGGAAGCCGAAAGCGCATCCGGAAGCGGATCCAGGAGGTTCTCGAGCAGTACAGGCCGCGCTTATTTGAACCTCGGGCGGGCTCTGCAGTTCCAGGGTAAGCGCGACGAGGCGCACACTGCATTTCGGTCGGCTGCCGAACATCTACAAAATACGCTGGGTCCAGATCATGCTGATACCCGTAGAGCATTGAAATTGGCAGAATGAAGGTTCTTCTCGGACTTGATCCTCTCTGGTGCTTCAGTTCTAAGTCACAGATCCATTTGACCATGATGCAAGTTAGAGCGTTGGTCGAAGAATGGCCGTCCGCGACTATGAATTGATCTAGCACGCCAACTCCCTTGTGTCCCGAGTTAGAAGGTCGCAGCATATGCCACACTCATTTAGCGGTCGAAAGATTCAACTGAGCAGCAGGTCCGTCCGCTGAGCTCTGTCGGGGTGACTTTTTGAATTTGCCTTGTTTGTGGCCGGAAAGCTCGGAAGGGCATTTGTCGACAAGCATCGCCGAGGTCCTTCGACTCCGCGCAATAGACCCTTCGTTATACGACGGACATGCGAGGCGCTTCGCTCAGGATGACGATGGGGAGGGCGGCGCTTCCAGCTGGGATTGGTTGCTGGTGAAGTGAACTGCAGGTCCCTCCCCTGCGGTCGGGATGACAGATAGGAGAGGGTGGTTGCAGGGAGAGAACAGTTGCCGCCGCGGGACGCCTCTCCGCACCACAGCCATCATTTTTTGCGCGAGCAAAAAAGTCACAGCCTCTCAGGATGGCCGCCGTTGAGGGCGGCTTGTCAGGGAAGCCCCCGCTCATCCTTTGCCGGAGGAACCGTTACGCACGCGAGACGGGTGCGTTCAAAGGATTAACTTGCCCATGACACATGTTCGGACCGTTCCACCGACCCATATTTGGGATTCATGCTGTTCGATGTGAACACGGCCCATACGCCTCAAGACTGTACCCTGGCTAACGACATATTCTGAGGGCGCCATCCGGCTTTCGATAAGCCATCGCGCCAATCCCGCATTTAAGCTTCCGGTAACGGGGTCTTCGTGACCGACAGCTGCGTCCGCGCTGAAAGCACGCACTTCAAATTGAGCAGATGTACCGTCTTTCAAGGGATTGAGTGCCGCAAAGACCCCGACCTTCAGCCCTGCTAAGGTCGAGTAGTTCGGACGCAGCTCCAGAACTTCCTCGCGGGAGCGCAGCATGACCGCCAGCCAGCCGGAGCCGTTGTCCACCCAATTTGAGGCGGTGATTGCGTCAGGCGCCAGGTCCAGGCCTCTGACGACCCTTGCCAGGATCTCAGGCTCGACCGGCCCGCTGCGGACCAGTTTGGGCGCTGCAAACGAGAGCCGCTCAGGAGCGCGGCGGATAGGTATGAGGCCTAGTCCGCACTCTTGCACGATCTCCTTGCCTTTGGCTTTTCCGCCCGAGGCCAGCCAGACGTGACAGCTGCCCAGGGTGGGGTGGCCGGCAAAAGGTACCTCTCGGTCGGGGTTGAAGATGCGAACGCGGTAGTCCGCGTCAGGCGATCCTGGCTTTAAAAGAAAGGTTGTTTCACTCAGATTCGTCCAGTTTGCAAAGGCCGCCATCTGTTCATCGCTGAGTGCGTCGGCGCCAATGACTACGGCTAGCGGGTTGCCAAGCAGAGGTTTGGATGAGAATACGTCAACCTGCTGAAAGGCGAACGTAGCCGGGCTTTTCGCCGGCGATTGTTTTTTGCTTTGCTCTGCATCGAGCGGGTATATAGAAGCCGCGACTGTATTCGCGGCGACGAGATTGAGGAACTTGCGTCGGTCGATCAACATCCTGGCCTCAAATTGTCCGTGACTTCGACCCTTCCCATGCACTCGTTCGAAGTCGCGTCTACTTCGACTGGGGTGATTAGATGGCTCGTCGCACTCAAATCAGTCATGCGAAACATGTATCGTAAAGGCGGTGACGGACGGCGATGACAGACGGAAGGTAACCGTTACAACCTTGCCACCACAATACTATGCGGATTCTTAGGCGGTGAGCGTCCGTATTCCTGTGTAGAGGCGAGAGTTTCACCCTACCTGCGAGAGGCTGGTGGTGCAACCCGGCGGCCTACTCACGATCGGCCCTTGCGTGAGGTTTCGTGCGCAGGGGCGGCCCTGATAGAGTCTTTTCGTTTTTCGGTATTAATCAGAGTTTGGCCAGGCGGCCGAGAAGCCCACAATTAACAATGCTCTAACGTAAAACCATTACCCTTCCATCAATACTCGCAATCAGGTCATCAACTGCACGCTCAGAAATGAACTGCCGCCGTGTTTTCGTGGACGCGTTAGCATTTGAGTCTCCAGGAAGCATCCGTCACCCTTTGTGCCTAGTCTGAAGTCCGCTTGGGTCATTCAAAATTTTTGTTGGTGACGTCTGTTTGGGCCGGCCAAACGAATCAGCCATATCTCTTGTTCCGCATGCAGCCGTGTCATCTTGTTCGACTTTCAGGAGGTAGGTCGCTTATGTATCCGTCACGTTTCTTCCGCTTGCGTCCCGTGAAGCTTCTCGCTGCTTTCGCAGCCGTGTTGCTCTGTCATGCCGTGAACCGCCATGGCGTCGCACAATCCATCCAGGGCAGTATCATCGGAACAGTCCAGGACAAAGCCGGCGCCGTGGTTCCGGGCGCGATCCTTACACTTGAAAATCTCGATGAAGGTTCGATCCGCACCACCACCACAAATGGCAGCGGAGACTATCAGTTTATCGATACCAAGGCAGGCCATTATTCTCTGGTGACGACTAGCACTGGCTTTGAAAAGTGGTCGACTACAGGAGTGTTGCTGGCGGCGCGCCAGCAACTCCGCATCGACGTATCTTTGGTGGTGGGCAGTACCCAACAGGAAATCGACGTGTCGGCGGACACGATCAGCACGATCAATACTGAGACACCTGCTATCAGCGCCGTTTACTCGGCCGCCGAGGCAGCGAATCTTCCAGTGAATACCCGGGCCAGCGCGACTGGAACGAGCGCACTGAAGATCGTAGGCACTTTGCCGGGCGTCCAGGCAGACCATACCTCCTTCTCTCTGCAGGGTGGCTTGCCTTTTATGACGGAGGTTGCGGTCGATGGCATCACCGTGCAGAACGCGGGGGGAGGAAATACACCCATTGGTGATGCCTTCCCATCGACCGAGTCGATTGCGGAACTGCGAGCCGATGGCGCGTTAAATAACGCTGAGTTTGGCCAGCCCGGCGAGATCACGGTGATCAGCAAAGGCGGTAGCAATACCATTCACGGGTCTGCGTTCTGGTACCACCAGAACGCGGCCTTTGACGCTATTCCTTACACGTTCCCCATCACCACCACCAAGCCGAAGCTTATCGGCAATACCTACGGTGCCAGCTTTGGCGGCCCGGTGGTGATTCCCCATCTGTACGACGGCCACAACAAGACGTTCATCTTTGGAGCCTACGAGGGCTGGCGGCATCCTTCTCAGACGACAAAGCTATATAAGGTGCCCAGCACGCTGATGAAGAAGGGCGACTTTTCCAAGTATGTCTCGGACGGGTTTACCGGACTTGTCAATCCGTTTACCGGAGGCAGCTACGGCACGACTCTGCCTTCGTTGGATCCATCCGCGGTGAAATTGTTGCAGTTCTATCCTGACCCCAACGTCGGCGATCCCACCTCGTATACGGACGATGACACTCCGAATTACATTGTGAACAAGGACACCAGCGGACACTCCGATCAATTCGACATTCGCGGTGACCAATACTTTGGCGCCAATCAGAAGTTTCTGTTGTGGGGCCGCTTCACCTGGAAGAACTTTCCAACCAACACCGACGAGCCGCTGGCAGTACCCTCCGCGCAGAACACTAACCAGACCCGGGTCTTGAAAATCAGCGCAAATTATACGGTCACGCCGCACATCGTCAATGAGTTTGGATTCGGTTTCACCCTAAGCACCCAGGGAACGTCCAACAGTTTCGATGGCAAAGCATTCACCCAGGGTCTGGGCTTGAACGGGCTGCAAAATCTTTTCTATAACGGCATACCCGAACTCGATTTCAACAACCTGAGCGCTCTGGATGCTGACCGCTTGAGTTCGCTCAATAAGTCTCATACCTACGTCTACACCGACGCTTTGAGCTGGTCTAAAGGCCATCATGAATTCAAGTTCGGCACAGATATCCGGCAACTCGAATCCATCTCACCGCTCGGCTTCAATGGCTCGGACAACTACGGCACTTTCGCGTACAACACTCAGAATAGCGCCGGCCTGTTTACGGGTGTCGACTTCGCCGACTTTCTTAGCGGACTGCCCTACCAGACCTTCTACGACGTAGTGCAGGAAGACAACGACGGAAAGTCCACACACTATCACTTCTTTGGCCAGGATCAATGGAAGATGAGTCCGAATCTTTCGATCACGTATGGAGTTCGCTACGAACTTCATCCCGGTTATTACGACGTCCACGGAGATATCGGTAACTTCGTCCCCATCGCGGGGTCCGGCGAATCCATCTATCCCAATGGAGCCCAAAGCCTGCTCGCGACCACGTTCCTGGCTAGCGCCAATGCCTGCACTCCTTATGGCTCAAGCACCGGCGGCACGATCAACGGTGTCCCTTGCATGCCCGTACTCTCGAACGGGCAGGCAGGCTACCCCAGGGGCTTGAAAAAATACCCTCACTTCCGCTTCATGCCGCGGGTTGGCTTTGCCTATCGCCCATTTAACAATGACAGGACCGCGATACGCGGTGGCTTTGGCATGTACAACATCACGTTGCTGGGCTCGAACTTCTATTCTCTCACCGGCACCCTGCAGGCGCAGACAACCCAATACACCAACACGCTTGACACCACAGCCCACACCGTTGGCTACCAATGGCCGCAGATCTATTCCGGAGCAGGGAGCGCGGGCTGCTCTACATGCTACGGGCAGGACTATTTCGGAACTGCAAACAGCACGAACTGGAAGGATCCTTATACAGAGCAATGGTCTTTGAGCGTGGATCAAGCGATTGGGACAGGATATTCGATGCGTATCTCGTATATCGGCTCCGAGACCCATCAGCTCGTCTGGGCTCCGGACGAAAACTCCCTGCCCTTCTCCAGCACAGTATCGGCGACGAATCAGCCGCTGAGCGCCCGGTTGTTCCCCAACTGGGGCCGTATCAACACACGCGCCACCGGCGCCAATGCAAGCTACCACTCGTTGCAGGCCGAGGTCGGACACCGCTTCCAGAAGGGTCTGCAATTCGACTCCTCCTACACTTTTGCGAAGGCGCTGGCTGACAACCAGGGCCCTGCCAATAACGGTGGCTTCGCTGGGGAAAGCGGTGGATCGCGAGCCTCGTCGATTCTGGCGCGGCATGTCGACTTCGGGAATGCCTACGGCACACGCCGCAACCGTTGGAATACGACCATGGTCTACGACCTGCCGATCGGCCGCGGCAAACAGTTTGGTTCCTCGATGTCTCGCCTCGCCGACCTCGCCATCGGCGGCTGGCGCCTAGCCAACATCTTCCTGCTCCAGACCGGTCCTTTTGAATCGCCCTACTTCTCGGATGGTCAGGGTGATCCTTCCGGCACTGGTTCTGGGCTTGATGGCACACTCTCGGGCTTTGATGGCGGCCATCGAAACCAGTTTCCCGACAAGGTTCCTGGAGTAGGCCAGACGGCTGCGGGCCGCACCCGCTACCACTGGGTGAACACGGCAGCGTTCACCTGCCCGGGGTATCCCGGCTGGGTACCGGGCACAGCCTGCACCACGGGCAGCGGCGCGGGCCCAGTGCCCAATCCGATTGGTCGCTTCGGCAACGCTGGGGCCGGTTCCATTGTGGGTGCCGGAACGATCAATCTATCGTCCGGCCTCAGCAAGGTTTTCCCCGTCACCGAACGAATCAACTTCCGTCTGGAGGGCACGTTTACCAACGTGCTGAACCACACCAACCTGGGCGATCCAAACGTAAATATCTCCTCCCCGAACTTTGGCCTAATCAAGGACACGATCGGGTCAGATTTCGGAGGCGCAAGGTCTGGCCAGATCTCAGCCAGGCTGGACTTCTAAAACGAATCACTGCAGCCAAGAGTACGGGCCTAAGGGCCCGCGCTTTGTTTCTTGGACCCAGTCGTCCCTTCGGGACTTAATCGTGTTTTGTGATGTACCCAGGACTAACGTCCTGGGCTAAGTTCAACCCAGACTTGTCCAAATTAGACTTCGCAGCTTGCCGTGGTCCTGTCCATCGGCTAATCACGCTGAGCGGAACCGAGCGTCTCTGCACGAAGGCATCCCGTTAGCCGTAGCCGAAAGCCTGTCGCACGACGTGCTGTAGGATGGGATCTGCAGATGCATTCGGGGCAAAGTCATCTCTGTCCGCGGCTGCGTTCGCCGCAGACGATTGAAAAGACGTACCTCAGGGCTCGCTAGAGCCCTGATCCGTCCAAGTAAGAGGTGCACGGCTGAACCCTTGCCCTTCGTGCCAGAGACGCTCTTTCCCTCAGCCTGTTTAGCGTTTACGCCCCGGCCAACTGAGAAATCTAATTTGGACATGTGAAGTTCAGCCCTTCCTGCGGGACTCAATTGCAGAATCATGGTTCCCAAACCCGTTCTTTAGTCGACTTGATTTTGATGGCTTAAACACCCATCTGTGTGACGCACCACACTAGCTCGCTTCGAAGCACCTGAGAGGAATAGCCCTGAGGAACACCTCAACGAATTCCCGGACCCGGTGCCTTGAAGTCACTGTCCCGCAAGACGGGCTATGCGGCTCTTGCGTGCTTCTCTGCGAAACTCCGCCTCGATCTCTTTGGGATCATCGCAGTCAAGCAATTCTCGCGCCTGCTGCGCATTCTTGGGCCGAGCCAGGCGGGCCTTGGCCGGATCGAACACTCTCGCGTCCGCCGGCACTTCTGAATAGGGCGTCAGATCCGGCGTGGTGCTGAAAAGATCGCTGAGGTCCGCAGAGAGCCTGTCTTCGAGATTCAAGGAACCCGTGCCCAGTAATTCATAGGTTGTCTTCTGGATGCTGGCCATGCTGCTATGCCTGTGGGAAATGTAACCTTTACGGATATAAGGGCTCATCGCGAGCAGAACACTGCGATGGGCGTCCACGTGGTCGACTCCATCTTGAGCGTCGTCTTCTGTAACAAATACGGCACTCTCTTTCCAGATCGCGCTGTGGGAGAGGAAATCAACAATCTTGCCCAACGCAAGATCGTTATCCGCAACATAGGAGGCTTTGTCAGGATAGCCGTCGCGTGCTCTTGGGCTGGCGGTGTGATCACCAGGGAGACGAATAACAATCAACGATGGAGCGTCCCCCGCTAGAAGCACCTGCGTAAAGTCCCGGGCAAATTCGTCATACCGAAACTGGTCAGGAATGCCGAGATTAAACGTAGGGAAATTGCGATCGCTCGAAGCGAATACCGGTTGCGGAACGGGAGCGTTCAGCACCAGGCGCTGGCCCGAAGGCTCAGAACCGTAGAGCTCATCTCCGCCCTCCACTTCGAGCCCTTCTCCGTAATTTCTGATGGTCATGCCGGCATCGGCGATGTGCTCCCATAGCGTCCCGAATTCGGGTTCGTCTTCGGGCATTGGGGCATCGGCACCACCGCCGAGCGCGCGCCTGCCGGGAGCTTCACTAAAGGGATTAACGGTTCTGCGGCCGCCATAGTTAGACGTCCAGGCAATATGGAACCAGGGGGTCGGTGCGGCGCCCGCGAACCAGCGGTGTCCATCAGCCGAAACATCACTATCTACGAAAAAGCGATCGCTGGTGCCAAAACGTTGGGCTAAGGCGTGAGCATTGGGCGTGACCCGGATAGTCTTATCCTGCGGCGCACCTGCCAGCCATCCATGCAATCCCCAGCGGGCGAGCTTTGGATCGCCATCGCCACCAGCCAGGTCTCCGAATATCTCGTCGTAGGTACGATTTTCGCGAATGATCAGAAAGACGTGGCGCAGGTGGGGCAACCGTGCATCCGGCACCAGGGCGGCCTCATTGTTGGTGACCACAGCCGCGGTCGTTTGCCGCAGACGCGACTCATCAGAGAGAGGAATGACTGAGATGCTGCCAAATTCCAACTCGCCGATATAGTTGCCGGTATTAACTGGGTGGAACGAAGCTCCGCCATTAGGCCCGCTCCCCTTGCCCTTGGTGTTCACTACGTAAAGCACGCGCCCATCCTCAGAAACGGCGGCAGCTGTGGGGAACCACCCCACTGGAAGATGACCGAGCACCTGGCAGGATGCTGTGTCGATGACAGCAACGGCATTGATGCCGGCTTCTGTTACATAAAGGCGTTGGCCATGGAGCGCAAGCCCGGCCGGCATGACGCCGCGCAGCGGCCGCCCGCGCCGGTCAAGAAATGCTTTGCCTGAAAATGGGCTCAACGGGATCTCACGCATCAGGCGGCTCCCATCCGCATCGATCACGGCAATCGAATCCTGATGTGCGAGGGCAACGTAGACATGTTCGCGGTCTGCGGCCACTCCGGTGGGGGATGCTCCTCCTACCGCGCTCTTGGCCGCGCTTTCACTGTCGTGGCCAATGGCCTCTCCTAACCGAAGGCGGTGGACCAAATTCGCATGCGCGAGGTCAGCGACGTTGTACGTCCACAGGGAACTGCCTCGGGCATCATTCTCATCTCCCAATCCGGGTACATCGTGGCCTTCCACAGCAACCCCATCCCGCGCCGCCTTCGAGGGGAATGCAAATGGGGGGAAAGTAATCCCTGTCTTCATGATGTCGCTCTTGTCGACGCCGCCGATGGGCTTGTACTCAAAGAGTCCGGAGTTGGTGATGTACAAGCGAGAGCCATCGGGGGACAGTGCGATAGAGAAAGGGTTGCTGCCCGTCCGCAACGAGCTGACACGCCGGCGGCTTTTGGTATCGATGACAACGACCCGCCAGTTGCCCTGGTCAAGAACGTAAAGCAAGCGACCATCCGGACTCAGTACGATCGCAGCGGCAAAGCTCTCCGCAAACGATTGTCCGGCAGTGGAGCCGTTCAATGAAACGGCGGCTACACGCTTCCATGTCGCGGTCGAAAGTATGTGGACTTCGCCGGTGTCGCCGCTGGTGTCATAAACCCACCGTCCATCCGGGGAGTAGACCACGCCCGTGTGCACCTGGACCTCGGGATCGTTCTCACGGCTGGCCGGAATTCTCCGTATCGAAACACGCATGGCGTTCCCCTTCGACCCCGGGTCTGTAGCGCTGACGGTTGGGTGATCGATGATATTCAGAGAGAATGGCCACCCGATAGAAGGCACGGCCAACTGGTCTCCGCCCGGCCGTAGAGCCAGCGTGTAGGGATAAGGCGCGACCTTGATCCACGAGCCCGCCGGCGTGATCCGGCGGCCATTGGGCAGCGTCGCTGAGAGATCTTGCCCATAAGCAACCAGAGACACGGTCGTAGCCAGCGCCAGAGCAGTGTGAAGGAGGGAATAGTAGCGGCGCATCGTCCGGTGGAACCGTTGACACATGAGAAAGTGCCTTTCTTGCAGAGAAGTGTCGTTCGGCGTGCAGAGATGATTCGCTGCAACCGGGCATAGAGAGATCATGCAGGAATCAGGACCATGTTTTACCGGGTACTTCCGAAAATTCATGAAACGGCAACCTAAAACTGGCGAAAGTAGCGGCTGGTGTAGCGCCTGGCTCCGGTGCAAATAGCGGAGTTCGGGTACATTCTCAACCATTCGATGTGCCTGGTTTTCAGCCATCAGGTGGAGGCGGCCGCACCAGATATACGGGCATTATGTTCTTGCAACCGCAGGGACACAGTCGAGCACCGGTTCTGCACCTTGAGCCGGATTTATCGTATTGAATCGGGGTTGATCCCCACCCAATTTTCGCGAATAGGGATTTCGAGGCGAATGATGAACCGGCGAGATTTCATACGAGTGAATAGCTCAATCTGCGCGGGATGGGCTCTTTCGAGGGCTGTTCCGGCCCTGGCGAATACCCCATTGGCAGGCGACTGGCGAACCTTCGAGGTAGTCACCAAGGTCGAGCTGATGAATCCTAAGGGTATCAGTCACATCTGGCTACCGGCACCGCTCATTCGCAACACGCCTTACCAAAAAACAATTTCAACCCAGTATACGGCGAAGGGTGGAACGGTCAGGCTAAGCAAGGACAAGCAAAGCGCTCTCGGGATAGTGTCAGCTACATATGCTGCAAACACGAAGCCGATGCTGAGCATGACCAGCCGCGTCGCTTTGAAAAACTACTCCGTCGATTTGTCCTCGGGGGCAACAGCGGCGCCTGCTTCTCGGGCTGAGCTGGACTACTTCCTTCAGCCCAGCAGATATGTACCGACAGACGGCATCGTCAAGCAAACTGCCCTGAAGGCGACCGCCGGCGCGACCACCGACATGCAGAAGGCGCAGGCGATTTACGAGTGGGTGGTGGAAAATACGTTCCGTGATCCGAAAGTCCGTGGCTGTGGTCGCGGCGACATTCGGCTCATGTTGGAGTCCGGTGACATGGGCGGTAAGTGTGCCGACTTGAACGCTCTGTATGTCGGCCTGGCGCGCTCAGTGGGCTTGCCGGCGCGGCATGTGTATGGATTGCGGATCGCCAAATCAGAATTGGGCTACAAGAGCCTTGGACTCGCCACGGATGTAGCGACGAAGGGACAGCACTGTCGCGCGGAAGTCTACCTCCGCGAGCATGGATGGGTGCCCGTGGACCCAGCCGATGTACGGAAAGTAGCTTTGGAAGAACCTCCCGGAAATCGTCCATTGAAGGATGAAATCGTGTCGCGGGCCCGCGATCGTTTCTTTGGCTCATGGGAGATGAATTGGATGGCCTGCAACTACGCTCATGACGTAGAGCTACCCGGATCCGCGGGGAAACCGCTGGTGTACTTCATGTATCCGCAGGCTGAAACGTCGGAAGGGCGGATCGATCCGTTCGATCCCGACAACTTTAAGTATGAAATCACGACGAGAGAAATCAGCTAGTCGTCGTCGGGTTCAGAGCTCGCAGCTTAGGGGGTGCACAGCAGTCTATCACCAGCTTTTCTGGGGATTGATCACCGAATTTCCTGCAGCTTCGGGTTCCTTTCGTTGAAGAACCCAGAGCATCTGCCGGATCGCTCCTCCAAAAATCGCCAACCCGAGCGGTACATGAATAGCAACGTAGTGTAGATGGCCCAGCGCGAACTCAAGAACCTCTGCCCCAAGGACGCCGGCACTCATTATCAGCATCCAGCGAGGGCTCCTTCCACTCCGGCTATGAAGAATTACGAAGAGAACCAGGGTGGCGCCCAGCAACACCAAAACCTTGGCAGTCAGTTCATGAAGATGGGCGGATTGATTGTCTCCGCCCAACATCCTCCCGGCAAAAGCTGCCTGCATGAGCATCGTGACCACATTCACGACGACAAGTATGCGAAGCCACTTGATCATTGTCGAGCATTGCTCCTTCGTACTGCAATCAAGACAGATGACCAGCGCGATTTGTGACATCGGTTTTGCAGCTGACAGTGGGTTGTCACATCCAAACGTAGGAGTTTGTCTTATATGCAGAGAGCACGAGGACGCCGACAGTGGCGGGAAGCATCATAGTGCGCGTGTCAGGGCCCTATAGGGGAGGTCATGGCACGAGGAGGTACAGATGAACCTGGCACGATGGATCATTCGTTTTGTAGGAGTCCTCGGAGTTGGCGGACTACTTGCGGACTATGTTATTTGGGGAACTGCCAGGCAGCACATGAAGAATCCGGCTTGGCCTCCGCACGCCAAATTTCATAATGCACAGACAATCCTCCTCGGGCTCGGACTTGGTATTCTCACCGTCATCCTGGCCTATGGGCCGGCCACCTCTTTTTCCACGGCTCATTGAGGCAAGTAGTACAGCGTCTCTCTATTGGCTCAGCATGCTCTTTGCCCCGCTCTTTCCCGGTGCCAGGTGGGTGGATCCCGAGTTCCGAAGTTCGACTCCTCGCCCCATGGGGATGCATCCGCAACAGCTCCTCGCTGTTGGCATCATGATTTTGGTTTTTGTCGCGTTAGGTCTGGGTGTGTTCAAAGCATAAGATGAAAAGCAGCGAACGAAATCACAATGCTCACGGAGATCGTCACAGGAAACGAGCGATCACTCTTATGGAAACCCAGGCATCTCCTGAACTCGATCGCGATCCGTATGACACACAGCGCGCAGTCAAACTCGGTCATTTCGACCAGTACCGAGGACTTCTCTTCTCCATAGCCTACCGAATGCTCGGCAGCGTCGCCGATGCAGAAGACATGTTGCAAGAGACCTTTATCAAATGGCAAGAAGTAACGGATGAGAACATTCGTTCACCGCGCGCTTACCTGGTCACAATCGTGAGCCGCCTATGCATCAATCATCTTCAATCGGCGCAGGTGCAACGAGAGGAGTACATCGGTGTCTGGTTGCCTGAACCGATCATTACGGATTCAGGGGACGACCCCTTCCATCTGATCAAGGTCGACGAGTCGATTTCGATGGCTTTCCTCGTCCTGTTGGAACGCCTCACGCCTACCGAGCGCGCGGTATTCCTTTTGCGGGAGGTTTTCGAATATGAATATGGTGAAATCGGCAGCATCATCAGACAGAGCGAAGTGAATTGCAGGCAGATTCTGAAGCGAGCTCGACAGCACATGCAGGCGCTACGACCTCGTTTCGAGATTGCCAAATCCAACCACGATGCCTTGCTGAAAAGCTTCCTGAAAGCAATCGAAACGGGCGAACTGTCTGGACTCGTTGCTTTATTAGCAGATGATGTCGTCCTGAGATCTGATGGAGGTGGCAAAGGCGTCGCGGTACCCAATGAGATTCGCGGGATGGATAAAGTGGGACGCGGCATCCTCGGAGGGGTGTCGCGTCTTTTGCCCCGCAATCTGGTGCGAAAGCTCGCCCGGATTAACGGCGAACCCGGCCTGATCAACTATCTGGATGGTCGACCGCATTCCGTCTTAACGATTGAGGTGAGTGATCATCGGATCTCTTCGCTCCATGTTATTACCAATCCCGATAAACTTAAGCACCTTCCAATCCTTGTATAGCGGGACTCATGTTTCAGCCGACGCGTTCTCACGCAGACTCTAAAGCCCGAACCTACCTCTCCCGTCCTCTGAAATGGCTTTTTCCGCGGCCTGTAAAGTCGGGCCCCGTTACAAAGAATGAGAACCGCGCATGGTCGCAGATTTTGGTTTACCCCTGAATCAGCAGCTTCAGTCCAGCAGGCATCGCTGTCACAAGAGTCCACTCTCATTTGTCTTATCGATAGGGGTTTCATGAGAAGACGGAAGATCATTTACTGGACTGCAACGGGATTTGTGACTCTTGTTTTTGGAATTTCAGGTGCTCTCGCCGCCCTTCATGCCCCGCCGATGATGAAGGCCCTCCATCATCTTGGCTATCCAACGTACTTCGTGAACATTCTTGCATTGGGCAAAATCGCCGGCCTTGCGGTACTTCTGAGCCCGGGGATTGCTCGTGCCAAAGAATGGGCGTATGCCGGCTTTACCATCACGATTTTGAGCGCCTGTTATTCACACTTTTCGTCTGGGGATGGTTGGCTCGCCGCAGAGCCTCTTCTTACTATGGTCGCCCTGATGCTCTCATACGCATACCGGCCCGCGAGCCGGAGACTACCGGGAGCGACGAGGCAAGGTGCAATGAACTTCTTTCCTCATCACACGGCTACAGGAGAAGCGAAATCATGAAATGTTGACGCGGTGCATTCAGTGCTAAGTGCGCCAGAGGAACCAGGCCAGACTTCACGATCCGCTTGTCATGAGTCAAAAGGGAGTGCCCTCAATAATCGCGGTCGCTCCGATCATTCGGTCCTGCGGAACAGCCATCTAATCTCCCACAGGCTGATGGAAGAAAGAGCAATCGCCGGTCTGGTGCTTGCTGGGGGATTGAGCGTATGCTTTCTTGATTACAGGTTTCGTCAAGGCACGCGCGGCGAAGCGGGGGACATGGGGCTGTGGTATGCGGTGGATCCTGATTGCGGCTTTGCTGCCCATAATGGCAACCCCATCCTGGGCAGCAAAGCGAATGACGGTTGCGCAGCTCGAGCAAGTGCTGAGCACGGATAAGGCCGCACACAAGTCCGATATTGAGATCGCGCGAAAGATCAGTGACGTCGAACTCTCAGAGCGCCTTACCGATTTAGCGCTGGGCGAATTGAGCAAAACATTCGCCAGCGGCTCCCAACCAGCCATGGCATTGCTTCTGCTGGCAGACAGGTCGTCTTTTCTTGATCCGCCTGCGAAGGAATTGCCAGCCACGCCCGCACCCGACGCCGCCACGCAACGGCATGTGCTGGAGGCTGCCAAAAGGTTCGCGGTCGAGACACTCCCGAATCTGCCCAACCTACTCGCCACGCGAACCACCTTCAGCTTCGACGACGGTCCCCAGGAGGTCACGAAAGGAGGGTATCCCCAGCGCATCGGGCTGCACTCCGTGGGTTCTTCGAAAGCAGAGGTTTCCGTTTGGAACGAGAAGAAGAGCCCATTGGCACGCGCCGGGTTTGATTCCTCGCCAGCGCAGGTTGGACTTACGAGCTGGGGTGAGTTTGGATCTCTACTCCTGATCATTCTGAGTGATTCCAGTGAAGGAAAAATCGAGTGGAGTCACTGGGAAAACACTGCTGCGGGTGTCGTAGCCGTATTTCAATATGAGGTTCCCAAGGCAGCATCTCACTATGAAATCAATACTCCGGTTGAACAAATTCAGCACAGTACCGCTTCCACCCGGTGGGCTTCCGACGGAGGGACGTCTGCAAGGTTCTCGACCGCGATCGTTCACAACAAACCCGGCTATAAAGGATATTTGTGGGTCGATCCCGCTACGGGAACAATCGTTCGCCTGACGCTGGTCGCCGATTTGAAAGGAGATTCAGTATTTCAACGCATTGCGATTCTCGTGGACTACGGCCTGGTTCGCATCACAAACAAAACAGTGATATGCCCGGTGCGGAGTCTGGCACTCGCGTCTGCGCCGGCCACCGTCAATGCAAGTCTCAAAGGCAATGCGACCGAGTGGCTCAATGAGAACCTTTTCACCGACTACCACATGTTCGCTTCTACGTCGCGAATTCATCACCGAGCAGTCTGCGGCAGCCGTCCTGCCGCCGGCATCGAATAAGGAAAGCGCACCTAATGTCCAGGCTTCACCTGCCGCCGGTGAGAAGTCGCCTCTAGAAACCGCTTCAAGCCGATCTCTGCCGCAGCAGGCGGCAATCCCATCCGTCAAGGTGCCCTCAGGCGTCCTCGCGACAGCTCCTCCACCGCCCAGTACGGAGGCAGAACCTGCGAGAACGGAATCCAAACAGGAGAGCGCGTCGCAGTCTGCGACACCAGGGGCGCCGGAAATACCGGCACAGGGTCCGGCGGAAGGCCAGCCGCTTCCACGGGCTGGAGAGTCCACCTCCTCGCCTGCTGCGAACGTGCAGGCTCCCCAGGCCGTTGCTTCCTTGCCGGAAAGTGGAAGGAGCGGCAAACCACCCGTTGAAGCCGAGCCGGTGACGGAACAGGACACTAAGACTGTTGCAGTCAACAATCCGCTGCCCTTTGACGTTGCGCCTCCGGGGAAGGTTCCGGCCGGCGGAGTCACGCTGCATGTCGAGGTGCCGGAACTGCTGATTCCAGCGGTGGTTCGTGATAAGCATGGACGCGCGGTCGGCAAACTGAGCCAGAGCGACTTCACGGTGTACGACCAGGGCAAGATAAAAGCGATTACGGGGTTCACCGTGATCAAGTCGGCCGGAGCTGAGACAGGCGCGGCCGCCAGTCCGGGTGTTGCCGTTTCCGGACCTTCGGCCACTCCGGGGTCTGCGCAACACAGGTTCATTCTTTTCCTGTTTGACGATCGGCACCTCAACTCTACCGACCTTGCGATTACCCAAACGGCAGCAATCAAAATGCTTGACGAGCCCCTCGCCGCAACCGATTACGCGGCTGTCGTATCGTTCTCTGGCGTCAATTCCGGGATAACGCGCGACCGGGCCGTGCTGCAGGCGGCAGTCAAGAATCTGAAGGTTCACCGGACTTTTCAGCACGACACACGGGATTGTCCGGATGTCGACTATAACGCGGCCGACAAGATTCTCAACAAACACGACACCACGGAATTCGCAGTAGCGGTCGCAAAGGCAAGAGCCTGTGGTAAGGGTGGCGGGTTTTACACGCTCGACACCCGCTGGTGGGATTGACGATCCGACGACTTTGCCCGAAAAAATTGCGCATGCTGCGGCCACGCGGGCTCTTGCCATAGGCGACGAAGATGCCCGCACATCACTGCTCTTGATCGAAGCCGTGGTAAGCGCCATGGCGAAACTACCAGGGCAGCGAACGCTCATCCTGGTGTCTCCCGGTTTCCTGTCGCCTTCCCAGGAAGCGATGTCTTTCAAATCAGAGCTACTCGACCGGGCTGCTGGGTCGAATGTCGTCATCAGCGCGTTGGACGCGCGCGGACTTTACTCGGGAAGTGCAGACGCGAGCCTGGGTACCAATGCCACCATGGGTGATACGTTTGGACAAACCTCGGGGGATCGCCTGGCAGCTATGGAGTCGAGCGAGAATGTGATGGCAGAACTGGCCAACGGAACCGGCGGAACTTTCTTTCACAACAATAACGATCTTGAGAGCGGGCTGAAGAGCCTGGCGGCCGCGCCGGAGTACCTGTATCTGCTCCAAGTCTCGCTCAAAGATGTGAAGTCCACAGGGACCTATCATCGCTTGCAAGTGAAGGTCGACCAACATGACTTGGCTGTGCAGGCCCGCCGGGGGTATTTTGCGCCCAAGCCGACGAACGGCAGACAGCCGAGAGCTAGGGCAGAAGATCAGGAAAGGCGTTAACAGACGGGATTACACGGCCATGTGCAGGAAGCCCAAGAAAACTCACTGCGCTGGCTAGTCGTTTCAACACTGCCCCACGGTCAAATCGTCAAGCGTGCACTCACTCGGGTAAACGTGGTGAACGTCCCCGAGTTTCCGAGAAGCAGACAGCGACTAAATCTCAAACTTCGACGACAGAGGGAAACTCCGGTGGGACGCTTCCTCTGGACTTATTCAGCGAACAGGAGGCATTTCGCCATGGTGACCAAGGACTGCACCAGCCTGAGCTATACGCGTGTGGGCCGGATCATTTGCCTCAGCATGCTGTTTCTGGCTCCATACCGGATGCCTTCTCAAACTGCCACTGGGCGAACCGGAGAAATAGTTAACGTCAAGGTGATCTCGAATCTGATTGTGATGCCTGGCTATGTCAATGACTCAGCGAAGCTGGACGTGGTGCTGCATACTGGCGCGTCGGACAACCGGGGAAACAGAAGACGATGACTATTCACCTTCGCAGACTGGTTTAGTGTGATACAGGTCGGACCATTGATGCGGTTGTGGTCAGCCTGCAATGCGGCCCTGGTTTACTTCGACCCCCGCATGCGGTGCTGGGGATCTCCCTATTCATGTGTTGAAAGCTTACATGCGGCGCGCTATTCTAAGTTGAGTAATCTCGTTCATCGATTGAACCGTACGTTCGGCTTCGGTTACGATATTCATGTAGTCATGGCAATTAGGACCCCTCACCAAGAACACCGCGGCTCCGTTCCCCGATCAGTTTTGAGCCACAGCGCCTGATCTTGGAGACGGTGAATCGCAGTCGCCACTTCACAACTGGCTTGATATGCAAGGCGTGATGACAGAGGAGAATTCGCAACCCGGGGTGGATGCTTACAAGTTCATCGTGGAAAAGATGGACAGTGTACCGCATCTGGAAGCTCTCATGTTGCTGTGGAACAGCCGGCCCGTCCGATGGACCTGCCAAGAACTCGCGTCTCGTCTGTATATTTCTCCGGAGAAGGTGGACGATCTGGTCAGGGACCTCGTTGGACTGCGACTGGTCACGGAGTCCCATGAGCCCGGTCCGAAATACTCCTACTTTGCGCGATCTGAAGATCAGGACAACATGATGCTGCTAGTCGACGCAGCCCACCGACGCGACCTGATTCGAATTTCGACTATGATACATTCGAAAACATCCTCCGCCGTGCGCGAATTCGCCCGCGCATTCCGCTTTAAAAAGGAGCGGGATTAATGGCACATTCCCTGTACATCGTTACCTGCATGACTACGCTGCTTTGCGCCATCCTGCTGCTACGGGCATATAGCAAAGTGCGGAAGAGATTACTGCTCTGGAGCGGGCTGTGTTTCGTCGGACTCACCCTTTCAAACCTTCTTGTGATCGCTGATCTCGTCCTGTTCCCGGAGGTGGACCTTTTTAGCTACCGTCTCGTCGCGTCCGCAATTAGCATGGCGCTTTTGCTCTACGGGCTGATTTGGGAGAGCCAATGAGCCCTATCGCACATCCGTTGTTTGATTTTTTCCTGCTCGGCTTCATTGCAGCTTGTTCTCTTGTTGCGGGATTGTTTTTCCTCCGTTTCTGGAGATCCACTCAGGATTTGTTGTTTATCGCTTTTGCAGTGTTCTTCGTAGTCCAAGGAGCCTGCAACATTGCTATTGTGAGCCTTCCACATCCAAACGTGGGTAGCCTTTGGGTGTTTCTGCTGCGTTTATTGTCAGTTCTCACAGTGCTCGGAGCCATCGTCTGGAAAAACTCTGGCGATCACTGAGCCAATTTATTTATCGAAGATCCGTTAATACAATTCAAGCGCAGCGCGACACTTGGGTTCCACGAAAACGCCCAATTTCGCATCGTAGATCAATGTGATAGTTCGTGGACCCTTTCAGCACCGCTGAAACGGCGCAGAAATAGATCCATCGAGCCGCCCTGAATCACGATGGAGAAAACGACCACAATGTAGGTTGTCGCAAGGATCCACGAACGCCCCTCACCCAGAGGCACGGACAGAGCTAGTGCAATTGACAAACCTCCGCGGAGCCCACCCCAGCTAAGGGCAAGAACGGAACTACGATGACCGCGTCGGAGAAGCTTGATGCAGCCGAGGATCAAAGCCACAACTGCAAGCCGAACGGCAGTGACAGCGACGATCGCTGCCAGACCCGATTCCAGCGACAACCGATGGAAGGGAATGGCGAGGACCTCCAGACCGAGCAAAACGAAGAGAACGGCATTCTGAACCTCGTCTATGACTTCCCAAAAACCGTCGACGCTTTCATGCGCAATTAGTTCGGGAGGGTGACGTAGATTGAATCGCCGCAAGGCGATTCCTGCCGCCACTGCCTCAAGTGGCGCGGAGAGGTGCCACCCATCGGCTAGCGCAAAGCCTCCAAGGGCAAGAGAGATGGTAAGGAGGATGTCTACCTGATAGGCATCGACGAGCCGCATAAGAGAGGAAGTGATCCAGGCCGCAAGAACTCCGAATGTAAGGCCTCCGCCGGCTTTGAGGAGCAGAAAAATCCCGATATGCCACGCCGATGGGATCGTTCCCCGGGAAGCATCTAGCAATGTCAAGAAGACAACAGCGCCAACGCCGTCGTTGAAGAGAGATTCTCCAGCCAACTGGGCCTGCACATTCTTGGGGACACCCACACGGCGGAGCAGTTCAAGCACCGCAATCGGATCCGTGGGCGAAATCAACGCTCCGAAAAATAAACATTGGAGCCAGGTTCCGTGGACGCCAATAATCCGTAGTGCCCACCACATCAATGCCGCGATCGCGACGGCGGACAGCAGGGTTCCCCCCACGGACAGTGCTGCTACGGCGACCTTCTCACGTATCAGGGACTCCAGATCGAGCAGAAACGCACCGGCAAACAGCAAAAGCCCCAGCATTCCATGCAGAATCAAGCTTTCGAAGTTGATCTGCTGAACCAACCCCATGGCCCATGGCCGGAGACCTGGTGCATAGGCGCTTGCGCTCACCAGGCACAACGAGCACACCACAGTCAGGAGCATGGTTCCGATGGTTATGGGGAGCCGGAGCCAACGTGAACTGATCCAGCCAAACAGTGCTGCTGTAGACACCAGGAGACTCAGAAGCTCGAGTGTCGTCATTGGACGTGAGGACTACAGTTCAAAGTCTACTGGACGGATAGCTTTTGCCTGAGCGGATCCCACCACAGACCACTACGGTTCCAGGCAGATATGCCGATGTAGCCAACACCAACAAGCTAGGGTGGCCACCGGCATCGAGGACGGTCCCGCATCGCGGCGGAAGGGTTTCCTCGCTTCTCGCAGCTAGACCGGCAATTCCTGTCAACTCAACCCAAATCTCACGCAGCTTTACGTGAAGCGAGAGGCGATTCACATCGAAATCCTCACGCAAACGTCGATATCGACGGAGCCGGCAACGAAAGTCGCTACCGTTCTCAGGTCAGCCTTCAACTTCCCTGCCGGAGAAACTCTCGAGACCATAAAGCCAAAAGAGGACAAGAAGACCTGACGCCAGTCATGGCTGACCCTGCCATACTTGATCTAAGGGTATCATTACCTCACAGGGTGAATGAACTGGGAATCTCAACCGAACCAGGCCACCGCCGTCCGATGTGCCGTCGCATTCAGATCAAGCCGCCGCGATTCGAGCAGGACGTGTCTACGGCGAACGGGAAGTGCCCGCCCGGTGCGTGATGTTGGACGAACGGCAGCTTTTGCAAGTAGAGAGGATTTGAGCGCTCAGGCATGGGGAGAGAAGAGAGTCAATGGCGGATGTCTTTACCTCTTTCAATGTTGGCATTGCTTTGATTGCGCCGCTCGTAGCGAAGCCTGGGATCACTGCATTATCCAGCCAGCCGAAGCAAGACCTTTCTGACGACGAGAACAGAGTCCGGAAAATCGTAAGTGAGGGGTATCGGCCGATCTTCCTGGGAGCGGCTCTCTTTATTACCTCTTTTCGGCTGGAGGGACGGGAGTGGGCAAAACCACGCACACGAGAAGCTGCCCGACGCTGCATCCAGGGAATGAAGTAGCTGCGTGTACCGACGTCGACTCGCGTCTAGGTTTAAGCAATGGGCAGGGAAAACGAGAATACCGATCCAAGGCCACGCTGGCTAGTAACGTCCACCTTACCGTCGTGAGCCTCGACAATAGCTTTTACGATCGCGAGCCCCATACCGGTGCCTTGCACGCGATAACGCTGACTTTGTCCTCGATAGAATTTGTCGAAGATCAGGGATTTGTCGAAATCGTCTATACCGACTCCACGATCGGCAACGCTGGTCACCAGTTGAGATCCCCGCACTTCGGCGCTAATGAATATTGGCTTCTCCGCTTCTGAATATTTAGCTGCATTCTCCAGCAAGTGATGAAGAACCTTACGGATCCAATTGACATCCATGCGCACTGCCGGCAGCGCGGAGGGGAGACGCACTTCCACAGGATGCTTCTCCAGCAATGTACTGCACTCCGCGATTGCCCCTTGAACAGCGTCTTTTATCTGCGCCGCTTCAACGTGCAGCTGCACCTGTCGCGCATCCAATTGCGCCATTTCTACAGCCTGGCCGATTAAATGATTCAATCGCGCGCTTTCTTCTTCGATGACAGCCAACATGTCTTCTCTCAAAGCTTCGTCCTGGATGCTTCCCGACCTTAAGCTTGTGATGGAAGCGGTTATCGCTGTCAACGGCGTACGCAGTTGATGGGTGACCGAATCAAGCAGCGCTGCCCTCAGCCGCTCACTTTCTTGCGCGGCCTCGGTGCGAGCCAGGCGTTCTGCGGTAATGCTTCGTTCAACGGCAAGCGCGATCAAGCTGCCCAGAGCATCGATGGTCTCACGCGAGGGAAGATTTCCCGCGATTCCGATCGCCCCGATAGACCGGAGCCCCAGCAGCAAGGGGGCGACACACAAGTCCTTTTCAGGATCGCAACGTGTTTCGCCCCGATCCGCAATATCGCGCAGTTCCTCCTTTGTGATACTTCGGACGTCAGATGGTGACCGGTAGAGTTGGTCACTCTCCATGAGATAAATATTCACTGCCTCATTGTGAAATGTGGAGGCTATATGGATCGGTAGGCTGTTCAAGAGATCGGCAAACCGATCCGAGGTGAGGATCTTCTGACTAAAATCGTACAGCCGCTCGACTTCTCGTATTCGTCGATCTGTTTCTCTGGCTTCTCGCCGCACCTGCTCTGAGAGATGGCTGGCCAAGAAACCAGCAATCAGAAATGCCAGCAAGGCCACCCAGTTCTGGCTATCTGCGATGGTCAATTTTCCAATCGGAGGCAAGAAGAAGAGATTGAAGACAAGGGCCGCGAGAAGCGACATGTATACGGAGTAGCGAAGACCCAGGCGATTGGCAACAAAGAGGATTCCGAGTAAGAATGTGAGAGCAACCGTAGTTGGGTTGACATGGATCAACCTGAAATAGACGATAGCGATACACCCGACCAAAATCGTGACGGATGTATAGCGAACGAGTTGCAATAACCAGCGTCGGCTCACGGCGCTATTGTAAAGCAGATGCCTAGAAAAACTGATAGTTCGTCTTCCCACCAAGAGACACCGGAACAGTGGCTCGAAAAGCTGGAACCGCATAAACAGAGGGGATTATTGAAGATATTCCTAGGGTATGCTCCTGGTGTAGGAAAAACGTACAGCATGCTAAGCGAGGCGATTCGCCGTCATGAGCGCGGTGAAGATGTCGTTCTTGGAATCGTCGAGACTCACGGACGCCCTAGGACCGCGGAACTGGCTTCCAAACTTGAGGCTATACCACGGCGTCGCATCGAATTCCGAGGCACATTCTTTGAGGAAATGGACGTTGAGGCGATCATCGCGCGCGCTCCACAAGTCGTGTTGGTAGACGAGTTGGCTCACACCAATATAGAAGGCAGCAAACATCGAAAACGATATGAAGACGTGCTAGACCTTCTCGACGCGAAGATCGATGTTCTGTCTACCATCAATATCCAGCATATCGAGAGTGTCACCCCAATGGTGCAAAGTCTTACCGGGATTACGGTACGGGAGACCGTGCCGGATTGGGTGTTGCAAAAGGCCGATGAAATTGTGATGTCGGACTTAACGCCTGAAGCGCTTCAAACGAGGATGCGTCGAGGCGACATTTATCCTCTCGATCGGGCAGAACTAGCACTTACGAACTTTTTTCGACGTGGAAATCTCATTGCGCTTAGAGAGTTGACGTTGCAACACGTGACGCGCGCAGTCGATCGTAACCTGGATGAATATGTCCGAAAAAAGAAGCTTGGGGCCCATTGGGCAGTCCAAGAGCGTGTCGTCGTTTGCATTAGCTCAAATCCGGCCTCGCAGCAACTGATCGCTCGCGGCGCGCGAATGGCTCAAGGTGTCGGTGGCGATCTTTATGTGGTGCATGTCGATCGAGGACAGAGCCGTTCCGAAGAGCAGGAACGCAGCCTGGCGAGCAACAAGCGATTTGCTCTCAACCTGGAAGCGGAAATCGTGGAGTTAAAAGGGACGAGCGTGCCTCTCACGGTAGCGGAATTTGTTCGAGAGAAGAGGGCGACGCAGGTGATCTTCGGCCGGTCAGCGGTTCCGGGCCTTCGCAAGTATCTATATTACTGGGAAATCCAGCGATTTCTCGAAAACGCTCCATTCGTGGACGTCCACATCATCACACAAGAATGAGAGATCTGGATGCAAGAGAGTAAACGTTACAAAATACTGATCGTCGACGACGAACCTCAGATCACGCGCGTACTACGCGTGGCACTTGCGTCTGAGGAATATGAGGTGCAGGTCGCTCATGACGGCATTGCGGCTTTGGAGACGATCGCATCATGGCCTCCGGATATGGTGATTACAGACTTGGCCATGCCTCGCATGGACGGAACAGCTTTATGCGCGGCAATCCGCGCGCATTCCGATATGCCGATTATTGTTCTTTCCGTCCGAAATGAGGAAGCGTCGAAGGTGAAAGCCCTTGACGCCGGAGCCGATGATTACGTAACCAAACCCTTCGGCATCCAGGAGCTTCTCGCACGTGTCCGGGCTCACATGCGAAGGCAGCAGCCACTCTCTGTTGACCAGGCTACCGCCCCTTTAAAAATCGGGGACTTCAGTATCGATACCGAGAGACACAGAGTTGAGGTTCGTGGACAGGAGGTCCGCCTCACCCCAAAAGAATTTGATCTTCTCTTCTACCTGGCTCAGCGCCCCGATCGCGTACTAACGCATCGCGTCTTGCTTGCCGCAATCTGGGGAGCCCATGCCGTCGAGCAACCAGAATCCCTGCGGGTTCTCGTCGGGCAACTGCGCAAGAAGATTGAAGTTGAAGCGGAGCCCAGGTACATCATCAATGAGCCATGGGTGGGCTACCGTTTTCAGCCAACTCAGAACTCATAGCCTGACCAGCCGATAATTTTCCCCAACAATATGCACCCCAGTGGGCCTGCGATACCCCCCAAACGGTTCCTCACTCTCCGCTTTACGGATTTTTTACTATTTACTTACGAACTTATTATCTCGCGCATACGGACTCCTTATGCCATTTAAGGTGAACTAGAAACGGACGAAATCGGTGCACCGTATGCTCGCACTCGAAATACTGGCCGGGATAATCTTCCTTGGAATATTGTTCCTGGTCTACTGTCTCATTGGCTTCTGGAGAGCATCGCACCGACGTTAAGGAAGGCTCAATGTCCTTGTACTTGAAGCTTCACGCAAAGACTACCGATTATTCCACTTCCCTTCGAGGCCATGGTGGCAGGGCATTCAGAAGCGGCATGTCAAAAGCTGTCATTTTCGGGTTGATATTGACAACCTCAACAGCCCTGACTGCGCAGACGAACCGGGCTGTGCAAGATAGCTCTTCTGATCTACGGAGCCAGGTCGATGACCTGACGATGCTCGTGCATCAGCTGGAAAACCGAATCAATCAGCTCGAGGGCAAAGCGACTACAGCGCAACCTGTTGTGAGTGCTGCCACACCAGAGAGTGCAGCAGCACTGCAAAAGGCGGCGGCTGAGCTGCAACCTGCCTCTGCAGATAGTCCCAGGCTGACGCAAGAGGACCGTAGTGCCCTCGACTTCCTGCGTGACACGACTCTCAACGTCTCCTTTGACGGATATTACGAGTACAACTTCAATCAGCCGATCGGGCGCGTGAATCTACTCCGCGCTTATGATGTGTCCAGCAATAGCTTCAGCATCAATCAGGCGGGAATTGTCATAGAGAATGCGCCTAACCCAAGTGCAGGCAAGCGATTTGGTGCGCGCCTGGACTTGCAGTACGGTCAGGCAACCGAGACAGTACAAGGCGGCGCTCAGAACGAGTTGCGCCCTCAGGTGTACCGCAACCTTTGGCAGGCATACGGAACCTACGTAGCACCGATTGGCAGCGGGTTGACAACGGATTTTGGTAAATGGGCTGGTGCCTTGGGAGTGGAGGGAAATTATTCAAAGGACCAGATCAACTATTCCCGGTCATATTATTTCAACTACCTTCCATTTTATCATGTGGGTTTTCGCACTACTTACAATCTAAATGACAAGGTTGCCGTCACCGGTTGGTTGGTGAATGGCGCACAACAGACAGAAGACTTCAATGGCTTCAAGTCCGCGGCCGTCCTCCTTACGCTAAAGCCTGTCAAGCCGGTTACCTGGAATGTGAACTACTACACGGGACAGGAGCAGCGAGATGTGGTGCCAAATTACGCGCCTGGTCCGCCGACCGCTCCAACCCAACCTGGCCTGCCGGCTGCGAATGTATCGCCTACACCGAACGGGCGAGAGCATATTCTAGACACGTACGCGACTTGGAACGCAACGCCGAAGTGGACTTTCGTGGGAGAAGGCGATTACGTCATCAATCGGGTCTACGATTACTCGGCGCCGGCGCACGTGTCTGGCGGTGCGGCCTATGCGCGCTATCAATGGACGCCCAAGTGGGCCTTCGCCGGGCGCGCAGAGTATCTTTCAGACCGCGGAGGACTCTTCAGCGGCACAACCCAGGCACTCAAAGAGACAACGGCGACAGTGGAGTACAAACTGGCAGATGGTTTTCTGGTACGCGGCGAATGGCGGCGGGATTTTTCGAATGTGCCCTTCTTCTTAACCGATGAGAGCGGTGTATTGAAGCACGACCAGAACACCAGCACGCTGGGCATGATGTGGTGGTTTGGCCGCAAACAGGGAGCATGGTAGTCCGTTTCGGCAGAGGAGAAAAAACGATGTGGGACATCCTTCTAATTCTGGCAACGATCGCGTTCTTCGTAATTGCGATTGCTTACACGTATGCCTGCGAAAGACTGAGGTAGGACTATGACGATTGACACAGTTCTGCTGCTTGCAATCACCTTTTTTCTTTTCGTGTACCTGATATATGCGCTTCTGCGCCCGGAGAAGTTCTGATGACACTCAATGGATGGTTACAAATTCTCGTCTTCTGTGGCATCCTCCTGGTGATCACGAAACCTCTCGGCCTTTATATGACACGGGTGTTTGAGAGAGAAAGGACATTCGCCGATCCACTCTTCGGGCCAATCGAGCGATTGCTATACCGCATCACTGGGGTAGACGAATCTCGTGAAATGCGTTGGACCGAGTATGGAATCGCGATGCTGTTATTCAGCGGCGTAACCATGCTGCTGACCTACGGTGTCGAACGGCTCCAAGCCCTCCTCCCGTGGAATCCTCAGAAATTAGTTGCGGTGGCGCCGGACCTGGCTTTCAATACCGCCGCTTCATTTACGACGAATACAAATTGGCAGGCCTATACCCCGGAATCTACGATGAGTTATCTAACCCAGATGTTTGGGCTCGCCACTCACAATTTCTGGTCGGCGGCAGTGGGCATGGCGTTAGCCGTTGTATTCATCCGTGGCATTGCAAGGAGGGAAAGTAAGACGATCGGTAACTTCTGGGTGGATTTGACGCGAGCAACGCTGCGAATCCTGCTTCCCATTTGTATCGTGTTCGGATTAGCGCTGGTCTCTCAAGGGGTGATTCAAAATTTCAGACCTTATGACACCGCGAAGGTGGTTGAGGCTCAGAAAGTCACGGCCACCGGGCCTGATGGCAAACAGACTACACAGACCATCACGGATCAGACAATTGCACAAGGTCCGGTGGCTTCGCAGGAAGCGATTAAGATGCTTGGCACCAATGGCGGAGGTTTCTTCAACGCGAATAGCAGCCATCCATTTGAGAATCCGACGCCGCTTTCGAATCTCCTTCAGATGCTCTCGATCTTCGTCATTCCGGCTGGACTTACCGTAACCCTTGGCCGGATGACAAAGTCTCCAAAACACGGTTGGGCCGTATTCGCCGCCATGGCGATCCTATTCTTTGCTGGAGTTGTGATTGCCTATTGGGCTGAGTCCCAGCCTAATCCTCTCTTACACGGAGTGGACCAGCGGGTGACCGCGATGCAGGCAGGCGGCAATATGGAAGGTAAGGAAGTCCGCTTCGGTATTGCCAACTCCGCGTTGTTTGCCACGATAACCACAGATGCCAGTTGCGGCGCCGTGAATTCCATGCATGACTCGTTTATGCCCCTCGGCGGGCTGGTGCCTCTTACCAACATATTGCTCGGCGAAGTTGTGTTTGGCGGAGTGGGCGCGGGCATGTACGGCATCCTGATCATGGTTGTGTTGACGGTGTTTATTGCGGGCCTGATGGTCGGACGTACGCCAGAATATTTGGGAAAGAAGGTCGAGGCGTATGACGTCAAAATGGCTATGCTCTATGTGCTGATATTCCCGCTGTCCATTCTCGTTTTTACGGCCATTGCAGCCACGTCTCCAACTTATGGTCTTACCCAGTTGACGAACACCGGCCCGCATGGTCTTTCGGAGATGCTCTATGCCTACACTTCCGGCACCGGGAACAATGGCTCCGCGTTTGCCGGGCTCAGCGCGAACACACACTTCTACAACCTGACGATCGGCGCCGCCGTGCTGATCGGGCGATTTCTTATGATCGTGCCCATGCTGGCGGTAGCGGGAAATCTGGCGGCTAAGAAAATGGTTCCAGCATCCTCGGGAACATTTCCTGTGACAACGCCTCTCTTCACGGTGTTGTTAGTAAGTGTAGTTCTTATCGTAGGTGCGTTGACGTTTTTCCCCGTCTTAAGCTTAGGCCCCGTTCTCGAGCATTTGCTGCTACACGCCGGAAAGGTATTTTAAGGAATCGTTATGGCAACTTTACCAGCAACGCAAGATATCACACCTTCGCAGTACGTTAGCGGTCGTCCCGGCAAGCATGGGAAGCCAGTCTGGGAGGCCAAGATCGTACGTCAGGCGCTTCTGGACGCATTCCGGAAGCTTAGCCCACGCACGATGATGCGCAATCCGGTGATGTTTGTGGTTGAGATTGGGAGCGTCATAACGACACTTCTCCTTTTCCGCGATCTCAACACACACCAGAGCGCCTTTAGCTTCGATCTTCAAATTACACTATGGCTTTGGTTCACAGTTCTTTTTGCGAATTTCGCTGAGGCAATGGCTGAAGGTCGAGGCAAGGCACAGGCCGACACATTACGCCGCGCCAAGTCTGAAACGACAGCCCACCGAATCCTGCCGAACGGGAAGAGCGAGGATGTGCCCAGTGCACAACTACGTGCCGGCGATGTCATTACCGTCATCGCTGGAGAACTAATCCCCGGAGACGGCGAAGTCATTGATGGCGTCGCTTCGGTCGATGAATCGGCTATCACCGGGGAATCCGCACCTGTGATCCGTGAATCGGGAGGTGACCGCTCTGCAGTTACTGGAGGAACTCGGGTCCTTTCGGATCATCTGAAGATCAAGATCACATCCAATCCTGGTGAGACGTTTCTAGATCGGATGATCGCTCTGGTTGAAGGCGCCGAGCGCCAGAAGACGCCGAATGAAATCGCGCTCAATATTCTGCTGGCGGGCTTGACGGTCATCTTTCTCCTTGCTGTCGTGACCCTGCAGCCGTTTGCGATCTACTCGAATGCTCCACAAACCGTATTTGTCTTAGTGTCTCTCTTAGTGTGTTTGATCCCTACCACCATCGGCGGTTTGCTCTCCGCAATTGGCATCGCGGGTATGGATCGGCTGGTACAGCACAACGTGCTGGCCATGAGCGGGCGCGCGGTAGAAGCTGCGGGTGATGTAAACACTCTTCTACTCGACAAAACTGGAACGATTACATTTGGTAACCGTGAAGCTGCGGAATTTGTTGCAGCGCCGGGGATCAGCAATGATCAATTAGCCGACGCCGCCCAACTCTCTTCGCTTCCCGACGAGACCCCTGAGGGCCGCTCTATCGTCGTGCTGGCCAAGGAGCGATATGGACTACGCGGTCGCGATCTTGAAGAACTGAACGCAGAGTTTGTTCCGTTCAGTGCAACCACGCGCATGTCGGGTGTGAATATCGGAGGCCGTTCAATTCGCAAGGGTGCGGCAGAGGCTATTGCAAAGTTTGTTGAGGAACGCGGTGGACGCGTGCCCAAGGAGGTCCGCGATGCAGTGGACACGATTGCACGATCTGGTGGTACTCCACTTGTGGTGGCCCGGGACAATCAAACTCTGGGCGTGATTTATCTGAAGGACATTGTGAAGGGCGGCATGCGGGAACGGTTTGCGCAGCTGCGGGCCATGGGAATTCGCACCATCATGATTACTGGTGATAATCCTTTGACTGCTGCGGCGATCGCGCGTGAAGCGGGCGTAGATGATTTTCTTGCAGAAGCGAAGCCCAAGGACAAAATGGATCTGATCAAGCGAGAGCAGGCACAAGGAAAGCTTGTTGCCATGACAGGGGATGGGACGAATGATGCGCCTGCTCTTGCACAGGCCGATGTCGGGGTCGCTATGAACACCGGGACCCAAGCTGCGAAAGAAGCCGGCAATATGGTGGACCTCGATTCAAATCCGACCAAGCTGATTGAGATTGTCGAAATTGGCAAGCAGTTGCTGATGACCCGAGGCGCGTTGACCACGTTCTCGATTGCAAATGACGTGGCCAAGTACTTTGCAATCATCCCTGCCATGTTCGCTGGGACGTTCCCCGTTCTGAATGCTTTAAACATCATGCATCTCAAGACGCCGCAATCCGCGATCTTATCGGCGGTGATATTCAATGCCTTAATCATCATTGCGCTGATCCCTCTTGCGTTGCGCGGGGTGACATATCGGCCAATGGGGGCAGCGGCTCTCTTGCAGCGAAATCTTTGGATTTATGGGGTCGGCGGCATCATCGTTCCGTTTGTCGGAATCAAGATTGTCGATGTAATCATCACAACGCTTCACCTGGTTTAGGAGTTACAGTCCATGCGCAAGAATCTCATCACTTCCGTTCTTTATACAATCGTCACCGCCATCCTGCTGGGAGTGTTCTATCCCTTACTAATGACCGGTCTCGCGCAAGCCCTCTTCCGCGACAAAGCGAACGGGCAGCTCATCTATAAAAGTAACCAGCTTATTGGCTCAAGAATTATCGGCCAGGCATTTACTGGCGCCGGCTACTTTCATAGTCGCCCTTCAGCGGCGGGCACGAATGGATATGATGCTTCCTCTTCCTCTGGCTCAAATTATGGCCCAACCAACAAGAAGTATGTCGATCAGGTGGCGAGCGATGTAGCGGCGTCACAAGCAGAAATGCCGGCCACACCAGTGCCGGTCGATCTTGTGACAAGGTCGGCTTCCGGTCTGGATCCGGACATTACGCCTGCGGCGGCGGCCTTTCAAGTTCCTCGAATTGCAAAGGCACGTGGCATTTCGGACGAGAAAGTAAATGATCTCGTAGCAAAACACACGAGTCAGCGGCAACTTGGCTTCTTGGGTGAACGACGCGTGAATGTCCTCGAACTCAATCTTGATTTGGATAGTACGACCCAGCAAGTCACGTCGAAGTGAAAGACCATTCTTAGGGAGGAATTGCGTCGCGGTGTTGTGACGGTCTACACTTTGACTGGAACCCCCACAGAATGCGCATATCCGAACCAAAACCGAGTCCCGAGCGACTCCTCAAGCAAGTGCAAGCGGAGGAGAGCAAGTTGTGGGGCGCTAAACTCAAGATTTTCCTGGGCTATGCTCGAGGCGTCGGTAAATCCTATCGCATGCTCGATGAAGCCCGGCGTCGGTTCGAGCGCGGAGAAGACGTGGTTGTCGTTGCCGTTCAGGGACAGCAATCTGAAGACGTTCAGGCACTTTTGCAAAAGCTGGAGCTGATTCCGTCGCTGCAGACATCTGCGGGGCAAGCTGTCGACCTGGATGCTGTCCTTCGTCGCGCGCCGCAGGTGTGCGTCGTCGATCCTCTCGCCGCTCAGAATGCTCCCGGAAGTCGGAACCAATATCGTTGGCAGGATGTGCAGGAGCTTTTGCGCAATGGAATCTCGGTGTTGTCGAGCCTCAATCTGCTTCATGTCGAGGAGTACAAAGAAAAAGTTCAGGCGATCAGCGGGGAGGACACCACCGACACTATTCCAAAGTCGTTCTTGCTTGCAGCCGACGAGATCGTAATCGTGGACGTTCCGCCGGACCTCTGCTTGTGGCGTCAGGGAGAAGAACTCACCGCAACAGGAATCAGCAATTCCCAGGAGCGCCAGCTATCAGAACTTCGCGAACTCGCTCTGCTGCTGACCGCCGAAGTGGTCGACGCGCAGCTGGAGTCCTATGTTGATACGCATGGGATCGAGCCGATTTTCGGAACGCACGAGCGTTTTCTCGTCTGCATGACGCCCCATTCCAATGCTCCGGCAATGATCGAGAGTGGAGAACGCAATAAAGAGCGCTTTCAAGGTGAACTGTACGCAGTGTACGTGTGCGAGCCTGGACGGTCGAAAAGAGAGAGAGCCACGATTCAAAGATATTTCGACGCGGCGAAAAAAGCTGGCGCCACGACCGAAGTATTGGAAAGCGATGACCCCATATCGGCGATTGTCGAGTTTGCGCGCGAGAAACGCATCACGCAGATTTTCATGGGACACAGCACCCACAACACCTGGCGGGATCGCATCTTCGGGGATCCGGTGCTCCGCCTCATTCGCGTGGCTGAAGGCATCGATGTCCGAGTGTTCCCGCACTAACTTCGCTTATGCGTACGCCTGCGGACTCTCCGCGCGGTAGCCTCAAAGTTTATTTAGGCTATGCGCCTGGTGTCGGCAAGACCTTTCAGATGCTTGCGGACGGCCAGGCTGCCGTCCAACGTGGAGTCGATGTCGTCCTAGCATACTTTGAACCGCATGCTCGTCCCGACACGATCAGACAGGCCCAGGGACTCGAAATTGTTCCGCATCGCAAAGTCGAATATCGCGGCAAAACGTTTGCGGAGATGGACACCGAGGCCGTGCTGCGGCGGAATGCCAGCATCGCGTTGGTTGATGAGCTGGCGCATACCAACATCCCCCCCGGGTCGCCTCGTGCCGAACGATGGGAAGACGTCCAGGTTCTGCTGGATGCCGGGATCGAAGTATGGACTACGGTGAACGTCCAACACATCGAAAGCTTGAACGACCAGATTCGGCAGATCACGGGCATCCAAGTGCGCGAAACCGTGCCGGACGGGTTCGTGCGGCAAGCCGCTGAAATTGTCGCCGTAGACGTGACCCCCGACGCATTGCTCAACCGCCTGAAGCGGGGAGCGGTCTACAAGCCAGAAGTGGTGGAGAAGGCGCTTACTGGATTTTTCAAGGGCTCCAATTTGGGGGCGCTTCGCGAACTGACGCTTCGCCAAGCGGCTCACGAAGTGGATCTCCGCCAATCTTTTTACGACGAAACGCGGGCACTTCAGGTCCCGCGGATTTCCGAAGTGCGTCCAAACGGAACGGTGGAGAATCACCCGAACGAACGCATTCTCATCCATGTCACGGCCGATCCTACAACCGCGATGCTCATCCGTCGAGGGCGCCGCGTAGCCGATTACCTCCGTGCCGATTGCACCGCGCTCTTCGTGTATCCGACTGTCGAACTCTCGCAAATGCCGGTCGAGGAGCGACAAGCTGTGGAAAAGCACCTTCGCTTCGCCAGAAGCCTACAGATCACAACGCAAATCCTGGGGGGCAGTGATATCGCCAGGACGGTGGTCGAATTCGCCCGCCGCAATCAAGTGACACAAATTTTCGTGGCCCGCACAGAAACTAGCCTTCGAGACCGCCTGCGAGGCAGGAATTACGCGGAGAACATTGTCCGCATGGCTCGAGATCTTCAAGTCATAGTCGTCGCCGACCGTAATCGCAGACTAGGTTCCTAGGCCCATTTCCAATCCAGAGAAAAGAGCAAATGGACGAGATACCACTATGACCGCAGAAACCAACAAGATCGTTATGCGCCGTTTCTTGGAATTCATCAACACTGCCAGCGAGAGCCTTGCTCAGGAGCTCATTTTGCCCGACGCGATATTTCATGTTCCGGGGAGTCCAGAACCGATGCGCGGTCCGGCTGGCTACCTCGCTATCATCGGGATGATGCGCGGGGGTTTCCCCGATATTCAATGGACTTTGGAGGAGATGGTTGCTGAGGGCGACAAGGTGGCCGCAAGGTTCACAATGCGGGGCACTCATCGGGGCAAATTTTTCGGCGTCCCGCCGACGGGAAGAACAATCGCGGTGCAGGCCATGAATATCCACCGTCTGTCGGACGGGCAGTTCGTAGAAGAACATGGTCAGCCGGATATGCTTGGGCTGTTACAGCAAATCGGCGCGGTGCCAGCAGCTTAGAGATCTGCGAACCCAGTCAATGGACGTAACATCGCCAAACCACTCCGTGACTGAGGCAATCTGCTCGACTTTCGACTCAATCGTCAAGGTGAGCCACCATCACCAGCCGATCACGGCAATTTTGTAGGCCAGCAGTATGACAACGGTCGCTAGCGCGATCCAGGCGGACAAAGTGTAACGTCGGAAGAAGTACAAGGTCACGCCTACCCAGCAAGAGCAACCAGCTATTAAAGCGCCGCCCACATACGGCATAGCGATTGCGGCCGAGAAGTTCGTGCCATGGATGTGCCTAAGCCGGAAGATCTCACCTAGCGTCCTGACCACGATAACGAATTGAGTCGTGATTCCTATCTGAGCCCAACGTTCTCTGATCATGGGCAGAATTGTAGCTGGATGCCGGCATATGCGAAATCGCCAACTCGCGTCTCCAGCTCGTCTGGCTCTGGAATCGTGTTTAAGGCATGTACGCGAGAGTTGATCTTCGATTGTGAAGAAAACACCTCCGCACTGGCAGGCTTGCGAAGACCGAGCAGGTAGAGAGGAACGTTATGAGTACCGAACTGATCTATTCCGATGCAACGAAGCTGGCCGTACTGATCCGCGCACGCGAGATCTCTCCGGTCGAAGTCATGAAGGCACACCTCGATCGCATCGAGGCCGTCAACTCGAAGGTGAAATTCGTGATGAGTGTTGCCCTGGATCGCTCCCCCCTTATTGGGTTAGAG
Source organism: uncultured Acidobacteriaceae bacterium (assembly GCA_963850235.1). Taxonomy (GTDB): domain Bacteria; phylum Acidobacteriota; class Terriglobia; order Terriglobales; family Acidobacteriaceae; genus PALSA-350. The sequence continues at coordinate 184,881 of CAWKKM010000015.1, read as the reverse complement.
TGGCCGCCAAAACCAGGTTGCCGGTAGAGAAGCACAGAAGCGGTGACAGATAGGACGAACCCCACATCGTGCGCATATGGGGTAGGTCCTTTCTGTCACCTGGTTGCCGGTCAAACGCATCCTGGCCTTACTCAAAGCGAGCAGACCTCGCCGGAATCATCCTTACTTTGGCGGGGATAACTCCCAAACCGAACCGCCTGGGGTGAGCGGGGCGGAGGCGGCGCAACTCAAATGTGTGTTGGTAGCAAGGGTGAACGCGTACGGTCGAGTGTGCCTGACCACAAGTTTTGAACCGGCACTGAAATAGAGACTAAGTTGTTCCACAACTCTTTCGCAGTGTAGCGGCTAGACTGCCAATCAGCCACTTCCCATCATTGTGGACGAGACTGAACAGGTCCGCCCCGCAATGGTCTAATTTGCCGTCGATGCGAAACTCAAATGGCGCCCACACGACTGCCAGATCATTGTCGATGCGCACAAGAGGATCGTGAATTCGCTCATCGACGTGCGTCGTTCCCCTCCCCACCCGTTGGGCAAGTTGGTCAAAGGTCATCTGTTCCAGCGTGCCGTATTGCATCGACACAAAGGTTGCTCCGGGTATTGCGGATGCCTCGATCGATGGAGGGTCCCGTTTAGCCAGACCATCAAAGAACAGGTTTATGGGAGCAAACACGGCCTGCTCGTCCGGTCTTGCGGGACGCATCGATAGAATTAAAAGCCCTACCGTGAGTGCTCCTGCGGCTACGATGTAGAACGTTCGGAGTCGGAAGATATTCATAGCTCTGAGATTCGCCCCAACCTTTCTAAGGTAATTTGCTCCGTGGGTGAGCAGGGGATTGGTTCCCGTGCTTTCCTCCTCAGAGCGACAGCCATCATTTCTGCGCGAATTGAAAAAGTCACAGCCTCTCAGAAATGGCAGTTGCCAGGGTCTTCGAGGTCAATCCGGCGTAGCACACCTTTAGGAATTAGCTGAATGGCGATGGTCCGTGCCGCGGCGTCCCCTTCGTTCCGGATGAGGTGTGCCTGGTCACCGTGGGGGTCGACGAATGTCATGCCCTCGGTGTAGACATGGGGCATACAGGCGAGATCGCCGCCCTGGTACTCCGTCACCGTTCCCGCTACGACGATGATCAGGCTGTGCCCAGGGTGAGTGTGCCAGCCGGTGCTTCCTCCGGGCCGCCATACATTGTTCTGGACGTATAGGTCTACCGGTTCCGTTGGGTTCTGCAAAGACAGCCACGCCTTCGCTTGTCTATCGTTCTCGGTGGAATCCGGGATGATGTGTTTGCGAACGATATCGATTTCACCGAACGGTCCGCTCATCATGGTTGTGGCGTTGAATCCGGCAGCCGGTGTCGCCCGGGCGTTTTCCGCGGTCACTGCGCTCAACAACACGGCGTACGCGATCGTTGCACCGAAGCATACCCCGCAGGTCAGTCCGTTTGCCACGTCTATCTCTTTCATTAAACGCATGAATTTGCACTCGGCCAATCCAACGTCAGGCTTGGCCGGAAGGCTGCACCGGTAGTGGCAGCCTTCCGGCTCGCAGTTCACCAACCCCCCGTCGGTGAGCTACGGCTTACGCACCACCCCATGGATGGCCTGCGGCCCAAAGTGCGTGGTCGCCGGCCCGCCGAATACCAGCGTAATGTTCGAATTCTGGATCGAGTACGGAACCTCGCTTCCACCAGTGACGCAGACCTGCAGCGTGGAAGAAGGTGGCGCCGTCTCGAAAGGGGCCTTGCTTCCGTTCCCCGTCAGCAGGCTGACCGTGCCCTTCAACTGAAAGCCGGTCGTGACCAGAGGGGTAAGGTAGGCGGGGCAGCCGGTAATGTTCCAGATGATCTTCATGTTGCTCAGCCGGATATGGTGCGTATGAGGGTTAACCAGGGGATGACCGGGATCTACCTCGCCTGCGGGCGTTTTCCCATAGCCCGACATGGTCATGTCGGCTGAGAAGTCGGCAGTCTCCCATTCGGGATAAAGGTCCATGGACCATTGACCATGCATCTCCCACGGGCTGCCGTTGACAGTCGTACTCAAGGGTGAAAAGTCGTTGATCAGGCCGCTGAAGTGCGCGGCCCTGCGTTCCCCGGCCAAGGCACAGCTGCCTGAAACCAGCAAAAGCAGTGAAAGGGTACGCACCGCCGAAATCATTATTTTGCTTTTCATGAAGGATCTCCTATTTTGCGGTCAACTTGATCCGCATCCACAAAATGGAAGACATGGGGATCGCTCGCAAGCCGTAATGAGCAGAATGGGCGCGGTTTCACTCGCTTACCGTCGAATACCGTGCTTTGCCGTGCATCTGACGGAGGCCAGACGATACAATCGAGAAATTCGTGACCGGACCTAACCAGAGATTTTTGGTCAGAAATTTGTGGTCTGACCACGAATCTCTAAGCACCACTCCCGCCTGACCACGAATCTCCCGCCGTTTCCCGGTGATATGATCGCCGGGACTTCTCCTCCAGAATCCGGCGTTCGAGGTGTGCGATGACTCGTACCAGCGGCTTGTCGCTTTGCGTTCTTGTGTTCGGATGTGCTCTCAATGCCTGCCGCGCAGCCGACCGGATTCTCTTCGATCGCCTCGGCCCCACGCAAGCCACGCTCTTCATCTCGAACGCCGATGGCGCAACCGAGCGGCCTCTCACCCAGCCGGGTTCGCTCGACTACAACCCCTCCTGGTCTCCCCAGGGCGATTGGATCGTATTTACGTCGGAACGCGGCGGCTCGGCCGATCTATACCGTATTCACCCCGCTGGCACAGGCCTCGAACGCCTGACCGATCACCCGGCGTACGACGATCAGGCTGCCTTTTCTCCCGATGGCGGCCGGATTGTCTTCGTCTCCACCCGCGCCGACGGGTATGCAAACCTTTGGATTCTGGACGTGGCCACCCACAAAGCCACTCCTCTCACCTCCGGACATGGCGGTGATTTCCGCCCCTCCTGGTCTCCCGACGGCTCATGGATTGCTTTCTCCTCGGATCGCGATCGCGACGGCGACCTTCCTCCCGCCAAAGGTCGATGGGAACGCCTGCACCTGGTGGACATTTATCTCATCCATCCCGACGGCACCGGTCTCAAACGCATCTCCCGGCACGGAGGCTCTTGCGGTAGCCCCAAATGGACGCGCGACAGCAAAAGCGTAGTCACTGATTGCATGTCGGCGCAGGATACGTGGGACCATCGCTTTGGCGAAGGAGACGGCGACAACCAGCTCTTCAAGATCGACATTGCCGGCGGCGCCATCGCACCCGTTGCGGCCGGTCCTGGTATCAAGCTGCTTCCCACGGTGTTGTCTTCGGGCGAGTTCGCTTATCTTCGCCGCGACAAAGCCGGGCACGGAATCTTTTATGCGAGCGGCAAGGCTGGTCCAAAAGGCAGCGATCTGCGCTCTCCCTCCTGGTCGCCGGATGGAGCGCAAGTCGTCTACAGCCGCTACGTTTCCAGCCACTCGGCCGAGCCGGTGAAAGTTTGGAGCCGGACGCCGGACTTCGACATGTCCACCACCGCATGGCTGCCTGCGTACGATGCCAGCGGAGAGCACCTTGCGGTGACCAAAATAAGCGACGACGGCGCAACCACCAGCCTGTTCATCGTCGACGAAGGCAAGCCGGCACGTTCCATTCTCACGCAGAAGGGTCTGATTCTCGCTCCATCGTGGTCTCCCGACGGCAAGCAGATCGTGGCGGGCGTCGGCATCTTCACTGCCTTTCTGGATGATGCATCTGGAAGCAAGAAACCCATCGATTCCATCAACGGTGGAGCACAGGTGGGTATCGTGAACGCCGATGGATCCGGTTTCCACCTCATCACTTCGGGCAACAGCAACAACGCCTTCGCCTCGTTCGCGCCCGACGGCAAACACATTGTCTACCGCACCACGGGCCCCGATGCCGACGGCCTGCGCATCATGAATCTCGACGATCGCTCCATCACGGTTCTGACGAACGTGTGGGACAACTTTCCCGTCTGGTCTCCGCGCGGAGACCTCATCGCGTTCATCCGCAGGAACGGAGCCGATTTCAATGTCTTCACCATCCACCCTGACGGCACGGGCCTGAAGCAGTTAACCGAAGGGCACGGAGTCAACGCCCACCTGGCGTGGTCTCCCGATGGAGAGCGGCTTTTGTTTTGCAGCAGCCGCATGGGATTCAAGGACGAGGTCGTGTTGACTGGCGCGCCGCAGCCTTACGGCGAAGTCTTCGTCATGCGCTATGACGGCACCCATGTCGAACAGCTTACCGATAATCAGTGGGAAGAAGGCGGACCCGCCTGGCAGCCGCACAAGCCCGTATTGGACGCCCGAACCGCATCGTCGCAGTAATGGTGGCATTCTTTCAGCATCCGCGATGGGAAGCGCGGCTAAGAGTTACGAGAGGGCCGAGATTGAGCGAGCGTAAGGAACATGACGAGGAGCGACATGCGTACCTGCTTGAGGAAGTTTCACGCAGGCAGCGAAACACTCTCTGGCCTGACGCGATGGTGAACAGTAGTAGTGTGGACGCACTGCTCTGGAAAGGCTCTCCGAAAGCGACCAAGGTCCAGCGAGTCGGCATCGTGATCTGGGCCTGACCTTTTTCGCACTGAAGGGACAGACGAAATAACCACCGTTAGTCGCACGAAGCTGAGACTGTTCGGGATGGTGGTTACTTCGCTGTCTCTTCAATGTCTGTAGCGTGCTGGGTACATCTGGATCAAGGTATGCGTCCGTATGCCTGAATTTTTCGTTGGGAAAAGATTAAGGAAGTTTAATGTAGAGCTGTCTGAATCCGGAGGGAAGGCATGTTAGGGGGTATATGCACGCCCCGAGCACAGGATCGGGCAGGCGTGTCACAAGCGCTGGGCCGCATACGGAAAGCCGCAAGGCAAAGCAAGACGGAGAGGTTCACGGCGTTGCTTCATCATGTGGATCTTCGGCTGCTACGGGAATCGTATCTCTCACTGAGACGAGATGCTGCGCCCGGGGCAGACGGGATGACATGGGAGACCTATGGACTCGATCTTGAGTCCAAGCTCATGGATTTGCATGAGCGGGTCCATCGAGGAGCGTACCGGGCGCAACCGTCCCGGCGGGTGATGATACCCAAAGGTGACGGTAAACAACGCCCGCTGGCGATCGCCGCACTGGAGGATAAGATTGTCCAGAAGGCGACCCTAGCGGTGCTGAACAGTATTTATGAGGAGGACTTCCTAGGGTTCAGCTACGGTTTTCGACCAGGGCGAAACCAACACGACGCGCTGGATGCGCTGGTGGTGGGGATCTCCGGCCGTAAAGTGAACTTCATCCTGGACGCCGACATCCGAAGCTTCTTCGACTCTGTTGACCAGGGATGGTTGATCAGGTTCCTGGAACATCGGATCGGTGACAAGCGCATCCTTCGCCTGATCCAGAAATGGCTCAAGGTGGGGGTACTGGAAGACGGGATCGTGGCGGTCAGTGAGACGGGGACGGGACAGGGAGCGGTGATTTCACCGTTGCTGGCCAATATCTATCTACACTACGTCTTCGATCTCTGGGCCGAGCAGTGGCGCCGACGAGAGGCACAGGGCGACATGATCATCGTGCGATATGCCGATGATGTTGTTCTGGGTTTCGAACACGAAGCCGAAGCGAGGTCCTTCCTGGGGGCTATGAAAGAGCGGCTGGAAAAGTTTTCGCTGGCGCTAAATCCGGGTAAGACTCGATTGATTGCGTTTGGCCGTTTTGCAGCGGAACAACGCGCCCGAGCGGGTCTGGGTAAGCCCGAGACCTTTGACTTTCTGGGCTTCACCTTCATCAGCGGTAAGACACGTGAGGGCAAATTCCTCGTTAAGCGGAAGTCCCGGCGTGATCGCACGAAGGCCAAGTTGCGAGAGATCAAAGACACGCTGCGAAGAAAGATGCACCTCCCCATTCCCGAGCAAGGACGATGGCTTGGGCAGGTCGTCACCGGCTACTTCGCCTACCACGCCGTGCCGAGTAACCTCGCCACGCTCGTGGCGTTTCACCACTACGTCACCGGTCTATGGCGGCGCACGCTTCGGCGACGCAGTCAGAAGGACCGTGTGAACTGGGCGGACATGACGAAGTTAGTCTCACAGTGGCTCCCCCAACCGCGCATCCAGCATCCGTGGCCTAATCAACGCTTCGCCGTCAAATACCCGAGGTGGAAGCCGTATGCGGGAAAGCCGCACGTACGGCTTTGTGCGGGGGGCGCATAGAAATATGCGTCCCTACCGCGATCCTTATCTCCCGTCCGCGCTGGGCCACGTGGTGAGGGAGACCAGGGACGACCGTGCGCGCAAGGCGACTCATGCAGGCAAAATAGCATGAACTCGGGTGTATACGTAAGCTGTAGTGGATTACACCCGGATTACACCGGTTGTGTGACCTATGGCGGTCGATCCTAGGCCGCCGCAGTCAACGCAACCGGCCCAGTTCGAAACGCATCCGCCCGACCTTCGAAAAATGGATACCTCGCCCTGAGATCTTGCATCCTTATCCGGGCGTCCTATTTGACGCTACCCATCCAAGGTAGGAGCCGTGTGCGGTAGTTCCGCTCGCAGGGATCCGTGCGGGTGGCGGTCGGCGATGACCGTCCCTACCGCGACTAGCTGAACCCCCCATTCAGCTTTCCCGGGACAGATAGCTTAACGTCCTGGAAATTCCCTGGAAATTCCCTGTCCCGGAATTCCCGTCCCAGCTTCGGTATCGCCGACCGTTGCAGATCTTAGCCAAGGGTTCCCCACGTTGTGACCCCGCATGGGGTGGTTGGACCAACGACGAGCGGTTATTGAATCGACGCCGCTCCTGGCTGCACCCAAGAAAAGAGAAACTGAGTGAATTCCGGAAATACGCTGGCGATGACCCCCAGGGCCGGGCCCGCTCCAAAGCCGATTAGCTTGATCCAGAAATCGCTCCCAAGTTCACCAGGCTTTGTGTCTGTAAGGTTGCTCAGGGTAGAGTCACGATGCATCTGCGAATACACAGAAACGATGGTTGTCCCGACCAGCAAAAACAGCACTACCACCAAGCCGCTGAGCACCGGATGAGGATCGAAGGGATAAGACGAAACAGACACCGTGATGGAGACAAAAACACAGATCATCCCCATGACCAGCGAGCGCATTCGCCCGAGTATGTTCTGGATGAAACCCATGTAAACCATGCACACCAGTTCTTCCCCGTTGCGGATGTGTGCCGCCAGGTGATGCACCGAGTCGGAGCACGGTTCCCCCTTATCCTTGCCGTCCTCCGCACTCTCTTGCTTCAGGTCTAGAATCAGGGAGCGCTCCTCTGACCGCCAGGTGGGGATGAGCAACTCGGTTAGAATCATGCCCGCGGTCTCAGCCAAAGATTCTTGCAGCAGACGGATGCCGGTCATGCTTCGGGCTTCCCAGTCGTCCCAGTGCAGTGAATGCCACTGAGCGAATTCAAGCCTTTGCGCGGTGGTCGCGTCAATCTTCTTGATCCAAGCGCACGCCTTGGGCAAGTCGGGGAAGTCCGACTCTTCGCAAACTGTGAAGCTGCCCTTCACCGGCGGCCGGTGCTTTTCCCATTCCAGCAGCGATGCGCGCAAATGGGTCATGCTTTCCAACTGGCGAAATATGAGCTTGTAGCGCATGTCGAGAACATTGCCGCTCATCTTCCATGCCGAACTCCAGGAAAAGCCTTTGAAGGCCGCGAGTGTGCGGCGCAGGGGAAGCCGATCGAGGAACTGGAGCATAGAACGCAGCCTTAGCCACACCTGCGCAAGCTGCCACGTGCTCGCCAGCAACATGCTGACGCACAGAATCAGCCACAGGCAGAAAAAGACCGAGTAGTCTGTCGACCCTAAATTGCGGATAGGCGGGTGTCCAAACAGGAACCACGCAGCCGCGAAGGTGACCACAAAGCAAAGACCTGTAACCTTCCAGGCGGGAACAGACAGAGGAGAACTCAACTGCTCCAGAGGGTTCCCCGCCCACTCGCTGCTCAGCATTCGCAATAGATCTCCGATGGGCTGACTACCGTCTCCGGGATGCCTAAAGGGCACGATCTTCAAATTCTTGATATCAGGCAGTTGTGGCCGGTCATCGCCAAAAAGCGCCAGTCCTTGGAGGGCAAACCAGAACCAGCCATACAGGCCTGCGATCAACGCTGCCAGCGGCACCAGGGGTGAAACCCCAGTGGTGAGATTGATGGCCCGCCAGTAGGTCGGGAACCGATTGGTAGTGTTCAGCGCGCCGTCGAGTGAAAAGTCGAGGCACCAATAAGCCAGCAACGACAGCAGGGTGAAGTTGAGAAACGACCGCCACACAACTGCCGGTATCTTGCTTTTCCTGGCTGCGCTTACAAAGCCTTGCACCAATAGTTTGCCTGCGTTGGATGCTTTTGGGTCAGGCGGCCCGATAGGATCGATGTCCCCTCGCTGGGCAAGAAACTCTTCAACCCAGGTATTGGTGCATACCCCGAGACATGTGATGAACCAGATGAGCGGAAGAAACGCACGATAGACCCAGGGATTGGTCACCGGCTCACCGTCCTTCCACATCTCGCCGTATCCCCATGCAAGCGCGATGGGAAACATCGCTACCAGGATGCTGCCAAATAAGACGAGCGCGCGATGGCTTTGCTGTAGCTGTAGCAGGTAGGCTTCATCCGTTTTCCTTTGTGTGCTGCAACCCGGCCGAACGAAATGAGCGCGGTGCGCTGGCTTTACCGTGATGGAGCCGCGGCAGCAGCACAGCGCGTGAAAAGTTGCCCATACCAACCCCCCGAGCATCAAAAGTTTCATGCTCAGCGGCATTTCCAGCAATATACGGGGCGGGTGGCGGCGAACATCGCCTCCCAGGAAAAATGCAACGCTGCTGTATATGGAAATAATGCTGTCACCCATCCGGCCGGCCAGGGTTCTGTCTTCCCCCAACTCCCGAATCGGAAATTGTTTTACCTTCCCGATTTGCGTTTGGTAATCCATGACCGCGACCGGCCAGAAACCGTTGTTCGCCAGCACTGAAAGCCAAGTGGGCGGGTGGCGGCAGGGCTCTCCGCTAGGGTTGTTCATCCAAAAGGGCGGCCCGTAGTCCGGCAAGTCCAGGTCTTGTAGGCAGTTGGAAGGCACAAAACCGCTGTTCGCGCGCTCGCCATCTGTGAGAGCCGTCGCCGAGGCAGCTCGGGTGCTTGTGATCTCCTGGCCGGTCGTAACTGTAGCGGGCCGATAAAGCATGAACCGCGCGGCCATATACGTGCCCTCCGCCCCGTCGTGGGAGTAGACCCGGTGCTCATGAAACCTGGGGTTGCCACCTGGGACGGGCGGCCGTTTGGTCCAGTCCTGCTCCCACGTGAAGAGTGGGTAGGTGCTCAGCGTCATCACTCCGTTCAAGCCCCCAGCCCCGGTTTCGCGCCGCAGCAGTAAGTCAGCGCCCACGATCACGATCCGTCCCTCGGGGTATGTCATACGGAAAAACTGGCTGAGAAAAAGCTGGTCCAGCGGGTTGCTGCTGCGCAGCACGATGTATTCCGTCTTGTGGGAACGCATCAGGCTGACGATCTGCTGCAGCTCACTCTCCTGGGAAAGCGCGGTCTGGCTGCCGCTGTATCCGCGAATGGTATCGTGGTCTTTCCCCTCCGGATCGGCCAGGTTATCCTGCAGCGTGCGCCGCGTTGCTTCGGGGTTGGGCTGGATCTTTGTCCGGCTAAAGATCGACTGACTTTGATAGGCTGCCCGAAGCGTCGAAATATCTCGTGGGTAGTAGAGATACACCGGACCCGGTGTTGTCCCACCTCCTTTGGCTGGCAGAGGGCGGCACGGGGAACTATCCGCTTTGCCTGCCGCATACTCGCCGCCGAATGCGGTTTCATCTTCCGACACGATCGCAAGCCGGGCTAACTCCGTCCCACTGGCGACAATGTACCTGCAGTATCGATCCAGGTCCACGTTGCCACTGTTTTGGAAGCTGAGGAACTGTATCTTCAGCGGTGCTAGAACAGTGTCGTTGATCGCGCCCTTGAACCAATCCACGCCGGCATCGCTGTTGACAGTGCCGCTAAAAACACGCAGGTTGACGGGGGTGTTCGCAGCCAGGATGCCGGCAGAGTTGTGGAGCAGCGCGACCAGCGACGGAAGGGAACCGGAAAAGCTGGGACCGAGTATCTGCAGTGGAAACGTCTCCACCGGGTTGTTTGCCGGCTGCAGCGCCGCAACCCACTGCACTGCGTTTTCAAACTGCCGCCGGTGAATTCCTCCTGTCGGCTCCTCCCCGACTATGAGCACCGCCAATCCTTTTTCAAAAGTATTCTCCATCGGAGACGCGGGATCGACGGCTTTTCGAAAGAGCAGGATGCCGGGCTGATCTTCTTCCCGCTCTCTTCGATTGTCCGTCTTGTCCTGATCGTCCAGCCGCACATAGGACAGTCGGTCCGTTTCCCACGGGAGCCAGGATGAGTCGTAGACATAGTGGTCGTCTTGCGCCGCCTGCTGAATGGCTTCTGCTGCGCGGTCGAAGATAAGCGGAAAGTGTGTATGCAGGGGATCGGGAAGCGTAGCAATTACGAAGCGGAGGTGCTTGATTCGATCCGGTGCCTTCCCCGCCTTTGCGGGATGTAGGCCATCAGGAAAGCACGACTCGGGTGACCCAATCTCGTCTTTCCCAACCAGGAAGAAAGCCTGCAGCCGCTTCTCGATGTCGGCACACGGCCCATTCTCGATCGACGGAATCGCCGGGGTCTTCGCGGCCGCTGACAACTCGACGGAGGCGTGGGGTCTCGCCCCTTCGGTTTCCGGCTGTGTCCGTGTGGATACCCCGACCGTTGCGGCTATGCCGAGCATCGCGGCGGTGGCCCATAAGCCGCCCTCGAGTTTCATGGCAACCCCCGCCAAGCGAAGACTCCGATTTTGCTATCACTCCGCCCGGGGCCTGCAGAAAAGGTACTTATCCTCTTGCAACAGGGCCCTCAAGGGAGTGCACCTAATCGACATAGTGTAGCCACGATCGTTTTCGTTGCGCACACCGTTCCGAAATTTGTGGTCAGAGATTCGTGGTCAGGAGATTTGGAGATGCGGGGAGATGCGGGACGAAATAACCCCAGACACGTGACTGTTAATTGCTCTTGGGCTATTTGCGGGGACAGAGCGTCGGGGTATTTTGCGGGACGGATCAAACCTGAGTAGGAAGGATGATCATAAACAAGTGGGTTTCTACGGCATTGAGCAGTGCCATTCCATCGATGCTGCCCCAGCCCGTGCAGGCATCCCAGCCCGAACCGGCGGTGTATCCGGGAGCTCCTGACTCGGCGCTGCTTCCACCGTCCGCGATATCGCGGAAGACGTTAGTCTCGCCGAGTTGAAGGAGCCCCGACGATCTGCCCCTTTCCGTAATGGTTTGTGATCCATGAGCCAAACTTGCCGTAGGAGTCATCTCCGAGCTCTTGTTTCGGGAAGGAATGGGGCCTGAAGGAATCGGGGACGAAGGAATGGGGGACGAAGGAATGGAAGGAATGGGGAATGGAAGGAATGGGGGACAGCCTGATCCGCGAGGTTTATTTGCGCTGGGGGGAAATTGCGCGGATCAGGCTGTCCCCTTTCACCCTTACAAGGCACGTTATCGCCCACTTACATGGCTCTCAGAGTTCTCTCCAGCTTGGGCTGGAGGTAAAGCATTGCGAGCGTTTGGACGAACGCTACTGGCACCCACCATATCCAACCGAGCACCCTGATACCGCGAAGAACAAACTCGAAAAAGCTCGCAATCAACAGAAAATTTAAAATAAAGCAACCGCCCAAACTTATCCAGAAGGTGGGCCGTGGCCAGCTAGTCCTCCTGATGCTTATGATCGATGAAAATGGGAGCAGTATGCCGACGATTGCAGCATGCCACCTTTGGGGCATCCCGGCGCGATCGATCATACTGGCAGCAGCGAAGGCGGCGATAACGAGAAAAATCCAAATAAAACGGTCCGCCCACACGTGCCTATTTCTCATTTGCCAAGCATTTTATACGCCACCCGACCGCACCGCGCTGGGGAACTTACCGATAACGAGACTTTTGAGGCAGTACAAGAGGTAACTTCCGGGTTGGCGGTGACTCGGGAGTAAATCTCTCCAAGTCATCTGTCCGACAAGCCGAACCGCCTCGAACAAAGCTCCAGCTCATCCCGTTGCGCCGTGCTCGAGGCGGTTCCGATGTAGGCTAGCATCCATTTGGTTCGCCTTTCCTTGTCGGTGAATGCGTGCATTGTCGATAATGCATCAGCTGACACGCCGACGCCCTAGAGTTGAATCCGGCAACCCTACCAGCCGACGAGATACGGCGAGGTTACAAAAAGGAATAAAATACGTGTGCCGAAGGAAGGGCAACGACCTAGGTTCATCACATCGCGAACGATTCCAAGGGGGATCATTGCGTCTGCTCGGCCCATCTCTCTCCTCTGCGAGATTCGTGCTCTGTCTAATGCTTTCATTCTGCGCTCAAGAAGCCGTTCTGGCGGAAATGCAGCAGCAGTCAGAAGTAGGACCCGCGCTTCAGATCCCAACGGTCGCCTCGGTCTCGGCACCCACCTATGATGCAGAGGCGGGGCTGATCAAGCTGGACGTCGTGGTGACCGATAAGTTGGGAAAGCCAATATCTCGCATCGCGCGTAAGGACTTCAAATTGCTGGACAATGGCCAGCCGGCCAAGATCCTCACCTTTCATGCGTACGATGGAACTTCCACCGGGCCGGATCCCCCGGTGAAGATTATGCTGCTGGTCGATACGCTCAACCTGCCGGAAAGATTGGCTTCCTATGAGCGGCGCGAAGTCACGAGGTTCCTGCGGCAGAATGGCGGCCACCTCGCCCAGCCCGTTTCTCTTTTCGAGCTTTCCAACATGGGGGTGTTGAGGGTTGGCCAGCCATCGGCCGACGGGAACGCCCTAGCCGAAGAGTTCGCTCATAACAAGAATCTGGAATGGATTCGCCGTGTTTCCGGCAGCCTGAGGGGAGAGTCTCTCAATTCTGTGTTTTTAGAGCCCCCGACATTGTCTGCGCTAAAGGCTCTCGGTGACATTGCCGCCATAGAAAGGCAGCAACCGGGGAGAAAGCTCCTGATCTGGGTCGGACCAGGTTGGGGCCTAGGCAGCGGAGCCGACAGTGATAGCAGAGAACCCAGACAGAATACTTTTGAGGTGATTGAGTGGTTCTCGACGCTGCTGCGAGAGGCTCGCATCACTCTCTACAGCTTCTCCATGGGAGAAACCAACGCCGATGGCCGCGCGAACAATTATCTGTCGTTTCTGAGCGGTGTGAGGTCGGACCAACAGGCCACGTTCATGCATCTCAATCGAAAAATTCTCGCAGTGCAGACCGGCGGCCGTGTCTTGGAGCCCAGTGAACCTTTGACGGGCGGTCCACCAGGGGCTCTCGCCGACTTCAGGCCGAACTACGACCTGGTACTCCAAATCAATAGCTGTGTCCAGGAGGCCAGCACGTACTACACCCTGTCGTTCGATCCTTCCCATGCAGACGGTTTTGACGAGTATCACGGCCTGAAAGTGCAAGTTGACCCGTCAGGTCTGACTGCCCGCACCACTACTGGGTATTACGACCAACCCTATTATTCCGATCAAGGGAATTCTGCGGTCAGGCTGGTTACCGTTGAACAATTGGGGCAGGTGCTCACCGCAGCCCACGATAAGCCGGACGCGGAGCTGGCGCAGCAACTTCAGCGTTGACGCTGACCGAACGGTTGAGCAGTACCAAACTTTTGTCCTGGACCGCAGGCCTTCGGGGCCGAAAGGCGCGGCAGGCACTGGTTGCGTTGGCCGATGCGTCAGCCTTTCTGGATCCCCCTGGAGGCGAGATTCCAGCCGATGCACCTCCCAATCACAATGCGCAGCAGCGCATGACCTCGCTGGCCCTGGAATATCTGAATCAGGCGCTGCCAAATTTGCCAAACTTCTATGCCACGCGAACCACGGTTCACTATCAGGAAACTCCTCCCTTTGATAAGGGCGATGCAAGAATTAGTTATCAGCCATTGCACATCGCCGACACGGTAAAGGACACAGTGCTCTACCGTAATGGCTACGAAATCGGAGAGTCAGATAACGGGAGAAGCAAGAAGCGAAAAGTGGACGAACCATACCTGGCGACCTATGGGACGTTTGGCCCCCTTCTCCGTGGTGCGATCGATGCGATTGTCGTTGCCCCCGACGGTCTCTCATGGAAGCGATGGGAAGAGAGAGCAGGTAAACCCCTCGCGGTTTTCGGCTATGTGATCCCGATGAAAAAATCTTCTTTTGACACAGGCGGCTGCTGCTTGCCGGACGGCGACGGAACAAGTGCTTTTGAAAAACGTGCCGGCTATCACGGGGAGATCGCCATCGATCCAACGACCGGCGCCCTCCTTCGACTGGAACTGATCTTCGATCTGCGATCGACTACGCCGCTCATCCAGTCGGAGGTCATGATCGAATATGGCCCAGTGGAAATCGGCGGGAAATCCTATACATGCCCGGCGAGAAGCGTGTCCATCTCGAGGGGGCGGTCGGTGGCAGTTTTAGCTGAAACTCTGCAGGGCGGGGAGAAAATCGAGTGGCACGAAAGCTTCAGAACGTACGGACCCTATGCGACGATGCTGAACGATATCACCTTTGACGCTTTCCATATGTTTCGCGCGGATTCGCATATGCTGACCGGCTTCAAGCCGGTAGCCAGGGGGAAATCTCTTAGTACCGCCCCAGCGCAAACACCAACCGCGCCGCAGACACAGCAGTGAAGGCCAATCTGGATTGAGCCACCCTTCTGAGTTCCGGGCGGATCGTCGCCGATCCGGAAATGTCGGCGATCCGGAAATTACTACCCAGTACACAGTGCGAGGCTGAAACGCTGTCAGACCGCCAGCTCCGCACGATTAGTAATCGGGAAACGCGCTTCTCGCCAGACAGAACGAGTCGTCAATCGGACAGATAGCTTCCAGTTGTTCTCGTGAAACGGGATTGTCGGTAAGTTGCCAGCCCGGTGGTCCGGCTGCGGGGAAGTTACCGAAAACGAGACTTTTCAGGCAGGCTAAAATGTCCGTTATGCCAGAGGCTCTAAAAAGACACGTTGAAAACGACTGGGTGCCGACGGAAGCGACAATCACCGCATGCGAACAAACGTTCTTAGGCCAGGAGAGCTTCACTGCCGAGGGTTATTCGCCTCCGGAATACCGAGTCAGTTTTTCTTATGTGGTGGACGGGAGAACGTTGGAGGACAGCTACCTGGCAAGCTATCCGCAGGAATGCGGACACAGCTTCGAGATTCTCTACGATCCCGAAGAACCAAGCCGGAATACCGGGTCCGACATGTTGGTCAATCCTTGGCTTAAGTGGGGAGCAGGAATCATCCTCGGAATCGGGTTGCCACTGTTGGCTGGCTGGCTGTGGCGCAATCAAGACTGGTTCCGTAATTGAGTGCCCACACTGTGGAAGATTCGATTTGTTGGCACCGAGTCTCGTGCTGAGGAAGTTACCGGAAACCCGACTTTTCGGGCGCGAGCGCCAGTGGTCAATAAATCTCGCTCTTTGCTATGTCCATCTTGGCCAGATCGAAAGCTAAGAACATTCCGATCTCGTGCGCGGGTCCTTGGTGTGGGCTCCAGCGGTCAATGACGTGATAGTCTCCGCTCTTCAAACCCTCGATAACCCATTGCGAGCCGTCAGTCCCTGTCTGATCGGTCACTGGGTTTGGTGCTGTCCAGAAGCCGACTCGTTCTATTAGTGCAAGGAATTCCTTGACCTCCATACCGTCCAGCTTACGACTCGAGTTCTGCACAAGCTTGCCCGGTGAGTAACCGCCGGCACCGCCACTCATCTTAGTCGTCAGCACGCCTGTCCCATCAGGCTTGATGTCCACTCTAACGGCGATGGGATGATGGAACGTACGTAGCCAAAGGAATCGATAAGCTTGCACTGTCTTTTTGCCAGCTAAAGCAAATAGCGAAGGCTCATCCAACCCCTGAAGTTGCATCGAGTACCAGTGATTCTTGAGCCCATGCATACCCGCCTGATCGATAGACTTTGGAAAGAATTGGGTGTTGCTCGCTGGCGCGCTGAGTGCGACAGCGATGACGAATCCAGCAATTGTTCGCAGGCTTCTCATCTACAGTGCTTAGACACTATCGGCGGGGAAGATGTTCCTCCTAGATTCAGGTCGGACGTTCTGCGCGCACGCCGATCTCCTGGAAAACGGGATTCTCGGTAAATTGCCTCACCTGACGATCTTGCCGCGGGAATTTACTCAAAACCAGACTTCACAGGCATTTCGGGGTAACTTCCGGGTTGCCGGTGATCCACCCACAAGCCGCGCGGATAGCTCTCTCCTTGTCGACCACGCCGGATTTGTGGTCAGATGCCAACGGTATCTCGTGAATGTTACGTTCTGTTCGCAGGGTGGTGCATTGAATCACGCCATTTATCCCGACCTTAAAGGCAAGTTCGCGCTCATCACCGGGGCCAGCCGTGGTAACGGGATTGGTGCGGCAACCTGCCGTGCGCTGGCGATGCAAGGGGCGAATATTTTGTTCACCACCTGGCAAGCTTATGATCGAGAACAGCCGCACGGCGTTGATGAGAACGGCCCCATGGCTCTGGAACAAGCGCTGCTAGAACTCAGGCGTGAAGGTCCGGCGCTTGGAAATCGACTTGGCACATCCAGATAGCGCGGCGCAGGTCTTCGATGCTGCGCAGGAGTGGCTGGGCTTGCCGGACGTCTTGGTGAACAACGCGGCCCACTCCACCCATGACGGGTTTGAACTGCTCGATGCAGCCAAGCTTGATGCGCACTACGCCGTGAACATGCGTGCCACCTTCCTGTTGGCCGTGGAGTTCGCCAGACGGGCAAAAGCGCTGGGCCGTTTGAGTGGTCATATCATAAGCATGAGTTCTGGGCAGGATTGGGGGCCGATGCCGGGCGAGTTGGCCTACGTCGCAACCAAAGGCGCAATTGAAGCCTTTACTCTCAGCCTTGCGTCTGAGTTGGCTCCTCTCGGCATTACGGTCAATGCAGTTGACCCAGGCGCAACCGATACGGGTTGGATGACAGAGCAAATGCGCCGCGAATGGAGCGTGCCGTCGGGAGTGGCAAAATTCAATCAACCGGACGATGCCGCTCGCGTGATAGTCTTCCTCGCCAGCGATGCCGCTCGGCATTTGACCGGGCAGGTGATTCACGCACGGGGGAGTGCGATTTAGCCGGGCCATCTCTTTCGCTAAACCCTCCTCATGAAGCGAAAGGTGACAGAAGCGAAAGGTGACAAGAAGCGAAAGGTGACGAAGCGAAAGGTGACAGACAGAGCGAAAGGTGACAAGCGAAAGGTGACAAAGCGAAAGGTGACAGACAGGACGTACCCTCGGACAGCGAAAGGTGACGACAGCGAAAGGTGACAGACAGACAGACAGACAGCGAAAGGTGACAGACAGACAGCGAAAGGTGACAGACAGACAGACAGACAGCGAAAGGTGACAGACAGCGAAAGGTGACAGACAGCGAAAGGTGACAGGCAGCGAAAGGTGACAGGCAGCGAAAGGTGACAGACAGGACGTACCCTCGGGATTGCGTTTGTAGATCGCTTGCTACATTGTGCTTAGAGGAGACCGGAAAAATGGTGCCGCCTTCAAACCCGCCGTTTCTTTTTTGCAGGAGCCGGCTTCTCAACGTGGTGAGAAGTAACAAGGACAACCGGCTCCTGATCGGGAAACGTTGCAATCATGGTTAGCTGGCCTCCCATCGCAGCGACCGTGCGCTGCATGGTGGAAAGCCGGGGGTCCTTTCTCTTCTCCAGACGCGATATTTGCATCTGGCCAATCCCGAGAACCTCGGCCATCGTCGCTTGGCTGATTTTCCGCCCTTTGCGTATCTGGCTGAGTGTCATCCGGCGCTGCACCTTCTCCAGCAACTCGTTTCCCCGCGCCGCAATCTTCTTCTGCCGTTCCTTCGGCAAAGAGGCAATCACATCGTCCACTGCAATCATCCCACGCATCGTAGTCACTCCATTGACTAGAGATTGTCGAGGTGTTCCTTGTACCTCTTGTCGGCCTTTTCGATCAGCCGCTTGTAAAACTTTTTCTCGCTTGCTCCGGATTTGTCACCAGCAACCAGTAGAACTGCGTTTCTCTCAGGGTCGAAGGCAAAAGCGACCCGCCAAACGCCTCCGTCAGCCTTAAACCGTAGCTCTTTCATGTTCGCGTACTTTGATTCGTTGAGCGTGTCGACTTCGGGTCTTCCCGGCAATGGCCCATACTCCCGCAGGGGAACCAAGGAAGCAAGCAGCTCATCCTGGACAGCCGTAGCAAACTCATCGAACTCGGCTTTGAACCGTGGATGGAAGTATGCGGTCCAACCCATGAGATAATTATGCCATATAGAGCATTATGCTTAAAACGGCATAAACTATCATCGCGGAAATCTGATTCGATCCGCCCGGGCCAGAGCCTTCCTGAGAAGATTCGTGGCCAGACCGGACTGGAACCTTGTCAAATCTGGGATCCACTCCCTAGGTGACTAGTCTCCATGTCACGGCAGTTTGTCGTGCCTGTCCCCCACGAGACCGATTGTCGCCCTGTCCCTGCTCTCAATTTTTTCTCTACCGGGTTCAACACTTTTTCTGCGAATTGGTATCTATTCATACAGTGCGTCCGCTCACCCGTGGAGGAGACCTTCAAGGGACAGCGCAGTCGTGCAACTGGACACGATCGGCCCCATACGCTCGCAGGTCGACCGCTCAAAGATCAACCTCGCGTGGAGGCCCCCGAACGACGTCGCGATGCATGCAACCTAAGCACCCTTGGCGGCTTCGTTCCGCGTGGAGCCCGATCCTCCTCAACGGAAACGGGGGAGGAGAAACCGTCATTGTGGCGAATCATGAGAGAAGCCCTGGAGGCAGCCACAGCCTCGCCCAGGCTCCCACCTCTTGCAGAGAGAGAACCTCCGACGGCTGTGCTGCTCGCCCCGGAACCACTCCATCCGCCAAAGGAGCCTCAGCACTCTCTTCCATCCGTTATGTGGCCAATACCCGCCCTACGCCCTCGCCGGAAAAGCCGTGCGCACCCTGGCGCCGCATACCGGCACCCAGCCCGCGCCTATTCTCCCGCTGTGGCTCGCCACCTTCCTCCCCAGGAGGAAACCTAGTGCGCATAGCGCGCACATTTGAGCCATTTCTCCGAACCCATTTCCCTGCCGCCGCACACTGGCTCGCCACCTTCCTCCCCGGAGAAAACCTAGTGCGCATAGCGCGCACATTTGAGCCATTTCTCGGAACCCATTCTCCCGCCGCCCGACACTGTCTTGCCGGCAAAAGACCTTTCGTGGACGAACTAACCCCCATATTTCGCTCTATTCGCAGGATCGGATGGTCAACTTGATCCGCATCCACAAAATGGAAGACATGGGGATCGCTCGCAAGCCCTAATGAGCAGAACGGGCGCGGTTTCACTGACTTACCTCCGAATGCCGTGCATCTGACGGAGGCCAGACGATACAATCGGGTTCCCCGGTAGTTGCAGACCAATCAGGAGAGCGCAATGGGCGACCCATTCGTCAGCACCCCGCCGGCCGGCAGACCGCCGGAAGACCGCCTGGACTCCTGGAAGGAAATTGCAGCCTACCTCAACCGCGATGTGACCACGGTCCAGCGCTGGGAGAAGCGGGAGGGGATGCCCGTTCATCGGCACCTCCACGACAGGATAGGTACGGTCTACGCCTCTCAAGCGGAGTTGGATGCGTGGGTGCGGGGCCGGAATCCTCGACCGCCGGAAAGTGAAAAGAACGGCGCCACCCCCGATCCGCCCGCACCACCGCCTCCTCAGCCGATATCGGCCTCCCAACCAGGCAGAAGAAAGTGGGTCTTGCTGGTGGCAGCGATCGGATGCGTGCTGGCCGCCGGCGCGGGCCTCTGGTTCCAGAGCAGGGAGTACTTCTGGCGGAACCCGATCACCGACGCGAAATTCCAGACGATTGCCGACTTCGAGGGAGAGGAGCAGGCTGCTGCGGTGTCCCGCGACGGCCATTTTGTAGCGTTCCTATCGGACAGGGACGGACAGATGGACGTTTGGGTGACACAAGTCGGATCGGGACAGCTCCACAACCTGACCCACGGCAGCGCACCGGAGTTGGTCAACCCGTCGATCCGTGCTTTGGGTTTCTCGCCCGATGGCTCTTTTGTTACTTACTGGAATCGCAGGCACGACGGCTCCACCCCCGGCGACATAAGCGTTTGGGCGGCGCCCACACTTGGGGGTGAGCCAAGACCCTATCTCGGAGGGGCAGCCGAGTTCGATTGGTCGCGCGACGCCTCCCGGCTCGCGTACCACACACCCGGTCCGGGAGATCCGCTATTTGTGTCAGATGGCAACGTCCAATCGGCAGGCCGGCCCATTTTCACCGCTCCGGCCGGCCTGCACTCTCACTTTCCCTTGTGGGCGTGGGATGCGAAATTTATCTACTTTGTCCAGGGCTCGTTGCCGGATAAATTGGACATCTGGCGGATCCGTGCAACCGGGGGAAAGCCGGAACGGATCACGTCGCACAATGGGCGTGTGAGTTACCCGGTCCTGCTGAATCGGCGCACGCTGATGTACCTCGCCAGCAATCCCGATGGCTCGGGGCCGTCCCTCTACAGCGTGGATGTCGAACGCCGTATACCGCACCGGCTTGCCTCCGGGCTTGACCGATACACCTCTCTTGCTGCCAGCGCGGACGGCCGCCGCCTCGTCGCCACGCGCGCGAGTCCGAAAAGAACACTCTGGCGGTTACGGATCGCGGATGCCGCCGCCGCCGCGCCGCCGGCGGCCCAGCTTTCGCTCACCACCAGTACGGCATCCTCTCCACGGCTGGGTCCAAACTATCTTCTTTATATTTCAGAGAAGGGCACCGGCGAGGGAATCTGGAAACTGGCCAACGGAGCCAGTACGGAATTGTGGAGCGGCCAGGAAGCGCGCATTCTTGGCGGTCCAGCCATCTCCCCCGATGGACACTCCGTCGCCTTCTCAGTTGCCCAGCAGGGGAAGACCATCTTGTACGTGATGCAGGCCGACGGCACGAACACCCGGGTGGTGGCCGATTCACTCAACCTGCAAGGTTCTCCAGCGTGGACGCCTGACGGTCAAGCGATCACCACCGCGGTGGTCCAACACGGCGTCCCACAACTCTTTCGCATACCGATCCACGGTTCGCCGCCCACGCTTTTTGTTGCGGACTATTCGCTCGATCCCGTGTGGGCTCCTGATGGACATTTCGTTGTGTACTCCGGAGCCGACATCGGTACGACCTTTGCGGTGAAAGCTGTGACGACGGAGGCCCTGCCACATCCCTTGCCCACGTTGACCTTGACCCGGGGTGCTCGCCGCCTCGCCTTCGTTCCCGGTGGACGGACGCTTATTCTTTTGCGAGGAGAAATCCAACACAAGAATCTCTGGCTCATTGACCTGGAGACGGGCGCAGAGCGGCAGTTGACCAGGTTTCCTCCGGACTTCGACATTCGCGACTTCGACATCTCTCCGGATGGCAGCGAAGTTGTGCTTGAACGTGTGGAGGAGCACTCGGATGTGGCGGTTCTGGATCTTGTGCGCCCGTAAGCAAGCTTTCAGCCACGGTGGCAGTTCTGAACTGGTCAGTTAGCAATGGGCTTTGGCGATTTGGCCGAGGTGACGCGAATGACCTGATACGAGGTAGGTGTCGATCCTATGTTGCGCAGCGTTCGTTTGTCGTTGGGAGCCCAGTAGAGGATCGAGCCCTGGTTCATGCGCGCGGCGACACCATTGACAGTGACCTCAACCTGGCCCGATTTGATGACGGCGATCTCGTCGTTTGAATCGATCATATTGGTGGCTGTCTGTTGGCCTACGTTCAGAGTCGTGATGTGACTTTCAAGAGCGAGGAAGGTGAGAGTGGGCGAGTTGACGCAGACGATGCGAGAGCCTGAGGGAGTGGGTGTGGAGGGCATACTGTTGCAGTCCATTACGGAGGAGGCAAGTTTGCCAGGGACGGCCTGTTCTGCGGCGGACTTAGCGGATGCGGAGTGGGAGAGGTCGGTCACGAAGTTGATCACGTAGTAGGTGGCCGGTTGGCTGCCGACGTTGCGGGCGTTGTGCGGGTCGTTGGATGCCAGGAAAACCATGGTCCCCGGGCCGGCGTGCTGCTTGCGGCCGTTGAGGGAGACTTCGAAGTCGCCATCCTTGACGAGGAGGATTTCTTCCCAGGGATGGCGGTGGACGGGGTGGGATTCCATGCCCGGATTGAGCGTGGTGATATGAACTTCGAGCTTGTCCATGGCGATGGTGGCGTTGTCGAAAACATGGCGCACCTGGCCGGCCGAAGTAGGGCTGGGAACAAGTGAGTCCCAGTCGACGAAGGTCGCCGCGAGGATGGTCGATTGCTTGGGTGGGACATAGTCGCTGACAACGACGGACTGCGCCGTGGCCTGGACGGCGGTCGCCAGACATAAGATTGACAAGAGAATTTTCATGCAAGTGAATATAGCAAGAAGGGCGGGGTGAGTGGAGGGCTGCGTTGTGGGCGAACAAAGGGGCGCCTGACGAGGCGCCCTTTGTTTAACTATCTCTCAAACCGCTGAGGCAGCGCCCCGCATGAAGTGAAAGATGACGGAGACGACTGCCAGTAGCAGCAGAATGTGAATGAAAAACGCGGTGACGTGGAAGACGAAAAAGCCTCCCAGCCACAGCAGAAGTAACACGAGTCCGATCCCTAAAAACATGGTTTCCTCCTTATACCTCGCCGGTATCTGACTAAATTGGGGCTCGAAGTCCGACCCATGATTGCGGTAGGGAACTAACTCTCCTCGTTCGCCGCGGGCAAGCCCGTACCTCGAAAGATTAGGTGTCCGTAAGCTGACAATCGTTGCCTTTGCTCGCAAATTAATCGCTCGCACCGACCCTTCATTGCAAGCGATCCAGCTATATGGCGGTATGGCCAGGAGAATGGGCTGACGGTAAGTACGACAAACGCAAAGGATCTAGACTTGCAGGCTCTTCAAGTAAGGGACGCTTTGCGCCATCAGGGAAGGGTCTTGCTCGAGTTCGACAAAGTAGTTTTCGATGTTAGCTTTTTTGGCGGCGGTGAAGACCTTCTTCCAGTCCACGACGCCCTTACCGAGCGGCACCTGCTTCGCTTTACCGCCGGAGGTCATCACCCAGTCCTGGCAGTGCATGGAGATATAGCGCTGCGGATAGCGGGCGAAGTAATCGACCGGATCGAACCCGTTCTGCATGGTGGAGACCTGAAACTGGAGTTTCACCGTCTTGGGGTCGAGCCGCTCGATCTCCATGTCATAGAC
Source organism: uncultured Acidobacteriaceae bacterium (assembly GCA_963850235.1). GTDB lineage: Bacteria > Acidobacteriota > Terriglobia > Terriglobales > Acidobacteriaceae > PALSA-350. The sequence goes on along the minus strand of CAWKKM010000015.1, from coordinate 161,603 downwards.
CCGCTTACCGTCGATGCTGGTGGTTTCAAAGCCTTCGTTGTGCAGCACGGCAACCATGCCCGCATCCTGTGCCTTGGCCGCAAAAGTGTTGAAGAGACCGGTGACGCGGTTCACGTCATCCACGGAGGGTGGAGCATTTTTCGGCAGTGTGCCGAAGCCGAGGCTGGCCGTGGCCATTTGGGTCAGGCCAAGCTCCTTGGCCCACGCGATCCGCTCCTCCGCATGGTTGAACAACTCGTCCGTGTCAAAGTGCGCGCTGATACAGGTAAGACCGAAATCGTGCAACATCCGCCGCAGATCCTGGGGCTTGTACTGCGCCAGGCTGGAGAACTCCTTGTAGCCAAACGGCGAACAAAGCTCAATGGTCTGAAAGCCCGCTGCGGAAAGGCCCTTCATGGTTCCGGCGAAATCCGGATTGATGGAGGCGCGGACAGGATAGGTCTGGCAGCCGATAGGCAGACCGAGCGGATCGGCCAGCAGGGACGGGGCTGTGGTCAACGCGACAGCAGCGGTCGCCGCCTGCTGAAGGAAATGACGTCGGGTCATCGGCATACGTGTTCTCCGGAGGTGTCTTCCAGGAAGATTATGACAGCTCCCGATCGGCTGACGAATTCCATCCTGGCCGAGATGGCGCCTGGTTATTTTGTTGCGGCGCGTGGACGCAGGATGAGTGGCGACGCTCTTTATCGAGGGTTCGTTTCGTGACGGGGGGAGGGAACGGCGCGGAGGCTGAAGCTCGCGATGGTGGCGGGGCTGGAGTTCGGACGCACCTGGAGAGTGCCGAGGACCTCCGTCGCCGAGGGGGTCTGGTCACGGAGCCGGAAGACGAGGACGCCGGGCAGGACCTCTTTGGCCGAGAGCAGGCTGAAACCGCCGGTATGCTGCCGGAGTTCCAACTGTGCGGCGGTCGCAGAGGCGAGTGCGACATTGGGCAGAGCATCCGCAAGCGCGGAGTAACTTGCCTGATTGAAGGCTGCAAGCCACTGGTAAAGGAGGTGGCCCGCAGGGGTGTTGGGGATGAAGCCCAACTCGCCACCGGCGCGAGGAAGACGAACGAGAATAGTGGGGTGAACGGGGCTAACGTGAGTTCCGGGAGGGGCGGGCACAGGAGCACTCTCGGGATCGCCAAGGACGATGGTGTCGATTTGGTCTGGATCGTCATCGTCTTTCTGGCTATATGCATGCCCGCCGTGACTGAGGGCATAGAGGACTAAGGAGAGCGCAAGGACGGCGGCAACGATAGCAAGCAGGACGGCTGCGGGGCGCAGCGGCTGGCGGCCAGTGATATAGAAGTTGGGAACGCTGAGTGCGGGGACGCCGGTTTGCCGCGGCCGCTGCGCAAGCGGACCGTGCTCCGGTTTTCCCGGGGCGAGCCGCGTCGGAGGGGGTCCGGCAGGGTTGACCACACTGATAGTGTAGACGCGCCGCCCAACGATTGCATGAGTCAACTCCACGCGGGGCTTGTCCCTATTGAGCGCATGATGCGAAGCCGCGCTGCCATGTTGATCAGGTTTACGAACGAGTTCGCCTTCATCTTTCGCATGACGTTGCCACGATGCGCTTTCACTGTGATTTCACTGATGCCTAGCTCTCCACCCACCTGCTTGTTCAGCAGGCCGGATACGACCAATGTCATCACTTCACGTTCGCGTTGAGTAAGCGACCCATAGTCCGTTCGCAACGCGTTCAGTTGGTTCTCGCGGGCGAGCGCGACCTCGCTGCGTTTGATGGCTCGCTGTATCCCGATCAACAGAGCTTCGGCGTCGAACGGCTTGGATAGGTATTCCAGAGCACCGCGCTTCATCGCTCTCACGATCGTCGCGATGTCGGCATTGCCGGTGAGAAAAATGATCGGCATATCCGGGCGTTCCGAAGCGATGCGCTCCTGAAGTTCGAGACCATTGAGGTCAGGGAGAGCTACGTCCAGGATGAGACAGGAAGGAACAACAGGTCGCGGACGGGCGAGGAATTCCTGCCCGGATCCAAATGCCTCAGCTTGCCAACCGGCGGAGCGGACCAGGAGTTCGAGTGATTCGCGGACTGAAGGGTCGGAATCGACCACAAAGACGATGGGGGCGGAAACGTTTGACACGGCTACAACCTCCGTTGGCCGAGCGGGCTCGGACCCTGTTCGAATCGTCGCCGAGGTTTTTTCAACGACGAAGAGATTGTGCCTCGGTTGCCAATTTGCACGAACCCCATATCGAGGATTATCCGGACTACATCGGATGTGCCAGTACCCCACTTTTGGAGTGGTGTAAGACTCCCCTCATCGGGCTGAACAAGATCACCACCCGGCGCGGGATTTGCTGATGATGATTACTTCTCGAGGTCGATTCTCTTCCAGCCAAAGAGCCGAGCATCAAGGGAAAGCGCTCCAGGCCCGACGAGCCCCAGCATGGCGCCTACCGCAGCCAACAAAATATCAAGGTGAGGATCTTGATGTTGAACCAGGATCTTCCACGTGGAGAGCAAAATCACAAGAGGTCCTGCAATCGGGGTCCATAGCCCAATGACCAGGAACGCGCCGTCTAGAACTGCGAACAGGCCGGCCATCAGCGATCCAAGTGGCTGGCCAGCCCGCATCTTTTCAACTCCATCCATGATCAGAACACCACCAGAGACAATCCGCAGCAACAACAGTCCAATCGCGGGCCACCCTCTGGCAAAACTTGAAAAAAGGCGACGCATGAGTATCCTTTCTCGGAGACTACCCAATCGCCAATGCCGGACGAAACCCCCAAAGGAGGGTGTGGCGGACTATTTCGAGTCTGCAGCAGGATGCGAGGAAAGTTACCTCAGGGCGAAAGCCCGGCTAGTTTCAAGCAGTTGCGGCACGACTGAAGTCGTGCCCTGATACAAAGCCGAATTTTTGAGCAGCCTGCTAGAGTTCTATGATTCCACGCTTGAGGCCTATCGTGGCTGCATGGGTCCGATCGTTGGCATTCAGCTTGGAGAGGATGTTTTTGACGCGGCCCTTTACAGTTTCTTCCGAGACTGACAACAGGTCGGCGATGCGCTTGTTTGCATTTCCGGCTGCAATCAGCCGAAGCACCGCGACTTCACCAGGGGTCAAGGCATCGTCTGTCGCGTGTTCGGCAAGTTCGTAGGAGGCCTCAGGGGAGAGGCTCTTCTTGCCGGAATGAACCGCTCGAATCGTATCCAGCAGATTCTTGTGCAACGTGTTCTTTAAAAGATAGCCTCTTGCTCCAGCCTTCAATGCACGCAACACCTGCACATCACCGCCATAGGTCGTGAGTACGATGATCTTTGCATCGGGGAACTCGCCGCGAATCGTGATGATCGCATCCAGTCCATTCATTTCCGGCATTTGTAAATCCATAAGAGTTACGTCAGGGCGATGCACGCGGAATTGCTTGATAGCTTCGAGCCCAGTGTGGGCTTCCGCCAGCAATTTCATATCTGGCTGACCGGTCAAAAGAGTTATGATCCCCTGGCGGAAAATCGCGTGATCGTCGACCGCCAGAATTCCAATCGGTTTGGGAATATTATTCGTCACCCTATCTCCGCCAAAGCCAGGACAACGCAAAACCGCTGGGATTGCGCGGTTTTGCATAAGCGCGCGCGGCCGGAATTGTCAATTCGGCTTCAGTGCCGGCACCGAGCTGGCTCCAGACCTCAAAAGTACCTCCGACGAGTTTGGCCCGTTCCCGCATACCGCGCAAGCCCCAATGTCCGGGGATGTGCTCCTGGCCGAGAACGACTGGGTCGATGCCCTTTCCGTCATCCCGAATTCGGAGTCGCAAGCCGTCGTTACTGTATCGGATATCTACCTCGATTCGTCGAGCATTTGCATGACGGACTGCATTTCGTAAGGACTCGACTCCAATGCGATATACCTCGTCACGAATGATGGGACTGAGGGGCTGCGGTGTTCCCTCAACCTGAACGGCTCAACTCGGGACCCGTTTCATGTTTGTCGCCACTCAGGAGCTCCTTGGCGAACTTGCCGATCGCCTCCCCCAGATCCGCTGTGTTCAGTCCGCCGGAGCGGAGTTCAAGCACTGCATCTCTGCCCTCGGTAATGGCATCGGACGCCTGGTCAAGCGCGTGTTCCATTCGTTGTTTGGCTTCATCCGGCCGCGCCGGCAGTAAATTGGATACTGCCTGAAAGACCAGCAACAGACCCTGGAAGCTCTGCAGGAGCGTGTCGTGGATTTCCCGTGCGATGCGGGTCCGTTCATCCACGCGGGCCTCAAGCGCAGCACTGAATTGCCTTCTGATCTCATTGAGGCGCAAAAGGTAGATTGCCCAGAGCAGAATCAGGAACGCGATCACGCAAATACTTCGAAACCAGAGCGTCTGATACCAGGCCGGCAGAATCTCAATGCGGAGCATTGCGCCGGGCTGACTCCAGGGGCCGCGGCTGGTTGCTCCCTGAACCTCAAAGGTGTAGGTTGCTGCGGGAAGCGTAGTGTAGTTGGCGATACGTTCGTCGCTGCCTACTTCATGCCAGCCCGTGTCGAGGCCGTCGAGCTTGTAACGATAACGGTTCGTCTCCGCGTTAAAAAAGCTTAGAGCGGAAAACTCAATGGAGAAGATATTTTGCGGGTGCGAGAGGGTTATTGAGTCAGTGCGCGTAATCGATTGCTTGAGCACGGATCCAGCACCGATGCGGACGGGGGTTCCCGACAGCCTGAAATCGGTCAGAACGGTTCTTGGCACAAAGGAACTGTTCTCGATCTTGTCGGGATAAAAAGCCGTGGCTCCGCTGAAGCCGCCGAAAAACATCTCTCCGGAAGGACCCTGATTGCACGCTCCCCAGCCCGTCAAATCCTGTCCGGGAAGGCCATCCGCCGCAGAAAAATTACGAAATCGCTGCGAATGCGGATCGAATGCTGAGAGGCCCTTATTCGTGCCCATCCAAAGCACGCCGTTTCTATCTTCCTGAATGCAGCTCACTACATCTCCAGCGAGACCGTCCTTTTCATAATAATTTGTGAAGGTCCCGCTTTGACGATTGAACCTGGAAAGGCCATCTTGCGTACCGACCCATAAAGTACCCTGTTGATCGAAATGCAGGGAGTTCACGCGATTGTCGCTCAGCGATTCCGGATCATCGGGTTTGTGTTCGTATATGTTGAACTGTGCCGTCAGTGGGTCGAAGCGGTGCAAGCCCGACTGCGCGCCGAGCCACAAAAATCCTTCCCGGTCCTCCCCGATTTTTTGGTACTGGATGGTGTTCTGATTCTCGGGCGTGTGCATAACGAAATGTCCCGTGGCCGGATCGAGACGCCCTACACCGCCATACATGGCGGCCCACAAATTTCCGCCATGGTCATAAATCAATTGCATGATCGGGCTGGTGTAATGGGGCGGCAATCCGCGGAGGATAGGGACTCAGCTTGCCTGTCTTACGATTGATTTCCTGAAGGCCCTGGTGAAATGTTCCACAAAAAAGAACTCCTTTCGCGTCTTCCAGTATCGAGAGGATCTCATTACTGACTCCGGACCCCGCCGGCACCACGTTCGTTCCTGACCGCCGGTCGATACGGTTGAGTCCGCCCATAGAGCCAATCCAGAGTATGCCGTTTTTATCCTCATAGATCGAAGTGACGAGTGGATTGACCAAACTCCCACGTTCGTAGGTGAAGTTCTGAAAAGGCGGTGGCTCCTCTGAAAAAAAGTTCGGCGGTGCAGCCTGGAAGCAAGTCCAGATATTTCCCTCATGATCCTGATACAGAAAAATCAGGCTATCCGATTCGAGGCTTTCTCTATCCATAGGATTGTTGTGATAGCGAATGACTCTATTGTGACTTCGATCGAACTTAAGCAGGCCGGCCGTGGAACTCAACCACATGGTGCCACTGCGGGTTTCGATTATTTCGGAAACGAAGGCTTTGAGTGGGATTCCCTTCAGGGAGTAGTTGAGGGAATGACATTTCACCCTATCGGTTTGCAGATTCCAACTCGCGAGCACGCACGATGAATCGTTGCCGGTCATCCAGAAGATACCGAATTTATCTTCGTGAAATCGGTTGACTTCGGCATGAAACGGGGAACGACGCAACACCTTTCCGGTCCCGGAGTCCAGCTGGTCCAGCCCGTTGCCGCTGGCGACCCACAGCCGCCCCTCCCGATCCTCCGCCGCAACGTTGATGCGGCTAGCAGCAATGCTATTGGGATCGTCGGGATTATGCGAATATCGTCTGGTTTGGCCGCTGGCGGGATCGAACCGGTATAGTCCCTTGGCAGTGGCCAGCCACAAGACTCCCTGGTGATCCTCACGGATGCCTTCAATGGGAGTAGGGAGTTCGTTAGAAAGCTTTGGGTAGATGCGGTAATGCTTAAAGGTCTCTGTCGCCGGGTCAAACCGATCGAGAAAGCGATCACAACCAACCCAGAGGGTTCCAGCGCGATCAACAAACAGACTGCGTACGTAGACGCAGCTCAGGCTTTCAGGCCGGCCAGACTCATGTTTGAAGACCTTCGTTTTATAGCCGTCAAACCGGTTGAGTCCGTATTGTGTACCGAACCACATGAACCCCAGTTTGTCTTGTACCAACCAGCCGACTCGAGTTTGCGATAAGCCTGTGCCGGCTGAAAGGCGGCGAAAACGAATGTCGTTTGCATCCACAAGGTCGATCTTCTCTGAAAATGGATCAGCAATCGCGTCGTGGCCGGCCACTTGAGGAGATTGGGCGGCGCCTCTCGCGGCCGCAGCTGCAAAAAGACAAAGGAAAACTGTAACTGTCACATAGCCAGGAAACTGAGCGGTTAGACCACGTCCTACGAGAAAGTAGAATAGTTGCTTCGGCCTTCTGAAGGGCACCCCTCACCTCAAATATTCGACTTTCCCAATTATGTCGCCCGGATTCTGTTGTTTTCTGATCCAAATAATCGTACAGCAAAGCCGCGGCCTGCCTGGGTAATGTCTGTTCGTTTCACATGGGATCCCGCTGTGTATGAGGCTGGGCTTAAGACGTGCTGATTGGGTTGCGGCCGGCCATCTCGTCGAATGCTCCGCCGCACTTCGGGCACTGGATGATGTGCGATGCCAGGCGCATGAGTTCGTTGGGCTGAATTTTGTAGCCGCAAAGCGGGCAAGGCAGAGAGAAATCGAAGTTGGGCTTTCCTTTGAACCGCGGTGTCATCATTCCGCCCTTCCATCCGCCGTGGTGACAGGTTTCCGGATCATCAGGTGCGAGAGACGGCCGAGGAACACCTCCGACGGCAGGTAACGCCTGTGCTCATGGCAGAGCGGACACCTGGCGGCAATGGGCTGCGAGGGCATTGTTTGTACGGGCGCCGGGATATTCTCGCCGCATCCCTTACAGTGAACCACTACGCACTTTGAGCTTTCTGGTCCGGGGAACATGAGACTCAGTATAGGCGAAGAAAAGGCGAAAATATCCACATGTGTGCTGCGAAATGTCCTGAGGAAAGACCGGTAATATAGGGAAGGATTTTTCGGAACTGCGCGTTCTTCCGATGGGTCAGGACGGGTGGTACACGGAGGGAGCGATGCGGAGCGTGTTACAAGATTTTCGCTACGCACTGCGGCACTTGCGCAGGTCCCCGGGATTCACCTTGGCCGCCGTGGTTACGCTGGCCGTTGGTATCGGCGCCACCACCGCTGTCTTTTCCATCGTGGAGGGCGTTCTGCTGCGGCCCTTGCCGTTTCCCGGCCAGTCCAGGCTGGTGGCACTCGCCGATATTGTGGAAGGCGTGGACTATGGCGGCGACGCACCCGGCGTAACCGCGCCCGGGACTCGCGTCTACATGCGCGACACCAGCGCTTTTTCGAGCCTTGGCAGCTATCAGCCGACAACGTATGAGCTTTCGGGCTTCGGAGATCCGATGCAGATTGGAGCGGCCCGGCTCTCTGCGAGTGTTTTTCCGGTTCTTGCCGTGCCGCCGTTGGTGGGCCGCGTGTTCAGCCAGCGCGAAGACGACTTAACTGTGCCCGTAACTGTGCTCAGCTACCAGATGTGGCGGAGCCGCTTCCATGGCGACGCAAACGCGATTGGAAAGAAGATTCTTCTCGACCGCAAACCTTACGAGATTATCGGGGTCATGCCCCGGGACTTTGAGTTTCCCCTGGTTCCCGGCCAGTTGAACCGCAGTGAACTTTGGGTGCCCATGAGCCTGACACCCGGTGAGCTCCAGGGTCAGGGAGGTTGGGCGTTCTACATGGTGGGGCGTCTGAAGCCCGGGGTGAGCCCCGCGCAGGCGCAGCAGGATGCTACCGGAGCAGCACGCGAGATCATGCGCAACTTTCCGCCAGGGCTATCCAGACGCCGCATCCATCCCCTGGTCGAACCTCTCGGCGAGTCCACAGTGAAGCAGGCTCGCCCGCTTATCCGCACTCTGTTTTTTTCTGTGATGGTGGTTCTGTTTATCGCGTGCGCTAATCTGGCGGGGTTACTGCTGTTGCGGGTGACTCGCCGCATCCGCGAAGTCTCCATACGCCTGGCGCTGGGTGCGAGCGGGGCGGCGGTTACGCGTCAATCCCTGGTGGAAGTCTTGTTGCTCAGCATGGGCGGCGGCCTTGCGGGGCTCGGTCTGGCCTGGTTTGCACTGCGCGCGGGTGTCAGCCTTCTTCCCGAAACGCTGCCCCGTGTGAGTTCCATCGGTATGGATTGGCAGGTCGTGGCCTTTGCGTTTGGGCTTGTGGTAGCGACCGCCTTTCTGTGCGGCCTCATCCCAGCGCTGGCTGCCGCGCGCACCAATGTCAACGAGGCGCTGAAGGAAGGCGGCCGCACCGGCAGCCCGGGCAGTGGGTATGCGCGAGTGCGCTCGGTGCTGGTGATCGCGGAACTCGCCGTAGCCCTGGTATTGCTGACGTGTTCCGGCCTCCTGTTGCGCAGCTTTGAAAAGATGCGCTCGGTGAACCTGGGCTTGCGCACCGATCATCTGCTGACCGCCCACTATAACTTGCCGCGGCAGCAATATGGGACCCAGGCGGCTATTGATTCATTCAACCTGTCGCTTCTGAACAAGCTACAAGCGTTGCCCGGGGTGCGGGCGGTCGGCGTTACTTCATTGCTGCCGGTTGCCGGTCAGGACGTTCGCGCCACGTTCACTCCCGAAGGCTACATCCCGCCCCAGGGCTCTGGCTTGAACATTGCGTGGGTAACCGAGGTGATGGGAGAGTATTTCCGGGCCGCCGGTATTCCCCTCCTGCGAGGGCGCGCTTTTACCTCCGACGACGATGCGAACGCTCCGTTGGTGGCCATCGTGAACCACACTCTGGCGCAACACTACTGGCCCGGGCAGGACCCCATCGGCAAACGCCTGCACCGCGGGCCCACGGAGGCGACGACTATACCCTGGGTGACCGTGGTGGGTGAGATCGGCGACGTGAAGGAGTTGGCCGCCGACGTGCCGGCCACGAACCAGGTGTATTTTCCCTTCAGCCAGGGCAAGGCCGATGCGGGTTCCTTTGCAACCCCTGACATGCTGGTAGGCAGTGGAGGTTCGATCATGTTGCGCAGCGGCCAGCTACCGGAGCAAATGGTGGGCGCCTTGCGCAATGTCGTCGGTTCCCTCGATCCTCAACTGCCGCTCACGCAGGTTGAATCGATGGAGGCGATCGTGGACGAAGGTCAGGCTCCGCGCCGATTCAACACCGCGCTCATCTCCGGCTTTGCCGCGGCCGCTGTATTGCTGGCCGTGCTGGGGATCTACAGCGTGATCGCTTACTCCGCCGTGCAACGTACGCAGGAGATGGCGATCCGCCTGGCGCTCGGCTCGCAGCGCTCAGGTGTGTTGATGCTGATCCTGGCCTCGAGCGCCAGGCTGGGGCTGCTCGGTTGCGCTATCGGCGGGATCGTTGCCGTATTTGCCACCCGCTTTCTGCGCTCGCTGTTATTTCAAGTGGATCCGCTCGATCCAGCGGTGATCATGCTGGCCGGCATTTCCATATTTTTGCTTGCTCTGGCGGCATCCATAGTTCCTGCTTTCCGCGCCGCGCGCGTTCAACCGGTGGATGTCCTGCGCGCCCCGTAAGTATGCTTTGCAACAAAGGCAATTCGAGCGCTATGAGGCACAGATGAGGAAAGAAACGTCTACGGGTGTTGGCCGCCGGCAATTTTTAAAGAGCAGCATCGCGCTCGGGGCTCTCTCGGCAATCCCAGCGAGTGCGGAAGCGGCGCCGGCTGGGGTAGAGACGAACGATCGCGAATACTGGGTGCAAGTCCTGACCCGGGTTGCGCACCCCGTTCTGTTGTCTCTCAGTGAGAGAAGGCTCAAGGTGAAGATGCCGGTCGAGGCGCCCCACGGTAACGCGGCGGAGCGGCGGGAGTTTACTTATCTCGAGGCCATGGGCAGATTGCTTACCGGCATCGCACCGTGGCTCGAATCCGGCCCACCGAGTGGTCCCGAAGGCGGCCTGCGGAATCAGTATGCCGAGTGGTCGCGTATGGCTATCCAGGCAGGTACAGATCCCGCATCGCCGGACTTTATGAATTTCAACCGGGGCAGCCAGCCCGTGGTCGATACGGCATTCCTCGCCCTGGCTATTCTGCGCGCGCCTACAGAACTATGGCAGAAACTCGACAGCAAGACACAACAGCATGTGATTGCGGCACTTCAGTCTTCGCGGATCATTCAGCCAAACTACAGCAACTGGCTACTGTTTTCCGCGATGGTGGAAGCTGCCTTGTGCTTCATGGGGGTGTGGTGGGATCCGATGCGTGTGGACTATGCCATCCGCACCATTGATACCTGGTACAAAGGCGACGGAGTTTACGGTGATGGGCCGGTGTTTCATTGGGACTACTACAACAGCTTTGTGATCCATCCCATGCTGTTGCATATCCTCGACACGGTGGCGAAGTCCTCGTCGTCGTGGGAGTCCTATCGGCCGGCGATGCTGTTGCGGGCTCGCCGTTATGCGGCGATCCAGGAAAGGATGATCAGCCCCGAAGCGACCTTTCCGCCGATTGGCCGTTCGCTGTGCTACCGTTTCGGCGCCTTTCATCTTCTTGCCGAGATGGCCCTGCGGCACGAATTACCAGAGGGTGTCTCTCCTCAACAAGTGCGGTCTGCGCTGACTGCCGTGATGCGCCGTATGGTGGAGGCGCCGGGTATGTTCGATGATCAGGGGTGGCTGCGCGTGGGTTTCTATGGGCATCAGCCATTGATTGCCGAATCTTATATTTCCACTGGTAGTTGTTATCTCTGTTCCGCGGCGTGGCTCCCGTTGGGACTGCCTTCGACCGATCCATTCTGGGTTGGATCCGCCGCCCCCTGGACGTCCAAGAAGATTTGGGCCGGCGACGATATGCCGGCGGACCACGCACTGGCAGAAAAGATATAAGCGGGACGGGGACGGCTTTATTTACCGAAGATAGCTTTCGGGCAGATTGCATGAACGCCCACGCTGCCGTCCACCAGCTGCGTGATATCGACGTCGACCGCTACGCTGGTCAACATATACGCGTCATCCCGGCTTAAGTGCTTCTGTTCGACCAGAAAGTTGATCATGTCGCGCACCGCGAGCGTGGTCGCTTCCTTCAGGTCCGGGCTAAAGCCCATGCTGATATAGCTGGTAGGCGTTTCGGCTCTCGGCCATAGAAGATGCTGGTCTTTGTGCACCACGAACCGAAACGTTCCCGAGAGGAACGTTTCCAGAGCCGTGATATCGACCTCACCGTTGCCCTGTCCAGCGTGGCCATCGCCAACCTCAAAGAGCGCGCCCTTTGCGTGAACCGGAATGTACAGAGTTGTGCCCGCTACCAACTCCTTGTTGTCCATGTTGCCTGCATGCATCCACGGAGGCGCGCTGTCGATGCGGCCCGCGGACGGAGGAGGGGCGTCGCCCATGCTGCCAAAAAATGGATGCAGCGGAATGTCGATTCCTGGCCCGAAGTGGGCGATCATCTTGTCGCGGTCCAGAGGGATGATCTTGGTGCGGCCGTAAGGAAAATCATTGGGCAGGAAACCGCGGCCGGCGCCAAAGCCGTTGCAGGCCCAGGGCACATCGATATCAATCTTCAAGATCTCCACTTCGAGCACGTCGCCCGGTTCCGCCTCAGCAATGTCAACCGGCCCGGTGAGGATATGGCCGCCGGGTCCCTTGTCCTTTACCTCGCGGTAAATGTCCGCGTTATACGAGGGAATGTCGGAAGCTGCCACCCCTTCCTTCATCAATCGGTCATTGGGACCGCAGGTCGAGAGGGTCTGGATGCGGACCGTGTCTCCAGAGTGAACGGTAAGCACGGGCTTGGCCTCGGCCGAATAGTAGCCCCAGGCGACCGTGGAAGGCGTAGCGGGCAAGCGTGGCGTGTGGTGTCTGTCCGGCGGCCATGGCTGCGAACGCAAACGCTGTTGCCGTAGCGAGAACATACTTCATCAGTGGCTCCCTATCGAGCGGCGGTTGTAGTCAGTTGAGAACTGGACTTCTTGCCGGTAGCTGAATCATACGTGGGCCTGGCGCCGAACTTGTTTATGATTCACCATGGAATGACTGGAACAGGACGGCTGGGATTGTTAACGAACGAGATTAAACCTTCAGCGAAGCCCACAGTAGCACTGACTCTCGGCGATCCGGCCGGAATCGGGCCCGAGCTGATGGCCAAACTGTTAGCTCGCCGCGACATCATCGAGCACGCCAAAGTGGTTCTAGTCAGCGATGCCTGGTTGTGGGAAGAGGGGCAGGCCATTGCGGGAGTGACCGTTCCCACACGCACCGTCCATAGCTTTGACCAGGTAGCCTCACTGCCTGAAGGCTCACCATTCTTTCTTCCGGTGGAGAGCGCACGTAAGGATGAGATTCCACGCGCCACCAGTTCCGCCGCCGCCGGCGCGTCGGTGCTCAAGGTTTTATCGATGTGCCTGGATGCTGCGTCGGCAGGCCAGATCGACGCCATCTGTTTCGCACCTCTCAATAAATACTCCATGAAGATGGCCGGCATGCCGTTCCCGGACGAGCTGCACTTCTTTGCCGACTATCTCAAAGTAAGTTCCCATCTCGGTGAATTCAATTCGTTGGGCAACCTATGGACTGCCCGTATCTCCTCCCATGTGCCCCTCAAAGATGTCGCTCTTTACGTGACCCGGCAGCGCATATTGGACGTAGTCAAGTTACTCTACGATGCCCTGCGGATGGCTGGGTTTGAACATCCGCGCGTGGCTGTTGCGGGGCTGAATCCCCATGCCGGGGAAGGCGGCTCCTGTGGACGGGAGGAGGTCGAGATTATCACTCCCGCGGTGAACGAGGCCAATGCACAGGGATACCCCGTCGTGGGGCCTTTCCCGGCCGACACCGTCTTTCTCAAAGCACGCGATGGCCACTTTGATGGCGTCGTGACTATGTACCACGACCAGGGGCAGATCGCGGTGAAACTCCTGGGATTTGAGCGGGGAGTCACGATCCAGGGCGGATTGCCCATCCCGATTACGACGTCTGCGCATGGCAGCGCCTTCGACATCGCCGGCCAGAACAAGGCCAACGTCGAGGCCACGGTGCAGGCCTTCCTGATCGCCTGCCGCATGGGTGCGGCCCATCGCGCTCAAGCATCTTTCGCTAATCGAGCAGGTCGGGTTGCTCCCTGACAATCAGGTCGTAAAGGGGTTGATATTGGAACCAGGCAACGCGCGGGTTGCCCACCTGCTTGCGCGCCACCAAGGCAGCCTCATGAGCGATGGGAATCGGCTTGCCTGCCGCTTCTGCCATCAACTGCGATTGGCAGCTGCGATCCATGGTGATGTAGTAAAAGGCTGCTTCGTCCACCGTGCTGCCAACGGTCAGGTTTCCGTGGTTCTGCAAAATGACAGCTTTGCGCGGGCCCAGCGCCTGGGCGATGCGGTCGCCCTCCGACATGTCGTAGACCACGCCGGTGTAGTCGGCAAACAGGCTGTGGTCCTCATAGAATGCGCAAGCATCCTGGGTGAGTGGGTCCAGAAGACGGCCGAGCGCAGACCAGGTCTTGCCATAGAGGGAGTGCGCGTGGGCTGCCGCTACGACATCCGGTCTCGCCGCGTGCACACGCGAGTGGATGGCAAACGCGGACTCATTGACCGGTCGATTACCCTCGACAACCGAACCCTTTTCGTCGACCATCACCAGGTCTGAGACGCGGATGTGCGCAAAGTGCATGCCGAAAGGATTGACCCAGAAGTGATCCGTCAATTCCGGATCCCGGACCGTAATGTGGCCGGCGACCCCTTCCACGAAACCGAATTTCGCGAACAAGCGGAACGCGGACGCCAGCCGCTGTTTACGATGCAGCCGCTCTTCGGCAGCGGTGTTGAACGTGGGCATCGGGGGCGTTTGGGCAACCTTCACTTCCGAGGGAACCGTCGTAGCGGCCATGATCTCTGGTCCTTTCTCAACCGCTCCTATTTTACTCCGGGGTGCGCGTCCGCAGGCGGCGCAAGCTGGTTGCGCAGCATGTCGTCCAGGTCGCAAAGCTGATCGGTCATCAGGTTCAGCTTGCGGGAGAGATTCTGGATTTCGGATTCCGCACGGCGGTTCACGTCGAAGTCCAACTCGCTGCGGAGACGGTCCTTCTTGTCCTGGCGGTTCTGGCTCATCATAATGACCGGCGCCTGTATGGCCGCCAGCATGGACAAGAAAAGATTAAGCAGGATGAAGGGGTAAGGATCCCACGCTTTGCTTCGCAGCAAAACGTTCGCGGCAGTCCACGCGACCAACACGACACCGAAGACAATGATAAAGGTCCACGAACCGCCGAAGCTTGCGACCACGTCGGCGATGCGCTCACCGAAGGTGTACTTTTCTTCGATTACCTCGTTGGCATTGCGGCTGGCGCGAATGCGTACCAATTGCTGTGACGCATGGAATTGATGGCCAAGAACGGTCAGCATATCCATACCGGCCATGGGTTTGCGCTGCAGCAGAACAGCGATGTCGTCGCGACTGACTTCGACACAGGTGGTCTTTTCCATAGCGACGGCGTTTGTCTGGTGGGGCGTCTTGTCGAGCATGGAGGCGAAGCCGAAAAACTCGCCGTGGCCGGGTTGATCGACCAGGACCTCCTGGTGGTCCTGGTCAACGGTTGTTACGTGGACAGCCCCGGACAACATGACGTAGGCATGCATGCCCGGGTCGCCGATCTTGTAAATGCGCTGGCGGGCAGCGAACGTTTTCAGGTCGACCTGGGCAGCCAGGACGGCGATTTCATCATCGTCAAGCAACGAGAAAAGAGGAACATGTTTAAGCTCAATTGGGTCGCATGGCATGGTTCACCTCAAAGGCGCTGAATGGATTCTGACGGGGCTCCGAGAGACGATACCATAGTCAGATGAGCCTTGTTCGCAGCTTGTCTGTGATGATGTACGGCCGGGAATCTCCTACCTCAAGTGCGACCCGGGAGCGCTGATCACATCGTTGCCCGGGGTCAACGACCAGCCCTAAGCCGGGGGAGCGAATGCGCGCAGAACGACCAGGGTCATGTCGTCATGCTGCGGCGCGGCGCCGGCGAATTGCGTAGCGGCGGCGAAGATGGTCTCCAGCATTTCCTGCGCTGTCTTTGTCTGGCAGTCGCGAATCGAGTCGAGGAGACGGTCCTCTCCCCATTCCTCGTCCTCCAGGTTCATGGCCTCGCTGATGCCGTCCGTATAGGCCACCAGCAGGTCTCCGGGGCTGATGCGCACAGAGCCCTGCTGGTAGGTGACGTTCTCGATGAGACCGACGACCGTGCCTCCGGGTTCGAGGCGAGTCACCTTTCCGCCGTCACCTTGATGAAGAAGCATGGGCGAATTGTGGCCCGCGTTCACAAAGTCGAATTTGCCTTGCCAAGGGTCGTATTGGCCATAGAAGAAGGTTGCGTAGCGATTCGACGCAGAAGCCTCGTAGACCAGACGGTTCACGTTGGCCACGGCGGCCGCGAGGTTTTCCGGAGCGCGGGTTGCCTCGCTGCGCAGCGAAGCTTGCAGGCTGGCCATCATCAGGGCCGCGGCGATGCCTTTGCCGGAGACGTCGCCGATGGCGATGCCAAGGTTTCCCTGGGGCAAAGCAAGAAAATCATAGTAGTCACCCCCGACCCCCAAGGCAGGCCGGCAGTGACCCGCGTAGTCGAGGCCCGCGATGACCGGGAGCTTTTGGGGGAAGAGCCGCTCCTGCACCTCGCGAGCGATCTCGACTTCGCGGTTGAGCCGCTCTCGTTTTGCCACTTCATCCGCGACGGTTTGCAGCAGGTTGGCGTTTTCGAGCGCCAGGCCGGTTTGTGCGGCGACGGACTTCAGCAGGCGCACATCGGAGCCGGTATACGGTTCCTCTGATCGCTTGGGACCGAGAGAAATAAAGCCCAGAAGCTTATCGCGGACGGCCAGTGGCAGCAGCAACTCCGATTGCAGTGCGGCCAGCTTACGACGCTCGTCGTCGCCGATGGTCTGCTCGCGATACACCCAGGAATCGCGATCGTTCAGAAAAACGCGGGCGGGCTCCTTTTGACTCTTCAGCACCATGGCCGTCCCCGTCTTGCTGGGGAACGAGACTGCGGGAAGGGCAGGATAGCCCATCGCGAAAGCCGGCTGGTAGAAGCCGCCTCCACTCATCAGAATTGCCACTTGCGGCACATGCAAGGTTTCGGATATCCGGCCGGCCACGGTTTCCAAAAGCGATTTGGGCTCCACGATCGAGCGTACCTGGTCACTCAGGTCGGTCAATATATGTTCGGCGTTATAGTTCTCCCGGAAAAACCGGCGATCCACCCACACACGCAGCCGGTCGCCAAGTCTGCCGATGGTCAACGACGCCGTGATGCCGACCAGGATAATCACGATCTTTTGCCAACGTTCGTGGTTGGAGTTGCTGACCATGGTCATTGCGGCGACAATCACAGAACCCACCGCAGCCATCTGCAGTACTCGTATGCCGCCCCTGGCGAGGGTGTAGCGCAGACCCTGACGAAGGGCAACACCCACGCCCATCGCTTTCTGCACCACGATGACGTAGCTCAGTGTGAGGGGAAAAAGGACGAGGGGGATGAGAGCAATGGCAATCAGCCAGGCAGGAAAAATCTCGTTGGCGGACTTGCCCTGCAGGCGCGCATAGACGGTGAGAAGGAGCGCCGGAGTGAATGCCGCGGAGGTTCCCCAATAAAGAAAGCGCAGTCTCCGCCTGGCGTCGGGCGACCGGCTCAAGCCAAGCTTGATGCCCATGGCCGCGAAAAAACTGCCAATCAGGATGAACGTTAGAATCTGCCCAACGGTACTGAGCGGGGTGAGCATACGGTGGAGCCCCGCAACCGATCGATAATCAGCTAAGCCGCCCACGTTCACGACGATCCCGAGCACTCCCATGATGGCGAAGGGAAGGGCGCAAAGCCACTGCATGGCTCGCCACGTTTGGTCGTATCTACTTCTCCGCGGAAATGGCTCCGGAAAGAAGCGGCCAAACAGAAAAATGATGATGGGGAAAGCCGACTCCAGCGTGCTCTCGTAGAGCACGCCCGCTTCCCGCCAGCCGGGCGGCCAGCCGTACACGATAAAGGTTTGCAGGATGTGCGGAAAACTCAACATCAACGCGAGCAAGAGCCACGCCAGCGGATCGCGGGGACGGCGAAAGGCCACCCAGAAACCCAGCAGCAAAGACACGGCAGGGAGAAGGAAGCCGACGACGGAGTCACTCAACACATCCCACGAAGCGAAGAGCGATTTTGTTACCGGCAGAGAAATCGTTCGCTTGGCGGCCGCGGTGGCGTGTGCCGGAACAATCGTCACCGCCAACGGTGTACCGGCTTCTGTCTTGTTGAAGGCCCGCCCGAGGACGCCGGTCCCGGTATATGCGGTTCCATTGACGGCCACCAGCTGATCTCCGTTGTGGAGATCAAAGCCAACGGCCATCGGAGTCGCCAGGTAAATTTGGTTCGTCCCTGATTCCGCAAAGAAGAAAGGAAAGCTCAATACCTCCCGATGAATAAAATCCGGGATGTAGAAAGCCCGGTAGAGCAGATTGACGGCAAAGAGAACGGCCAACACGCTGTAGAGCAAGATTGGGCGCTTGGTGGGCACGGTGTCTCCTGGCGGCCAGTCCTGGCCGGGAAGATGATTCTATCTTGTAGCCGATACGCGATCGCTTGTGGTCCGGTTCGACAAACAAGGGATAATCGAATTCAGAGAGGAAGGGTGAGAAAGTGGGAGTGACGCGACGCGATGTTCTACGCGGTGCCGGCGTGCTGATTGTAGGAGCACTCGCGGACGTTCAGGCCGCGACGGGGGATCCTGCAGTTCGGAAATTAAAGGTGATGGTAGCCGGCGGCCATCCTGGCGATCCGGAATACGGCTGCGGCGGCACGGTCGCCCGGCTCACCAATCTCGGCCACGAGGTGGTGCTCATTTACCTGAATGACGGAGCATGGCCTCCCACCGATGCCGCCACCAGAACTGCTGAAGCCAAAAAGGCTTGTGAACTATTGAAAGCGACGCCGGCATACGCGGGTCAGACGAACGGCCACGCCGTCGTGGACAATCAGCATTATGAGCGAGTATTTCAAACTCATCGAGGCCGAGAAGCCCGATGCGGTGTTTACCCAATGGCCGATCGATAACCATCGCGACCATCGGGCCATCACCATGCTGACCTACGATGCCTGGCGGCAATCAAAGCATAAATTTGCTCTCTACTATTACGAAGTTTCCGACGGGGAGGACACGTTGCAATTCTCCCCGACGCACTACGTCGATATCACGGAGACCGAAGCGATCAAGCGTGCGGCGTGCTATGCCCATGCCAGCCAGACGCCTGACCGGTACTACGCGTTGCAAGACCAGGTAGCTCAGTTTCGCGGCGTAGAAGGTGGTTATAAACGAGCAGAGGCGTTTGTCCTGCAGCGGCAAAGCCCCGGCGATCCCTTGCAGGCGATGATGCGGTAACCTGTTGGGCGGGGAAATGTGATGTCCATGGATCTTTCTGAAGCCCACGCACCCGTCGGCCGCTTTGTCGAGCAGCCTGGAAACATTGAGGAATGGCAGAAGTTTCGGTTGAGCGATGCAGAGCTCTCAAGATTCAATGAGGAAGGTTATGTCGCTGGAATCCAGGTTCTCGATGATCGGCAAGTGGAGATTTTGTGTTCTGAACTAGCTGGGTTGATGAAAAAGTCGCACCCCGCGCATCACCTGTTTCACGAGTATCACTCCAACGAGTCGAAGGATCCGAACTCGGTTCTTTTCCACGCACTGGGAGCCTGGCGGGCCGCACCCGGATTTCACGATGTACTTTGGAGCCCGGCCTTTCTGGTGCCCGCATCGCAGCTGCTGGGCGGCCCGGTGCGCTTTTGGCACGATCAGCTTTTCTGTAAGCCGGCGCATCACGGCGGCGTGGTTGCCTGGCATCAGGACTACTCCTACTGGACACGCACCGAACCGATGTCGCACCTCACCTGCTGGATAGCTCTCGACGACAGCGACCGCGACAATGGCTGTCTCTACTATGTTCCGGGAAGCCATCGATGGAAGCTGCTGCCGGTGACGGGTCTTACCGGAAACATGGACGACATCATGACCGTGTTATCGCCGGAACAGAAGAAGGCTTTCCAGCCGGTTCCCATTGAGCTAAAGCGCGGGCAGTGTACTTTCCATCACCCATTAATGGTTCATGGTTCCTACGAGAACCGTTCGCAGAGACCGCGCCGGGCGACGTTGATCAACGCCTTTCGAGACGGCGTCCGCTCCGCCTCGGATCAGGAATTGCTGGCGGGCGTTCCTCCCATTCCTCCTGGAGAGAAGATGACTGGCCGATTCTTCCCCCTGCTGTTCGATCCGGCCTCCATTCACTATTGAGTGCTGCAAGGTAATTTCCTGCCGGCTCTAGCGGATTTGATCTCCCAACCACAAGTCAAGGCTTCTGGACGGGTGCCCCATGTTCGCCCCGGCGTACATGGGCCGAAAAGATGGCGCAGCCCTTCGAACGCTTCATCTCGACGGCAACGGTGTTGTCGCGAACAAGCGCTCTCGCACGTGAGCGAAAGCATTGGAAGAACCCCATATTCGGCCCATGTACGCGGGCGAACATGGGGCACCCGTCGGCCGCGACGGAAGACTAGGCGGCGAGTGCCCTTGACTACTGCGACCTGAGTTGATATAGGATGCAACTGGTATTGCGCGTTATGCAATCCTTGTTCCCAAAGATTCGCTAGCAAGGTAGGAAACCATGGGTGGGAAACGTCTGTTGCTGTTGGTCACGCTCTTTAGTTTTGTGCCGGTATTCGCCGCTGGACCCTCCTTCCATCCGGACGCCACATTCTCTGGTTCGAGCCTCAGTGGCTGGCACACGGTTGGACCGGCAGAGTGGCGTGCCGAGAAGGGCGAGGTAGTCGCCACGCCCAAGCAGGGCGGCGGTTGGCTGGTGCTTGATCGCTCCTACCAGGATGTCGGTGTCTACACCCAGTTCCGCTGCGCGGGAGCATGCGAAACCGGAGTTCTCCTGCGCGCGGAAAAGACGCCGACCGGGATGAAAGGTATCTATGTAGCGCTGAGCGACCCGGACCTTCCAACCTACAGCGTCACCATCGACGCACAGGGGCAGATTGTCGAGCGGAACAAGTTGAGGCATGGTGGGGGACTGGAGCGCATCGCACCGCCACCCAGCTCTGAAGCTGCGCGAGAATTCCACCCGCCGGTTTCCACCGTGACGCTGCCTTTTACCCCGCCGGATAGCAAGTTGCGCGCCGATGATTGGAATCAGGTTGAGATATTGTTCGATGCCAATATCGTTCGGACCTTTCTCAATGACGGTCGCGAGCACGGCGCCGTGGGAGATGAGGGATACGGACCGATCGCGCTCTATGCCGGGGGAAGTGGGGAAGTGCGTTTCAAGGACCTGGCTTATAAGGACCTGGGCTTGAAGGTTCGCCTGCCGGATAAAGTTTCGAGTAACTTCCGTAAGCAGCAACTGAGCGACTTCTACTATTCATGGAGCTCCGGCGCCGCGGACTTCAATCACGATGGAATTCTGGATATCGTATCCGGCCCTTACATCTATTACGGTCCTGACTATACGAAATCCCGAGAGATGTATCTGGCCGAGACGGTGAATCCCTCGACCAAGTTTGCCAGCGATGCGTGGATGGATTTTCCAGCGGATTTCACCGGAGACGGCTGGCCGGATGTGGTGACGGTGAGCTATGGCGGCCCCGGCGCCGGCATTTTTCTGTATGTCAATCCGAAGGGAGAAGAACGGCGCTGGGAGAAGTATAAAGTCGCTTCCGACGTGCAAAGCGAAATCGCTGTGATGCGGGATGTGGATGGCGACGGCAAGCCTGAAATGGTCTACATGGGCGGCGGACAAGTTCGTTACGCAAAGCCGGATCCTGCCAATCCGACCGGACAGTGGATCGTCCACAACGTTTCTGAGAAAGGATACGGGACGGCCCACGGCATCGGAGTTGGCGACATCAACGGCGACGGCCGGATGGATATCGTGAATGCCTATGGATGGTGGGAGCAACCAGCGCCGGGGAGCAACCAGGACACGTGGACCTACCATGCGGAAGCCTTTGGCCGCTATGGACGCGGCATTATGGGCGGTAGCGTTATGGCCGTCTACGACGTGAATGGGGACGGTTTAAATGATGTCGTGACGGTGCTCAATCCCCACGGTTGGGGTATGGCGTGGTTTGAGCAGAAGCACGATGCTCAGGGGAAGGTTTCATTTGTGAAGCACATGATCATGGATGACTTCTCAACCAAGAACGCGGGGAATGTAGTGTTTTCAGAACCCCACGGCACTACGTTTGCGGATATCGATGGCGACGGCGTGCCTGATTTTATTGTGGGCAAGCGTTACTGGTCGCATCTTGACACTTACCTTGACCCGGACCCTTATGGTCAACCGGTTCTCTATGTGTACAAGACAGTGCGCAATCCGAAGGCGCCAGGTGGAGCGGAGTTTGTACCGGAGCTGATTGATAGTCATACCGGCGTGGGTTCCGACGTGCTCGCCGTAGACCTGAATAAAGACGGCGCGATGGATATCGTCACAGCGACGAGATTCGGCACATTTATTTATTGGGGTAAGCCGCGGAAATAGATGAGAGCCACCGGTGCGCAGCTGTTGCTGAAGCAAGTTCTCTCTGAGCGTGCTTACGGCTCGAAGATGCTGAGAAATGGCATGAGCAGGAAAGACCTACCTCAGGGGCTAAAGAGTCTGCGTGAGAACCAGGATTTCCAAACCTAGTCCCGTAGGGACGTCTGAACTTAGCCCAGGACGCTAGTCCTGGGTACATCATGGAACATGATTGAGTCCCGCAGGGACGACTGGAAGATTGCCAGGATTGCGTCGTGGCTCATTTCCAGTCGTCCCTCCGGGACTTTTCGTCTCTCGAATCTCTACCCAGGACTGCGTCCTGGGCTAAGTTCAGCCGTCCCTACGGGACTAGGTTTGGAAATCCTGGTTCTCACGCAGACTCTTTAGCCCTCATCAGTCGAATCGGTACGGCCCGACACAAAGTCTGCCCTGATACAAAGCGTTCGCGTTGTGAACAATGGCGCTCACGGTTTGTCCACAGGATAGCGGCACTCTTCGAGCGTGCGAATCACTTCACGAAAGTTTTCCGGCAGGGCACGCGGAAAAATTGCGGGTGCTCACGCAGATTCCAGATAGCGCTGAATGCCATCCCGCTCTCTGGTTGAAATGGGGCGAAGAGGCGGAGTCATGGCGGTGCCGCAAATGCCCATGACCGAAAGCGCGGCTTTGAGGGCGCGTAGCGGGTTATGGGGATCCTCGACAGTGCGATAGACGGCATTATGGAATTGGATCGCTTGCTGGTGGAGCGTGGCGACGCGGTTCACATCCCCCGCGGCCGCCGCTTCGTACAAGTCAACGAAGAGTCGCGGATTCACATTGGATCCGCCTGCCATACCGCCGTGAGCGCCCAGGAACACAGCTTCCGCCAGCAGATCATCGGGCCCAACCAGCAGGCTGAAGTCGGGTCGCGACCGGACACCCTCGCGCACCGCATGAAAGTAGCCCATGTTCAAGCCGCTGTCCTTCAGGCCAACGATGTTGGGTTCCGCGGCAGCCTCGATTACCGTTGGCACGTCGATGCAGAGGCGGGTGTTTAAAGGGGCGTTGTAGAGAAACAAGGGAAGAGGCGAATCCGACGCCATCCGCTTGAAATATTGCAGCAGGTCCGCCTGAGCAACCTGAAAGTAATAGGGCGGGGCAGCGACGACCGCCAATGCGCCGCATGCAGACGCCTTGGCGGCCATGCGTAGCGCGTCCTGGTAAGAGGTATCGGTGATGCCGACAATGATCGGGACGCGGGAGCCGACCAATTTGCAAGTCCGCTCGATCAGCTCCGCACGCACACTGTAGGGCAGGTTTGGCGCTTCGCCGGTGGTGCCCAGAATAAAGATGCCGTGAACGCCACCCGCGATCAGATGTTCGATGAGCCGCTCGAGACCTTCCTTATCCAGGTTGAGGTCCTGGTCGAGCGGCGTGACCATGGCTGTGATGACTCCGCGGAGTGGACGAGGCAATTTCTGGTTCAAGCGCTTCTCCTGGCGTGGCCCGGAGAATGATAGCATCAGCCCTCGTAGCGTAAAATCCGAGCGAGACAGGAGTGCGAACGCAAGGCATGAGTACTGAGTACACGGTTTTGGTAGTCACGCACGATGAGGATCCCCAGTTGAACATGTTGCAGGGCCTGCGACACATCGTGGGCCGCAAGCCGCAGGATTTCGCGAGCGCCGTGAACGATCCCGTGATCATCCTTGCCTGGTCGGCGCCGCGGGCCGTGTTGCGCGACGTCTTTTACATGTGCAAAGACGTTCGCTGGGTGCATTCGCGCTCCGCCGGATTGGACAGCGTGTTGTTCCCGGAGCTGGTGGAGAGCAAAGTACCGCTGACGAACGGCAGCGGTGTGTTCAGCCAGTCGTTGGGAGAATTTGCTCTGGCGGCGATCCTCTTTTTCGCCAAAGATTTTCGGCGCATGATTCGCAACCAGATGGCCGGAGTCTGGGAGCAATTCGACGTAGAAGAGATCGACACGCCAGACTGTGGGGATTGTGGGCTACGGAGATATCGGCCGTGCTGTGGCCAAGCGGGTGCGGCCCATGGGCATGACTGTGCTGGCAGTGAAGAGGCACCCGCCGGAGACGCCCGATCCTCTGATCGATGATTACTACAAGCCTGAAGATTTGTTGGTCATGCTGGCGCGATGCGATTACGTAGTGGTCACGCTGCCGCTCACGCCGGAGACACACCACATGCTGAGCGACAAGGAATTCGCGGCCATGAAACCAACGGCAGTGGTGGTGAATGTGGGGCGCGGACCCGTGATCGACGAGGCGGCCATGGTGCGTGCGTTGACAGCCAAGCAAATCAAAGGAGCGGGGCTTGACGTGTTCGAGCGTGAGCCGCTGCCGCCGGGCGATCCTATGTATCGACTGGAGAATGTCTTGCTGTCACCCCACTGCGCCGATCACACCAAGCAATGGCTCAACCAGGCGATGCAGTTTTTCCTGGAGCAATACCACCGGTTTTCCAACGGAGAGCCGCTCAAAAACATAGTCAACAAAAATCTGGGCTATTAGATGGACGAGCGGAAGAAACTGCGCAGCGGCATCTGGTTCGATGACCACGAAGAACCGGGAGAAGCGGCCGTCTACCTGGAACGCTACGGCAACTACGGCATTACCCGTGGAGAACTTCAGTCGGGAAGGCCGATCATTGGCATCGCGCAAAGCGGCAGCGACCTGGTTCCATGCAACCGCATCCATGTAGCGCTTGCCGAGCGAGTGAAGGCGGGCATACGCGATGCGGGCGGGGTGCCTTTTGAATTTCCTACGCATCCGATTCAGGAGACGGGCAAGCGGCCCACTGCCGCGCTCGATCGCAACCTCGCCTATCTTGGGTTGGTCGAGATTCTGGCGGGGTATCCGTTCGACGGCGTGGTGCTCACCACGGGATGCGACAAGACCACTCCTGCCGCCCTGATGGCGCGCCGCTACCGTAAACCTTCCCGCCATCGTGTTGTCGGGCGGCCCCATGATCGATGGCTATGTGAACGGCAAGCTGGCCGGCACCGGGCTGGTGCTTTGGGAAGCGCGCCGCCGTTTGGCCGAGGGCGAGATTACCGGAGAGCAACTCATTGACGAGGTACTCGCCGGCATACCGAGCGCGGGCCACTGTAACTCCATGGGCACAGCACTGTCGATGAACTCGCTGGCCGAGGCGTTGGGGATGTCGTTGCCGGGGTGTGCGACGATCCCAGCGCCCTACGCGGAGCGGGGCCGGATGGCGTACTTCACCGGGCGCAGAATCGTGGAGATGGTGAGCGAAGATCTTACCCCGAGCAAGGTCCTCACCCGGGAAGCTTTCGAGAACGCGATCGTGGTGAATTCCGCGATTGGCGGCTCTACCAATTGTCCACCGCACATCATCGCCATCGCCCGCCACGTGGGCGTGGACCTGAACATTCGCGACTGGGAGCGAGTCGGCCACCAGATTCATCTGCTGGCCAACGTGCAACCGGCGGGTGAGTTTCTGGGGGAAGCCTACCATCGTGCAGGTGGCGTGGGTGCGATCTTCGGAGAGTTGATGCAAGCGGGCAAGATTCGTACCGGCGCGCTTACTGTGAGCGGGAAGACGATTGGCGAGAACTACAAGAGCGCACGAAGCCTGGATACAAATGTGATCCGGACCTACGACCACCCTTTGAAGCAGAATGCCGGGATCGTGGTTGTTTCGGGGAACCTGTTCAGCTCGGCCCTGGTTAAGACATCGGTGATCAGCGAGGAGTTTCGACGGCGGTACTTGTCCGATCCGGGGAACGAGGATTGCTTTGTGGCGCGCGCGGTCGTTTTCGACGGGCCGGAAGATTACCGGAGGCGTATCGAAGATCCCTCGCTCGAGATCGATGAGCACTCCATCCTGGTGGTCCGCGGGGCGGGGCCGGTGGGGTATCCCGGTTCGGCGGAAGTGGTGAACATGACGCCACCGGGCCGGCTTATCCGGCAGGGAATTCGGATGCTGCCGTGCATGGGAGATGGCCGGCAAAGCGGCACTTCGGACAGCCCGTCGATCCTGAATATCTCGCCGGAGTCGGCGGTTGGCGGCAACCTTGCGATTCTCAGGACGGGCGATGAGATCAAGGTCGATTTGAAGCAGCGTCGTGTCGATGTGTTGCTGACGGAGGAGGAGATCGCGGCTCGCCGAGCTTCACTGAAGCCAGCGGAGATCACCAACCAGTCGCCGTGGCAGGAGTTTTACCGGTCGAATGTCGGCCAACTGGAAACGGGCGCCTGTTTGGAATTTGCCGTGAAGTATCACGATCTGCGTAAGGTGGTTCCGCGGCATTCGCATTAAGTGACCGTGGACGTTCGGGAGCGACAGCAACGACGTAGTCTCAAGAGCGTGTTTCTCACAGCCTGCTAAAGGGATTCAGTCAATCTCTAGGAACGCCGTTTGCTGGAGGAAGCAGTACGGGGACTGGAAACGCTGAGGTTTTCCATGGTGCCCGGCGGATACCCGGTTGATTCACGGACAACGAGATGGGTGTCGATTTTGTATTCGCGATGGGGCACGTTGCTTTCGACGTGAGCGCGCAGAGCCGTGACTGCGGCGCGCGCCAACTCCAGGCGCGACATCTGGATTGAGGTAAGGGGCGGAATCGTTACCCTGGCCATGTGAATGTCGTCGAAGCCGATGACCGACAGGTTGTCAGGAACGCGCAACTGAGCGCGATACACCTTGTGTAGCACTCCAATCGCGGTCATGTCGTTTGAGCACATGACAGCGGTAGGCAGTCTTTTGCCGGCGAGCAGCTTTTCCATGGCCTGGATGCCACCTTCCAGCGTGTGATCGCCCTCGATTACCCAGTCCGGCACAAGAGGAATGCCACACTCACCGAGAGACTGGGTGAAGGCATCCAGGCGCGATTGCGCGGAGTGTAAGCGATTGGGTCCGGAGATGAACGAAATATTGCGGTGGCCCAGGGCTGCAAGGTGTTGTACCCCTTGCCGAATCCCATGGTGGTAATCGACCTTCAGCAGACTGATGGATGGCCGTTCCGGGCCGACATCAACGAACACCAGCGGGATGTTGCGTTCCGCGAGTTGTTCGAGCAGCGGCTGTCCAATACCGAAAGTCATGACCGCGACACCCTCGACTTTGCGCTCCAGCATGCGGCGAATGCAAAGCGCCATGCGTTTTGGATCATAGTTGGTCGAGCTCACCAGGATTTCGTAACCATTCGCAACGGCAACATCCTCGAATCCCTGGATCAGCTCGGGGAAGAACGGGTTGGTGATTTCAGAAACGATGAGGCCAAAGAGACCGCTTCGGCCCGAGACCAGGGCGCGCGCCTGGGTATTCGGAAAGTAGTCGAGTTCGCGGATGGCATCCCATACCCGCTTGGCCATCTTGGCATTGACGGTAGGGTTATGATTGATGGTTCGGGATACGGTGGCGATAGAAACCTTCGCCCTCTGGGCCACCGTTCTTATATCCATAAGCGCCGGCTTCCTGGTGGAGCCTCGCTTGTTTTTGGGCATACTCTTAGGCATGGCGTGGATTGAGAAATTGTTTTCAACATACGCCGTCCGCGAAAAATAGTAAATGGACACTTGACAGCCAGGGAAGCGAGCTTCTACTTTCGTCCTTCTGAGTAAAGGTTTACCGAAAAGCGCGGTTTTCGTAAGTTCAACCGCCTGCTTCTTTGAGGACGTGCATGCAACGACGCAGCTTTCTGAAGGCCGGCGCCATGGCCGGATCGGCCCTTCTCTTCTCCCGCAAGCTTCCTGCGGCAACCGCTGCTTCCGACGACGCGCTCATCGAGGTCATGCTTGACGAGCCGTTGGGAACCATCTCTCCGCTCATCTATAGCCATTTTACGGAAGAACTCGGGGCGGTGATTTACGACGGTGTTTGGGTGGGCGAGAAGTCCAAAATTGCGAACACCGGCGGTATCCGTACAGCGCTCATCGAAAAGATGCGACAAATCAAAGCGCCGGCGGTCCGCTGGCCCGGCGGGTGCTTTGCCGACAGCTATGACTGGCGCGACGGCGTCGGACCAAAGGACAAACGTCCGCGTCGTACAGACTTCTGGGTCGACGACCCCGATTCGAAGAGCCTCCCCAGAAAAGGATTACCCAGCTACGACCCTAACCAGTTCGGTACCGATGAATTTGTGCGCTTCTGCAAACTGTCTGGCGCCGAGCCGTATCTTGCGGCCAATGTTCGGAGCCTGAATGCCAACGCCTTCGACCAATGGGTTGAATACTGCAACTCGCCGGCGGGCAGCACCACGTGGGCTGAGGTACGGGCGGCCAGCGGGTCGCCGGAGCCGTACAACGTGCAGTATTGGGGCGTGGGCAATGAGAGCTGGGGGTGCGGTGGTAACTTCACGCCCGAGGAATATGCCAGCGAATATCGGAGATACCAGTCATGGCTGCCAAAGTATGGCGTTGATCTGAAGCTTGTTGCCTCCGGGCCAAACCAGGACGACGTGGACTGGACCACGCGCTTCTTCGAGAACATCTTTAATGCGGAGCGGCGAATCAAACCACCGTTCGGCTGGTCCATGCATTACTACACCGATCTGCCGGAGGCGCTCAAGTTCACCGCCGAGGATGTTTATCCGGGGTACGAACTGGCCGACCGGATGGAGAAGATCATGCTCGACCACTGGACGGCGATGGGGGTCTACGACCGGAACCATCGCGTCAAACTGGTGGTCGACGAATATGGGCCATGGTACCGTTTCAGCGACACAAGGCTCGATCCTACTCACGTACTGGGGCAACAATTGACGGTGCGGGACGCGGTCATGACGGCGCTCACGCTGGATACGTTCAACCGCAATGCCAGAGAAGGTGGGCATAGCAGCCTGCGCGCAGCTGATCAACTGCATCGATTCGCTATTCCTCTCCCATGAGGACCACTTTATTACTACGCCTGTCTTTCATGTCTTCGATATGTACAAAGGGCACCAGGGGGCCCAGGCGGTGCGGGTTCAGTTCTCGGTGCCGGAGATTTCTTTTCCTCGCAAAGCCATCCGGAAGCAACTCAGCTCCACGGGCGATGAGGCGGTCGTGGGTGGTCCTGATGCGCGGTTGTGGGGGCTCAACGGGTCCGCGTCGGTCAACGGGAAAGTGTTGACGCTGACAGTGGTCAATCCTCACCTGACAGAAGCCCGCCCTACCCGGATCATGCTGCGCGGGGACGCGAGCGCGGTCTCTGCTGAAACGGAAGTGCTGGGCGGCGGAGACGTTCACGAGCACAACACCTTCGAGCAGCCGGATGCGGTAGCAACCAAGCGGGCGACCGCTTCGGTTTCCGGCAAGGTTGTACAGTTCACATTGCCACCGTCTTCGGTGACCCGGCTGACGATCACGCTGGCGTAGGGTGAAGGATTCCGTGATAATCCGGTAGACATGATGTCGCTGGTGGAGTCTCGTGGTTTGCGATGGATAGTGCTGTTCCTGGTTTGGGCAGTCGTCCCTCTGCACGGGCAGGATGATCTTGCCAACCAGGCTCTGGATCTCATGCGAGCAAACCGGTTTCATGATGCCGAAGTACTGTGGCGCCAGTTGGAAACCCGCAATCCGAACAACGCCGCGGTCCACAGCAACCTGGGAGTCTGTCTCGCACAGCAAGGCCAGCTCGAACCCGCCACCGTTGAGTACCGGAAGTCATTGGCGCTGGATCCCGGGCAGGCAGAGGTTGCCTACAACCTTGGGGTTGCCGAGTTTAAGCAAGGGCGCTTTCAGCAGGCGATCCCGATATTCAAAACTGCGGCCAAGCTAAAGCCGGATGACGCCCGCAGCACTCTGCTCCTGGGCATGAGCTACTACGGCCTGCGACAGTATGCGCAGGCGGTTCCGTACCTGCAACAGGGAAGTCAGAATGATCCTTCGAACCTGGAGCTGCACAGTGTGCTTGCGCAAAGCTGCTTGTGGAGTCACAAGTATGACTGTGCCTTGACGGAGTTCAAGAGCATCCTGGCGGCGAACCCTGATGCCGTGCAAGCACATATGTTGCTGGCCGAAGCGCTGGATGGCATGGGCAAGACGGAGGATGCGATCAAGGAACTGGAGAGCGCAGCAGCGATCTCTCCCAACGAGCCTGTTCTCCACTTCGAGCTGGGTTTCCTCTATTTCAAAAAAGGTGATTATGAAAAGGCACTGCCGGAATTGCAACAGGAAGTTAAGAACAATCCAGGCTATGCCCAGGCTTATCTGTATCTGGGCGACATTGCGCTACGCACGAATGACGCTGCTACCGCCGAACCACTGATCACCAAAGCGATGGAGTTGCAAAAGGATCTTCGGCTGGCGTATTTCGATCTCGGCCGGATCTATGCCGATCAAAATAAAAATCAGGAAGCGATCGCAGCTTTTGAGCGGGCGGTGAAGCTTGATCCCACGCAGCCGGACGCTCACTATCGGCTGGCGCGGCTCTACACCCAGGTTGGACAAAAGCAAAAGGCGGCTCGAGAGTTTGCCAAAACCAGGGAACTGCACAGCAAAACGGAAGACTCGCTGATACAGAAGGTATCGGGTGACGGTGCTCCTGCGCCACCGCAATCAGCGGTGCAACCATGAACCGAGCTATCACCGCACTCACGCGACGCGATTTTCTATGGATGACGGCCGCGTCGACGCTGGCTTTGGGTCAGGGCATCACTACCCGCAATGTGAAGCCAGTGCCCCGAGGCAAGCCCTCCGGTATCCCGTTTCTTGCGCACTTCACCGATGTTGCCGCACAGGCTGGGCTTACGGCGCCCATCATCTACGGCGGCCTCAAGCATAAGAACTACATCGTTGAGACTGTGGGCTGCGGTGTTGCCTTCCTCGATTATGACAACGATGGCTGGCTGGATATTTTCGTGCTCTGCGGTAAGCGCATGGACGAGGTCATTCCAGAAGCCAGCAACCGCCTGTACAAAAACAATCGAGACGGCACATTTACCGATGTCACGGAGAAGGCCGGCCTGCTGCGCACGGGTTGGGCGAGCGGGGTAACTGTTGGTGACTATAACAACGATGGTTTCGAAGACATCTTCATCACGTATTACGGTCAGAATGTGCTCTACCGAAACAACGGAAACGGTACGTTTACGGATGTTACGCGTGAGGCGGGGCTGCTGTACGAAGGAAATCTTCGCTGGGGATCCGGATGTACTTTTCTCGATTATGATCGCGACGGCCACCTGGATCTGTTCGTTTCCAACTATGTCGATCTGCATCTGGAACGGTTGCCTAAGCCTGGAGCCAATCCTTATTGCAATTTCAAGGCTGTCGCGGTGAACTGTGGTCCACGCGGGCTGCCCGATGCCGCGCGGCTATCTGTATCGCAACCAGGGCGACGGCACCTTTCGCGATGTGTCTCAGGAAAGCGGTATCGCCAAAGCCCAACGAACTTACGGGATGACCGCGGTTGCTGCGGATTTCAGTAACGATGGCTGGACAGATATTTATGTGGCTTCCGATTCCACTCCAAGCCTCTTTTTTCGCAACAAACATAACGGAACTTTCACTGAAAACGGCGCGGAGCAGGGCGTAGCCTTCAGCGCGGATGGCGCGGAACAGGCGGGAATGGGAGTCGCGGTCGGCGACTATAATCTGGACGGCAACCTGGACATATTCAAGACCCATTTCGCGGATGACACCAACGTGCTGTACCGCAATGATGGCGGTGCGAACTTTACCGACGTGACCATCCCGGCGGGATTTGGTGTGGAAACCCGATATATCTGCTGGGGGACCGGCTTTGCCGATTTCGACAATGATGGCTGGCCGGATCTTGCGGTCGTGACCGGCTCTGTTTATCCCGAAGTAGAAGCCCAGTTTCCCGACTACCCGTTGAAGACGCCGCGATTCATATTCCGCAATCTTGGGAATGGAAAGTTCGAAGAGTTGATCGACGAAGCGGGTCCTGGCATCGGGGCTCTGCATTGCAGCCGCGGTTGCGCGTTTGGAGATTTTGACAACGACGGCGATGTCGATATGGTGGTCATCAATTTGAATGAACCGCCATCACTGTTGCGGAACGATCTCTCCGGGAACCGCAATTGGCTGAAGGTATTTCTCGTGGGGACAAAGTCCAACCGCAGCGCGATTGGGTCCAGGGTGCTCGCCAGGTATGGCGGTAAAGTACAGGCGCAGGCGGTCATGGCGCAATCGAGCTTTTACTCGGTGAATGATCGCCGGCTTCATTTCGGGCTGGGAGCGAATAACCATGCCGATCTGGAAGTTCACTGGACCAATGGTTTGATTGAGCGATTTGCCGGGGTTCAGGCGAACCAGCTGGTCACCATCGGGAAGGAAGTGGCATATCCAAGTCGGCGCTTCCAGCGAAGAACAGCCCTTGAAACCGTAATGGCGGACCTGTCGAAACATTTCCAGGAAGTCTGTAACCCGCAGATCTTGCCTCGTCCGGCACATGCGAAAGAGCGAGGGTGCCTTTGTCATACGGGGCGGTTCTCGACGACGAGGGCGTTGGTCGGAACGAGGGCTCCATGAACGCGGTTGCGACACATAGGCGTCCTTTGACCACCCTTTTCTTCCCAACACTTGTCATGACCGACCTCTCTTTCGCCACCCTCCCCTTGCGCCGAGGAAGCCGAGGGACTTCGTTCAACGCCCCTTCCTGAAAGCTTAGCGCTCAAAAATGGAACTTGCCGCCTAGCTGCAAGACGCGAGGATCGTAGGCGCTGGTTACCTGTCCGAAGTTCGCGTCGGCGGAGTTCTTATCGAGGCCGTCATTGCTTGTACCGCCGAATTGCGTGTGGTTGAAAACGTTGAAGAACTCGAACCGCAATTCCAGACTCGGCAGTCCTCCCTCTCGGAAAGCAAAGGTTTTGTAGAGGGACCAGTTGAAATTGACTAACCCCGGTCCTACAACCGCGTCTTTTCCGGCATTGCCAAAGCCTAGGCCAAAGTTTCTCCCAGTCCCTTTGTTTCCCCCACTCACCCAGGGACCGACCGGATCCGCAAAGGAGGTTTTGCTGAACCACTTTAGACGTGTCTTCGGGTAGGTGACCGGCGCCACCAGGTTCGGACGATTGGTGATATTGCCGCCGCCCAAGCCAAGAGTATCGGTGCCGGTGTATTGAATGGGTACGGGGTATCCCGAACGCCAAACGGTCACGCCGGCGAACTGCCAGCCTCCCAGAGCCGTGCGCGCCAGCAGGTTTGAACTGTTCTCGAAAAACGGCAGGCTGTAAATGTAGTTCAGGTTGAGGATATGACGCTGGTCGAACGTTCCCGACCCGCGGTCATACTTTGGGTCAAACGGATTTGAGAGCGAGCCCAGGTCATTGCTGACTTCATCGATCTCATGAGAATACGTGTAGGCCACCTCCGTGGAAAGCCCGTGTTGGTTCCGCATGTTTAGACCAATCTGGAGCCCGTTGTAATTGGAGTGGGTCTCGTTCTCCTCTTGCTGAATGGAGCTGAACCCCGGGAAGATGCGATAGAGATTTGCGTTCAGCTTACCGCCGGCAACGCCCTGCCGAAGGTCATAGGGATTGGCTGAGTTATTTGGGTCGGTGAGAGGCAAGGTGTTCACTGCCCGGTCATCGCTTTGGTCCCAAGTTAGAGAGCCCGCGTACTGCACGACAGCGACCAAGGACGGGGCCAGCTGCCGCTGGACTCCGAAGCTGAAATTGGCTGTCCCTGGAGGCGAATAGTTATAGGCCAGATTAAACAAACTGGAGGGGAAGGTCTGTTTCGTTGTGGCTCCAGTCAAGGCGCTGGTATTCGGGTTGGAGAAGAGAACGTTGGTGGCGGTGGGTTGGTAGGCAAAGGGTGGATTCAAGGCAGCGTTATATACATCGTTGCCCTGAACACGCTCAAAGAACATTCCAAAGCCACCTCGGACCACCGTTTTTCCGTTTCCGGAGAGGTCGTAAGCAAAGCCAATTCTTGGTTGCCATGTGTTGTATTTGTTCTGGACATTCCCCCGTGGGAAACCATTGACGCCGGCCAGTTTGATGCCATTGAGATAGAACGGCGTCCCCTGGTAATCCGTGAGCGAGGCCGGATTCAGCGTACCATCCGCAGCTACAGGATTCCCCAGCGACCGGTCATAGTCCGCCTCGACGAAATTGGCAAACTTGTTATACCGCTCAAAGGCATGCGGCAACCCGTCAAAACGAATGCCGAGGTTGAGAGTCAAGCGGGGAAGGATGTGCCAGTTGTCGAGGAGATAGAAGGAATAATTGTTGTTGACCCAGTGTTTCCCAAACAGGTAGTTGAGTTGTTGAAAGC
The DNA here is from genome assembly GCA_963850235.1 of uncultured Acidobacteriaceae bacterium. Lineage (GTDB taxonomy): Bacteria > Acidobacteriota > Terriglobia > Terriglobales > Acidobacteriaceae > PALSA-350. Next base: position 127,454 of record CAWKKM010000015.1, on the reverse strand, counting down.
TGCTGGCGTCGCCGAGCAGGAAATTGATATAGGAGTCGTGGGAAAAAGCGCTGGAGTCGAAAACTGCGGTTCCCTGGGTATTGGCCTGCAATTGCTGGTTCTTGTAGTCATGCAGCCAGCTGAATCCGAACTTGAACTGGTGCAGGCCCCGGGTCCAGGATAGATCGTCGCGCCACTGGAAACCCTCGTAGCCATTCTTCCAGGGAAAGTAACTCGAGCTCCAGTTTGTATTCAAAGGCTTGCCCTTTAGCTGGATCTCCGGCAGGCGGCTGCCTAGATTGTTGGCCGAGGGGAAGAAGCTGGTAGCCGTCCAACCGCTAGGCTGGACAAATGTACCGCCGGGACCATTGATGGGAGTGAGGTTGATCTTGTTGCCGCTATAAAGAAAGGCGGTTTCGTTGAGCAACGTGGGTGAAATCGTCTGCGTGAGTTTGATGACCGATGACCAGGCCGGGTTCTGCATGGCTGTGCCCACCGTGGGATAAGTGCTGTCACCCCACAAGGGGCGGGAAGAAGGTTACGTCGACCCCTTCATGGAGTAAGTGGCCCATGAGTTGAAGCTTGCTATTGATGGCATGGTCGATGCGCACCACGTCTTCACGGACATTGGTCGTCTGAGGGATGGACGAAATATATTGACTGGTGCCGAAGTTCGGCTTTGGAAACGTCCCGGCATTCAGCAGAAGGACCGCGTTCTGGTCGATCCGGTTGGCGGGGATAACGTTGCCTGGGAACGGTGATCCGAGTCAGCCGTCTGCCGGTGTCACGGTGGTTGGGTCTATGGGAGTCGGGACGTATAGGCGCCGCGCCAGTGGAACGTATAAGCCAACGACTGTCCGGCGGTGGGGAAATTGATGGCGGCGATGGTGTTTTGCACCGAGGGCGTTGCTTCCTTGAATCAGCCTCCGCCACTCTTCATTTACGAAGAAGAAGGTTCTGTTGCGAGCGTTGTTATAGATGTGGGGAATAAACAGCGGTCCGCCGATATTTCCTCCGGGCTCGTTTAACCGGAACTCGGGTCGGGGCTTGCCTGCCAGGTTATTGAAATAATTGTTGGCTGCGTAATCTTCATTGCGATTGAAATAATACAGTTCCCCGTGGAAGTCCCGGGTGCCGGTCTTGAGCACGAGGAGGACGGTCCCGCCTGAGCCGATGCCGTAGTCGGGCGAGTAGTTGCTATTGAGAGTCCGGAATTCGGACATTGCATCGATGGCCGGCAGGGAACTGAAGCATCCGCCGCAGCCGCGATCGTTCAGTTCGCCTCCGTCCAGCAAGTAGATGTTGTGGGTCGGGCGTGCGCCATTGAAACTGATGGCGTTCGCCGAGGTCAGTCCGGCGACTCCGCTAAATGCCGGCAGGTTGGCGGACACTCCCAGGCCCAAGTGCCGCAAGGGCGGTTACATTACGGCCGTTGGTGGCCAATTGGGTCACCTGCTGGCCAGTGATCAGGGTACTCAGCTCGCTGGTTTCCGATTGGACCTGGAGGGCGTTCGCCTCGACGGTGACCGTCTGGGCAGCATTGCCAACCGTGAGGGCGACGTCCTCCTTCAGCGTTTGGGCCGTGTTCACGTCGATATTCGTTCTGGAGAACTTTTGAAATCCCGGCGCTGTGACGTCCAGATTAAAGTGGCCGACGCCCACGTTCGAGAATACATAGATGCCGGAGCTATTCGACGACGTTTCCCTGGCTTGGCCGGTGGCAGACATTGGTGAGCGTGATGGCGACATTTGGAATGACCGCCCCGGTGGGATCGATTACTGCTCCAGTAATGGTGGCGTTTTCCTGAGCCCACGCGCCCGGCATGAGTACAACGGACGCACTGAATAGGACAACGAGCAACGACCGGACAAGACGCATCACACGATCCTCCTAAAGGCCGGGAACACCGGCACAAAACCGCCGCGCAGCTGTCACATGGATATCTGTTCACAACCGCTTATTTTTCGAAAACGTTTTCTGGCGCTGTGGAATTAAGGCCCCATGTTGCACCTTTCTCTAGCGTTCTTTTGGCGTTATTGGTGTTCGAAGATAGAAGACGATTTCACAGGAGTTCCTCAAAAACACCCGGGGCCCGCTGCCGAGATGGTATATCTCATCGAAACAAAGCCTGTCAACAGCGTTTAGATTTCTTTGATGAGGCAAAAAAAATACGGTCGCGATGAAGACCGACGGATGATCTTGCGTAACGAGGTGGCACGTTTACTGAATCGTGAACTCACCTCATTTGAAAAAACGCATGTAGCCGTTGCTTGCGTTTTGATCAAGCTAAGAGCGTAGGGCACGCATGCGAGATGTGCTACAAGGAGTCATGATGCAAAAGCCGGTTCGCGTAGGATTTGTCGGCGCACGGTTCGCCGCCCGGTTTCATTGGGAAGGTATCCGGCGCGTCCATGGGGTTCCTGTGGAAATCGTGGGGGTGACTTCAAAGACACCCGAAGCGCGCGATGGCTTTGCCCGCGACACTGGTACTCGCGCGTTCGAAACCTTTGCGGAGCTCTGCGAGGCGGTGGACGTGGTGGACCTCTGCACTCCACCCTCCTCCCACGAAGAGCTTTCCGTCCAGGCGCTTGGTCTGGGTAAGCATGTCATTATTGAAAAGCCGCTCACCGGTTATTATGGCGCCGGCTCTTCCCCTAAGACCCTGATGCTGGCGGAGGCTACGGCCAGTTGCACGCGGATTCTGGCTGCGGCGAAAGCCAGCGGAAAGCTGGTCTGCTATGCCGAAAACTGGGTCTATGCACCCGTAATTCAGAAGGAACGGGAGATCGTGCAAAAGAGCGGCGCGCAGATCCTTCGCATCTTGGGAGAGCAGTCTCATGGAGGATCACATTCTCCGTACTATGGACGCTGGAAGTTCTCCGGCGGAGGTTCGATGGTGGGGAAGGGATGCCATCCCGTGAGTGCAGCCCTCTATTTGAAACGGGTAGAAGGAGAGGCAAGGGATGGGGTGCCGATTCGACCCGCCACGGTAAGCGCCCGCACGCACGAGATCACGCGATTACCGAATTATCGCGACGAAGGTTTTCTGCGCACAGGGTATGACGATATCGAGGATTACGCGCAGATTCACATCACCTTTTCCGACGGGACGATCGCGGATATCTTTTCTTCGGAATTGGTGATGGGCGGGGTTTACAACTGGATGGAGGTGTTTTGTAACAATCACCGCACCCGATGCAATATGAATCCAATCAATGGCCTGGAGACCTTTAATCCCAGGGAGGACATCCTGCAGGACGTCTACATCGTGGAGAAGACCAACACCAAGCAAGGATGGAGCTTTCCCGCGCCGGATGAAGGTTGGCAGCATGGGTATCCGCAGGAATTCCAGGATTTTATGGAGAGCATCTATCACGGCCGCGAACCATTGTCGGGAATAGAACTGGCGCGGGATACCATCGCAACCCTTTATACAGGGTATTTGTCGGTGGAACGAGGCGGGCTTGAGGTTGCGGTACCGAGCTAGAGTTGCATTCGTTGCAGAAGTCGGAATGCAAGTGTGTCCAGTGCGCTTTGTGTGGGCCTTCCATCAACTGTGCCGTTGAGGTTCCCGGCATCTCACCTCGCTAATGCGTAACGGCCAATACGGAAATGCGCGGCACACGGATTTGATTTTCTCGCTTGCGTGTTTGGGCAATGTCGTAAGACGACTGCATACGCATGAGCGTATCCATCTTTACTCCAAAGGCTTTCTCGATGCGGAGCGCCATATCCCCGGAAAGGTCGGCCTTGCCATTGAGCAAGCTGGACAACGTAGGACGCGAGACGCGCAACGCTATCGCCGCCGCCGTGACCGTCAGCCCTGCGGCTTCGATAATCTCCGTCCGAATGAAATCCCCAGGATGGGGCGGGTTCTTCATGGGCATGGTCTCTTCTCCTTTGAACCGTAGAGCTTCCTCAAACTTTATGGACGAAGTTGCGTATTCTCACCTGAAATCACTGTAGCCTGTAGCCTAACACTTGTCAACAGCCGCTCAGCGATGAAAGAGGAAAGGGTAACGGCGTGGAAGCGTGGTGGTTGAACCGAGACGTTTCTCAAATCCAATTTGGATAAGCCTAAAGTTGCACGTGCTAACCTAATCCGCCGATATGTGTTCCGCTGTCACCGGTGCCGGTGCTCTCCATTGAAAGGCGAACAGCGTCAGCAGATAAGCAGAGCCGGACGCCAGGAAAATGAGTAGCGCATAGTTGGTCCAGAGGAGCCCGACCAGGAACGTGAAGATTACGCTTCCGACCGCTCCCGCCGCTCCTCCTATCCCGACCACGGTCCCGACCGAACTCGAAGGGAACATGTCGGAGGGAGTCGAGAGGAGATTCGAGGACCATCCCTGGTGCGCCGCCGTCGCCAGGCACAGCAAAGCGATTGCCTGCCAAAGGGGATGAACAAAGGGAACCAACACTACCGGCGCTGCACAAATCGCACAGACAAACATGGCAAATCTTCTGCCCATCCGGATCGAGTGTCCGCGGCGAATATAAAAACCAGCCAGCCAGCCGCCTGCAATGCTGCCGATCGTGGCGCCGATATACACAATGATGAGCGGCGGCCCAAGGTGCCGCATGTCTACATGAAAGCGCTCATTGAAATACTTGGGCAGCCAGAAGAGATAAAACCACCAGATCGCATCCGTGGTCCCCTTCGATAAGGCAAACCGCCAGGTAGCCGGGTTAAACAGAAGCTCCTTATAGGTTGCCGTTTTCACCGTCAGTGAAACGGCCGGCGCAGGATTGCCATACTTCGGCTGCAGCCGGTCGTAAGGGAATAACAGCCAACCAACAAGCCAGATCAGTCCCAGGGTGCCCGTGGTGTAGAACGCGGCCTGCCAGCCATAGCGAACCGCGACCCAGGGAATCAGCAACGGAGCGATCAACGCGCCGGCACTTGTTCCTGAATTGAAGATGCCGGTAGCCAGCGCCCGCTCCTCGGCGGGAAACCAATCGGCAGTCGCTTTGAGTGCCGAAGGGAAGTTGCCCGACTCTCCAATGCCCAAGGCAAATCGAGCCATTCCGAAGCCAAACGGGCTGCGCGCTAACACATGGCTGAGCGAAGCCAGCGCCCACACCCCGATCGATAGGGCATATCCCCTCTTGACGCCGACGCGATCGACCACTCGCCCCGCAAGCAGGAACCCGACGCCATAGGCAAAGATGAAACAGTTCACAATGTCGCTGTAGCGCCGGTTGTAGAGCGCGACGTCCTGGTCGCCACCCAGGATGTGTTTCAACATGGGCTCAACCAGGCCCAGTGCGGTCCGATCCATATAGTTGATGGTCGTGGCCAGAAAGAGCAGGCCACATATGACCCAACGAAGATTCGATCGATTGCCAGTTGAACTCATGAAAGGTTTTTACACGTCCATCATGTAAGGAGCACGTTGAGGACGGGATAGCATGCAATTGGCATCGTCGTCGTTTTTGAAATGCTCTTTCACCGGATCCCAAAAGAGCTTGCGTTTGGTCTTCATGGCGATGTGATGGATCAAACAAGTAGAACATGCCCGGTGACCTATTTCGGCAGGCGCGATCGGAGCTTTCCTACTCTTGATACAGTCCAGCCAGTTGCCGTGCTGGTCGGCGCTTTCGTAGAGATGGATTTCGTCGGGACCGATGACGCTATCAAGGATCTTGGGATTACTCGCGACCAAGGGCTTCGGAGGCGCCGCTGCCTTTCCTCCCGGATCGGTGGGGGTGACCATCTCGTCGCGAGTGACAAAGATCCAGCCCTCACTGCCATAGAACTTGATGCCATTGGGAAAATCGCCGCTGATGTCCATGGTCACGCCGTTGGCATAGACCGCGTGGGTGAGGAACTTACCGTGTACATCCCAGAGACCGTGGGTAGGGAACTCAGCGGTGCCCCAGATCTCGACCGGGCCGGTGTACTCGGTGTTCATTCCCCAATGTGCGGTGTCCACATGGTGCGCTCCCCAGCCGGTGATCATGCCCGCACCAAACTGCTCGCAGCGCAGCCAGCCGGGGCGGCTGAATCCATCCTGAGGGTGGACGCGTATCTCGGTGTAATAGACCTCGGGCGTTGAGCCCAGCCAGGCGTCGTAATTCAGATTTGGGGGGATGGGCATCGGCGGGGCCTCGGGTCCGCTGGGGTCGCCGGGTAGCCCGATCTCTACGTGCTTGATCTCGCCAATACGCCCGTTGCGGACCAGTTCGCAGGCGCGGTGGAACTGCTTCCACGACCTCTGTTGCGAACCCACCTGAAGAATTTGGCCCGAAGCCATGACAGCGTTGCTCATGGCTCGTCCTTCGGCGATGGTAAGCGACGCCGGCTTTTGCAGGTAGACGTCCTTCCTGGCGTGCACTGCGTCCACAGCGAGGATCGCGTGTTGATGGTCAGGGGTGCTGATGACCACCGCATCGACGTCTTTGTTGGCCAGCAATTCGTGATAGTTGTGGTATCCGGTGACGCCGTCATACGGTTTGGCCGTTTTTTTCGAGTAGTAACCATTGATGAGAGTCTTGGCCTCTTCGACCCGCTTCGCATCGAGGTCGCAGACCGCCATGATGCGCGCCTGGTCGAACTGCCAGATGCCCGGCAGATCGTGGCCGCGTGAGATGCGGCCAACGCCGATCGCCCCCACGTTGATGCGGTTGCTCGGTGCTGTTTGTCCAAAGACACTTGCCGGCACAATGGTAGGAAAGCCGATGGTGGCGGCGGTGGCCGCCGAAAGCTTCAGGAAGTCCCTTCGCGTTTGCAACGTTCCTCCTCGCCCGCGGCTTCTAGCTGGTGAAGGTTAATAGCTTGGCGTCTCGTTGCGCCTTAAGGACCAGCTCGGCGGCCAGCAGGGCCTGCTCCTGGTTCTGCCCGGTGTGGGTCCGATTGACGATGTCGGAAACAAACTGCGGTCCGAAGGGTAGTTCGACCTTGCTGCAATCCATGAAGGTCACCTGTTTCTGGTCAACCATAAACAGGTGGTTGCCGCCGGGTTTTCCGGCAATATCGATGTACTTCCGCAGCTCGATGTAACCGTCGGTTCCCAGGATAAAGAGGCGCCCATCACCCCAAACGCTCAGCCCGTTGGGCGTAAACCAATCCACGCGCACATAGCCGGCGCCGCCGTTTCCGTGGACCATCATGTCGCCGAAATCCTGAAACTTGGGGTGGGTGGGGTGGTTCACGTTGGCGATCTGCGATCCCGTCACTTCGGCCGTGGTCGAGCCGGTGTAGTAGACGAACTGGTCTGCCTGGTGGGAACCGATATCGCAGAGAATTCCGCCGTACTCAGCCGGATCCCAAAACCAGTCGGGACGAGTAACGTCATTCACTTTGTGGGGCGCGATATTCACCGTCTGCACCACCTTGCCGATGGCGCCGGCTTTAATGAGGTATCCCGCCTGCACGGCGGCGCGCACCTCCAACCGCTCGGAGTACATAATGGCGAACATCTTGCCGGTTTCGGCTGAGACTTTGCGGACTTCGGCCAATTGCTCGAGCGTGGTAATCGCGGGCTTGTCGCTGAGAAAGTCTTTGCCTTGTTTCATGGCGCGGATGCCCAGGGGAGCCCGCAACCGGGGGATGGGCGCGCCCGCGATCAGCTTCAGCGAGGGGTCGTCGAGGATTTCGTCCTCGCTCTTCGCCAGCCGGGCATTGGGATAGAGCTTCTGGAAATCGGCAATCGCCTTGGGCAGGTTGGAGTAAAACGAGACCAACTCACCGCCGCCGCGGATGACGGCTGCGGTGATCCCCATGATGTGATAGTGGTCCAGGCCGATCACGCCAAACTTGATGGAGTATTTTGGTTTTTCGACGGCGTCCGGACCGGGTCCGGCGGCCTGCTCCACGATCGACGCGCTGGCGGGATGCAAACCAAACGCGGCCTCGGGTAGCAGGGTAGATGACATCCCCACGGCACCCATCACTTTAAGAAAAGAACGCCGATCTACGCTTTCATCCTGCACTTGTTCCGCTCCCTGGGACGACACGCCGTGATAAGCTGCGGGATCATCCTACTTTGTTCGCATCCTGGAGTAAACATTGGGTTCCGGCCGGTTTGATCTTGGCGGTAAGTGTGCGGTAGTCATCGGCGGTACATCGGGTCTGGGGAAGGCAATTGCCCTGGGAATTGCAGAGGCGGGAGCGGACGTGGTGGCCGCCTCACGCCGGCAGGAAGAAACGGATCTGGTGGCTGCGGAGATCGAGGGCCTGGGGCGCCGCTCTCTGCGCGCGACGGTGGATGTGCGCGACCGGTCTTCGATCGAATTGCTGCAGCGGAAGGTGCTGGATTGCTTTCGTAAGGTCGACATCCTGGTGAACGCCGCCGGGATTACCCACAAGACGCCCACACTCAACTGTTCTGAAGAGGAGTGGACCAGCATTCTGGACATAAATTTGAACGGCACCTGGCGCTCGTGCCAGATTTTCGGCAAGACCATGGTGGGCCAGGGCTTTGGCAAGATCCTGAATATCGCTTCGCTCTCCACTTTCGTAGGCTTCAGCCAGGTAGCCGCGTACGGGGTCAGCAAAGCGGGCGTGGGCGCGCTGACCAAGACCCTGGCCATCGAACTTGCTCCCCACAACATCTGCGTGAATGCGATCGCGCCCGGCGATCTTTCCCACGGCGCTGAATGCGGAACTGATTCTGCACACCGAACGGGGACGCGAGTTGAAAATGCGCACGCCCATGAAACGTTTTGGCGAAATGGATGAGCTTGCCGGCGGTGCTATTTACCTGGTTTCCGATGCGGCTTCGTTCGTCACCGGAGAGATCCTGGTGATCGACGGCGGCTTCCTGGCCAGCGGAGTGAACCAATGAAGATACTGGGCGCTAAGGTAATCGTTTGTAGTCCGGGCCGTAACTTCGTGACATTAAAGGTAGAAACCGACCAGGGTATTTACGGTCTTGGAGATGCGACGCTCAACGGCCGCGAGCTCGCCGTGGCCAGTTACCTGGAAGATCATCTTGTACCTTGCCTGATTGGGCGGGATCCGTTTCAGACCGAGGATATCTGGCATTACTTTTATCGCGGTGCATACTGGCGGCGCGGGCCGGTCACCATGACCGCTATCGCGGCCATCGACATGGCTCTGTGGGATATCAAAGGCAAGGCGCTCGGCGTTCCCGTCTACAACCTGCTTGGAGGCAAAAGCCGCACCGGGGTCATGGTCTACGCGCATGCCACCGGACACGACATTCCAGCGACGATCGATGAGGTGGAGAAGTACCGGGCTCTGGGCTATCTTGCCATTCGCGCGCAGAGCGGGGTACCCGGCCTGAAATCAACCTACGGGGTTTCGAAAGACCAGCAGTACTATGAGCCCGCCGAACGCGGCCTTCCCTCCGAGAGCTTGTGGTCCACGGAAAAATACCTGAGACATGTGCCCAAGCTGTTTGAGGCGCTACGGAACACGCTGGGGGATGAGTTGCACCTGCTGCACGATGTTCATCACCGGCTGACGCCTATCGAGGCGGCACGTTTGGGTAAGGAACTGGAACCCTATCATCTGTTCTGGCTCGAAGATCCTGTTGCGGCGGAACTGCAGGACGGTTTTCGGCTCATTCGCAAGCACACCACCACGCCGCTGGCGGTTGGCGAGGTCTTCAACACCATCTGGGATGCGGAGCAATTGATACGCGAGCAACTGATCGACTACCTGCGCATGAGCGTGGTGCATGGCGGTGGCTTGACCGCGATGAAAAAGGCGGCGGACTTCGCCGCTCTTTATCACGTGCAGACAGGCTGCCATGGAGCGAGCGACATGTCGCCGGTGTGCATGGCCGCGGCTTTGCATCTGGATATTGCCATCAATAATTTTGGGGTACAGGAACACATGCTGCATAACGCCCAGACGGAGGAGACGTTTCCGCATGCCTATTCCTTCAAGGATGGCTTCATGTATCCCGGGGATATGGCTGGGGCTTGGGAGTGGATATCAAGGAAGACGTTGCGGCAGGCTTTCCCTACCAACGCGCCTACCTGCCGGTGAACCGCAAAGAAGATGGCACGCTGTTTCACTGGTGATGCCTCCACGGCGCGCGCCGGACAGGTCGGCTTCGCTCCTAATGACAAAGGAGGGGTGTTGCTCACCTGGGGTTACAACAAGGGACAAGATTAGCCTCTCCTAGGAGGATCCCAGGTCTCAAATGCGAGACCCCACGGCGCGCCGGGGCAGGCTGGGGCACCCTTCGATTCTTAACCAAGATGTATTGGGAGTTCCGAAGGAAACTGCAACTAATAACTCACTCCGCTAGTCGCTCGCTAAGGCTACTTCGCTGCGGAGAGTTTGCTCCAGAGCGGCTAGCTGCGCTTCGATGTCGCCCTCGATGGCCCGGCGCTTGATAATGTCTTCACGGTAGCGGCGGAGGAAGTAGTCGATCGTCTCCACTCGGATGCGGATGGAGCCGGACGGCTTGTTTTCATCCAGGTCCTTGAAAGAGAAGTAAGGGGTTCCCGATTGCTCGATGATCCCTTCAATCACTCCGTAGATCGGGGCATCGTGGCCACACTTGAAGCTGGACACTTCGAGCGCCACAAGATTGGGATGCCGCGCGGTGAACTTCGCTGCCCAAACCTTGTGATTGGTACTGGTCGAATACCGGTTCTTCCACACATCCTGAATGTCGAGGGGATGGGTGATCAGTCCGGCGCGTACTTCTTCGCCGAACAGGCGATCCAGCAAGTCCTCGTCGAGAGGCAGCGTGCTTTGTGAGAACACGGGGTAGCCAGCTTCTGGAACTCCTCCATGATCTCGTGGTTCAAGCCGGGATCATGGTGATACACGCGGCCCAGCATCACGATGCCGATGCGGTCCTCGCGCTCCAGTTGGTCCAGCGTTTGGCGGGCCTGGCGGCGAATCTCGGCCTCGCAATCGAGCAGGGCCTTGAATCCGGCGTCCAACGCGCGTTCATTTTCTTCGCGGGAAAGACCCAGTACCGGACCCCAGGCCTTAAACATCTGGTCGGCACAGATTCGCTGATCCTGCAGATTCAGGATTGGATCGAGGTAACTGATCCCATTGTCAGCGAAGATTTCACTCTCCTTGGTAAAGGCCGCTTTGACTACCTCCGGCGTGGCGGTCACCGTCGGGCAAGCATTGGAACCGGTCAGGTTGACCAGCGGGGTATGCAGCACGTCGTACATCGGGAACCAGATCGCGTTCAGTGGCTTCTTGCTGTGCTTGGTCGCGATGAGATTGTAAACGTGCGCGATGCCAATCTTTGACGGGTAGCAGGGATCGATTGCACCCCGGCTCGCGCCAGCCCGGGGAGAGCTTCGGCGTGGTGTAGTCGGAGTAGATGATGTTCTCCGCCTTCAGTCCCAGGCTCGCGAAGTAGGCATTGAAGAGCGGCGCGTAGGTGTAGGTGTTGAGAAGCCGCGGAATACCGACGCGAAAGTCCTGGCGCCTCTGCATCAGGGCTGCGCGCTCCTTGACTAACTTGGAAACAAAAAGCCCCTTGGTGCTGGGAAGGGAATCGGCCACCACTTCCACCTGGCGGTGACGGAATACGTCTCGTGCCGCAATATCGACGTAGTTCGGATTTGCTTCCTTGATCTTGTCGATGTCGGCCTTAATGTCTTTCATGTCGGCTAGATCTTCTACCGTGCCCTTTTCGCAGGTGGCAATGATCAACCGTTGTTCCCCTACACGCAGTGGAACCTTGGTCTTGCGTGGTTGGAAGTCGACGGGCTTGGGTAGCTCTACTACTTTGCTGGAGCCGGGAGACATTTGAATCTGGATCAGCGGCTCTACCTTGGCCTTGAACGTTCCTTTGCTTCCACCGGTGCTGCAGGATGAACCATGATCTGTATTTGCCTGGATTTGCTCCAGGCTGGGCAGCTTGGCTACAACCTGGGCTGCTTGATCCTCTGCGACCGCATGCACATGTTCGTGCTCATGATTAGCGCTTGCGGTGACGTCGACATCGATGAAGGTACGCAGGCAATTGTTCTTGCAGAAGTAGCAGCGCGTGTCTTCATTGCGTGTGGTGCGGTAGCGAATGTTGCGCACGGCTTCGAGGCCGATAAAGGTGGTTTGCTTGCCGTTGTTCCACAGACGCAGGGCCTCTTGCGCGGCGCCAATGGCGCCTGACTCGCCGCAGTGCTCGTGCACGATAATCTCCGGCACTTTGCCCTTGGCGCGGAAACTGGATTTGATGAAGTCAACCTCGGCCTTAACCACCGCGAGGTTGTTCTGCGTGCCGCCCTGCAGCACGAAACGCGACCCGAGCGAAGCCAGGTTGGGGATGCTGGCAACGTAGAGAAAAACATTCTTCGGCAACACATCGGCGAGCCCGGCAAGAATTTCTTCCGACCGCCACCCCTGGCGCTGGAAGTTCACAATGTCGGACTGCATAAAGACAGCGCAGCCATAACCAAAGGAGGGCATGGACTTGGCAGAGAACGCTATATCGGCAAATTCTTCGACCTTCTTGCCGAAGCCTTCCGCAGTGGATTGCAGGAAATAGCCGTTGCCGGCCGAGCACTGCGTGTTCAGTTTGAAATCCTTCACGCGGCCGTCTTTGAGGACGATGAGTTTAATGTCCTGGCCGCCGACATCGATGATGACGTGAGGGTCGTCGTAGAACTTGAGCGCGGATTCTGTGTGCGCGACAGTCTCCACCAGCGCTACGTCGGCATTCAGGACGTCTTTTAAAATGTCTTTGGCATAGCCGGTGGTTCCTACGCCTAGCACTTCCAGCGTGGCGCCTTTGCTTTCGATTTGTTCCCTCAGCTTCTCAAACATCTCAATCCCATCCTGGATGGGATTGCCGTTGGAAAGCTGGTAGGTTTTGCAAAGGATTTCGCCTCCCTTGCCGAGCAGGACGGCCTTGGTGGAGGTGGATCCGCCATCAATGCCGATGAAACCGGAGATGGTTTGACCGGGGAGAAATTCCGCGGGAATGAACTTCTTCCTGCGGTATTCCTCTTTGAACTGCACGAGCTCGGAATCCTCGGCGACGAGGCCTTTGCCGCCGGAGACAGCCTTCTCTTCCGCACGGCCGTAGTCGATGTAATAAAGAAGCTTTTCTATACCGAGATATCGGCCTACCTCTGGCTCTTCGTCCTTGCCGAACTCGACCGCGCCGAGAGCCGCGAAGTATTGCGCATTCTCCGGAACCTTGATCAACTCTTCCGGTTTCATCCCCTCCGGGATCTCGACCTTGCGCTCTTTCCACATGAGCGGGATATTTGCCTGCCAGGCTTCGCGCATGCCCTTGATGAAGCCGTTGGGGCCGCCGAGCAGCAAAACATGCGGACGCAGAGTGTGTCCGCGGGTGAGCACGCTCAAATTTTGCAGCACGATGGCTTCAAACAGAGAAGCCATCAGCTCGTGAGAAGGCGTGCCGGTCTTCTGCAGGCCATTGATATCCGTTTCCGCAAACACTCCGCATTTGCCGGCGACCTTGTGCAGCTTGACACCGTGGTAGGCCTGGTTCGCTAGCTCAGTAGCTGGAATCTTCAGCTTGGCATTGATCTTGTCGATCACCGCGCCTGTCCCTCCGGCACATTTATCGTTCATGGAGGGAATCTTCTTCTTGCGGCCGGTCTCCTCATCGTCTTTGAATACGATGATCTTGGCGTCCTGCCCGCCCAGCTCGATGACCGAGTACACCTCGGGATGGAGCTTCTCGACGGCAAGAGAAACCGCGTGGACTTCCTGGACAAACTTGGCGCCACCATCTCGGAAATCGTGCCGCCCCCGGACCCGGTGATAAAGATGCGGGTGTTGCCGGGGGCTATGCCGGCTTCTTCTTCCATACGGCGCAGAAACTCGAGAACCTTTTCGGGCTGCCGGGTTTCGTGACGCTGGTAATCCTGCCAAATGGTTTTATCGGTTGCTGCATCTACCACGATCGCTTTGACCGTGGTGGAGCCGACATCCAAACCAACGAAAAATTGCTGCATCACAGTCTCCCGGAAAGGCTGTCTTCGACAGTGGGATCACAGGCGGCAGACTGGCGCCGATCAGGCAACCTGCGCTTTGGCTAGCGTGGGCCGGGGGCGGCGATTGTACGCCCGGTCCTTGTTCATCAGATCGCTCACGTGCCAAGCGAACTGGGCCGCTGTACCCGCAAGACCGTGACGATGCGGGAACTTGTAGAGCGCACGCTTTAACTCGGGGTGTTCATCCACATAGGCCCGAAGTTCGTCCAGCGATTTACCGGTTTCGCTCAACACGCCGTCGAACTCCGCGCGCGCCTTTGCCTTTGCTTCCGCAAGGGCCATCTGAACGCGGCTATGGGCGTTGACTTCGCCTTCGCCGGAAGTCTCGACCGGCAGGAAGATCATGTCTTTGAATTTGTTGACGACGCGGGATTGCACCCCATCGGATTGCGTTGATGGCATGCAGCCGAAGGGCTTGAGCGCCAGCACCATATGGCAAAGGTGGTTCACGGTGTAGTAGACGTTCTTGCCCACCTCCATGAAGCCTTCCCCGCCGCGGGCAAGCTGATGGTAGAAAGGATGCGCCAAGCGGGAGAGTTCCTTCTGCGGAATCAGGTGGTGTGCCGTATCTCCCATGTGACGAATGGTGCGGTGGTAGAAGTGATTCCACATGACGCTGCCGGCGCTTAGGCCGCCGGTCTTTTTGAATACCTTCATGCGGTTGGCGAGGTGCTTCTTTACCTCGAACCACTTCGGGTCGCGATATGGCGCCTCGGCGTCCGCACGAGCCTTGGCGCCCTCTTTCGCTACGTACATCATGTAGGCAATCCAGGTGGCGATGGGTTCCACCAGGACCTGCGCGCCCTCCTTCTCCAGGAAAGCAAACATGTTGAAGTTGCCGTCGCCCTCGGTGGTCTGTGCCCAGAACTCGCCGGTGATCTTAATGACCGGCTTTACCCGCAAGCGATCCACTTCGATCGAGTTAATGCTGTCACGGCACGCGTGCAGTGCGCCTACATATTCCTTGCCGTAGAGATTGTGGGCAATCTTGCCCAGGGTGCAGCCGATTCCTTCCACCTTCTTGTTCTTTGCAATCCACGGCCGGGCCCACGCGGGCGCAGCTTCCATGATGTGCCAACGTTTACGATCACGCAGCGTATCGGTAAGTGTCTTGACGGATTCGCGAATGACCCGGTCGGTTTCCCCTTTGTTCACTTCGAAGGGACGAACCTGGTAGACGAGCTCATTGATCACGTCACCGAGGTTGAGTGCATTGAGCATGCCCATTCCGAAGTCGACAGAGAACTTGAGCCCGGGCTCGCCGCTGGCGGCCTTGATGCCGTCGGTCTGTTGGAAGAGCAACACACGGAAGCCTTCGAAACCGGAATTCTGGAGCGCAAAGCGGTATTCGGCTTCGTACATGCCAAAGCGGCACGGGCCGCACGACCCCGCGGTGAAAAAGACATAGTTATCAATAATTTGCTGGCGGGTCAGCCCCTGCTGTTCCAGCTTTTGCAGGTAGCGGACCAGGTTGCCGACGGTAAAGTATGTGGGATTACATTGACCGTTGTTGCCGAATTCCTTGCCGGCCTGAAAGTCTGCGACTTCCGGAGTGGGAATGTTTTCGCACTTGTAGCCACTGCCATGGAAGACGGCCTTGATCATTTCCTCGTGCTTCCAGGTAAGCCCGCCGAACAGGATGGTGACGTAATCGCGTTCCGGACCGGTGAAAGTGCGCTCCACCGGTTTCTTGAACTCGCGCATGCGGGCAAGCCCGGCTTGCGCGCGAAGACGCGCACGCTCGGCGTCGATGCGGGCCTGGATTTCTACTTCGAAGTCTGTCTGCACAATCTCGTTCACGACGACCGCCATGGGGGCTCTCCTGTTCTCCAGTTGATTGGCGCATTTTTCGTGCGTACGCCCGGTTGAGATGTCAGCTTAAGGGAATGATCTCAGTTACATCTGGCCCGACATTCCCTGGAATCCGTGTGCGAGCTGCTTGAAGAAGTATTTGATGACACGCTGATCGTTGTAGCACCAGCCCAGAATGTGGTTGAGGGTTGAGAAACAGTGTGTCTGACAGCTCTCCTTCTGATGGTCAAGCTGTTTGGTTTCGAATTTGTGGCTACCGACCACACCCCAGTCGTAGCTTGCGGTGTACATGGGAAAGCACGGGGCGAGCGTTCCATCGACGCGAATGATCATGGAATTCTGCCCGGCGCGGCAGTTCCACGGGAAGTGTTGACCCTTCATGAAATCGACCATCTGCCAAAGGCGGGTGTTCGAATTGACCATTTTATAACCGCTGTCCTGTTTCTCAGTCAACCACTGAATCGTTTCTTCCACCGCCGGCCAGTCGTCCCTGGTTATGTAGGTGACGTTGTTGCCGGCATGTTTGAAGTGCTCGTCCTGTTCCAGCAGAGGAGATTCATTGATGTGGTAATCAGTAGCGATGCCACAGTCATGAGCGATCTCCGTGAGCTGCCGCACGTCTTCGAGATTATTGCGACAAATGTTGATGTTGAGAAAAACCGAATAGCCGTATCCATATTGTTTACGGATCAGGTAGTCGAATTGTTTCCTGATGGGCGCCAAAGCCTTGGGAAGACCCGGCTTGAGATCGACCGCATCGACTGCGATATTGAAAGTGGAAATGCCTGCATCCGCCAGCTTATCGATTACATCGGTGCGTAGAAGGCGGGCATTGGTGGGGAGGTAGATCCAGAAGTCCTTCTTGGCGGCGTAATGGGTGATGCGATGAATCAGGTCGGGACGGAGCAGCGGTTCTCCGCCCATGTACGCGAGTACGCGGCAGCCGGTTCCGTGGAGCCAATCGATGGACCGCTTCGCGGTGTCTTCGGTCATCCCTTTGACCTTGTTGTCGAAGGCCCAACAATAATGACAATCCAGATTGCATTTGAATTCGGTGAACAGGTAGGCAATCAAAGGGTGGAAGTCGCCTGCGGTCACGCGTGAGCGGATGTATGGGAAGAGCCAACCGCGCATCGTATGGTAGATCTGACTGCCCGTCCAGTGGCGCTTCGTGGGTGGTCTCCATGGTTCGTCTTCGACGATGGGTCCCAGGAGGTCAGGGCGTTGTGGAAAGACCGGATCTGGAAATCGTTGCGGTTCTCCTACCGGCTGCAGCCCGGGAATTGGCGGCGCAGCTTTTGTGAGAAGACTATGCAGCGGGACGTCGAGTCGAAAACTCGGAGTCTGGACGTCATCTTGTTCTACTTGCATGTAAACCCCCGGGCAAGAAATCACAAAGAAATGTTGCGGACCGTGCGCCTGAGGCAGTGCAAGTCGCATACCAAAATGAAGATCCGTCTGAGTTCACGTAAATTATTGAAAGAACTAAACCAATTCACTGGACAACAGAACACCGCACGACCGGACTTTATTCCGCATGCCAATCCACTGACTTCCCTGTCAACTAATTGGCAGCGGGGGGAATTGAAAATGAGCCGGCGGAACAGGCATAGGCGGCAAATGGCGCGAGAGGAATCTTGCTACCTCCTTGCCCTGGTTTTCATCTATCAATCATCTGCAAAGGGAGGTCGCCCGGCGGACTATGCAGAGGTCCCAGGTTACAAATGGCAGTTTCTCGCCTGTAGAGGGCAAGCATGTCGAGGAAGTTCTTCGTTTTGCGCGCAAGTTGGGACTTCATAGCAACCCGGAACAGCTATTGGGGGCCTTGCCGTCCGAGTTGTGCGCTTTGCTCGAATGCACGACGACCGCGGTCATTCATCTGCGGGACGGTGTGCCCTCCTTCCATGTAGTGGACGGTGACGGTTGCGAGTTGTGTACCGACCCTTCGGTTACGAAATGGCCGGAGGAGATCTGGTCAGCCGTCTCAGAGCAGGAAAGGCCACTCGTCATTCCGTCGCTTGACCACGAGTCACGATTTCCGGAGACGGCGAGGTTCTTCCGGGAATCCGGGAGCCAATGCCTTTGCGTCCTGCCCCTATCCACAAGCCTTCACCGCCTCGGGGCACTCTGTATCGGCCGAGACCGGCCCGAAGCGTTTTCCGAGGAAGAGTCCTCACTGCTTGCCCTTGTCAGTCACTACGCCGCCCTGGCGATCGATGACCGGTTCAATTTCGCCCGGTCCGAACTGGTTCGTGCGCAGTTGGATGAGGAAAGAACCAAGCTGAAACTCATCCTGGAAGTTAACAATCGGGTCGTTTCCAACCTGGAGTTGCGCGACGTCCTTCAGGCGGTTTCCCCGAGCATTCGAAAGGCAATGCGTCTCGACGGAGTGGCATTGATTTTGCCCGACGGAGAGGGCCGGGAGTTGCAGCTGTATGCGCTGGATTTTCCCGACAGTAGTCTGACCGCCGGCCAGGGGCTGCCCCCGTCACTGAATGGTTCCGTGTCCGGTAGAGTATTCCGCACCGGCAGACCCTGGGTAGGGGACATAGGGCAACTGCAAAGGTCGGGCCTCGATCACAGAATCGCATCGGCAGCGGGGGTCGAAACCTTGTGTATGTTGCCCCTGCTCCGGGGCAATCGCGTGCTCGGTGTTCTCTGCCTTGTGCGGACGGAGAAGAACGCCTTCACCGAATCCGATGTTGAGTTTTTGTCTCAAATTGCCGGCCAGGTGGCAATTGCTATCGATAACGCGTTCGCCTATCGGCAGATCACGGAACTGAAAGACAAACTCAACCAGGAAAAGCTTTATTTCGAAGATGAGCTTCGCAGTGAGATGAATTTCCAGGAGATCATCGGAAACAGCAAAGCGCTTCTGCGTGTTCTGAAGCAGGTCGAAGCGGTTGCTCCCACCGCCTCCACGGTGTTGATTTGTGGGGAGACAGGTACCGGGAAGGAACTGATCGCGCGAGCGGTGCACAATCTAAGCCAACGCCAGTCCAATCCATTCGTTAAGCTAAACTGCGCCGCGATCCCGACAGGCCTGCTGGAAAGCGAACTCTTTGGCCACGAGCGGGGAGCCTTTACCGGGGCTGTGTCGCAGCGCGTGGGGAGATTCGAGCTAGCCTCACAAGGGACTATCTTCCTGGATGAGGTCGCGGAAATTCCCCTTGAATTACAACCGAAACTGTTGCGAGTCCTGCAAGAGAGGGAATTCGAGCGGCTGGGTGGTTCGCGTACCATTCGCACCAACGCCCGTCTGATTGCAGCAACCAATCGTGATCTGCAGACTATGGTCGACGAGCAAAAATTCCGTTCGGATCTGTTCTACCGCCTCAACGTTTTTCCTGTTCATGTTCCTCCATTGCGGGAGCGCGCGGAAGACATCCCCTTCCTCGTTCGTCACTTTGCGCAATATTTTGCCTTTAACATGGGAAAGAAGATCGAAACCGTCTCTTCGGAAACCATGAACGCGTTGGTCCGCTACCCATGGCCTGGGAACATTCGGGAGCTGCAGAATGTGGTTGAGCGCGCGGTTATTCTTTCCAAGGGGCCAGTTCTGAGGGTTGCGCTGTCTGATCTAAAAGCCAGATCTGCGGACTTGAGCCAGGTGATTGGTGCGTCGACGCTCGAGGAAGTCGAGCGGCGGCACATTCTGGCTGTACTGGAACAAACCAACTGGGTCTTCGCAGGTCCGAATGGGGCAGCCGCGCGATTGGGACTCAAGCGTCCGACGTTGCAATTTCGGATGCAAAAGCTTGGCATCTCGCGCCAGGACAGATACACTTCCACCTGATCCGCCTCGCCGTCCGTGCCAATAAGCTGGCAGTATGCCAGCTTATTGGCGGGCCGAATTCACGCGCCCCGCGGTTCTTGACCGGTGAGACAAATATGTAGAAAAAATCGAATTGGAAGCGAAAGCCGTACCCTCAGCGGCTTCCAAAGCCGGGCCTATTTTCAATTTTTATGGCCGGCCTAAAGAGCCTGCGTGAGAACCGAGATTTCCAAACCCAGTCCCGTAGGGACGTCTGAACTTAGCCCAGGACGTTAGTCCTGGGTACATCATGGAACATGATTGAGTCCCGCAGGGACGGCTGGAAGATCGCCAAGATTGCGTCGTGGCACATTTCCAGTCGTCCCTGCGGGACTTTTCGTCTCTCGAATCTATACCCAGGACTGCGTCCTGGGCTAAGTTCAGCCGTCCCTGCGGGACTCATGTTGTAGGCAATTGGTTCCCACGTTTGCAGGCAATTGGTTCTCACGCAGGCTCCGAAGGCTGCCACCCTTCAAAGAATTCCGGTTTTCCGCAGCCTGCAAAGCCGTCGAGTACGCAGCTATCTATGCCGCGGCTGAAAGCCGTTGGCCTTCGCTAAACTTTCTCTTCCATGAGACTCCTTGGTGCTGTCCGAATTGCTTAAGAGTGCGGCAAGCTGATTGTCAAAAAGGCATGAGGATTGCATCCATCACTCGATGCAAGATCGCACGGCGTCGGCCCGTAGGATGACGGGAGGATTTTGCCCGTGGGAAAGAGATCATGCTGCGAATTACAGTCACCGAGAGTGCCTCGGAGGAACGATGGATTCTTCAAGGTCAGTTGACGAAGCCGTCTGTGGCTGAATTGGTCTCCAGTTGGAGAGCCTCCGTGGCCCAGCCTTTGGGCCGCTGTCGTATTGTCGATCTCAATGAGGTGACTTCCATCGACAAAAGCGGGGAAGATGCCATCCTCATGATGGTCCGCGATGGGGCTACATTCGTGGCATCCGGTGTCTACACGAAGCATTTGCTGGTCCAATTACAGGCGCGGCAAATCGATCCAAGACATTTGGATTGACGTTAAATTGAACTGGCTCAACGCTGTGGTGGAGGGCCAAGCTGCTCCCAAATGAGTCACTTCCCCAAAACGCAGTTTAAAAGTGCTTGAAATTCCAGCCGCGGTGTGTCCATAATAACGAACCTTCTGGTTGTCAGCAGAATAAGGCCCCGGTTCTAAGGTCGCACTTGTTTCGGTACGCTTCCTAGATTTGTCGCTTCCCCGTAGAAGGCGACCAGTTATCCCCGGACGGCTTCCCAGTCGAAGACCCCGAAAACGTTGAGACGCGCTGCCCCTCGAATTTTCCGAGTGGCGGAGGCAGCGTTATATTTCCCCGTCGAGGCGATTATCGCCGTGACGGTTACGTTCCTTTTTGGAGGTCGTTATGCAGTCACGCCCCTACGCGAGTCTTCGTGTATCTAAAGTCCTAGTCTGCCTGCTGCTCCTGTTGGGTGCAGCGGCTCTCAACGCACAAACATTTCGCGGTAGCGTGAACGGCACAATCACGGACCAGTCCGGCGCCGTTGTGTCCGGAGCGGTCGTTTCTCTGGTGAATAACGCCACGTCGGTCTCCTATAGCGGGGTCAGTTCGAGCGGCGGCGAATTCCTGTTCCAGGAGCTCCCTCTAGGTAAATACACCATCACCGTGACCGCCTCGGGCTTCAAGCCGGAAAAGGTGGATGCGATTCCTGTAACGGCGGGTGTGATCTATACCTTGCCGGTCAAAATGAGCGTCGCCTCCACGGGCGAAACTGTAGAGGTGATGGCGAACGCTCTGGCCCTCGATACCACATCGACGACGCAGACGGCCGGTGTGGGCGGCAAGGTGTTGCAGGACACGCCTTTGAACGGCCGTGACTTTACGCAGCTGATCATCCTTGCTCCGGGCTTCTCGAATTCCGGCGCGGGCGGTTACGGCTCGCTGAACGGTACGCGCGCCAATCAGATGAATTGGCAGATCGACGGCATCGATAACAACGATCTTTGGCACAACATTCCCGCTGTGAACCAGGGCGGTGTCTCAGGAATTGCCGGAATCATCCTGCCCATCGACGCAGTCGATCAATTTTCCGCGCAAACCCAGGCAGCCCCTGAATCAGGACGTAATCCTGGCGGCAGCGTCAATTTGTCGCTCAAGTCCGGAACTAATGCGATTCACGGGAGCGCCTACTACTACAATCGCAACGAATTCTTCGGCGCAACCAATCCGTTTACTGCGCCGGTCAAGCAGGAGGTCCGTAACTACAATTATGGATTCTCCGCTGGTGGACCCATCATCAAGGACAAGCTTTTCTGGTTCGTGACATACGAACATCAGCGCTTCACGATCGGCGTTCCGGATCAGTCGACGCAACCGTCGCAGGCATGGCAAAACGCCGCCAAAGCTCAGTTGGCGAAATTCAATGTGGCCGTAAATCCGGTGTCAGTAAACCTTCTGGCAAAGCTTTGGCCGTCTACAGCAACCGGCAATCTATCCGGAGATGTTGGTGGAGCACCTACCGTCAACAATTTCACGAGCACGGACCCGGAATACGGATACAGCTACGACGGGTTGGCAAAGGTGGACTACGCGTTCAACGAACGCAATACATTGACTGCGCATTGGTTTGCCGGACAGGGCAACCAGGTGGCTCCTGTCGGCTCCTCGCTCCTGTACTACTACGAGGTGGCGCCGATTCATGTGCAGAACTATGCAATTGTTTACAACCGCGTGATCTCAAACTCGATTGCTAACCAATTGCTGCTTGGGGTCAACTACTTCAACCAGGTCTTCAATGATTTCGAGACCAACTTCGACGCAGCTTCTCTAGGCCTGGTGACCGGGTCTACCCTTCATGGCGCTCCGAATATCAAAATCAGGGGCTTCGACCCAATAGGCGAAACTCCTCCCGAGGGTCGCAACGACATTACCGGGCATCTGACGGACGATCTTTCCTGGACCGTGGGAAAGCATCAATTCAAATTTGGGGGAGAATTTCGCCAGGCGCAGCTGGACGAGTTTTATCATCGCCATGGTCTGGGCAGCTTTACCTTTGACGGCTCCCAGGGACCCGCGGGTGGTTGGACTTCCGGGGATTCGCGGATCGATGCCCTGTCCGATTTCCTTGCGGGCAACGTTTTCACCTCATCGATTGCTTTGGGCAACCCCGAACGGCAAGTCTTCGTGAACACCTACTCGTTGTTCGCGCAGGACTCCTGGCAGCTCAGCCCCAAGCTGAACGTCAACTATGGGTTGCGCTGGGACTATGAGGGCCCGCTCCACAATTCGTATAAGAACCTTTCTGTATTCCGCCCCACCCTTGGCGGCGTCGTTTTCCAGGGAAATCAGATCTCTAACCTGTATGACCCGGTCTACACCAACTTCGGTCCCCGCTTGGGATTTGCCTACCAGGCGTCGCCGCAAACCGTCATTCGTGCCGGCGTTGGGCTTTACTATGACACCCCGAACCTCAATCCATTCCTCGACAATCGGCCCGGCAACGGCGCACCGAACGGAGTGGAAGGCAATCCCGGCGGCCCGCCGTGCGACGAGGTGA
The DNA here is from genome assembly GCA_963850235.1 of uncultured Acidobacteriaceae bacterium. Lineage (GTDB taxonomy): Bacteria > Acidobacteriota > Terriglobia > Terriglobales > Acidobacteriaceae > PALSA-350. The sequence continues at coordinate 104,395 of CAWKKM010000015.1, read as the reverse complement.
CGACGCCCACCGCAGGCGGTTACACGATCCAGCAGGGCGTCAACGTCTTTCCTCCGGGCGCGGGTTCGGACAGTATCTTTCTCCATCGCCAAGAATTTTGTTCCGTCCCACAACCTCAATTACAACCTGCAGATTGAACGAAGCCTATCCAACAAAGTAGTCGGCGCAATTTGGATACGTGGGATCGGAGGGGCGGCACCTGCTTTCGATTCGTTGATATCAATCAGGCGCAGCCCGGTGTCTACAACAACTCCGCCGAGCAAAACGCGACTCGTCCCTTTTACAGCGCCTTCCCGGGCTTTACCTTCATCAACGAAATCCAAAGCATCGGCAATTCAAACTACAATTCGCTGCAAGCTACCTTGCGTGTTTCCGATATACACGGGTTTACCTCGCAGTTTGCCTACACCTGGTCGCATGCCTTTGACGAGGTCACCTCGTATCGCGGAGCTCTCCCGCAAAACAGCAGGAACTTCCACGGCGACTACGGGTCGAGCGACTTCGACTCGCGCCACAATTTCGTCGGCCTAGCTCTCCTACAACGTTCCGGGAACCGAAAAATGGCATCTGCTCAGCAAGGGATGGCAGCTGAACAGCTTGCTCACTTTCCATAGCGGTAATCCTTTCTCCGTCTTCAGCTCCGCCGATACCTCAGGTACGAGCGAAACGTACAAGGGCGGATGCCGTGCCCGGAGTGAGCCCCTATGCGGGCTTCAAGCAATCGAAAATCAACGGCTAATGGCTGAACCCTGATGCCTTTGTCGATGCGGCGCCGGGGACCTTCGGGAACACCGGACGCAATGCCTATATCGGTCCGGGGTACGGAGATGTCGACTTTTCGATATTCAAGAACACTCCGCTGATTGGGGAACGGGTTACCACGCAGTTTCGGGTAGAGATGTTTAACCTGTTCAATCGTACGAATTTTGCCTCGCCGATCTCCAATGGCAACGGGGGCTTCAACCCCAACTACACCTACGACAACGCACTGAATCTCTCGACGACGCTTAACAGCATGAACGGCGCGCCGGGAATCGGGGCGGGCGAACCGTTTAATACTCAGCTGGCTCTGAAGATCATCTTCTAAGCCATAGGGCTCAACGAGGTTGCGCTGTGGTACGGCGCGGAAATCCCCTCCTTCGCCAGAATGCGAAGGAGGGGATTCCTTTTAGAGCCAAGTGATGATGAGTGTCTGTGCTTTAGGTGGCTTTTCGTAAAATTCGATAAAATTCGATCGTTTTTGTGCTTTTCGACTCTAAGTTCGTCGGCGCTGGGCGAAAGTGCTACTTTTTTCAAAGAAAGGTGACCTGGGAAGAACCTTTGTAGAAGCAAGCCTCAGACGCTCTTCGCCTCTACGGGTTTTCGCCACGTTGGGCAAAAATGCTATCTTTTGAAGAAGGTGACTCTGAAGGGAAAATTTGTAGAGGTGGTCTTCAGAGGCCTTTGTCTTCGTCGATTTTTTATAAAATTCGATAAAGTTCGATCGTTTTAGTGCTTTGTGCGCTAAGTTTCCCGGCGCCGTTTGCTGATTGCTGATGTAGTGCGTCAGTAATAAAGGCGATTATGTCAGCTGCCGTATCTGCTCCGATCGGGACTGACGTCCCTCACGGATGTGTGCCGCCCCTACGGGGCTAGATCATTTTGCGATAGGTACCCAGGATTCCGTGCTGCGCACTCCATCCTGGGCTACGATCGGCGAGTCCCTAACGGGACTCGGCGCGATGTAGCTTGAAAAGCACGGCTTACTGGCGAGCCGACACAGGATCATCAAATGAGATAAAGGCCCATCTGTGTGACGCACTACACCAGATTAGGCGGTCACGATGGGTACCGATAGAAGATCCGGACACGCCGTCATAGTGGTGATTAGATCCGTGACAGGGATCGGGTGGGACACCGGACAGAGGTAGGACTGCCCTTCGCTCGCGTTTAGGCCGAAATACCGGCAACTGCAGGCCAGGAAGCGGAGACGCGAGAACCCGCTGCCTTCCTAAATCGTCTCCTTAGAGGGTATAACGTTGCGGAATCGGGTACAAGCGCCCGAGGCACTTTTCTAAGCCGGGCTATCCTTTCGGGAGTTACTTAAAAACTAGAGAAGAAGACGCGCCGGCGGCTGGCAGCCGACATATCGGTACCGATACAGGTCAATGAGCGCACCAGGCCGCATTTCTCACGGCTCCCTGGGTAAGCCAGGGTTGCCGGTAGCAAGATCTCTATTTCTGACGGATGACGGGTGCCCCATATCTGCCCGGTTTTGGCAGATGTGGGATTCCGCGGATGTCCACCGGTCACTCTCTTCTGGCAACAGGTCTTGATAATGGGTCATCTACACCTTGCAGACTTAGGAGCCGACGTTTGTGGAATCCCACATCTGCCAAAACCGGGCAGATATGGGGCACCCGTCATTCGTTAAGGGTACAGGCCGTGAGAAATGCGCACTAGCGCTCAACAACAAGGACGCCCGGTTCCAAACGAGCTGTCTCGGAACCCCGGACGCGCTTCTTCCGGAACCATTCCTGGTCAGTTCCTGCCCGCTCCAACGGCGTATCCGGCCATGAAGAATCCTGGAGGCGCGGCCGCGTTAGCCTTTCCTCGCAGAACCGTGCGGAAGCGATCTCCCGGCTTTCCGAGTTTGTACCTCTGGCCCGAAAGCGGAAACGCCGACACGTCCGTCACGGTGTTCATATTCACGACGCTGAAATCGCCCGTCGTCGTATCCAGGATTACCTGTTGCTGCATGGTCGAAGTCTGAATCGGGGTCCCGGACCGGAAAGAATCCGGGGCTGCAAAGTCGGCGGCGGACGAGGTCAGATAGACAGTGGTTGTGCCGGTGCGGTCCACAATCTTCAGGGTTCCGTTCGTCGTGACCAGTTGCGTGACCGCTTCGGTGTAAAAGGTAAAATTTGCAGTCGCTGCCGTTTCGGGAGTTCCGTTGAACGCAGGCACTTGCGATACAAAGCTTAAATACCCGAACTGCGTTGAGTTAGAACCACTGTTGTTGACGTTACCTATAAACTCCAGCGCAACTCCGTCTTCATCGAATCTGACATGCTGGGCGTCATTCTCTGGCTGAGCCATCACGTAGAGCGGCGTGAACAGAAGCATCGCTGCCAGGGCAAGGGCTGACGATTTTCGCAAAACCATGGGTGTTTCCTCCTCGCGGCGCTATGAGTTCTTATCACCGCAGGTCTCCATTTCTCTGCAGATCCCCGCCAGGCGTCAATGAATTCGGTCTGTATTTCGGATCAACATTGGATAGACCCGCAACCGATTCAAACGAGGCGGTTTGAGCTGATGTAGAATCGGCGCCAGCCTCAGCGGAGAGCGAAATGCCCGGTCCGATCCTTAGTTTCCACGACACGGAACTCGATATTGGACGCTATGAGATCCGTCGAAACGGACAATTGTTAAGGTTGGAACGTCTGCCGATGGAGCTGCTGATTCTCCTCGCCTCAAGGCAGGGCGAGTTGGTAACCCGCGAAGAAGCCATCGAACGCCTCTGGGGCAAAGGCGTCCATCTCGATGCCGAGCAGGGCATCAATACAGCCATTCGCAAGATTCGCTTGTGCCTCCGAGACACAAGCGAGAACCCCACCTATGTGCAAACGGTCATCGGCAAAGGATACCGGTTGATCCCGCCCGTAACATCCCCACAGCCCCCGGTTCCACCTCTCCAGCAGGAAGCCTCGCCGCCGGTCGTCCCTCAAGAGGGGGTTCCCGATCCTGCTTCCGCCCGATTGAGAATAAAGAAGTGGATCGCGATAGCAATCGTCGCAGTGGTGGCAGCGACAGCCGGTTTCGCATGGTTGTGGTCCACCCATCGAGAGGCTCAGCCCCCGCCGATCAGGGCCATCGCCGTGCTCCCATTCGAGAATCTCTCCGGCGATCCACGGCAGGACTATTTCGTGGATGGTGTTACCGACGAGTTGATGACCGACTTGGCCCGGATGGGCAGCGTGCGCGTCATCTCCAGAACATCGAGCATGCAATACAAGCACGCGAAAAGCAGCCTGCGGAAGATCGCCAGCGAACTGGGCGTGGACGCTGTCGTCGAAGGTGCTGTTGCGCGCTCCGACAACCGCGTGCGCATCACCGCGCAGCTCATCCGGGCATCTTCCGATCACCACATCTGGGCTAACTCGTACGAACGCGATGTCTCCAATATCCTGGCCCTGCAGACTGAAATTGCCTCGGCGATCGCACGCGAGTTGCGCGTGGAGTTGGACCTCCAGATGCCCCCGCCGGCGTCGCAAAGGCCTCTGAATCAGGAAGCCTACGTCGAATACCTCCGCGGACGCTACGCCTGGAATCTTAGGCGCGAGCCGGCGCTGCTCGAGGCCATCCAGCACTTTGAAGCGGCCATCCGGATCGACCCGGGCTTCGCCCAGGCGTACTCCGCTCTCGCGGACAGTCACACTGCACTTGGATACCTGAACGCGCGCTCTCCGGAGGAGACGTTTCCGAATGCACGCATCGCAGCACGGAAAGCGCTTGAGCTCGACAGTTCTCTCGCAGAACCGCATGCCTCCCTCGCGTATTACTCTCTCTACTTCGAACGAGACTGGCAGGCTGCGGAAAAAGAGTTCCGCAAGGCCATCGAGCTAAACCCCAACTATGCGGTTGCGCATGACTGGTACGGCGTCTACCTCACCGCCATGAGCCGCTGGGATGACGCTCTTAAGGAGATCGAGAAAGCGCGAGAACTGGACCCGATGTCGCTGCCGATCAGTACCGATGTCGGGTTCACGCTCTACTATTCCGGAAAGTACGATGCCGCAATCGAGAGTCTGCGCGGAACCCTGGAGAGGGATCCCGCCTTTCCACTAGCGCATCTATGGCTCGGCAGGGCCTATGAAGAAAAGGGAATGTATGCCGAAGCCGTAGCTGAATTTGAGAAGGTACAAAAGGCGCTTCCGGACTGGCCAGTGGCCACTGCGGCAACTGGGTGGGTGTATGGACGATGGGGAAAAACATCCGACGCTCGCAGAGTATTGACGACCCTGGTTGAGCAGTCGAAACACCATTATGTGAGTGCGTACGCGATCGGTCTCGTCCACGCCGGTGTCGGCGACAAGGATCAGGCGCTGGAATATCTCAACCTGGGCCTGAAGGAGAGAACCAATTGGATGGTCTGGACGGCTATCGATCCACGTTGGGAGCCTGTCCGTAGCGATCCACGGTTCCAGCAGCTGCTGCGTGATATTGGGCGCTGATGCCCTGATCGCTACCCGCCAGACGACCGTCGAGCAATTTTGTGCTGCGAATCTCAACTGTTGATACAGTAATGCGCTCATCGAGCCTTTCAGCCGGGTTTAAGCCACTTTGGCGAGTGGCCGAAACGGCTTTATCGACAAGTGGCGAACTTAGAGTTATGGAGCGACGCCCGAGGTGCGAGGGAAGAGCGCATGCTTTGCACTGACCGCGCTAAAATACGCGGCAGGCTCGTTTTGTTCCCGAGTCGAGTCAACCTGGGAGACGATTACACCTGGTTGGAGGGCACTCTGACATGTTGCTGGGTTCGGACATCCGCTATAGCCTGCGCATGCTTGCGAAGAGCCCCGGCTTCACCCTCGTCGCAATTCTTTCGCTGGCGCTCGGTGTGGGAGCAAACACGGCCATCTTTACTTTGATCAACCAGTTGATGCTCCAGGAACTTCCTGTTCGTGAACCGGACCAATTGGTATCGTTCGGCGAAGCCTCCGGTGGCGGCGTAGCCGGCACAGTAGCAGTGGGAACGGGCGGCCTGTTTTCTTACGACTTCTACCGCCAGATCGAGAAGCGACACGAGTTTTTTCAGGACATCAGTGCCTCTGCCAGTTTCACTCTGCCTGCTGGTGTGCGGATCGCAGAGAGCTCCACGGCAACAGCAAGGGTTGCCTTCTTCCAGATGGTGTCGGGAAACTACTTCGGCGTCCTCGGCATTCAACCGGCCCTGGGCCGGTCGATCCTCCCGAGCGACGAAGAGGCTCCCGGCCGCAACCCGGTTGCGGTTCTTAGTTACCACTACTGGCAGTCGACCTTCGCGAGTGATCCATCTGTGGTTGGCAGGACCATCACAGTCGACAAAATTCCATTCACGGTCATCGGCGTTGGGCCGCCGAGGTTCTTTGGCCTAAATGCAGACGCGCAGCCTCCCGACCTTTGGCTGCCGCTCACAATGCAGAAAGAACTGATGGAGTCCTCCTCTTTGCTGGACGCCCCCGGCTTGTACTGGCTTCATATGATGGGCAGGCAGAATGCGGGCGTAAATATGGAGCAGGCGCAGGAGTGGTTCACCGCCCAGGTTGTGCGTTACATGCGCGACCTGGAAGGGCCCCACCTCTCGCCGGCCCGCATGCAGCAGATACAGGGGATAAAATTGATGCCCGGCGCGCGCGGCGGTTCTGACCTGCGAGGGCAGTATAAGGAACCGCTGCAAGTGCTTATGGGTGTCGTCGTCCTGGTTCTGCTGATCGCATGCGCCAACCTGGCGAATTTTCTGCTTGCCAAGACAATCTCTCGCGCGCGTGAGATATCGACCCGCCTGGCGCTCGGGTCGACTCGAGCGCGCATCGTCGGCCAGATCCTCATCGAGACACTTCTTCTTTCCTTGAGCGGAGGAGTGCTGGGGCTGCTGCTGGCTTTTTGGGGAACCCGAGCGCTTATCAATTTCGTGGTGGGAGGGGCCACTTATACCATCTTCAATCCCAGACCCGACGCCCGCGTTTTGGCCTTCACCTTCGGGATCTGTTTGCTGACAGGGTTGCTCTTCGGGATTGCGCCCGCCGTGCGTGTCTCACGCACAACCGTGGCTCCCGCCCTCAAGGCAAACGCCCACACGGCTGCGGGTGGGGGTGGAGCTTCGGGCCGTGTGATCGCAAAGATGCTTGTGGCCGTTCAAGTCATGCTATCTCTGATCCTCCTGGTGGGCGCGGGCCTGTTTCTGCGGACCTTGCGCAACTTAGAGAAGGAAAATCTGGGATTCGAAAGCAGTAAGCTGCTCCTGGTCCAGTTCATACCTGAGGCGGCTGGTTACCTACCCCCGCAGCTCAGTGGCCTCTATGACAATATCCTGGAGCGTGTCGGCGCTCTACCCGGAGTGCGTTCCGCAACGCTCTCCAGCGTGCCCGTCATGAGTCCGGGACAGTGGGGCTCCCCTATATCCATTTTGGGCTACGCCGCCAAACAAGACGAAACCGTTGATACCACCGGCAACTTTGTTGCTCCCCGCTATTTCGAGACCGTAGGCATACCTCTACTGCTCGGCCGTCCGATCGGGCCACAGGATACGGCTACGTCATCTAAGGTGGTGGTCGTCAATCAAACTTTCGCCAACGACTATTTTCCTGATGGCGACGCTATTGGGCGCAGCTTCACGATTGCCGATCCCAGGGTTCCACGTACGTGGCAGATCGTTGGTGTTGTGCGGGATGCGAAATACGGCAGCGCGCGGGAGGAGCCGCAACGTATGATCTACCTCCCCTTGGTCCAGATCGCTGGTCCTCATGCCTATGCTCACTCCTTGCAGGTTCTGACGGTTGGCGATCCGGTCCGCGTCAGCGAAGAAGTCAGGCGGGCGCTGGCACAGGTCGATCCTAACCTGGCGGTTCTCAAAATAGAGACGATCAGGGAGGAGCTGAACCATCTGATGGATCAGGAGCAGTTGATCTCTCAGCTCTGTACCTGGTTCGCACTCCTCGCTTTGCTGCTCACCGCCATCGGACTCTACGGGGTCATGACTTACAACGTCGCCCGCCGCACCCATGAGATCGGCGTCCGCATGGCGCTCGGCGCTCAGAACAGCAACGTGCAGTGGATGATTCTCAGGGAGTCTTTGCTGCTTCTTGGTATCGGGGTGCTCCTCGGACTGCCGGCGACGATGGCAGCGACTCGCCTGGTCGGGACGCAGCTCTTCGGCCTCACACCGTTAGACCCACCCACGTTTATCACCGCCATCCTTGCCATCTCGATGGTGGCGCTACTGGCCGCATACTTTCCCGCACGGCGCGCAAGTAGGGTGGACCCGATGGTCGCTCTGCGCAATGAATGAGTGTTCGACTGCTGACATCAAAGACAACTCAACCCGACGAACCATGGGAATTCAATGGTACCGCATGACTAACGAGTTGCCACCGATTCCCGTGCGAACATGGCGAAAACCCGACCGTCGACTAAGTAATTGGGTAGAGCTTGGTTCCGTATTACTACCTGAACAGAAGTGACCATTCGGTAAACCCTAACCCTAACCCTAACCCTCCCTTTGCTAAGTTCACAGTAAAAAAACACGTGAACCTGATTGCCAACCGAGATCAAGTAGGAAAGTCCTTTGCGCAACAGAATCAACGTTGTTCGTTCCAGGTCGGCCAAGCTGTCTCCCAAGCAATCAATCATCCCTTGAAACCGTTCTGCAAACCTTCGCTTGGCCTAGGAGGCTTTGCCGCACGCAAAAAAGAACAGCGGAGGGGCTTCGCCCATCTCGTTCAACCCATGTAGTGCCCCGGCTACGCCGGTGCAAACATGGGGCACCCGTCCAGGGAGAGAGAGGTTCGGAATCCCTCGGATTCAGGCTTCAAGAGAGGCATCGCCAGTCTGCGCTGGTTACAAGATCGCCCAGGTGCGCTATGCCCCAATCCGTGTCATGTCCACCGGGGCTTCGCGCTTGCGGGTCAAGTGGTAGTAAACAACCGGGGTTACCACCAGGCTCAGCACGATCGAGATCGTAAGACCCCCGATCACCGCGATGGCGAGAGGTTGCAGCATCTGCGAGCCTGCACCCAGAGCGAGCGCAAGCGGGAACATCCCGCAGACAGTGGCAATGGCAGTCATCAGGATAGGCCGCCTGCGGCGCTCGGCGGCGTGGAGCATGGCATCGCGTGCGTCCATGCCCCCGGCCCTCAGTTGCTCATCGGCGTCGAGCAAAAGAATGCCATTCTTGGCCACGATCCCAATCACCATGATGAGACCCATGAAGCTGGCCACGTTGAAGTCCGTGCCCGTGATCAGCAGGGCGAACACAACACCGGCGAGCGAGAGAACGGAGCTGGTCAGGATGGAAACCGGAGCAGCAAAGTTGCGAAACTCGGTGAGTAGCACGCCGAAGACCAGGGCGAGCGCCAGCACCAGAACGCGGGCGAGATCGCCGAACGAACGTTGCTGCTCCTGATAGGTACCTCCGTATTCCACGCGAACGGATGCGGGAAGCTGAAGCTTGCTCACGGCCGCCTGGACCTTGGTCATGGTTCCGCCAAGATCAGAGCCTTCGAGACGGCCGCTCACTTGGATCACTTGTTGCAGATTCTCGCGGCGGATCTCGTTCTGTGGCGGCAACTGTGTCATGTTGGCCATTGCGCTCAGGGTAGCGGTGCGGCCGCTACTGCTGTTGAAGACCGTGTTCTGGATCGCGTCGAGAGAAGCGCGATTGGCGTCCGGTAGCCGCACCCGGATGGTATAAGGTCTGCCACCGGAAATGAGCGGATTGGCCGCCGGCAAACCATCAAGGATGGATGTAGCGTCCTCGGCAACTTCAGTCGGCGTAAAACCGAGCCGTCCGGCGACTACGGGGTCGATCTGGAAGTTTGTGGCCGGGCCACTGATCGTGTTGTCGACGCCATTCTGGGTATCGACGACCCCGGGAATTTTGGCAATCGCTTGCTGAACGCGGGGACCAAGCGTAAGCAGAAGTTGCTGGTCATTCGAAAACAGCTTGATCTGGATTGGCTCAGGCGAGTTAGAGAGGTCACCGATCATATCCTGCAAAATCTGGATGAATTCCATGTCCAGGGCGGGCTCCGCTGCATGGATCTGAGCACGCGCATCGGCCATCACCTCATCAATGGAGCGGGAACGGTCTGCCTTCAGGCGGACGGTGAAGTCACCCGTGTTCGCTTCGGTCACGGCAGCCAGGCCCATCTGAAGGCCGGTCCGTCGCGAAGTAATCGAGACCTCGGGTATCTGCCTCAGTATCTGATCTACATGGTTGAGGATGCGGTTGGTCTCAGTCAGGGAGGTGCCCGCGGGGGTGAAGTAATCCAGAACAAAAGCGCCCTCATCCATCGGAGGCAACAGGTCAGAGCCCAGGTTCCGATAACTGAAGTAGCCCGCGATGATGAGCACAATGCAGAGCCCTAGCAGGGCAAGAGGCCGTTCAAATGACCATGCCAGCGCCCGCTCGTGATAGTAAAGGAGCCGTAGGAAAGCATTTGTACCTCGCTGCCGTATACCTGCAAACCATCCTCCTGGCTTTTCGCCCCCAGCGCTTTCCGGGGGCGCAGTGTGGGGGTGAACCTTCTTGCCCAGTCTGATTGAGAGCGCGGGAGTAAACGTAAGAGCGAGCAGCAGCGAGGTGAGCAAAGCAACCGTCATGGTTACGGCCAGAGCGCGGAAGAAGCTGCCCGTCACCTGGGTTACGGAGATCAAGGGCAAAAAGACGATGACCGGTGTGATCGTGGAAAAGAACAGCGGCCGGCTGATCTCATGGATGGCTTTGCGGACAGAACCAATTCTCGACTCCCCCGCTTCGCGATGAACGGCTATGTTTTCGACCACGACGATGGCGTCGTCGATGACCAAGCCGATAGCCGCAGCCAAACCGCCCAGGGTCATCAGGTTAAAGCTCTGGCCCGTGATGCGCAGAAAAAGAATGGTCACCGCGACGGTGACAGGAATGACCAGGCCGGCGACCAGGGAAGAAGTCCAGTCATGCAGAAACAGGAACAGGATGATACAGGCAAGCACCAGACCGATGAGGATGGCGTCGCGAACACTTAGAATGCTTTCGCGGACCAGCTCCGACTGATCATAGAAGGCCTGGAGGTGGACCCCGGGCGGTAACTTGGATTGCAGTTGGGCAATCTCCGCCGCAACAGCGTTGGCCACCGCAACCGTGTTGCCCGAGGGCTGACGGGTTATGTTGAGCAGCACAGCGGGTTTGCCGTTGGAGCGGACCGCGGTATAAACCGGCTCGATCGACGGCTCTACGGTTGCGACGTCGCCGATGCGGACCGCCACACCGCCGGATGAGGTCTTGACCACCAGATTGCCCAGTTCGCCGGCGCTGTGCGCCTGCGCTCCGATGAGCCCCAGGATTAGTTGATGGTTGGCCTCATACAAGCCAGGAGAGTCGATGATGTTGGATTCCTGGACCGCGGTGACCAGCTCCAGCATAGTGACGCCCGCCGTCTGCATGCGGGCGAGATTGGGCACGATGTGGAACTCGGGCACCTGGCCACCCTGCACAACGACCGTGCTAACCCCGTTCACACGGTTCAGGGGCGGCATCAAATCGTAAGTGGCGATTTCCCACAAGCGGGTTTGAGGAACGGTGTCTTTGCCGCGATCGTCTGCTGTGAGCGCGTAACCGAGGATGGGAAAGGTGGCGAAGGTCAGACGGTTGGTGGTGATTTTCGCCGTGGCAGGCAGCGTTTTTGAAACCCGGCTCAGCGCCGCGTCGGTTAACTGTAGCGTTTGAAACATATCCACGCTCCAGTCGAAAAAGAGGCTGATATCCGCCGAACCGCGGCTGGTGGTGCTACGCACGACGAGCAGGCCGGGGACGCTGTTGATGGCGTCTTCGATTGGCTTGGTGATCGTGACCTGCATTTGCTCCACGGGCATGACCCCGTTGTCGACGCCGATCACGATTCGAGGAAAGTTGGTTTCGGGAAAAACAGAAATGGGCACCTGGAATGCCAGGTAAACTCCAGCGAGCGTCAACAGCGCCAGGAAGAAAAAAATAGGTTTGGACCCGGCGGCGAGCCAGAATGAGCTTTCCTGCCTTGCTTCGTGAACTGTGCCGGACGTCTCCACTTCTCTCATGCCGGGCATCAGTCCTTGTCTCCTCCGGCTTTTTTCCCGGCATCGTCTTCCGCAGGGGGCGCGCCGACCTTTACCTTGGTGCCTTCGTCCAGCCCGTAGGCGCCGGTCGTGATCACAGTGTCGGCGGGGGTAAGACCACTGAGAACCTGTGCCGACTCGCTGGTGCGGATGCCGAGAGTCACAGGGTGCTTGGCAGCGCTTCCGTCGGGCTTGACGATCATTACAAATTTGCTAACCCCGTCAGCCTCGGTCTGTACTGCTTCCAGAGGAATGATCAAGGTATTCGAAGCAGTGCGGCCGGTGATCGTGGTGTGTACCGGCGTGCCCGCCTTGAAGGCTCCCTTCGGGTTCTCCACACGAAGCCACACTTCCACCGTGGTGCTGCCGGGATCGAGCGCAGGGCTGATCAGCGAAACCTTGGCGGGAACTGGATCGGTGAGCCCAGGAATGGTGAGGGTGGCGGGCGCTCCCAGGGAAAGTTGTTGCGACTGGAGTTGTGACAGGTGGACCTTGGCTAAAAGGGCGGACGTGTCCATGACAGTAATTACGGGGTTGCCGGCAGATGCCGTCTCGCCGGCAAACAGGGGCCGGTCCGTCACCACTCCGGAGATGGGGCTGCGAATCTCCGTGTAGCTCAGCTGGGCTTCCGCCCCGAGGTACTTGCCCTTGGCGGAGGTAAGTTGCCCTTGAGCGCTCTCAAGGGAGGCTTTGCGGCTGATATTGTGCACCGCTTCGGAGTGCTGCTTTGCGATGTCATAGATTGCCTTGGCCTGCACCAGGCTGGCTTTCGCAGTATCCAGATCGCGCCCGGGGATCGCGCCCTCAGCGAAGAGTTGCGCGCGGCTGTCCACGATGCTTTGCGCGAGATTCAGATTCGCGGTCGCCTGGCCCAGATCCAAATCCGCCTTTATCGTGTCTTCGGGTACGGTGGCGCCGGTGGCGATCTCGAACGTGCCCTGCGCCGCATTGTATGCACCCTGGTTGTCGATCGCCGCGGCCGCCAGATCGCTGTTTTCAAGGGTTGCCAAAAGTTGTCCGGCCTTTATGTGTGAACCTCGTTGGACGTAGAACTTCTTCACCGGCGCTGTCACTTTGGGAGAGATGGCAGCCTGGGCCAGCGGCGCGAGCGTGGCGTCGACCGTGATTTGCTCGGCAATGTCGCCCCGCTCCGGATGGGCGGCCTGGACGTAAACCTCGGTGGGGGCAGTCTCCTCCGTCTTGCTACAGGCCACCGGAACCAGAGCCGCAACCGACAGCAGCAGGACGCCGAGAAACCCCAGGGAACGCCGGGGCAGGCCGGGCGAACGTGGGGTACGCGTCCGGGGATCTGACTTCGTCTGTATCCCTGGACAATTGGTAGCAGGACACATCCTGGAGGCAATCAGGGTCATGTTTAGATCGCTCCTGTCAGAAGTTGGAGATTGCTGAGAGCGATCGTCGCCAGCAGGGACAGGCCGATGACAATAAAAGAAAGTCTGAGCATGAGAACTGGAGGACGCGCAAAGAGGAGGAGCAGCCTCACTTCTGGCCGACCACCAATATCGTAAAGCTGCCTGGGACAATCGCCGGCCGTGGGTGTGGGTTAGCCGCGGTGGGGGCCGGCCGTTCACCGAATTCCGCCGTGGCCAGGTAAATGCGACCCGTCACCCAGTCGAGGGTCATGGTGCGCGCTCCCTTTTGGGTGTCCAGGTTCTGCAGCGCCGGGTAGGTTGGCTTGCTGGCGTCGATGATGGTTAACGTGCCGCCGCCATTGGAAGAGAAAGCCAGCTTGCGTTTCGCATCGTAACGCGCCGCATCCGGACCTTCGCCGATCGCTGGATTGGCCACAGTCTTGCCGGTGTTCGCGTCGACCACCGCCATCTTGCCGCCATCACAAACGGCGAAGAGCCGGCGGCCGGCGATATCGATGGCCAGCCCGGAGGGCGAATCACATCCCGCCACCGGCCAGGTCGCGGTGATGGTCTTGGCCGCTGCATCGAAACGGACAATCTCATTCCTGGTCTCGATGTTGGCGAATACTGTGCCGGTACCGTCAGCGACAGGGAACTCGGGCTTACCTGAGACCGCTATGGTAGCCACCACTTTGCGCTGTTCGGTATCAATCACGGTGGCATTATTGCTGCGGCCATTGAAGGCCCACACGGTCTTTGTTTTCGGCTCGAACACAATGCCATCCGGATTGGTCCCTGCCGGGATGGAAGCCACCGTTGCAAAGGTGGCCCGGTCAAACACCACCACTGCATTCGCGCCACCGTCGCTCACGTAGCCATATTTGCCGGCGTCGTCGAGTGCCACGCCGTGGGTACCCTTCAACCCGGTAATGCTTCCCACTACCTTCCCGGTGTCGCTGTCCAGCACTTCGACGCGCGGTCCGTGGGTCACATACAGACGGTGCGCAGCGGGGTCGGAAGTAAGGTAGTCCCATCCGCCCTCACCGCCAATCTTCCATTGCGTGAGGACGCTGTACGGTTTCTGCGCCAACACGGCCACTGACCCAAATAGAAGCAATGTTGGTACCAGGGAGTGAATCCGCTTCGATGTCATTCGAATCTCCAATCACGGCTTCAATTTCGCACAGCTAGCTTAAACGAAGCTGAAGGCAACGCTGAAATAGGGAAGCGCACCGTCACTCGCGTTCCAACCCCAAGGTTGCTGGCGATCTCAATCGTTCCCTGCCATCGCGAGGCGATCGCTTTGCAGATCGCAAGCCCCAGACCGGTACCTCCTGTATTACGGCTACGCGAGGGGTCGCCGCGATAGAAACGATCGAAAACGTGGGGAAGATCCTGGGCCGCTATGCCCTCGCCGTCGTCTTCGATGGCAAACTCTGCCTGGGTTCCGTCCTGCTTCGCCACAGCGCGAATCGCAGAACCGGCAGGACTGTGCTGGAGAGCGTTCAGGAGCAGGTTCCCGCATAAGAGTTGCAGCTGCTCGGGCTCGATGTCGACCATCACCGGTTCCTCCGCCACGATAAGAATTTGCAGCCGTTTCAGTTCCGCCATGGATTCAAACTGCTGCGACACCTGGCGGAGAACCTCGGTCAGGTCGGTGGCAACCGCCAACGGGACGCTATTCGCCTCCACCCGTGCCAGGGTCAGCATTTTGGCTACGGTTTCTTCCATGCGCTGGCAATCCAGTTGGCTGCGCTCGATACCGCGCTCATACTCGATCGCCGTCCTTTGCTTCAGCGTGAGTAGCTGGAGCGATGACTTCAACACCGCGACAGCGGTCTTGAGCTCGTGGGCCGCGTCGCTGACAAATCGACGTTGCTGCAGGAAAGATTGCTCGAGCCCGGCTAAGACCGTTTCCATCGCCACCGTGAGCGGCGCCAACTCCTTGATCATGCGCGCGCGAGGCGGAGGAACGAAGTCCCAGGAGTCAACGGAAACGCCGGATGCCTCTCTTGCCAGTTCGCGCAAAGGAGCCAGGCCGCGATTCAGAAGCCAAAAAATCAACAGCCCTGAAATCGCCAGCAAAGATAAGCTGGTGATCGCGTAAAAGCCGACCGCCTCCCAAATTTCGCCCCACACATGGTCGATGGGGGAACCATAAAAGATAGTCACACGGCGCGGAATGCCGCCCCCTTTATCGCCCGGATCGACGATTCTGAGGCCTTCTATTCTTAGCACCCGGTAATGCTTGCCGCGGAGGGAGGCTCGCTGCATTTTGCCGGTTTTTGCGGTCAGAAGATCCGTACCTGGGCCCGTCCAATTGGGCGAATGCCCCAGGATGCGGCCACCGGCATCTTGAACCTGGTAGATATCCTCTCCTGGGAGATTTACTTCCGTCCCGTCCAGCATCACGTTGTCCTGTGCGTCTTCCGCATCCTGCACTGCGCCCAGCAACGAATCCGCACGTCCACGAAGCATGACGTCGAAGGATCGAAAGCGCACGTGGCGTTCATACACCAGTGCCGCTCCCGATATGGCAAGGGCGGCCAGCAATTCCACCAGAAGAATGGTGGCTATCAGCCGATGGGTAAGGGAATAGGACTTCATCATACGAGCAGGCGGTAGCCTCGTCCGCGAAGGGTTTCGATGCTTGGCTGTTGCGTAGCGGCCTCGAGCTTTCGCCGCAGGTTCGAGATATGCGCCTCGATCACGTTGGAGTGATGTTCCCAGTTGTAGTCGTAGAGATGCTCGAGCAGCTCGCGCTTGGATACGATGACGCGCGGCCGATGAATCAGATATTCGAGAATGCGATACTCCGTCGGTGACAGATCCACCAGCTTGCCGGAACGGCGGACGCTTTGCTCCACCGTATTGACTTGCAGATCCGATAGACGAAGGATGGGGTCGGCTACCCCTTTGCCGCGGCGGATGAGCGCCTTGGCACGGGCGATCAACTCTCCCAGGTCGAAGGGCTTGGTGAGGTAATCGTCCGCACCGGCATTGAGCAAGGCAATGATGGAGCTGGGTTCGCTTTTGGCGGTCAGGATGAGCACCGGTGTCCGGTCCCCTTGCGTGCGCACCTTCTTTAGCAGCGCCGGGCCGTCCATTCCCGGCAACATCAGATCCAGGATGAGCAAGTCATAGCAGCGGTTTTCGGCAAGGTGGAGGCCGGTGAGCCCGTCTTCGGCGCAGTCGACGGCGAAGTTGGGGCCCTCGCGCAGGGCGGAGGCTACGTTTTCCGCCAGCCGCACTTCGTCTTCCACGACCAGTACCCGCATAGCTGCAGTATCGCCCAGGTAAGGTTAAGCCAAACTGAAGTTCCTGCGGGGGAAGGAGGTGGGGGGTCGCTACGTGGTCGAAAACATTTCCATGAAGGGTCCGTAGAACCGCAGGTCCCTCCGCTCCGCTTCGCTCCGGTCCCACGGCGCGCTGGGGCAGGCGGGACTGACAAGGAAAGGCGTGGTGGTTGTCAAGGGAGAGGAGATACCAAATGGAAGTCCGGCAACCACTTTTCTTGGCAGCGTCGCCCTTCCCTTGTCATCCCGCCTGCCCCGGCGTGCCGCGGGACCGGAGCGGAGGGACCTGCGGTTCCCTAGGACCCTTCGTGGAAGATGTTTTCGATCGGGAGTGTTTACGCTATCTACCGCTCACCCGGAGGCGGCGCACTTTGGTTTCCGCTGGCCTTTGGAGGCTGCCAGCCGTCGTTCGATGGGCCATTCTGAAAGAAGAACGCATCCTTGCTATACGGGCCAGTCGCATAGGTTGCGTTGGCCTGGCCGAAGATTTTCCCCGCGCGCAAAGTATCCGCGCGGACCTTGTCTACCAATTGGTGGTAACGTTCATCCGTCTGCGCGAACCCGGAGAACCAACTCAGGTCGTTGTTTCCGATAATCACGACATCGATACCAGGTACCGAAGCAATGTCGTAGGCATTGGCCACCCCGGTGGGAGTTTCGATCATGACCACGACCAACATGTTGTCATTGAAGGTCTGGTGATAGTTGATCCCGTTCACACCCCAGATACTGGGAGCCTGGCCCATGCCCGTGCTCCGTCGCGCGACCGGCGGGTAGCGGGACCACTTGGCCGCCTCACGCGCCCTGTCCACGTCATCTACGGTTGGAATCACCACTCCCAACGCGCCAATATCGGTCGCGTGTTGGATATGCCATTCCTGCGCATCCGGCAGCCGAACCATCGGCGTCGCCTTCACATGCGGACAGGCAGCAATCATCTTCTCCACGTCAGCGAACTCGAGTGTGCTGTGCTGCATTTCAAACCATGTGAAATCGTAGTGTTTCGCCCGCTCGCAATAGTCGGCGATATCCATCTTCGATTGCGTAAAGCTGAAGACCTGCTTACCCTCGAGGAGTTTCTGCTTCACCGTGTTGTAAAGCGGAGCCTTCGGTGCGGTGGAATCCGGGCTTTGTGCTGCCAACTGGACGCCCGGGAGGGCCAAAAATGAGCTAAAAAATACCGGCATCAGGGACAAAAGCTTCATTCGTGATCGCCCTCCGCACTGCAGAAACAGCCTTCCTTTTATAGCCCTAAAATCGGCCCCATGACTATGGGGTATAACTATCACCGAGCTTCTATCAGGAGATGCCGTGTACCGATCGTGTCCAGGCAAAACCCTCATTCTGGGGGCAACTGTTCTGCTTGCTTCCGCTGCCATGGGGCAGGAGCCCGCTACGTTGACCATCGACCTGGCGCAGGTCAAAGCCAACGTAAGCCCACAGCTCTATGGGTTGATGACCGAAGAAATCAACTTTTCCTACGACGGCGGTCTTTACGCCGAATTGGTGAGGAACCGCACTTTTCAGGATCGAGGAAAGATCCCCCCAAGCTGGTTTCTCTACGAATGGGGCAATGCAGACGCATCTATGGAGATCGATCGCTCCGCGGGTCCCAGCGCAGCCTTGCCGCTCAGCCTGCGATTAACGGTCAAGACCGCCAGTGAGCACGATCAGGCCGGAATCAGCAACGCCGGGTATTGGGGCTTTCCCGTCAGGCCGCAAACCACCTACCATGGTTCGTTCTATGCCAAGGCCAGCGATGCGTCCATGGGTCCAGTCACGGTTAGCCTGGTTGAGGACGAAACCGGCCAGGCAATCAGCACCACCGTACCATCGCTTACTTCCTCCTGGCAGCAGCATGAGTTCACGCTGAAATCCAACGCGGCTACCAGCTCTTCGCAGTACCACCTTGTTTTATCAGTGGCAAGGCCGGGAACGGTGTGGTTCAGCCTGGTGTCGCTCTTTCCCCCCACCTACCACGATCGGAACAACGGAAATCGCATCGACCTGATGGAGAAAATGGCCGCCATGAAGCCGGCGTTCCTGCGCTTCCCCGGCGGCAACTACCTCGAGGGCGATCACATCAACGAGCGTTACGAGTGGAAGAAGACCATCGGTCCGATGGTGGACCGCCCCACCCATCCCAGCCCGTGGCGCTATCGATCGAGCGACGGCATGGGATTGCTCGAGTTCCTGGAATGGTGCGAAGACCTGAAGATGCAGCCCCTGCTGGCCGTGTATGCCGGCTATTCCATGCAGCAGGAGTTCGTAAAACCCGGCCCCGATCTGGACCCCTATGTCCAGGATGCGCTGGACGAGATCGAATACGTAACCGGCGACGCGAGCACAAAATGGGGCGCAGAGCGGGTGAAGAACGGACACCCGGCCCCATTCAAGCTCAGCTATGTTGAGATTGGCAACGAAGACTTTTTCGATAAGTCCGGATCCTACGGGGGTAGGTATGAGCAGTTCTACAAGGCGATCAAAGCCAAATACCCCGAGCTGCAATTGATTGCCACTACACCGGTCACGACCATGAAGCCCGACGTCGTCGACGATCACTACTACCGCCGCGCCCAGGAGTTCTACGGCGACGTGCACCACTACGATGAGACGGACCGCAATGGCCCCAAGATCTTCGTGGGCGAGTGGGCCACCCGGGAGGGGACACCGACCCCCAACTTCGGCGCCGCTCTCGGAGATGCGGCCTGGATGACCGGCATGGAGAGGAACAGCGACATCGTGATCATGGCCAGCTATGCGCCGCTGCTGGTCAATGTCAACCCGGGAGGCATGCAGTGGGAGTCGGATTTAATCGGCTATGACACGATGAGCAGTTACGGATCGCCCAGCTACTACGCGCAGGTGATGTTCAGCAACCATATCGGTGACCAGATCCTGAATGCAAAGCTGGAAGGTTCTGTGCCTAAGTTATTCTATTCCGTGACCCGTAAGGCGAGCGATGGAACGGTCTATCTGAAGCTGGTCAACGCCAGTTCCACGCCGCAGCCGGTGCACATCCAGCTGAACGGCGCGAAAACCGTGGCGGGTGGCAAGCTCATTTCCCTATCCGCCAAAACCACGGCGGCGACCAACAGCATCACCCAGCCTGTCGCGATCGTGCCCGTGGAAAGCGGCTTGCACGACGCAGCGGCCGACTTCACGCACACCATTCCCGGCTTTGCCATTCAAGTACTGGAGTTAAAAGCACGATGAACCTGCGCTGGTGCCTTACCCTCTTCCTGCTGGTCAGCTATTTTCCCAAGGCGCATGGCGCCGTTCAGTATTACCCCGAACGAAAGGTCTGGGTGCTGCAAGCCGGCGAAGGCGACCTACGCCATGGGCGTGAACGAACGCGGCGAACTGCAGTCCATCTATTGGGGCGCCCGGGTGATGCGCGACGCGGACTTTTCGCCTGCGCACATCCGCTCGGAACTAGCCTCGTTCGATCTTTCGAACAGCACCACGCCGCAGGAGTATCCGGGCTGGGGCGCGGAGCTCTACAACGAGCCGGCGCTGAAGGCGACCTATGCCAACGGAAATCGCGATGTGGTGCTGCATTTCGTGCAGCAGCACATCGATGGCGAGACGCTCGAAATCGATTTGAAAGACATCGCCTCCGACTTGCAGGTCCACCTTTATTACAAGGTCTACCCGGAAACCGGCATTCTTCAGCGTTGGTCGCGTATTGAGAACCACACCGACCAGGTGATTACCCTGGAAAGCGCTCAATCGGCCGCGTGGAGCTTGCCGCACGGAGAGGGCTACGGCTGGCACTATCTCACCGGGCATTGGGGAGCCGAGTGGCAGCAGCATTCCGAAGTGCTGCAAACCGGAGCGCACGTCATCGAGAGCCGCCGCGGCAGCACATCGCACCAGGCGAACCCCTGGTTCGCCATCGACCGCCCTGATCAGACCACAGAGGAGAACGGACCCGTCTGGTTCGGTGCATTGGGCTGGAGCGGCAGCTGGCGCATCACTGTGGAGCAAACGGCGATGCAGCAGGTGCGGGTTACGGGCGGCTTCAATCCCTTTGATTTTGGCTACCGCTTGAAACCCGGCGAACAATTGGAGACGCCGCCCTTTTATGGTGGGTTCACCAACGGTGGCATGGGCGGCGCCTCGCGCATACTGCACCGCTTCGAGCGGCAATCTATTCTCCCCGGCGGAGAAAGCGCCCGCCTGCGGCCCGTCCTCTATAACTCATGGGAAGCCACAGAATTCAACGTCAGCGAGGCAGGCCAGTTGGCGCTGGCGGAAAAGGCCAGCAAATTGGGCGTGGAGCGCTTCGTCATCGACGACGGATGGTTCGGTCAACGCAAAGATGACCACGCCGGCCTGGGCGACTGGTACGTGAACAAGGAGAAGTTTCCTCATGGCCTCAAGCCGGTGATCGATCGCGTGCATGAACTGGGCATGGATTTTGGAATATGGGTGGAGCCCGAGATGGTGAATCCAGACAGCGACCTGTATCGCAAGCATCCGGATTGGGCCATGAATTTTCCCGGGCGCCCGCGCACCGAGGCGCGCAACCAGCTGCTACTCAACCTGGCTCGAGAAGATGTGAAGGAATACGTCTTTCAGTGGCTCGACCAGCTGGTGAGCGATAACGACATCGCCTTTCTCAAGTGGGACTACAACCGCAACTGGTCAGAGCCTGGTTGGGATGCGGTGGCGCCTGAAGACCAGAAGAAGATTTACGTAGCCTACGTTCACAACCTTTATGACATTCTCGCTCGGCTGCGCGCCAAGCATCCCAAGTTGGAAATCGAATCCTGCTCCGGGGGCGGCGGCCGCGTGGATCTCGGCATCCTGCGCTACACAGACGAGGTGTGGCCTTCGGATAACACCGACGCGTTGGACCGGCTCACGCTGCAGGATGGCTTCACCCAGGCGTACACCCCCGGCATCATGATGGCGTGGGTCACCGATGTTCCCAGCGGCATCGTCCATCGCATTGTCCCGCTCAAGTTCCGTTTTATGGTGGCCATGAGCGGCTCGCTCGCGCTCGGAGTGAACCTCAACAAGTATTCATCCGAGGATATGCAGGCGTCGGCTCGTTTCGTTGCGTTCTACAAACGGATTCGTCCCACGGTTCAGCGCGGAGCGCTGTATCGGCTCATCGCACCTGAGGGCTCCGAATCCTCGGCTCTTGAATATGTCTCCACGGATGGGCGGCAGGCGGTGCTCTTTGGTTTTCTACACTCTCAGCAGTTCGGCACGCACTTTCCTACGGTCTTTCTGCGTGGCCTGGCGGAGGATGCGGTTTATAAAGTCGAAGCCATTGATCCCGGGCAGGTGCAGGAGGTAGGGACTGTCAGCGGTGCTTACCTGATGCATCACGGTCTTGATCTCAATCTGCGAGGAGACTACGACAGTACCGCCGTCATCCTGGAAAAGCAGTAGCCAGATTGTTTCACCCCTGTCCACCGGAAGCCACCTGGAATCAGCGACATAGCCAGTTCCCGGCGGTTCACGAGCCACTCTTCGCTGCGCCGGCTCATCTCAGAGCCAGGCGCGCAAAGAACTTCGCCGTCCACGGTGGGTTTGGATCGTTAGGACAGGGGAACGGAACGATGGAAAAAAAGCAGAGTTTCGGACTTGTAGCCGTCGTTGTATTGGCAATCTTTATGACGATAGGCGGTTGCCACAAAACTGATGGCACGCAAGAGGTGGATGCCGCGGGAGCAAATGGAAATCTCGCGCCGGTAGGCGACACTGTCGGAGCCACTCCGGTAAACGAAAGCGTGGCTCCGCCTCCGGCAGGCGCTCCTCCCTATTCGGCTCCAGCCCGTCAAGCGATTAGTCATTCGGTGCAAGCTCCGCAGCAGTATCCTCAGCCGGCGGAGCAGCCTCAATATCCTGCCCAAGAACAGCCGCAGTATTCACAGCAATACCAGGATCAGGACCCGCAATATCAAAGCCAGGGGTACAGTGATCAGCCGTACCAGGAAGACTACCAGGCAGCCGACTATGCTCCCGAGCCTCCTCCCCCATTGCCGGAATACCAGCAGCCGCCATGCCCTGCACCAAACTATCTGTGGACGCCTGGCTACTGGTCGTACGCTCAGGGCGGGTACTACTGGGTCCCGGGAGTTTGGGTCGCAGCTCCGTACACCGGGGCGCTATGGACGCCCGGATTCTGGAGTTACAACAGAGGGCATTATGGATGGCATCGCGGTTTTTGGGGCCGCTACATTGGCTACTACGGTGGTGTCAATTACGGCAACGGGTATGTTGGCCGCGGCTACTACGGTGGATATTGGAACCACGACCGGTTCAACTACAACCGTAGAGTCACGAACATAAACAACACCGTGATCCGCAACACCTACATCACCAACGTGACCAACATCACGAACTACAACCGCGTGAGCTATAGCGGTGGCCGCGGGGGAGTGAATCTCCCGCCGAACCCTGCAGAATTGGCGGCATTGCGGCAACCCCGTTTAGCCGAGTTGAGGGTGCAGCAGCAACACCGGATGACCGCCAGCACCAACCGTGCACAATTTGTCGCCGTAAATCGCGGTCAGCCGCAAACCGTCGTCATGAGCCATCCATTGCCGGTGGAGCGGCAGCAACCGGTCGCGCCTCCAGCCGTACGGCAGCGTCCAGTGCCGGCTCCCATCAACCAGCCACCACTACGGCCTGGTCAAGGAGAAAGGCCGGTACCGGGGGCCCGAATCGCCCAACAGGTTCCTCAACCGAGGCCAACCGTGCAGGCACCCCCGGAACAGGTGCGCCAAGCTCAGCCGGAGCAGGTGCAACAGAGGCACCCCGCTCCTCAGGAGCGACCTGTTCCGCAAATACACCCGATACCGCAACATCAGCCGGCCCTGCAGCAGGAACGGCCAGTAGCGCCGCAACAGCGGCCGGTGCCTCAGCAGCCGGTACCGCAGGTACACCCGGTGCCGCAACATCAGCCGGCCCTGCAGCAGGAACGGCCAGTAGCGCCGCAACAGCGACCGGTGCCTCAGCAGCCGGTACTGCAGGTACACCCGGTACCGCAACATCAGCCGGCCCTGCAGCAAGAACGGCCAGCACCGCCGCAACAGCGACCGGCACCCGAGCAGCATCCCGCGCCGCAAGCGAGGCCGGAACAAGAGCGGCTACCTCAACAACAACCAAGGCAGGAGCACCCTCATCCCGAGCAACACGAAGCGCCCCGGTAACGGGGCGCTGTACCTTTACATATTGAGCAACTGAACGGAAAATCCGGGGTAGCCCATCGATCGCCCCCACGACGCGATCAGAAAAGCGCGAGAGAAAGGCTCAGAATCGCGAGGCGCTTCTCCTTTTATCGATCAACCTTTGATACAAATCAATCGTTTGATCCGCAATGCTCGTCCAACTAAACTTTTCTTCTGCACGCTTTCTGCCGGCCTTTCCGAACCGTCTGCATTTCTCCGGGTCAGCAAGCAATTCGCTCAGCTTAGCCGCCAGATCCCTGGAAAATTTCTCCGGATCCCGCGGAAAACTGGTTGCCGGATCCTGATCAAAAGGCACCAGGTAACCGGTCTCGTTATCAACCACAACCTCCTTGATGCCTCCAGTGGAACTGGCCACCACCGGCGCCTCGCACGCCATGGCCTCCAGGTTGATGATGCCAAAGGGCTCATACACCGACGGACAGCAAAATACAGTCGCATGGCTATAGAGCTGGATAGCATCGGGCTTGGTGAGCATCTTTTCAATCCAGATCACCCGCGGGTTGAACGCACGCGCCTCCTCCACCTTGCGCTGCAATTCCGCTGCAATCTCGGGAGTATCCGGAGCACCTGCGCAGAGAACAACCTGGATCCCAGGCGGCAGGTAACGAATCGCATCTACCAGGTGCGTCACGCCCTTCTGCCGTGTGATCCGCCCGACAAAAAGCACGTAGGGGATTGCCGGATCGACGCCATGAGCCGTGAGGGCAGAGGTCTCCGGAACCCGCCGGTATTGATGCAGATCAATCCCGTTGTAGATCACGTGAATCCGCTCAGGGTCTACGGGGTACACGTCCAGAATGTCGTCCTTCGTACCACTGGAAACCGCGATCACCGCATCGGCATCGAGAATGGCGGTCCTCTCGATCCATGAGCTCAGTGCATAACCGGTGCCCAACTGTTCCGCCTTCCACGCCCGCAGCGGCTCGAGGCTATGCGTCGTGAGCACGAACGGAACGTCGTATAACTTTTTGGCCAGAAAGCCCGCCATAGAGACGTACCACGTGTGCGTGTGCACAATATCGATCCCGCTGAGGGCCTTCACCTGGGTCAGGTTCAGTGACAAGGCTTCCAGGGCGCCCTTGAACTTCTCTTCCGTTCCTTTGGAGATCTCCTCCCAGGGCTCCTGGCCGCACACGTGCAGGTTCTCCTGATGGCCATGCTGGCGGCCCCAGCAGTAGACCTCGACCGGAATCTTGCGCGCCAATTCCCGGCTCAGATACTCGACGTGCACTCCGGCGCCGCCATATACATTCGGCGGATATTCCCGTGTGAAGAGTCCTACTCGCAAGCTGTTCTCCTCTGGTGAACTTACACCATGACAGTCGACCTACAGTAGTATGACGGGGATGGAACATTCAAGCCGCCGTTCCTTTCTGGCACAACTCTCGGCTCTGGCCCTGGCCGCACGCACCCGGTCATGGGCCGACGATCCAAGCGGACTCATCTTTGTGGGCACCTATACCAACGACAAAGGCAGCACCAGCAAGGGAATCTATGCCTTCCGTTGGGATTCTGATGAGGGTACATTGGCGCCCCTCGGACTGGCGGGCGCGACCGTCAACCCCAGCTTCCTCACGCTTTCGCCCAACCGCCGGTATCTTTACGCCGTTAACGAGATCGATCAGTACCGTGGGCAAAACAGCGGTTCGGTGACGTCCTTTGCCGTAAGCGAGAGCAAGTTGAAAGCCATCAATACGGTCTCCTCCGGAGGTGGGGGGCCGTGCAAAATTACCGTGGATTTAACCGGAAAAGCGGCCTTTGTCGCTAACTACGACGGCGGCAGCGCTGCATCTTATCGCGTGTTGCCAAACGGGGGGCTCAGCAGGGCGGTTTCGCGCTTTCAATACAGCGGCCACGGCGCCGATCCGCAGCGCCAGGCCGCTCCTCATACGCATTGCACCACAGTTTCCCCTGACAATCGTTACGTGCTGGTGAACGATCTGGGTCTGGATCGCATCTCCGTTTACCACCTTGACCCGCTCACCGCCGCTCTCACACCGAACGATCCGCCTTTTTACGAGGCATTGCCGGGCTCTGGCCCAAGAAGCTTCGCCTTCCATCCCAGCGGGAAGTGGGCCTACTCGCTCAATGAAATTGCCAATACCGTGGATGTCCTGGCGTGGGACGCTGAGCGAGGAGTGCTCACCCGATTGCAGAACATCTCCACCCTGCCCGAAGGGTTTAGCGGATCGAATACCACGGCCACCGTGGCGGTCGACTCTTCCGGCAGGTTCGTGTATGCCTCCAATCGAGGCGATAACAGCATCGCGGTTTTCTCCATCGACGATCACGACGGAAAGCTCAAACCAGTGCAGCGTATGGATTGCGGTGGCAAGACTCCCCGGCACTTTGCCCTTGATCCCGGCAATGAATGGCTACTGGTTGCCAATGAGGACTCTTCCAACATTGTGGTCTTCGCGCGCAACACCCGGTCCGGGCTGCTCACGCCAACCGGCAGGGAATATCCGGTGAGCCATCCCGTCTGCATCGTCTTCCGCTAAGGGAACGATTGCGGTTGCAGTTGATTGACACACCAATCCCGCTCAGCTTGCCGTTACTTATCGGGGTCATACTGCATGAGAAATTTGCCCACAGAAAGACCGCTTGTAAGCGTGATGTGGTATGACGCGATCACCTCATCCTTTTCGAACCCGTGGCTGGGCCACTTTTCTATCAGCGAGGCCATCCGTTCCAGGTCCAGCATACGGCTCGCCAGTGGCGAGCTTCGCAATCGCTCAACTTCCGCGCCCATCCTGCCGCGCACCGCCGTGAGGTTCAAATACCAGTCGGCGGATTGGCGCCCCCGCATTCTGCGCTTCAGTGTGCTCGACGGCAATCGCCCCACCATGGCACGACGAGCCAGGGATCGAAGCTCACCGCCTCGCACAAACTCTTCCAGGGGAACCGTGAGGCAGAACTCGACTACCCGCCGATCATACGTAGGATCTCGGCTATCGAGTTGCCAACCTGCCTGGGGTGCAATGCTGGTATCGCTCATGTCGCCATATGACAGCAGCGTGCGCAATGTGTTCCGTGCGTCCAGGCTGCTTCCTGACATATCGTTCATAGCGTCCCGTCGTAAACCCAGCCGCTCCACAATCTCACGACGCAGTGGAGTGTAATCGAGCGTGAAGCTGCGCAAGTGCGGATCAGTCATACGGCGCAGCCAGAAGGGGAGTGAGGGCCACACAGCGTGGCGAAGCATCAGCCGTAGGGAAGCGCTGCGTGCGCTGCGCATTTGCCGCACCACCCGAGCCAGCGTTCCCCACTCGCCATTGCGGAGCCACGTCGACAACGCGGGAAGTCCTTCGTAGCTCAGTGTCGAGTTGCCGCAATTTCCATTAAGCACCAGGGTGATGCCTTGTTGCTGTGCCTGCGCCATGATGGCATTCGTCCAGACCTCGTTGTTAGGGCTGAAGCAGGGATGGTCATAGAGATTGTTGTTCAAATCAAGGATATCGAGGAACGAAGTTGCGCTTGATTCCACCAGGACATGGCGCATATTGGGGTAGAGTGCAGCCACCTCGGCGGCGGCCGGTCCTTCGTTGCCGAAATGAGTCGAGCTGGCGCCGCTTTGAAAATCGGGCCGCGGCACCGCGGTAAAACAGGTGAGCTCACGGCCCTCCGCGCCGAGCACGCGAGCCGCGGTTGCGGCGACCGCCGCGCTGTCCAGACCGCCACTCAGTTGTGCACCGATGCGGCCACGGGTGCGCAGGCGCACGCGCACTGCGTGATCGAATCGTTCTCTGAAGCAATCGAGATACTCTTCGGGTGAACCGAGACGCAGCTCCGGCAGATGGTCGGTTTGCCAATAGCGCCAAAGTTTTTTCTTTCTCGCGATGGATACTCAGCGCATAACCGGGCGGAAGGCGCTGAATCCCGCGAAAGATGCTGCGCTCGATGGCAATGTTGGTGAGCATCAGATACCGCGCGACGTACTCTTCGTCCACGTCGCTGCCGACGAAGCTAAGTGGATGCAAACCTTTCGGCATGGACGCAAACGCGAAGCAATTCGCCGTGGAAGCATAGACGAGGGGACGTTCCCCGGTGTGATCGCGCGCCAGGAAGAGATGCTGTTCCTGCTGGTTCCAGACAGCAAAGCTGAAGGCGCCCGAAAGATGCTCGACACATCTTTCTTGCCAACGTTGCCACGCGGCCAACAGCATCGCGCTGTCAGCCATGACGGCGGTTTGTTGGGTGGAGAGACCCAACTCCAGCCCAAGTTCTGGACGATTGTCGAGGCGAATATCCGCAACCAGAGCGGTGACGCCGGCGGCCGACAGCGGTTGTGCATCGAAATCATCTTCCGGTAAGAGGCGGAGAAGGCAGCGTCCCAAAGCAATGGACGATGCGGTGTACTGCGCGGTGTCATCCAGGCCATACATGGTGAGTGCCTGAAGCATGCTTCGGCAGGCGTTGGAGACCGGAACTGCGCCGTTAAAAGACCAGATGCCGGCAATCGCGCTCATGGCACGACCTTACTGCATTTCGAATAAGTGGGCGGACCAGAGTGCCCAGAATTTGACGGATGGGTGCTCAGTCTTGAAATCTTAATTAGGCTGTAATCACTGCTGGCGAGTGCCTCTGAACGAAAATACAACTTTGCAGGTGCGGTGGTGAGTTCCTAAGATTTACCACGGCCCGGGTGGCCGCCAGGCCCGTCCTTGACAAGATGTTTGTGGCCATTTTCCGCGCTCTTAAGGGCAATAATCTGCAGCGATGGCGTGACCCACGGCTGTCTCGTCTGGCCGTTGAGCCGGTCAGCTGCGCCGTGTTCTTTTATAGTGTCGCTGTTCATCGAGAGCTCCCTGGAACCCGTTGATTTGGAAATCGCACCCTGCCACTCGCCACAGCTAGAGCCTAACGCAGGAGGGGGTCACCGTCAATGCGTTTGGCCGCGTAGTCGTTACTGAAGTAGATACTAAACCTAGTATTTGAGGTTTTCTACACTCTAAAGGTTAACTTGGTATAGTCGCGCCTTACACTTTTTGGGGATAGTGAATGAGCCTGGTTGCTGGAGTGTATCTGATCGGCGGGATTACTCTTGTCTCTGAAATAGCGCTTCCCGAACTGCCTCTCATACAACAGCAGAGCGCTACACCGCATCCCGTGCATGTACGACTAGGTGCCGTGGCCAGCCACCTGCCCGGCGCCGTCGAGTTGGATCCGGACTGCTTCGCGACCCCCACGCAATATCTTTTAAACATTCAGGGGGTCGCACGTTATCTGGTATCAGCCGGGTGTGAGATTGTTGTGGACCCCGTTGACGCCGCTCCTGCTCTCGACGTGCGAGGGTACCTCCTGGGGTCGATCTTCGTTGTCCTTTGCCAGCAACGCGGATTGCTTCCACTGCATGCGAGCGCGATCGCGGGCAAATCAGGAGTAGTCGCTTTTCTGGCCAACTCCGGTCAAGGAAAATCGACGATCGCGGCGCACCTCGCTCAGCGCGGCTTTCGTGTGCTGGCCGATGACGTCTGTCTCATCGACGCAACTCAGCCGGGTTCTTCCATGGTGATCCCTACCGCTCCATGGCTGAAGCTGTGGCGCACTTCTCTGGAAAATTTGGGAAGAAAGGCAGAGGGCCTGGATCGCGTCTTCACCGACGACGACAAGTATCGCTTGCCGCTTGCGCCCGTGCTAACCCCCGAACCAATTCTCAGACTGGTCTTTCTTGAGGGCAGTGCAATTGCTTCTACCACCATCGAGATTGAAGAAGTGCCTCGTGTGCAAGCCGTTCCATTGTTGATGAATCTTACTCATCACTCGTATCTATTGGAGGCGACTGGTCAGCTGGAACAAAACTTCCTGCGTTGCGGCCGAGTCTTATCTCAGGCCAGAGCCTACCGGCTGGTCCGGCCCTGGGGCCTCACGCATCTGGAGTCGACAGTGGACGTGCTGGAGAATCTCTTGCTAGAGGGCTAGGTCGATCTCAGCAACGATGTCACGGGAAAGTGTGGAGAACTGTGAATTGTGATTCAACTTCGCCGCCCACCACGGTGCAATCACCAACCTTAACCCATGTGTGTGCTGTTAGCCGATCCGCTCCCTGCGCGACGCCGTAGAAAAGTTTGCTCACGATGTGGCGTCGTCGAAGCATGAAGTAAGCGGCGAGTGAACGAGGAAAACATACGAAGGTAAGCGGGGCGTGCCGTGCCACGGCTTCGATAGCCCACTGCACCCGATCGATCGTCCGGCTGGCCATGGCGGAGGGAATCGACGGCTGCCTCCGATCATATCGGGCCATCCAAGTAGTCAGCCGTTGCGTAGGCAGGAAGTTGAGTGCCGCGCGGAAGAAGGTAAGCATGCAAGCTGCTTCTGCCGCCAGTGCAATGTCAGCCGGCGCCAATTGCCTGATGCGACGGAAAGTCAAAGGCGCGTGTGCGGCTTGCAGGGCGGTCGGCGAAGGTTGCAAAGCATGCCTGACTCTCTGCCAGCGATTGCGGGCGTGGAAAATCACAAATTCAAACGGACTAACGACGGCGTAAAGAGGAAAGAGCTTGTCCGGCAGATTCAACCAACGCCACACACGAGGCCGGAACAGGGATCGCAGCACAAGATCCAGGCGATAGCGCAACGAATTGTAGAGGCGGAACTCGTTTAGAAGCCACTGCGTAGAGGGTATTTGCTCACGTATCGGACGACATTGATTCGAGGTCATGAGACGTTTGCTGAAACGCACGATGTGCGTGACCGTCTTGTCCTTGCGGTCGAGCCTCCCCGAAAACGCTGTATCGTCATCCACCAGCTCCTGGCCGAGCAGGTCCCGGCAGAGAAAGATGGCGGCCTTGAGCTGCGGTAATGCGTGCTGTTCGGTCGCTATGCTCGCGGTCAGCTCAAGTTGCTCCGGAGTCATCGCGTGCATGAGCGCGCCGATGTCGGTGAGCCATTTGAGACGCAACCAGCCGTCCAGTGCACCGTGTACGCAGAGGTAAAGCAACAACCGCGGTGCGGGTAGAGTCGCAATGCGCTCGGAACCAAGTGCTACCCAGTCCTCGCCAACATCGGTGAGGCCGGCATTGGCGGGCAGAAACGGATTCCGGAAAAGTCGCCAATGGAGATCGATCATCAGGTCGGACAAGGGATGGCCGTACGAAAAATCCTTTTGGTGCGCCACGTAAGAGAGGAGCCTGCGTCGCGTGAGACGCGCCTGCGGATCGAGGCGGACGTAGCCTTGATTGCGCAGAATTTCTCCGGCCTTGAATAGGTCTCTCTCCGCGACCAGCAAATCGATGTCCCCGGCATCGCGCAAGGCGGGATCCTGAAAGGCGGTGATGGCCAAAGGAATGCCTTTGAAGACTCTGAGGTCGATCTGTTGCTCGCGAAATAAGCGATTGAGCAACAGGAGTTGCGAGGTGCGGCGGAGACAGGTCTCGTCGTTTGCTGCTCTGGCGGCACGCAAAGCTGTCTCTGCCTCATCCGGCATGAAACCGGGCGCGAAGGCTTCAAGGTTATGGAAAAAGAGCGGAACTACTTTGTGGTGGTGGACGATTTCCAGCAGGTAAGGCCAACGGATTGGCTGCCGGGCAAGCGATCGAATACGATCGCCGTCGACTGTCTCCTGCGGCCATCGCAGGCAAGCCAGCACAAGCTCGAACTCGGGTGGATAAACTGCTTGTCCCGGCTTCATGGGTGGTCCTGTAGAAATTATGTTCTAAGCGCACGCGATCGCCAAGTCCCGCCGCCACTTCCTTTTGTGGGATTCGCAGGGGCCAGCTACGGTCACCGGGTGATCCCGGGCGGGCGGGGCACCCTCGCCCGCAGAAGGGAAGCATTCTTGCCTATCCGCTCCAGCACTACCATCACGGTAGAAGGGGACGACTGCGCTCCATAGTAAGTCGCTGTCTTCTGCTGGCATTGTTGAGATCCCCCGGCAAACGAGGCGAAAACATTCCCGTAGGCGCCTACAGCGCCCAGGGTTGAGCCCGTCACCGGCAAACTGAATACCCCACCGGGCGCGCATTGCTGCGTTTCCGAGCCCAGAACGGTGTTTCCGGAGTAGAAGGTAACCGTGCCCCCCAGGACCGGCACATTGTCCTGATCGGTCACCGTCGCCACGAGGTTGACGCTTTCGACCGAGGTAATGCTGGGTGGCTGGGGTGAAAGCTTGACGCTGGTCTTCAGTCCGCCACCGGCCCACTGGGGAGCATTCACCAGGCTATAGACATTCGGGCTGCCCAGGCCGGTGGCGAGATCGTAGCCCGGGGTTGCCGGAAATGCGGGGGAAGTGGCATTTTGTGCCGAGGACAGCACCCCGTAATAGCCGGGGGTGGTGGTCAGCGAAGTTCCGTTGGTGGTCACCGTAATTTGGTATCCGTAACAGTTTTCATTGTTGGAGGCGGGATCGGTGCTGGCATCGGTGAAGGTCCCGGGGGCGGTCGCGGTGCCGGTGCAGGGAACCGACGTATTGCCGGTCAGGAACGGCGTCGCCGGGGAAGCTCCGGTATTTGGCGTGGCGCTGATGTCATGAAAGTAGCAACTATTGAGCACCCCGGGCCCCAGGTAGGCGGCGCAGTTCGCCAGGCTCGGCTGGGTCGGGCTGGCATAGCTGACGAACTGCTCTGCGGCCAGGGCATACAGAACATAGTTCGCCTGCCCCTGGCGGTCGCCGCTTTTCTGATCAATCAGAGCCATGATCCCCGCGAAAGCCGGGGCGACCAGGGAGGTGCCTCCCTGGAGATTAGCGTAGACATCGTCCGGGTTGGAAAAATCGCATCCTGTCCCTGCGGGCATGTCTGCCAGAGCCGAGTCACACATGATCAGGGTCTGGCTCCAGGTGAAGCCAGCGGAAGCGAACATGGAGATGTCGGGAACCGCACGTCCGCCTTGCTGCGGAATCCCAGGGACGCCCGTCTGCCACGCCGGGCGAGCCGATACCTTACTGAGCCCCCCGCTGCCGGCAAGGGCAAGGAAATAGGGTGGCGAGCCAAGGTTGGGATCCACCGGCTGTTGCGCGGCCCAGGTGCAAAATCCATCGGCCCCGTAGCTGTTGCTGAAGTTCTGGCCGAACCGGGCGAGCACCAGCGGGCTTCCGCAGCTCTCGTTCCAGGCCATCTCCGGGATATAGGATTGCGCGCTCAGGAAGTTGGCGCCGTTGGTCGTCGACCAGTACTGCGCCGCGGTTCCGCTGAACACATCGCTGAAGTCGGTGCCGCCCGCGGCTATGTTGTAAGGAGTCGAGGCTGCATTATCCACCGAGATGCCATCGGTTGCGTCGTAATAGACGTATTGGCATCCGTCGGCGCCGGTATCCGCCGCCGCAACCACGACCGTAATGCCCTCAGTGGCGGCCTGTTGCCACAGCGAGACGTAGAACTGGCTCGCTTCACTTTGTGGCAGGGCCTCGCAGTCGCCGTAACTGGTGCTGAGGACGGAGACCCGCTGCACGTGCGCCGGGTCTCCGATAATGTAGGCTGCGGCCAAATCGGCGCCGAGGGTTACACCCTGGTCTCCACAGGAGACATAATCAATGGTCGCGTCCGGCGCCATCGCGCCGGCCCACTCCGCGTCCAGGTAGCCTTCCGGGTAATTGGCGGAAGGGTCAGGAGCGGCGCAAACCGTCGACGGAGGATTCTCCGTCTCGACCGAGCCGTTGGGGCCGAGGGCGGTAATGCCAAATGCGTCGCGGAAATTCTGGATGTCGGCGCTCTCGAGGTTGGTGCCGCCCACCACGGCGATCGTCTGGCCTGTACCGAGGACTCCCTCCTTCCACACCTGGTTGACCCCATAGATGGTGGCGAAATCCTGAGGCCCGGCAACATACAAGGCGTTCGCACTCGACGTTAAATGGGAGCCCTCCCCATCCGCGCGCAACCATTTGCCTGTTTTGCGATCCAGATGGGCGGTGCCGGCGTGAGCAGCCTGAGGCCGGGGATGGAAGTCGTTGAGGGCTCGAAAGCCGGAGATCACGGGCGCCAGGGCGCTGGGGATATAAGGATCGCTGGCATTGGCAAAATGGTCCTGTCCGTTGATGCGGTAGTGATGGATTTCCGTGTGGAACGCTCGCGCCACCTGGCCGGCGGTTCCGCTGAAGTCCACAAAAAGGCCACCGGCCGGGACGTGATTGAGTCTGAATCCCTCTTGTGTGAGCCAGCGGGTAACCTTCCCGATGTCCTGGGCTGAAGGTCCGAATCGCTCGCCGAATTGCTGCGGTGTGAGCCAGCGGTGAAAGTCGGGAGAGTGCGGATCGTATTGCCCCCTGATGAACTGCTGCAGCTCGTGTTCTCTAGGCCCGCTGCGCCGCAACATCATAAGGATATGTTCCTGGGGCCGGCTGTCAGGGGCGCGGCCACGGTCAAACTCGGGTCGCGCGGCGCGGCTGACGTGCCCGTGCAGGCGGGTCAGGCTATTTTCATCCACCTTGAGAGGAGTAGAACGTTGTGCGGCCGCGGTGCGATGCACAAGCACCAAAGCACCGGCCAGCCGAAGTACCTGATGTTTCTGACGGTTCCCATGCTCCTATGAAGTTTAGTTTTAACGTTGGCGAGCGCACGAATCTTTGGTCATGGGTCACGGTGAAGACAATACTTGACCTCAACGGCAAAGACCCCCTGCTATCCTGCCCATATGTTCGACCCGGCGGCAGGAAACAACTCGGCGCTTCTTATTACTGAGCAAGTGCTGGTATTTGCCGTGTTTGTCGGGTCGGTAGCCGCCTTACCCGCATTTATCGAATTTATTACCGAGATGCGCAAGCGTAAGGAGCGAATCGATCTAAGTCTGGAAGATGAGGTGGCCAGCTCCCTGCGGCCGAGGGTCGCCGGCATGGACGACCTGCTCACCAGCATCGCGGACCTGATTGATCGCGCCCGAAATCCGGCGGCTTACCAGGACCTGAAAATCGGCAACGAAGTGCTGATCATTGGTCCCAACCAAACCGGCAAGAAAAGCCTGGCGCAAAAGATCGCACAATTAGCAGGCATGGACCGGGTGGTTACGGTCTTCAACCCGCGAGACAGCGACGCGCTCGCCAAGGCGAAGAGCCTGGTGCGTGGCTACAAGTGGCAGAAGGTGATGCTGCTGCTGCCTCGCATCGATCTGGCCTATCAGCAGGGCGACCCGGAGGTGCTTACCGAACTCGACGCGCTCATTGAAACCACCTCTGAGCGGCAGAATGTTCTGGTGGCTGCCACAACGGTAGCCTTTGAAGCCAACAGTGACCTGGACAACATCTTCGGTATCAAGCTCGTGCTTCCCGGAGCAAAAGTCGGCAAGGCCCATCGCGAGGAAATCCCCGAAGATGCTCAGCAAATGCTGGCCCAGGTGACGACGTTTTACCTCGGCGAAGCGAAGCGCAGAGGCTTCGTTCTGCAGGGGCTCGACGAGCCCACATTCCGCGAGCGCATCCTCGAAAATGTAATCAACCCCGCTGAAGTGGAAGACATCGTGGCCCTGTGTGAGACCACGGCCCTTTACCGCAAGCGCAGCAAGCATGCGATGGAATTGGTCATTACACCGGAGATCCTCGACTTGGCCATGGCGCGCGTCGTCGTCGGCTGACCCGGCGGAGGACACCTCCCACAAAATCGTCATGCGGAGAGCCTGTGACTTTTTCGACTTCCCGGTTTCTCGCACACCCAATCAAATGTTTTCAAACCCTCCACAAAACCGTCATCCTGAGCGAAGCGCCTCGCATATCTGTCGCATAATGGAGGGTTTGTAGCGCGAAGTCGAAGGACCTCGGCGATGCTTGTTCGCAGATGCTGTTCGGAGCTTTCCGGCCGCAAACATAAAAAGTCTCAGCCTCTGAGCGGAATCAGTCCCGAGTTTTTCGACCACAGAGCCCGAGAACTTGATTTCCCCCCGTGGCACTCGCTTGATGGTTGCGGGATCATCGTCTCGCGCCCGATAACCATCTTCTATCGCCTTTCGCCATGTGGCCGAAAGCATCGTCGGGGTCGTTCGACTTCGCGCTACAAGCCCTTCTTTATGCGACAGATATGCGAGGTCATCGGCTCAGGATGACAATGGGGAGGGCGCGTCCAGCTGGGATTGGTTGCTGGTGAAGTGAACTGCAGGTCCCTCCCCTGCGGTCGGGATGACAGATAGGAGAGGGTGGTTGCAGGGAGAGAACAGTTACCGGGGGACAAGCCGGTTGTGGCGGGAGGGCCTTTCCATTGATAAAAAGTCACAGCCTCTCAGGATGACGGTTTGTGGAGGGTTTAAAAACATTTGATTGGGTGTGTGAAAAAAACAGGAAGATCGAAAAAGTCACAAGCTCTCAGGATTTAAGCGCGAAATTGGGAAACCATTTTATTTTATGGTGTTGCACCATTTAAGTTAATTTTGCAGGTGATGCTTTGAGTCATGAGCTGTGCGATCGAAACCGTTCGCTGGCAGCGAACAAAGCCAACCGCTTATCGGAGTTCCGCCTCAAATACCCCCTGTGGTAACTTGAGGTTTGCTGATCCGCCCCGGTTCGAGACGGACCACAAAAACCGGGAGCTCATAGTTCATGGTCCAAGCCGCCGTAACCAAGACCTCAGTCAGCAGCGATCACCCGAGCAACTACCGGGCCATGGCGATGGTGACCACCCTGTTCTTCATGTGGGGGTTTCTCACCGCGCTCAACGACATCCTCGTTCCCCATCTCAAGTCGATCTTCGATTTGAACTACACACGGGTGATGTTGATCAACTCTGCCTTCTTCGGCTCTTACTTTGTCTTTGCCATACCGGCCGGCATGGTGATCGAGCGAATCGGATACAAAAAAACCATGGTGGTTGGGTTGCTGATTATGGCGGTTGGGGCATTGCTCTTTGTGCCTGCCGCCAACGTGCCCTCGTTTGAGCTGTTTCTGGCTGCACTGATAGTGCTCGCTGCAGGGGTGACCGCCTTGCAGGTGGCTGCCAACCCCTATGTGACCGTTCTTGGCCCGGCCCGCACGGCTTCGAGCCGTTTGAATCTAACCCAGGCGTTTAATTCATTGGGCACCACCATCGCTCCCTACGTCGGGGGAATCCTGATCCTGGCAGCGACGCCAATGTCGTCCAGCCAACTGCAGCGACTCTCCGCTCCAGCGTTGCTGGCCTATCGTCAACAGGAAGCCTCGACTGTGAAGATTCCCTACATCGGGATCGCTGTCGCGCTCACCGCTCTGGCGCTTGCGATTGCCATGTTCAACCTGCCCAAAATCGAGCAGACACGGGAATTCCGTCCCATGGGAGAAGTGGACGCTGCCGCCAAAAATCTGTGGAAGCAGCGGCAACTGGTCCTGGGTGCGCTGGCGATTTTCCTCTATGTCGGCGCTGAGGTCGCGATCGGCAGTTTCCTGATCAACTATTTCACCCAGCCGGAGATCGGCAATATGACGGTGAAATCCGCCGCTGCACTTGTTTCCCTCTATTGGTTGGGCGCCATGATTGGCCGCTTCATCGGCTCCGCCGGGCTGCAGAAGTTATCCACGCGAGCGGTGCTCGGAACGGTTGCCGTGGTTGCGTGCATCCTGGTGGTGATTTCCATCCTCAGCACCGGCTGGGTGGCGGTCGTCACGATCATTTGTGTCGGGCTCTTTAATTCCGTTATGTTCCCCAGCATTTTTGCTTTGGGGGTAGAAGGGCTGGGACCGCTAACCGCGAAGGGCTCTGGCTTGCTTGTCCAGGCAATCGTTGGGGGAGCCATTATCCCCGTGGCCGAGGGCGCATTGGCCGATCATATCGGCATTCACCATGCTTTTATTCTCCCCGCCCTCTGCTACGTGTACATCGCCTATTACGGCTACAGGGGGTCCATCCACAAAACCTCCCTGCCGCCGCTCATCGCAACCTAGGACTGTTCCCGTCAAAGCAGCCCAGCTTCCAGATACGGCAGCATAGCGGCTCCTAACAACCCGGCATCGGGCCCGGTAGCAGCCGGAACCACGTAGGTTTTCCCCATGGTGAAAGGTGCATTCAGGTCAGGCTCCGTGAGGCCGTAAATGTAACTCAACCGGCGCAACTCCTCGAACATACGGGGCGCAAACAAATCCCAACCGCTTACCACTCCGCCCCCGATGACGTAGAGCGGCAGATTAAACACATTGACCAACATAGCAAGAGCCATTCCAAGATATTTTCCCGCGTCGGCAAAAATCTGCCGGGCAATCTCATCTCCGTCGCGAGCCAATCCTGCGAGATCGCGGGCTGTGAACTCTCCGTGCTGCTGGATGCGGTGGGCGATCAGTTTTGCGATGCGCGGTGCGCCTCCGCGAGCCGCCGCCAGCGTCGCCGCTCGCCCTATGGCAGTTGCGGAGGCATACTGTTCCAGGCACCCTCGTCCGCCGCACCCACACGCGAAACCATCCTCGACCAGAGGAATATGGCCTCCCTCGCCGCCCATGCCGTTCATGCCGTGCCAGATTTTCCGGTCCAGCACGATGCCCGCGCCCACACCAGTACCCAGGGTCAGCATGCACATGGAATCACCAGGCATCTCTCTGCCCACGCCGCTCTTCCACTCCGCCAGAGCAGCCGCATTGGCATCGCACTCCACGATGACCGGCGAGTGCAGTCTCGACTCCATCTCCTGTTTCAGCAGGAAGCCGTCAAACCCGGGCAGATTTGGCGGACGGTGAAATCTACCCGAAGGCAGTTCGAGCGGCCCGGGAGCTCCGACGCCCACCCCGAATAGCTCGTAGTTGGGGCCACACTCCTTAAGAACGCGGTCGATCGCATCACACATGTCGTCGACCACCGCCCCCGGTCCATCACTGACACGAGTGGCCACGTTCACCGAAGCCAGCCGCTTCCAATCCGAGTCGAAGGCGGCGATGCGTAGATTGGTTCCACCCAGGTCGATGCCGATGGTGAGCCGGCCTTTCTTCACGATCGATTGTTGCTCTGCGTTCTCCGGCCTGATCAATCTGAACCACCCTCATGGACTACTTGCTGCTTAACGTTAACAAGCCGGAAGGATGGAGGTTAACACCCAGGCAAAGACTCCCGCATCCTCTGTGTTTTACGATACGTCAACTTTCCTTGCTCATAGGCTTGAGGTGCTGGCGGATCCAGACAAGAATTTGGGCAAAGCGAAACTGATGCCGGGCTATAGAGCCGTCGATAAAAGCGTGTCCATCTATTCCTTCTACTTCAAGATAAAAACCGTTGCGTCGCAGGAACACATCAGCAGCGGTGAAGGCGATTCGCTTGTTGCCGTCAATAAACCCATGGTTGTTGCCGAGCGACTCCATGAGGGCCGCCGCTTCCTCCTCAATGCAGTTGTAATAGCCCGTTTGAGGGCGAAAAACGGCTGCCTCCACCGCACCCTGGTCGCGGACACCGTAACCGCCGCCAAACAGCTCGATCAGTCTATGTTGCATACGATAGACTTCAGCCACTGTAAGGTACTCCGGCATCTATTTAGCTAGGCGCTGCAAAAGGTCCCGGTTCCGAGCCACCGATTGCTCAAAGGCATCCATCACCTCGGGACGCACCAGGTGTTGTGAGGGAACCACATTGTCCAGATAGAACCTGAGAGCTTGCTCGAGGACATGTCGTTTCGTTTGGCCGTTCTTCTCAGCCACTGCAACAAACTCGTCGTAGAGCTGAGCGTCGATCTCAGGTGTGAATTTCTTGGTCCTGGGAGGCGGCATGTTTTCACCTTCAGTGCGGTTAATCCATTTTACCTGTGTCAGCCAAGATAAATCTTGATTTTCCCATCTCATTCAAATAAAGAGGGTTAGAGTCAGCAGGAGGCTGGTCATTACGCACCCGGTGTGGTAGCATGTAAGCTATAGAAGACACAACGGTTTACGTCGTGGGCGGCTAGCTCAGCTGGTTAGAGCGCCTGCCTTACAAGCAGGATGTCGGGGGTTCGAGTCCCTCGCTGCCCACCAATAAGGCGTTTTCCTTGATCCGGCCTTCACATCCCGAAAAGCCAAAATGTTTTTTTACTGTAGGGCTTTTAGATGCCGCGAAAGAGTCGGCTTTGTATCAGGGCACGACTTCAGTCGTGCCGTAATTATTCGGACATAGACGGCTTCAGCCACTGAGGTACGGTTTTTTTTGCCGTTTCCGGGCGGCTGTGCATGAGGAACGTGAAAGCCTACCTCAGGGGCTTAAAGAGTCTGCGTGAGAACGCGAGAACAGATTTCAGATCGAAACCAGGCCCGTAGGGCCGGAACCAAACGTCAGCCCAGCCCGGAAGGGCTGGGACATCATTCTCAACATCATCCGAGCGCCGGAGGCGCGGCACCGGCAGATGTATGTTGTGCCGCGCCTCCGGCGCTCCACAATCTTGGTCATCGTCTCCCAGCCCTTCCGGGCTGGGCTGACGTTTGGTTCCGGCCCTACGGGCCTGGTTTCGATCTGGGATTTATTTTCGCGTTCTCACGCAGGGGCTAAAGCCCTCATCCACTGTCCGCACAACAAAGCAAAAAAATCCAGCATCCTGCTCCGCCCAATCGCGGCGCCCCTAATCCCACACCAGCGTTGCGATCGAGTTCTCCTTCACGGGGACGGCTGCCGATTTCAATCCCTGGTGGATTTCAATCGTCCGTGCGCTTCCCGTGTTGGTGAGCACCAGCACCTTCTGTCCACCTGGATTCTCGACCGCAACATGGCCGAAGGTAGTCGCCTCGCTTTGACTCTCAATCCGGCGCGCACCACGTTTCATCAACCGGGAGAAGTGGGCCAGTGCCCAGTACTGGCCACTACGAATGACTTCCTGCGTGTGGGCGTTGATGATCACGATGCCGCCACAGGGATACGGACCGATGTTGGGCTTGCCGTGTTCATCGGTGGCGACGTTCCACGCTGCGACAGACCGGCAACCGTTGTTCAAAACATCTGTGTACGTGCTGCTCCATTTTGTCCAGTCGTCCTTATAGTGGGGGTCGTTGTAATCCGTGCTGCCTTCAGTGAAATACATTTCCACCTCGGGATGCGCTGCCTGTACTTTGCTCATCATGCTCGGCACTCCCACGTAGCCGTGCCAGGCAACGGAATTTACATATCTCCTGAAGTCGGGGTTATCCAGTTCGGAGATCACCCGGCCCCAATAAACATAGTTGTGATCGAGGATCCAAATCTTCGTGCGGGTCCCGGTCTTCTCGAACAAGGGTCCGATGTGATCGGTGATGAACTCCGTCTCACACTCCTGTGACCACGTGCACGCCGGCATCTGGCCATGCTGATCGGTGTCTATCTCGTTCTGTGTCGTAATCGCCTGGATGGGAACGCCCTCCGCGCCATAAGCCTGTATGAACTTGAGTATGTATTGCGCGT
This sequence comes from uncultured Acidobacteriaceae bacterium, assembly GCA_963850235.1. GTDB lineage: Bacteria > Acidobacteriota > Terriglobia > Terriglobales > Acidobacteriaceae > PALSA-350. The sequence continues at coordinate 63,506 of CAWKKM010000015.1, read as the reverse complement.
AGGACGATAGATACTGACGGCTCATCGATCCGCCAAGCATCGACTTATTCCACTTCATCCATCCCGGCGGACTCCATGGAGAGGAAAAGTAAAAGACGTCGGGGTTCATCTCGCGCACCCGCCGCAGAATGGGCAGGATATAAGCCCGGTCATGCTCGATGGAGAACCGCTTCAACTCAGGATCGGGTTCTCCCTCGTCATAACTAAAGAGCTCTGCTGCAGAGTCAGCAGCTCCAATACAAGTCCGGTTGACATTAAGGTTCATCGCCGACGGATGAAAAAGATCATGCAGGAATTCTTCCCGCCGCTCTGGTTTCAGCTGGTTGATCTGGAAACAGGAGGCGTCAGAAAAACAACCGCCGAAGCCGAGAATATCCTGAAACTGATTGCCCGTTACCAGGCGAACCGAGTCCGGAGCCGGCGTTTCCGAAGCAGGCTGCCACGCAATCTTTTCCCCCGGCGCGAAACGATCGCGATCGTTGGTGAACCAGACAGAAATATCGGACTGGGGTGGGAGTGTATTGGCGCTGAAAGCGCTGGCCTTACCCAACGAGGATGCGCCGCTACTCAGCCCACCCATGGCAAAAGCCGATTGTTTGATGAATTCTCGTCGTGAACTTGATCTGCTCATTCTGCGTTGCACCCGTCCGGCAACCAACCCGAATCAAAACACTTAATCCCAACTCCGTCATCCGTGAACCGCCAACCCGGATGAAGGATCTCGAACAAAAGCACGAAAGAGACCGCGATCAGCATCCATCATAAGCGCTTTGACAATCCATTATGAAAAGTATGTCAATTTTTATTGCAAGCTCGCCAGAAATGCCCGCATGGTTCCTGCGTCAGTGGATTAAACAGACCTTCAGGGTCTTGACTAATTCCGTGCCACTCCACTATAAAGCAGAGTGACTAAGCGGTTAGAAAAACTTGCAATTGTAAAAAGCTCAACTTGCAAGGCCAGGAGCACAAAATGAAACGGCACGCCAAAGACTTCAGTCGGGGCTTGATGACATTCGCTTCACAGATCCCCGTTCTGATGCTGATCCTCCTGCTGTCCATCGGTGGTGAGACCGCCCGAGCCAGCGTGACCGCAACCATTTCCGGTCTGGTACGCGACCCAAGCGGCGCCGTGATTCCCGGCGCTCAGGTTGTCGCCAGGAACCATCAAACCGGCGCCGCGGTCACCGTGCTCACCGATGCCCAGGGCTTCTATTCGCTGCAGGGCTTGCCGGTCGACACCTACGACGTCGAAATCAACAAGGGCGGTTTTAAACGATCTATCCAGTCAGGTCTGCTGCTCTCTGTGAACGATGTTCTAAAACTCGACGTGGTTCTCGAACTGGGGAGTGCTGAGGAAAAGGTCACCGTCTCTGCGGACGCTCTGCATGTGGAAACGACCAGCAGCCAGATGGGTGAAGTGATCAGCGGGGAAACCATGACCGCCGTGCCCCTGGTATCCCGCAGCTACACCGACCTTTTAGCTCTCCAGCCCGGCGTTGCCCCAAGCTCTTCCGGGCTGGCGGGCGGGCAGGGAGGAAACTTCAGCGCTACCGGATTTACCATCACACCCATCTCCGGCAGCCTCAATGCCGGCAATCAATCGGTGAACGGCCAGCGCGAGGCCTCCAACGGCTTCCTGCTCAATGGAACCACCGTCCAGGAGTTCGCTTTCTCCGGCACGGGTATCATCCCCAACCTCGATTCCATCGAGGAGTTCCGTATTCTTACCAACAACTTCGACGCCGAGTATGGTAACTATGCCGGTGGCCAGATCAACGTGATCACCAAGTCGGGCGGCAACAGATTTCACGGCAGCGTTTTTGAGTTCTTGAGAAACACAGACTTCGACGCCAAGAACTACTTCGCCACCACCCGCGACGATCACAAAGAAAACCAGTTTGGAGGCACGATCGGCGGCCCGATCAAGCACGACAAGCTGTTTTTCTTCGGCGACTATCAAGGGGATCGCATCATCATCGGGCAGAGCGCGCTCGGTAGAATCCCGGTGCCCTCGGATGCAGAACGCGCCGGAGATTTCTCCGATCCCTCATTAGGGCTGGCCGGCAGTGTGAAAGGTCCTTACTGGGCGCAGCAGCTGTCAAGCAATCTCGGTTACTCCGTAACCCAAGGAGAGCCCTATTACTTTGCCGGCTGCAATTCCGGCAACTGTGTCTTCCCGGGGGCAAAAATTCCCGCCAGCCTGATCACCGTACCGTCCAAGAATCTGCTGGCCTACGTTCCGCCGGCGAACACCATGGATGGCGGCAACAGTTACTTCACGCCCAATAGTCTTCCTCAGCGTCTGACCGACGACAAGGCCAGCGGGCGTGTCGACCTCAATACCCGGCTGGGACTGCTTACGGCCTATTACTTCTTTGACCAGTACGACCAGAACATTCCCAACGCGCTGCTGCCAGGGTTTGGGAGTGAGAATACCGGCCGATCCCAGGTTGTGGATGTTGCCCACACAAAATCGTTGAGCACCGGCGCCATCAATGAGCTGCGCTTCGGTTTGACCCGGCTCAAGTATGAGCTGCACGCGCCCTCAGGCGGTGCCGGAGTCACTCCAGGAACGCTGGGCTTCGCCTATGGCCCCGATACGTTGGGAATCTCACCATCGGTGCCCCAATACGCTCACGTTCCCAATATGAATTTCAACACCTTCTCCTTCGGAGCTGCCGGGGCGCCGCTGGGTGTCACCGAAAACACAGCCCAGGTGATCGACAACTACAGCAAGATCATTCACACCCACACGCTTACGTTTGGCGGACAGTTTCGCTACAACCAGCTGGTCGAATACAACCTGGGTTCGAATGGCAACTTTGGTTTTGATGGCAGCGAGACAGGCGTGGATTTTGCCGACTTCCTCATCGGCGCGCCCACTTCGTACTCCCAGGGGCAGGGCTACCCTTCCTACGGACGGTCCCGCTACATCGGCCTCTTCGCGCAGGACAGCTGGCGCGCCAGGCAGAACCTTACGCTTCAATTATGGTTTGCGTTGGGATGTCAGCAGGCCGTGGTCGGAACTGCACAACGAAATTGAAACCCTGGTGCCCGGCCTCCAATCACAGGTGTTCCCAGGCTCTCCCGTGGGTTGGGTCTTTCCCGGAGATCCGGGAGTGCCGACCACCCTCGCTCCCACGCGTTACAACAATTTCGCGCCCCGCGTAGGCCTCGCCTATTCGCCTTCGGCGCAAAGCGGCCTGATGCGAAAGCTGACCGGTGAGCCAGGCCGGAGCAGTGTGCGCGCTGCCTGGGGACGATTCTTCAGCACCTTTGAAGGAGCGACCAACTTCAACGAAATCGGCGATGCGCCTTTCGGCAACTATTACGGTAGCCCCGTGCCGCCGGAGTTTGTCACTCCGTTTGTGGATCGCGGCACAGGGAATGTGGAAGGCCAGCGCTTCCCGGTTCCTCCTCCTCCGCCCAACTCCTCGCCCAGTCATCCCGACACTTCGATCAACTGGGCAAACTTTTTGCCCATCGGTACCTCTCCAGCCTTCTACTACAAGAACGTGTTGCCGTACGCCGAGGAATATGAGCTGTCATTGCAAAGACAGCTTGGTTCGTCCGTGCTGGTTTCACTCAGTTATGTAGGCTCGCAGGGTCATCACCTTCTCTCGTCGCTCGAGGCCAACCCCGGGAACGCGGCGCTTTGCTTAAGCGTCAGTGAAGCGTCACAGGTCGCTCCGGGCACTTCGACTTGCGGGCCCAATGGGGAGAACGGCGTGTACACCACCGACCGCGGGAGCCACCATCAACGGCACGCGCGGGCCCTTCGGACAGAATTTCACCAGCGAAGGCTACTTCATCACGGCCGGCAACTCCAACTACAATTCTCTCCAGGCGAGTGTGCGTCAACGCATCTCTCACCTTTCTTATCTCGCCGGCTACACTTACTCCAAGTCGCTGGACAATGCTTCCGGGTACGGGGAGCAAATTAATCTGCTCAACCCTGGTCAGTATTCGCTTTCCTCGTTCAACGTCGCTCACAACTTTGTCGTCAGCTACGACTATGAGCTTCCTGTTTACCTGATTCCCGGGCCGTCGAGATTGGTGAAGGGGTGGAAGCTGAGCGGCATCACCAGGTTCTCTACCGGCAACCCGGTGACGCTCTATGAAGTGGACGATCGTTCACTGCTGGGAACTGCCGGCGCCGGAGCCATCTCGATTCCCATTGACAGGCCGAACTTCTCCAGCGGTCCGCTGAGCATCACCAATCCCCGTAAGGGCCAGCCATACTTCAATACGGCGCTCTTTGCTCCAGAGGACCTGGGACAGATTGGGACCGCGAACCGGCGATTCTTCGCCGCTCCCGGCCTCAATAACTGGGACGCCGCACTGTTGAAAGACACGGCGATCAAGGAGGGAATGAACCTGGAGTTTCGGGCCGAAGCCTTCAATGCCTTCAACCACGCGCAGTTTGGGCAGCCGGATGGAAACGTAAACAGCGGCACCTTCGGCATCATCAGCACGGCGAACTCGCCCAGGATTATGCAGCTTTCGCTCAAGCTATTGTTTTAGACTTTTTCTCGACCAACTTCGGGGGGACCTCTGATACCGAAACTGTTTGCCGCCTGCCTGGCATGCGTCCTCTCCTTCGGTACGGCGCATGCCGCGATCCAAAAGCAGCGAACGGTTGTGGTCATCAGCCTCGATGGCTTTCCCGCCTACGCGCTCAACGATCCGCGGCTGCCCATTCCGACGCTGCGTAAGCTGGCCCGTGAAGGCGCAGCCGCGATTGCGATGCAGCCCATCAATCCCACCGTTACCTGGCCTAACCACACAACCATGGTGACCGGGGTCGACGCGTCGCGACACCAGGTTCTATTCAATGGATTGCTGACGCGCAACCCGGCTGCCCGCGGTCCGTCGGATGGACCGATCGCGATCGAGCCCTGGCGCAACAAGGACCTACTGGTCCATGCTGAGACCGTCTATGACGTGGCTTATCAAGCAGGACTCACCACCGCCCAGGTGGACTGGGTAGCGATCTATGGAGCCAGCACCATCAACTGGGCATTCCCCGAGCAACCCGACCCTGATGGACTGATCGAGACTGAGCTCATCAAGGCCGGAGTGGTAACGAAGGACCAACTGGCCAAATTTGACGACAGCAGCCCGGCCTGGCAGGACGAGATCCGGACGGACGCGGCGGTCGAGATACTCAAGCGGTACAAGCCCAACCTCATGTTGGTCCATCTTCTGTGTCTCGACGACATCAACCATCAATATGGCCCGATGAGCGACGCCAGCCTCGAAGCCATGGCCTTTCTGGATGATCGAGTCAAACAGATCAGCGATACGCTGACCAGCTCCCACCGGCCGTTCACCCTGTTGATTGTTTCCGATCATGGATTTCGTAAGACGAGCCATGCCATCTATCCCAACACTCTGTTGCGCCAGGAAGGGCTGGTAAGGGATGCGTGGGTGGTCCCCGATGGAGGTGTGGCGATGGTCTACGTAACCGACCCCACTCGTCGCGCGGAGCTGCTTCCCAGGCTCACCACCCTCTTCGGCGGCGTGGAGGGAGTAGAGCACGTATATGCGCCGGAGGATTTTGCGAAGCTGGGACTACCCACGCCGGCGCAGAGCAACCAGGCGCCGGACCTGCTCGTCACGGCCAAGCCAGGAAACGTCTTCGCCAGTGGCGCGCCCGACGGAAAAGGAGAACCAAACGGAGGCACGCACGGATACCTGAACAGCGATCCGCAGATGCAGGCCATTTTCATGGCCTGGGGAAGTGGGATAAAACCCGGGGTGCGCCTGGGCACGATCTCCAATCTGGACGTAGCGCCGACGATCGCCGCGCTGTTGGGAATTGAATTGACGAAGGCAACGGGCCATCCGTTAACTAAGATCCTGAGTGATGTGCCGCCATCGTTGTCTCGCCAGACGGTACGCAAAAGGCAGACGACAACGCCACGGTGCTAACATCGGTTACGCCATCGCGCAAAACCGATAAATGAACCGGCTAAATCGTATCTGTCTAATCCTTACCGTCGCCCTGAGCACAACCGTGTTCGCGCAGGAAAATACCTACTTCAGCAACTGGCCCGCGGGCCTGTCTCCGCAGGAAGTGGGCAAACGGGTTGCGGAACACTTTGTCACCAGTCCGCACCAGTACGGCCCGACCATCCACTACTCTGAGGTGGCCACGTGGTACGGCGCGCTCACCTTTGCCTCGCTCACCCATGACGACGCTCTGCGCACTGCGCTGATCCACAAGTTCGAACCGCTGACTCCCGGCGGAGCCGAGGCCGCCCGCATCCCTGTGCGGCACCATGTGGACGACTCCATCTTTGGCGTCGTCCCGCTCGAGATTGCAATTCAAACCAAGGACCCCAAATACCTTGCCATGGGAAAGGCCTGGGCAGACCGTCAATGGGAGAATCCCCAGCCGGACGGCCTGTCGGCCGAGACACGCTACTGGATCGACGATATGTACATGCTCACCATCCTGCAGCTGGAGGCGTACCGCGCCACGGGAGACAAGAAGTATCTCGATCGCGATGCCGTGGAGATGGTGGCCTATCTCGAGAAGCTACAGCAACCCAACGGGCTCTTCTATCACGCTCCCGACGTGCCTTTCTACTGGGGCCGCGGTGACGGTTGGGTGGCTGTCGGCATGGCCGAGATGCTGCGCGACTTGCCGCAAGATCACCCCCAGCGGAAGCGCATTCTGGAGAGCTACCGCCTGATGATGAGTGCGCTGCTTAAGTATCAGGGTAAAGACGGAATGTGGAGGCAGCTGATCGACCACGACGAAGCCTGGCCAGAAAGTTCAAGTTCTGCCATGTTCACCTTCGCTTTGATCACGGGAGTGAAAAACGGTTGGCTCGATGCAGCGACCTACGGCCCAGCCGCGCGCAAAGCCTGGATCGCGATGGCCGGTTACATCGACCAGAACGAAAACATAACCAGCGTCTGCCAGGGCACCGGCAAACAAAACAGTTACGATTACTACCTGGCAAGAAAGCGCATCACCGGTGATTTCCACGGACAGGCCCCAGTGTTATGGTCGGCCTCTGCACTTCTGCGGTGATGATTTGACACGAAAGATTCCGCAAAAACATTTCCACGAAGGGTCGGTTCTACAGACCCTTCGTGGAAATGTTTTTTCGAGAAAGTGAAATAGATCTGCGGTTTGCCTCTCATCCTCGCGAGGCGTTTTCTTCTTTGCCGCCATTCTCGCGCTCGTTCCGCACCGCCTGTAGCGTCTCGAAGAACCGCACCACCGCCTCCAGATCACTCTGGGGCAGCGTGGCCAGCAGCCGGCGCGTCTCCTTCTCGACTCCTTCATACATCGCGGCCACTTTGCGAAGCCGCGCAGGTATCAGAGCAATCAGCAGACTCCGCCTGTCGGCAGGGTTTCGCTCGCGGCGGAGATAGCCGCCCTTCTCCAACCGGTCAAGAGCAACCGTGACGCCGCCGCTACTCAGGCGGGTCCAGCCCGCCAGTTGGCTCGGCGTGGAGGGCCCGTAGAGCTGCAGCATATGCAGCATCTGCATGTCGGTCATTCCGAGCCCCACCTTTTCCGCAGCCCGGGCATTGAAAAGGATGCCGGCGGCGAGGAACTTCCGGATTTCAAGGACGACGCGGTCAGCGATCGTGACCGGCGCCGGAACCCTTGTAATTTCCGCATCGACAGACGCGGCACGTCGAGGTTTTGTTTTCACGGGCATAGACATCCATTTCCCTTATGCTTTACTATCCGTATATCTTATTTTATAAGATATACGGAGGATAGATAAATGACAGCAACAGCCAAAGCTTACAAGGGAATGGGCATGGAAGGCAGCACCGCGCGGTGGTATGACCGCACCACGCGCAAAGATATGCCCGAAATCAAGGCCCTGGCGCAGCGCATTGCCTCGGTGCTCTCTCCGCAGGCAGAGGTACTCGAAGTAGCGCCGGGACCGGGCTTTCTCTCGATCGAACTGGCCAAGCGTGGATTGCAGGTCCGGGCGGTCGACATCAGCAAAACCTTTGTCGAGATCGCAAAACGGAACGCCGCTGCCGAGGGAGTGGAAGCACGCTTCGACCTGGGAAATGCGGCGGCCCTGCCCGTCAAAGATGCCGCTGTGGATTTCGTGGTGTGCCGTGCGGCGTTCAAAAACTTCACCGAGCCGGTGAAGGCGCTGGCTGAATTTCGTCGCGTATTGCGGCCCGGCGGTAAAGCCCTGCTGATTGATATGCGCCGGGATGCATCCGTAGCCGAGATCAGGCAATATGTGCAAGGCCTGGACGTGAGCCGCCTAAACCGATGGTTCATGATGTTCGTCTTCCGCAATATGTTGATCAAACGGGCTTACCCCTTGCCGGAGATTCACCGCATGGCCAGGGAGGCAGGTTGGGCCGACCTGAGGATCGATCCTTCGCCCATGGGATTCGAAGCCTGGATGACAAAGTGACGACAAAATAGGAAACGGCGAATGGCTCGTCCAGCCGATCAAAAGAGAACGGACGGTAACCACGCACCGGCGGGCTCATTGTAGAGCCCGGTGCTCATCAGCGTCATCGGCTGGACGATCCGCAAGCCATTCCCCAGGCACCAGCGCAGCAGAGCACTGTTCCGTGATGGCACCAGGATTCCCGGACCACCGAAGGAATCAGCCGAGGCGATCAGCGCCTGCATGTCGAGGTTGGTTTCCGCTGTTGCATGCCCGGAGAAAGCGAGTGCGGACGCATACCCGGTAATCCGGCCCCCGCGCTCGACAACCAACGCAGTTTTCTGCCGCCTGGCTTGTGCCAATTCGGCGCCTCGATCGTATCCATGCACTCGCTGCGACAGTGCGTTGCAGGCGTCAAGGTCGCTCGATTGCGCCGGCCGCACCACACATCCGGAAACAGTTCGTTCGCGCGTCCGTCCCTGCACGCAGGAGAGCGGCTCTCGAATATCGAAGCCCAGGCTGGTGTAGAGTGCCAGTGAGCGATTGTGAAAAGCAGCCTGTACCAACCGCAATCCAACGTTTCGTCCCTTGGCTCGATCGATCACTGCCTGCATCAGCTTGCGTCCAACGCCGACGTGTTGTGTGCCGGGCTCGACGGTAATCGGGCCAACACCGCCGACTGCAGAACTCTCGTACAGACAATTGCTTCCCACAAGGCGTCCTGCGATCTCCGCCACCACGCAGTAAAAGCCGGGACTCGAAAACATCATCGAAAGCAAGCGGGTGGTCGCTTCCGGGCCGGGAAAATCGCAGGGAAACCCATGCGCTGTGTTGATGTTCAAAAAAGCGTCGTAACAAATCTGGCCACAGACCGAACTGTCATCCGGCGTGGCGACGCGAATCGTCACCTCCGGCTGCGATTTCGACGACATAAGGCGAACCCCTTTTTCCCGACAAAGCATATCAGCTCCTGTTAACGCTAAAATTGCTCGACTGACAGGAGCCCGACCCATGCGCATCCCGTTTCGCCAAATCCTTCTCCTCCCTTTGGCGATCTCGACCGTCCTCGTAGCCCAATCCACCACGCCGCCGACCACCGCCTCCACAGCAGCCACGCGCGACACCAGCTATATCGATGCGCAAGGCACTGCTTATGTCACGCGCGTCGTCCCCGTTCCCCCTGATCTCAGCCCGGAAGCCCGCGAGTTCCTTATCCGGAGAACCCCCGATCAAGGTCCACCGGAATCTCTCGAACATCGCAGGGCGCAAATGGATGTCTCGACCGAGCGGTCAAGAGCCGCCTGGACCAAGCTGTGCCCCAACAGCATCGCGGAATCTACCGTGGCCGGCGTTCCCGTGCGCATCGTAACTCCCGCCAACTTATCCAGCACGGGCCACGACAAGGTTCTCCTCAACCTGCATGGAGGCGGTTTTAACGCCGACTCCGGCTCTTACTCTGAAACCATTCCCATCGCCTGCTATACGGGTATCAAAGTCATCGCCGTGCTCTACCGCCTTGCTCCAGAGCACCCATTTCCCGCAGGTGTGGACGACTCCGTTGCCGTCTATCGCGAACTACTCAAGACTTATAAGCCAGACCACATCGTTCTCTATGGGACCTCCGCCGGCGCTGTGCTCACCGCCGAGGTTGCGGTAAAGCTCAAATCTCTTGGTATTCCGCTGCCGGCGGGTTTGGGCATCTTCAGCACGCTCGACAGCTTTGCCCAAGAGGCGGATTCCCAGGCGCTCTACACTCTCCAGGGATTCGCCGGCCATCTTGACCCACCCGACGGCGGCGTGCACGACCCTTATTACGTTGGCTCTACCAATCCGAAAGACCCCGTGCTTTCCCCAATCTACGCTGACCTGCGCGGCTTGCCTCCGACCCTCTTCGTCACCAGCGGCCGGGACGCCCTCCTCAGCGGCACCGCAAACCTGCACCGCGCCTATCTGCGCGCCGGCGTCGATGCTCGCCTCGTCGTCTTCGATGCGCTCCCTCACGCCTTCTGGTACAACTCGTCTCTCCCCGAGTCCATCGAGGCCAATCACATCATGGCGAACTTCATGCTCAAGCAACTCCCCCAATAATCGAGATACCCGCAGCGCGCAACTCCATCGGCCGAAGTAGCTGATGGAAAGAACCTCAGGGCCCGCTGCTGTGGCTTTGTGAATATGCCATTAGGACAATTCAGAATTACCGCCTTGTGTCCCTCAGCTTCCTTGATGGACGCGGTTCGAACGCATTGGAGGGAATACCTCATGGAAGCGGCCGAGATGGCGATGCTCATGCTGTGTATTTGCTGTGCAGGCAGCCTGCTCTACGGGCGCAACTCAGCCGTGGCAAACCTGGGATTATCCTGGCTCGCTAGGTCTGCGCTGATGGGAGCCATCGTCGCCGGCGGAACTTTTGCCATCATCCATTCTCCCTTCGGCCGCCGGTCGGGAGCCCACTTCAACCCCGCTCTCACCGTGGCGTACTTTTCGCTGGGACGTATCCACCGCTGGGATACTCTCAGTTACGTGATGGCGCATTTCTTTGGAGGAATCGCCGGCGTATTCTTTGCTCACCAACTGCTTGGAGCAAACCTCTCAGACTTTCCGGTACGATACGTCATCACTCTCCCTGGCCGGAACGGCAGCATCATCGCTTTGATCGCCGAATTCATAACATCGTTCGTGCTGATGGAGGTCGTTCTGCTCGCGACCAACCATCGCAGACTGGCACGATTTACGCCGCTTTTTGTGGCGTTCGTTACTGTCTTCTATTACATGTTGTCGATGTCCATCTCCGGCTATAGTGTGAATCCCGCGCGGTCGTTTTCATCTGCCCTGTTCGCGCGTATCTGGCAGGGCATCTGGATATATTTCATCGCCCCTGGCTTGGGCATGTTCGCCGCGGCAACACTGTACAGAAAAGTCGCAGGTGCTGATCGCGTTTATTGCGCCAAGGTCTTCCATGACTTTCAATCGAACTGCCCCTTCAACTGTCGCATTGCTGAACTTTACGGTCGTGCTCATCCGGTGAATCAGCGGTGCCCGGAGACGGCCTCACCCTCGGGGCCAAATTCTGCACCAGAGAGAGGATGATATGGATCGATGGCGAAGATCTTCCGCTCAAAGGGCTCGTTCAGCGTATAAAACAAGTCCGGCGGTCCCTGCCTTTTCCACAGCTGCCCGGCAATTCGTGATTGCCAAAATATCACATTAGACTTAGTCTAATCTTTCGTGGACACCGAGACGATCAAACGGTCATTGGAAAGCAGTGGGTTGCGGTGCACCCCGCAGCGCTACGCCGTGATGGCCTTCCTCATGGAGCAGAACCGGCATCCCACGGCAGTCGAGATCTTCGAAGCCGTGAATCGGATGGATCCGCGCTCCTCCCGGGCCACCACCTACAACAATTTGCGAGACCTGGTGGAGGCCGGACTGGTGCGTGAAGTGGCGGTCGAGGGCCGTGCCGCGCGATTTGATGCCAAGGGCCTGCTGCATCATCACTTCATTTGCGACCGCTGCGGCAATGTGGAAGACATAGAGTGGTACGATGTGCCCCGGCCGGCCACGCGTGCCCTTGGTAAGCGGATTGTTCGCGAATGCGAACTTATTTTCCGGGGGCTTTGCATGAAGTGCGCGCCCAAGGCCCGCCCGGCAAAGCGTCGTGTTAACAGCGGATGAATGGTGAGCGCATGCTGAAGCGATTGCGCCATGGCAGCGTCCGTAGTTCGTAACAGTTCTTTAACCGATTTGAAGGAGAAGGGAATTATGGAAGAGCAATTCGTCACCGCAGTGGGCGAGCCTGTCCACGATAGCAAGGAGCAGAACGGGTCGAACGGAGCCAAGTGCCCCTATACCGCCGGCGTTCGCCAACAGGCAGTGACTGGGACCCTTTCCAACGCGGATTGGTGGCCCAATCAACTGAATGTCAAGATCCTGCACCAACACTCCGCGCTCTCCGACCCTATGGGGGAGGCATTCAATTACGCTGAGGAGTTCAAGACCCTCGACCTCGATGCTGTGATCAAGGACCTCCACGCCTTGATGACCACCTCGCAAAGCTGGTGGCCGGCAGACTACGGTCACTACGGACCGTTGTTCATCCGCATGGCGTGGCACAGCGCGGGCACCTATCGCATTGCGGATGGCCGCGGCGGCGCGGGCTCCGGATCGCAGCGATTCGCCCCCCTCAACAGCTGGCCCGACAACGTGAGCCTCGACAAGGCCCGCCGGCTCCTCTGGCCCATCAAACAAAAGTACGGCAAGAAAATCTCCTGGGCCGACCTGATGATTCTTACTGGGAACGTGGCCTTGGAGTCGATGGGCTTCAAGACCTTCGGTTTCGCTGGTGGACGCCCGGATATCTGGGAGCCGGAAGAAGACATCTACTGGGGACCCGAGAAAACCTGGCTGGGAGATGAACGCTATCGCGGTGATCGCCAGCTCGACAATCCTCTCGGCGCGGTGCAGATGGGACTCATCTACGTGAACCCCGAAGGGCCCAACAGCAACCCGGATCCAGTTGCTGCGGCCAAAGATATCCGCGAGACATTCGGCCGCATGGCGATGAATGACGAGGAAACCGTGGCCCTCATCGCCGGCGGACACACTTTCGGCAAAGCCCACGGCGCTGCCGAACCCAGCACCTATATGGGGCCTGAACCCGAGGGCGCCCCTCTCGAAGCGCAGGGCCTTGGCTGGATCAATACCTTTGGCACCGGCGCGGGTCCCCACGCCATCACCAGCGGTTTGGAGGGCGCATGGACCAGCACCCCGACCAAGTGGGACAACAACTTCTTCGACAACCTGTTCCGCTATGACTGGGAACTCACCAAGAGCCCCGCTGGCGCTCAACAATGGACGCCCAAGGACAAATCGGCCCAGGGTACTGTGCCCGATGCTTACGACCCCTCGAAGAAGCACGCGCCCATGATGTTCACCACCGACCTTGCCCTGAAAGTGGACCCGGTCTACGCGAAGATTTCCAAGCGCTTCCACGAGAATCCAGACCAGTTCGCCGACGAGTTTGCCCGGGCCTGGTTTAAGCTCACGCACCGCGACATGGGTCCGCTTGCGCGCTACCTTGGGCCGCTCGTTCCCAAGGAGACTTTGCTATGGCAGGACCCTGTTCCCGCTGTTGATCACCCGTTGATCGGCGAGCCGGAGATCACTGCTCTCAAGGCGAAGATCCTCGCATCCGGACTTTCCATCTCTCAACTGGTCTCGACCGCCTGGGCGTCGGCGTCGACCTTCCGCGGCAGTGACAAGCGCGGCGGGGCGAACGGAGCGCGCATTCGCCTCACCCCGCAGAAGTACTGGGAAGTGAACCAACCGGAAGAACTGGCGAAGGTCCTTGCGAAGCTGGAGGCCATTCAGACGGAGTTCAACTCCGGTGGAAAGAAGGTTTCGCTGGCCGACCTGATCGTTCTGGGCGGCTGCGCAGCCGTTGAGGCAGCAGCGAAGAAGGCTGGCTATGAGGTGAAGGTACCCTTCTCGCCAGGCCGCACCGATGCCTCGCAGGAACAGACCGATGTAAATTCGTTCAGCGTACTGGAGCCGGTCGCAGACGGGTTCCGCAACTACATTCGCAAGGGACACCATGGGGCGGCGGCCGAACTGCTGTTGGATCGCGCGAACCTGCTGACCCTTACCGCTCCCGAGATGACCGTCCTGGTCGGTGGACTGCGCGCGCTGAACGCCAACTTCGGGAAGTCCGAGTACGGCGTTTTCACCAAGCAGCCCGAAGCATTAACCAACGACTTCTTCGTAAATCTCCTCGACATGAACACGAAGTGGAAGAAGTCCGCTACTTCAGAAGGCGTGTTGGAGGGAACCGATCGGGCGACTGGCGCACCCAAGTGGAAAGGCACGGTAGTCGATCTCGTCTTCGGTTCCAACTCCCAGCTTCGGGCAACCGCTGAAGTCTATGCCACTGACGACTCGAAGGAGAAGTTTGTGAAGGACTTCGTAGCTGCCTGGTCCAAAGTGATGAACCTCGATCGCTACGACCTCGCCTGAGCCTCGCCGCGTTCCGTAATCAATCAGCAGAATCCCAGGTCTCGTCTCTGAGACCTGGGACCCTGTAACGTTCTGCATGTCGAACTCACCAGTAGTTCATGTCGCGCCTCGCTACCGCGCAAGATCCGTCACGAAATGGCAAGAACGGCAATCGATCGATTGTCCGGCAAACGGGCCCGGCAGTGGCCCATTCAGCGTTTGCACCTGGTTGATCGCTGGATCGCCCGACGGCAGCGGATCGTTGACGCCGGTCATCGTTGCGGCGAAAAACTGCAAAAATCGGGTATCGAGAAAGAGTGCCTCGCCAATCGAATCCGCCGGAGGGTCGCATCCGACTCCGTGGGAGCGTCCGGCGCTTGTCCGGAACTACACCCCTCAAAACCAATCACGGTTACGAAACCAACTCTCCAGGATGGCCAGCACTCCGCGAAACTGTCACAGCCGCGCCGTCACTTCTGTACCTCCGCCGGAAGAACGTTGAGGCTCCGAACGTAGGCGATGATCTGCCAGCGCTCCTGCTCCGGCAAACCCGCCCAAATCGGCATCCCCTTGTACGGATTCCCGTTCTTCAACAACCATGCCAGTTCGCCATCAGTAGCATTCTTGATGCGATCGCTTTTCAGGCTTGGCCTCGAGCCTTTGCCTTCCGCGTTTTCACCGTGGCACTTCGCGCAGTTTTCCTCGAAGAGATTCTTTCCCGCAGCCACGGCTTCCGCGTTCCCGGCGTAGGGATTGACCCGTTCCTTATCTGCCTGCGGCACTTTTTTGAGCCACGCCCCATTTGCGGCGCAGAAGCTCATCGCAGATACAGTCATCGATACCGATAAGAGCAATGCTCGCCCCCTCATTGCGTCCTCCGGAACCAATCGCGAAACTGTTGAATCTCGTACGACACACCAAAACGCCACAACACTCCAGCGGAGTTGTCGTTCAGTCCGAACTCGGGGGAGAACTTGAAGGTAGTTCCGTGCGGCGTATTGAATGCGACCGTCGGTCCGAAGTATTGCTGCGTCTGCCTAAGGCCGAAGTGATAGCGAGTACCCAGGCCTCCGAACAACTCGGCGCCCGCGGCAAAGTTCTGCCGGCAGACGATGCATCGTTTACCCGTGCCTGCCAGCGCGAGTGGCCTGGCCGCCGCAAGCGCGTATCCGAACTCCCACGGATCGTTACCATTCACCGCCTTCTCGGCGATCATGTTCTCCGAAATACCCCAGCCTTTTGCGTTGCTCGAGAGGATGAGCTTGCCTTCGATCGTGCGTTCGATCTCTTTTCGTAGTTGCGCATTCGAAACCTGCAAAGTTGTGATCGTGTCGTTTCCCGTAACTTCGAGAAAGCTCTTGTCTGCGCCATTTACGTTTTCGTACTCCACGTAAATCACCGGGTTAATCCAGTACTCGTGTGGGAGCGGGCGGAACCGGCTCTCCAGGCGATACCCGGTCCAGATCGCGGAGTCATTCTGCGTCGCCTGGCCCTGGAAATAGGCTTCAGCAGTCCACCATCCCGTCACTCCGTACTCGAGTTCCACGGTAGGCGCGAAAAATAGATTGGCGTTTTTGGGAGAGGCGACTATGTTCTGGTTTTCGATCTCCAGATTTCCCGGCTCCTCAAGAACTGAGGAATAGGTGACGAAATAGGGTGGTTCCTGCTGCGCTTCGGCTTTGCGCGACAGAGGCAGAAGCCCAATCAAAAGGAGAAGAAGCCACGCCTGAAGTCGCACCAGCCGTGGGACCGGAAGATTTACAAACCACACGTACAAGCCTCCTCGAATAGGGCACTTAGCGTTTGGGCAGAGGCTAATCGGGAATATCCGACCGATCTTGTCTGAATTATGTGAGACTAATTCGGTCGGATATCCGCGTCAATAGGAGGTCGCAAATTTTTCGCACTTTTTCATACGGCAACTTCCCCCTGTCACCCCGACTCGGATTTCCTGCCAGACTGAATCGGGTAGTCAAGTCCATACGCAATCCGGACGAATTCGGCAGGCCGTATTCTTTGAATACTGCTTGGAGCGGAGTCAAAACCCGCCCGGAGGGAATATCTCAATATGCGCTGGATTTTTCTCTGCCTGGCTTGTCTGGCGCTTTGCCGCTGCCCCGCCTTTAGCCAGGTGAACACCGGGGAGCTTCGATTGAAGGTGACGGATCCGACGGGCGCCGGCGTTGCGGCTTCTGTCTCCATCGTGAGCCAGGGAAATCAATACAACACTTCCATTGCGACCAATACCCAGGGCACCGCCAACATACACCGGCTACCCTATGGAATCTATCTGGTTACCGTCCGGAGACAGGGTTTTACCGTCCGTCTCGGCACCGTCCAGATTGGATCGGCGATTCCCATCGATTACGCGGTCAAACTCGAGGTCGCCCCCGTGAATACCAGTGTTGCGGTGAACGCGGAACAGACCTTGATCGATCCTGACTTGCCCTCTTCGATCATGCAGATCGGCTCCAGGCAGATCGAGGATCGGGTGCAATCGTTGCCGGGCCGATCGGTACAGGATCTGGTGAACACCCAGCCGGGATGGCTCTACGAAGGGAATGCGGTGTTGCATCCACGCGGGTCTGAATACCAGACCCAGTTCGTGATTGATGGCATTCCGCTCACTGACAATCGATCCCCAAGCTTCGGTCCGGAAATTGGCGCCGACGATCTGGAATCGATGAGCATCTACACTGCCGGGTTTCCCGCGGAGTACGGGAGAAAGATGGGCGGGGTAGTGGAACTCAACACCAAGCGCAATCCCAATGAGGGCCTGCATGGCCAGTTGATCCTGTCGGGCGGCACGTACGACACCCTCGGGGGGTATGGTCAATTACAGGAGACGTGGGGCAAGAACACGCTGGGTGGAACCGCTTCCGGGGGCAGATCTTCCCACTACCTTAGCCCAGTCGTACCCGAAAACTACACCAACGGCGGCACCACCGGCGATTTTTCCATCCGGTACGAACGCGATTTCGACGACCGGAACCGCCTGATCACGAGTGTTCGCCATGAGCTCTCACGCTTCGAGATCCCGAACGAACTCGTGCAGCAGGATGCGGGCCAATTGCAAACCGGCGACACCTTCGAAACCATGGGCACGGTCAACTACCAGCACATTTTTTCGGCGGACAGCCTTGGGTCGCTCGAGGGAATGGTGAGGGATAACGCCAACGATTTATACTCCAATGACCTGTCGACTCCCATCATCGCCTTCCAGAAAAATGATTTCCGCGAAGGCTATTTCAAGGGGACTTATTCCCGTCACTATCGCAATCACGAATTCAAAGCCGGCATTGAGGTCGATACCGCCTTCCTGCACGAAGATTTCAACTACCTCATCACCGATCCCGGCCAGTTCGATCCGGACACGCCCCCTACACTCACCTTTGTTGATAGCCGTCCGGACCTGGAGCAGTCCGCCTTTGTGGAGGACCTGATTCGCCTGGGCAAATGGACAGTGAGTGCGGGTCTGCGTTGGGATCACTATCAGCTCCTGCTCAATCAGAATTCCTTCAGTCCGCGCATCTCCATAGGCCGTTATTTCCCGTCGGCGAAGATGGTGCTGCATGCTTCCTACGACCGTGTCTTTCAGACGCCGTCGTTTGAAAACATTTTGATTTCCAGCTCACCTCAGATCGATGCATTAAGCGACGATTTCCTGAGGCTCCCGGTGCAGCCGTCGAAAGGGAATTACTACGAAGGCGGCATGACGGAGGCCTTTGGCGACAGGATGCGCGCCGACATAAACGTCTACCGGAGGGACGCAAGGAACTTCGCCGACGATGACCAGTTGCTCAACACCGGCGTCAGTTATCCCATCGCCTTCGACAAATCCGTTATCTACGGCGCCGAGGGAAAGCTGGAATTAGTTCGTCTGCAAAACCTCACCGGGTACGTGAGCTACTCCTACATGGTCGGGAATGTCTGGTTCCCGGTAACCGGTGGACTTTTTCTGGGCGACGACGCGGCAAACGCTTTATCGCAACTCAATGGGCATTTTCCCAATACACAGGACCAGCGCAACACGTTACGGACGCGATTTCAATATCAGGCTGCGCCCCGCCTCTGGTTGGCCACCGGCGCCTCTTATGGATCCGGCTTGCCTTTCGAATATGGAGGTACTGAGGCGGATGCTCTCGCTTTGTACGGGCCCGCGGTCGTCAGCCGCCTCAATTTTGATCGTGGCCGCATTCGGCCGTTGCTGGCCGTCAGTGCATCCTTAGGGCTCGACGTCTACAAGAGCGAAAAGTTGAACGCGCGCCTGCAACTCGACGGAGACAATCTGAACAACCGTCTCAATGTCATTGACTTTAACGGCCTTTTCTCCGGAAACGCGATCGCGCCTGGACGGAGCTGGGGGCTTCGCCTCACAACCAGCTTCTAGTCGCAACCGGGAATCGCTGGACCCATCATTTCCCATCCGGACTCTTTTTCGTACCAAACGACGCACGGATCTGTTTGGCGTATTCCGTCGCCTTTTCCAGGATTGCCGGCTCGTCGAGAGTGAGCATGCGTCGATCTTCCATCACGACTTTGCCGCCAACGACCGTCGTCCTCACATCAGAGGACTTCAGCGCATAGACGATCGCCGAATAGACGTCATACATCGGGGTCGCATGCGCGGCGCCGGTGTCCACCACGATGAGATCCGCCTTCTTACCCACTTCCAGGGAGCCGACCTGCCGCTCAAGATGGAGTGCGCGTGCGCCTGTGATGGTTGCCATCTCAACCACCTGCGCCGCCGACAGCGCCTTAGGATCCATGCGCGAGAACTTTTGCTCTTTTGCTGCGAGGTCCATCTCCTCAAACATGTCCTGATTGTTATTGCTGGCCGCGCCGTCGGTTCCGATACCCACGGCAACTCCTGCCGCAAGCAACTCAACCGCCGGCATCAGGCCCGCCGCCGTCTTCATATTGCTGGAAGGATTGTAGGAGCAGCCCACCTCGAAGTGAGCCAGCGTCTGCACGTCTGCCTGATCTAACCAAATGCAGTGCGCCCCGAGGACATTCGGTCCCAGCACGCCGATCCGCGAGAGATATTGGACGGTCGTGAGGCCGTGGTCATGCCGGCTTTTCTCCAATTCGAAAGGGGCTTCGGCTACATGGATCAGAAGCGGCGCCTGGTCGCGCCGAGCCAACGCCGCAGCATCCTTGAGCAGCGTTTCCGGGCAGGTATAGATGGAGTGCGGCGCAACCGCAGCCGTGATGAGCGGGTCACCCTTCCAATGCTTTAGAAATGACTCGGTGTAGGTGAGTGCTGCCGCCGGGGTTGCACTGTCGGGAGAAGGAAATCCGATCAGGGTTTCTCCCAGTACGCCCCGCATACCGGCGGCCTTCATCGCTGCTGCTACGTCTTCTTCGAAGTAGTACATGTCGGCGACGGTCGTTGTGCCGCCACGCAACATTTCCAGCATGCTAAGCCGCGTTGACCACGTAACGAAATCCCGGGTGACGTAGCGGTGTTCAGCAGGAAAAATATACTTGTTCAGCCAGTCATCCAGAGAAAGATCATCCGCCAGGCCGCGGAAGAGGCTCATGCTCATATGTGTGTGCGCGTTGATCAGTCCCGGAAGAACGAGTCCGCCCCGCGCATCGATCACCTTATCCGATTCATATCCGGCGTCAATATTTGCGCTTGAGTCAACGGCGGCGATCGCATCTCCCTGAACCGCAATCGCCCCATCGGGCAGGATGCGCCGTGTTCCATCCATCGTGACCACTGTGCCGTGCACCACGATCAAATCGACTCGCTGCTTGGCAAACGCCGGCTTCGCCTGAAACACAGCCGTCAGGCAGCAGATCAGGAGCCAGCAAACGCTTTTCCACCGGCGACCACCGCGAAAGCGGCAGTCCGAAAGGTTCTTTGTTGGATTCGCAACCGGCACTGGGTAGATCGTCCGACACTCGACTAAGCGCCATAGCAGACCGTCATCGGTTAAGGTGAGCAGGGCATGAAACGTTGCAACAGCAACTCGTATTATGCCCTATAAGCCCGGCGCCGGTATTCTGGAAACCTCATCGGGACCGTGTCTGTCAATCATAGAGCTGTGTCGTCTCAGAATCGGGAGAACGTGGATGAGCTATGACGTGGTGATCGCAGGCGGTGGACCGGTAGGTCTGTTTCTGGCCTGCGAACTTCAGTTGGTGGGAATATCAGTTGTTGTCCTTGAGCGGATGGAGGATCCTCATTCTCCTCTGAAGGCCGGTTGGATGGGAATGCGCGGCCTCAACTTTCCATCCGTCGAAGCCTTCTATCGCCGCGGGCTGCTGGAGGATGTGCGTGCAAACGCATTGGGTTGGATGAATGCAGGGTCGAACCCCGGCCTGGAACTCCGGGGCGCAGGCAATGGCGCGTCAGCCCCTGGACCCCGCTTCGCAGGACACTTCGCCGGCATCATGCTCGACGTCACGAAGATTGATTTTTCCGACAGAAAATATATGATCCCCGGACCCTCCGCCTCCGGCGGCATGGTCAGTCTCGAAAGCCTCGAGGTGCTGCTGGCGGAGCATGCAATGCAACTGGGCGTCGACGTGAAGCGAGGCTTCGAAGTCACCAACTTCACCGAAGGCGAGAGCGGGATTACCGTCTATGCCGGGGAGCAGTCCTTCGAAGCGAGTTGGCTCATTGGATGCGATGGCGGTCGCAGCGCAGTGCGAAAGCTTGCAGGGTTCGAATTCGAGGGTACCGAACCTGAATTCACAGGTTACACAGCATCGGTGAAAATTGCCGATCCTGAGAAACTGCGGCCTGGCTTCAATCTTACGGATACAGGAATGTATATCAACGGTCCCGGGCCGGACCGCATCGGGTTGATTGAGTTTGACGACGCGTCCTTCGATCGCACCACCACCATCACGCTCGAGAGCTTACAGGCTGTTCTGCGGCGGGTATCCGGCACCGACGTCACCCTGACCTCCATGAGCGTAGCCTCCAGCTACACCGACCGCGCGCGCCAGGCGACATCCTATCGCAAGGGCCGGGTGCTGTTGGCCGGAGACGCGGCCCATGTTCACTCTCCTCTTGGCGGGCAGGGGCTGAACACCGGCGTCGGCGACGCGATGAACCTCGGCTGGAAGCTGGCTGCCACCATCAAAGGCTGGGCCCCAGATGGACTCCTTGACAGTTACACTGCGGAGCGCCATCCGATCGGCGCATGGGCCCTCGACTGGACACGTGCTCAGGTCGCGATCATGAGGCCCGATCCTCACGCTCGCGCCATCGCGTCGGTGATCCGTGATCTCATCCAAACAAAGGATGCCACCACCTACTTCGTCGGAAAAATGTCCGGCATGGTGATGCGATACAACCTGCCCGGCGACCATCCGCTGATCGGCTGCAGCGCACCCGACTTCGAATTTGAAGATGGCGCCCGCCTCGGCGAACTTCTGCACGACGGCAAAGGTCTGCTGCTGAACTTCTCCCAGGCCACCGGCCTTCATACTCTTACTCAAGCTCGAAAAGAACGGCTGACGTACACCTGCGCCAAAGTGAAAGACAACCTGGGGCTCACCGCGGTGTTGATAAGACCCGATGGGTTCGTCGCGTGGGCGACTGAATCGGAACCCGACCCGATCGCCGTCGAAGCATCGATCGCACGCTGGTTTGGCGCCGCCGTGTGAGGGGCGCACAGCAAGCCTGTGAGGGGACGCACAGCAACATCGATCGTTAGGGAGAACCGGAGCGGGGAGGATAAAATTATCCCTGCATCTGCAAATCGTCTGGCTGGAGCAAGAATCAATAGCATGAATGAAAATCGCAGCAGAACGAGGCAAGTCGGATGACGGCGCTTAACGGATCGGATCAAGTTCCTCTTGCACAAGCAGGTACTCGCGCCACTCACACGCGCCGCCATCTTCCTGGTTGTCACCATAAAGCCGGAGGCGGAGAGCTACGCCACCCTGCGCTCGTTTTGCGGCGACCTCTCCGGGATCATTCGCGCAGTGGAGTTCCGCGACATCGACGCCGCCCTCACCTGTATCGCTTCCTTCGGATCAGATGCCTGGGACCGCCTCTTCGGCAATCCCCGGCCGGCCGAACTGCATCCGTTCCGCGAGTTCCACGCCGGCAACCGTCATGCCCCCGCCACTCCGGGCGACATACTGTTCCACATCCGTGCCCAACGCATGGACATCTGTTTTGAGTTGGCAACCCAGATCATGGACCGCATCGGGGACGCGGTTTCGGTTGCCGACGAGGTGCAGGGTTTCCGCTACTTCGAGGATCGCGACCTGATCGGTTTCGTCGACGGCACGGAGAATCCGAGAGGCACGCTTGCCCTTGAGTCCGCGCTGGTGGGCGAAGAAGACGCTCCCTTTGCCGGCGGCAGCTACGTCCTGGTGCAGAAATACCTCCACGATATGAAGGCATGGAATGTCCTGTCCACCGAGGCGCAAGAGCGAATTATCGGCCGCAGGAAGCTGACGGATATCGAACTGGAAGATGGGGTGAAACCAACCTCGGCCCACAGCGCACTGACCGTCATCGAGGAGAATGGAAAAGAGGTCAAGATCCTCCGCGACAACATGCCGTTTGGGCAACCGGGCCGCGGCGAATTTGGTACCTACTTCATCGGCTACTGCCGCACTCCGCGGATCACCGAGCAGATGCTCGAGAACATGGTGGTCGGCCGTCCGCCGGGTAACTACGACCGGCTCCTGGACTTCAGCCGCGCCGTTACCGGAGGCCTGTTCTTTGCCCCTTCGGCAACTTTTCTGGACGATGCCGCGGACGGAGAGCCTGTCCCTGCGGCCATTGCCGCGCCACCGGCGGCGCCTGATCCCTCCGTCGCCGCCGCTGTGCCGGACGCATCACTTGGGATAGGATCGCTGAGAGGAGAACGAAATGAATAACCTCCATCGTGAGTTGGCGCCCATCTCTGACGCCGCGTGGGCGCAGATCGAGGAAGAAGCAACTCGAACGCTCAAACGTTATCTCGCCGGCCGGCGCGTCGTCGATGTGCCCACTCCTGGTGGCGTCGGTTTGCCCGCTGTGGGTACCGGCCATTTGCTGCCCATAGCCTCTCCTGCGGAAGACATCATCGCCCGGCAGCGAGAGGTGAAGGCCTGTGGTGGAATTGCGTGTCCCCTTTGAGTTGACGCGCGACGCGATCGACGATGTGGAGCGAGGCTCAGACGATTCCGATTGGCAACCGGCCAAGGACGCAGCCAGGAAGATCGCCTTTGCGGAAGACCGCGCCATCTTCAACGGCTACCCCGCGGCCAACATCCAGGGCATTCGCGAAGCCACCAGCAACCCGGTCATGACCCTTCCCGCCGATGTTCGGGACTATCCGGATGCTGTGGCCCATGCGTTGAGCCAACTCCGTCTCGTCGGTGTGAACGGACCGTACTCGGTCTTGCTCGGAGCCAAAGCGTACACCGAGCTCGCGGAAACCCGCGATCACGGCTACCCGGTCCTGGAACACGTCAAGCGCATTGTCGACGGCAACATCATCTGGGCTCCGGCCATCGAGGGCGCATTTGTCCTCACCACGCGCGGCGGCGATTTCGAGCTCAGCATTGGCCAGGACCTCTCCATCGGCTACCTCTCGCACACCGACGCCGCGGTCCGGCTTTACCTGCAGGAGTCTTTCACCTTTCGCCCCTTCACCAGCGAGGCGTCCGTTGTGCTTGCCCCCGCTGATAGCCCGTCGGCCTGACGGGCTGCGGAGAACTTTCCGGGTAGGCCTGGCGGGCTGTCCCGGAGAACTTTCCGGGTAGGCCGGGCCGGCTGCGGAGAGCTTTCCGGGTCGGCCTGGCGGGCTGCGGAGAACTTTCCGGGTAGGCCGGGGATTTATCCCCGGCACAAACGTTGTTATCGTTATGGCCTTTAGGCCCTGAGGTATGTTCTTCCTTTCCTCTCGTAACGAGTCATCCTTTTTCCGCAGCCGGTTTGAACACACGCACGCTCTGCTCAGTGGCAGGTTGTTCCGTTCAGCGCGAACGACGTTGGAATAGCGTTGACCGTGTTGTTCCACGTCCCGTTGAATCCCACGCCGGTATAGCTGCCACCGGCGGGGATGCTGCCGTTGTAGCTCATGTTTGTCACCTTGACGCTTGCGCCGCTCTGCGTGGTATTTCCGTTCCAGAGCTGTGTAACCGTCTGCCCGTTGGCAAAGGTCCAGGTGAGCGTCCAATTATTCAGAGCAGTAGATCCCGTGTTGTTGATGGCGATGGAAGCCCCAAAACCTCCGGGCCACTGGTTAGTAATCTGATAGACGACGTGGCACGCCGTACCGCTGCCGCCGCCGGCCGCGGCAGTCGCCGCACTCACCTTTGCCGATGCTGGTGAGGTTCCGAATGCGTCCACCGCTTCCACCGCGTAATAGTAAGTCGTTGCCGGGGCCAGCCCGCTGTCGGAGTAGCTCGTACTGGTCACTCCGCTGGCTATCTGGTTGCTCGCCGACGGGCTGAATCCGCTGCTCGTACTCCGGAAAACATTGTAAGAGCGGATGGTGCAATTGGCCGGCGCCGTGTCCGCGGTCCAGCTTACGTTGATAACGCTGGAGGAAGCAGCCGTTCCTTTCAAGCCGCTTGGCTCCGAAGGCACAGCAGCGCATTGCGTTCCGCCTCCCCCACCGCCGGCCGCCGCGCTCACGGAAAAGCCGCTCACCCCTAGCCCCTGGCCCCCGGTCCAGATCTCGAAGCCGTACTCCACATCAATCAGCCACCATGAAGGTTGCAGACTGCCACGCGATACCGCATCGCTGAAAAAAGGCAACAGATTCAGGTTAGTGACGGACGTCACCGGCGTCTGCCGGACATACGAAACAATGTTCCACGATGACTGACGCCCGGTCCACACGTCCCAGGTCGCTCCATCCATCGTGGCTGTGGCCGTTTTCGAACCGAAGGGCTGGGGCGATCCTTCGTGATTGATCCAGATCATGATCTCCGTGCCGTTCGGCTGCCCTGAGGTGGTCGATGTCTGGTTGAACCAGATGTCGTATGCCGCGTCATCGTTATACCCGGAAGGCTGGTTGATGGTGACGCTCGTACTTGCCGATGCAATATTGTTTTCTTCGATCGGAAATGGATTCGAAGTAGTGCAATTGCCCCAATGGCATCCCCTGAAGATGGAAGGGTAGGTTGCCGGGGCGCCATTGGTGCCTGAATTAAAATTCGCCGTGGTGAGGTTAAACCCCAGGCCATTCACCGTGGCGCATTGCTCCAGGCCCGAATTCCATTCGTTGTTCTGAAAAATATAGGAGCCGCCGTCAATCGAAACCGTGCCGAAATTGGAACATGTCGATTGTGCCGCGGCCGAAGCCGGTAGGCAAAGCATGGTGAAGCAAACTGCGAAGGCAACGGCCAACATCTGAAAACCGGAGCGACGGATCATCAAAACTCTCCTTTACAGTTACATTTTCCGCCCCTATGCCTCAACGCAATCGTCGAGGCTTTTCTACACCGTCTCAATGGTACACGCAGCCCCGTCCGCATACTCCTGATATGACGCAGGGAAGTTACTAAGGTCAGACAAACGAAAAAGAGTCAAAACTCCAGTCGGAGGATGTAATTCTTCCCAAACACCATGCAAATTGGACACGCGAAGGGTGCCCCATCCTGCCCCGGCGTGCCGTGGGGTCTCGTGTTTGAGACCCGGGATCCTCCTAGCAAAGGCCTACGCGGGAGGCGTCCCGCGTCGGCAACTGTTCTCTCCCTGCAACCACCCTCCCCCATTGTCATGCTAACCAGATCTTTTTTACCCCCTCCACAAAACCGTCATCCTGAGCGAAGCGCCCCGCAGATCTTTCGCATGATGGAAGGTTTATAGCGCGAAGTCGAAGGACCCCGGCGATGCTCGCTGACAGATGGTATTCAGAGCTTTCCGGCCACAAGCGATAAGAAAAACTTAAAAAAATCACAAGCTCCCAGTGCAGCCGAGGGAGCCGCGGTTCTCGTGGAAAATGTTGAGAGGTCGGGCAACTACTTTCAATGGACCGTTGTGTTTTCCATTGTCATCCCGAGAGCATGTGACTTCTCCATTTATCCTTGTAGTTTGTGGCCAGAAAGCTCTGAATAGCATCTGCCAGCGAGCATCGCCGGGGTCCTTCGACTTCGCGCTATAAACCTTTCCATTATGCGAATGATCTGCGGGCGCTTCGCTCAGGATGACGGTTTTGTGGGTGTCCAGAAGAAATACGTCCCCCGATAGGTTAGCCCGTACCATCAAAGAAATTATTTTTCCGTAGCCTGCCAGGCATTTCGATAATTACTGATCTTGCCCCGTCAGCGACTGCCTCGGCGCTGCGACAAATAACGCCCGGTCAGAGTCTTTCCGTTCTTCGCCAAATCCGCCGGTACGCCCTCGAACTGCACTGTGCCGCCTTCCTGCCCCGCGCCCGGCCCCAGATCGATGACCCAGTCCGCCCGAGCGATCACATCCAGATTGTGCTCGATCACGATGACCGAGGACCCGGCATCGACCAACCGGTCGAACAGTCCGATCAAGGTGTCCACATCGTTCATGTGCAGACTCGTCGTGGGCTCGTCGAGCACATAAATATTCCCCTTCTTCCCCAGCTCGGCGGCGAGCTTGAGCCGCTGGCGTTCGCCGCCCGACAGCGTGGAGAGCGGCTGACCCAGCGTCAGGTAGCCCAGGCCCACATCGTCGAGCCCCTGCAGGATCTTCGCGATGGCCGGCTCGGTGAAAAACTCGACTGCATCCGCAACGCTCATTTCGTAAACATCACTGATCGATTTGCCGCGCAGCCGGTGCTCCCGCACTTCGGGCAGAAAGCGCTTGCCTTCGCAGGTCTCGCACGTGGTGACCATGGGGTCGAGATGGCCGAGGTCGGTATAGGTTACACCCAGCCCATTGCAGTCCGCGCACGCCCCCTTGGAATTGGCCGAGAACAGCGCCGCATCGACTCCATTGGCCTTGGCAAAGGCCTTGCGCACGTTGTCGAGAATGCCGGTATAAGTCGCCGTGTTCGACCGCCGCGAGCCGCGCGCCAGGTTCTGGTCGATGATGATGGTTTCCGGATAGGCCTCCGGCAGACAGCCTGCGATGAGCGATGACTTGCCCGAGCCGGCCACTCCCGAAACAGCCGTCAGCACGCCCTTGGGAATGGTGACCGACACGTCCTTGAGATTGTTGAGCCGGGCACGCCGGATCTTGAGTTCGCCACTGCGTTCACGCACCGTATCCTTGATCGGTTGGTGCTTCTTCATGTGGTTCCCGGTCAGCGTCCCCGAAGTCAAAAGCCCGGCGAAATCCCCCTCGTAGACCACCTCGCCGCCCTTGTTGCCGGCAAAGGGACCCATGTCCACCACATGGTCCGCGATGGCGATCATGTCCGGCTTATGCTCGACAATCAGCACCGTGTTGCCCTTATCGCGCAGCTGCTGCATCAGCCCTGCCATCCGCCCCACATCGTGCGGATGCAGCCCCACCGACGGCTCGTCGAATATATAGGTGATGTCGGTCAGCGACGAACCCAGATGGCGCACCATCTTGACCCGCTGGCTCTCTCCGCCCGACAGGCTCGTGCTCTCCCGGTCAAGGCTCAGATAGCCCAGCCCGATAGTGACCAGGTTTTCCAGGCGCGCCGTCAGCGCCGCCAGCATCGGCCCAACCTGGG
This sequence comes from uncultured Acidobacteriaceae bacterium, assembly GCA_963850235.1. Lineage (GTDB taxonomy): Bacteria > Acidobacteriota > Terriglobia > Terriglobales > Acidobacteriaceae > PALSA-350. The sequence goes on along the minus strand of CAWKKM010000015.1, from coordinate 35,533 downwards.
GCGCCTTGATGGAGCGCACCAGCGCGGCGAGGTGACTCACCTGCATCGACGACAGTTCGGCAATATTCTTGCCGGAAATCTTGCTGGCCAGTGCCTCCGCCTTGATCCGCGCTCCCTTGCAGGCGGGGCAGATCTTGCGCGTGAAGATGCGCTCATATTCCACCCGGACATGTGGTTGCAGGGTCTCCGGATCTTTGCTGCCCAGCGACTGCTTGAGCTTGGGCACCACGCCCAGATAGGTAAGATTGATCTTGTCGACCTTGATCTTGCGCCCGTCATCAAGGTCGAAGAGGTTGGCGCGTTCCTTGGCCGAGTATTTGCGGATCGGCTTATCGAGATCGAACATGCCGGAGCGCGCATAAATCGACCACCACCAGCTATCCACCTCAAAACCCCTTGCGATGAGCGCTCCCTGGTTGAGCGACTTGCTCTCGTCCACCACTGCGGCCATGTCCATCGCCGCCACCTGGCCGACGCCTTCGCAGTCCGGGCACATGCCGCGCGGATCGTTGTACGAGTAATAGCCGGGTGCCGGCAGACGCGGCTCGCCCAGCCTGGAAAACAACACCCGCAGCATCTGAGCCGTGTCGGTCACCGTCGCCACGGTCGAGCGCAAGTTGCCGCCCAGCCTTTGCTGGTCGACAATGATGGCTGCCGAAATGTTCTCCAGCATATCGGCATCAGGCTGCCCGTAATGCGGCATGAATTGTTGCACGAAGGCCGGATAGCTTTCGTTGATCAGCCTTTGGCTTTCCGCCGCGATGGTGTTGAACACCAGGGAGGATTTACCCGAACCCGACACTCCGGTAAACACCGTAATCCGGCGCTTGGGAATATCCAGCGAGACGTTCTTGAGATTGTTTTCCCGCGCGCCGCGAATGGTGATCGAACCATAGTCCGGGTACGCCATCGGCTGGTCTTGTTTCACTTTCACAGAACTTTGCAGCGAAAGCTTCCCCGCCACATCCACCCCCGCGTCTGCTGAATTTAGTTCGCTTTACGCTGCTCGCGCATCGATCGCCGGCCGGCCATTTTTGCCGTGCGTAAGGACGCCGATGACACGGCTCTCCGGTCGAAGGGCCCAAGATACAACCATAAGCACAGTAAGCACGAGAGGGGCGATGACGTGAAAGCCGTAAGCGCCGTAACCGCCAACTGCGGTGCAGGACGCGGCTGCGCCCGTCAGGTCGAAGAAAATGCCGGCATACGCCCACTCCTTGAGCCGCGGATAGCGCGGCACAAGGATGGCAATGGCCCCAAGCACTTTCCAGAATCCCAGGATGCCAAAAAAGTACATCGGATATCCGAGCAAGGGGACTACGCCATGGCGGTTGCCCAGATACTGGGCGATCTGTGCAACGCCGCCGCTCCCGATGAAAAACGCTATGAGTATGGTCGTTGTCCAGTAAGCAATCACTTTTCCCTTCATATCAGTCCAGCCCTCCGACAACACGCTCCAGGTTGCCGATAAACTTCGTCCATCCCCACGTCGCGCCCTTGTAGCTGGCATCCTCTTCCGACCGGAAACCGGATTGCTCCATGCGGAGATGGGTGCCGCCCGTGGTCGGCGTCAACGTCCACGTGACAACAGTCTCCAAACCCATAGACCCCCAGCTATACGAGAGCCGTGAATTCGGTTCAACCACCAGCACTTCAGAATCGATAATCCCGTTCCAACCCTGCACCGGCGTCGCGCGGAACGTGAACCGGTGGCCCACGACCGGCTGGAAATCATTCGACATCAGCCACTCTTCGATAAGCGGGCCTTGCGTGAGCGCACGCCAAACTTTTTCCGGGGGATGCGGCATCTCCCGTTCTATGACAAGAGTACGGGTTACGGCGGTAGAGGTCATTTGTCCATCCTTTGCAACAGATTTTCGAGTTGATCGAATCGCTCGCGCCAGAAGGCGCCGTAGTGATTGAGCCAATCCACAATAGGCGCCAGCGCATCGGGCTGTGCGCGATAGTGCGTTTCGCGTCCTTCCCGGCGATGCCGTACCAGCCTTGCCCTCTTCAGCACGGTCAGATGCTTGGAGACGGCGGGCTGCGACACACCGGCATAGCGAGTCAACGCGTGCACTGTCTGCTCGCCTTGCCGCGTCAACTCCTCAAAAATTGACCGGCGCGTCGGATCGGCCAGGGCGCGGAACACGTGGTTGGCATTGGCTGCGGGCACACCAAAACCATAACCATATGGCTATGCGTTGTCAATGGAAGCGTAAAACATTTTCGCTTGCGCCGAGCCTGGCAAACGCCGGAGGAAATCAGCGCTTCATGTGAAAACGTTCGGGGTAGTGCAAGTGTCTGGAACGGATCCCACACTGGCCGTTTAATCAAAGTGCTGCGGTCTCGACGGCTGGTAGTAAAATTCGATCGCGAGGCGGCCGGCAGTGTCATCACCGTAGCGAAACGGCGGCCGGGGGTCCTCAAGATATGTCAGGTATTTTGGAAAGAATTTCCAAAGGACTTGCAAATGCGCCTAATTTCTTGTGAGTCAATGACTTGTACAAATTTTGCAGATTTCGTCTTGATCCGGAGAACCACTCACTGGAGAGTGAGGGCAATCGTATTTCTCTCAGCCCTAAGGGGTTTGAAATTCTTTCGGTCCTGGTCAGGAACGGGAATCGCCTGACCACCAAAGAAGAGTTGATGCGTAAGGTCTGGCCCGACAGCTTTGTGGAAGAGGCGAATCTTACCGTCCACATATCTGCGCTGCGAAAGCAACTCGGCGAATCCCCTGATGGCGGTCCATATATTGAAACTGTGCCCAAGAAGGGCTATCGGTTCGCCGTGCCGGTCGCAGAAGTGCGGGCGAATGAACCTCGCAACCCGGCGGTCGTCGTAGAGACCGGAGCGGTTCAGGACGCTTTCACTTCCCCCGCAGCGTTGCCGATAGGGACGCCCTCGGGGTCTGCAGAAACCCGCCGCCGACGGGTATGGTACAGACCGTCCGTGCTGCTGGTCGGACTTGCAATTCTGCTGGCCGTCTTGGTCTATGTGCTCTATCGCAACCGATCGGTGCCCCATCAGGCCGCCCATCTGCCGCGCCGGTTGGCTGTTCTTCCCTATCAGAACCTCCGAAAAGACGGGGAAAATGACTTTCTTGGGTTTTCGCTTGCGGATGCGGTCATCACCAAACTCGGCTATGTTCGCGAACTTGCCGTTCGTCCGTCCTACGCAGTGCAGAAATACAGCTCTCAGCCCATGGATATTGGAAAGGTCGCCGCAGACCTGAACGTAGACACCCTGCTTACAGGGACTTTCCTCCGCGAGGGGGATGATCTCCGCATTGCCTGCCAATTGATCGATGTGAAGACCCAAAACCTTTTATGGAAAGGTGTTTTCGACTTCAAGTACGACAAGCTTCTAGCCGTGCAGGACGAGGTGGCACAGCAAACCATTCGAGGACTGGAATTGACCCTCTCCAGTTCCGAAGCCGAGCTGCTGAAGACCGAAGAAGCCGTCGCCCCTCGCGCCTACGAATACTACCTGCGCGGAGTCGACCTCTACGCGAAAGGAGACTTCCCTATGGCCATCAAGATGTTGGAGAAGTCCACCGAGCTCGCGCCCAGCTTTGCGTCGGCTTGGGCCAATCTGGGTCGATCGTACAACGCCAATGCCTCCTTCCAATTTGGCGGCGCGGAGCATTACGGCAAGGCGGAGGCTGCCTTCTCGAAAGCCCTCTCTCTCCAACCCACTCTCATCGACGCCAGGGTCTACATGGCGAACATGTTCACCGACACGGGCAGGGTAGAAGAAGCCGTGCCGTTGTTACGAGAAGCGTTAAAAACAAATCCCAATCACGCCGAAATTCACTGGGAGTTGGGCTATGCCTACCGGTTTGGAGGAATGCTGCCGGAATCGGTTTCCGAGTGTGAGCAGGCCAGGCAACTCGATCCTTTGGTAAAACTGAACAGTTCCACGCTCAACGCGTATCTCTACCTCGGGCAATACGATCGCTTTTTGGAGAGTCTTCCTAAAACGGATGAGTCGGCTCTTATCGTTTTCTATCGCGGTTGGGGAGAGTACCACAAACAGAATTCGCGCCAGGCGGAAATGAATTTCGATCATGCATTTGAGCTCGATCCATCTCTGCTGCAGGCAAGGATAGGTAAGGCCATCAGTCTTGGAATAGAGCACAAAGACTCTCATGCGATCGCAGCTCTTCGCTCATTGGAGTCCAGGATCAAGGAGCAAGGAACGGTCGATCCTGAGGCAACCTACAAGCTTGCTCAAGCGTACGCAACGGTCGGGGAAAATACTTCAGCACTTCGTGTGATGCGGCAGAGCATCGAGAATGGTTTCTTTCCCTATCCCTATTTCGCGACCGATCCCCTCCTGAACAAGCTTCGAAGCGAAACCGAGTTTGCCCAACTACTAAGCGCCGCGAACGAACGCCACGAAAGATTCAAGAAAAAATTCTTTTAGGCCAAGCACCAGTTGCACCCTGGGCTGCGGAAACCGCAGCTCTCTCCTATTTGTCATCCCGAGCCTGTGACTCTTTCGATCGTTTCGTGAATTTCGCACACCCAAGCAAATGTTTTCAGTCCCTCCACAAAACCGTCATCCTGAGAGGTTGTGACTTTTTGATTTCGCGCAAAAAATGGCTGCTGTCGACGTCCCCAGCGTCCCAACAACCGTCCTGTCCTTTGGAAGCGGTCCTCTCTTTTCAGAAACCCTCTCCTATTTGTCATCCCGAGCGTAGCGAGGGACCTGCAGTGCGCCCTTCGGGGGCCCCGCATGCGCCGGGCTCGCATAAACTCGTCATCCTGCCTGCCCCGGCGAGCCGTGGGAGAGAAGCGCCTCGCAGATTAGTCACATAAAGAGAAGTTTTATCCGCGAAGTCGAAGGAACCCCGGCGATGACTATCGGCAGATGCTATTCGGAGCTTTCCGGCCACAGACTATACGGTGTCGGGAATAACCGATGGGTGCCCCAGGTCTCGCTTTTGAGACCTGGGATCCCAGCAACTAGACCCACCGGAAAACCCCCTCTCCCTTAGCCCCGCGCGAGCCATGGGAGCAGAGAGATCTGCGTTCTCGACAAGGCGTAATCGGCTTCCAACTTACCCAGCCATGACCTCCGCCGCCGGCCGGATGTTCTGATTGACGTTGAAGAAATTATCCGGATCGTACTTCGCCTTAGTCCGCGCCAGCCTTTCGTAATTATCACCATAGGTTGCACGAATACGGTCTTCGCCTTCGCCTTCCATCATGAAATTTACGTAGGCGCCCCCGGCTCCGTACGGGTGGAGCGCCTCCCAGTAGTTCTTAGCCCAGGCGGTAATGTGATCGCAATTCGCCGGGTCCGGGTCCACGCCGACAATGACCTCGCTCCACGTAGCGTCACGATAGCTCCAAGGCGTGTCTTTGCTTCCCACCTTGTGTGCCGCTCCATTGATGGGATACAGATGCATCGTCGAATGCAGTGACGGCATCTCCGAGCCATGTTTTATGTGCAGAGCGATTGCCTCGTCGCTCAGATCGTTCACGAAATCTGCCTTCCAATACCACTGCAACCCCGGGGCATAAAGCCCGTCGAACATGCTTTGCAACATGGGATACGGCATGGGCGCGAAAAACTCGAAGGCCGGGTTCCGGAATTTGCGGACCGGATCGATAATTTTATTCGCCTGTTCCAGCGTTCCAGTAGAACACCACACGATGCCGCACATTTTCTTGAAGTGCAAAGCCTCCGGGAAGGGTGGCCCAGGCGGAACGGTTAGGAAGGCAAAGAATCCATTGATCTCGTCCGGCGCCTGGACAATGAACTCGCGATACCACTTCATCACATCGGAGGCCTGGTCGAGGTCCCACAACATCGGTCCGGCGCACACCATCTGCACCGGATACGCCTGGAACAGAAACGACGTGACCACGCCAAAATTTCCTCCGCCCCCGCGGATGGCCCAGAACAGATCGGTATTTTCCTTCGCGCTTGCGACCACGAAGCTTCCATCAGCCAACACCACGTCTGCCGCTAACAGACTATCGATGGTCAGGCCATACTTTCTTGTGAGGTGCCCCATGCCACCACCCAGGGTCAAGCCTCCAACGCCGGTGGTGGAGATGATTCCGGACGGCACCGCAAGCCCAAACGCATGCATCGCGTGGTCGACATCACCCCAGGTGCAACCGCCACCCACCCGCACCGTGCGTGCCCCTGGATCGACATGAACGTACTTGATGGGAGAAAGGTCGATGACCAGGCCGTCATCGCATACTCCCAAACCGCCCGCATTATGGCCGCCGCTCCGAATGGAAACCCGCAAATTGTTTTTCCGGCCGAAATGAACGGCGGTCATCACGTCGGCTACATCTGCGCACTTGGCAATCAAACGCGGTTTTCGGTCGATCATGGCGTTATACACTCGGCGTTCTTTTTCGTATTGTTCGTCGGTGGGCTCTATCAGGTCGCCCCGCAACTGACTCTTGAATTCGCTAATGTCTTGCTGTTGCATGTCTTCCTTCCTTTCCGTCGATTAAATGTTCGCTTCGATCGAAGGTTCCTGTCCTGCGGGAAGGGACCGGTGGCATCGAGCTTACTCTTGGATTGATAGCGGCGCATCATCGCCCACCAGCAAATCAGGGCCGGGCCTCGTAAACAATGTTGAAAGGCGTTTCGGTCGCCCGGCGGAAGCGACTGAACCCAGCAGAATTGACGACCTCACGTATGCGTGTCTCGCCGGCCTGGGCGCCCAGGCACAGTCCAACTTCCTGCGATCTTGAGCATGGTGTGCACAGCAGGGTCGAGAACGAGTAATAGACTCTCCCGACTGGATTCAAATTGTCCTTCAATTCATCGTTTGCGAAGGGCTCAACGATCATCCAGGTCCCATCCTTCGCCAGTGACTGCCGGACGTGCGCAGCCGCGCCGATCGGGTCTCCCATGTCGTGCAGACAATCGAAGACCGCCACGAAGTCGTACTCTTTGCCGGGAAACCTCTTTGCGTCGGCAACCGCAAAGTTGACGCGATCGGCAACACCGTTGCGCACCGCCGCCTCGCGCGCCGCTGCAATCGACTTGTCGTGGTAATCGAACCCGAAGAATCTGGAATTGGGAAACTGCTTTTGCCATCAGAATGGTCGAAGCGCCCTTGCCGCAGCCGACATCGGCCACACGCGCCCCCGCCTCCAGCTTTCCGCCGCACGTCGTGTAAGGCCGGTATCCACGAACTCACAAGATTCGCCGCATAGCCGGGACGAAAGAACTTTTCGCAGCCATGGAAGACGCCATCCACATGTTCGTGCCAACCCATGCCGGCTCCCGTGCGGAAGGCCTCTGTGATTCTCGGAACCGCCGCCAGCGAGCCTAAAGCCAGTTCAAATGCCCCAGGCAAGTAAGCCGGACTGTCTTCTGTTGCCAACGCAAAGGCTTGCTCTGCAGTCAGGCTGAACTTGCCCGACGTCGCATCGTAGGTGATGTAACCGGCGGCCGCTTGTGAGCCAAGCCACTCGCGCACATAGCGCTCGTCGGTCTTGGTCTTCGCGGCAAGTTGCGCAGAGCTCAGTGCTTCGCCGGCGAGGGCTTTGTAGAGCCCAAGCTTTTCCCCAATGACTACCATGCCCGTGTGAACTGCGGCGCCAAGATCGGTCACAAATTGACCGATAAAGGCGTTCAGCTTTTCCATATCGATTGCCGGAACGAGTGTAGTGCTCATTTTGTGATCTCCTCTTTCTCAACTGGCCTTACCTTGGCGAAAAACGTGGGGAAGCAGGTCGTATTCATGGAAGTGGTCTCCTTAAACTGGCCGGCCTTGGTTCACTGCTGCTCGTCACTTGCTTCCCGGTGGGCGCATTTTGCTAGAATCCGCTCTGTAGAACGTCGGGGTTGTTTCTTTGAAGTGTGAGCACAGCAGCCTGTTGAGCCTCGGCCTGAGATCAAGGTAACGACCCTCAGGCGGGAAGTAACGAAACAACGACGAAGGATTGCCGAAATTCCGGACACTGCCCGTTCTTTTGCGTGAATAGGAGCGCACTTGGAAGCAAGTCGCCTGAGCTATCAATTCGGTGAGTTCACCCTGGACGGCGCCCGCGGATGCTTGCTTCGCGCCGGGGTGGAAATCAAACTGCGCCCCAAGGTTTATGAAACCCTCAAGTACCTGGTAGAACACCCTGGACAACTCATCGGTAAGCAGGAGCTGATGCAGGCGGTATGGCCGAACGCCTTTGTAACCGACGATTCACTGGTGCAGTGCACCCTCGAGTTGCGTCGCGCATTGGATGACGGGCGCCAGCAGTTGCTGAAAACAGTGCCTCGACGCGGATACCTGTTCGCGGCTCCGGTCATGCAACACTCGGCGGAACTCTCCGCTGTATCCGATCGCTCTGCTTTGTCCGATGGTCCTGAGCTATCCACGGAAAAGATCACCAGGAAACGCCACGATTTGCCGGTCCCGCGTACTTCGCTCATCGGGCGGGAGCAGCAAGTGACGGAAGCCACCCATTTATTGCTAAGACAAGACGTCCGGCTGCTGAGTCTGACCGGTCCCGGGGGTGCGGGTAAAACTCGCCTGTCGATTGCCATTGGTAGCGCGATTGCTGACCGATTCACCGCGGGTGTTCAATTTGTCAGTTTGGCGTCGATCACGCGGCCCGACCTCGTGGCCACGGCGCTGGCAGACGCGCTTGAAATTCAGCAGGTCGCAGGCCGCACCATCCCACAACTCATCGGCGATCAACTAAAAAACTCCGGGCCTTTCCTGCTGCTGTTGGACAACTTCGAACAAGTGATCTCGGCTGCGACCGTGGTCGCCGAAACGTTAGAGGCCTGCCCCTCGCTCAAGATTGTGGTCACCAGCCGGTCCTGCCTGCACATCTATGGCGAGCAGGAGTTCCCGGTGACGCCGCTGCCCCAGAATTCCGCCATCGAGTTGTTCGCACAACGCGCGGCAGCCGTCTGGCCCGGTTTTGCGATCAACGCGGAGAACGCGTCCGCGATCCAGGAAATCTGCTCACGTCTCGATGGTTTGCCCTTGGCGATCGAGTTGGCGGCTGCGCGCACCAAGGTGCTTTCTCCCGGAGCTATTCTGGACCGCTTGCAAAATCCCCTGCAACTCCTGACTGGCGGTGCGCTCGACCAGCCGGAACGTCAACAGACGCTCCGTAAGGCCATTGATTGGAGCTACAGCCTACTGAACGACGCGGAGCAGAGACTGTTCCGGCGCCTCTCCGTCTTTGTGGGCGGCTGCACGTTGGAGTCGACAGAGGCCGTTTGCAACACCAGGCGTGATCTCGCGATCGACCCTCTGGAAGGCTTGTCTTCTCTGGTCGACAAAAATCTGGTTCAGCCGATGGACCGGGCACAGACCGAGTCGCGTTTTATCATGCTCGAAACAATTCGCGAATTTGCTCTTGAACGCTTGATCGAGAGCGGCGACCACTCTTCCGTACGTCGCGCGCACGCAGCCTACTGCCTGGTCCTGGCGGAGGAAGGAAACCCGGAACTGGGCGCCGCAGATCGTACCCGCTGGCTGACGCAATGTGACGCTGAAATCGATAACTTCCGTGCGGCTCTCGACTGGCTGTTTCAGACCCTCGACCTGGACTGGAGTGTGCGCCTCTGTGTCGCCCTGTTTCGATTCTGGGACATGCGGGAACACCTGAGCGAGGGCCGTGCACGGATCGAGACCGTGCTCCGCCTCTGCGGCGAAGAACGTACACGTGAGCGAGCCAGGCTTTGGCTCTTTCTCGGCGCACTCACCACCACCCAGGGCGATTACCGGCCGCCGAGCATGCTCTGCAAAGCAGCCTCTCTCTCTATGAGGAATTGGGTGATGAATCGGGCATTGCCGCCTCCTTGAATGCGCTCGCCGTAGCTGCTCGGGATCGAGGGGATTACGTTTCCGCTCAGGCCAATTTCGAGCGTAGCCTCGCATGCTGGCGTCTGCTGCCCGATCGCCTGGCCATCGCGCGTTGTCTTCACAATCTCGCCAATGTGGTCAAGGTTCGCGGCGACTATCCGCGCGCCCGTTGGGCGTTGCGAGAAGCGGCGGACATTTTCGAAGAACTCGGCGATCGCAGCGGAGCCGCCTGGTCGATCAATCAGCAGGGCGATATCGCTCGCGAGACTGGCGATATGGTCACCGCTCGAGAGTTCTACCGGCGTGCGCTTTCCGCCTTTCGTAAAACAGGAGACCCGTGGGGCTCAGCGCGGTCTTTGACGGATCTGGGCTACATAGACTATGAACAAGGAAATCACCTGGCTGGACATACGGCATTCCGCGAAGCCATGGAACTCTTCGCCGGATTGGGGCACCGGCGCGGGATGGCGCGGGTGCTTGAGGGGTATGCCTGCCTGGCTCTGGCTGAAGGACACGCTGCGCGGGCTCTGACCCTGGCGGCGGCCGCGGCGCAGTTGCGCAAGCTGATCAGCGCTACGCTGCACTCAGGCGGAACAGTCTAAATTCGATCGAACGTTAGCGCCTGCCTGGAAAACACTCAGTGATCCTGAAGGCAAGGATGCCTGGGCAAAAGGTGCCGCCATGAGCCCGGAAAAAGCGATGCAATATTCGCTCGAGGAACTCGATGCGGTCAGTCCAGGGCGAGCAGGGTCAATGAGACGGCGCACTGCTGAGACACGGTCGGCTGGAATACCTGCGCGGCGTGCATGCTCCCGAATGCTGTCTTCATCCGGTGCCAGGTAAACGCAATAGACCTTGTCCTCGGTGACGTAACTGTGGAGCCACTGAATTTGCGGCCCCATGGCGCTCAAAACCTGCAGAGAGCGCAGGGAAATCTCCCGGATCTGCGCATCCGACAGGCTTCCGGCCCCAGCTACTTCGCGTTCGATTACAAATTGCCCCACAGTCGACACCAAAATATCATACCGCTTAGAACTAAGGATTTTGTCACTTAGTTGTCATTATCGTGCCCGCAACATTAGTGCACATTAAAGCAACAGCGTTACAAACCGCTTGGACAAGCGGCCCGCCAGAGAAGAAAGTACCCGCCTCCGTACCCGGCCGATCACCTGTCGGCGATCACCGTTGGCAAGCCGTGCGTCGGCATTTTTCAGCTTGGGTTGAGTAGAGGAAAGGCCGTGATTCGCAGTTTCGCGGTGCCATAGGGGACCAGCGTGATCGTCTCTTCGGGCTCGCTGCTGTGCACCGGACTTTGGGGAACTGGATCGGCCACTCCATCGACCGCCAACCACGATGGAAGCTTGCGCGCTTTAACCTGTAGCTTGAGCGGTGTCTCCGCGAGCGCAAAAGCAGACTCCCCAATAGGGAGCTCCTCGACAGAAAGCCTCTGCGTATCCTCTTCGGAAACCGCCAGCGCGTAGTTCCATGGCGAGCTGGGGAACACCTGCCAGTCGGCAGTCATCCCTCGGTCTCGTAACTTTACCCAGCTTTCGCCAATGGGAAATGAGAAAACCACGGGTCCCCTCGCGATCGAGGCGGAATCGTTGTAACCCCTGACAACTCTCGGAACCATCGGTATCCGCAACTCCACCACATCCCCTGCCTTCCAGGTCCTTTCGATCTTCGCGAAGCCAGCGTCATGCGAAGCATCGACCTCGAGTCCGTTCACCAGTATCACTGGGACACCGGCCCACGTTGGGATCCTGAGTCGCAGCGGAAAGCTGAGCGCGGCCGCCGGTTCTATCTTGATGCGGACACTTCCTCGGAATGGGTACTCAGTTTCCTCCAGGATGTGTACTGCTGTATTGCGGACCATTGTGCGGACTTCGCAGGGTGAGTAGAGTGCTGCTACGAGACCGTCATCGTTGCTAAGCATCCAAAGACTCGCCGCAAACTTAGGCCATCCCTGGTGAAAATTCGCGGTACAGCAGCCGAAGTTAGGTTCGAGGCCGTAAAGGTTGGATTCAGGGCCATTCGTCGTCCAGGGCTTTCGATGCAGGCTCACTTCAACCTGGTTCGGCTCCTGGTCATATTGGTGAGCCCACATATCGTCGTTGAATGTTCCAGGTAACGCATTGAAAGCGATCGTCTCGATCCGATCGCCGATCGTAGCCTCGCCCAGGATGGCAAGCGACTGCTCGAGCGAAAACAGCGTCTCGACGACTGTGCACAGTTCGCTTCCCTGAGACGGATTACGCCCAGCGAGATGTTCATCGCAGGAGAACATACCGTTAGGCAAGCCATGATATCGATCCAAAGCGCCGAGCATTTGCCCGAAACCAGCACGATCCAGCTCGGTGTTTGACACCAGTGACCAGACCGGGGCCGCCTTGAGTGCCTGCCCGTTGTTTACTCCGTGAGTGGAGAGTGCCAGATCGCCGAGTCCGTGCCCCTCATCCAGCTTGATCATCTCTCGCGTCACAGGTTGAGTAAATTTGAAATCCGAGAACTGCGCCTGCCAATCGTGTCCCTGGGCATGTAACAGGCGGACGAGCTGCAATAACTTTGGGTCGCCCGTGCGGTTATAGAGCCAGATCGCCGTGAGAGCGTTATCTTGCCAGCGGAACTTGCCCCAGTCGCGCAAAGGGCGGGCGGGAAGCGCACTTAGCTGGTAGGCGAAGTACCGCGACATTACGGGAATCACTCGTGGATCGCCGGTCGCTTCCTGATATTGCGCCAGCGCCTTGAGCATGACCATGCGTGGCCACCAGTCGTCGTTGCTGCTCGGGCCGATCATCCCGTTGCTTGCCTGGTGCGTCAGAGTCCACTCAAAAAACTTCTGTGCTTTGGCCTTCAGGCGAGCGTCGTCCAGCAAATAAGCCAGCGGAACAAGCCCGTCAAGGAAATAGGGGCCACGTTCCCAGGACTCACCGGTCCCGCCGAGCCAGCCACTATTGCTACCCACATCCGCCCACGTCTCATCGAGATGGCCGCTCAAGCCATTAGCCTGGATTTGCATCTGCTTCTTAAGCCATCCCGATGGGGCGCACGGCCCCGAGAGGTAGCAGATAGAAAGCGTTTTGCGCGAGCGGCGCCTTGTTCTTGACGGCGTTTAGCGATGGATCCTTTGTTCCAGCAGAAGTAAGGTTGGCCAACGCCAGACGATCGCGCCCAGAAAGAGATCCCGCTGCGACTGCCCCGGCTTGTTTCAGAAAGTGGCGGCGGCTTACCATACGTCCATCATTATTCCTCATAACTGCTGCCATATCCCTTATCCGGATTGTCCCACACCTGTCCAAACTAGCCCCTGGTGAGCCTCAGAGAAGGTGGCTCTGGTTCGCCGTTCCTCCCGCAAAAAAAAAGAGGCTGTCAGCAGAGGTTCCTTCCGCTCACAGCCAATAGGAGAGTTGCGCTGAATACTACGTTTCTCTACTCGTTTTTGTTCCGCAGCTTTTCCTCTACCAGGGCGATCGTCGTTAGGATCGCCTGCCCGCCATCCGCTCTCTCTCAATTTCCCTGCTTGTTGAGAAAAGCCGCAACCGCTTCGATAGTGAATTGCCCTTTGCAATCCAGCACTACGTGGCCACAACCCGGAATAACAGCCAGCTCTCCATCGGGCAACAGCTGGAACAGCTCTACAAATTTCGCCGTCTGGTTATACGGATCGTGATCACCCGCAACGATCAAGGTTGGAACTTTGATCGATCGAATCTGCTCATCGGTCACATAGACCGGACCAGACTCCATCGCGTTGAGCCGTCCGACAAACTCCAGCCACCTCTCCGGTTGAGGCATCAACTTCTTCCTCGCGGCGACAAATTGTGGCGAGTCCCTTTCCACATCCCCCGGCTTCGCGCTTTTGAACTCCGCCTGTGCTTTGGGAGTCCAATCCGCAAACTTCCGAGGTCCGCCAATCGCCACCAACTGCTTTATGAGTTCCGGATGAGCAGCCGCCAGCGTATACGCTGTCACCGCGCCATCGCTGAATCCCAGCACATCGACTTTATCGCCGGTCTCATGACGGATGACCGCGAAGGCGTCACCTGCAAACAACGCGTAGGAAAATGGTTTCGTCCCCAAATCGGATCTCCCATGACCTCGCGTCGCAATCGCAATCACGCGGCGCTGTTTGCTCAGTTCTCCTATCAGTTCGCCGAACTCTTCGATATATCCGTATAGGCCGCCATGTAACAGCACCAGTGGAGTCCCACCACTTCCATACGTCTCGTAATAGATCTTCGCGTCATCCACGGTCAGGTAGTGTCCTGCCGCCGCATTCGCTCCATACGCGATCGCTTCCGTCTTGTTTTGTGCCTGCACAGGGGTCGACATCAGCACGGCGGCATAAACTGCGCACACGCCCAGCATTATGTTGAAAGGGTTTCTCACCGCAAATCCTCCCTCGGGACGCAGCAGCGTCCAATGAAAATTTCAACATCCGGGAAGATTGAACAGCTTCTCTAGGTGGGATCGGGTAGCCATGAGTGGAGCCCTCCCCCAAATGGCTAGGGAGGCTCATATCAACCATCGCCCTGGACACGCGCCTGCTATTTCAGGCCCCTGCGTCCCGTGCTACCCGGGTTGACTCGGTCAGACTACAAGAGCGGTGTTTCTCCGTCAAGACTACGCAACAGACTACTCGCTCCGGACCGCCCGTATCGGATCGATCGACGCGGCGCGACGCGCGGGGATAAATCCGGCCACGGTTGCGCAAATCCCAAGCACGATCGTTGTCCCAAGCAAGGCCAGCGGATCAAATTCGCTGACCTGATACAGCAGCCGGCTCATGAGGCGACCCGCAAGCAGCGCGGCGGGAATGCCCAGAGCGAGACCCATCAGAACCTGCAACAGCGCTGTCCGCAACACCATCGAGACAACGCGTGGGCGCGTTGCACCCAACGCCATGCGAATGCCGATCTCGCCGCTTCGGCGCGCTACCAGGTACGACGTGACCCCGTAGAGACCGATCGACGCCAGGGCCAGCGAGAGCATGCCAAAAACCGCTGTGAGCCGTGCCATCAACCGATCCTGATTGAAGTTCCGCCCTACCTCAGAGTCATAACTGCCGAACCGGAAAATAGTCAGATTCGGATCGATATCGGCGAGCGTTCTGCGGATCAGAGCCTCAGCATCCTGCTGTGGCCGGGCGAAGTTGAAAATCATGCTCCTCACGTACATGAAGCTCTTCTCGCCCGCGTCCAGATCAGGATCTTTGAATGCGAACTGCTGTGTCAGCGGCCGGAGAAAAAGAGCCCCAGCCTCCTTGCGCGGATCGGTCATTTTAAAGTCCGCGAAAACCCCAACGATCTCAAAGGCGCTGGAGTATTGCGGGCTGTCCGTGCCGAAGCGTAGACCGATCGGATTCTGGCCGGGAAAGAAACGTCTGGCAAAGGCCTGGTTTACCAGGACTACCGGCGGCGAGCTCGATGTATCCTGTGCCGTAAATCCGCGGCCACGCACAACCGGCACCCCGATCGAATTCAGGAATCCGGTGCTGACGCGGTCCCAATCGGCAAAGCACTTGTCATTCGGCCCCGGTGCAGGATGACCCTGTGCAATGACGCATGCACCCCACTCGCCGCCGCCAAGCGGAATATATCTCGCCAGGCTCATATCGATCATGGACGGCAAAGCAGAGAAACGATCCTCGATTTGACGGTAGAGCGCAGGCAGACGATCCACCGTGTAGCCTGCGCCTCGCGGATCGAACTGCACCACAAAACGGTTGGCCGTGGAGATGCCGAGTTCCTGGTGCTCGAGATTGTAAAGCGACCTGCCCATGAGCAGGGCTCCCGCCAGCAGCACCACCGACATGGCGACTTGAAAGATGATCAGACCCTGCTGCGGCAAAGAAGAACGGTCGCGCGTAGACGAGGTCATTCCCCGCATGGCTTCCGCCGGTTGTGCTCGAGACGCCGTCCACGCCGGAGCCACACCGAAAGCTATACCCGTGA
The DNA here is from genome assembly GCA_963850235.1 of uncultured Acidobacteriaceae bacterium. Classification (GTDB taxonomy): domain Bacteria; phylum Acidobacteriota; class Terriglobia; order Terriglobales; family Acidobacteriaceae; genus PALSA-350. The sequence continues at coordinate 19,777 of CAWKKM010000015.1, read as the reverse complement.
GCAGCGAGACCGCCAACGCGAATCCCAACACCGGAAGGGAAGGGCTAGCTTGGATGGGCATGTTCCGGGACAGTGGAAACGCAAGTGCCAGGATCATGCGCGACCCGGCATACGCAACCATCACGCCCGCAGCCCCGCCGATTAAGCTCAGTAACAGACTCTCGGTGAGAATCTGGCGCATGATTCTCCCGTGCCCCGCTCCCAGCGCCACGCGCATCGCCACATCTGCGCGCCGCGCCGCGCCCCGCGCGAGCAGCAGGTTCGCTATGTTGGCGCATGCCGTGAGCAACACCACGCTGGAAAGAAGCATGAGCATGCGTAGACCAGTCCCGGTCTGCGCATGCTGCTGCATCCGTTGAATGCCGCCACCCGCTGGCGCAAGAACCACGTGTTGCCTGGGGATCAGTGCCGCGCGGCCATGCTCGGTATAAGCCGGCCGCGTCTTCATCCAATCTTGCAGCGCGACAGAGAGTTTCCCTTGCAACGCGACCGTGTTGATCCCCGGACGGACCCTGCCTAATGCGTAGAGCCAGTCTGAATCCTTTTGCAGCAACGAGGAGTTTGCTCCCTCGATCAACGGCTCGCTCGCCAACGGCATCCACAAGTCAGGCGGAAAGGGGATTACGCGATCTCCAAAGAACCCCGGCGGGGCAACGCCGGCCACCGTGAATGGATGCGTCTCCACATAGATCGTGGAACCCACGATGCCCGGGTCTCCGGCGAAGTCCGTCTGCCAGGCCTTATAGCTGAGCACGACAGCCGGAGCAGCCCCCGGCTTGTCATCGTCGTCCCGCAGCGGCCGGCCCGCATAAGCGCCTACGCCCAACGTGGTGAAATAATTGCCCGAAACATATTCCGCCTGCACAGGCTTGGCCGGCATACTTCCACTGCGAACGCTGAAGCTGGCCCCACCCGCCTCCACGGCCGCTAATTGTTCAAACTCCGTCGCCGACTGTTTGAAATGAAGGTAGAGATCATAGGAGAAGAGGTCGAAGTCCCCGTCCTCGTTTTGGAAAGTGTCGTAGTAGCAGCAATCGTTCCGGTCGCCGATCCGGTACAGTTGCGAAGGGTCCCCAACAGGAAGTGAACGCAATAGTATGCTCTGCACGAGAGTGAAAATCGAAGTGTTGGCCCCGATTCCCAGCGCCAGGGTGAGCACGGCGGTGATCGCAAACCCGGGTGACTTGCGGAGCTGACGCAAAGCAATGCGAAGATCCTGTAGAACGGAGGTAACCCACACTGTTCCGCGGCTCTCCCGGCAATCTTCTTTGATCTGCGGCAGCCCCCCGAATGCGAGCCGCGCGGCCCGCCGGGCCTCTTGTTCCGTCAAGCCCTCGCGCACATGGTCGGCCACCTGTTGTTCCACATGAAAACCCAGTTCGGAATCCAGATCCCGTTCCATCCGTCTGCTTGCGAAAAGCCGGCGCCACCAACTCACGGAGTCTCTCCTTGCGGCCCCTGCAAAATCAGCCCGACTATTTCGGTCAGGCGTACCCAGCTCTCTGTCTCGCTTTGCAGTTGCGACTTTCCTTTTGCAGTCAGGCGATAGAATTTCGCTTCCCGTCCCGTTTCCGTGGGTCTCCAATCGGCAGCAAGAAACTTCTTGTATTCCAGCCGATGCAGGGCGGGGTAAAGTGAGCCCTGCAGCACCTGGACAGCCTCCCGGGACATTTGCTGAATTCTCTGCGTAATCGCATAACCGTGGATTGGCCCGAGCGCAACCACGCGGAGAATCAGGAGGTCGAGAGTGCCCTGCGGAAGGTCGAACTTCTTTTCCGTCTTCATGCCTGATCCTTCCATCCACCTATACGCCGCAAACATGTAGAAGGTCAAGGTGTTCAGTGCCTGTCAAAACGGCGGGCATGGCTGGAAACTCCAGCAACGAATTCCCCCGCGAGAATCCTTCAACCAACGCCAACTTATTTTGAGAGCGCAAGGTCGGATCGTTGCCCATCGGGCTGACGATATGGAAGAAATACGGTGACATAAGATCCTGCTCCTACAGAATTGAAACAAAATCGCCTGGGCAAGCGTAATACTGGATACGATCCAAATTCTCCTAGGGGTCGCGAGCGGGGTACCCGCTTGCGGCCTTCTTTTTTCTTCAGCGGATTCCTGGAAAGGGCGTCCGCTAAGCTTGAGCCGCCTATTTCCCGTGAATCCCTCTACTCAAACGTAGCCGGCTGGGTTTCCACGCCTTTTGTCCACCCTTTTCGAGGAACACTGTCGAACCGAGGCCGCGTGCAGAATAAGTCCCGGAGGGACGGCTGAACTTAGCCCAGGACGCAGTCCTGGGTAGAGATTCGAGAAACGAAAAGTCCCGAAGGGACGACTGGAAGTTACCCGAGGCAATCCGCTTGGTGCTCGCGCGCTCCAAGTCCGGGGGCCAGGGCCGCCGATCCACAAAAAACAATCTGATTTTGGCGGAAGTGCGTGCGAGTCGAACACACCGTCGCCCGTTAAGAACGACCACCGGTTTTGAAGACCGGGAGGATCACCGGAACCCAAGCACTTCCATGGCTGGCAGCAATCGAAAATGATTGCTGATAGCCTATTATGCTAACCGACCAGGAGTCATGCATTGGCCGCTTCGACCACAATAAGGCTCACCCAGCAGGTCAAGGCCGGGGGATGCGCCAGCAAGCTCCCGCCGGGATTGCTGGCCGCGGTGCTTGCCAAACTGCCCCGGCAGACGGATGCCAATCTTCTGGTGGGCTTCAACACGTCCGATGACGCCGGCATTTACCGCATCGCGCCCAATCTTGCCCTGGTCCAGACCGTGGACTTCTTCACCCCGCTGGTGGATGACCCCTTTACCTTCGGGCAGATCGCCGCAACCAATGCGCTCAGCGACGTGTACGCCATGGGCGGACGGCCCGTCACCGCCCTCTCCATCGTGTGCTTTCCTCAGGATGGCGACCTCGACGTGCTTGAGGCCATCCTGTGTGGGGGCCTGGCGAAACTTGGCGAGGCTGCCTGCGTACTTGCGGGCGGGCACAGCGTGCGCGATCAGGAAATCAAGTTTGGTTATGCCGTGACCGGGCTTATCGATCCCGATCACGTGCTCACAAATGCGGGCGCCCGGCAGGGCGACGATCTCATCCTCACCAAGGCCATAGGCACAGGGGTCATCACCACCGCCTTGAAGCAGGGAAGGGCTGAGCCGGCATGGGTGGCGGAGGCAATCCGCTCCATGACCACGCTCAATCGGCGCGCCGCGGAAGTGGTGGCCGCCGCAGACGGCGTACATGCCATGACCGACGTGACCGGCTTTGGCCTGATGGGGCACACCCGTGAGCTAGCCCTCGGCAGCGGCATGCGCATTGAGCTCGTTGTGGACCAGGTACCGCGCATGCAAGGCGCGCTCGATGCCATCGCTCGAGGCGCCATTCCCGCCGGGCTGCTGGCCAATCGCGAGTTTGCCGAGTGCGTAAGCGCAGATGCGCCCGGCGCTCGCATCGCGGACGATGTGCGTGCCCTGTTGTATGATCCGCAAACTGCCGGGCCCCTGCTCATATCGGCTGCAGCCGGCTCCTCCACCGCGCTGCTGCAATCCCTGCACCATGCAGGGGTAGCCGCTACGAAGATCGGCAGCGTGCTCGGTCCCTACACCGCAGGCGAGCCCGCAATCCTGCTGCGATAAGCAGAAACCACTGAGACTGGCGCGAATGAAACCGGACCAACTGGTGACTGACAACAGCAACCCCAGTCTGTACCGGCTCCTGCCTTCGCTGCATGAGCTGCTGCTGACACCGCGCTTTGCAGCACTGCTGGAGACCCAGTCGCGAGACTCGGTCATCCACGCGGCACGTGCAGTGCTGGCGCGCCTCAAGCAGGAAATTGGAAGCGGGCTCCACACCCAGGCAAGCCTCGAAGGCGAGCTGGCATTCATGCATGTTACGGTTGCCAATCAAATCGCCGCGAGTGCACGCTATCGCCTGCGCCGGGTGATCAACGCCACGGGAGTCGTTCTGCATACCAACCTGGGGCGGGCACCCTTGAGCGCCTCTGCCCTGGCGCACATCTGCGACACGGCAAGCGGATACTCGAACCTCGAACTCGATCTCGAGTCCGGCGAGCGCAGCCGCCGGGATGTCCACACCGAGGAACTTCTTCTGCGCGTCTTGACCGGCCCCGGCGGCGCAGCCACTGCGCTGTCCGCGCTGGTCGTGAACAACTGTGCGGCCGCCACGTTCCTGGCCCTGAACACGCTCGCGGAAGGCGGCGAAGTGATTGTTTCCCGCGGAGAGTTGGTGGAGATCGGCGGAGGTTTCCGGATTCCCGAGATTCTCGCCAAATCCGGCGCCATCCTGCGCGAAGTGGGCACCACCAATCGCACCCGGCTCGCCGACTATGAAAGCGCCATCTCACCCGCAACGCGGCTCATTTTGCGCGTCCACCAATCGAACTTCAGCATGGAAGGCTTCGTCGAGCGGCCTGCTCTGCGCGACCTGGTGTCTCTTGGCAAGCATGCGAACATTCCCGTATTCGACGATCAGGGAACCGGCTTGATCACCTCGATGGAACCTCTCGGGATTGGTTCTGAACCAACCTTACCCGAGAGCTTTCTGGCAGGTTCCGATTTGATTGCGGCCAGCGGAGACAAGCTACTCGGCGGCCCCCAATGCGGCCTCCTCATCGGAAGCGCGGAGCTGGTGCAGAGAATCCGCAAGAATCCTCTCTACCGCACGTATCGTGTGGATAAGCTCACCTACGCGGCGCTCGAAGCGACACTGATGGACTACGCATCGCAGAAGGATCTCAGCATCCCGGTCCAGAGAATGTTGAAGGCCGCGGCCGCGGAAATCTTCGAACGATGTGAATGGGTCAGCGGCCAGGTCAACTGCGCCGAACTGGCCGCGGAGGCCGTACCGGTGCAGAGCCTGATCGGCGGCGGCACGGCGCCCACAGCCCGGTTGCAGAGCGCGGCCGTCTCTCTTCGCCACGCGATGCTGCAGCCGCAGGCGCTCCTTCTGGCTCTTCGCCGGCTTGAGCCGCCGGTGGTCGGCCGCATCCACGATGACCACGTCTTGCTGGACCTGCGCACGGTCGAACCGGAATTCGATCAAACCCTCGCCTTGCTGCTGCAGCAAATCGCCGCCGCTGCTGCGACAATTCCTTCCGACCCGGCATGACGCCACCAGTCAAGTCCCTGGTTGTCGGAACAGCGGGTCACATCGATCACGGCAAGACTGCGCTGGTGCGCGCTCTTACGGGTATCGATGCGGATCGCCTGCCCGAAGAGAAGCGCCGCGGCATCACCATCGATCTCGGCTTCGCCTCCCTCGATGCTGCGTCTTCCACCGGCCATCCCCTCAGGATCAGTTTCGTCGATGTACCCGGTCACAGCCTGTTCATTCACAACATGCTCGCCGGGGCCGGCTGTATCGGAGCGGTGATGCTGGTCATCTCCGCGGAGGAAGGGGTCAAGCCTCAAACCGTGGAGCATCTGGCGATCTGTGAGCTGCTCGGCGTTCGCACCGGCGTGACCGTCATCACCAAGATCGATGCGGTCGAGCCCAGCCGCCTGGCACAAGTGGAGCTCGAGGTGAAGAAGTTTCTTCGCGGAACCTTTCTCGGCGAGGGCCGCGCAGAAATTATTGCCGTGAGTGCAACCACGGGACAGAACCTGGCGGAACTACGGCAAAGGCTCGTCACTCTCACCGAAGAGGCACAAGACGGCGATCGCGATCATGTACCCCGCCTGCCCATTGACCGCGCGTTCGTCATGAAGGGGTTTGGCACAGTGGTGACGGGCACTTTGCTTGCGGGCAGCTTCCATACCGGGCAATCGCTCACCATTGAACCCGGAGGACATACCGTGCGCGTGCGCGGCATGCAGACCCACGGGCACGCGGAAGAACTTGCTCTCGCTGGCTCGCGCGTAGCCTTGAACCTTACAGGTGTTGAGGTGTCGGAGTTAGTCCGAGGCCAGACTCTCGCCTTGCCGGAGACGCTCATCGCGGTCACGACGATCGATGTTGAAGCCTGGTTACTGCCCGGGGCTTCGACGTTGAAACACGGAGCCCTGGTCCACTTCCACGCCTTCACCTCCAACACGGTGGCCAGGGTACTGATCTATGGCCGCGGCAGGTTCGAAGCTGGTGCGAGCAGGCTGCTGCGGATCAAGCTCCAGAGCCCCATCCTGCTCACCGCGGGTGATCCCTTCGTACTGCGGCAGGACTCGCCGCCGGCTACCATCGGTGGCGGCCGGGTGCTGGACGCGAACCCGCTTCAACGGCTGCGCAAAATACAAGCCATGGAGTGGCTGGAGACTTTGCGAACCGCTCCCACTGAAGAGCAGATTCTCTTGCGCGTAGCGCGCCGCAAGATGGAGGGGCTTTCGCGGCAGCGCCTGATGGCGGAGACCGGTCTCGCCCCCGAAGCCGTCGATCGCCTCTTGCAGAGCCTGATTCTCGACCAGCGTCTGCTCCAGATTCCCGGAGAGATTCTGCTCGGCCGCCAGGCATTCGATGCAGCCTGTGAAGCCATCCGCAACGTTTTGCAACAGCATGCGAGTGGTGTGAAACGGTCGGAGCTCAAGACCCGCACTTCGCTCCGCCCGGAAATTCTCGATTTCGCCCTGCAGCACCTTGCCCGCGACGAGAAGCTGCGGTTGAACGGCGAGCTGGTTTATCCCGTCCAAACCGGCAAGCCTGCACCTGATCCGGCCCTGTCTGCAATCGCCGCCATTTACCAGCAAGCTGGTCTGTCAGCTCCCTTGATCTCCGAAGTAGGCGCCACGCTGAACCGCAAAGAGAGCGAAATGCGCGGGCTGGTCACCTTACTGCTTCGGGAAAAAATCCTGGTGCAGATGGGCAGCGAGAATCTCTTCGTGCACCACGAAGCCCTTGCCCGCTTGCGCTCCGAGATAAGCGAACTTCACGGGCAGACCGTCGACATAGCCCGCTTTAAACAGATAACCGGGTTGTCGAGAAAGTATGCCATCCCCCTGTTGGAATATCTTGACCGGCAAAGAATCACTCGCAAAGTGGGTGACCACCGCCTGGTGATCTAGTGGCCTGTAACAGCTGATTCAGGAGCAAGACCAAAGCTGTGAAAATGCACGGCCCTTCTATGGCGTCACAGCTCTCATTGCTTTGTATCAGGGCCCGACTTTTAGTCGGGCCGTAAAAGGCTGAAAAAGAATTGGGCTTTAGCCCCTGTGGCGCTACCGATTCAGGTGTTACAGTCCACTAGTGTAGTGCGTCACACAGATGGGCCTTTATCTCATCGGATGATCCTGTGTCGGCTCTTAGCCGGTAAGCCGTGCTTTTCAAGCTACATCGCGCCGAGTCCCGTTAGGGACGACCGATAGTAGCCCAGGATGGAGTGCGCAGCACGGAATCCTGGGTACCTATAGCAAAATGATCGAGCCCCGTAGGGGCGGCCCAAATCCTTGAGGGACGTCAGTCCCGATCGGAGCGGATACGGCAGCTGAGATGATCGCCTTTATTACTGACGCACTACACCAGCGCCGTTACCGTCTACGGCTCAGCCTGTTTATGCTACCCTTTGTCCATTGAAACCATGACCGACGCAAAAACAAAGATCAAGGTGATCGAAGATGCCGAAGCCACTGGCGACGTAGCCAAGGTATACGACGAATGGCGCGCCCATTCAGGGCGCCAGCAGATGCCCGGCATTCTCAAGTGCTTTAGCCATCGCCCCGATTTTCTACGCGAGGTAATGAGCTTCAGTAATACAGTCCACTTTTCCGAAGGGCACCTCACCCGCAGGACCAAAGAAGCGATTGCCAGCTGGGTCTCCTGGCTCAATCGTTGTCCCTATTGACTGGACTCGCATGCTTACTTCCTGCGGGTTCAGGGAGCAGAAGAGAAGACAGTCCAGGCGCTGGTTGCGGGCAACCTTGACCAGGCGGAGCTCGACGACGCGCACCGTGCGCTGCTCGACTATGTCACCAAGGTGACCGAGGCGGCCTATCGCACCACCCCGGAAGATGTAGAGCACCTGCGCCAACACGGTTGGACCGAGCCCCAGATTGCCGAGGCCGTCTACATCACGGCGATGTTCGCCTTCTTTAACCGCGTGGCAGACGCCTTCGGCGTTTTGCCGCAAGGCTATCTCGAAATGAACAAGATGACCAAGTGAGTGATCTTCCTACCTCCATCTTTCGATGGATGCGCCCGGGAGCTCGACCGCGATAGAGTTCCCCATGCGGCAAACTCTGGTCAGCGATTGGAAACAGGCAGGGTCTCCTAAATGATCGAGGACCAACGCCGCAACAGGACACGCCCGCAGAGTATTGTCCTGGGATCCTGCCTATTCCTCCTCAGCCTCGCTGCGCTGGCGCTTGCGCTTTTTCCCATCTACGTCATTCGTCCCTTCCGGGAGCAAAAACCCGCCGCGCTGCAGCACGCCATTTGGGTAACGCTCCATGACAAGCCCATTTTGTTAGGACTCTTTCTCCTGATCTCGATCTGCGCGTTCTTCGCCTGGCGGCGTGCCGGCTGGCTCGCGAGGCTGCTTCTGCTGGCTCCAGCGACGGGGATCGCTCTCCTCGCCGCCGCGGCGGCATGGGTCAATCCTTATGAGCAAATGATGTTCCACCCTTTCGGAGAGCCGCGCTACGTCACCATCCACCAGGCCGGCATCGACGCGAAAGACATGGTCATCGCGGTCACCCTGGGCGGCGAGAGCCGCGCCTATCCCATCCGCGAGATGGGGTATCACCATGTCGTGAATGATCGCCTGCATCAACTACCCATCGTGGTTACCTATTGAACGCTCTGCCACACGGGTCTGGTCTGGACCCGCAGCATACAAGGGCGCGAGCTGCACTTTCATCTGGCAGGCATCAACAACCAGAATTTCCTCATGCGCGATGAGGAGACCGGGAGCTTCTGGCAGCAGATCACCGGGGCTGCGATTGCAGGCCCGCTGAAGGGCACGAAGCTCACCCTGGTCGCCCAGGACGAACTCACCTTCGGCCTATGGAAGAAAGAACAACCGAACGGCACCGTCCTGGCGCCTCTGAAGCGCGACGCGGCGAACTATGAGAAAGCCACGTGGGAGAAGGAGATTGCCAAGCTGCCCACCGTGATTCACGCAACCAAGGGAACACTCCCCGACCGGGAGACCATCCTGGGCGTGTCGATGAACGGAGCCTCGCGTGCGTTTCCCTTGAGCAAGCTGACCATTGCCTCTCCGGTGCTGATCGACGACGTCGGGGGCGAACCCATCATGCTCGTACTTGGCCCGGATGGAAAATCGGTCCGCGCCTTCTCACGCAAGATGGCTACGAGCACACTCGAATTTTACGGGCGTGGCGGAGAAAGTACCGGCGATCCCTGGGTCCTTCTGGATTCCGATTCGCTCAGCGACTGGAGTTTCGAAGGCTGTGCCTTTTCCGGGCCGATGAAAGGACAGTGTCTGCCGCGGATCGATGCGCTCAAAGACTTCTGGTTCGACTGGCAGCACTACCATCCGGATAGCAGTATCTATCGCCATTAGCGATAGTAGCCGGACCGGGTAAGCACCAGCAGATCGCGTTTATGCAGTTCAGGATGTTCGCGGAGCGCATCTGCGCTGAGCTGCAGGCTCAGCTTGCGAAACTTGTTCGTGGATTCCGCGCTGCTCGGTCGATAGCCGAGCGTATAACGTGCGCGGATCAAATCGATCAGAGCCGCCAGACGCTCAGGAGCGTCCTTTGCATTGGTGTTCAGAACCGGGCCGCCCGTAGCCCGCGCGTATTCGTCGATGTCGCCCAACCGCGTCCCGTTCGAACCCGCGGAGAGAATGGCGCGGGTGGTCTCGGCCGTTCTGTCGAGCAGAACGGAAACCACGGCTCCGGATTGCAGCAGACTCTCCATCGCCTCTTTGCGCGAGTGCAAATGCGCGGGCGCATGCTGGCCAATGGTGGCGCGGGTCCCGGCATTTTCCTGGTTCGCCGTGCCATCGGTGAGCCACACCAGCACGCGGCGTGTCCCCGGCTTCGCGTTGTTCACCAGCTCTACGGCTTCATACATGTCCTCATCGAGGAAGGTACCTTCGACATCGGCCATCCATGAGGCGGTGTTGATGGCCTCGGCTGCCACCCTGCGATTCGTCGTGAACCCGTGCATCAGGTCGGCGCGCGACGAAAACGTCATCACCGCGACTTCATCCTCCGGCTTCAGGTGGTTCAGGACCTGCAAGCCCGCTTGCGCCAGGGGCTTCATGGCCGCGTGCACCGTCTCCGTCATATCGAAGAGCAGCACCACCGACAGGGGCAATTGATCGCGGCTGAAATAAGTAATGGCTTGGGACGCGCCATCTTCGGAGAGCTGAAAGTCTTGCGCTGAAAGGCGATCGAGGGTGTGTCCGCTTCTCTTTTCCTCGACCATCGCGTCGAGCAACACCAGTTGCGTGTCGACATGGATCGTCGCCGTTTCCGGCGGAGGGTTGGGAGATTGTGCCCGGCCAATACCTGTCGTCAGCAGCATGGCAACGAGCCATGCCGCTGCGGCAAGGCGTGTTGCGTGTTGCTGCGGGCCGTTGCTCACACGTTCAATGTAGCAGCCGGCCCCCGGTATCGAGTGTAGTGCGTCCCACAGATGGGCCTTTATCTCATCGGATGATCCTGTGTCGGCTCTTAGCCGGTAAGCCGTGCTTTTCAAGCTACATCGCGCCGAGTCCCGTTAGGGACGACCGATAGTAGCCCAGGATGGAGTGCGCAGCACGGAATCCTGGGTACCTATAGCAAAATGATCAAGCCCCGTAGGGGCGGCACACATTCTTGAGGGACGTCAGTCCCGATCGGAACGGATACGGCAGCTGACATAATCGCCTTTATTACTGACGCACTACACCAGTTCGTGTCCAGTGCGTTTATAACAGGATCGAGACCGAGCCGTTGCTACCCCCAACGGCTGGTCCGCGAGTACGTGCGACGCGAAAACTGATATGAACTCGGAAGCAGGCCCGTAGGGCCGGAACCAAACGTCAGCCCAGCCCGGAAGGGCTGGGACATCGTTCCCCGATATCATCCGAGCGCCGGAGGCGCGACACTCGGCGGGCCGGGGTGGCCGGGGGGAGGGGTGGGACCCGGGTGGGGCCCCCCAGGAAAGTTCCGATCGGGACTTTCCGAGCACTCTTGAGCCTGAATAGGTAAAATGTTAACGACTGGTTACCCCTCCCCACTTTTGAGGCCAGAGGCGTTTTTACATGAAGTTTCGGACCCTTCTCCTCTCCCTCTGCCTCACCGCGGCCCCCATGGCGGGCGCCGCCACCCCGGCCCCGAACATCGACCAGCAATTCGACCAAACCGTAAAACCGTTTGTCGGCAAATACTGCGTGGCCTGCCACAGCGGCAAGATGGCCCCCGCCCAGTTCGACCTCAAGTCCTACACCAATATGGATATGGTCGCCGACGACTTCGCCCGCTGGGCCCTCCTGGCCAAAAGGCTCGAAGCCAAGGAGATGCCCCCCAAGCCCATGCCGCCCCCGCCGGCAGCCGAAGTCCAGCAGATCATCGACTGGGTAGCCGCCGTCCGCACCGCCGAAATCAAGAAAGCCGCCGGCGACCCGGGAGTCGTCCTCGCCCGCCGCCTCTCGAACGCCGAATACGACTACACCATCCGCGACCTGACCGGCCAGGACATGCACGTCGCCAAAGAGTTTCCCGTCGACCCCGCCAACCAGGCTGGCTTCGATAACTCCGGCGAATCCTTGACCATGTCCCCGGCCCTGCTCAATAAGTACCTGAAGTCCGCCCGCGAAGTGGCCGACCACGCCGTCCTCACACCCCACGGAATCGACTTTGCGCCCTACCCCATGCTGGTAGACACCGACCGCGAAAAGTACGCCATCCAGCGCATCGTCAGCTTTTACCAGGCCCAGCCCACCAACTACGCGGATTACTTCCAGGCCGCCTGGCGCTACCAATATCGCCTCGCCCTCAAAAAGCCCCACGCCACCCTGGCCTCCACCGCGGCCGACGCCAAGGTGTCCCCGAAATACCTGCCCATGGTCTGGCAGATCCTGCACGACCAGGACGCGGTCGGCCCCGTCCTCAAGCTGCAGAAAATGTTTCGCGCCCTACCGCCTCCCGAGGCTGCGCAGACCGGCGGTCTCCAGGCAAAATGCGCGGAAATGGCCAATTTCGTAAAAAAGATCCGCGCCCACACCGCCATGCAGTTTGCCGCCCCGGTGGTCGACGGATTGCCCGCGCAATCCGAGCCCCTGCTGAACTGGAAGCTGAAGCAGTACGCCGAGCACCGCCGTGACAGCGACCCCAACGACCTGCGCAACGACACCGATCCACCGCCCGTGGTTCCGGAGATTCCGAAATACCCGAAGCTTCACGAGGAAGCCGCGCCCCGCTGGGCCGCTCTCTCCGCCCAGGCCCGCGCCGGCGATACCGACCTGATCGTCCCCGCCGCCCAGCGCGCCCGCTATCAAGCCGCCTTTGCGCGCTTCGCCTCGGTCTTTCCCGACGCCTTTTACATCAGCGAACGCGGCCGCTATTTCCCTGACGACTCCGAAGACAAGGGCCGCCTCCTCAGCGCCGGCTATCACAACATCATGGGCTACTACCGCGACGATCTCCCTCTGATCCAGCTCATCCTCGACGACAACGGGAAGAGGGAACTGGACCGTCTGTGGAACGAGTTCGACTACATCGCCGATTTCTCCGCCCGCACCTGGACCCAGTACTACTTCAACCAGAGCGGAGAAGTTTTCGGCAAGGGCGACGAATCCGGCTCCGAGCGCCCCACCGATCACGCCGTAACCGACGAGGCGGTCATCTTCAAGATGCGCGACGTCTACCTCGCCAAGGCCGCGGCCGATCCCTCCAACGACCCCGTAGCCGCCGAGGCCATCCGCGATCATTTCAACAAAATGAACGCCACTCTCCGCAGCCTGGAAAAAGAGCGCGCGGAATCGGAACCGAGGCAGTTACAAGAACTCCTGGAATTTGCCCAGCGCGCCTACCGCCGGCCGCTCACCTCCGCGGAGCGAGCCGACCTGCTGGCCTATTACCATCAGGACCGAACCAAAAATCAGTCATCCCACGAAGAAGCCCTCCGCGATGTGATCACCAGCGTGCTGATGGAGCCGGACTTCCTCTACCGTCTCGACATGAACCAGCCGCAAACCGCCTCGGTGACAAAAGCGCATGCCGCAGTCTCAAGACCTCGGCCGCTGTCCCCGCGGAACCCTTATCCAGCTACGCCCTGGCCAGCCGCTTGAGCTACTTCCTCTGGGCCAGCATGCCCGATGAAGAGTTACTGCGCCACGCCGCGTCGAACGACCTGCAAAAGCCGGCCGTCCTGCTGGCCCAGGCGCGCCGCATGATGAAGGATGCCCGTGTCCGCGGCCTGGCCACGGAGTTCACCGGCAACTGGCTCGCCTTCCGTCTCTTTGAAACCAACAACGCGGTCGATCGTGAGCGTTTCCCGCAATTCAACAGTGATCTCCGCGAAGCCATGTTCCAGGAGCCCATCCACTACGTCGAAGACACCATTCAGAACAACCGTTCCGTGCTGGACCTGCTCTATGGCGATTACACATTCGTGAATCCAGTGCTGGCCAAACATTACGGCATACCGGGAGTCGCGGGAGACACCAACCACTGGGTACGCATCGACAACGCCCACCAATACGGACGAGGTGGCATCCTGCCCATGTCGGTCTTCATGACCCAGAACTCGCCCGGCCTGCGCACCAGCCCGGTGAAGCGAGGAAACTGGGTAGTGCAAAAGGTATTAGGCATCCGCGTGCCGCCGCCGCCGCCCGTCGTGCCCGAGCTGCCGAGTGACGAGTCCAAGTCCGACTTGCCGGTGCGCGACATGCTGGCGAGGCATCGCGCGAATCCCTTCTGCGCCGCCTGCCACCAGCGCTTCGATTCGTTCGGTCTCGCCTACGAAGGCTACGGACCCATCGGCGACGTCCGCACCAAGGACCTGGCCGGCCGCCCCGTCGACACCGCCGTCACCTATCCCGGCGATATCAACGGAGTAGGCTTTCAAGGCCTGCAGAATTTCATCCGCGATCACCGCCAGCCCGAATTCGTCAACAACCTCTGCCGCAAGCTGCTCACCTACGCGCTCGACCGCTCGCTGCAGCTTTCCGACGAAGCCCTGATCGACACCATGCAAACCAACCTGGCCGCGCAAGGCGACCGCTTCGACACGCTGGTAGAAACCATCGTCCTGAGCCCGCAATTCCGCAACAAACGAATCCCATCGCCCCCAACCCAGATCGCCTCCGGAAAGGTGAACTAGGTGAGCCGCACCCACCAAGCCCGCGATTGTCACCAACGACTGAGGAAACCGACGGGTGCCCCATGTTCGCCAAGGCGTACATGGGCCGAAAACGACGGGGCGACCCCGGATTCCTGCCACGCGGCGCCACCAACATCCGCGTGTGCGGCTTTCATTAAGGAAAGCCGCATGGAGTCCACCAGCGCCATCAAGCTCAACAGGAAATCCGGGGGGAAGCCCCATCAACGGTCTGTCTTTTTCTTTCTCCCTCCCAATCGCTCAATGGGCAATCTCTTAAATCAAAACAAACGACGGGTGCCCCACATCTCGCTCGTTTTTCGCGAGATGTGGGATACCACGGTACTCGACGAGCAACCCTCCCCGTTGTCATCCCGACCTGCCCCGGCGTGCCGCGGAGCGGAGGGACCTGCGTTCTCCCAAACCCCAGGCACTCCTCAATTTGATCCACGCCCTGTATCAAGGCACGACCTAAGTCGTGCCAAAAAACCAACAACGAAAGAGGGCTTTAGCCCCTGCTGCTTCTTCTGTCCTTGAGAGAAAGGTGAACTAACATGTCAACCAAAAAACTCGCCCTACCCATATCCCGCCGAGCCATCCTCCGCGGAGCCGGTTGCACGGTAGCTCTCCCTTTCCTCGAATCCCTGCACGCCTTGGCCGACACCCCATCTCCAAGCGCCTTCCCCAAGCGTTTCGGCATCGTTTTCCTGGGCTGCGGCATTAACGAAGACCACTGGAGCGCCGAAGGCCAGGGCGCCGCCATGAAGCTCTCGAAAACCCTCTCCCCCCTCGAACCCCTCAAAGAAAAGATCAACGTCATCGACGGACTCTATGTGAACGCGCTGACGGGGCAGGGAATTCATCCTGCTCAGACCGGCAGTCTTTTATCCGGCGCGCATATTTCGAAAGGCGCGATCATCCACTCGGGCATCAGCATCGATCAAAAAATCGCCGAGCACGTGGGCGAAGAGACCCCGCAATCGAGCATTGCGTTGGCCTGCGATCAGCCCATGACCGGTTACCACGAATCGAATTTTTCCCTGGCCTACAGTTCCTACCTTTCCTGGCAGAGTCCGAACTCGCCCGTTCCGGTCGAAGTCTACCCCTCGCTCGCCTGGGACAACCTCTTTGACAACCGTGGCAGCCTGCAGAACATCAGCATTCTCGACCGGGTCAAGGATCGCGCCCAGGATCTATCCAAGTGCATCAGTGCCACCGACCAGGGCAAGCTCGACGAATACCTGACCAGCGTGCGCGAAGTAGAGAAGCGCGTCGAGGGCATGCGCAAGGGCAAGGCCGATGCCGACGACGCCGCGAAAGCCAAAAACACCGTAGCCGCCACCATGGACCGTCCGGCCAACGGCCTGCCGGAAGACCTGCGCGATCACGCCCGCCTGATGTGCGACATCATTGCCATTGCCTACCAGACCAACAAGACCCGCGTCGCCTCCTTGATCATCTCGCATGATCTATCGGCCATGTACTATCCCTTCCTCGATGTAAAGGAGGGCCACCACTCCGCCTCGCACAACAACAACTCCGACGGCTACGAGCGCATCGCAAGATTCCACGTCGAGCAGTACGCCTACCTGGCCAAGAAGCTGGACAGCATGAAGGAAGGGAACGGCACGGTGCTGGACAACACCTGCCTGATGTTCCTCTCCAACATGTGGATCGGCCGCAAACACGACAACTTCCGGCTACCGGTGGTCCTGGCCGGAGGGCTGGGCGGGACGTTAGAAACGGGGCGTACGCTGAATTACCTCAAGGACAGCGAAGACAACCGCAAGATGTGCAGTTTGTATCTGTCACTGATGGATCGGTACGGGGTGAAGCTGGATCAGTTTGGAGATTCGCACGACGCGGTTGGAGCGGCTTTAGCCGAAAGTCTTCCCACTCCGACCTACTACATCAACGTCCCGTCTCTAAAACGTCGGTCTGCCTGGAAGCCAGCGGTGCAAACACCTCGGCTATCTCTTGCGCCGAAAGGGTGAGGCTGGCATTTCTCTTGAGGATACGTTCGAATGGTGCAAGCATACGGCGGTAGGTATCCATATGCGGTAAAAAGTGATTCAAGTCACGATCTGCGAAGTGCTCGTACTTCCCAAGCACATTAACCATGAAGCGCGCCGTCGATAGATAATCGATCTCATAGTTACCGCTGAACCCAGGGAAGACCACCCGGTCACTTATCTGGCTGGAACTTTTTTTGAGCCATTCCTTGTCAGTAGACGAAAGATTAGCAAAGGACTCTTCCAAGGCTAACCACATAGTGAGAACATCCCTTGTTACACTGACGACGTCCGGCGCTTTCTCACCGTTATCAAATATTTCTGGGAAGCTATGTTCTATGGCCCATAGGTTACCGGTTTCAATGGCTTGCCGGACTAGTGAAGCCCTCGTTTCCTCGATCTTCAAGTGCTCGTGGATCTGACTAAGCATCAGTAAGATAATTTTTTCGCCGTTACTGAGCAGCATGACCTCTCCTCCGGCCCCCTTATTATTCGCTCACGCTGCAAAGTTTAAAGGCCATTTTGTGCGTACTCTGTGGAAAACGGGGGGGGGTTATTCCAGGCGACGCTGACCGCGTTCTGGCCGCGCTGTAGCAGCACGGCGAACTGGACGATCCTTTTCGGGGTCCAGGACAGACGAAAATACCCCGAAGGGCGTTCTACGAATCGGCCTACGTAGAGGGGTAGTTTCGTCTGTCCTGGATTTCTTGTCCTGGATTTCTTCGTCCACGAAATCACGAAATCTCCGGTTGTTTAAGGGCAGCGTTAGCTGACCTCGCCAGTGTTGTCATCAGTTCGATCGGTAAGGTGGCGTCGAGGAGACAGGACGAGCGGCGAAATGGTCTCCTCTGCCGGATCGACGCCAGATAGGCAGTTAGGTTCATCCTCTCTAGGGTGATGTTCCGCGCGGGCCCCGGTTGGGCAGAGGTGTGGCGCCGTGGTCTCGGCCGCAGTCGTGGGGAGTTCCTGGAGAGCGGTAAAGTTGAACGTGTCGTGAACGGAAGAATCAGAGGACGGGTGGCAGTTGCGATCCTTGGGGACATCGACTGAGACCGAGACGTTTATGTGAACCGGACGGAAGGAACGGCTCGTGTTGCGCACATCTAGCACATAGTGTCCAGACGAAAGGTAGAGTTCGGAGGAGGCGAGGTATCCGCGGGCAAGGAAACTGCGCAGAATCTCGCCGTTGATGGTGCAAAGAGCGACCACAAAGGAACTGTGCTCAGTGCCAGAAGTGGCGGCCGAGACGAGAATGAGGACGTCTTGCGCGACAGGGTTGTAGAAGTGGAAATCACGTTCGACGGAGCCAAGAAGTGTCCCCCGATCCAAGAGGTAGTGACGGGCATGGAAGAGTTCGTAAGCTTCCGCGAACGCTTCGACAGTAAATAGGATAAAGCAGATCAACAGCGCGACAAGAGCTCGGCGGAGATCGGGTTCAATCACGCCGGGAAGCAGGTTTTCGAGATGGTAATCGCGCGTGAGTTGGAGCCCGAAGAGGAAGTTGGCGCTAGGCAGGGCGAAGTGCTTGACGCGACGCCACGTTGGCGAAAGGTCCGCCGCATGGACGCTGCGGCAAAGAAAGTACCAGACGAGAAATGCTGCCTCGAGGCCAAAGTCGCGAAAGAGCCAGGCGAAGCGGACGCTATGACAGACCACGATGATGGCAAGTACGGTGCGAATAGATTCGGGCCGACGGGCATGCCGAAGTAACCACCAATATCCATTTGCCAGTTCTTTCAGCCTCTTGCGGAGGGGGCTACGGTCGAACTGGGTCATGCCATGCCTCTTTCTTGAGGGACAGGCATTGAAGGCACACTCTTCACTTCGAGGAATATTTTCTTCCTAATTAGCGGAACACTACTACTCGTGCGCTTAGTCGGCATCAGATTCCCCCGAGTTAGCAAGGTTCGTTACCAACAATAGGTAAGGCTTGTATCCGCTTGCGGTCACACGTCGGGCTTAAGAGCGAAGCTTTTCCGGCTTCGGGCACAAGTCCGCGCGGTCGTGGCCTACCCTACATTTTGTTTTTGAGCGATCGACTTGGATCGTTTCAAGGTTGGGTTCAGTTTCCGGTCCTGATTGACGGAAACGTTGGATCTCGACGAGGAGAAAGTTGAGACGTACCTTCCCAGCCCTATGGTCTTAATTCGCCCACGAACGACAGAGTTCGTAGTTTACTTGGCGTTCGCCTACATGATTTAGGGCGTCACGCGGCCCCTGGATTAGGGTGATGTTTTGCGAAAAGGTAGCAAGCAATTTACCTGCCAAAGATTCTCACAAGGGAACACTGAGGCACTTGCCCGGGTAGATACATGAATCCACTGAAGCAGAACCCTCTAATTCTATGAATATCAATAGATATTCTCCTCTTTCTCGAAGTTTTTGTAGATCTAGCTGCTTGTTATGAGGTTTCGTGGGCGTTGGGTAAGAGGTTTCGTGGAGGTGTAGTGGACGGGCCTGACACTTTCAGAAACTCCAGTTCACGGAAGCCTTCCATAAAAGTGGCAGCCCCAGTTTGCCCACGACACTCCGAATTGCCAACCAGCTGCTGTCAGCCAAGCGTCCAGCGTGTTCTATACGCAGGCGGGCACAGGAGCTAAACGTACGGGGGGACTAGCCGGGCGCTATCTGAGCCAGAAGAATCACGCACCCCACCACTCTTCCCGTCTCTGGATGCAGGTTGTGGTGCTTGAAAATCGCCATTAAACTTGATTGCGGGCCGCCAACCTCGTCATGCAACTCCGCGGCGCATCTCGCCGGCAGGTAGCCCAACTGCGTTCCGTCCGACCGGCATACGGCAACCGCCTTGGGGTCGACGGGATTATCTGGCTCCGGGACAAGCCTCAAGGCTTCAAGGGGCGTGCAGCGTTTGATTATCGTGGTACGCCTTGTTCTGTCGCGATTCAGGTGGCTGACTCCCGCCACGTATTGGTGAAACAGGGGTTGTATTCTCTCGCCGTACCGCTTTTTGAGTTCCCGCTCGAATTGCTCATCTTCAGCCGCTCGATCACAGGTTGATTCTCGCTGGCCCGGCGGGCTGGTGTCGCTCTTTTGTTCTGCCAGCCCCTTTCGCTGCTGTCTCTGCTCAAATGCTTGCAGCCTGGCGACGTGGGGCTTATAAGACTCCGCGCCGCTTTTTGTTCGACAATAATCGGTCGCGCCACAGGTTGGGCAGCGAACCGACATGTAATTGTTCTCGTTTGGATTACCGAGGGGCCATCGCTCGCCTTGGTCGTCTGGCTGCGTGAAGGCTCTCGCGATCAGCGTGACCGCCATCACGACCAAAAACCCGATAACCCCAAGAATCGCGCTCTCCCCGCCGGCTCCAGATCCGCGCACGCTTCCACTGTACCTGCGGATTCAACAGTTGCGGGGGGCAATTCAAGTTGGACAGAAGTTTCGTGGACAAGAAGGTTCGTGGACAGAAGTTTCGTGGACAGAAGTTTCGTGGACATCCATCCGCGAAACTCAACTCTGTGTCGACATATCTTGTAGAAAACTCTATCTCCGACTAGCCGTCCGTCTGTGCACGAAATTCGG
>CAWKKM010000014.1:0-356752 GCA_963850235.1 uncultured Acidobacteriaceae bacterium | reverse complement strand
AAACCAGATGGAAGGGCCGAGATGAAGTTCCTGTAGAAGTTCCGTGAAAGGATGGCCAATTGCCTGGTCAGCTTTGCCGTCCGGAAGCTGGACAGGATGCGTATTTGACCCACTGCTCTGATCCCGGGCGAAACATCCGTGTTCTGGAGCGCGGGCTATGTCAGAGTTGACTCATCCGCGTCGTGCATCATGTTGGCCGGGATTGTGGAGAAGCCCAGGCCCTAGAACGCACCCGTCAAGGATACAATCTCCGGCCCACGGCTGTGGATCTTAGTCAGCGGTAGGTGATCTGCCAGTCTGTCCAGCCAAGGGCGGTTTCGGCCGGTGTCAGCGCGAAGGGTGAAAAGTTCATGACGTGCGCGCGCTTCTCCACCGCCAACGTGAGCAGCGCTGCTTTGCGCCCATTGACTTCAACTGCCAATAAGGTGCTGTTGCCATGGCGGGAAGTGGCGTGCAATATCTTGTGGGTTTTGATGGTGCCGTACTCGCTATTCGTGCCCCAGTCGCTCACAAAGCGTCCATAGGAGTAGCCTGCTGCCGCGTATTGCCGGGCATGCTGTTGCCAGGTGGGGTCGTTGTTCCAAATGCCAAAGGCTTGCGGAAAGTCTTGTTTCTCGATGGCTGCGAAGAGTCGATTCACCCTGCGCTCCGCCGGCATGTTCCACGTCATAAAAGCAGTGATGGCAATTACCCCGGCGATACAAAGCAAAGCAATGATCAGAGTGCGCCGCTTCCTACCGGTAGTTGTGTCGTAAACACCTGCATCCATTAAGGTCATCATCTTTTCCCTGGAGGAGCTGCCATCGCGCCTCGACAAAGGTAGATTGCCGCTTTGCTGGATGACGGCCAACAGTGGGTTTTCGCAACGGCCTTCCGCAAGGCATCCCCTACTGCATTCAGACACCGCATCCGATGCGAAGGTTCCAGGTACAAGGCGACGTCGCGCTTTAGAAGCAGCAGCGTCTACCTGTGCGTGATTCGGTCTATGAATAGGCGCACGAACCGGTCGGCATCCGAGGCCACGCAAACACGGGCATTCGATTTTAGAGGAACGACGCCTTCGATCTCATAGTGATCCCCGTGCAGAACGTTGTTTTCGTCGGATCCCCGGCGATTGGCGACGGTTTCTCCACGGGTGAACTCGCCCTTGGTCTCCACGTCTACATGCATGTTCTGAAGCGTGACCAACGACGGGTCAATCACCGTGACCACAGCCAAAGGGTCATATAAGGCCGCTCCCGAATAGCCGCTTTTCTCGGACCGGGTTACGTAGAAATCGGCCAGTTTGGCGACGAAGTCGCTTTCCGGGGCGTGGTTGGCCTGCAATCGAGTCACTTCCTTACGGGTGATCAAGGTGCGCTCGCCTACATCGGAGCCGATCATGGTCACAACCCAGCCGGCGTTGAAGACAATTTGCGCAGCCTCAGGGTCGTTGTAGATGTTCGCCTCTGCCGCTCCGTTCACGTTCCCGCCGGTGATGGAGCCGCCCATGATGACAATGTCTTTGACCAGTGGGACGATGCCGGGATCTTTGGAAACGGCCAGCGCTATGTTGGTCAGTGGCCCCACGGGAATGAGCGTGATTTGATGCGGATACTTACGCACCATTTCGATGATCAGGTCGGGCCCGAAGCGCCCATCGGGTTTGCATTTCGGGGCGGGCAGATCGACTCCGGCCAGACCGTTCGGGCCGTGCCAGAATTGAGCTGTGATCAGTTTTTGATTTAACGGGTGCTGCGCTCCGCCTGCCACCAGCACATCACATCGGTTTGCCAGCGAGACAAGTTTCAGGGCGTTTTCCAGACCTTGCGCGGCTTCCACGTTACCCGGGACCACGGTCAGGGCCTCGACCTTGAGTTCCGGCGAATGCAAGGCCAGCAGGATGGCCATGGCATCGTCCACGCCCGGGTCGGTGTCGATGATCACGCGTTGCGGGACAGCCTGCGCCGAGGCGTTTGCGCAAATGATCGAAACGATGGATAGAGTCAGAATGAAACTGATGCGCAGTCGCTTCACTGAAAAAGTTCCTTTCTTGCTGGTGCCACATGGCAGTGTAAACCTAGGCTCTCGTTTGATGGCCGGCACGGTCGGGCACCCTTCGTGGTGCCCTTTGGCTTGACGGGGTTATGAGCATGGGTGAGCCTAAGTGCATGAATGAGCGAGAGAGACTACTTCAACGCATTTATGACGCGTTCAACCGGCGAGAGATCGATACGGTATTGGCCGCGATGCATCCAGGGGTCGATTGGCCGAATGGTTGGGAGGGAGGCCGGGTGAAGGGGCGCGATGAGGTGCGCTCATACTGGACTCGCCAGTGGGCCGCAGTGGATCCCACGGTTGTTCCTGTTGGGTTCGAACACACACGCGATGGAAGAATCAGCGTTCGGGTTCAGCAGACGGTCAGAGATTTGTCAGGCAACATCCTGTCGGAGGGAGAGGTCGTCCACGTGTATTCGTTTGAAGATGGATTGATCAAAGCGATGGACATCGCGAAATGAGGACGAACCACGCTGAGAAACCACACCCCAGCAGCCTGCTCTTAACCCTGGACCTGATGGGGACCTTTGTCTTCGCCCTCGAGGGAGCGCTGGCGGCGGTCGACGGCGATCTCGATCTGCTCGGCCTCATGGTGCTGTCTTTTTGCACCGCATTGGGCGGCGGAATCATTCGGGATCTGCTGATTGGGGCCATACCTCCCGGGTCGATTCGCGACTGGCGTTTGGGGTCGGTCGCCTTCCTCGGGGGCGGCATCGTCTTCCTGTTCCACCAGTTCGTGCGGCAAATTCCGGACCCGTTGATCCTTAGCCTGGACGCTGCGGGTCTGGCATTGTTCGCGGTTTCGGGGGCGGGCAAGGCGCTGGCTTATGACATCCACCCGTTTACTGCTGTTCTTATGGGCGGCATTACCGGCGTGGGTGGAGGAACGGTCAGGGATATGCTGCTGACCCAGGTTCCCACTGTTCTCCGCGCAGACGTATACGCTACGGCAGCTCTGGCGGGCGCGGCGGTGATGGTTCTCATGGTGCGCATGAAGGCCCCAAAGACTCTGGCCGCAGTGTGCGGAGCGACGGCGTGTTTCGCTTTACGGATGATCAGTTTGTGGCGGCATTGGAGTTTGCCTCATGTGCAGGTGCACTGAGCGGCTGCTGTTTGGGCTTCCAGCAGAGAGCAAACTCTCTTCGGTTATGGCTGATTCCCATCACGTTGAACGCGCGAGTCTGCTTCGAGTAGATGATCTGTTGAATGCCACCGTGAATGGAATTCGCGTTGTTGTAGTGACCAATGCCGGTCCCTGAATATTCGCGGCTCATGCGGATGTAGCTGTGCCACTCCGGATTGCCGGTGGAGTGAAAGGCCGAAGCTTCGAGCAGGCCATCCCTGGGCTGCCAGGCGATGTCGACTGTGCCGCCGGTCGGCTCGTGCGTTCCGTCATCCCGGACACGGTAACTCACGTACTGACCTGCCAGTGGACCATACTCCCTGGTGAGCGCGCGCAGTTCCGACCACCTGCGTATTCGCATGCCAAGCTGCCAATCTGCAATGACGCCTAGAATGGCGCCCAAGATGAAACCGATGGCGAGATTCAGCCAGTGGATGGTCATTTCGCGATCCTGCGACGGAATGGCAATAGGAGACCCTGGCAGGATGTACGCGAACTCGCCCTGGATGGTTCCCGCTTTGGGACCGATTCACAGCGCTTAGTGAGCGGGCCCGTGGTGAAGAACGATCCGGCCGACCGCCATGGCCATCAATAGGAGGCCGGCGAGAAAGAGCAGCAGCCGCGTCATGACCCGCCAGATGCGGGTCTTCGCGGGCAGAACGCCCCGCTTGGTCTTGAGACTGTATGCCTGGCTCAGTATCCCGGACAGCAGCAGGAAGAAACCTACCGCAAGCATTAACCAGGTCATGGCTTTTCCTCCGTCAAAAGCTTCATTTTCGGCTCTGCGCGACTCCTGTCGGAATGATCTAAACTGGTTTTGGTCGCTTGAGGAGTTGCGTGATGAAGATATTCCGCTGGGGCTGGCTGGCACTCACCCTTGGCCTGCTCGGTTACGCTTTCTACCAAGGTATGTATGTCGCGCCAACTGAGGCTACCATGGGCGACATCCAGCGTATCTTCTACTACCACTTCCCTTCGGCGATGATGACGTTCCTCTTCTTCTTTATCAGTTTTGTGGCTTCGATTGTCTATCTTGCTTCGCGGCGCAACCATCCGCAGCGTGCGCTTGGCGCCGACGCTGCAGCGCTGGCAACGGCGGAGATGGGCATGGTGTTTTGTACCCTGGTGCTGATCCAAGGCCCTCTGTGGGCGAGGCCGGTATGGGGTATCTGGTGGACCTGGGATGCGCGCCTGACCTCGACCCTGGTGCTTTGGTTGATCTATGCCAGCTATCTGCTGCTGCGCAAGTTTGCGGAAGGTCCGCAGATGCAGACCCTGGCCGCGGTGCTGGCCATCTTTGGGTATGTCGACGTCCCGATCGTTTACTTCTCCACGCGGTGGTGGCGGACCCAGCATCCCGCCCCAGTGATTGGGGGCGATGCCAACTCCGGACTCGATCCGGCGATGTGGCCGGCGGTGTTTTGGAACCTGGGAGCCTGGCTCGCGTGGGGGCTTCTGCTTGCGGGTTGGCGGTACAGTATCGAACGGCGGAGACAGGTCGCGGAACAGCACGCCGCGCTGCATGCTTTAGAAGCAAGCCTTGAAGTGACGCTTTAAGGCTTGATTTCAGTAATTCAGGGAAGGAAGTCATGGCCCATCGTCATCTGGTTCTCGCTTATGTGATCACCATCGTGGTGCAGCTTGGGTATGCGGGATGGATCGGCCTGAAGTACAGGTCCATGCGGAAGCTGGAACGCGAATTTCCCCCTTATCCTTCGGTTACGAAATAGAGGGTGCAAGCGCTCGAGCATGCCTCAGGGCCTAAAGGCCGAATGACTTTGCTGCTTTTGTGTACGGGCTAAAGCCCGTACCTACCGCCCGGACCTACCTCTCATCAAGGCAGGCGTGAGGCCGGCGGAGCTTCTCTTACTTCTTCACCCATCAGTTCTCCCGGGTGAGCGCCCCCGAGGAGCTCTTCTTCCGGCTCGATGTGGACCAGGACCTCGGCGATTTTGTCTACCTGCGTCTCGAACCTGATCGGCCACGGCGTGGGCGATCAGATGGCCCTGGCGCACGGTCAGGTCGCCCCGAACCACCACGTGGAGATCTACGTAGTAGCGAAAGCCGACCTTACGCACAAAACATTTTTCTACTCCGAAGACGTCCGGCACCGTTGCCGCCACACGCCGCACCTGCTCTCCAATTTCCGGCGCGGGCGCGGTGTCGAGCAGCTCAGCCACCGGCCTGCGTAGCTGTTGCCAACCACCAAGCAGGATGATCGGAGCGGCGCAGAGGGCGGCCCAGTCGTCCGCGGTGGGGTCGCCCGTCCACAAGGCCGCCGAGATACCGACAAAGGCAAAGGCGGAGATGATGGCGTCGCTGAGATGATGCCAGGCATCCCCTCTGAGCGCGGAGCTCTCAATCTTCCGGCTGACCCCGGAGACGTATCGGGATAACAAGGCTTTGATGGGGACGACGCATACCAGGACCCAGAGCGTGTACCGGTGGGGCAGCTTGTGCGGGGTACGAATCAGCTCGATGCTTTCAGCGGCGATGCCGATGGCGGCCGCGATCATGGCGACGCCGACGATTGCGGCGGCAATTGGATCCGCTTTTCCGTGCCCGTAAGGATGATCTTTATCGGGCGGCTTGATGGCAAGGCGCAGGCCCCAGTAGACGACGGTCGAACTAATAACATCCAGAAAGGATTCGATGCCGTCGGCTAACAGCGCAAAGGAATGGCCTATCAGCCCGGTCAGGCATTTCACCAAGGCCAGCGCCAGATTGATGACAATACCGAGCAGGGACGAGCGCAGGCCGCCTTCCACCATCTGCTCGGTTGTCGGCGAAGCCGTCATGGCTTCATTGTCTCTTGTTCGAGGGTGCAGCGACGCGTGGTAACGGTCCCGAAGGTTTTCTTTTTTTGGAATCCGTCTTGCCCCATCTGGACGATCCTTACTAAACTTAGCTTAGGAAAAAGCAATTTCACGATTGGATTTGCCCGGTTTCCGGCCTGCGAGTGAGGCTTTCCGTGAACGCCGGCCCGAGTTACCGGCTCCAATCGTGGAAGGCGCTTCAGGCCCTGGAGGCGTTCGTTGTTGCGCTTTTTGAAGCTCGCTCTCATTTTCGAACTATCGACCATACTGGGGCTCTCGGTATTGACAGGCCAGTTCTTTTACCGGGCATACAACAACTCGAGTCACGAGCATCTACCGGTTAGTTTTCTCGCCGCGCTGGTCATGCTGGTTCTGGGCACGCAGCAGACGGCGATGTCGTTTCGCCGGGAAAAAATCCGGTTGGCGTTTGGCCGCCCCACGGTCAAAGAAAAGCTTCGCCTGAAAGTGGCCTACAGCACGCTGACGCTGCTGCTGTTTATCGCGGCCGGTGTTTTGCTGGTCATTCTCCAGAACCATCTCCGCTAGGAGGAGCGGCTATCGACCCGCGCCCACCGCTCTTTTCTGGCGCGGAGCAACCGATTGCGGTTTTCTGGGCTGCGCCACATCGGCGGAGGTTCTGCCCTGCGCGGCTGCGCACCCTGAGAGGACTGCTGGTCCATCCATTCATCCAGTCGAGAGCGCTTA
This sequence comes from uncultured Acidobacteriaceae bacterium, assembly GCA_963850235.1. Classification (GTDB taxonomy): domain Bacteria; phylum Acidobacteriota; class Terriglobia; order Terriglobales; family Acidobacteriaceae; genus PALSA-350. The sequence goes on along the minus strand of CAWKKM010000014.1, from coordinate 350,071 downwards.
AAACGCCAGCGGTTGCCTAGCTTGAACGCGGGCACGAAACCTTCCGAAGCATATTTGTAGAGAGTGTCAGGGCTAATGCCGAGATAGTCGGAAGCCATGCGGATGTCCATGACTTCGCGAACTTCATCCCTCGCCGGTGTGGTTCTCATCGAAGTGCTCTCCTCTGGGAACTGCGGGACCGGGCGAGAGTACAAACCCGCCGTTGTGCTTATACCGCGTTTTCACCCTGTAACACAAGAAATTATCGCGTATCGCTCGAGTCTCTCGGGTTTTCCAGCGATCTCACGGTTCGATACCCGATTAGATTCGCGAGCTGTGGTTTTCTGTTCGGGGAAAACCGACAACACGGCCGTTCTTTTCGGTTTCTACCGACTGTGATACCGCTCTTGGGGTTTTGTTGAGTTCCGGTAGGAGCGTATCAGAATTCGCAACCCGCGCGATGCATTACCTGCGGAGTAAACACGGTTACCAAGGACATCGTATCCGACCTGATGCCCACAACAGGATGGTTCATCCTTAAGTTTCTGATATCGCCATTATCTCCTTCATTCTTCGATGGTTAACCGTCTACAATTGGCGATTTTGCAGGTCGTATTTGGTTAAAATTCCGGTTGCAATCCAGCGGCGAGGGCAATCAAGTCGTCACCTATGGTGCGGGTTTTTGCGATGGCATCCTCGAGCGGGATGTGGGTAATCTCTGTGCCGCGAAGCACGACAAGACGGCCAAACTTTCCCTCGTGCACCAAATCGATTGCAGCCGAGCCATAACGAGTGGCGAGCATACGGTCGTAGGCTGTCGGTGTTCCGCCGCGTTGGGTGTGGCCGAGATTTACCCAGCGGGTTTCATAGCCGGTTTTTTCCTCGATCAATTCTGCGATGGATTCGGCAATACCGCTGAGGCGAGCATGACCGAAGGCGTCCACCTTCGCTCCCTTCGTCGCCTGCTTGTCTGTGCCCGGTAGTTTGGCGCCCTCGGCAACGACGACGATGGAGAAAAGCTTGCCCCGGTCGTGGCGCTCTTTGAGGATCTTGACGGCCTGGTCGATGTCGATGGGTTTTTCGGGAACGAAAATGACGTCGGCGCCTCCGGCGATGCCGGAGGTGATCGCGATCCAGCCGGCATCGCGGCCCATGACCTCGCAGACGATCACTCGATTGTGGGCTTCGGCGGTGGAATGTAAACGGTCGACAGCTTCCGTGGCGATGGAGACGGCGGTATCGAAACCGAAGCAGGCGTCGGTTCCGCTCAGGTCGTTATCGATGGTCTTGGGAACACCGACCACCTTGATGCCCTTTTGCACCAGCGCATTGGCCACGCCCTGGGTGTCATCTCCTCCGATGGTGATGAGCGCATCGAGTTGGTTGGCCTTGATGGTGGCCAGGCATTTGTCGATGCCGCCTTCCATCTTGCGCGGGTTGGTGCGCGAGGTGCGGAGGATGGTCCCGCCCAGCTGCAGGATGCCGGAGACGGTGTCGATGGTCAGAGGCCTGGTCTTGTTTTCCACCACGCCTCGCCAGCCTTCGATGAAGCCAACGAACTCATCGTTGTGGTGGAAAATGCCTTTGCGTACAGCGGCGCGGATGACCGCGTTGAGTCCGGGGCAGTCGCCGCCGCCGGTTAGTATTCCAACTCGCATGGTTTCTCTCCTAAAACGTGCAGTGCAACGGTTCGCGCATGATGTCGCGTAGAGAATTGAATCGTGCCTTGTGCATCATAAATGCGGTTGTCGTGGGAGGGAAATGGACGGTGCTTAGATGCTTCCATCGACGGTTGGGGCGGTGGCTTCGTCGTGGTAGAGGGCGGCGATCTTGTCGGCGTAGCGCGCGACGACCACCCGGCGCCTCAGCTTCATGGTGGGGGTGAACTCGCCTGAGTCCATCGACCATTCATCGGGAACCAGGTAGAAGCGCTTGATGGTTTCGAAGTTGGCCAGGCCTTCGTTCACGCGGTGGACCAGGGACTGGTACTCGGCATCACGGCGGGTTGCCGAGCAGGTCGGCGCCGCGTGGAGGAGGCGATTCCCTGCTGGCGCGCCAGCTCCTCGAGCGCGAGAAATTTGGGAGCGATCAGCGCGCCGAGAGAATTTGTGGCGATCGCCGACGACGACGGCGTGTGCTGACGAGCAGGTGAGCCGTTCAGCTTGCTCTCGATGGGCTGGGGCGCGATCATCTTTCCGCCGGATGTCTTGAGCAGTTCCTTCTTGCGGTCGGTGATGTAGAGGAACCCATCGTCGTCGACGTGACCGATGTCGCCGGTGTGGAACCAGCCCTGTCGGGTCGATGGTTTCGCGGGGCGTCCGGTTTGTGCCAGTAGCCTGCGAAGACAAATGGGGCCTCTGACCAGCAGTTCTCCATCGGGAGCAAACGTGACTCCACGGACTCGATCGGCTTGCCTACGGAGCCGATGCGGTGATTGTGCGCGTTGTTCAAGGCCAGGACGGGCGAGGTTTCGGTGAGGCCATAGCCTTCGAAGATACGAATGCCGACGTCGGCAAACCAGCCCGCGGTGTCGATGCCTAGTGGAGCTCCGCCGGAGATAAAGTCACGTACCGACCGCCGAATGCCTCCTGGGTGACCTTTTTGAAAACCAGGCGATTGGCCAGCCGCCAGGCGAGCGGAGCGGGGCTTCCGCGCCGCGGATACCTCCTCCCGATGGCTGCGGCCGGTGGCGAGGGCCCCCGGAGAATACGGCTCTTTGACGATGGGTTTAGCGACCGCGCGGCGCTCGACCACCTCGCGGATCTTCTCGTAAACGCGGGGCACTGCCACGAAAACCGTTGGTCGAACGGAGGTCGATGGCGCGGGCAGCCGCTCGAAGCTGCCGCAGTAAGCAAGGGTTGCGCCGTAACAGAAGAGCGCGTAGTCGAGGTGGCGCGCCGTGATGTGCGAGAGCGGCAGAAAGGAGATGCAGGTGGAGTCGGATTCCAAGCCGAAGGTCCGGGTGGAGTGGTTGAGATTGGAGGCGATGTTGCCGTGGGTGAGCATGACTCCCTTGGGCTCACCGGTGGTGCCGGAGGTGTAGATGAGCGTGGCCAGGTCCTCTGGTTTGACTGGGGCACTGCTCAACCACTGTTGCATATCGACGGCCGGAGGTGGGGCGCCCTGGAGCAGTGATGAGAGAGTGGCAGCAGGGGCGGGCAGGTTAGCTACCTCGTCCATGACCAGGATGTGCTCGAGCTTGGTCTGGGGGCGGATGGACGCGATCTTGCGGTATTGGCCTTCGGTTGACACGACCGCGATGCGGGCGCCGGAATCGTTGAGAAGGACGGCGATCTGGTCGGCGGTCAGGGTGGGATAGATCGGGACATCGGCAGCGCCGAGGACCAGGGTGGCGAAATCGACGACTGGCCACTCCCAACGATTCTCCGCAAGGATTGCGATGCGGTCGCCTTTGACAATGCCCCAGGTGCGGAAGGCGTTGGCCAGGGTGTAGACGCGGGCGACGAGCTCGTCGCTGGAGATGGGAAGCCAGTTACCGGAGGCGTCCTGCCAGAGGACAGCACGCTCACGCTTGCTGGCGACTACCAGAGCGATCACGTCGATTAAGGTGTCGAGTTTGAACATGAAGGGGAATTGTAACTTGCGGGTGTGGTTGGGGTGTGAAGGGGGTGGGTGCGGACGGTTAGACGGTTCGATCGAAGAGATTCGTCCATCAAATGTTTTCACCTGGGCTTATGTCACGGGACTTTGGCCTCTACTTGGAGGATCCCGGTCTCAAAACGAGACCCCACGGCACGCCGGGGCAGGCTGGCGCACCCTCCTGACTTTCGGGAGGTTAGGCTTGGGGTAGAGGGGTTAGGCGTACGAAGCGCGCGGAAAGGTTGGCCCAGTCGGAGAGAATCCAGCGGGCTCTGGTGCTGGCGGTTTTTTCGGCGTGCAGCTCAATGAGCTGGCGTAGTTCTTCGGCCGCTGTGTCGTCGAGCTCAGACATGGGCTCCGGCGCCAGGAAGCCGGTGTGATAACGGGTCTGGGAGAGGAAGGTTCCGTCTTCATCGAAGACCCAGGCCAGACCGCCGGTCATGCCCGCACCGAAATTCTGGCCGGTCGAGCCGAGCACCGCCACCAGTCCGCCGGTCATGTACTCGCAGCCGTGGTCGCCGATGCCTTCGACCACCGCAAGGGCTCCGGAGTTGCGCACGGCGAAGCGTTCGCCGGCGCGGCCGGCCGCAAAGAGCGAGCCACTGGTCGCCCCGTAAAGGGCGACGTTGCCGAGAATGACGTGTAATTCGCTTTCGCGCGCGGCACGGCCCTGGCCGCGGAGAATCAGTTCTCCTCCGCAAAGGCCCTTGCCGACGAAATCGTTGGCCATGCCTTCGAGTTCGAGGTGCATGCCACGGACGGCGAAGGCTCCAAACGATTGACCGGCAACACCCTTTAATTTGAAGTTCAGCGGAGTGTCTTTCTCGTGAAGCCCATGCCAGACGAGTTCACCAGCCAGACGCGCGCCGAGAGTGCGGTGCTTGTTGGCGATGGTTTCTTCGACGGCAAAGGGTTGACCGGCCGCACGCGCGGCCAGGGCCGGCTGCACCCAGGCATTGTCGATGTTGGCATGATCGCTGGGACGGCGATTGCGCTGGCCCTGCCACCGTACATGCCCGTCGCGCGCCGGGGCCAGCAACGCGCTGAGGTCGAGCTCGCCGGCGGTGCTCACTTGCTCGAGCAGATCCGTACGGCCGATGGCAGCTTCGAGCGAGGGCAGGCCGAGCGAGGCGAGCAAGGTTTGGATGTCGCGGGTGAGCTCCTCGAAGAAGCGGATGACATTCGCCGGCTTGCCGCGGAATTTCGCGCGCAGGTCGGGTCTTTGGGTCGCGATGCCGGTGGGACAAGTGTTGAGGTGACATTGTCGCGCCATGTCACAGCCCAGGGCGACGAGGACGGCAGTGCCAAAGGCAAATTCGTCGGCGCCCAGCAAGGCGGCGATCAGGACATCGCGGCCGGTACGCAAGCCACCATCGCAACGCAGGCGCACGCGGCCGCGCAAGCCGTTCTGCATCAGCACTTGTTGCGCTTCCGCCACGCCGATCTCCCAGGGGTTGCCGGCATACTTGATGCTGGAAAGCGGGGAGGCTCCCGTGCCACCTGAATGACCGGCAATGACGATGTAGTCCGCGTAGGCCTTGGCAACACCGGCGGCGACGGTGCCTACGCCGCATTCTGAAACCAGCTTGACGCCGATGGCAGCGCGAGGATTTACGCGCTTGAGGTCGAAGATCAGCTGGGCCAGATCTTCGATGGAGTAAATGTCATGGTGCGGCGGCGGACTGATGAGCGCGATGCCGGGTTGCGCGTGGCGCAGACGGGCAATCAGCTCGGTGACCTTGTGGCTGGGGAGTTGGCCGCCTTCGCCGGGCTTGGAGCCCTGGGCGATCTTGATTTCGATCTCCTCGGCATGGGTGAGGTATTCGGTGGTGACCCCGAAACGGGCGGAAGCCACCTGCTTCACCTTGTTATTGAGGATGGCCGGAGCTCCGGGAAATTCCGGATAGGCCGCAGGGTCTTCCCCGCCCTCACCGGTATTTGACCGGCCGCCCAGCTTATTCATGGCCTCGGTGATGGTCTGGTGCGCTTCCGGGCTCAATGAGCCAAGCGACATGGCGGAGGCGATGAAGCGGCTGACGATGGTGGGAGCGGTTTCCACCTGGTCGAGGGCCAACGGAGCTGCAGCGGGCCGGATCTCCAACAGGTCGCGCAACACGGTGGGTTTGCTCTCGACGGCCAGGGTGCCGAAGGCGTTCCACGCCTGAATGGTCGTGAGGCCTGCTGCCGCCGCACCGCGAGCGGTTCCGGTGACGACCTGCAAAGCCTTCACGGTTTGCGGCTGCCAGAGGTGCGGCTCCGCATGCTCGTCTTTGCGGAAGCGGACCCAGCCATAGTCAGGGAGGGTTTTGGCTACCGGCTGCTGCGCGGTGGCTGTGGGTGGCTGCGGCTCCTGGTGAGTGGCGTTTACCAGGGCGGGTTGGTTCGGGTCTTCTTCCTGAGCGGCAGACCAGACGTCGCGCAAGGCGGTCTCGAGTTCGGCAAAGCCGATACCGGAGATGGGTGAGGGCGTCCCGAAGAAACAGAACTCGACCACCTCCTGATCGAGGCCGAGAATGTCGAAGAGATGGGCGCTGCGATAGCTATCGAGCACAGAGATGCCCATCTTGGACATGATTTTGGCCAAGCCGAGGTCGAAGGCGTGCAGCATGTTGGCTTCGCCCTTTTCGGGGTCCAGATTGCGCGCGGTCTCGAGCGCAAGCCAGGGGCAGACAGCGCCGGCTCCGTAGCCGAAGAGGACAGCGACATGATGCAGATCGCGACAGTCGCCTGCCTCAACCGCGAGACCGGCGCAGGTGCGCACCCCGGCGTTCACCAGCGCGTGATGCACCGCCCCGGTGGCCAGGGCCATGGGGATCGGGAGCAGTTCGGAGCGGGCGCCCGGTTGAGCAAGGGCGCGATCGGTAAGCAGCAAGATGGCTGCGCCGCCGCGCACGAGTTCCACGGCGCGCGCGCACAAATCGTCGATCGCACGCTTCAGATTGCAGGATGGCGCGAAGACACAATCCAGAACCGCGAGCGGCATCTCGTCGGCTAATGGATGCTCCCGGTTGCGCAGGGCGTGCATCTGGCCCAGAGAGAGAAAGGGCGATTGGAGAGATAGTCCCGGGATGCGGGCCTTCGTATCGAGAAGATGGGGCCAGGGGCCGAGACGAGTGTGCAGCTCAATGACGATGGATTCGCGCACCGGATCGATGGCCGGATTCGTGACCTGGGCAAAGCGCTGACGGAAGAAGGCGTAGACCGGGCGCGGAGCATGGGCCAAGGGGGCGAGGGGAGTATCGTCGCCCATGGACCAGACGGCATCTTTGCCGTCGCTGGCCATGGGAGCCAGGACCATGCGCACATCTTCCCGGGTGTAACCAAACAGTTGTTGCAGCTGGGTGAGGTCCTCCACGGGAGCGGGAAGAGCTACCGGCTCCAGCGGAGTATCCGCCACCAGCTTGCTGTAGGTGGTAAAGCGGTCGAATTCCTTCAACAACTGGTCGTCTTCGAGCAACTGGTGCGCGTCGAGATCGGCGACCAGCATTTCCCCGGGGCCGAGACGGCCGCTGTGGATGATTCGTTCGGGATCAAGGTCGACGAGCCCAGCTTCTGAACCGGCGACCACGAGCGCATCTTCGGTGAGGAAGAAACGGCAAGGACGCAGGCCGTTGCGGTCGAGAGCCACTCCGACGAGGTGTCCGTCAGCAAAGGCCAGGGCGGCAGGGCCGTCCCAGGGTTCAACGCAATCGGCGTGGTAGCGGAGAAAGGCGGATTCGCGCTGCCGTCCGGCGGGAGGCAGCAGCATTCTGACTGCTTCCGCGACGCTGCGGCCGTTGCGGGCTAATAACTCGACGACCTCGTCCAGGCTGGTCGAATCGGAACCATCTTTGGAGAGGATGGGGTGGCATTCCGCGGGAATGGTCGCGGCGCGGGCGTCCATGCGGCCGCGATTCCCCCAAACAGTGTTGATTTCCCCGTTGTGAGCCAGGGTGCGCAGCGGCTGGGCGCGATCCCACGAGGGCAGCACATTGGTGGCATAGCGCTGGTGGAAGATAGCAAACGCGGTGGTGTACTCAGGATTCGCCAGATCAGGGTAAAAATCGGCTAGCAGACGGCCCGCACACATGGCCTTGTAGACCAGGGAGCAGGAAGAAAGCGAGCACACATAACCAGAAGTGGCCGCTTCGCGCTCGAACTGCTTGCGCGCCAGATACAGGCGACGCTCGAAAAATTCGGGATTTGTAGCCGTGACCAGTACCTGACGGATCACGGGGATGCTGGACAATGCAATCTCACCCAGAATGTCTTCGCGGGTGGGCACGACTCGCCAGCCAAGCAAGTCGAGATTTTGTGCAGCCAGCGCTCGCTCCAGAGCCTTCTGTCCAGGCTCCGATTCGCTGGGGAAAAACACCACGCCCACACCCAGGGGCTTGCCGGCTTCGAGCGAAAGGCCGGTCGATGCGAGCAGAAAGTCCCGCGGGATCGCGGTCATGATGCCGACACCGTCGCTGCTTTTGCCGTCAGCGGCAATGGCTCCGCGGTGCGCCAGGCGGGCCAGCGCTGTGAGAGCCTGGGTCAGAATTTCATGGGTAGGCTGGTTGCGCAGGGTGGCAACGAAACCAACTCCACAGGAGTCGTGGTCAAAGCGAGAATCGAGCAGATTCGGGGTAAGGCTGCGCTCCGGCGAATTTGAGGCAAAGGAACCCATACGTAACTATAATCCCCGTTTCCATGGCAAGCAGCTGGAGATGAAAATTTCTTTTGCACCACAGTCGGCAACGGCCGGATCGTGACTTTCTAATAAAAAAAGACATCCATTCGTTGACAATCCGACTCTGTATATTTATACATGCTTATGTATTTTTATGCACACCCGGAGCGCAGCCTCAAGGTGGACATGCACTGGCTAACCAATCTCTACGCAGCCGTTCCGCTAAAGAACGGCTGCACATAACCGCCATCACCACATCGCCGTAACCGTGAGAATGCAGAGAGCGCGGCCCTGAGCCGCGCTCTGGCTTTGGGTGCAAAAGCTGAGAAAGAGTCGTGTGAGGACATTATGAAGCAAGATCGGCATACGGCCATCAGAGAACTCGTCGCAGGCGCGCCGATTGGCAGCCAGGATGAGTTGCGCCGCCGGCTGGTCAAGCGCGGTTTCGAAGTGACCCAGGCTACGCTTTCACGAGATATTCATGAGCTTCATCTCTACAAGGGGCCAAATGGCTATGCGGCGCCCAACGGTTTAGCGTTGGAAGAAGACGACGATCTGCCCCAGACGGCCGAGTTGTTGAACAGCTTCGGGTTGCGGGTAAAGCAGGCGATGAACCAACTGGTATTGATCACCACCAGCGGGAGCGCGCAACCGGTCGCGCTGGCCATCGATGGTGAGGACTGGCACGAAGTGGTAGGGACCATCGCCGGCGACGATACGGTGCTGATTATTTGTCCGGACCCTAAACGAGCGACCCAGTTGAAGGATCGCCTGGAAGCGATGATTGGCTGATGCGTAAAGAAGGAATACAAACCGCGGTTGCCGGGGTGAGCGGGTACGCCGGGATGGAATTGGCGCGACTGTTGCTGCATCACCCTGCGCTGCAGGGCCGGCCGCCGGTCTTTGTGGGCCGGGACGCGGAAGCCGTCCGTTTGACCGACATGCATCCGCAGCTGGCCGATAACAACGGCAGCTCCGGATTGCTGGTGGAACCTTTCTCCTGGGAATTGCTGAAGAAGCGGGGAGTGGAGCTGCTTTTCCTGGCTACCCCGCATGAGCAGTCGCGGAGTTGGGCGCCGGAGGCACTGGCCCACGGATTGAGGGTGGTGGACCTGAGCGGGGCATGGCGGTTGCGGGTGCACGAACATCGCGCGATCTACGGCTTTCATGATGAGGATGCCGCGCTGGCCGAGCGAGTGCAAACGGGGAGCGTCTATGGATTGCCGGAACTGCATCGCAAGTGCCTTCGTACTGCACAACTGGTGGCCAACCCCGGGTGCTATGCCACTTCGATCATTTTGGCGCTGAAGCCGTTGGTAGAGGCCGGATGGGTCGACCTGGACCGGGGCATCATCTGCGACTCAAAATCGGGCGTTTCGGGTGCAGGCAAGGCGCCGTCGGCCACCACGCACTTTATGTATGCCGCGGACAACCTGTCCGCTTACGCGGTGTTTAGCCACCGGCACATGGGGGAGATGCTGGAACAGTTAAACCTGAAGGAGTCGCAGCTGACGTTTACCCCGCACCTGTTGCCGATTCCGCGGGGCATTCTGTCCACGACCTACGTGACCTTTCGGGAGAAGAAGGACACGGCCCAAGTAGACGAACTTTTTCGTGAGTTTTACGCGTCGAGCCCGCTGGTACGAATATTTGGCCATTTGCCACAGATACAGCACTCGGTGCGTACCAATTACTGTGACATTGGCTTCAAGCTGGCGAAGGATGGGCGGCGCTGTATCGTGGTTTCCTGTTTGGACAACCTGCTCAAGGGTGCGGCCGGGCAGGCGGTCGAGAATATGAACCTGATGTGCGGATGGGACGAAGCGGAGGGGCTGGCATGAAATTCGTAGTCAAACTGGGTGGTGCCTCGCTGGAGAATCCAACCTTGCTGCACGGCTGTGCACGGGCGATTGCCATGCTCGCGCAGGACGGCAACCAAGTCGCCGTGGTCCACGGCGGCGGCGCCGCGCTGACGCGAACCCTGAAGCAGATGGGCAAGCAGAGCGAGTTTATTGCCGGTTTACGCATCACCGACGCGGAGACCCGCGATGCGGCGCTGATGGTGCTGGGCGGACGCGTGAACAAGCAGCTGGTGGCGGCGCTCGGCGGCCACGGCCAAGCGGGCGTGGGGCTTTCGGGTGGCGATGGGTTGATTTTTCGCGCCCGCAAGAAACGCACCACGCCGGACCTGGGATTTGTAGGCGAGATTGTTTCTTCAGATACGCGATGGCTCGATGCCATCTGGAAGATGGGTGCGGTGCCGGTGATCTCGAGCCTGGCGCTGGGATTTGACGGCGAGTACTACAACATCAATGCGGATGAAATGGCGGCGGCGTGCGCGGTGGCCTGCAACGCCGATGCCCTCGTGTTTCTCACCGACGTTCCGGGTGTGCGTGGATCGAACGGTGAGGTAATGCGCTGGCTCAGTGTGGATCAGATTGCCGGGCTGACGCAGACTGCCGTGATCAGCGGCGGAATGCTGCCCAAATTGAGCGCTTGCCGTGAAGCCTTACTGGCCGGCGTGAAACGAGTGCGCATTCTCCCGGCGGATGCGGCAGCAGTACTTCCCGACTTGTGTTCGACGCGGGTACTTCAAGGGACTGAGGTGATGGTGGCATGAAGCTCGAAGCAATCCAGGCGGCGGAAGCAAAACTGCTGCTCCCTACTTATGAGCGCAATCCGATCCTGTTTGTCGACGGCGCAGGCATGCACCTGATCGACGATAGCGGAGCGCGCTATCTCGATTTGCTGAGCGGTATCGGCGTCAACGCGTTGGGTTATGGACACCCTGCGGTGGTGGAGACGATCAACCGCCAGAGCCGCAAGCTGATCCACATCTCCAACCTGTACTTTCATGAAGGCCAGGCGGAGTTGGCGTTGCGGCTGACCGAGCGAGCCGGCATGGACCGGGCATTTTTCTGCAATAGCGGGACCGAGGCCTGGGAAGCAGCGATGAAGTTGGCGCGGGCTTACTCGGCGATGAAGCGGAGCGAAGGTCACACCCTGGGGACGAAGTTTCTGGCGCTGGAAAACAGCTTTCACGGGCGCACCATGGGTTCGGTCTCGACCACCCACAAGGACAAATACCGCGAGCCGTTTCAGCCGCTGGTGCCGGGAGTAGAGTTTGTCCGCTTCAATGATGTGGATCACTTGCGGGCGAGCTTTTCGAACGAGATCTGCGCGATCCTGATCGAACCGGTGCAGGGTGAGGGCGGTATCCGTCCGGTGTCGCAGGAGTTTTTTGCGGCCGCGCGGGAGCTTACGCAATCAACGGGCGCGCTGCTGATCGCCGATGAAATTCAATCGGGTTTGGGGCGTACGGGCAAGTGGTTTGCCTACCAGCAATTTGGGATCCGGCCGGATATCACCACATTGGCCAAGCCACTGGCGGGCGGGTTGCCGCTGGGCGCCATGCTTTGCACGGAAGAGGCGTCGCGCGCGATACATCCGGGGTTGCATGGCACTACGTTCGGCGGCGGGCCCCTGGCCTGCGCGGTGGCCATCGCTGTGATCGATGCGATCGAGCAGGAAGGCTTGCTGAGCAACATCCGGGAGACAGGCGCGTACTTCAAGGGCCAACTGCATGACCTGGCAGCGAAGCACGAGAGCGTAGTCGATGTACGGGGTATGGGGCTGATGTTGGCCATGGAGATGAACTCCGCCGATCTGGCCAAGAAGATCGTCGCCAAAATGTTGGAGCGGCGAATTTTGATTAACCGCACCAGCGAGACCGTCCTGCGTTTTCTTCCGCCCTTCATCATGGGCAAGGAGCACGTGGATCTGGCGGTTTCTGCGTTGAACGAAATTTTGAATGAAGAAGCCTCCGGCACGCCTAGTTTCGCCGCTGCGCATCAGAACACAGGGGGATCACGCAATGGCTAGCAAGACTTTAGTGATTGATGAGAAGGCAGTACATCAGGAGGGCAATACGATTGCTCTAGCCACCGCGAGCCTTGCCGGCCGCGACCTCTGCTCCATTGCCGATCTCTCCCGGTTGGAGATCGCTGCCATCATGGAACTTGCACACGCCATCAAGGCCTCGCCTGCGGATTACCGCTATTCTCTCGATGCCCGGCAGATGGTGATGTTCTTCGAGAAGGCTTCGCTGCGCACGCGGCTGACCTTTGAAGCCGGCATGAACACGCTGGGTGGTTCGGCCATGTTCGTCGATCAGACGCAATCGCCGCTGGGCGAGCGCGAATCGCTGGCCGATATGGCGCGCAACGTGGAGCGCTGGGTGAGCTTGATTGTGCTGCGCACCTATGCTCACGAGACGATCACGGAAATGGCGGAGTATGCCCGTTGCCCGGTGATCAATGCGCTGAGCGATCTGGAGCATCCGTGCCAGGCTTTGGCCGACTTCATGACGATTGAAGAGCGATTCGGCACGGCGCGCGGACTTAAGTTCACGTATGTGGGAGACGGTAACAATGTTTGTCACTCATTGATGCTGACCGCTGCCCTGCTGGGTGCGCACTGCACCGTGGCGTCGCCGAAGGGGTACTACCCCAAGCAGGAGATTGTCGCCAAGGCGCAGGAGATCGGTGCTGAGTCAGGGGCTACGCTCACCCTTACCCACGATGTGGTGGGGGCAGTGCGCGGAGCGGATGCGGTTTATACCGACGTTTGCACCAGCATGGGGTTTGAGCATGAGGTGACCAAGCGGGCGCCTATTTTCAAGCCTTACCAGGTGAACGAGGCATTGATGGCTCATGCTGCGCCTCATGCCGTGTTCATGCATTGCCTGCCCGCGCATCGCAATGCCGAAGTAACGGATGCGGTGCTGGATGGGCCGCAATCCGTGGTGTTTGACCAGGCGGAGAACCGGCTGCATGCCCAGAAGGCGCTGATGGTTCTGCTGCTGGGCGGCGGGTTGGGCGGATCGCGCGACACGACAAATTAATCACCCACTCAAGCAACTGTGAGAGATTTGCCGAAAGCTCCCTCAGCAGCTAAAGCAGTGTGCTGAAAAGGATGATGGGGAGAGGAAAAGGAAGAACGTACCTCAGGGCCTAAAGGCCGGATAGTTTGGGTGGGTTTAATGTACGGGCTAAAGCCCGTACCTACCCAGCCCGTAGCCATAGACCCAGCCCGTAGCTACCAACCCTGGCGGCAGCCCGTACCCTTCTTGCCCTACTCCCCCGGAATGACTTTTTCCGCGGCCTGTTTAGGCCGTCTATCAACCGCAAGTTGCGGCGCAGGAATTTAAAGGAGTTTTGCATGTCTAAAAAAGTTGTTCTTGCCTATTCAGGTGGTCTCGACACCTCGATCATTATTCCCTGGCTTAACGAGAACTACGGGATGGATGTAATCGCCATGATTGCCGACGTTGGTCAGGGCGAAGACCTGGACGCGGTGGTCGCAAAAGCCTACGCCACCGGCGCCAAGAAGGCGGTCGTGCTCGATCTGCGGGATGAGTTCGTCCGCGACTATGTCTATCCGACGGTCCGTGCCGGTGCGATCTATGAGCACAAGTATCTGCTGGGCACCTCGATCGCCCGGCCGGTGATCGCCAAGCACCAGGTGGAAGTAGCACTCAAGGAAGGCGCCGAAGCGGTGGCCCATGGCTGCACCGGCAAAGGCAACGACCAGGTCCGTTTCGAGCATGCCTACCAGGCACTGGCGCCGGATTTGAAGGTGATTGCTCCCTGGCGCGAGTGGACGCTGAAGTCCCGCGAAGACTGCCTGGACTACGCTGAGGCGCATGGCATTCCCGTGGCGGCAAGCCGGGAGAAGATCCATTCCCGCGATCGCAACCTGTGGCACATCAGCCACGAGGGTGGCGAGTTGGAGAATGCCGGCAATGCTCCCTTGCCCACTACCTGGGTGATGACCCGCTCGCCCCAGGAAGCGCCCGATCGCGAAGAAGTAGTCGAGATCGGGTTCGTCGAAGGCCGGCCCGTGTCGGTGGACGGCATGGCGCTGGAACCGGTACAGATTGTGGAGTTGCTGAATGAAATCGGCGCGCGCAATGCCATCGGCCGGATTGACCTGGTGGAGAATCGATTCGTCGGCATCAAGAGCCGCGGGCTCTATGAGACACCGGGAGGCACGCTCATTACGTCTGCCCATCGTGAACTTGAAGCATTGACGCTGGACCGCGAAGTGATGCACTACAAGCAGCAGGTGGCGCTCAAGTACGCCGAGCTGGTGTATTTCGGCCTGTGGTTTACGCCTCTGCGCGAAGCGCTGGATGCCTTTGTGGACAACACGCAGAAGCTGGTTACGGGCACAGTGAAGCTTTCTCTGTACAAGGGCAATATCGGTGTGGCTGGACGGCAATCGCCGTACTCGCTCTACTCCGATGATTTGTCTTCGTTCACCATGGGCGACAGCTACGACCAGAAGGATGCGAAGGGCTTCATCCAGATTCTGGGGCTGCCTGCGCGTACCCGTGCGCGTTTGCTGCAAAAGAAAGAGGCGCACCAGTGAAGATGTGGTCTGGCCGCTTTCGCGAGCCACTGGACCAGGACTTCGAACAATGGCAACGATCGCTGGGATTTGACTGGCGGCTTCTTCCCCAGGAAGTGGCTGCCAGCAAGGCCCACGCGCGCACCATCGCTGCAGCGGGCATCCTGACCACGGCGGAGCTGGAAAAGATCGTAGGCGCGCTGGACGCGATTCGCGATGAGTACGCGCAGCGTCCGCCCAGCGACATTTACGGCTGCACGCAAGCGGAAGACATTCATCATTTTGTGGAGCTGGAGTTGGTGGCGCGGGTTGCCGACCTTGGGTTCAAACTGCATACCGGCCGCAGCCGCAACGAACAGATTGCGACGGATCTTCGGCTCTTCGTGCGAGAGAAATGCGCGTCGATTGCCGGCCACCTGGGGGACTGGGTGCGTGCGCTGACTGCCCAGGCTGCAGCCGCGGGCGAGGCGGTTATACCGGCCTACACGCATTTGCAGCGCGCCGAACCGGTGCTGGTGGGTCACTGGCTGCAGGCCTACGGAGAGATGCTGCTGCGAGACATGACCCGGCTGGGGGATTTGAGCCGCCGGTTGAATTATTGTCCACTAGGTTCTGGCGCGGTCGCCGGAGCTACTCTAAAACTGGACCGGACGATTGCTGCGCGGGAATTGGGTTTTGACGGGCCAACCGCGAACAGCATGGATGCGACCAGCGATCGTGATTTCGCGCTTGAATTTTTGCAGGTGCTCACGCTGATTGCTTTGCATGCCAGCCGGTTCTCGGAAGAGATCACGCTCTATGCCACGGCAGAGTTCGGATTTGTCGAGCTACCTGAGGCGTTCTCGACCGGATCGAGCGCGATGCCGCAAAAGAAGAACCCCGATCTGACTGAGCTGGTGCGAGCCAAAGTGGCGCGCATCAACGGCGCGGCACAGACGATCACCATGTTGCTGAAGGGATTGCCGCTGGCTTATAACAAGGATCTGCAGGAGAGCCAGGAGCCGCTCTTTTCGGCGTCTGAAGCGGCGGAGCGGATGGTGGCGTTGTTGGCCAGGTTTACCGCTGCGCTTCGCTTCAACACGGTTCGCATGCGCAGTGCCTGTGAGAGCGGCTATCTCAATGCCATGGCGGCTGCGACCTACCTCGTGCACAAAGGAGTTCCCTTCCGCAAGGCGCACGAGAAGATCGGGCAGGCCGTGCGCTATGGTTTGGAGAAGGGTTGCGAACTGGATGGCCTTACGCTCGAGGAGTTGAAGCAGTTTGGGACGGAGTTCGAAGCTGACTTTTTTTCGAGCATCACGCTCGATGCAACAGTAAACTGCCACGATGTGATTGGCGGTACCGCGGTGACTCGAGTGCGTGAGGCTTTAGCAGCGCAGGAGGCACGACTTTCTGCGGCTATGGGACAGATGGATGGAAATTCGTAAGGCCAGATTACAAGACGCGTCGAACATATATGAACTGGTGAATAGCCTCTCCTCGGACGGCACCCTGCTGCGTCGCGCCTTTGCGGAAATTTGCGAGAACGTACGCGACTTTACCGTCGCGGAGTCGGCCCAAGGGGTCTTTCAGGGCTGTGGCGCATTGCACCTCTACGGTCCGCACCTGGCGGAAGTGCGCTCGATCGTTGTTCGTCCGGAAGCCAAGAGCAAGGGTACCGGCGGCCTGCTCCTGCAGTCGCTGTTGGATGAGGCCGAGGACCACGGCGTCGGGTGTGTTTGTCTTTTTACCCGCATCCCCGATTTCTTCTTCAGGCATGGCTTTCGGGTGGTGGAGGATCGGACGGCTCTGCCGGATAAGATTTACAAAGATTGCCAGAATTGTCCGCGGCTGTACCGTTGCGACGAAGTGGCGATGGCGCGTGGTCAGATTCCCAAGGTTTCGATTTTGGGAACGAGGATCGAGGCTGAGCAATTGGTGCGTTTGACCGGGTGATAAGTAGGTTGTCAAGGCACGGAGCGTACGCTGGCCAGGCTGCGGAAAGGGCATGGCGAAAGTTGTTGCTCTTTCCCAGCGACCGCGTGTGAGGACTGATAAAAGACGTACCTCAGCGGCTAAAGCCGTCAAGCGTTCGGCAAATTACGGCACGGCTGAACCCGTGCCCTTCGTTCGGCAATCTCTTCCTTAGCCTCTCAGGTGCTGTCCAAATTGGCCAAGCGAAAAACTAATTTCGACAGGTCTGACGTTCAGCTTTTCCTGCGGGACTGATTAAAGATTGGTTCTTCCCACGTTAGAGATTGGGCATTGCTGTTGCTTGACATATTCTTATATAGGCATATACTTCGATTCATGCCCAGAGCAGCAACCACTTCAGACGTTTTCAACGCGATTGCAGAGCCACGGCGGCGCGAGATTATCGGCTTGCTGGTCAACGGGAAAGAGCATGCGGTGGGAGATGTGGTTCTTCGGCTTCGGATGCCACAACCGGCGGTGTCGAAGCACCTGGGTGTGCTTCGAAAAGTCGGGTTGGTATCAGTCAGCAAGCGCGGACAGCTACGTTTGTACCGGCTGAACGCAAAGGAGCTGAAGCCTGTGTACGACTGGGTGAAGACGTATGAACGGTACTGGACGCATCAGCTGGGCCAAATCAAGCAACGGGCTGAGCTGAAGATGGCCACGCAAGGAAAGAAACCGGAGGAGGGAAAATAATGGCGGTAAGCACAGAACAGGAAATACGTACCTTCGAGATTGTGAAGGAAGAGTCGATTGCAGCCTCGACTGAAATTGTCTTTGAAACGCTGCTGGAACAATTGGGACCGTTTAACGAAACTCCCGACGGAACCTCGCTAGCGATGAAGGTCGAGGCGTGGCCGGGCGGACGGTGGTATCGGGATTTGGGAAATGACGCCGGACATTTCTGGGGGCACATACAGGCAATCAAGCCGCCGGCATTGCTGGAAATTTGCGGCCCGCTCTTCATGTCGTTTCCAGCCATGTCGAATTTGCAGTACCGGCTAAAGGAAGAGAACGGCGTGACGCGTTTGAAGTTTGTTCATCGGGCGATGGGGCTGATCCCACAAGAAGTCGTAGAAGGATCGCGAAGTGCGGACAAAGGCTGGAATCATATGATGGAATCAATTCGGAAACGCGCGGAAAGCCGCGTTGCCGCCAGGAACTAAGTACGCAACCGCACCCGAATCTCACCTTAGCAAAACGCGGCAATTGGTCACGCTCACGCGCGACTTCCCTGCCTGGCAATTCGGATCATGGCCGCGGCGCTGCGCTCCACGTCCTCATTGGTCGTGGCCCAACTGGACACGCTGATGCGCATCGCCGCTCGGCCGTGCCACTGGGTGCCTCCGCACCAGCAGGTGCCGTCGTTCTGAATATCCGCGATCACACGCCGTGTTTCCTCATCGCTGCCAAACGAAACCAGTACCTGGTTCAAGACAACATCGTTCAGAATGGCGAATCCTGCCGCGCTGAGACGATCGGCAAACAACTTTGCCTGTTGACAATTTCTCTCGATCAGTTCCGCCAGCCCGGTGCGTCCTAGCGAGCGCATCGCGGCCCACAACTCGACCCCGCGGGCCCGGCGCGACGCCTCGGGTGCAAAGTGCCAGGGCTCGCGCCCGGCACCCGGCGTCAGATATGCAGCGGTCATCGCCATGGCAGCCTGGAGATGTTCCGCAGTGCGCACGATGGCAACCGCGGAATCGTAGGGCACGTTCAACCATTTGTGACAATCGATCGCCCAGGAGTCGGCGGCGCCGGCGCCCGCCAGCAACGGCGCATACCTTGGCGACACGGCCGCCCAGTATCCGAACGCGCCATCCACGTGCACCCAGGAACCTGCGTCCTTTGCGCGGGCGCAGATTTCTCCTGCAGGATCAAAGGCGCCCGTATTGACATTGCCGGCCTGCACACAGACCAGCGTGCGGTCATCGAGTGCGGGCAGTGCGTCTGCCCTCATCCGTCCTTGCGCGTCAGCCGGAACCCGCGTGACTCGGGAACGGCCCAGGCCGAGCATGGAAAGCGCCTTCAGCAGTGAGACGTGTACCTCGTCGCCCACCACCACCTGGATTGGGGGCGCGCCAAATAATCCGTCCTCTTCGACATTCCATCCGGCCCGTTTTAGAAGGGCGGTCCGCGCTGCGGCCAGGCAGGTAAAGTTCGCCATGGTGGTGCCGGTGACAAACCCGGCACCCGATGTGGAGGGGAGACCGAACAGGTCCACCATCCAGGAAAGGACGACCTCCTCCAGCTTTGCCGCCACGGGAGACATCACCTGCATGGCTGAGTTTTGATCCCATGCTCCGGCCAGCCAATTGGCCGCCAGCGCGGCCGGCAGCGAACCGCCGATAACGAATCCGAAATAGCGGCTCCCGGCGCTGGCTACGGTCGCCGGTGAACCGATGTCGTCGAGTAAAGCCAACACCTGTGAGGGATCGGATGGCGCTTGCGGTAGCGGTCCCCCCAGGGCCTGTAAGCGGGCGACGTCTTCAGAAGAGGGTGCTACGCGACGGGTGTTGATTTCGGTGAGATATCTCGATGCTCTGTCCGCAGTTTCCTGCAATAGCTTTCTCATCGATAGCTACGATAGCAGGTGGCGCGCGCCGGTGTGATTTGCTTGCCGCATGCAAAAAGCCATCGAAACGCCGGCCGGCACGAGCGGGGAACCCGCTGTTGATTTACAGGCTTACGTTCCCCTAGAACTTGACCCGTCGGGCAACCTGCTGCGGAGCTTTATCGCACTCAACAACCGGGTTCTCGACCGCTTTCGTGCCGCAGACCGGCAACGCATTGGAGTGCATGTATGCCCCGGAGGGGATCATGATTCCACCCATAGTGCGGACATCGACTACGCGGGACTGCTGCCTGACCTGTTTCAGCTGAATGCCGGCCGCTTTTACCTGCAGATGGCCAGCGAGCCAGACCGTAAGCGCGTCCTGGGCATCGTAGGGCAGCTCTTGAAACCTGGCCATCTTGTTTTCATCGGCGTCATCGATCCCATCGATCCAGTGATCGAAACAGCTGCCCAGGTGCGCGACTGCGTGCTGGAAGCAGCCTCCTTGCTACCCCTTCAGCAATTGGGAACTACCGACGATTGTGGTTTCGCGCCTTTCGCCGACGACACCTCCACCGCCCGCGATATCGCTTTCCGCAAAATACGGGCCAGGGTTGAGGGCACGGAACTCGCCTCGCGCGAACTCGGAGCGTGAGTTTCACTCTCACCGGCCGCCGAGGCTGAGGGAGAGAACCGCAGATCCTCCTGATGGTAGGGCTTCATTCATCTTTTTCGTCCTGTGTACGCCCTCGCGGCGCGCCGGGGCGGGCGTGGGCACATGTCCGATTTCCTCGGGCTCTTTCTGCAGATGGTTGTGTCAAATGTGATCGGGTTCGTGCCCGGTTGTAGAAAATCTACGCTTAGTGTGTATGGCGCACCGGCAACCGGTCAGGTATAAGGTCGATGGATCCCGAAGGCAACGCATTAGGCATTCCATCGATCCAAGGAATCAAATAGTATGAGGGACCTATGGCATTACCGCTCGCCTTGTGTTTAGCCATGTCGATGTTGCTAGGCTCCGTTTCGACGCCAGCACCCGAACTGGCGCAGGGCGTATCCGGGACCTCGCCCATCGGACGTTGGAAGACCGTCGACGACGCCACAGGCAAGATCAAGTCAGTCGTGACTATCTGGGAGGAAGCAGGCAAGCTGTACGGGCGAATCCAGAAGCTGGTGGACCCTGACCCAAAGGACCCGAATCCTCGATGCACTCCCTGCACGGGCGAGCAGAAGGACCGGCCTGTCGTCGGGCTCAAGATTCTCTGGGATTTGCAAAAGGATGGCAATGCCTGGTCAGGAGGAACGATCCTCGACCCGGAGAGCGGCAAGATGTACAAATGCCTCCTCTCGCTGGAGGACGGAGGGGAGAAGCTTAAGGTACGCGGGTTTATCGGGTTATCGCTATTGGGCCGCACACAGTACTGGCTCCGCGATCAGTAAGATCGTCGATTTTTTTTGTGTTCGTTAGCGGACACAATATTGCAAATTTGAACGCTCCGGGCGCAACCAGGGCCCGCCTCTCTGTTCCATCCGGCTCTATTTGTGCGATTGAATCGCTGTGCGCTGTGGCCAGCAAAGTGCTATGAAGGGGCTAGCAGACTTTGCTGAGGAGCCGTGATGCGCTCGTTTTTCGTCGATTTGAAGTTTGTCTTTCGGCAATTGCGGAAGTCGCCCGGCTTTACGGCCACTGCTGTGCTCATGCTGGCATTCGGCATTGGAGCGACCACGGCGATTTTCTCGATCGTTGAGGGCGTTCTGTTGCGGCCTCTTCCCTTTCCAGATTCTGACAGGCTGGTGGTGCTCGCGGACCGCATTCAAGAGGCGGACTTAGGCGGCAATGGCGAGGCCGGCGTTACCGTGCCGGATATTCGTGCGTATACCCGCGAGACCAAAACGTTTACCGCCCTGGGCGGATATACGTTCGCCGCGTATGAGCTTGCGAGTACCGGGGATCCCGCCCATGTGAATGCGTCGCGCCTGACGGCAGGGGTGTTCAGCGCCCTGGAGGTTCAGCCGCTGCTCGGCCGCGTGTTTACCGTTGAGGAAGACGAACACAGCCAGCAGGTCGTCGTTTTGAGTTATGCGACCTGGCAAAACCGCTTTCATGGGGATCCCCGAATCCTGGGAACCAAGGTCCTTTTAGATCGTAAGCCGTATCTCGTGATCGGCGTGATGCCGCGCAACTTCGAATTTCCCCTGGTACCCGGTCAACTAAACCGCTCCGAGCTGTGGGTTCCTATGAGTTTTACCCCGCAGGAGCTTTCCACCCCGGCAGCTGCGAACTGGAGCTACCAGATGGTGGGCCGCATGAGGCCTGGAGTTTCACCCGCGCAGGCGCGGAGTGATGCCGAACGAGTGGCGCAGGAGATCATGCGCAACTATCCCGCGAACATGGCCAGCCTGCATATCAGCGCCGTGGTGCGGCCGTTGCATGAGGAAACCGTAGAGCAATCTCGCCCTTTGCTGCGCACGCTGTTCATGGCCGTCGCCGTGGTGTTGTTGATCGCCTGCGTCAACCTGGCGGGATTGATGCTGGTGCGCGCGATTCGCCGGCAACGAGAATTTGCCGTACGCCTTGCCCTGGGCGCGCGCGCGACGGCTCTGCTGCGTCAGGCGATCCTGGAAAGCCTGGTGCTGAGCGCGGCCGGCGGCATGTTGGGGCTTGCGCTTGCCGGAGCCGCACTGCGCGTAGGGAGAACGCTGCTCCCCGAGAGCTTGCCGCGCGTCGGCGAAATAGCGCTGAACTGGAATGTAGTGGGGTTCGCGCTGCTGCTGGGAATTGTGACCGGTTTGCTGTGCGGATCGGCTCCAGCCTTTGCCGCTCTGCGCACCAGTGTGAATGGCACCTTGAAAGAAGGGGGCCGCAGCGGGACCGCGGGGGGAGGCCACGCGCGTTTGCGCTCAGCACTGGTGGTGGCGGAGATTGCCATCGCCCTGGTGTTGTTGACCGCCTCTGGACTGCTGCTGCGCAGCTTTGAAAAGATGCGCTCGGTCGATCTCGGCTTCCGGCCCGAGCATGTAACTACCGCCTCTTATTCGCTGCCGCAGCAACAATACGCGACGCAACCGGCGGTGAACGCCTTTAACAATGAACTGGTCCGTCGGCTGCAGCAGCTTCCGGGAGTGGAGTCGGTCGGGCTTACCAGCTTTCTGCCCGCATCTGGAAACAACAATAACCAGGCCATCGTGGGGGAAGGGCACGTCCTCCAAAAGGGCGAGAATCTGAACCTGGCGACCTCGTCGCAAGTCATCGGCGACTACTTTAGCGCCCTGGGAATCCCGCTGTTGCAAGGGCGCCCTTTTACCGACGCGGACCGAGCCGGTAAGCAGCTGGTCGTGATGGTGAATCGTAAGCTGGCCGAGCACTTCTGGCCTAACCAAAGTCCGATCGGCAAGCGGATGCGCATCGGCACGCCGGAAATGCAGACGCCGTGGATGACCATTGTGGGCGAAGTGGCCGACGTGAAGCTGGGCTCCCCCGATGACCCGACGAAAGAGCAGTTTTATTTCCCGGTGGACCAGGTGGAAGAGGCCATCGGTTCGCTCGCGCAGCCCGGAGATCTGAATGGCAATGGGGGATACATCGCATTGCGTTCGGCACTGCCGCCGGAGCAGATGAAGAATGCCCTCCGCACCACGGTGCGGTCGATCGATGCCCAACTGCCGTTGACGCAAGTGCAGACCATGGAGCAGGCAGTGTCTGAAACCGAAGCACCTCGGCGCTTCAACACGGTGCTCATCACCAGCTTTGCCTTTGCTGCAATATTGCTCGCCGTGCTCGGCATTTACAGCATTATTGCGTTCTCCGTCGCTTCACGAGTACAGGAGGTGGCTATCCGCATGGCCCTCGGATCGCAGCGCGCGGGCATCGTCCGCCTGGTGTTGGAGTCGGGAGCCAGGCTTGCCCTCATCGGTTGCGTGGTTGGGCTGGCGGGAGCTGTGGCAGCCTCTGGCCTGCTGCGATCGCTGCTGTTTGGCGTGAGCCCGTTTGACCCCCTGGTGCTGGCACTGGCCGCGGTAGGCGTGTTGCTGTTGGCAGTGGCCGCCTCGGCGTTGCCGGCCTTCAACGCTGCTTCGATTGATCCGGTGCAAGCGTTGCGCGGGGAGTAACGAGATGCGCGGCTTCATGGTAAGGCCCCGGGGATTTAATCCCCGGCATAAACGTTGTTATCCTTGTGGCCTTTAAGCCATGAGGTACGCTTTTTCGCAAGAGAAACTGCGAAGAGCATACCTCAGGGCCTAAAGGCCGAAATCGTTCTGCCAGGTTATGTACGGGCTGAAGCCCGTACCTACCCTCGTGTGCTATCACCATTGTTTCTTTCAGCAGCCAGCTAGCCCCTTGCGTTTGACTCCTCGGGGGTTGCGCCGATGGCGGCTCGACACAACACGTTCCTGGAGGATTTCGTCGAGAACCGCGTTATGAAAAGTCTTCCGCTGCCGAGGGGGGAATAGCGCCGTAGACGCGCAGCTTGCGCCGGACCACGCGCACGGCGTGCAGGAACGAGAGCCGATCGGGATCTTCATCCGCCCGGAGAGCGGCCTCGTGCATCAGGCCGCGGATGGCGAAGTGCGCCATCATCAGGCCGTAGAACTCTTGACGCACCAGATCGGGGGTTTTGCTGCGCAGCACGATCTTTGCTCCGCGCAGGTGCGTCTTCAGTTCGTCGAACGCGGTTTCTATCTCCCAGCGCTCGTGATAGAGAGCTGCCAGCTCGCCGGCCGGCGCCTTGCCGGGATCGAGGATGGTGGTGGCCAGTCGATAGATCGGCTCGGCACCCTCGATTCCCTCCAGGCGGTAATCGATCACGCGCAAAACTATACCGTTGGTTTGGTGCCGCCAGTCTCGTTCGGACGGATACACGTGGCTCAGATAGGAGCCATCGGGCAGGCGTTTGTCCGCAGCCATGCGCATGTTCTTTTTCATCCGCCACAGCAGCTCTGCGCCTGTTCTGCCCGCCAACTGCCATAGTTCGAAGCCGAAGAAATTTCGGTCAGCCAGACAAAGCATACCCTTTCTCAAGCGCGGGAGCACCGCTTTGGCCAACGTGATTTCCCCTGTCCGGTAGCCGTCCATCTGGCTGCCGAACAGCACGTGTGTGCCGTTCTCTACCAGGATACAAAGCGAATCTGCGGATAAGCACTCGCCCCGCGGCTGGCCCCAGGGCGAGAGAAAGCATCTTCGTTGATCTTCTCGTCGGCCACATCGAAGGTGCTACCATCCAGGCTCACCAGCCGCCAACTCCGATACCACGCGCCCCGCGTACCACGTACCGCGATCGGTTTGACCAGCTCATCGTGCAACTGCCGCAGAGGCTCCCAGCCCAACCGCGTCCGGGCCTGCGAAATGCCCGACTTGCCCGCTACCCGCATCACCGCCGATGGATCGCGCAGCCACTGCATCCCCTCCAGAAGACAACGCAATACCTCCCGATAGGATGACTGCATATACAGAGCCAGGGCGATCACGTAATACACCACCACCTGCGCCGGGAGATCGCGCTGCCGAAGACTGGCTCTTTCCGTCTTCTCTAGAACCGCGCCAATCGCGCCCCGCGGAAATGCCCGGCTAATCACGCCCAGGCTGATATAGTCGGTGATCCGTGCTCCCGGTGGAAGTTCCGCAACCGTACGCGCCATCTCTGGCCTCCTGTCCTTGCCACAACAGAATGCCACAAAAACGGTGCTAAGTGAACAGTATTAGCGCTAGCCCGCATTTCTCACGGCCGGTACCGTAACGAATGACGGGTGCCCCATATCTGCCCGGTTTTGGCAGATGTGGGATTCCACGAAGCTCGGCTCCTGAGTCTGCAAGGTGTAGATGACCCACCATCAAGACCTGTTGCCAGTAGAGAGTGGCCGGTGGACATCCGCGGAATCCCACATCTGCCAAAACCGGGCAGATATGGGGCACCCGTCATTCCTCAGAAATAGAGATCTCTACCGGCAACCCTGGCTGCCCCATGGGAGCCATGAGAAATGCCTGCTAGAAGATCGCCGCCATTACTACTTTCACCAGGGTGATCACAAACCACCAGCCCCACACCGCCACGGCTGCAGTCCCCCGCTTCGTTTTACCCACGATCGCGCAGCCGATGGTGAGCAGAATAAGCACCCAGATGGTCAGAACGTCGAGCGCACCGGCAAGCGTAGCCAGCCACTGCGGCGCATCCACAGGCAGGAAGTACCCGACGTTGGTGCCTACCGGGTTCTTCAAATTGAAGGAATCGGCGTCGAGGCCGGCGAAGAGGGTGATGATGCCGAGGATGCCCTGAATCAGGAACGGGAGTGTGCCGTACATCCAGACTGCGAACATCCGGCTGAACGTCGCATTGCCGCCCAGTCCGAAATTCACGGTAGCCATGAGCACGGCCGCCACGATCGCCGCAAAGAGCAGACTCAAGATCGGCGTACCCCAAAAAATGTACTTTACGAACGCCGCCCCGACGGCTTTTTGTTTGGCCTGCTGATCGGGTGGAAGCTGGTTTATGCGATCCTGCTGCGCCTGCGGGCTGTGGAGCAGGATGTTGGCGTATGTCTTGTCCCATCCGACCTTCTGTTGTATCGCCAGGCCAAAGCCCAGCGTGACCAGAACGCTGAGCAGCCAGGGCAGCCACCAGCTCGCGTCTCGCAGAATGTCGGTGAAGGTTTTGGAGGGTGCGGTGAAGGTATCGACCACCCGTTCCACTTGACCGAGCGGCTTCAATACTTCAGCGTTGGCGACGGTATCGGACATGAATCCTCCGTGAATGTGCCTCGCGTACTTCGTACCCCGGAATATTACTCTTCCGGCAGGAAAATCAAAATAGCGGATTCCACCTGGGCAACTGTTCCTGCGTCTGTGCGCTGCGAGTGTCGCGATGGCGGCTTTGGCAGGGACGGCTGCTAGTTACTCAGCGTCTTACTTCACTTAGTCACGCCGCTTAGTAAGATTGGGATCAAAATGCCCGGACCGGTGTCTAAGTATGCATAAGTCACGATGGATCGAGGCGAAGCGATGTTTGAAGACTCATTGATGGAGTCGGGTAACACGATAAAGCGGAAGAATAAGTTCTGGTCGTTTGTTGCCTTCCTGCTCAACGCGGCAGCTTTGCTTGCACTCGTGATCTGGCCGTTGCTGCATCCTGAAGCATTGCCCAAGCAGATCATGGCCACGCTCATGGTGGCGCCCTCGCCACCTGCAGCACCTCCACCCGCAGCACCGGCGTCGAGAGTACAAGCCAAAGTTGAGAACTTGATGAGTGAGTTCCGGACGCCGAGCAGGATACCTCAAATCAAGCAGGTGAACGACGCAGCGATGTCATCGCCGGTGATGGATGTACAGCGCATGGAGGGTCTTAGTAGCGGTATACCCGGCGGAATCGGCTCCCTCATCAACGACATGGGGACAAGGCAGCCAACGGTAGTTCAACCAAAGGCGCCGAAGAGCTTAAGTGTTTCCTCAGGCGTGATGGCGGGCAACCTACTTACAAAGACCTTGCCCCAATATCCGGCCATTCCCAGGGCCGCCCATATTCAGGGCACCGTAGTTTTGCAAGCCACGATATCGAAAAGCGGTTCGATCGAGAACCTTAGAGTCATCAGTGGCCCTCCTGCGTTGCAACAGGCGGCCATGGATGCAGTCCGCTCCTGGCGCTACAAGCCTTATCTCCTCAACGGGGAGCCGGTCGAAGTAGAGACTACAATTAACGTGGTCTTTAATCTGGGCGAATGACTTAGTAGGCACTAACGATCTCGGCTGCGCGTGGGGATGAACGCAGTCAGCACAAATACATAGAGGATGGGGCTGGTCAATAGTGCAGTGGCGAACACTTGAGCGATCCCGACCTCCCACGTTTCGCTGTGGTGCGCCAGTTGCAATAACGTCAATGACGAGCCGCCGCGACTCCAATTAGACATGGCAGCCGGGTACCAGCCCCGAGTCCAAAGCGCGAGGCCACCAATGGTGATCGTCCATAGTGAGGCTAAACCCATACGAGAGGATGTTAAATTCAGAAACCTTCGCCCACAGCGAATGCCTAGATAGGCAGGGAACAACACAACCACGAAATTGACGAGGAGAGGCAACCATGCCCATCCTGTTAACCAGGAATACCCCACAGAAAACAACCAGTCGCCACTGGCATAGGCAAGATAGAACGCGAAGAACAGAGTGGCACACACCCAGATGGCTTTCCGCGATAGATTGCCCAAGGCAAAGCCGGTTGTCCACGACCAGGTCATGAGCGCCAAGCCCTGAAAGCACAATCCACAAGCAAGTGTGGAAGGAGAGAGCCCGGTCTGGTACGAGATGCCATGATGCAACTTCATCCATAGGCTAGGCCAGATTCCATGATTTAGCTCGGTGGATAGTCCTGCCAGCAATGGGCAGAGCGGTATGATGATCGCAATAAGCACAAACCAAGGGCTCCACTCTTTCCACGGATTGAGTTGCCGTCTCACCACCAGGCCCACAAGGCTCCTGGCTGCGTGACGATCCGTAACGGCTAACTCGGCGAAATCCCCGAAGACGGCTTCGCGTTCTGCAGGATCGAGCAATTTCGCGAGTGCATCTCGAGATCGAGCCCACAGGCTGCTCACTTCCGCACCCCCGCTTGCCCGACTTGCCACGACGTCCCATGACTTGCCGTTGACACCGTTTGGTAAAAGGCAGTGGCTGCTTCAATACCCTTGGCCAGAACGCGCACCATTCGTTTGGAACGACCGCCGCGTTCGGGAGTTGGGTTACCCATCCAGGTCTTGATCATTCCCTTCGCTTCAAGCCGATCCAACGTTGTGTAGAGACCTCCGATGGAACACTTCCGACGAGCGGCGCTTTCGATTTCCTTAACGATAGCGGCGCCATAAGCGTTATCGCCGAGACGGACGGTTGCAGCAAGGATGAGATATTCAAATTCGCCTAGCATATTATTCTTTCATTGTGATACTAATCACGATGGCAGTCAACCCGCGCTTACTCAGTTTGGAGTCAAATCATGAAGCCAATTCGTTCCGTTGTGACCTTTTTAAGCAAACTTCAGTCGAGCGCAAAACCGTTTCGCATGGCAGTGGTTGCCTTAACGGTGGTCACCGGCGTTTGTACCTTGCAAGCGATAGCGCATCGCGGCTCAGGATCGCGCTGCTGCTACAGCGGAAGCCACGACCGACATACTGGTGCCGAAGGATCAACGTAAGACGGCACCGGGATTTTCTCTTACGGATGCCGCTGGAAGACCTCTCAGCTTGGCGGATTATCGAGGCAAGGTTGTGCTCCTGGACTTCTGGGCAACATGGTGCGGGGGATGCAAGCTTGAGATTCCGTGGTACATGGAGTTCGACGAGAAATACAAGGGCCATGGTCTGGCGGTCATCGGGGTCTCCATGGATGAAGATGGCTGGAAAGCAGTCAGGCCGTTCCTCGCCCGGGAACGTGACCCGGAGACCGGGGGGAAGACTGCTATGAAGTATCCGGTTGTGATTGGGAATGAGACCCTGGCGAAGGAGTACAACATGACCTCGATGCCGATGACGCTGCTCATCGACCGTAAGGGAAGGATCGCTTTGTCTCACACCGGGGTGGTCAACAAGACCGACTTTGAAGGCCACATCCAACAATTGTTGCATTAAGTGCGACAACTGACCGGTCCACGGCGCGCGGGGATCGGTCCACGGCGCGCCGGGATTGATTGCAGGGATCCCAGGTCTCAAAAGCGAGACCTGGGGCACCCATCGGTTGCTTACCGGCGCTTTGAGTTGAGCAGGGTCGTCTGAAGCGTTAACGTAACGAGAGCCAACGATCCAGGGGAGCAAAGATACGACCCAGCAGGTAGAAATAGAGCACGAACAAGCAAAAAAACACGACGACCATTACCGAAGTGGACCGAACTTCAGACCACGACGGACGTTCGACGAGTTTTATTTCCTGCCGCACACTTGCTACAAATTCCGGGGCCTGTTTGATTGACTGGAGGATTCCAAGATCTTTCTTCGGTGGATTGGGGCACGGGTTCTCAACTTGTTCTTCGGACAAGGGACACTCTTCATTCCGGGTTTACCCTAGTTGTCAAGCTTTGCGCAATGAGGCAGCCATCTGTAACAGTGGCCCGCCTGAAAGATGTCTGACAGGGGCTATGCTGCTGGAGGTCCGCGGGAGAGGGAGGGAGAAAACCGAGGCTTGGGCGCGACGGCGAAATCTTCAATATCAAGCCAGTCGCCGATAGTAGTGGGCAAGAACAGGAACACAAACAAAACTGGCAAGGCGAGCACGGTTTGAGTGAAACCGTGCGCTGTGCCCAGTGTGCTGGCGACGGAGAGAATCAGAATCGCGGCGATAGCAACGATCACCACCATCGCCCACGCGAAGCGTCCGATCCAACACTGTTTTGTTGCCCTGCTCATTGGCATTGATTTTATACAGTGACTACGTTCGCAGGTTAGTGCTTCTTGAATTCCTTATCTGCAAATTCTATGAAATAGGGCCAGTTGGGTGCGGGCGTGTGGCCGTACTGATGCTGGCGGAAGGCGACGTCACCGGAGTCGATGAAGGTGCCCATGGGCGGGAAGGTGGTTGTGCCCAGGCCTTTGGCGCCCAGTAGATCCCAGACCGGACTGGCGGCGACGGCGGCCATAAACATGCCTTGCGCGTCTTGCCAGGCGTCGCCGGGGACGTAGACGGGATCGGTGAGCAACGCTCCGCCGCCGATGAAGATGGGTCGCGGGGCCACCAGCGCGATGAATTCGTGACTGTCTACGGGCATCTCGTTCGCCGAATGGCCGGCCGCCGCGAACTTCATGAAGTTGCCTGCGAACCAATGGAACTCCGTCGCCCCGGCGATGTTGCCCATTGTCTCGCCGTAGTTGCGGCGATAGAGATCGGCGCCGCCGGCACCGGATGAGGAGATAAAACCGATAGCAAAGCGCGGGTCATCGACCTGGGCAACGAGCGCCGCCTTGCCACCCCGTGAGTGGCCCATGACGCCGACTTTCTTTGCGTCGACATCGGGATCAGTCTCGAGATAGTCGAGCAGTTTGCTGTCACCCCAGGCCCACGCACGGAGCACACCCCAATCGTCGAGTGAGCGCGGCTGGCCTTTGTTCACCAGACCGATGATGCCCTGGTCGAGTCCGGCCCCATTGTCGGCCTGTACGTCGTTGGAATTACGGCCGACAAAGCCCCACCCATGCTCCAGGAGCAGCTTGGCGGAATCGGGCGCATCGGGCGGTGAGGAGAGCATGTGCACTACCTGGCCGGGCGCAGAAGTTGGACGAGGAAAATTCGGGCGCGGCCGAATAGAGCCGCCGCCGATGATGACCGGCACCTTTTTGCCTTTGGTGCTTGCCGGCGTGACTACATCGGCATGAATTTCGACAGTGATCGCTGGCCAGGATGCGTTGTCAACATGGCCCGTAACTTGTTTGACGATGGCGGGGATACCTTGCACCGTCCTGGTTTCGACGCTGTCCACGCTCCACGTCACTTTCGGAATGTGCGCAGGATACTTGCCGTAGACATTTTCATCGAACATTGCCTTGAGCTCAGCGCGACGCTTCTTCCATTGCTCCGGAGTCTTCACGGGGGTTCCGTCGCTCATGATCAGGACATCGGGCAACCTGGGATAGGGATTGGCTTTGGACTCATCGTAATTTGCGTTGCCCGGCTTGCCGATGTCATAGGCTGTCGCGCCGGGCTGCATCTCGCTTATGCCAAGCAGCTTGAGTTCCCGCTCACGCTCCGCGCGAGAGGCAGCGGCAATCGCTGCGCGGTCGGATGCGGACGGCGGCGCGGCGGGGGTTTGGGTTTGCGCGGCCACGCTCGCGGCCAGTGAGAGGAAGGCACTGGATACGATCAGCACTTTGGATAGGGTCCAGGACGTCATAGCGCCTCCCAACTCGATACTAAAGAATCATAGGAGGGTTTTATGCCATCGTCATCCACCGGCTCATTTCCTCAGTCATTCATAGACGACACCGGTTTGGGACCACGCGGGCATCGCCAACTTCTTGACGATCTCATACGTCATACTGTATGTATACACCAGTACAGTAAAACTCGATGCTTTTCAAACTAAATCCTTCAGCCGGGCAACCTCTTTATTTGCAGCTAATGCAGCAAATACGCCACGCAGTAGAAAACGGCGCTTTGCGGCAAGGTGACCAGCTTCCGGGAATTCGCACGCTCGCAGAGGAGCTTGTCATCAGCCCGACGACGGTTGCCAAGGCATATTCAGAGCTTGAGCATGAAGGACTGCTTGAACTGCGCCAAGGCTCCGGCGCATTTATCTCGGTGAAGCGAAGCGGGCCAAGTCAAATGGAGCGCGTTCATGAAGCCAGCACACAGGTCCGGCAACTCATCGGTGAACTGCGCGAGGTGGGCCTTACAGAAGATGCGATCCGCCGGATCTTCGAAGCTGAACTGCTGTACCCGACTGAGGTGTTGAGCAAAAGATGACCAGCATGCCTGTAATCGAAACCACCGACCTGAACAAGTCCTATGGGCAAGTCGCAGCCGTTCGAGCTTTGAGCTTTTCCGTCAAGCCTCATCAGATAACGGCGTTTCTTGGGATTGAACGGAGCCGGGAAAAGCACGACGATCAGGATGTTGCTGGGGATGATTCGACCCAGTAGCGGAACGGGCCAGGTTCTCGGTCATCGCATCGACGACGCGAAGGAAAGTGTGTGCCTGCGGCGGAAAGTCGCGTACGTCAGCGAGAACAAGCAGCTTTATGATTACATGACGGTGGAGCAGATCATTCGCTTTACAAGACCGTTCTACCCCGATTGGAGTCTCGATCGAGAGAAAAAGCTTCTCAACAGGCCTACCAACTCCCGCTCAAGCGAAGAATCAAATCTCTGTCCAAAGGAATGCGGACCAAGTTGGCTCTGCTGCTGGCATTTGCGCGCAAGCCGGAATTGTTGATTCTTGACGAGCCGAGCGAAGGCCTGGATCCCATCGGTATCGAATTGATGCTCGAGAGCTTGGTGGCGCAAAACAGTGAGGGCACGACCGTCTTTTTTTCCTCGCATCAAATCCCCGAAGTGGAACGAATCGCAGATCATGTTTGCATGCTCCACCAGGGAAGCCTGGTGCTGGATGCTTCCCTCGACGACATGCGCCAGTCCTATCGCCAGATTGACCTTGTGTTTCCGTCTCTTCCAAGTGAGTCGGATGTTCGCCTCGCGGGGGTAGAGAATATTCGCGCACGCGGGAGGCAGATGAGCGTTGTTGGTCAGCAGAAATGCAGAGATGCTGATTGAGCGAGCGCATGATTTACATGCCAGCTCAGTGGAAGTTTCTTCCGTCGGGCTACGCGAGATATTTCTGCAAACCGTTAAGGGGAGTTAAGCAATGCTTTGGTACAAAGCCTGGTTAGAGACTCGCTCGCGATTTCTGATTGCGCTTGTCGGTTCTGTAGCGCTCTGTTCCCGCCTGGTAGTGGTCTTCCTCAGCAAAGGGCGCGTCCCAGCCAAGTAAGCCAGGTGCTTCATGCGACCCATGAAACGCTTGCAGCGGTGTGGCTTCTGGCGGTTACTCTCATCATGATGGGCGGCCTTGCTGCGCGAGAGGGCGATCGGTTCCTCTTCGTTTACGCTATCTCTCCCCGAAAGTCGATTACGCTTGATGACAGTCCGCGTCGGTATGGGACTCGTGGAGGCGATCCTGCTCGCGATCGTTCCGTGGATTGCCATGTTGTTTGCCGCCAGGGTGGCAGACCGGACGCAATTCATCGTGCAGGCCGACCATTCATGTCTTTTTGCTGCTGAGCGGGGGAGTCTTGTTTCTCGCCGCCTCCTTTCTCATCTCCTCCGTCGTAGAAGGCGAGTACACAGCGCCTATCGTGAGCTGGGGTGCGATTATCACGCTCGCTTACTTAATGAGCGATGACAAATTGCGTCCCTACAGCCCCTGGGCATTCATGCTTGGCTCAGAATACTTTCATTGGCGCACAGCACAGGTTTGTCGGGCCAATCCTGCTGGAGTCACGCCGGCGTTTTCGTGGCAATCGCTGCGCTCATGACGCTGCCTCCATCAAGCTGGTACAGTGGCGCGACTTTTAAGCGTGGCTGTCCCCTCGACCCTATTGCTCACGCAACAGGATGGCGGGATCGATCGCCAACGCCCGCCTCGCTGGAACGCAGCCGGCGAGCAGGCCCAGCAACAGCATGGTCAGGATGACTCCGGCGAGCACCGCGGGATCTTGAGGCGAGCCCAATTAGCGGTCACCAGTGAGAGCAGTAAAGCAGGAAATCGGATTCGCTCCTAATGACAAACGATAGAGTTGCAGGTGAAGTACCGTGTTATCCCGCATCTCGCGACACGACGAGCGAGATGTGGGCCACCCGATCGTTTGTTGCCGGTACGGGACGCGGGTCATTGATCTTCCAACTCCAACCGCGAGGCGGCTGCGCGAGATGTACAAAAGGGGAGGGTGGCGGAATCGGGGTCCGGGTTATGTGCACGCTCTGAGATAATCAATGCACGCGAGAACTTAACTCGACAAGGTTAGATGGAGGGACTACCGCTCGTGCGACGTTTCTTGTCATGCCTGGTATTCATCACCGCCGCCGCAGCCGGCATCGCCCAAACCGCAACCAGCACTCCTCCGGCGGCGGATCGGTCGAGCCCTTCTCTCGACCGGCGGGTTGAACTGCTGATTCGCTCGCAGTTCTCGGTGCGGCCCGACTACGACATAACGCTCGGCGCCAGGACCCCGAGCGAAACTGCCGGCTTCGACAACCTGCCGGTTACGTTCAGCCATAAAAGCAAACAGACAACTGTTGACTTTCTTATCTCCAAAGATGGCGGCACGCTCGAACGCGTTGAAAAATTCAGCACGAGCAATGACCCGGCCATGACGATTGACGTCGACAAGCGGCCGGTACGCGGAGCCGCGACAGCAAAGGTGGAGATCATCAACTTTGACGATCTCCAGTGTCCTTACTGCGGAATGCTGAACAACGAAATTCTGCCCCAGACCATAAGTCACTACAAGGGGTTGGTGAAGATTGTCTACAAAGATTACCCGCTCCCCGGTCACCCGTGGGCCATGCGGGCTGCTGTGGATGCAAATTGCCTGGCTTCGCAAAGCGACGCGGCCTATTGGGCCTATGTTGATTACGTGCACGGCCATGGGCAAGACATCAGCGGGTCAAACCCCAATCCATCCAGGTCATTTACTGATCTTGACAATATCGCCGGCACGATCGGGAAGCAAAGCAAGGTCGACGAAACGCAGCTTGCGCTTTGTCTCAAAAAGCAGGATGAGTCAATGGTGAATTCGTCCCTCAAGCTTGGCGCTTCGCTAAAAGTGGAAGCGACGCCCCAGGTATTCGTCGACGGAGAACGGCTGCCGACCGGCGCACAACCGGTAGATCAGTTGTGGCCGGCGATTGATCGGGCACTTAAAGCCCAGGGGATTCAGCCTCCGCCTGAAACCCCAACCGTAGAAACACCCGCTGGCAGTTCCGCGCATGGGCCGTCCTGAAACGAATCGCTGGAATGGGTGAGAGGGTTCCCGGCCGTCGATCCTGGACCATACGACGATGTATCGGCCCGGCAGGTGATGCTGCATAATTTTGGGCCCCTCGTCCGTATACACCACGTATGTTCGAATACGGAACTACATTGGCGGCGTCAGTGAACAGCGACGCGCAGCAAATTGCGCGCAGCCTGCGCCAAGGGAATGTCATTTTCCTGCAGCAATTGGTTGGGCAATATCAGTATCGCCTGGTTCGCTATCTCATTTACCTGCTGGGCAGACGCGATGAGGTCGACGATCTGGTGCAGGAAACGTGGCTACGCGTTCTGGAGCGAGGCTCTTCCTACGACGGCCGCTCTCGTTTTGAACCCTGGCTGTTCACGATTGCCCGCAACCTGGCCATCGATCACTTGCGCAAAGGGCGGACCTTGAGCCTGGATTCGAACGACGAGGGAGAGCAGGATACTGCTCTGCAAACGCCTGCTTCCCATGCTCCTTCCCCATTCACGCTCGCAGCGCGCACTGAGGATGCCGAACGCCTTGCCGGCTCGCTCCAGTCACTGGAACCAATCTACCGCGAAGCGCTCGTCCTTCGCTTTCAGGAGGAGCTATCGCTACAGGAAATATCCGGAGTTGTGGGAGCGCCCGTCGCTACGGTCGCTTCGAGGATTTATCGCGGTCTTCGGACGCTGCGGTCGCGATTAGAAGGAGGTAATCATGAGATCTGACGACCACGAGAGTTTCCAGCGCAGGATTGACGAAACTCTGGCGGGCGAGATCGCGGTTGGGGAGGAAGAATCGCTCCGCGAGCATCTCGGGTCTTGCACGCAATGCCAGGAGTATCTCGCTGCCAGCACCAGGGTCATCGCCGGTCTCGGTGGGTTTTCATTCGATGTCGATCCAACCCTGCAGGACAAAGTTTATGCCTCGATCAGTTTGCGGACGCAGCGGATGGAGAACTGGCAGCCCAGCCGGAGGCGAATGGTTTGGATCTGCATTACCGCCGTTTTACTCAGTGCTGCCGGCTCGTTCGTCGACTTGCAATTTGGCGGCCTGATCGCCTCAGTCCTTGATATGCATCGGATGCAAATACGCCACGGGCTGCTCACCTTCTGGATCCTCCCCTCGTTCTGTTTCTTGCTGTTGTTTCCGATATTGCCACTGTTGTCGCATCGGAAAGAAAGGGTCTTATGAACATTCGTCGATTTCTGAGCGTTGTGCCTAAGGCCGTTCAAATTTGGTCTTTGGTTATTGTGGGCTGTGCAGTGCTGATCGGGATGGGCGTGGGCTACCATGAAGCTCAATCAAGCGCCGCGTCGCGAATATTATTCATAGATGCCGGCGCCGGCTTATTCGGTGGCGTCGTGATCGCTGCCTGGCTTCTTTGTCTTGGGTTTGTTTTTGCGGACGCCCGAGCACGGGCCATGCGACCGTTCCTTTGGGTCTTAGTCGCAGCCCTATTTCCTCACTTGCTGGGATTTCTCCTTTATTTTGTTTTGCGCCAACCGATCGCGTCGACGTGTGCGCACTGCGGGCGGACCACTGCGCTCAACCAGCCGTTCTGCTCCTGGTGCGGAAGTCCAAAGCCCGTGTCGGGTTCGGGCAACCCGCCATCGGGACCAAGGTCTTCTGGGCTCGATCCGATGACCACCGTCTGAGTGCAGCTTGATGAGTTACGGTCCATCCAGGGTTCGATACAAGGGATGATAGGAGACGAAACCAAGAACGTACCCCCGTGCCTGGAGGTCGGATGATTTTGCTGGGTTTATGTATTGGCTGAAGAGGCTGCCTGAGAACCGGATTTCCGAACCTAGTCCCGTAGGGACGTCTGAACTTGTTCAGCCGTGCCTGCGGGACTCATGTTGCAGTCACACTTGTCCAAATTAGATTTCTCAGTTGGCCGGGGCGTAAACGCTAAACAGGCTGAGGAAAAGAGCGTCTCTGCACGAAGGGCACGGGTTCAGCCGTCCCACATTGCTTGGACTGATGAGGGCTTTAGCCCCTGAGGTACGTCTTTTCAGTCGTCTGCGGCGAACGCAGCCGCGGACAGAGATGACTTTGCCCCGTATGCGTCGAAAAGTGTACCCATCTAAAGCCGTCGTTCGAAGGCCTTTTTACGGCACGGCTAAACCCGTGCCCTTCGTGCAGAGACGCTCTTTCCCTCAGCCTGTTTAGCGTTTACGCCCCGGCCAACTGAGAAATCTATTTGGACAAGTGTGTCTGAACTTAGCCCACGCTAGTCTTGGGTACATCATGGAACATGATTGAGTCCCCGCAGGGACGACTGAAGATTGCCAGGATTGCGTCGCGGCTCATTTCCAGTCGTCCCGGCGGGACTTTTCATCTCTCGAATCTCTACCCAGGACTGCGTCCTGGGCTAAGTTCAGTCGTCCCTGCGGGACTCATGTTGTAGCCGACGGGTTCTCACGCAGACTCTAAAGGCCGTACTATCGTTGCCCCGATCTGACTCATCAGGACAAGGGAATCTGAGCAAGCCCATCGCTCAAAGCAGCGGCCACTTCTGAAGTGCAAAATGCTAATCCCCGGCAATGCGATCGGCTGACCGGCCGCGGCGACACCCATAAAGGCTTGTTGCTGTGTGCCTGTAATGAGATACCGTGCAACCAGGGTGTCAGCGTCCTCTAACAGTTCCTGAACAGTCACTTTGGCGTCGGGGAATACCGCCCAGAAAGCGTAGTAGAACTGCTTCACGCTCTCGAGTCCCGGTTCAACACCCTGATATCCGTGGAGAACGATGTCGTCAGAATACAGATGGAAATACTCTTGCCGTCTTTGCGGGTCAGCAAAGCACTCTACCCGCACGGGTGAAGTTTTGCCGGTTCGACATGAGGTCGCCTCAGGCCCGCCCGGCAAATTGCCTGGTTTCTGTGTCGACCCTGATCTTCTCTCCTTCTTTGATGAACACCGGAACCCGAATTTCGATGCCCGTCTCCAGTGTGGCGGGCTTGGTCACGCTTCCGCTCGCAGTGTCGCCGCGAACGCCCGGCTCGGTATAGGTAACGGCCAACTCCACCTGGGCAGGCAGTTGCAGCCCGATGGGATTGCCGTTGTACTTGTCGATCTGAATGATGGTCCCTTCCACCAGAAGCTTGAGGGCATCGCCGACCATCTGCTCGCCGAGCGTTAGCGTTTCAAAGGTTTCCTGATCCAGGAAGTAGGAACCGTCCCCGTCGCTGTAAAGATATGAGGCTTCGACGGTCTGAAGGTCCGGTTCCTTGAATTTGTCGCTGGCTTTGAAGGTCTTGTCGAAAACCGCGCGCGTGAGCATGTTGCGCATCTTGAGGCGGACCAGCGTTTGGCCGCCCCTGGCGGTAGGAGTCGAGATTTCCGACTCCAGGCAGTAGAACGGGACGTTCTCAAGCTCGACAAACATTTTGCGTTTTACATCGATCGCGTCGATTAATGCGGCCATTGGTTCCTCTTGTTCGGCAATCGTGACCCTGCCCAGGATAACAAGGAGAGTCTGTCAACGCGACTTTTGCCGGGCATCCCGGTGGCGGGGGGGCCATCCGCTAGAGAGCGACAATCAGCGCTCACGGGCCAAAGTCTCCCGCAACCAGCCCGCAATGTGAGTGAGCGCGACGTCACACTGCGGAAACCGCGCTACGGTTGACGGGTGTACCGGGAAGTTGTGGTGCATGTCAGGCGCGTGCAGGTGGGTCACGGCAACGCCCGATGCTCGAAGCTTCTGCGCATACGCCAGGCCCTCATCGCGGAGCACGTCGTATTCTGCCGTCGTCACCAGGGTCGGCGGGAGTGCCGGCAGCTTCTGTAACTGCAACGGCGACACATCGGGATCAGCCTCCGAGACACCCGGCGCATACTGCTGCCAGTACCAGCGCATAGTATTCGCCTCTAACCCGTACCCGGTGGCATTCTCGACGTAGGACCGATGGCCGGCCTGGGGCGAGTCCGTAACGGGATAGAGCAACAGCAAGGCGCGCAACGGGGGGTTTCCGGCGGTTGCGCAAAGGCGGTTCGCTACGACTGCTGCGAGGTTGGCGCCGGCGCTATCGCCGCCGAGGGCCAGCATGTCACCACCCCATTCCCCGGCATGCTGGTGCGCCCATTGCACAGCGGTGAGAGTGTCGTCGACTGCTGCGGGATAAGGATGCTCCGGCGCCATGCGGTACTCGATCGAGGCGATGACCACCTCGGCGGCCCCGCTCAGCAGGCGGCAAAAAGGATCATGGGTAGCGACCGAGCCGGCAACCCAACCGCCACCGTGGAGGTACACCAGCATGGGCAACGGCTCTTTCGGGTGGGGCGGAGTGTAGAGGCGCGCGAGAAGGCCAGCGGCAATTTCCACCTGGCGCATCTCCACCTGATTGGGCAGACCGGGGATAGAGGTACGACTCTCCAGCGCGCGCACCATCCGCTGCCGCAGCATGTGCTTGCGAGCCTCATCCGTCAGCTCCGCCGGCGCACCTAAAGCCGCGGCCTGCTCATCGAGAAAGCGCCGCAACGCTTGATCGATGGGCTTCCGTTCCCTCGTCTGCATGCTGTTCTCCCTGATTCAGATCGTATGATGGACACGAACTATTGGAAAGCGGGCACTGCCTACCCAAAGGAGAGATCGGCGTGCACAGCCCGCTTGCTGGTGACACAATGGGTGCTTACACGTCCAAGGGGAACGCAGGGAGAGCCAACATGAAATTTATTGTGATGAGTGTGCTATCGCTATCCACCATTGCTTTTGCCCAGCAGCAGAAGCCCATGACGCTGAAGGCTGTTCTGCTGGAGCAGCTGCGTTCGACACATAACAAGGCAGAGTGGTTTGCGCCTGCAAATACTGCTGTTGCCGGCCTGACGCCGGCACAGGCAAGCTGGACCGACAAGAGCGGGAATCATTCGGTCGGGCAACTGGCGAATCACCTGGTGTT
Source organism: uncultured Acidobacteriaceae bacterium (assembly GCA_963850235.1). Classification (GTDB taxonomy): domain Bacteria; phylum Acidobacteriota; class Terriglobia; order Terriglobales; family Acidobacteriaceae; genus PALSA-350. Next base: position 310,564 of record CAWKKM010000014.1, on the reverse strand, counting down.
TTGGGATCGTGAGTCGCTGGCGAAGTTCAAGGGCGAGAAGCCGGCGAAGTTTGACGGGAACAACGACGAAACGTTCAATAGTTTCGACGCGAAGAGCTGGAACGAAACCGTCAAGCAGCTGGACCAGGTGATGACCGATTGGGAGCAGGCGGTGGAAGGCGCGGATGATGCCAAGGTCAGTTTGTGGGCTTCCACCATTGCGCACATTGGCGCGCACAATGCTTATCACATTGGGCAGATGGTTTATGTACGTAAACTGCAGGGTGTGTGGGATCCGGATAAGGGCGTTAAGTAGGCCTCGTTTTCGTTGTAAGGATTAGTTCGTCCCACCCGTCAATTTAGTAGATTTGCGGGCGATTCAGGGGGAGTCGCACCTGAAAACAGGTGGAGTGCGGCTCCGATTGCATGGCGACCGAGCCGAAATGCTTGGTCAGAATGCGGCGCACCAAGTCGAGGCCAAGCCCGAGCCCCTGCCCGAGCGGCTTGGTGGTGAAAAACGGCTCGAAGATGCGCGTAGAGAGAGCAGGGTCGATGCCCACGCCATCATCCCAAATATCGATAAACGCCATCTCACCCTGCAATCGAGTGACGAGCTTGAGAGTGCCTTGCCCCTTTGTGGCGTCGATGGCGTTCTCGATCAGCGCGGTCCATACCTGGCTCAGTTCTCCACCATAAGCAGTGACAGCGGGCATGCCCGGCTCATAGTCACGCACGATCACCATCTGCTGCAATTGCGGGCGCAGCAAGGTGAGAGTGTTTTCCAACGATTGGACCAGATCGACGTCCTGGATGGGAGCCTGGTCCATGTAGGAGTAATCCTTGATGGAGTTGATGATGCGAAAGATGCGGCTCGATGACTCGGAAACGGCGGCCACCATGCTGCGCGCATTGAGAGAATTGGCGAAGCTGGTCACGGCCCCAGGAAGAGCCGCAGGATTTACGATTGAGGCCAATTCGTTGAGTGAACCGACGGGCAGATTTGCTTGCGCCAGCGCCGGCGCCAACGCCCAGGCATCGGGGACTTGGTGCGCCTCCAACCAGTCGATGAACTGCTGTTCACGGTCACTGACAGACAAGTCATAGGAAGCGCCGGCTTCGGTCGCGAACTGGTTCTCAGCTGACTCGAGCGATCGTTCGGTCCAGCCGATGTACCTTGCCAGTTCTTCATCGGAGCGGAACAAGCGGCCCAGTCTGCATAATTCGAGGTCTTTGTCGATTTTCGACGATAGACTCAGCGCCGCGCGCTGGGCGGAAGATGCTGGATTGTTGAGCTCGTGAGATAGATTGGCCGCGAGCTGACCCAAGGCGACCAGTTTTTCTGCCTGCAGATCGGCGCGGGAGAAATCCCGCACCCGGTCGAGCAACAGCGACACGCAGATCTGGGCCATAGAAGGAATTGCGGCAAGCATCGCCGGGAACAAGTCCTCATGAATATCGAGCACCCATAGATTGCCGGCGCTATAGCCGGTCGCACCCCAAAACTTCATCCGGGAAAAGGGAAGCTTTCCGGTGACACGCGCGGTGCGGCCGATGAACAGCGACACCGAACCCGAATTTGCTCGAGAAACGTTGACTTCACCTTCGAGGATGATGTTCATGTGGTGGGCAGGTTCGTTTTCGCGCACGACGACCGCGCGGTGAGCAGCCCTCCGTTCGGTGCCGTGCAGGGCGAGCCAACGAAATTCTTCTTCCTTAAGCCCTTGCAGAAGTTCGACACCTCGCAACGCATTTACAAGGTCAGGGACTGGGGTTGGCAGAGTTGGCGCCACCTGACCGTCGCTGCCGGTCGGGGTGGCCAGTTGTGGTTGAGGCTCGCTATTGAGCTGGCTGGTCATTCGAGTTGCTCTTTTCCCGGGGCGCTCCCGTTGCTTTGGTCATGTGGAGCTGTGTGAAAGGCGGAGCCCCAGGCGAGCCTGGAGTGGCCTGCGATAACGCCGGCTCAGCCGGAGACAGGTTCCGCTTTCGAGCAATACCGTGTACTCGCCATCTTCATTGAGTTTCAGCCCTCGGATGCGGTTGAGATTCACGATGCTCGAGCGATGGATGCGGAAAAACGTGTTTGGATCCAGATCCTGCTCCAGTTCAGCAATGCTGCGCCGCAAGAGGTGAGTTTTCGGTCCGACGTGTACTCCTACATAGTAATCGGCAGCCTCAATCCAATCGATGGATGGCAGGCTGAGAAATGCCACCTGCCCGGCGCTCTTTACAGTCAAATACTCGAGTTGTTTTGGCCGATCTTTGCCGCGCGCGATCTTTTGTTTGGCGCGATCGAGCGCGAGACCGAAGCGAGCATCGTCGAACGGTTTCAAGAGATAGTCAAGTGCGCCTGCCTCGAATGCACGCAGCGCATACTGATCGTAGGCGGTGACAAAGACCACGGCCGGGGGCACATCTTTGCCCAGCAACTCGAGCACGTCAAAGCCGTCGCATTCGGGCATTTGGACATCGAGAAACAGCAGGTCTGGTTTGCTCCTGCGGATCTCATCGGGCGCATCCACTCCGGACCCACATTCTCTTACGACTTCCACCTCCGGATCAAGGCTCAACAGCAGGGAAACACTGCTGCGCGCAAGTGGTTCATCGTCCACGATGACCGCTCGGATTTTGCCGGCATGGGTCTCCGCGGTCACTGATCACTCCTGGAATGGAACAGACACGGTTACTTCGACTCCACCCGGGTCCTGGTTGTGCATGCTTAGCTCGAAGGAATCTCCATAGAGGCCCTGGAGGCGGGTTCTCATGTTGGAAATGCCTATTCCGGAGCGTATCTTTTCCCACTTCACGGCCGGGCCGTCGTTGTACACGCTGACCTTGAGCCGGTCGTCGGAACGCGAGGCCGCGATCCGAATCAGTCCTCCCTGGGCCCGTTTTGCGATGCCATGCTTGATCGCGTTTTCTACCATGAGTTGCAAAATTAGCGTCGGAACCTGGGCCAGGAGCAATTCCCCGGGGACATCGACACTGAACTGGAGACGCTCCACAAACCGCACCTTTTGGATGTCGAGATACTTCTGGGCAAACTCCACTTCTTCCCCCAGGGGGACTTGCTGCCGCGCCGAATCTTCCAGGAGCCGGCGGAGAAAGTCGCTTAGCCCCGCGATCATGCTTACCGCGGCATCGTTCCTTCGCTCCCGCACCAGACCGGAAATCGCATTGAGGGTATTGAACAAAAAGTGCGGCTCGATCTGTCTCCGCAAGGCGTCGAGTTGCGCCTTGGAGAGCTGCTCGTTCAGACGCGCGGTTTCCGTCTGTTGATAGGCAAGCCTCGATCTCGAATCCAGCACATAGCTGACTGCCAGGATGGCGCTGTAGAGAATCAGCCCGGAGAGCGTTCCGTTATAGAACTGATGAAGCCACTCGTGGACGAAGGGTTTTTGGGGCGACGAGAGCGCAAAGGGATTGAGCATCGCATCCAGCCATGTCACCCAGGCAGCATAGAGCAGGCCGATCGCGGCGCAGGCTGAGAGGTGCACACTCCAGGTCGCCACGGATTTCAGCTTTACCGGAGGAAACTGCCGTGCCAGGCGCATCACGATCCCGGTCGCCAAGGCCCAGGGCAGAAAGGAAAGTACACAAGTAAAGAACAGCCGCACCCAGGCGTGGTGCATGCCTTCCGCCCGCATCCCGAAGACGGTCTGCGTCGCACCAATCAGCCCGAAGCCGCACCAGATCGATGCGATCCATATCCAGCGATGGCTTTGCGAACGGTTCGGGCTCATGTCCATAGGGAATATGGTATTCCAGTGATTTGGCGGCGAAGTTATGATGCAGTGAATCGCCAGAACTATGCAGCCGCCGGTCTAGCCTTAACGCGGCGGGCGAGGGATACTGGCCACATGCTCACGATAACCAAGATCACCCTGTTGCTCGCCACGCTTCTATTTGCCACGACGCCCCCGACAGGGGAGGAAATGGTCCCCCAATATACCAGCGATGGCCAGATGCAGCTACCGGAGCATTATCGGGAATGGGTTTACCTGACCTCCGGCTTCGATATGAGTTACAACCCTTCGATGCAGATGCCGGACCATCACATGTTCGACAACGTGTTTGTCAATCCTGCTGCTTACCAGGCGTTTACGAAAACAGGCACCTGGCCGGACAAGACCGTACTCGTGCTCGAGGGTCGGGGAGCGCAAGGCAAGGGCTCCATCAACCAAAAAGGCAACTACCAGGGTACAGTCATGGGCCTCGAGGTACATGTTAAGGACGAAGCGCGTTTTCCCGGTAAATGGGCTTTCTTTGGTTTTAACGGCGTTAAGACGTCGAAAATGATTCCTACGACTACGGATTGCTATAGCTGCCACGCCAGCCATGGAGCCGTTGACAACACGTTCGTGCAGTTCTATCCGACGCTGCTGCCCATCGCCACCAGCAAGGGCACGCTCTCGGCCGCGTACCAGAAAGAGATGGGATCGCCGGCACAGAAGTAGAAGCTAGCCTTTCAGAGGCTGAGCAGCGGTAGGAGCGTTTTGCTGTCCACGACCAACACCTCACCGGTATCTGCAAATTCAGTCAGAACGCGATCTTTGTTTTGCGCAGTTTTTGCCCCGCAGGCATCGGAGACAACGACCGGGATGTAGTTCAGGTCGAGTGCCTGGCGAACGGTTGGCCCGATACCAACCTCGAGCGCAATGCCGGCAATAATGAAGGCATCTAGCTTGGCGTCGCGCATCGCTATGTCGAGAAAGGTCGCTTCAAAAGCTGACATGGTGATCTTGTCGATCACGCACTCGTCTTCCCGCGGGGCTAGTTCGGGTACGATCTCAAAGCCGGGGGAGCCAGGCGCAAAGGGTGGAGCAACGCTCATTGGGTCGTCAGTGTGGTGCCAGATCATGGCGCGGCGAAGCTGGCCTACTCCCGCCAGGCGATTGGGCAGCCAGCGGTGACGGGTGTAGTAAACGGGGTAACCCGCCTGGCGCGCGGTTTGCAAAAGATCCACGCATCGCCGCGTAATCGCTTGCCCCTCGTCAATCTGCGAGACCACGCCAACCTGCATGTCATAGATGATCAAAGCGGTTCGCGATGGCCGGCAAAGCTCCGGCAAATGCATCGGTATCGACAGGCCGCCACGGTCAGGCATGGACTGTACCCTGCGTCTGTTTTGGAGCTGCGATCGAAGGGCGGGTTGATGTCGATCTCGCTGCGAAAGAGAGCCTCAATGGGAAGAGGGACCTGCAGGGAGATGAATTCCCATTCCAGCAAGCCGGCTTTGCTCAAGGGGAAATCGTCTGTGTACGCCCGGGCTGCTTCTACGCTGGGAAGTTCGAAGACAATGACGACGCCCGGCTGGTCAGCGCGCGCATAGTTTTCGCGGACTATGCCTGCCTTCCACAACCGCCAGACATTCGAAACCTCTTCGGGCAAGTACGGCGTGATTTGTTCCATGGTCACGCCCGGCTTGAACCGGTCGAAGGCGATGATGCGCATAGCTCCTCCTCAACATCTCTTGCCTGTTCGATACATAAGCTATCAAGTTGCTTTAATTAAAGCAAATTTTCCTTAACGTAAGATTGATTCAGAAAGAACGAACGAAGCATGACCGAGCGGGACCACATCGATAGGCTGGTATTGAAGTGGGGTAAGGAACGGCCGGACTATGATTTGGCGCCAGTGCAGATCATTGGCCGCATCGGGCGAGTTTATGAATATATCGACCGTGCCCTGGAGGCGAAGTTCGCCGAGTTCGACGTTTCTCGCGCCTCTTTCGATGTGTTGGCTACGCTTAAGCGGAGCGGTCCGCCCTACCGGCTCTCGCAGCGGGAATTGATGAAGAATCTGCTGCGCACATCCGGCAGCATGAGTATCCGCATCGATGCGATGGAGCGCCAGGGCCTGGTGACGCGAGAAGCCGACGCTGACGATAGGCGCGCCACCCTGGTAGCCATCACCAGGAAAGGTATCGAGCTGCTGGAAAAGATAGTGCCCGAGCATTTGCTCAACGAAGAGCGCCTGCTTTCCGGTCTCAGTGCGCGGGACCGCGCCGAATTGATTCGGCTGCTGCGGAAGTGGAATCTGGCCCTTGAGACCAACAGCAACGATCAGCGATATATCCACTATGGGATGGTGGTTTTGCCGCCCCGGGTATCGTTGGAACGCCGCCGGGCTGTGGGCCTTCCTGACGTGCCCGGAGTTCTGGTGCACGCGGTGGAGACGGGCGGCATCGCGGACGACGCGGGCATCCGCAAGGGAGACCTGATTGTCGCCATCGAAAACGTGGCGATTGATTCGCAATCCACCCTGCGCAAAATGCTGAACAAGCCCGGCCGGGCGATGAAGGCGTTCAGCATCCTGAGGGGCGCGGAAGCGTTGGAGATAAAACTCTCAACAAGTTCGACCTGAAGCCAACGAATTGTGTCGCCGGACCAAGGGACCGCATCGAATTCCTGGGATGAAAACCACTCTTGTCACCGCCAACGGGTATCAACTTACTCGCCTGGGTTTCGTCAATTGTTACCTGGTTCGTGAAGCGGATGGCCTCAGCCTGATCGACACGGGCCTCCCCGGTTCTGCTAATGACATTCTCGCGGCCGCCCGGAAAATCGGCGAACCGATTCGCCGCATCGTGCTCACCCATGCCCACTTGGATCACGTGGGCTCCGTCGATCGCCAAAGCCACTTCTTAACCAACCTGGAGGCAGTGTAATGAGGAGATCGCAAATGGCTGTCAGCCTCCTGTCTGTACTGTCATTTCTGTTATGCATGGTCAGCCGTACCGCATTAGCTGTGGATAGTCCTGACCTGGTGCTTCAAGGGGGAAGGGTTTATTCGTCCCCCACGGCAGATCCCGTTGACAACGCAGTGGTGCTGATCCGCGGTGGGCGGATCGTTGCGGTCGCAAAGCCCGGCGAGTTGAAAATTCCAAAGCCGGCACAGGTGATCGATTGCACCGGCAAGGTGATCGTCGCAGGCTTCTGGAACAGTCATGTACATTTCGAAAACGGATGGGAAGACGCGCCCCACACCCCCGGGGAGAAAATCGAAGCGCACTTGCAGACGCTGTTGACTCGTTGGGGCTTCACGACCGTTTGGGACCTGGGTTCCGATCCCAACAACACCCTTGCTCTTCGTCATCGAATCGAGGCTGGAGAGATTGCCGGGCCACAAATCCTTATGGCGGGAGATATTTTTCCCAAGGGAGGCCACCCGGTTTATCTTCCTGCCGAGATGCAGTTGCCCGAAGCAGCCGGCCCACAACAGGCGGAGGACATGGCGCGGCAATATCTCAACATGGGCCTCAATGGCATCAAGCTCTTCACCGGTGCTTTCATGGGAAACAAGCCGGTCGTAAACATGGATACCGCCATCGTCAAAGCAGCGGTCGATATCGCCCACGCGCAAGGCAAGCCGGTCTTTGCCCATCCGCAAAACTACGCTGGCGTAGACAACGCGTTGGCCGGCGGCGTCGATGTGCTGGCCCATACGATTCCCTCCGAGGGCCACTACACGGCGGAGGAACTGTCGCGCATGAAACAACAGCACACGGCTCTGATCCCGACGCTCACTTTGTGGACGACGGTGGTCCCGGATGCGGCAATATCGGAGAAACTGGTTGCCGCCGGAGTCGACGAACTGAAATCTTATTTCACCGCGGGTGGCCCAATCCTGTTTGGGACTGACGTTGATTTCCAGCCCAAGTTCGACACCACGGAAGAATTCGCATTCATGGGACGAGCCATGCCCTGGCGGGGCGTACTCGCGTCACTCACCACCGAACCCAGCACATTCTTCAAGCAACAGGCAAAAGGCCGGGTGGAAAAGGGAATGGACGCAGACCTGGTGGTGCTTGATGCTGATCCGGCGAGCGATGTGCGCAATCTTGCCAAGGTGATGTACACGATCCGCGGAGGAAAGATCATCTATTCCAGCCATCGCGAGTTGCGTTAGCCGGCTGCAACCATGAAGATCACCTTGCGCGATCTGAAGCACCACGCGATCGCTTCCACGCTGTTCCCCGCGACGACACTGGGCCGGGCCATCAGCAAACTCGGCTTCGTCCAAGCAGATCCCATCCGGTCGCCGGCCCGCGCTCAGGACCTGATCTTGCGCCATCGTGTGACGGATTACCGGGTGGACGAGATCAATCGTAAGTATCGCAGTCTCAAATTGGAAGAAGACTTCCTTTACGCCTACGGATTCATGCCGCTGGGAACGTGGCGGCTCCTCCACCCGAGAATGCAGCGGGCACTGACCGCTGCCGAGCGCCGAGTGCTCGACATCGTATCCAGCAACAAGCACCTCCACCCTCGCGAGCTCGAAGCCAGTCTGGGGAAAGAGCGCGAAACGAACGCCTGGGGCGGCTACTCGAAATCGACCACGCGCAGCCTGGAAAGGCTGCATTACATGGGTTTGATAAGAATTTCCGGCCGGGAAAAGGGAGTGAAGCTTTACGAAAGAGCGGCTTTCAAGCACGATCTCATCGACCCGGAGGAACGTCTTCGCCGGCTCGCGCTCCTGGTTACCAGCATCCTTGCACCGGTGCCCTATAGCAGCATCCGCGCTGCTCTCCGGCATCTCGGCCATGCGGCTCCTCACCTTCAGGGGAGAACGAAAGTGGTTGATGCGATGTTGAAGTCCGGCGAAATTGAGAGTGCGGAGGTAGGAGGGGTTAGGTATCTCTGGCCCGCCGGCCGGCTGTTGCGGAAAGAGCCGGAAGAGAAGGTGCGCTTCCTGGCTCCGTTCGATCCGCTCGTATGGGACCGGCGGCGCTTCGAATACTTCTGGGGCTGGCCCTATCGCTTCGAGGCCTACACTCCGCCCGCCAAACGGAAGCTGGGCTACTACGCGATGCCACTGCTGTGGGGAGCCGAGGTCATTGGATGGGTAAACGCTTCGAAGCGCGGCGCGGAGCTCGGGATCGAGGCCGGGTTTGTCAGTGGGAAACAGCCTTCCGAAAAAGGGTTCCAACGCGCCTTTGAAGAGGAATCGGAGAGATTGCGGCAATTTCTTTTGTCAGCCGGAGATGAGGATTGAAGCGGCAGGCACGCCGGGGCAGGCACGGCGCGGTTATAGTGCCAATATGCAAAAAACGCTGATCTACGCAGCCATTCTTTGCTGCCTTCCTCTCCATGCTCAGAAGTGGGAGCCGGGTGCGAAAGCAACGCCGATGCCGGTATCGACAGAGACGCGCGCGGCTGTGCAGAAAATCATAGGAGATACGCTGGTCAACGGCCAGGCCTACGAATACGACCGTCAACTCGCGGATGAGATCGGCCCCCGGCTCACCGGTTCGGCAAACTACCTCAAGGCGGTCGCATGGGGAGAGCAGAAATTCAAGGAGCTTGGCCTCACCAACGTACACACAGAAACTTTCAAGATAGATACCTGGGAGCCGGAGCCGGGCGCGACCGGCCAGGTGCTCTCACCGGTGAATCACACGCTGCATCTATGGAGTTATGGATGGAGCCCTTCGACGCCCACCAAGGGAGTGGAAGGCGAACTGGTCTACCTGCCCAGCTTCACCGAAGAGGGCCTGAGCAAGATGCGGGGTCAGGTGGAAGGCAAGATCGTTTTCTTCGATATGCACTCCCTGCCCCAACCGATGGTGATCGCGAAAGTACTTTCGGGCGGCCAACGCGCTAGCCTCGATGGGACCCGCCGCACTGCTTCTCCGTGGTGGACCGAATGGGACCGAGAGCATGGGCTACCTGATTCCGGGAGGCAAGTTACTGAGCTTCCCTGTGGCCCAGGTCGGCGCAGAAGACGGCCTGCTGCTCAAACGGCTGCTGGACCGCGGTCCGGTACGCATCGGCTTTCAGTTCACCAACCGCTGCAGCAAAGATGTGGACGTACCGCAGGCGGTGGGCGAGATCCGCGGCAGTGAATCGCCGGACGAGGTAGTGATCCTGGGAGCCCATCTGGATAGCTGGAACCCGGGGACCGGCGCCCAGGATAATGGAACGGGCATCGCCACAGTGATCGATGCGGCGCGCGAGATGCAGTCCCTCGGGCGGCCACCGCGCCGCACCGTGCGGTTCATCCTGTTCGGCGGTGAAGAACAAAGCAAGGTCGGCTCCGTGGCTTATGCAAAACAGCATCGCGCGGAAATGAACAAGGTGGATGCCGTGCTGGTCACGGATACCGGCGGGGAGCCTGCCAAGGGTTGGCTGGTGATGGGCCGGACCGATGAACAGGAAGCATTAACGCAAGTGGAACCCTTGCTGTCGGGTTTGGGCTCCGGAGGAACATCCGCCGAGACCATGGTGCTCCTCGAGACCGATCACATTGGTTTCGACGTGCTTGGTGTTCCAACCCTGGTCCTCTGGACGGACCTTACCAAGTACACAACGCTTCACCACAAAGCATCGGATACCTTCGACTCAGTGGACAAAGCCACTCTGCTGCAGGGCGACGCTACCGTGATTGCTACAACCTATGCCATCGCCGATGCAGCAACTTCCTTCGCCCCCCACCTGGATGCGAAGGAAGTGAAAGAGATGATGAAGCCTACGGGCCGGTTTGAGGATTTCGAGTACTACAAAGAACATGACCTGCTGCCGTAGAGCGGATTTACCGCGCTTCGGTGAATGCGTTTCTGATTGCAGGAAACGTGTTCATTGTCCGGTCAAGGAGTAGCGGCAAGAAATCAAAGGCGCGAGGATTCTCTTCGCTTGTCTCCGTCAGCTCCAGGGCCTTGATCTCTTCATCCATCTCTCGATCCATTGCGACGATATGGGCAGGGGTGAAGCTGGTGCCCCTGTAGCTCTTTGCCCAGAGCATGCGGCCTTCCGCGATATCCAGGATCCCACCATAGGTGGCATCGCCCCTTGGTAAAGAAAACCGAGGCCAGGCATGCACGCCGCTTTGCGCTGTAGAAAACGGTATCGAACCTTTCGGCACGGATAGAGGGGTCGCTTCGCCGCAAAGCTTCCAGATTCGCTTGCTCCTGTTGCGCATAAACCTTGCAATCCATGGTGGGTTGCGAGATTGCCAATGGGGCGGCGTACGCGGCGCTGGTTCCTAGTACAGAGAAAGCGAGTAGCGCAACATTTCTTGTGCAACCTGAGAACCGCGCGACGTCCCGCATAGCTAAGCCCCCTCTACTCCTGGTCACTGATACGCGAACGGTATCCCGGGGCTGGACTGGACACAATCCCACGTTGGTTTGGTAGTGGCAAAAGAAACCGTTGACATTACTGAGGGGTGTTACCCGGAGCACTTCATTGCTGGCAGGTTAATTTGCACAGCGGAAGGCCGGACGGCGGTTATGCTTTCGTCACTGGGTAATTCGATACCGCAGGGAGGGGCGCCACGCATGTCTTTCGATCGACGAGAACTCATCCACCTGTTAACTTTTGCCGCCGGATCCGGTATTGCCGGATTGGAGAGTCCACTTGCGCAGGCGGCGGAGGCCGTCACCTCTGCAGAATCCGGCCAAACGACGGAGAAAGTTCTCGGCATTGGTGGATTGTTCTTTCGAGCCAAAGATCCGGCTTCCCTCGGCCGCTGGTATAAGGATCACCTCGGTATTAATCTCACTCCCTCCAGTAATGAGGACAAGCCCTGGAGGACCGAGGCTGGTGTCACGATTTTCAGCCCTTTCCCGGAGGCGAGCCATTATTTTGGTGACCCCAAACAGATGTGGATGGTCAACTTCAGGGTGCGCGATCTGGACAAAATGGCTACCCAGTTAAAGGCAGCGGGAATTGCGGTGGATATCGATCCGCAGGTGTATCCGAACGGCCGCTTTGCTCGCATCCACGACCCGGAGGGAAATCCGATCGAGTTGTGGCAGCCGGCAGGTTGAGATCCGGCACTCTGCGCTTTCGCGGGTTTTTGGCGATAATAAAGGTCTATGTCGAAACGCGAATTCCAAACTGAAGTCAGCCAGCTGCTGCAACTGATCGTCCACTCCCTCTACTCCCATCCGGAAATCTTTCTTCGCGAGCTCATCTCCAACTCCTCCGATGCGTTGGACAAGCTCCGCCACCTGACCCTGACGGATGATGCGTACAAAAGCCTTCCCTTTGACCCTCGCATCGAGCTGGAGCTCGATGAGGAGAAAAAGACACTGACCATCGCCGACACCGGTATCGGCATGAACGAGGAAGAATTAGCCGCGAACCTGGGCACCATCGCCCGCTCCGGCACCAAAAACTTTCTCTCCCAACTCTCCGGCGATGCCCGGAAAGACTCCAACCTCATCGGTCAATTCGGCGTGGGCTTCTACAGCGCATTCATGGTGGCAGACAAGGTTGAGGTGGTGTCGCGCAAGGCGGGTGAAGACCAGGCCTGGCGTTGGGTCAGCGATGGCAAGACCGGCTATGATATCGAGCCCGCGGAGCGTGCCGTCGCCGGCACCACAGTGCTGCTTCACTTCAACGAGGAAGGGGAGCAATACGCCAATAGCTGGCGCCTCAAGGAGATCGTGAAGAAGTACTCCAACCACATCGCGTTCCCCATCTTTCTTACCTATGACAAGAGCGAGTGGGACGAGGCAGAGAAGAAGTCGATCAAGAAGCGGACCACGGAACAGGTCAACGCGGCCAGTGCTCTCTGGCGCCGCTCGAAAAGTGAGCTGAAAGACGAGGACTACAAAGAGCTCTACAAATCGATCACCGGCGACTGGGAAGACCCACTCTTCTGGATCCATACCAAGGCGGAGGGCAGTCTCGACTACACTACGCTCTTTTATGTACCGTCGAAGGCGCCCCTCGATCTCTACCAGGCTGAATACAAGGCCGGAGTAAAACTCTACGTCAAGCGCGTGTTCATCATGGACGACGCCAAGGAGCTTCTGCCGCAATACCTGCGCTTTGTACGCGGCATCATCGACAGCGAAGACCTTCCGCTGAATGTGAGCCGTGAGATCCTGCAGCAGAATCGCATCCTTACCACTATCCGGACGGCCAGCGTCAAGAAAATCCTCTCCGAGCTGAAGAGCATTGCGGCCAATCAGCCGGAGTTATATCTCAAGTTCATCTCCCAGTACAACCGGCCGCTGAAAGAGGGTCTTTACAGCGACTACGCAAATCGTGAGACACTGCTCGACCTGGTTCGCTTCAAGTCCACCAAGGTGGAGGGGCTCACCAGCCTCGCCGATGTGAAATCGCGCATGAAGGAAGGCCAGAAGAGCATCTATTACCTGACGGGAGGTACCGATTCCCTGCTCCGTACCTCGCCCCTGCTCGAGATTTACAAGAAGAAAGATCTCGAGGTCCTCATCCTCGACGACGAGATCGATGAGATCGTATTCTCCGGCGTTGAGAAGTATGGCGATATCGATCTGAAGGCCGTGAATAAAGCCGCAACCAGCGACGACCTGAAGGACGAAGCCGAGCCGGACAAGGCAGACCAGCTAAAGCCTTTGATCGAAAAGTTGAAAGCAACCCTGGGCGATCGGGTGAAGGATGTTCGCGCCTCGGTGCGGCTGGCTGACAGCCCATCGTGCATCGTTTCGGATGAGGACGAGCCTTCGATGAAGATGGCGCAGATGCTGCGGTCGATGGGTCAGAAGGATCTACCAGCGCTCAAGCCCACACTCGAGATCAATCCCGATCACGAGATCGTCAAGAAGCTGCTGGCGCGTACCGACGACGCCGTGGCTGACGATGCAGCGTGGCTGCTTTTCGACCAGGCTCTGCTCATGGAAGGTGTGCCGCTGCAGGACCCGGCCATCTTCGTGCAACGGCTCAATCGGATTTTGAGCATGTCCATCTAGCTGCGCACCATGTCGGCGTGGGCAGGGCCTGAAGCCATGCCCACGTCGTTTGCGCGTTTGGCGGCTGAAGTTCTAAATCCCTCGTCCCTTCGTACGACTCTAACTGGATTCTCCAGCCTCTTCAGTGCTCTTTTGAAATCCAAATATCCCCGGCTTCAGTCCCCGCTGGGACCGAATCGCCATGGGCGCGCTTGAGAATCCGGGCCGCACTCTGGGCGAGGATCTCGTGGCCCTTGGTCGTAGGGTGGAGGTCATCCCAAAACAGATACGTGTCCGGGTCGATAACATAAGCGCCTTGGGACGGGGCCGTCACATTCGCCAGCGAGTAGGCCGACGGCGACGCAACTATTTTACTGAACAGAGAAAACACATCCAGCCGGTGGAAACGAAGGTGTTTGCCGAAGCTGAAATCCTTCAGGAGAGTAAGGCCGGCCTCCAGGAACTCGTTGTATACGATGCTTGCCGTAGTAGCGGGAATCGACGTCGCAGGGCTGCCGTTGAGCCGGGGAACCAGTCCCAGGGGCGGCAGGTTCGGGACCATGAACTGCGTGGCTCCCGCATCGACGAGGCGCTGAATACCTTTCGTCTCCTCAATGGATGCTTTGATCACGTCGTCGACCGAGGTGGCATTGAGTATGTCGTTGGCGCCGCCCCACACCACAAAGAGCGTCCGGTTGCTGATGACCGGCCTGGTCGCGAGATAGTCGGTAATCTGCTGGCCCATGTTGTTGACTGTGACGGAGACCCCGGGGCTCAGGGTCAGAAGCGTCGTACCCCTCCCGGTGAGGGCAAAGCCGTATGCGTAGTTGGTTCCGCCGTCGAGCGAGTTTGTGATGATTGGCTTCGCCGGCAGCGTCGCGGCCAATTGCTCAATCCATACACCGAAGTATTTTTGCGCAGCGGGTAGGGTGTCATCGCCATCCGTGAAGCGCCCGTCGGTGTAGTCGGCGAAGGGACCCGGAACCCTGACTCCATACTTGTCTTGCGTCAGGTGCGCGACATTGCCGGTATCTGAGAGCGAGTCGCCAAAGACCACGATCGACGTGTAGTCCTGGGCATGGGCCACAACGGCGGTGAACAGGAAAATGAGCGCGGCGAAGAGCGTTGAGAGCCGGCGCAGTTGGATGGTTTTTTGGGGAGGTGGTCTCATGGGCATTTCTCAGTCGTGGAGCATTGAAACATGGCCTGGCTTTTATCGACAACAGTAAACAGCCGGTGTGAATCCAGGCCGTAAATCGTTTTGCACAGCAATACTTTCCGGGCCGGTTCCCAGTAAGTCTTGACGCGATGGCCGATTAGTATCACAATGTAGCTATAACCATGCTTGGTGAATTCGAATACCTCCTCATTACGACTGCCGCACGGTTGGGCGACGAAGCTTACGGGGCAGCCATTCGCGAAGAGATTGGAGCCACGACCGGGCGCAAGTGCTCCATAGGCGCCCTTTATACAACCATCGATCGCCTGGAAACCAAGGGCTTCCTGAAGACCTGGATGGGCGAAGCGACGCCCCAGCGCGGCGGCCGCGCCAAGCGTATGGTTCGCGTTACTCCGAAAGGAGTACAGGCAGCGAAAGACTTCTACCTGGCGATCACCCGGGTAAGCCAGGGAGTTTCATGGGCTGCCAACCGTACGAGGGTGCCGTCGTGAGTGCCGGGTATTTTTTCCCCACGATCGGCTCCCGGCTGGTCGATCTCGTTTCGCGTCTGCTACCGCCGGACGAACGCGAGGTAGTGCAGGGCGATTTACTGGAAGGCGGTGAGAGCGCCTGGCAATCGCTGCTCGGCGTTTTGGGACTGATCATCCGGCGAGAAGCTACGCTGTGGAAGACCTGGCGGCCGTGGCTGGCGGCGTTTGGCCTCGCCCTGCCCAGCAGCTTTCTCCTGATGGGTTTCTCTCTCTCCGTAAGCCGCGCCTATCAGCAGCTGGCCGGCGGCCCTATTCTCCAGGCCACCGGGATTGACGTCCGCCCCGGATTCGCACTGTTCCTGTGCAACGTCGTGCTGTTGGCCGCCTGGTCCTGGACTGGCGGTTTTGTGGTGGGGTCGGTCTCGCGCCGAACGGTCTGGGTGAGTGCCGCGCTCTCATTCATTCCTTGCCTGTTTTGTCTGGAACGGTTCCGGATAGAGTCTCTCTCGCGGCTTTGCCTGCTTCTTTTTTTGCCAATTGCGCTTTGGGGAGCTCGCAGAGGTTTGCAAATGGCGCGGATCAAACGGAGTTCCGCCGTCGCGCTCGCCATTGCGGTCACCGCATTGACAATCCCGACCTGGACCAGCAGTGGCGCGTGGATTCCCAACTGGGCGCTAAGTTGGCCGGCATGGTTCCTGGTCGCGACGGCGCGAAGAACCTGAGAACAAGGAAACCACGATGACGAACGAACCTACGCTGACCGTAAACGGCGCACAGCACGTTGTCACGGCTGCGCCCGAGACGCCACTGCTTTATGTGCTGCGCAACGAACTGACATTGCGAGGTCCGCATTTCGGTTGCGGGCTGGCCCAATGCGGAGCCTGCGCGGTACTGGTCGATGGGAAAGAAGTTCGCTCCTGCATCACGCCCGTCTCCTCCGCCGCCGGCAAAACGGTGATCACCATCGAAGGGCTGGCGGCTACCTGGGCAACGGAAAAATCCTTGAGTGCGGAAGATGCCGCCAAGACGTTGCATCCCGTGCAGCAGGCCTGGATCGACGAGCAGGTTCCTCAGTGTGGCTACTGCCAAAGCGGGATGATGATTGCGGCAGTGCAATTGTTAGCCAGGAACCCGCATCCCACCGTGGCCGAAATAAAGGATGCCTTCACCAACACACCGCCTTCTCCCCACCTTTGCCGTTGTGGGACTTACACCGCAATCATTGCTGCTGTCCAACGCGCTGCCAAGGTGATGGCTGCCTGAGAGGAATGTATGCCTCCAAAGTTCACGATACCCGGTGAATTCAGTTGTGTAGCGGAGATCGCAACAGCCATTACGCGCCGCGGCTTTATGAAAGCGGGCGGAGCCCTCTTCGTTTCACTCGCCATGCCGAGGAGCCTTCTTGCCGCTGCAGACGTACCCCTTCCTTCTGAGCAGAATGAGCTGGATCCCAGCAAGCTCGCTTCGTGGCTCGAGCTGCGAAGTGACGGTACGATTCTGGCGCGCACCGGCCGTGCAGAAATCGGCACGGGCATGAGCGCCTTCTATCCGCAGATGATTGCTGAGGAATTGAGAGTTCGACCGGAGTGCATCACGCTGGTGATGGGCGATACCGACAAGACTCCGGACGGGGGCTACTCCGCAGGCTTTCTCAGCGGAGCGGCGAACGTGCGCAAGGTTGCCGCGTATACCTACCAGGCGTTGTTGGGGCTGGCCTCAACCGAACTCGGTGTTCCCACATCTGCTCTGACAGTGACCGATGGAATGGTGTCGGGCAGGGGAAAAAGCATCAGTTACGGAAAGCTCATTGAGGGCCGCCAACTCGATCTGAAAATTCCGGTCACCGGCTCGCCAATGGGATTTGCTCCACCGGGTGGCAATAGCGTGGCTGGGTTGGCTTGGGCCGGCATGGATGGGTTGGTGGTCGCGGGAAATCCTCCCATGAAACCCGTGAGCGAGTACAAGGTGATTGGCACTTCGTATCCCATGCCCGGGGTCCGCGACAAAGTCACCGGGCAAACACAGTGGAGTTGCGACGTGACGCTCCCCGGGATGCTGCACGCGCGCATGGTGCGGCCGCCAACCATGGGCTCGACTCTGATCTCAGTAGGCGAAGTGGATAAGAAACGATTCCCGACCGCCGAGGTGGTGAGGAAGGGCAACCTGGTAGCCGTGGTTTCTCCTAATGAATGGGAGGCCGTGAGCGCACTGCGTTCCGTCGCCACAAGCACCAAGTGGAATAGCTGGTCCGGACTTCCGGGCAGTGAGAATCTCACCCAGGCGATGCGCGCCTATCCATGGGGCGCGCCCGACGAAAGCAAAGGGGATGCGGCGAAAGTCGAGGCTGCTTTAGAAAAGGCCGTGAAAACGATCTCGGCCACGTATGAACAGCCATACATCAAGCACGCTCCGATCGGACCGTTCCTCGCCGTGGCCGATGTGCGCAGCGATGGCACTGCCACCATCTGGGCCCAGGCTGGGCATCTGCAGGCGTCGCGCCAACGACTCGCCAATATCCTGGGCACACCGGTCGAGAAAGTCGTGGTGCATTGGCTGAGCCATGCCGCTCAATTTGGCCGGAAGACTTTTGGGGGTGACGGCGCCGAAGCGGATGCCGTCATCCTGTCGCAATTAACGGGCAAGCCTGTGCGGGTGCAATGGACTTTACAGGAGGATCTGGCCTGGTCTGGTGTTTCGCCGGCCTGGTTCTCCGATATCAAGGGTGGACTCGATGCCAATGGCCGCCTGGTCGCGGTGCACAGCGCGTTTCATTCGCCGCAAATGATGGACGCGCGACCTGTGGGGGCGCTGCTTGCGGGGATGCCCGCAGGGACCACCAAGCCAGGTGGATTTCTGGCGACGGAATGGCCGTACGACAAAATTGAGAACAGGCTGGAGCAGGTCTATGCGATGGGGAATGTGGGCGGTGATTCCCCGTTCGGTGGGCTGCGCGGTTTGATCATGCGCACGCCCGGACAGCGGCAACAAAACTTTGCTTTGGAGTCGCTGATCAATGAGGCGGCCGCAGCGGCACACGCCGACCCCATCCAGTTTCGCATTCAGCATACGTCGGACGAACGGCTGATCGACATTCTCAAGGCTACGGCAGACGCGGCAGGCTGGGAGTCGCGACCCTCGCCTCATCCGGGCGCGCGCAGGACGGGGAAAGATCCGGTAGCGGGCCGCGGCGTGTGCGTTGTGGTGCGCGCCAACGCGTACTGGGTGGGTATCGCCGAGGTCGCGGTTACTCCGGCAACCGGAGTGGTTCAGGTAACAAAGTTCACCATCGGCGTCGAATGCGGCAAGATCATCAACCCGCGCCAACTCGACCGGTGCATGCATGGCGGTCTCGTCATGGGCCTGGGTGAGGCACTCAAAGAAGAAGTCACGTTCGATAAAGAAAAAGTAACCAGCACGGATTGGAGCCGCTACAAGATTCTGACCATGCAAGAGATGCCGGAAATCAAAGTAGTGCAGCGATCGCGCGACGATAAAGGATTCGGCGGCGGTGGAGAAGCCCCGAATGCGGTGGCCCCGCCGGCGGTAGCGGCCGCGGTTTTCGATGCCACCGGTGTCGCACCGCGCAGGATCCCGCTGACCCCGGCATATATGACCACGTTGCTGGGAGCTTAGAAAGCGTCCTTAGAAAGCGACCAGGTCAGACTTTGTGCCGGTGCAGGAGCACGGTCGCGATCTGGCGCCATTCCTCATCGCTGGATCCGTCGGGCGGGGGCTGATGGGCTCGCTTATACCAGTAGCCGGCGTTCTCGTGATCCCTCTCTTTGCGATGCAGGTAGGCATGAACCCACGCCGATTCCTGCCCATGCTCCTCGTCCTGAGCGATTTCGTGAGCCCGGTCGAAACTCCCCTTGGCGTCCCACCAGAGAGCCTTCAGTAGGGGCGGCAGGCCTGGCGGAGGCACCTCCTCGTGCAGAGAGGCTCGCAATTCGTCTATGGTCATGGACGCATTCTACGCCGCGCGGGTCGAGGTGTTTTCCGCGGATACGGCCTACTCTGGCAGGCCTTCTGCTGCCGTCTGCATTCCAGCCGGCTTCGATGTCAGCACCCCCGCCACAATCTTTGCCTTTCGCCTGCTGGGAGCCTTCTTTGCCGCAATTGGAGCTACGGCGTTGGTTGCGATCTGCTCGCCCATCGTAGCCCGGTGCCGCGCCAACGACGATTCCAGATGTACGTGCATGGCATCGCTCGCCGCTTTGGCGTCGCGGCGCTCGATGGCCTGAAAAATGACAGCGTGCTCTTTATAGGTGAGCGGCCTGACGTGAGGAAGCAGGAGCTTGTCGAGAGCCGTGACCAGCTGATTGCGAATCATGCAAATCAAATCGAAAAGCAGTGAATTGCCCGATGCCTTGGCGAGCGTTACGTGAAACTCCAGGTCGAGGGCGGCAAACTGCTTCTTGTCCTTGACCGAACTCTTCATCTTTGCCAGCAGGGCGCCGAGCTTGGCGATATCGGCATGAGTTCCGTGCAGTGCCATGTTTGCTGCGGCAACGCCTTCCAGGGCAATACGAACTTCCAACAGATTCTCGATATCGTGCTTCTCAGTAATGAGACGCCATTCCATGATCTTGCCCAGGAACTTGCCTCCATCGGCAGCGACGGAAGTTCCCTCCCCGACCCGGGCGGTCAGGACACCGATCATGGAGAGTCCGCGGAGGGCCTCGCGCAAAGAAGAGCGCGCCGCCCCAAAGTTCTTGCACAACTCCCGCTCGGAAGGTAGCCGTTGACCCGGCGCCAGGCTGCCGCTGGAGATCAGATCGAGGATCTGCTGGGCAATATCCTCGCTGATGGAAATCTTGTTGACGCGGCGGAATTGGGACTCGACTGGTTGAACACGGGATACTCGGGGACTTGCCACCTGAGAGTATTTCTCCTTTACTCCTACCCGGAGCACATCGGTGTCTATCGAGACACCGGCGAAGTGCTGCTGAGAAAGGTTAAGGTCATTGTATCTCCCTGGACAGGGTCTTACCGGAAGCCTCTATGGATGCTGCGCAAACCGCCAATTGGCATGACCATCAGTCATTTTTCAGTTGCGAGGCGCGCATCTCAGCGTTTACAGTTTGAGCTTCGTGAGGAGCGCCCACCATTGCCGGGCTGCAGTTTGCGTCGTTCTGGCGCCAGGATCAACTTTTCAGGATTGATTTTGATGAAGATACGAGCGGCGGCTGTCTCCGTTTCCCTCCTCTGGGCAGTCTCAGTTGCTTCCGCGCAGACCCCTCAAGTCAGGAATTCACTCGGCAGCGGTCCGGAGGTGGTTGCCGCTGGTCATACGCTCTATAACCGTACCTGCACCGCCTGCCATGGTATCGATGGCGGCGAGGGGGAGCGCGCTCCCGCCCTGGTCGGCGATCGCCGATTCTTCCGCCTCAGCGAGAACTCTATTTTCGAAACCATCAAGGGTGGAATCGGGGGAACCGCAATGCCACCCTTCGCCGGCAGTCTTTCCGATGACGATATCTGGAGAATCGTGGCATTTATCCGCGCCATGCGAGGCTCAGCGTCGGAGACTGATGTAGCGGGCAACCTGGAGCATGGCAGAGCCGTGTTCGACGGCAAGGGCGGGTGCCTGAAGTGCCACATGGTGCATGGAAAGGGTGGGACCATCGGCCCGGACTTGTCTAACATCGGGGCACAAGTCTCGTTGCAGCATCTACGCCAGGCACTTACACAGGAGAGCCCGATTCCTCCCGGCTATCGGCCTATCAAGGTGGTGACCGCAAAAGGCGAAACGGTCGAAGGCATTGCAAAAAACGAAGATGGGTTTTCTGTCCAGATACTTGACTATCACGACAAGCTGCACCTTTACGACACAACCGAATTGCGCGCGATCACGCACGGCAAGGTATCGCTGATGCCCCACGACTACGATAAGGTGCTCACTGCCGAGGAGTATCAGGACCTGTTGGCGATGCTGGCAAAGCAGGTCACGACCAGTCTCAGCACCAAGCGCGAGGGAGAGGGTGAGGTGGGGCGTTGAACCAAGGTCTCTGCATTCTCCTGCTGGCCGGCGCGGCGTCGACGGTTTCCGCCCAGGTGACCGACCAGCAGTTGCTGGAGCAGCCCAATGCGAACTGGCTCACCTACAACGGCAGCTACAATACCGAGCGCCACAGCGAACTCAAACAGATCAGCCTGAAGAATGTGAACTCATTGGTCAGCAAGTGGGTTTATCACGTGCCCGGAGGCGGAGGGCTGCAGTGCGTGCCGATCGTTGTGGACGGGGTGATGTACGTGACCCAGCCCAACGAGATCTTCGCCCTCGATAGCCGCAGCGGCCGGCTTATTTGGCGCTACCAACACATTCTGTCCCACGCTCCGGATCGCGAAGGACCGAACCGCGGCGCGGCAGCATTCGGGAACAAAGTCTACTTCACCACCACCGACGCTTTCCTGATCGCGTTGAATGCCTCCAACGGCAACGTGCTCTGGCAGAGCAAAATCGCGGAATCGAAGGAGGGATACCACTCCTCTGCTGCGCCCCTGGTGGCCAAGGGCAAAGTGATGGTCGGCGTCACCTATGGTGATCGAGGCCTCAATGGCTTTCTGGCGGCTTTCGACGCCAATACCGGAGAGCCTTTGTGGCATTTCGACTCCATCCCCAAACCGGGAGAGCCACATAATGACAGCTGGGCTGGTGACTCGTGGATGCATGCGGGCGGAGCCACGTGGCTGACAGGCAGCTATGATCCCCAGCTGGGCTTGCTGTACTGGGGTATCGGTAATCCATCTCCCGATTTCAATGGAGATGTCCGTGCCGGCGATAACCTCTACACAGACTCCATCGTTGCGGTGGACATCGATAGCGGGAAATTGAAGTGGTATTTCCAGTTCACGCCGCATGACGTGATGGATTGGGACGGGGCTGAGCTGCCGGTTCTGGTGGATGCGCCGTTCGACGGCAAGATGCGCAAGCTCATGGTGCAGGCGGACCGCAACGGTTTCTATTATGTGCTCGATCGGGAGACCGGCAAATTCCTTCATGGCAACCGCTTTGCCCACCAGTTGAACTGGGCGACGGGGCTGACGCCAGAAGGGCGCCCCATCCGGGTACCCGGAGTGGAGCCGACACTTACGGGCGCAAAGGTTTGCCCATCCAGTATCGGCGCGACCAACTGGATGTCTCCCGACTTATGATCCGCAAACCAAACTGATTTATTTCGTAGCCCTTGAAGGCTGCGGATTCGCCACCAAGAACACTGAGCAGTTTCGTCCGGGAGGTTTTCAATATCGGGCGGGAGGCGATGTATTGTTGCGTGACGACACGTGGAAGGTTTACGTGCGCGCGCTTGATCTTACTACCGGCAAAGAGGTGTGGAACCGCGAGCGCATCGGTTCTACCGCACTCGGCGGTGGGCTGCTTTCCACTGCGGGAGGTGTGATTTTCTCCGGCGAGCTCAACGGTGAATTTGTCGCTCTCGATCCGGCAACGGGCAAGCCTCTATGGCACTTCAACACCGGGCAGGCCATCAACGCACAACCGATGACCTATATGACCCACGGTAAGCAGTACGTTGCGATCGCATCAGGCTCCGACATTTTTGCCTTCACTTTATTTGAGCCCGAGTTAGTCGCGGAGAAATAACCAGTATCCAGGAGCTCTATCTTGCTCAATCGACGCACATTTTTGAAAACCGGTATGACGGCGCTTCCCCTGGCTTCGATGTTGGAGATTCCCTCCCTGGCGGAACCTGCGGGCACGCCGGCCGCGGAGAAACCATGGCAACAAAAAGTCCGCCGTGTCGGCCAACTGAATTTCACCGAGCATGATCCGGTTGCCATGAACGTGGAGGAGTGGGCGGATTACTTTAAAAGTATCCACGCCGATGCTGTGTTTGTGAGCATCACCGGGATCATCGCGTATTACCCGACCAATGTGCCGTTCCACCATCGCAGCAAGTTTCTCGGCGATCGTGACTTCTTCGGCGAGTGTGTGGCCGCGGCCCGAAAACGGAACATACATGTGGTGGGTCGCATGAGCCCGGACCTGAACTTTGCAGACGCGCTGGAGGCCCATCCGGAGTGGTCTATGCGCGACAAGGAGGGAAACGCGCTTCACAGTCCCGAAGATCCGCGCCTCTTCCGCACGTGCATGTTCTCGACTTATATGACCGACTATATGCCCGCGGTCATGCGCGAAGTGAATGCGAAGTACGAGGTCGACTGCCTCTACACCAACGGGTGGCCGCCGCTCGGCAACCTTCCGGTTTGTTATTGCTCGGTGTGCAAGAATCTGCCCCCACCGGGCACGCCGGCATATTGGGAGAAGTTTAACGAGCGCGTCTTTTATCTGTGGAAGCTGTACGACGCAATCGCGAAAGAAAAGAAGTCCTCCAGCTTCTTCTTCGCCAATCTCGGCGGAGGTGTGCATGGCGGTCCCAATCTGGCAGAGCTGGGCGCCTTCTGTGCCTGGTTCCAGGCCGACAACCAGGGACGCGGCGGAGAGGACGCTCCGATCTGGGGATGCACCATGCAGGGCCGTGTCTGCAATGCCGTCCTTGATGGCAAGACCGCGGCCAATGTGACTGGCTCCTACTCCACTGGGCCCGTCCGCTGGAGGAATGCGTCGAAATCGGCGGCGGAAGCCACCATGTGGCTTTGCGAAACCCAGGCCAGCGGCATGGTGCCTTACTGGCATTTCGTGGGCGCCGAGAAGGGCCTGGGAGAGGACCGGCGATGGCAGACGATTGGGCGCACCTATTTCGATTGGTCAGCGCAGCACGATCAGCATTTCGAAAACAAGAAATCCATCGCCAATATCGGTGTCGTCTTTGGTCAACGCACGCAATTGTTCTATCAACATGCCGGCGATGCACCGATGCGCCAGTACATGGACGGCATTTACTATGCCCTGCTGGAAGGCCGATTTTTCTTTGACCTGGTCCACGAAGACCGGTTGCAGCCCGAGCGGCTGAGCAAATACGCCGCCATCATCCTGCCAAACACAGCGCTCCTCAGCGACCAGCAGTGTGACCAGTTGAGGGCGTATGTGAAGAGCGGCGGCTCGCTACTCGCGACTTTTGAGACCAGCATGTATGACGAGCACAACGTGCGCCGCGCGGAGTTCGGTCTCGCGGATGTATTCGGAATCCATGCCGCAGGCCCGGTGATCGGAACCAGGGGGAATGCCTATTACGGACGCATCGAGCGGCAGCATCCGATCCTCGAAGGCTTTCATGACACCAACTGGCTCCCCGGCGCCGAGTACCGCTTACCGGTCGCGCCGGTTGAGAATCCTGTACTCACGGTGGTTCCTGGGTTCGTTGCGTATCCACCAGAACTAGCGTATCCGCCACAGTCACAGACCAACGAGCCGGCGGTTGTGCTTCGTGAACAAGGGAAAAGCCGTCTGGCATATTTCCCCGGCGATATTGAACGGACGCTATGGGCTTCCGGTCACACGGACCTGAGTCAATTGCTGCAGAACACCATCCGGTGGGTGTCCGGTGGAGAGACGCCGGTGAGCGTGAGCGGTGATGGGCTCATGGAATGCATCGCGTGGGAGACGGAAGCGGGCTTTGCAGTCCACGTGCTCAATTACACCAACCCCAATACTCATCGAGGATGGATGCGGACCAATTATCCGATGGGTCCGCAAAAGGTTCGCGTTCAGCTACCGGACGGGCGTAAGGTGAGCCGGGTTCAGTTGCTGCGGTCGGGACATGACATCCCTTTCAAGGTTACGGAAAGGCACATCGAGTTCACCATCCCGGCTGTTACAGACTACGAGGTGGCGGCGTTGTTTTCGGCTTAACAGGCTGCGGAAGAATGCTTGTACGAGGCACACCTTATCATCCCGAGAGGTTGTGATTTTTTGGATCTTTCCGTGTTTGCACACCCATGTTGAACCCTCCACGAAGCCCATCCTGAGGAAGCGACTTGCCTGCGGCGAGTTAAGAGAGGAATGAACGAGAAATATCGCTTTCTCCAGCCCTGTGCGATCAGCTTTGTATCAGGGCACGACTTTAGTCGGGCCGTTAAGACATAGCAAAGAAGAGGGCTTTAGCCCCTGCCTCTCGAACTTTGCTCACCTGATGAACATACCCCAGGGGC
This sequence comes from uncultured Acidobacteriaceae bacterium, assembly GCA_963850235.1. Taxonomy (GTDB): domain Bacteria; phylum Acidobacteriota; class Terriglobia; order Terriglobales; family Acidobacteriaceae; genus PALSA-350. Next base: position 285,204 of record CAWKKM010000014.1, on the reverse strand, counting down.
TAAAAGCCCTCATTGGCGACATCCCGAACGGCCCGACTAAAGTCGTGCCCTGATACAAACCATAAGAGTCGTGACTCGCGAAGACGCAGGTGATCACGCAGACTCGTTAGCCCTGCTTCCATCTCGCGGCGCATTTGTTCATTGGGAGAGCCGTGACTTTGGTTTTGTGGCCGGAAAACTCCGAGCAGCATCCGCCAATAAGCATCGCCGAGGTCCTTCGACTTCGCGCTGTAAGCCCTTCTTTATGCGACGGATCTGTGAGGCGCTCCGCTCCCACGGCTCGCCGGGGCAGGCAGGATGACAATGGGGAGGGCGGCGCTTCCAGCTGGGATTGCTTGCTGGTGAAGTGAACTGCAGGTCCCTCCCTGCGGTCGGGATGACAGATAGGAGAGGGTGGTTGCAGGGAGAGAACAGTTGCCGAGGGACAAGGCGGTTGTGGGGCGGGAGGCCTTTCCATCGATAAAAGTCACAGCCTCTCAGGATGACGGCCTTGCTAAGGGTTCGAAGGAAATGTGGTGAGAGGTGCAACCCCTCGTCTTCGCTCGGAAGTCCGAACCGTGGTGTAGACGATCGGCACCCGTTCCAGCGTTTAAGCCATTGTCTTCCTGGTGGCTTAGGTCGTATAGTTAGATATGCGACCTCATCGGTCGCATTTGGAATCCCCCGGATCGCGAGGACGACCGCTCACCGCCATGCCACGCCCGCTTACATCCACTGCTCTGAGCGAGCTCGCCATTGGATCCTGCGCGACTCTGGCTTCGCTCGACCTCCCGGAGGAAATTCAGAGCCAGCTCATGCACCTTGGGTTTGTCCCGGAGAGCCGTGTATTAGCGCTGCGCCGAGCTCCCGCCGGCGACCCGACCGTCTATTGCGTGGACGGGGCTGAAGTGGCTCTGCGCAAAGAGACCGCCCAATACATCTCCATCCATAGCGTTTTTGCGGCCGTACGAAAGGCCGCGCGATGAGTCACTGCAGTCCTGGAGGCGGCGTTGCCGTCGAGTCCGGCCCTCCCAGGGTCTCGGGCAAGAGCGGTACGGTTGCGCTGATTGGACCCCCGAATTCAGGCAAATCGACCCTGTTCAACCGCCTCACCGGCCTGCGCCAGAAGGTAGCCAACTATCCCGGCGTGACGGTGGAGCAGCACTCGGCCCGGATGAGCGGTATCGGCCACCGGGAATTGACCCTGATCGACCTGCCCGGCATCTACAGCCTGCAGTCCTCGTCGGAAGACGCCCGGGTGGCGATTGATGTGCTGCAAGGCAATATGCCTGGTACCCCGGCTCCGGACGCTGTCCTGCTGGTGCTCGACGCGCTGCAATTGAACCGCCAGCTGATGCTGGCCGCTCCGATTTTGGCCATGGGTCTGCCGACCCTGGTGCTGCTGAACATGTCGGACTTGATGAGGGCACGCGGGGGGGAAATCGATCCCCTTGCTCTGGCCCGTGAATTGGGTGCTCCCGTGGCCATGATCAGCGCAACCAAGGGCGCCGGGTTCGAGGCCATCGACCGGTTTCTGACCCGCCTCTCCGAGCCCGTGGAAGCGCGCTTGCAGCCCATGCAGCTGCCGGTGCTGCAGACGGCCGCTTCCTGCCATCAGTGGGCCACGCAGGTAAGCACGCGGACCAAATACAAGGCCCCCCATTCGCCCGGCTGGACGCGCAGGCTCGATGCCGTGCTGCTGCACAAGTTCTGGGGACCGGTCATTTTTCTGGCGGTCGTGATCGGCGTGTTTCAGGTGGTGTTCGCCGCCGGCCTTCCGCTCAGCGACTGGCTTACCGAAGTCTTTACCAAAGCAGGAGCGGCGGCCGTTCACTTCATACCCTGGCCGTGGCTGCAGATTCTGTTGCGCGATGGTTTGTGGAATGGAGTACAGGCGGTTCTGGTTTTCCTGCCCCAGATCCTGCTGCTCTTCCTGGTGATCGGCGTACTCGAAGACTCAGGCTACCTGGCGCGCGCAGCCCTGATCGCCGATCGCGTGATGCGGTCTATCGGCTTGAATGGCAAGGCCTTCATTCCGCTGCTGTCCGCCTATGCCTGCGCCGTGCCGGCGATCATGGCCACGCGGACCATCGAAAACAAACGCGATCGCCTCGCGACCATCTTGGTGGCCCCGTTCATGACCTGCGCGGCCCGGCTGCCGATCTATACCCTCATCATTGCCGCGTTTATTCCTAACCGGCCGATCCTGGGCGGCTTTTTTGGTCTGCGCGCCGCGGTCATGTTGAGCCTTTACGTGCTGGGCTTTCTGGCTGCCCTGATGACCGCGCGGATCCTCAAGTCTTCTATTTTGAAGGCCAATGCGGCCCCCTTCATCCTGGAATTGCCACAATACAGGTGGCCAACGCTCCGCTCCATCGGGCTGCGGCTGCTCGATCGCGGCCGCGTGTTTGTGCAGCAGACCGGGACAGTAATCCTGGCGGTTACATTTGTTCTCTGGCTGCTGAGTATCGTGCCCTTCCATGGTGGCTCCATTGCACCGCTTACGGAAAGCTTCATTGGCAGGTTGGGCCACTTTATTGAACCCGTCCTGCACCCCCTGGGTTTCAATTGGAAAATCGGCATTGGGCTCCTGAGCTCGGTGATCGCGCGCGAAGTGATCGTAGGCACCCTGGGGACGCTTTATGGCGCCGACCCTGCTACCCAGTCCGTTGGCCTGCAGGCAGCACTGCGGCATGACATGACGATCGGGGGCGCTATCGCGTTGGTGGTGTTCTTCGCCTTCGCCATGCAATGCACGTCGACTTTGGCCGTAGTCCGGCGGGAAACCAATAGCTGGAAATGGCCGGCTGTGCAATTCTTCTACATGACGGGACTGGCCTACGTGGCGGCACTCGCGACAAACCAGATTTTGTCGCGCATCTTCTAGCCCTTCGGTCTTCGCTCAGCATCAAATCTGCGAAAATAGAAGTGAATCTAAGAAAACAAGAGACTGAATCATGATTTCTGTCAGCGATGTCACTATGCGTTATGGGTCCAAGCTCCTCTTTGAAGAGGTCTCGGTCCAGTTCATTGCTGGACGCCGGTACGGCTTGACCGGCCCGAACGGTGCGGGCAAATCCACCTTCATGAAGATCCTGTCGGGTGAACTGGACGCGCAAAAGGGCACGGTCGTACGGCCCAGAAAGGTCGGGGTACTGCGCCAGGATCAATATGCGTTCGACGCTTTCCGGGTCATCGATACCGTCATCATGGGCAACAAGGGACTGTGGAAGGCACTGGCCGAGCGCGATGCGATCTACGAAAAGTCTGAGCTGACCGATGAAGACGGCATGCGGCTGGGCGAACTGGAAGGCATCGTAGGCGAGGAAGATGGCTATACGGCCGAGAGCGACGCGGCCATCCTGTTGCAGGGGTTGGATATCCCCGACGAATTCCACGACCGCCAGATGAGCGAATTGCAGGGCGGTCAAAAGGTTCGCGTGCTGCTGGCCCAGGCCCTCTTCGGCAAGCCCCAGGCACTGCTGCTGGACGAACCTACCAACTCTCTCGATCTTGACTCGGTGCACTGGCTGCAGAACTTCCTGATGGAGTTCGAAGGCACGCTCATCACCATCTCACACGACCGCCACTTCCTGAACAGCGTGTGCACGCACATCGCCGATATCGATTACGAGACCATCATTACCTACAGCGGCGGATACGACGAGATGGTCCTGGCCAAGACCCAGATCCGCTCCCGTTTGGAGTCGCAGAACGCTCAGCGCGAGAAGAAGATTGCCCAGCTGAATGAGTTCATCGCGCGATTCTCAGCCGGCACCCGTTCCAGCCAGGTAACGTCGCGCAAGAAGGAAGTGGAGCGGCTGCAAACGACTGAGTTGGCGCGATCGAATATCCAACGGCCTTATATCCGCTTCGATCTATTGCGTCCCTCGGGCAAGCACATCCTGGAGTTCGAACACCTGAGCAAATCGTACGGAGAGCAGCAGGTTATCCGGGACTTCGGCGCAGCGGTGATGCGCGGCGAAAAGGTCTGTCTCATGGGCCGCAACGGCCTGGGCAAGACGACGCTGCTGAAGTCGTTGCTGGTGAAGATGGACCAGGCCGACCCGGACTTCACGCTTGATGGGGGCACGGTCAAGTGGGGCCACGAAGCGCAAATCGGTTACTTCCCTCAGGACCATACGGGTTCGATCGAAAAGGGCATGACCGTATCCGATTGGTTGCATCAATTCGATCCCCGGGTGACCAAGGAAGATATCCGCGGCCTGCTGGGACAGATGTTGTTCAGTGGCGAAGAGGGATTGAAGAAGACCGAGGCGCTCTCCGGTGGAGAGGCAGCGCGGCTGATCTTCTGCCGGCTTATGTTGCAGAAGCCGAACATCCTCATCCTCGACGAGCCGACAAACCACCTGGACCTCGAAGCTATCAACGCGTTGAATGTCGCAATCCAACGCTACGAAGGCACGGTGCTGCTTGTGACGCACGACCATGATCTGATCGATGAGGTAGCAACCCGCATCTGGCACTTCGATCACGGTGGAATCGATGACTTCAAGGGTCCGTATGAGGAATACATGACCGCTACCGCGGCAGCGCGCCGGTAGGATACCGCGAACCTCAACTTTCTTTCTTGCATCCGAGCACTGCCCGGGTCAGCGGAGTGGTATCCCACACTCGCGAAAAGCCAGCTAGATTGGTGCACCCGGGATTCTCTATAGATAAGAACTTGATAAAGGACGAATCGGTTGCCGCCCATCCTCAATGCTCAGGGAATCTCGAAGTCATTTGGAGCTGATCCCCTTCTGCGGGATCTTGCCTTTACGGTTGAAGAGCGCGCGCGCATCGGACTGATTGGCCCCAATGGTTCGGGCAAGTCGACGCTGTTGGGCATTCTCGCGGGCCAGATCGAACCAGACAGCGGTGAGGTTGCAACCCGTAAGCGCACGCGGATGAGCTACGTTGCGCAGCAGTCCGAATTTGCGCCTGGAACTACGGTGCGCTCCGTTCTCGAAGCTTCGCTTAAGTGCATCGATGCCCCGCCAACGGAGTGGGAAGGACGCATCGGAGAAACACTCGGCCGAACGGGCTTTGAAGACTTCTCAGTTGATGCATCCAACCTTTCCGGTGGCTGGCGCAAGCGCCTGGCGATTGCCGAGGCCCTGGTGCAGCAGCCCGATGTTCTGCTGCTGGATGAACCCACCAACCATCTGGACCTGGGCGGCATCGAGTGGTTGGAAGGTTTGCTCAATACCTCGTCGTTTGCCTGCGTCGTGGTCAGCCACGACCGGTACTTCCTGGAGAACGTATGCACGGAAACAGTGGAGCTGAACCGTGCCTATCCCGATGGGCTGTTGCGCATCAACGGCAACTACAGCGCGTTCCTGGAGAAGAAAGAAGCCTTCCTCGATGCCCAAGTCAAGCGGCAGGATGCCCTCGCCAACCGGGTGCGCACGGAAATCGAGTGGTTGCGCCGCGGACCGAAAGCACGCACCACCAAGTCCAAGGCCAGAATTGATCGGGCTCATGAATTGATCGGCGAACTGGCGGATGTTTCCAGCCGAAACCGCACCGCGACAGCCGCCATTGAATTTTCTGCGACCGACCGGCAGACCAAGCGATTGGTGGAACTCGAAGATCTGACATACGGTTTCGACGGACGTACGCTTTTCGCAAACCTGAACTTTGTGCTGACAGCAGGGACGCGCATCGGCCTGGTGGGACCCAATGGCAGCGGCAAGACAACGCTGCTGCGTTTGCTGCGCGGGGAAATTGAGCCGGTCGAAGGCTCCATCAAACGCGCCACGTCGTTACGCACGGTCTACTTCGACCAGAACCGCATTCTTGAGCCAGACGTCACCCTGCGACGGGCCCTGGCTCCCGATAGCGATTCCGTCATCTATCAGGATCGCGTGATCCATGTGGCTTCGTGGGCATCACGTTTTTTGTTCAGCGGCGACCAGCTCAACCAACCGGTAGGCCGGCTATCCGGAGGAGAGCGCGCACGCGTGCTCATCGCGCGGCTGATGCTGGAACCGGCGGACTTGCTGCTGCTGGATGAGCCTACGAATGATCTTGATATTCCGACCCTGGAGATTCTGGAAGAAAGCCTGCTGGAATTTCGCGGGGCGCTGGTGCTGGTGACTCACGACCGTTACATGTTGGACCGTGTCAGCACCACCGTGCTGGGATTGGATGGTCGCGGAGGCGCGGAACGGTTCGCGGATTACTCGCAGTGGGACGCCTGGCAGCGGCAACCGGAACCGGAAGCCAAACAGGCCCCCGCACAGGAGAAGCGAACTCCGGCAGCGAAGAAGAAGCTCTCCTATCTGGAAGCACGCGAGTACGCCGTCATCGAAGACCGGGTAACTGCGGCGGAGGAATTGGTTGCGCGCGAGCGGAGCGTCGTCGAAGACCCCGCCGTGGCCACAGACGCCACGCGATTGCAAGAAGCACTGCTGGCCATGGAACAGGCGCAGAACGCGCTCGACGAACTGTACACGCGATGGGCTGAACTTGAGGCCAAGAGCGTGTAATTTGATCGTAACCGAGACAGATTTCCGGCGGTTGAATTGAATCTGCATGCAGGTCTGCATATGTCTTCCCCGGTGCCTAGAGCACGCACCGAATTTCCCAGGCATGGCGATTGCCGGCCGTAGAATGGGAGGAGTTTGAGAAGATCCCGGGAAAGTCGAGAGATGCCATTCTTTTCCATCTTCATGTGGGGAAAGCGCCGGTCGACGCTGCCGATCACCGCGCTGATGATCGGCGTGATTGCGGTGCTCGACTCCCATATCACCGCCGAGATCCCACTCGGCTTTTTGTATCTCGTGCCCATGCTTGGGGTCGGCGCCTCCCTGACGCGCTGGGAGATCGCCGTCGTGGCCAGCATCTGCGCCTGGTTGGCAGAGTCGTACGATGCGTTTCCCTGGGGCCCGAATACCGGTTTGCCCCGGGATCTGCTCTACTTCGCCGCCTTCTTCTCCATGGGCCTTTTCATGCACGAGGTGACGCGCAGCAGGAAGCTTTCCGCCCGGCACATGCGGGAATTACAGACGGAGATGACGGCGCGGAAGGATGCGGAGGAGCAATTGAAGGTGCTGGTCGACAGCAGCCCGGCAGCGATCATCACCACCAGTTCCAACGGCTGCGTGCTGCTGGCGAACGACGCAGCAGACCGCCTTTTTGGGCTTGAACCCGGCAAGCTCCCTGGCCGGCCGATCCGCGAGTTCCTGCCATCGCTGATCAATGTGCCCAGCGTGGATAGCAGCCGGCAGGTTTTTCGCACCGCCATGCAATGCCGCGGACGCAAAGCGGACGGCGAGGTCTTCCAGGCCGATGTTTGGTTTTCCACCTACCTGACCAGTGCCGGGCCCCGATTAGCCGCGATGGTGTTGGATACATCGGAAGACCTCAGGATCCATGAGGAATCGAGCTTTCACCAGATGCTGGCCAGCTCGCGGATCATGGTCGCTGCTGTTTCGCACGAGATCCGCAATGTATGCGGGGCCATCGCTTTGGTACATGAAAACCTGACTCGTAGCAAAAAGCTGACGGAAAACAAAGACTTCGAGACCCTTGGCACGTTGATTTTGGCGCTTGAACGCATCGCGGCAATGGACCTGCGGCAAAGCGCGAGCCAAGCTGCGCGGGTGGAGGTTCAGCCTCTACTGGATGAGCTGCGTATCGTTATGGAGTCTTCCCTGCGCGATCACGGCATCATCAGCCGCTGGGAGATCGAGGACGACCTGCCGCAAGTGTGGGCTGATCGCCAGAGCCTGATGCAGGTGTTTCTCAATCTGACCAAGAATAGCGAGCGCGCCATGGAAGACCAGGGGCAGGGGGAACTGAACGTGAGTGCGCGCAGCGAAGGATCAGCAGTCACCATTCGCTTTCGCGACACGGGGGGCGGGGTGGCTCACCCGGAGCGCCTCTTCCACCCCTTCCAACTCGAAGCTCAATCGACGGGCTTGGGCCTTTATCTTTCACGCGCCTTCATGCGCAGCTTCAAGGGCGACTTGCACTACGAACCAGCGACGGGCGGCTCGACTTTCGTCGTACAGTTGTCAGCCGCTATGAGAGAGAGCAAGAATGATAACGATGAGCAGCAAGATTCAGGTATTGCTGATCGACGATCACAGCCTGTTCCGTGAGAGCCTTAGCCGGCTTCTTCAGACGGAGTCTGACTTCGAGATCGTGGGAACCTGTGCTTCGGCGAGCGAGGCACTGGCGTTGCCGGAGCTCAAGGATATTGACGTTGTTTTGCTGGATTACGATCTCGGCCACGAGCAGGGCACGCAGTTTCTCGACCACGCGCACGATCATGGTTTCAGCGGCCGGGTTCTGATGGTGACGGCAGGCATGAGCGATGCGGTGATGCTGCGTTCGCTCGAGAATGGTTCCCATGGAGTGTTTCTGAAGCACAGTCCTCCGAGCCGCCTGGTAGAGGCCATTCGTCAGGTAGTCGCGGGAGAGGTGTGGCTCGATCCTGCGGTGACCCGTTCCATCATCGCCGCGGCCACCGGCAATGCGGCCGCTCCGCGCCGCGCACCAGGACTGACGCAACGCGAGCAGGCTGTGCTCAAAGGCGTATTTGAAGGGCTAACCAATAAAGAAATCGGAGCCCGGTTGGCTATCTCCGAAAGCTCGGTCAAGTCTGTGCTGCAGCAGCTTTTCGAGAAGACGGGAGTGCGCACGCGCAGCCAACTCGTGCGTATTGCGTTGGAAAAGCACTCGGATGAGTGGCTTTCAAACGACACATAACTATGGATGCCGCCGGTCAACTTTGGGACGCGATTGTGGTAGGAGCAGGACCGGCCGGCTGCGCGGCAGCTTATGATCTCGCCGTCGCTGGTCAATCTGTACTTCTCGTCGACAAGAGGGAATTCCCACGGGACAAGGCCTGTGCCGGCGGGCTGACCATCAAAGCCGTCAAGGCTCTACGGTATTCCATTGAGCCGGTGGTGAAACAGGTTGTACGACGCGTCCAGCTGGAGGGTGGAAGTTTGTCCTCCCCACTGAAAAGCCGCGAGCCCATCTGCGTGATGACGGTGCGTTCCGAGCTCGATGAATACTGCCTGGGCAAGACGATCGAAGCGGGCGCGCGCTTCCGCAGGATTGGCGCCCTGCAAGGGATTGCGGGCTCGAAGGATGCGGTACAGCTGATCACCAACGGCGAAACCTATCGCGCCCGATTTCTGGTGGGCGCCGATGGGGCCAGCGGCCAGGTGCGGCGCCTGTGCGCGGCGGGCTCCTGGTTTTCTCAGGGCTTTGCGCTCGAGGTCAAAACGGCGATGCCCCGCAGGGAGATCGATCTCATTTTCGATTTTGCCGCTGTGCCAGGCGGATACGCATGGATTTTTCCCAAGGGAGACCATCTCAATGTGGGAATCTACGCGCCATCGTCTGCCACCCGCCTGACCCGGGATCGGCTTCTGAGCTACGTCACCGAGCGCGTGCAGACAGCAACGTTGGATGGGATTGTCGGGCAGTATCTGGGGATCGGCGCAGGAGGCTGCGAGACCGAATATGTTCAGCCTGAGATGCGCCGTCGTGTTTTGCTGGTGGGTGACGCGGGTGGGTTTGTCGATCCCCTGACGGGCGAAGGCATTTACGGGGCCCTGCTCAGTGGCCAAGCGGCCGCTTGCGCGATCCTCTGCGAAAGACGTGGCGAAGGTACGGCGGTCGATGCATTCGCTTCCGGCCTCAGCGACTACCGCCAGACACTGCGCTTTTCGGTGCGGGCGGCGGCGGCGTTCTATGCGAACCCTGCCCGAGGGTTTCGTGCCATGCGCCTGCCGTTTGTGCGCAGAACGCTGGTCAAGACGTATACTCATGGGCTCAACATCAAGAGCTTAGCTATGCGTGTCGCATTGTCGCAGTGCTGATGGCGGAGGACCGATATTCAACGTAGTCTCGCACGGTCTCACGCACGCTCTGCAACTTCATGCTGTGATAGTTACAGATAAAATTAGCGGCGAAAGAAGCTGTAGAGCAATACGGTCAGGACGATGCCGCTCACCACGACATAGACCTTGTCTTTCTGGATCGCAAAGCTATAGACGCAAAATGCAACACGCATGATGGGGGTCGCGATCAGAAGCAGAATACCGAATCGGATGATGCTCCGGCTGTTGAGGTCACGAACGCCTTCGAAGACCGGCGTGAATCGGTCTGCGGGACTGGGAACTCCGTGAAAATGAAGATAATCGGACTCTATTCCATGCGTCTGCCACAAGTAGAGAATCCATCCCACCAGGACCACGAACGCAGCTATGCTGACGCCTGCCCGGAGCATCCGGCTGATGGCGATTTCCATTTTCAGATCTGCTTCGGAGGCCATCGGATCACAACCTTCCCGTAGCGCCGCTGTAGATCATCTCCACGCCCAGCGCGACAATGACGACGGCGAAGACGACCCTGAGAACCGGCACACGGATCCGGACCAGCAGGCGCGCCCCGAGCAGCGATCCCGCCAACACTCCCAACATCACCGGCGCCGCTAACCCGGGCGCGATATAGCCTCGGCCAAGATAGATGCCCGCGCTTGCGGCGGCGGTTACGCCGATCATGAAGTTGCTGGTAGTCGTGGACACTTTGAAAGGAAGCTTCATGGCATGGTCCATGGCCAGGACCTTGACGGCTCCGGAGCCGATGCCGAGCAGGCCAGACAGGAGTCCGGCAATGAACATGATGCCGAACCCGGCCGGAACATTCTCCGCGACGTAGGTTTGGCTGCCGTTCTTTGTAGGGTAGTCTCCACTCAGCCGCAGTTTCTCGGCCAGCGCATTTGGCGGGTGAGTGGTTTCAGTGCGTGGTTCGCGGAAGGAACTCCAAGCGGAGTATAGGAGGGTAACGCCGAAGATGATACCGATCGCGCGGGTGGAAACGCGGGCTGCGAGGTAGGCGCCGCCCACCGCGCCTACGGTAGTGGCCACCTCGAGAAACATGCCGATGCGTACATTGGAAAAGCCTTCCTTGACGTAGGCGACAGCGGCGCCCGAGGAAGTAGCAATCACGGAGATGAGGGACGCACCAATGGCGTAACGGAGATCGACGTGGAAGAGGAGAACCAGGGCGGGCACAATAACTACGCCGCCGCCCAGTCCGGTAAGTGAGCCAAGCAGTCCGGCGAAGAAGGACGTGAGCAGCACCGCGGAATTGAATTCGATCAAGCGACTCCGGTTCCACGGCACTCCGGGACAGGCGAGGCGGCAATCTCTTTGCCGACACTCAGGTTGAGAACCAGTTCATAGATGTTCATCAATTGAACGTAGTTCCTCTCCGCCGTGTATTTCTTCTCATACTCCAGGCGAACCTCCTGCCGCATCCGAGCCGTTTCATTGGGGTGCGCACGGAACCAGCGCACGGCTTCCACCAGGCTTGCCGCGTCTCCAGCCTCAAAGTGCAGCCCCGTGCGCCGGTGATCGACGATCGTCGACATGCTTCCCAGGTCACTTGCAATCACCGGCAATCCCACCGCGAAGGCTTCGGCAGCAATCAAGCCAAAGGGCTCAAACCATGTCGATGTTAATACAAGGACCGACGCGTCCTTCATTTTCCGCAAGATTTCCTCGTGTGGCAGCCACTTTAGCCACGTCACCCCGGGAATTCCGCGGCTGGCCTGCTCAACTTCCGCAGCCATTGGACCATCGCCCGCGATCTGGAGTGGAAGCTTTGTGCCAATCTGGCGCCACGCCTGAAGAAGGGTACCGATCCCCTTTTCCGGGGTCAGTCGTCCGACGAAGAGCGCGTACTTCCCTTTCCCCTCCCCAATCCCAGGATCGCCTTGCAGGTAGTTAGGCTTGACCAGGATTTTCTCGGCGGGAAAGCCGGCCTGGATGAATTTTTCTCGAGCAAAATCTGTGAGCGCAATATAGGCAGAAACGGCTTTGCTCCAGGTCTGCTTGTAGTTATGGGTGGCGAGCATGGCGGCTCCGGCCGCGGTCGCCAGCCTGCTGTTGCGATAGCAGCCATGGATCACTCCCGGCCAGGGAACCTGCTTGCCTACGCAGTCTTCACAGATGTGCCCGTCACGGAATAAAGTGCCGGCGGGACAGAGCATGCGGAAATTATGCAGCGTTTGTACGACCGGAATCCGGGCTTCATTGGCCGCGTAGTAAACCGCGGGAGAAATGAGCGGAAAGGTGTTGTGAACATGAACGATGTCAGGTCTTTCGCGCTGCATCAAGCCGAGCAGTTCGTTATGCGCGCGCTTATTCCATATGGTATCGCCGAGCAAAACCAGGGGGTTCTTACCTTTCACCTGGTCGTTGCTGGTGTGATACTGAAGCACCTGGTGGCCATGCGAGCGCAGCAGTTCGGCCTCCCGGGCAAAGACCTGGTCCTCGCCACCGGGCGTCTGATACGAATTGTGCACCGAGAGAATCTTCATACGTTTCAAACCGTTTGCTTGCCCCGAATGGCACGGGTGACCATCTGCTTCCAGACACTCTGGGTTAGAAGCAGATCGACTGCTCGCTGGAAGAGCGGACGGGGAAGTCGATTGGAGTATCGCCAAAACCGATCCAGCTTGGAGTTCGATCGCAGGCCGTAGCGGCAAAGGTCGGCGTAGGCCTGGCGAGCTGCTGGGTCATTGTTCATTCGACGCCGCATGTAGTTCATTTTTAGATAAAGTGCATTACGGTTGATCGGAGGAAAAGACGTCGCCAACGAGGCATCCACGCTTTCCAGATAGCGCTTCTGTTCTAGCCACAAGGAGTCCATTATCTTGAGCTCCCGCTCGAGGCGGCGCGGCGTGATGTGAGTGGAATTCTGGTCGTTCTGGCCATGGAGCCGCCAGTGCGCCAGCGGAGCGTCCACCGCACATACTTCTGTCATCAACGGAGCCAGCCGGTGAATCATCTGCTCGGCATAGCCGGTGTATTCCACCGGGATGGGGAAGATGCGGTCGGCAACCTCGCGGCGAAGCGCAAGATTGGTTGTGGGTGGCAACCCCATCAATATCCCGCAATTCTCGTAGGTCGTCCGGGTGCAGTTTCCTGAGGGTAGAGCGCTTAACAAAGGGTAGATGCCGCGTGCCCGGCCTTGATTGTCTACCAGGCTGGCGCGATGAATGGCAAAGCCAGCCTGCGGGTGGGCCAGAAATGCGTTCACTACAGCTTCAACTTTACCGGGCAGGAATGTGTCGTCCGCGTCGAGCAGGCAAATCAGTTCTCCGGAACAGCTGCGGTAGGCGGAGTTTAGATTAGCCGCCATACCGCCATGTGGATTGCGCAACAGCTGTATGGGGAGGCCGCGACCCAAATAGGATTCAACTACCTCGCAGGAGTTATCTTGCGAGGCATCGTCGCTGACGATTATTTCTACCGCGGGATAGGTCTGCTGGAGCGCGCTGTCGATGGCCTTGCCAACGTAGGCGCCATAGTTAAAGCAAGTGATCAGTATGGAGACGGAGGGCTGTTGCGGCAGACTCTTCAGGGCGATGGGAATGAGCTTGTTTGGCCCTGCGTCGGGGGTGGTTTCGTCCGTTGCCGCAGATTCGACTGCCATGCCGTTCGTCCCCTGCATACATCGTCTCAGAACACTCAGCTATCCTCAACTCCTCTGAAGGGTGAGGCGGAGATGGATTGAAGGGGTCATACATCGTGAGCGGGTGTTCAGAACTGAGGAAGGATGACGCGAAAGGCGCCACCGAAAGAGATAACCTTACCCTATATGTCTCGAGAAGCGCACCTCAGCGGTCAAACAGGCTGGGAAGAAATTGGGGAGCCGGTCAGGAGGACGTACCGGCTGCTGAAAAATGTACGGCCCAGAGGGGCGTAGGCTTCGGAGAAACGGGTTCTTCAGCAGCCTGTGAAGCGGTTCGACGATCTTCCCCAGTCTTAGGGTTTAGTGGAGGCTTGGCCTGCTCAGACCTCGGCGTGCGGGGCGGTGACGCCGGCAGTGGCAAGCCATGACAAGTTTTCGCTGCGGTTGAGCACCGAGTCGTAGATGTTGATCAACTGGGCATAATTACCTTCGGCGGTATATTTGGTTTCGTATTCCAGCCGTGCCTGAGTGCGCATCAGGGCGGCTTCCGCGGGGTGTTTATTCCACCATCGCAGAGCCTCTACCAAGCCGGTGGTGTTGCCTGCCTCAAAGTGCAGGCCCGTGCGCTGGTGATCGACGATGGAGGCCATGCTTCCCAGTTTGCTTGCGATCACGGGCAGGCCGACGGCGCAGGCTTCGGCTAAGGTCATGGGAAAGCCTTCGTACCAGGTTGACGGCAGGATGAGCACCGACGCCTTTTTCATCTTTTGGAGGATTTCCGGTCGCGGCAACCATTTTAGCCAGGTTATATTTTTCAGTTCGCGGCAGGCCCGCTCTACTTCTGAGGCGAGTGGGCCATCGCCGGCTATTTGCAGGCGGAGGTCAGTTCCGATGGTCCGCCATGCCTCGAGCAGAGTGCTGATGCCTTTTTCCGGGGTTAAGCGTCCGGCGAAGAAGGCATAGTTTCCCTGGCCGTCGCCGAGACCGGGGTCGGTTTGGACGAAGTTAGTTTTAATAAAGATTTTCTCTGCTGGAAAGCCGCCTTCGATAAATTTGCCGCGTGCGAAGTCGGAAAGGGCGATATAGGCAGCGACGGACTGGCTCCAGGTGTGTTTGTAATTATGGGTCGTCAGCATTGCGGCGGCGCTGGCGGTGGCCAGCCTGCTACCGCGATAGCAACCATGCATCACCCCGCGCCAGGGGACCCGCTTACCTAAACAGTCTTCACAGACATGTCCATCGCGAAAGAGAGTGGCCGTAGGACAGAGCGGGCGATAGTTGTGCAGGGTCTGTACGACCGGAATTCCTTCTTCATTGGCCGCATAGTAGGCGGCGGGAGAGATCACCGGAAAGGTGTTGTGGACATGAACGATGTCCGGTTTTTGCTGGTGTATCAGCGTGCGCAACTCGTGGTGTGCTTGCCGGTTCCAGATGGTGTTGCCGAGCAGGACGAGCGGGGGTTGGTCTTTCACCTGATCGTTGCTGGCCTGGTACAGAAGTACCTGGTGTCCATGGCTTCGGAGCAGATCGGCTTCCTGAGCAAAGACCTGGTCTTCGCCGCCGGGTGTCTGGTACGAATTGTGCACCGAAAGAATCTTCATTCGGATCAACCTGTTTACTTGCTGCTGATGGCGCGGTTGACCATCTGAAGAACCTTGCTTGCTGCTGACACAACGGTCATGACGTGATCGACACCTGGTACATCCTCTATCATGATTTCCTCCGCGTTCAATTCCTCTGTTGGGTCATGCGTAGATAGAAGGCCCGCCAAGCGTCGACGAAATGCTCCTCTGAGCAGGCGGAAGCCGCCTGCCGGGCCCGTTGACCCATGAGGTGCCGCTCGGCCTCGCTCAAGCGCAAAATGCGCTCCAGGCCATCTCTGACTCCTGCCGCAGTGGTTTCAATGAGGAATCCGTTGTCTCCGTCCACCAGGAGATCTTCTACACCGTAGAGCTGAGAAACGACAATGGGCAACCCAGCTGCGGCGGCCTCATAAGTAACCAAAGAAAACGTTTCGTAGAGAGACGGAAAGGCGAATACGTCGGAGCTCCAGAGGAAGGGCCGGACATCGGACTGCATGCCAACGAACTTTAACCGATCCCCGATACCAAGCTTCTCCGCCTGCTCGCGATATCGCGCGAGCAGATCGGCCTCGCCGCCTACGACGATCAGTTTGACGGGCTCCATACCGGTCGTGGCGAGCGCCTGCATCAGAAGGGGCAATCCCTTACGTTCAAACTGCCCGAGAGCCACAAACAGGCCCACGAGATCCTGGTCATCCATACCCAGACTGCGTCGAAAGGCTCGGCGATCGAAGTCGGCCGGTTTTTGTAACCGTGTCAGATTGATGGGATTGGGCAGGACCGTCAGCTTGTCTTTGATATACGGAAATTCGGCTTGCAGTTCCCTTGCCAGCCCTCGGGATGGCACAACGACCTGCCTGGCTCTCGGATAGGTGAGGTTTTCCATCCAGGCGTGGAGTTTGTGATCGATCCAGCGAAACGCCCCCCGCAATCCAGTGGCGCCTGATTTGCTCCAATGATGCTTGAGGTACATGCCATGGCAAAAGTGAGAGTACAGAATGTCACCAAACGAGTGGTTGCTCTCGATCGCCTGGACCAGGTCGGGTTTGGAGCCGCCGCGCAGGCGATAGAGCAAATAACAAAGGGGCGCCATAAAGTGGTAAGCGATGAAGAGGAGCGCCAGGGGCCGCAGCGGCGCAGGGACGCGGATGAAGCGGATTTTTTCCGGGCAGGGATTTTCGAACTCCACCGCGAAGACGGTAAATTCGTGCTCACTCGCGAGGGCGCGAAGCATCGCCAGATGGCAGCTGCCGGCCGGGTTATTGCGTGTGATTCGGTAATCGTAAATAGCGATGCGCAACGGGGAGCTTCCTCGAGCGAGACCTTGCACCTGCCCAGCGCCAGGGGTGGCCCATGTCTCACATGTTGTTTGTTCGATAAGCATGCTGGAATTGGGCATACCCTTCCTATCGCCCAATTGCGCTGAAACTGCAGAGATGAACGTAGTGGAAATCAGAGATTTTGGGAGGAAATGCAGGATCAGGAAATCTCCCGCACGCAGTTCCATAAAGGATTGCGCAGGCGGATCCCGCTATTTGCAGAATTGACGTACGGGCTGAAGCTCGTACCTACCAGCCCGTACCTGTGTGTTCGGCGCTTCGCGCCTTATGCCATCTTGACCAGCGAGAGGCGGCCGGGGCGAGGCACCTTGCTCACGATCCTCTTGGCAATTTCGAGCGATGCCGTGGCTGCGGGGGAAGGAGCATTGCAGACATGAAGAGAGTTTTTGCCCTCGAGCAGGAGGAAGTCGTCGACCAGGCTTCCATCGCGGAGCAGCGCTTGCGCGCGCACGCCGCTCTTGCTGGGGATCAGGTCGTCGGCCTGAACCTCCGGCACCAGCCGCTGCAGGCTTCGGGTAAAGGCAGCCTTGCTCAAGGAGCGGTACATCTCCTGGCCACCCTCGCGATAGTACTTGGACGAGAGCTTCCAGAAACCGGGATAGGTCAGAACTTCAGAAAGATCGCGCCAGCTGAAATCCGACTTGCGATAGCCCTCGCGTTTCATGCTCAGCACTGCATTGGGGCCGGCGTGAATGCTGCCGTCCATCATGCGCGTGAAGTGCACGCCCAGAAACGGAAACGCTGGATTGGGCACGGGGTAAATGAGATGGCGCACCAGGTGGCGGCGTTCGGGCTTTAGCTCGAAGTACTCGCCGCGGAAGGGCACGATCATGGCCTTTGGTTCCATGCCCCCCAGCTTGGCCACGCGATCGCTGTGCAGGCCGGCGCAGTTGATAAGAAAGCGTGTTTCGACCGAGCCCCACGAGGTCTCGAGCAAGTGGCCTAAAGGAGTAGGCACAATGTGGAGCACCTCGGTGCCCACCTTGAGCTCTCCTCCCTGCTGCTGTATCTCGTGCACCAGAGCGTGGCAGACCTGGCGGTAATCGACGATGCCCGTGGTGGGCACGCGGATGGCAGCGATACAGGAGACATGGGGTTCGATTTCTTTTACTTCTTCCGGACGGAGCCGGGTGGCCGGGACTCCATTCTCAGCAGCACGATCGAAGATCTTATCGAGCTGCGGAATCTCGTCCGGCCTGGTGGCAACGATCAGCTTGCCGCAAATATCGAAGGGCACGCCGTACTCGTAGCAGAAGGCACGCAGGGATTGGTTCCCTGTTTGTGCTAACTCTGCCTTGAGGCTGCCGGGTTTGTAGTAAATGCCGGAATGGATGACACCGCTGTTGCGGCCAGTCTGGTGCTGAGCAAAACCGACTTCTTTTTCAACCAGCAGAATACGTGCAAAAGGATAGCGCCGGCCAAGGGCAGCGCCCGTAGCGAGACCAACGATTCCTCCACCAATTATCGCAAAATCATACATAGATTGCCTTTAGAAGCCTCTGCACGGGCAGGGCTGGATTTTAATCAAACGGAGACAACCTCAGTAGACAGGCCCATTTTCTCGAGATCAGCTTTGATCTCTGTCTGGTAAATCGGGTTCATGGCAATGGCCAGATCTGGCTTGTACCGCTTGAGAAAGGCCGGCGAGACGATCTCCTGTCCGGTGCCAGCCATGTATTTGCCTTCGCGAAACGGATTGATGTCGACCACGTACTCAATTTCGCAGTCGGGTGTGTGCAGGTTGAGCGCGGTCAGAAAGGCCACGCCCTTGGATCCGGAGCCCCATACCACAGCCTTCTTGCCGCTGTTCCTGGTTTCCTCGAGCTTGCTTTTCCAGGACGCCATTCTGATCGCCTGGTGCTCGGTGAAGTACTGAATATCCTTGTTCATCCCCGTGGGATCCGGCTTGGCTACCGAAGAAGCCGGGGTGCGCGACGGCTTGGCCGTAATCATCAGGTATTGGTCGTCGTAGTCGGTCCAAACATCGAGCACATCGAAGCCTTGCTCTTTGAAGAGCAGCGAAAGCGAATCGGCGCTGAAATAGGAACAGTGTTCGTAGTAAACATCCCAGAATGCCAGGTCTTTCAGCACCCGGGTCATGTCGGGGACCTGGAAGAAGATGACGGTGTCGTAGCGGTCACCCACCGAGCGGCGCACCGTGCGCACAAAATTCGCGGTATCGGGGATGTGCTCGAGGGTCATTTTGCAGCAGACAAAGTCGCCCTGCACGTGGGCATATTTCTCGCCGTAGAAGTCGGCGACAAATTCGACCTTGGCGTCGCCGGCGGA
Organism: uncultured Acidobacteriaceae bacterium; assembly: GCA_963850235.1. Lineage (GTDB taxonomy): Bacteria > Acidobacteriota > Terriglobia > Terriglobales > Acidobacteriaceae > PALSA-350. Next base: position 266,564 of record CAWKKM010000014.1, on the reverse strand, counting down.
CGGATTGCGCTCGCTGACGAAGGCGGGATCGAAGCCGACGCCGCTGTTGTTGCCCATTTCGCACAGGAGAGAGAGAAATTCTCCCTTGCCGCAGCCGATTTCGATCATTTTCTTGCCGTGGAGATCGTACTTGTCGATCATTTCCTGGGCCAGGCGGCGATGGAAGGCCTGAAAGGTGCCGGAAAAGCCCTGCGTCTCCTCATATTGCGCGGAGTAGTTGTGCACCGTCGGGTCGAAGACGGTGTTGGCAATAAAGCCGCAATGGGAGCAATGGCCGAGAGCAATATCGCCCTTGGGAAAGTTCACCGCGACTTCGCGCGTGGGCATCAGCAATACGCTGTGCACCGGCACCCGCGGAACCTGGTAGAAAACGGTCATGTCGCCCTTGAGGCAATTTGGGCAGGTCTTGATCTCTGGCATTTCTTGATCCCCGTTCAGAAGAATTTCGTCACTGGCTAAGGTTTAAGGGCATGTTCCAGCGCTCTCACTCCGTGAAGTGGGCTGGTGCAAAAACTGTACCGACTGTTCGAGATATCGGTGGAGCGCGGACGCGGCAGATCTCTCACTCAAATGTTCAACAACAGATGGTGCTCGCTTAGGCTCTGATGGCCGTTCGCGATGTGTGCTGTCCCACCCTCAGAAGGCGGCTGTGACGCGGGCGAAGATTGCGTTTATGCGAGATAAGCGCGATAAGCCCCCGGGAACACCCGATCTGAGGGTGGGATACGCTGTTTTTTGGGTTTACCGGGCGCCTACGACCTCGGGCCGATAGACCTTGACGCCGTCGGCAGTGCCGGGGCTGTCGTAGGCCGCGGCAATTCCTCGGGCATTGGGCTCAGATCGGTACCCTTCATGAAGTCGCGGAGCGAGGTTCCAGTGGGATGCGAATCCAGGTTGGGAGCGCCGTTCTTGGCCTTCACGTCGATCAGGCTGACGGTCCGGAAATCGATGCTGAACCGGGTTCTGCCGGATGTGTTGGGCACGGTCGAGTGCATTTGAGCCGCGGAAAAGATCTGAGCTCCGCCGGGTTCGCTGATCAAGCGGACCTGGGGATCGAGTTCCATGGGCTGCTCGGGCTTGGGCTGCTCGCGGGTGTCGGACTTGATGTGCTTGGCGGCATCCGCGCGGCTGGTGCGCGTTCCAGTTGTAGTAGTTGAACTTGCTGGAACCGTTCTTCACCGCCTCATTCCAATACTTCGGATGATAGGCCATGGAGCTCTCGGAAGACATCTCGAAGATGGGCAGCCACCAGTTCAGCTGGCACATCGGCGCCGAGTACCAGGTGTCGCGGTGAAGGTGATGGGCATAGCCCACGCCGGACGTGAGGTAGGCATCCGAGGTGACGGCGCGCAGGCGCGGCACATCGAGATAGGTGGTCTCCATATCGCAGCCGAAGTCCTTGAGCATGGCCTGGATCAGGCGCTTGGTCTCCGGATGGTGGATGAAGGCCGGCTTGAGCGGGGCGAAGATGCGAACAAACTCTTCCACCGGCATGTCGAACTGTGCGGTGGTTGGATCCTCCTTGCCAAAGGCGTCCTTGATCATTTGCGCGGCCCAATTGGTGAAGGCGAGCGAGCTGGGCCGCGGCGAGTAAACAAAAAGCTGGCCGTCGTACAAATACTGGCGGCGCTTCTCGTCATTGAATTTGGAATCTATATAGATGCTGTTCATTCAGTCAGTCTCCTTTAGACGACCGCAGGGGTCGGGATCGGAATGATGAACTTTCCGCCGCGAGCCTTGTAGGCGTGTTGTTGCTCCATGATTTCGCCGGCAAAGTTCCAGGCCAGCACCAGGACATAATCCGGTTTGCTCTCCAGCAACTTGTTCGGGGAAAGAATCGGCAGGTGATTTCCGGGCATGAACCGGCCCTGCTTGAATTCGTTCAGATCGACGACATAGTCGAGCAGTTCCCGATCGATGTTGCAGAAGGCGAGCAGGGTCGTGGCCTTCGCCGCCGCGGCATAGCCGGCGATCGACTTGCCTTTGCCCTTCAGGTCCTTCAACAACGCCGTGAGATCGTCGCGCACTGCGTGCACCCGGTCGGCGAAACCGCGGTAGTACTCGATGGTCGAGACACCCGCGTTCTTCTCATCGGCGAGCAGCGCCTTCAGGCGCGCGGTCGGAGTCTCCACCGGCTCGACAAACAGCCGGAGAGATCCGCCGTGGATCTTGGTGCGCTCCACGTCGTTGAGGTACAGACCATGATCGCGGAAAAGCCGCGCCAGCGCTGTCACCGAAAAGTAGCAGAGGTGCTGGTGATAGATGGTATCGAACTCACACTTCTGGATCAGGTCGACGATGTACGGCGCTTCGATGACGGCGACCCCGTTGGGCTTCAGCAAGGCCTTGATGCCGTCGACGAAACCGTTCAGGTCGGCCACGTGGGCGAGCACATTGTTGGCCAGGAAGACATCGGCCTTCTTGCCCTCGGCGGCCAGCTTGAGCGCCAGCTCCTTGGTGAAGAAAGTGTTGATGCTGTTGACCCCGCGCTCATTGGCGGTGCGCACCTGCTCTTCGGCGGGATCGATGCCCAGAACCGGGATTCCGTGGTTGACGAAGTTGCGCAACATGTAACCGTCGTTGGACGCAGCTTCGATGACCAGGCTATTGGAATCAAGGTTGCGGGCGGCGATGACCGCTTCAGCACTCTTGGCGAAATGTTCCAGCAGACTCTTTGACACGGAAGAAAAGTAAGGATAATTGCGGCAAAAGAGAATTTCCGGCGGAACGGTTTCGGTGATCTGCACCAGAGAGCACTCGGGGCAGAAGACCAGGTCCAGGGGCGCCGTAACTTCCGGCGACCCTAGCTGATCGGCTGAGAGCAATGCATCGGCAAGCGGAGTGGTTCCGAAGGAAAGAATCGGAATGCACTTCGTGGAGTTGCATGCGCGGCAATGAAACGTGGATTCGGTCATACAGTAGCGGCTCCTGCGACAACGGGGGCCGTCGCTTCCTGGTTGGTCCAACGGAGATTGGAGTCGAGAACACCTTCCTCGATCAACTTCCGAATGTGGGCAATGCGTTTGAAGCGCGGTCCTTCGAAGTCTTCGAGAACGAGACCGATCTTCTTGTAGGTTTCGTGCAGCTCGACGGCACCCTTGCGGGCATCCCAGACGGGCTGGAACTCGGGCAGCACCTTGCGGATCTTGCTGCAATCCACACGGTAGCAACGCTTGTCCGGTCCGGCGTCGGCGGCGTACTCAATCACTGTGTTCGGCACCGTCTCCTTGACGATGTCGGCCAGCTCATAAATACGGTAGTTGTCTTCGTTGCGTCCGACGTTGAACGCCTCGTTGTGCACCAGGTCGATCGGGGCATGCATCGCGGCAATGAAGGCCCGCGAGATGTCGGCGATGTGGACGATGGGTCTCCAGGGAGTTCCATCGCTCTTGATGTACACCCGGCCAGTGGCATAAGCCCAGGCCACGAGGTTGTTCAGCACCAGGTCAAAGCGCAACCGGGGCGAAACACCGAAGGCAGTGGCGTTGCGCAGGAACGTGGGGCTGAAGTTGTTGTCCGCCAGCTTGGCAACGTCCTGCTCGACCATGACCTTGGAGGTACCGTAAGGGGTCACGGGGTTGAAGGCAGAGTGCTCATCCAGCAGGTCGTCGCCACCGGCGCCGTAGTTGCTGCAGGAAGAAGAGAAGATGTATCTCTGCACGCCGGCCTGCTTGGCCAACTTGGCCAGCTTGACCGATGCCTGATGGTTGATCTCGAAGGTCAGACCCGGATTCAGGTCGCCCAGGGGATCGTTCGAAAGTCCGGCGAGATGGAGAATGGCATCGAAGCCCTTCACATCCTCGAGGGTCGCATCGCGAACGTCTTTGCGGATCTCGGGGATCGGTGCGATCCCGTCGCTGAAGGTGCTGCGCTCGAAAAGATCAGTATCGAGCCCAACTACTTCATGCCCGGCCTGCAACAGCATTGGCACTAAAACCGTTCCGATGTACCCCGCGTGCCCCGTCACTAATACTCGCATTCGTTTCCTCCCAAGTTTGCCAAGGTGCGTTGCCTGATTCCCAATACGTTTCCAGGATCTTCTTCTCGCGAATCGTATCCATACATTGCCAGAAGCCGGTGTGCCGATACGCCATGAGCTGACCCTCGCCGGCCAGGCGCTCGAGCGGTTCCTTCTCGAAGTGAGTGTTGTCACCGTCGATGAAGTCGAAGATCTCCGGCTCAAGCACAAAGAACGCTCCGTTGATCCAGCCTTCCTTGGTTTGCGGCTTCTCAGAGAATTCGGTGATCTGATTGCCGTCCATCTCCAGATGGCCGAAGCGCGCCGTCGGACGGACCGCGGTCAGGGTCGCCAGCTTGCCGTGCGAGCGATGGAACGCCAGCAGGTCGTTCAGGTTGATGTCAGATACGCCATCACCCCAGGTGAGCATGAAGGTTTCATTGCCCAGGTAAGGAGCGAGCCGCTTGATGCGGCCGCCGGTCTGGGTCTTCATGCCGGTGTCGACCAGGTCCACGTTCCAGTCAGGAACGACGCCGCCGTTCATTCTGACTTTGCCGGTCTTGAGCGAGACGCTCAGATCGCGGTTCAGGGAGCAATAGTCGAGCATGTATTTCTTGATGACTTCGCCCTTGTAGCCGAGCGCGATGGCGAACTGGTCCAGTCCGTAGTGGGCGTAGTGCATCATGATGTGCCAGAGAATCGGCTTGCCGCCAATTTCGACCATCGGTTTCGGCTTAAGCTCCGTCTCTTCCGCGAGACGCGACCCTAGCCCCCCTGCAAGAATTGCAACTTTCATAGAACTTAACCTCCGTTATTTGTGACTTGGGGGGATATTTCGTTACGAGGCAGCATCGAAAGATGTTGCGCTCTCCATAGAAACCTTGGTACGCGGCACCTGCAGCCTGAACAAGACCTGATCAGCCGCGATTAAAAGGTCTTTGCCCATGCGGCGGAAATGCTTGAGCAGCCAGGGCAGCAACAGCAGGTAGCAGTGCAGGCGCTGTCGGGTGGTCACCGGGGCGCGGCGGATACTTTGAAAGTATTCGCGGAACATGCGCCATTCCGGAAACGTGATGCTGGTGGTCTTGTTCGGGTCCCACCACTCGGGGCCGGGCAAGGTTCCGTGACGGTTGGTCAGGCGAAAGCGTGGGGCTTTGAGACGAACCGGCTTCACCTGCGAGGACTGTTTGCTGTGACGGGTGCTGATGAACAGGAACTCCGGTGTTTCGTGAAAGCGCCCGATCAAGCCCATCTGTGCGAGCAGAACTCCGTCGCTGTTGACGTAGCTGCCTTGTGGAGGAAGCTGCTGGAGGGCGCTGAGGCGCATCACACCAAATATCTGGTAGCACATGTGATCGTTGAGCAGCAAATCCTTGAAGCGGACGACGGGATCGGGAGATTCTGTCCGGAGCGGCCATTCGTAGTTTTCGACAAATTCTCCGTGCTCGTCGATGACCCGGGTCAGGGTGTGAGCCACCACCAGCGAGTCGTCAGCTTCCAAAGCATCGATGCACAAGCGCAGGAAGTCGGGCTGAATCATGTCGTCATGGGCAGCCCATTTGAAGTATTTGCCGGTGGCCTTGAAATAAACGTTTCTCAGATTCCATCCTGCGCCCATGTTGCGATCCGCACGGTAGTAGCGAATGCGATCATCCTGCGCGGCGTATTTCCGGCAGATCTCCTCGCTACGATCGGTGGAGCAATTGTCGGAGATGATGAGCTCAAAATCCTGGAATGTCTGGTTCAGGATAGACTCGATGGCGGCAGCCAGGAAACGATCCCCGTTGTAGAGGAAGAGCCCGATGCTGAGAAGTGGATTAGTACTCATACGTATTTGCTCCGTTCTGGACGCTGTGGCGGCGCGGGGGAACGCTGCGAAGATGACAGATGGGGTGAAGTGGCAAGGATGACAGTCACGACATTCTTTTCAAACGAGCGACCAGCTGTTTGAGCCAACTTTGCCGGATCAACAGATTGACGCAAAAATCGAAAACCGGTAGAGGCAAGTAGATGGAGATCTTCCAAAACCAAACATGCCTGGCGCCCGGTCCGGTGAGTGAGGCGATGAAGCGATCGTAGTGCCGGCGCACGTCGGGATCTTTGGCAAACCGGGCGTGAAGGTAAGTGATTTGCGCAGTGTACCCGTTGTTGCTGAGCGGCTGAAAATCTTCAGCAAGGCGGTGGTCGATGGTCGCGAGAAAGCGTTTCTGCGCAGACCATAAAGCTTCGGAGAACACCATCTGACGCTTGAACGACTCCGCGGTCACGCGGTCGGGACCGTAATTGTTGTTGCCGTGCAGACGGTAGGCGGAGAGAGCTTCGTCTTCGCGGGTAACGTTGGTAAGAAGCGGGGCCAGGCGGCAGAGTAACTGATCGGGACAGCTGACCAGCGGGTGCTCGAGCGGTAGAGGAAAGAGGCGCTCGGCCACCTCGCGACGGAGGCTCAAGCCCGAAGTCGGCGGGGTGTAGGGCATAACGCCGCCATCTCGCAAAAGATCAGAGCCATACCATCCGCTGGGTAGCGGGTCAGACATTGGCCACACGCCTTGGCGAAGACGGAGGTCCGCGCTCACTCGGATAATACGGTGGACGCCAAAACCGGCGTCGGGGTGGGCCTGAAAAGCTGCCACAACTCGCTCCACCTTGTGGGGCAGGAAAATGTCGTCCGAGTCAAGCAGGGCAATGATCTCGCCCCGGCTGGCGGCAAAGGCCGCATTGAAGCCGGATGCCTGACCGCCATTTGCCTTGCGAATCAAGCGCAGGCGCGGATCCCTGTGCTCGTATTCTTCTACGATGCGGACGGAGTCGTCAGTCGAGCCGTCGTCGCAGATGATGAGTTCAAAATTGGAGTATGTCTGACTCAGGGCACTTTGAATCGAATCCGCGATAAAGCGACCGTAATTGTAATTGGAGACCAGAATCGAGACCAACGGCTGTGCCGGCAAAGGGCTCAGCTCGATTGGATGCAATTCCGTAATGGTTTGAGGCACAACACTGGGCATAAGAGACTCGGGTAACGCGGCTCGAAAATTTGGAAGTCACAGGTGCAATTGTGCATGCGGCCATCCCTACGGGGACTGTTTTGACTATTGAAAGAACCATCCTGAGTTTTGGTTGAACCGGGGCGATGACCCCGGTTCTTAGTAAGCTCCTACACCCTTCACAACCAAGCCGGGGGTCGCCAGAATGATTTTGATGTCGAGCAGCAGCGACCACTCACGAATGTACTGCAGGTCGAGCCGCACCATCTCTTCGAAGGGGAGCTCGCTGCGGCCATTCACCTGCCAGAGTCCAGTGATGCCGGGATAGACGGCAGCCCGGCCCTCGGACCAATCCGCGAATTCGCGGCTCATTCCGTCCGGCCCCATGTCACCTGCCGGCAGCGGCCTGGGACCGACCAGGCTCATCTCTCCGCGCAGCACGTTGATGAGTTGTGGCAATTCATCGAGGCTGTAGCGGCGAATGAATCGCCCGATTGGGGTCACACGCGGATCTTGCTTCATCTTGAAGATGTGACCTTGTTTCTCGTTTGCATGGGCCACGTGGCTGCGATTCATGTTGGTGTACATGGAGCGAAACTTCAGGAACATGAAGTGACGGCCACCTCGGCCCACTCGCGGGGCCTTGTAAAGAACAGGACCCTCCGAGGTGAACTTTACCAATGCCGCGATCAGCAGCATCGTGGGCGCGAGAAGAAGAAGAGCGAAGGCGGAGGCAACAATATCAAAGGCCCGCTTGACGAACTCCTGCCCCTTGGTAAAGGACAGCGGGCGAAGCTCGACCAGCGGCAAACCATATTGGTTCACCACATTGATTCGTCCCGGCTCCGGGGCAAAGTCCACGGTGCAGTTGACGATGACACCCATACGTTTGAACACCTTGTTGCATTCGTCCAACTCGCCCCGAGAAATGGAGCCGTTCAGCAGAATGATGCGGTTAAGGTGTTCGCGGTTGATCACCTCGGCCAGCTGTGCGGTCGATCCAAGAATCGGCATCGGCAGCGACAGGCCTTCCGCGGTGTGACCTTCGGGGACAATCAAGCCCTTAATGACATTCGCCACATTGGCGGTGTTCATCAGGGTGACCAGACGGCCGGCGTGGGAGCCATCTCCCAGGAGTGCCGCCCGAATGGGTGAAGGCCAGTGGCGTTCAGCCAACATCGCTGCGACTACGCTGACGCACCGCGCCAAGCCCAAGCTGAAGAAGCTCAGAGGGGCAAAGATCATGAAGAACGAACGGGAAACACCGGTGCCCAGTTGGCGGGAGAAAAAGGTTACGATCACAATGATGCAGCTCGCCAGCAATGCACCTTCGGCTGCGCTGATGATACTGTTCCACACCCGAATACGACCCTCAACACGATAGAACCCGAGACGGCAAGCCATGACAATCCACAGCACCAGGACCGTCATCAGGGATGGCGCCCAAATGGAAGCATAGGTCCAACTCACCCGTTGGCTAGCCAGAGGATTGAGCAGCACGCGCATCTGGATGGTGCAACTCCAGGCAATCGTGACTGCCAAAAGATCCAGAACGAATTGCATTGTCTGGTAGAAGCGTAAATTGCGGACATGCATGAGAGTAGTTCTCCCCATACGTTTCCCTGGACGCCAGGGCAACGTTTCTTATACGAAAGCAGTCAGAGCCTTTCTCCTGGTTGTAAGACGCTCGACAGGGGCCTCGGGGCCACCGTCGCAGGAGAAATGCAAGAGAAGAGGAACTTTGTGAAGACGCTCTTTTAAGTCACGAAAGCTGAATTTTGGTATGTACTTTCGCCGGCGTCCTTGTTCCTGTTTGCGTACAGTCGGTCCGGGTAGCCAATGTGCGGTGGGGGGATCTCCGCGCCTGAACTCCCTACGATGGTGATCGTAAGCCGACTTTCGTTACTGGTTCATGATTGTAGTAATAACTTTTTCGTGGACTAGCCGCGTGCAGCACCGGCGTAGCTGTTGTAATGGTTGACGTAGGACGGATCTTCAATGCGAAGATCGCAGCCGTTCAGGATGGTGCCAATGACCGGGGTGCCGTCATCGGCCAGGCGCTCTTTAGCTTCTCCCAATTGCTCGGGGCTGGTCTCGCCGGCGCGACTGATCAGAACTACTCCATCGGCATTGCGGCTCAGAAGGCGCGCGTCGGCCATGCCCATCATCGGAGGAGAGTCGATGAGCACGAAGTCATACTGAGACCGGGCGAGCTCGATCAAACTATCGAGATGAGCGGAATGAAGCAATTTGGAGATGTTGGCCGGCTCAGAGCCACCAGGCAATACATACAGGCCGGGCACGGTGCTGGGACGGACCACTGAGTCGAGGGTAATGGATCCATCATCCTCAGCCAGCAGTGCATCGCTCAGGCCGGTAGCAAACTGCAGGCCAAAGAGCTTACCCAGGCGAGGGCGGCGGAGGTCACCGTCGATCAGCAATACACGGCGTCCAATCTCCGCCAGGCTGATGCCGAGATTCGCTACCGTGGTGGTTTTGCCTGCCTTGGGTCGGGGGCTGGTCACCAGGATAACCCGGGGACTGACTCCGTTAACGCGGCTCAAGAGGATCGAAGTGATTGCGGACCGATAGGCATCCGCCATCATGGTTTCATCCTGGCACCACTGCACCATTTCCTTGTCGACAGCGGCCGAGCTGGCGGCCAGCAACCCGTTTTTGGCCTCCATTGCGGTGCCGTTGGCTCCGTTCAGATTGCGCAGCGTGAGCGGGATGCGCTCGCTGTTGCCGATGCGCGCCGAAGGGATCACAGCCAACTCAGGCACGTTGAGGTGCTTGACGCTTTGGCCGGGGGTCCGCAGGCTGGCATCATTGCGCTCGCATAGCAGGGTGTAGCAGCCAGCGATGACCAAACCGAGGAGGAATCCCAACGCGAGATTAAGGGGCAAACTGGGCCGGTAGGTGGATGTAGCCGGGGTTGCAGGACTCACTACGCGCACGTCACTGGCCTTCAGTGCAGCTACGATGCTCGCCTGCTTCACCCGCTGCAACATCGATTGGTAAAGGTCGCGGTTCGCATCCACTTCCTTTTTCAGGATGTTGTAACGCACCTCTTTCACCGATTGATCGGAGACTACGCCCAGCTGCTGCCGATAAGCCTCACTCAGCAACTGCTTACGGCGCGAGGTTTCAGAATTCTGCACTCCGAGCCGGTGAATGATATTGGCGCGATGTTGTGCAGACTGTTGTTCGAGATCAGCGATCTGTGCGTTCAATTGCTGAATTTTGTAATTTTGCGGCGTCAAGGTAACGCTCAAGTCAGAAAGCTGGCGGCGAAGGTCAGCCAGGCGGGCGCGGTTGTCGCGCAGGGTTGGATCGTCGAGAACCTGGGGCATAGCTGTGGCCGGAGCGTCTTTTGAAGTCTCTACCTGCGCCTTGGTGTCGGCCTCGTCCGATTCCGCCTTGGTCAGATCGGATTGAATTTGCCGCAACTTGTCGGCCGCGACGCTCTCCTGGTTCTCGTTGGGGATGACGATACCGGTCTGGCGGGCATATTCCTGGAGGGCGTTTTCAGAATCCTGGAGTTTTTTGCGGGCATCGCCGAGCTGATCGGCCAGGAACTTGTTGGTGTTCCCCGACGCGTAGCCACGGGCATCCTGAGCTTGTTGGTTAAACTGTTCCACCAATGTATTCGCGGTGTCCGCAGTCAACTTTGGCTCGGGGCCGAGAAGCGTGACCTTGATGAGGTCCGAAGTTCCGTCTACCTTGACTGTGGCGTCGCTCAGCATGTTGAAGACCACGGCTTCGCCCTCGGCAGCGGTAACTGCGGGGGCGTCGCCGAACCATCCGCGAATGGCGCTGAAAATTCCCTGGTTGGTCGCGATAGCGCTCGGCACCTTGGGACCCATCGCCACCGCCGTCCGTTGGACTACGGGCGGGCTCTTCAAGAGCTTGGTCTGGGTCTCGATATATTCGTCGCCGGTGGCCTGGTTGTTGGTGGGATCGACCTGTTTGCTGTTCATGAAGTCGTTGTTGATCCCGGTGACTTCCAGAATGACTTCCGACCTGTAGACCTTGTGTGCGACCAAGGTATACAGCACGCTAAGCAGAAGCGAGCCGCCCATGATCATGGTGATGGCGGTGCGATGGCGGCGAAGCAGAGCAGCGTAATTCACCGTTGCTTCAGGCTGGGGCCGATGGCTTCCCCCGGGCCGCGAAAGCTCGATAGCGGTGGAGCGTCCGGAGTTCCGGCCTTCGGGCATGCGAGGCCCAGGAATGATCTGCTGGGTTGGAGTCATCTTTTTGAAGTCCTTTCGGAGTTTGATCCAGTTCTCTGGAGAGGTTTCACGAGTGGCTGTGGCTGTTGAAGTGAAACTGCTTCAGGAAATCGATCACTTTCACGGTGCAGTTCGCTTTGGACAAAGTAGGGCCCCCCGTCAAGCTCGGGGGTCTCGCATGGGGCCATTCTCAAGAATGTGAGTGTAGTGCTCTATTTCCAGATAAGCAGACCAGTACCGATACCAATGGCTGCTTCAAGGCCTCGGGCACTGACTTGCTTACTCAAGCTGTTGGGGACGTAAAGGATGTCATCGGGGCGCAGCTGCAAGTCAGGCGCTTTGTTTTCCATGATTTTCTTGACGTTTGCGGGGATCTGTTCCCGTGTCGGGCCGCCATCGGCACGGAGAACCCTTGCCGAGCTCAAGGCAGCCATTTTGTCCCATCCACCGGCCAAGGCGATCGCCTGGGTAATGGACATGGTTTCGTTTTCTGTCATGACGTAACCGCCCGGCCTGCCGACATTACCCAACACGTAGACCAGACGCGCGCGGGGAACCGTAATCACATCGTGTGGCTTGATCTGGATATTTTCTTCGGGATCCTTGCCGCTCATGATGGAACGAATGTTGATGTGCGCGACGGAATACTTGCCGGTCGGATCGGTGAAGGCGCCGGTCACGGGGATCGGGCCTTCGCTGAGATTACGGGTGATCAGGACAGTGTCACCGGCATCGGCCCGCAGACCGCCGGCCTGTCCGATCACTTCCATCAGGTTGCGATTACCCCGCAACTGCACCACGCCCGGCGTGGTCACATTGCCGGCAACCGACACCGGCTGGCTGCGGAAATCGTTCACCTGCACGGTGACTTGCGGATCCTTGAAGTACTTCTTGTACGCGGTCACCAGGTTGGTCTGTAACTGCTCGACGGTCATGCCGGCTGCATGCACCCGCCCGATCATGGGCAGGGTCACGGAGCCGTCATTGTCGATCTGCACCGGCTTGTCGGGAATGTCATCGGCGGCAAAGACCCGCACCGTGATCTGATCTTCTGGTCCCAGGACGTAGCTGCTTAGGTTTGCCGGGGCGGCTGATGGCGCGGTTGGTGCAGTAACGGCTGCCACATCGGCAGCCGTGCCCGCCATGGGAGCGTTCAGCGGAGTACCCACGCGACCATCTGCGGGGACTACGGCTTGGGCTAACGCCGGAGCCAATGTCAGGCCTTGAAAGCAGAGAGACAGCAAAATCAGTTTGGCTGGAGACTTGTGCATAAATTCACTCACCATGGGAAGTAGCTGGGATCCGCCAAGAAATACCTCCGGCGGGGACGTGCTCCGAAACGAGCGCTTAAGAGACAACTATCGAGTCAAAGCAAAGGGTGCCAACCAATAAAGCCGGCAAGGGGGACGCACGAGGGCACTGGCGTACGTTACTTCGGGAGAACCAGAAAACGGGATAGACAGAAATTACTCAAATTTTTTGCAGTATTACATTTAGGCCATCAACCGTTCGTCAGCTGCTGCTGGAGCGTACGGTGAGACCCAATCAGGATGTACTTCGACCAAAACCGACCGGCGCAAAAGGTTTACGGAGAGAATCAGGCGCTGTGAGCGCCGGACCTCAACCAGGATTCCGGTCAAGCCTGCGAGGGGACCACGCAAGATAGAGAACGAACCCGACTCACCGACTTCGGTGTAGGGCCAGGCTTCGAGCGGCACGTCGACGCTAACGGTCTGTTGCAGCGCTTCTATTTCCGCTTTGTCGGCGGGCAAAGGATTGGTGCCCGCGCGTACTACATCGATCACGCCGCTCGTCATCAGGACCGGCACAATCGCAGATCGAACAGTGGAGCAGAAAATATAACCCGGGAAAAGCGGCATTTCTACAACTTTGGTTCTGTCCGCCCACTGCCTTTTGGATTTATAAAGTGGTAGGAACTCAGTGAAACCTTTTTCGCGTAAGGCAAGCGAAACCTGCTTTTCGTGCCGCGGCCGGACGCGGAAGGCATACCATTCGTTTTCGTTTGACCCTGGATCGCGATACATGAGTATCTCCGTTACAAGAGTGAGTTGCTACTGTTCCCTAAGGGATTCTCACTTCGCTTCGAGGGGGGAGACGATGCGAATCTTCAACTTGTTAAACAACGAGCCGGTCTTTATCCCGATGGACGAGCTTCCGCCATCTGAGTTACAGAACCTGCATTAAGGCTTTCGCCTGGTAGTGCAATTGATGGTGCCACCGTTACATATCGTGCAGAGTAAAAATTTCCTACCCTGCACCGAAACCTTACCCGGTTCTCAAATGGTGCTATAGACCAGACCACGTGTCAACACAATCTACATCGCAGACAGCGGCAAGTTACGACACCCTCAGATCGGTACCCAATTCGGGATTACTTTGGGCACCTGAGGTAACGCTCTGAAGGTTTTCCCCCGTCTCAGAGCTTCGCCATCTCAGTCACATTGACCGCTCCAGGCAAAGATCCTTTTCTGCGAAATTTAACCTTGCCGCCAAGGGGGATAACGGCAATTCAACGAAATCCGATATGACCCATTTGTTGAGGTCTTGCAGCGTCTACACCCCCTAATCTAGGGGCACGAGGCACCGGTGTCAACACATCTTGCACCTGTGGACAACGCCATCGGGTGTTACTAGTGGGTAGCTGAGGTCAATGGACTCCCGGGTGATAGCGGCCAGATCCAATTGCACCAATTCAAGTGCATACGAGGCGGCTCGGCAAGCGGATAATTCTATTTGACCGCGTTTAAATTTGAATTTAGGAGTGGACACCGCTTTGGACCCAGCTTCGCCATCTCAGTCACATCGACTGCAAAACAAGAAGCCAAATCAAGTGTAGGAAAAGCCGCTGCAAGGGGGGTACAGGGCGTTTCGACGGCCTGGGCGGTCAACGCCTCATCCGTCACATATTTCTACTGCCTACCTTCCGTAAAGGTAGCCGGTATGCCGTCTGGTGTCAACCATTTGGATGCGCGGTGCAAGCCAATGGGCTCCATCGCCGGTTACCCGGTCTGGGTACCCCCGGTGCCCAGGGAGCCGGATTCAAATACCTCGCAGGGTTGCGCGGGAGCGACGATTGTGCGTATCCCAACAAACGGGGTTTTCGCAGAAAAGGTTTTATTCGGTCCGGTATAGACATAGGCGAGGTCATCGTGAGAGATTCATCGAACCGTCGCTTTCGATGTCAGGGCGTGCTTGTCCGCCGAGCCCAATACCTTTTACCCTGCTGCGGACAAGCCAGAACATCGGGCCCTGTTCTTGCAATCAACGATCGTGTAAGCGCAATCGTATGTTCAGCACCCAGTGCTTATAAAAGTCCAGGCGTGGCTGCCTTTGACGGACGATTGCCATAAAGAAGATCGCGGATTCGCATGCCGCGTAAACTTTTCCATCGACGGTTGGTGGTGGAAATAAATAAACGCACTCAACGCAAGGAGAAAACGTTATGGCAGACCTCGATCAGTTGAAGCAGAAGTATTCGCCCGTTATCCAGACCATTGAGGGCTTTAGCGACCTGGGCGCGAAGCTCGATGCGGTGAGCCTGGATGGTGAGAAGTTGTATTTGAAGGGCTCCGTGCCCTCACAAGTGGTCGCGAATCGGGTGTGGGACGTAATCAAGAAAGTGGACCCGCAATACTCCGACCTGCACCACGAAATCGCCACCACCGGCGGACCGAATCAAAGTTACAGCGTCAAGAGCGGGGACAACCTGTCCAAGATCAGCAACCGCTTTTATGGGTCACCCAATCACTATTCGAACATTGCAGCAGCAAGCAACATTTCTGACCCAAATAAAATCCAGGTTGGTCAGCAAATCACGGTACCGGTGATTGGATAGATCCTGAATGCCTGCATGCTGTGCGCTCTGCCGTTCCGGCAAGAGCGCGCGGCATGCAGAATGCCTCTTTGGTTGCTTGATCCGCCTCGACTGCCTCTGTCTCGCCAGAATAACTCCCCATGATGTCCCCGCTCCTGGTTCGTCGCCGGAGGCGCACGCTGTTGCACCCGGCGCGTGAATGCAAAAGGGACCTCGATGGAGCAGAGTAAGGAGCGGGCACGCCTATCACAAAACACTTTTTTCAAAGATTGATCGCCAAAACATCATAATCAGATCAGTCAGCGAATGTGCGCCAAGACTGAGCAAAACAAGAAAATTCATGAGGTTTCCGGAATGGGTGAACGCGTCCCGAAAAGCGCCCAGATCGCGAGTCCCACGGCACGGTGCATGGTGGTCATCCCCTGCTATAACGAAGAAGCGCGACTGCGACCGCCGCGGTTCTCAGAGTTCCTCGCGGAAGACGATCGGGTCAATTTCCTATTTGTGAACGACGGCAGCAGTGACGGCACCTTGGGTATCCTGGAGTCTTTACGCACAAAACATCCAGATCGTATTGAGGTACTGGATAAGCGGCCGAACGGTGGTAAGGCGGAGGCCGTGCGCGGGGGGATGTTGCATGCGATGGCTCTCGGTAGCTTCGCATATACGGGTTTCTGGGACGCGGACCTGGCAACGCCGTTGGACGTGATTCCACAGCTGCTTTCGAAATTGGCAGAAAATCCTAAACTGCAAATGGTTTTCGGCTCGCGGGTGCGTCTTCTCGGCCATGCGATCCACCGGAGACCTCTCCGACATTACCTCGGGCGGTGTTTTGCCACCGCCGTCTCGATTGTTTTGGGCCTGCCAATTTACGATACTCAGTGCGGAGCAAAACTTTTCCGGATCACGCCCGTATTAGATTCGATTTTCACCTTACCCTTCCAGTCGCGTTGGATTTTTGACGTCGAGATCCTCGCGCGCTTCCTGGCAATCCATAACCGGGATGCGTCCTTTGCCTTCGATGCTATCTACGAGAACCCTTTACCGAGCTGGGACGACGTCGCCGGCTCCAAGGTGCGACCCGGTGATTTCTTCGTTGCCTTTTGCGACCTCTGGAAAATTCGCAGGACGTTAACACGCGAAACACACGAGGACCACGCTTAGGAGAGACTCGCTGTTGGAGAGATCAACCAACCGTGGACTATGCCCGACAATATGCTGTTCGGGGCCGCTCGTGTGTTAGGTTGGCTTTATGAAATTGACGGGTGAAAAGCTGACAACAATCCTTTTCTCTGTTTGTTTGGGGATTGGGGTTCTTATTCTTCGAGCTATCACCAGCGGTCCCGCTTATTTTGCCGATGCGCACAGGCATCTGACAGCCATCGCCAACCACACGTATGTGATCCAGCCGCCGGGATATTGGCTTTTCAATCGCATCGCGGGGTTGTTTCCCAATGCGGAGCACGGCATTCTCATCATGAACTGGTGCTTTTCGGCGCTAGGCTGCATGGTGTTTTATGCCTGCGCCCGGCTACTGGTGCGTTCTCCCTTGGCGGAGTTCGGCGCGTTGCTCTACGCCACGGCGTTTTTTGCGTGGTTCTCAGGGAACGTCCATAGCACCTATGCCTCACAGCTGTTGTTTCCCCCGCTGACGTTTTACCTGATGCTTCGGTACCGTGAAGACAAGCGTGCATTCTGGGTGTGCGCGGTAGCGGCATCGTTCGCCGTTGGAGCTGGATTTCGGCCTTCGGATGGCGCGTTCATGGCGCCCCTTTTGCTGTTGTTTTTTCTGGGGCTGCCCCGCAAGCAGCAGGTCATACTTGCACTACTCGTGGTCGTCGTATGCGCGGCATGGCTGGTTCCCGGCGAAATCGCGCAACGCCACTACCTTCCCGATACCCCTCAAGCAATGCTGGGGCGGGTCGCGAAGGGCGCGATTCTGCTGGGGCAGGTCAACCTTTATACCGTTTCCAACGCAATACGCTTTTTCCTCCCTCTACTCGTTGCCCTCGGTCCTGCAGCCTGGTTTATGTTTCGTGCGCGAGGCATGACCGCGCGGTGGTTATGGGCATGGGTGCTCCCTGGCTCGCTGTTCTTTCTACTGATTTTCATCTCGGATGCGCCATATTTAGATTGCGTGTTGGGCGGATTCATTCTGTTGTGCTTGAGCGGAATGGCAAGTAGTCAGAATCGCCAGGCGGCTGCGATCGTGCTCGCATGTTCCGTTCTGATCAATGTTTTGTTTTACGTGGGATTCCAAGCACGACCGCCTCGAAATAACGTCAGCGCGATTGTTGAAAAGGATCTGGGCAATTACACCCTTTACGCGGTGAAACACGAGTTCTTTATTGAACGGCTGCCCGTGAAGCCCTGAGGAACCGGTTGGTATGAAGGCGGTTAAGAATGTCTATCGCCATTCGACCGAAGCGGGCCGGTTGGTCTGATGCGTTGCCACAAGCGCACGCGAATCCAGTTGGGCAATTACTATTACAACCGAGGAGCCCATGCTGAGAAAGTTTTCTGCATTTTTCTTCTTCAGCGTTGCGGTCAGTCTTGCGACTCCCGCCCGCGCTCGCACCTGGAATGCCAAAGCAGATTGGGGAGCGACCGGGAATGGGAAGACGGACGACTACCGTGCGATCCAGCGAGGAGTGGCAGCGATGGTTTCGGGAGATTCGGTCGTTTTTCCCGCCCCAGGCAGCTATTACATGGGATCGCCGGTGGTGTTCAAAGCCAGTGGAATCAGGGTCAAATGCCAACCGGGGGCTATGCTGGTGGGACCAAACCGGGGCACGGATATCTTCACGAATCTCCAGTCGAACACGGCCATTGGCGGCTCAGCCACGACCGGATGCATCTTCAACGGCGGCGGCGTACAGGCCTATGGAAGAGGCGGCGACAGTGGGCAAACGCGTGACCAGGCAGTCACCAACCTTACTTTCACCTACAACACCTTCGAGAACATGACCTATGGACCGAATGATAACTTTCGAAACAATGGCGGCATCTTTATCGGCGGCGGGTCCAGTAATGTGGTCATCCGCCACAATACGTTCTCAAATATCACCCCGTACGACAATGGCTACAACGCAGCGGGCAAGGGCTATATGGAAAAGGTGGAACCGGACGGAGAGGCACCGCGGGCGGCAATATGGTTTTACGGCGCACTGAACATCGAGATCGACCACAACACTTTTCTGCACGATTATCAAAACATCAAGGCTTGCCAGGCGCAGCAGGATCAAGCTGAGAAGATCCTGATCCACCACAACTATTCCGATGCTCACCACCGGATGTTCTTCGAGATCCAGGATGGCAACGGATGCGGCCATAGCAACGATCACCCCCCGGGAATAGCCAGCTTTCAGGTGTACGACAATTTTGATAACAATGCCGGAGGCCCGCGTCCGGAACATAACAGCTTCGGCTTTTCGGCTCCGTTTTCAGGCCAGCCGACGGGCAGCGTGGCGTGGTACAACAACCTTTTCAAGGGAGTCGTCGTTAACGAGGAAAACACGGGGATCGGTATGGAAATCGGCGCCGAGAACATGAATGTTTTTAACAACACATTCATGACCCAGTGGCCGTGCGCGGGGTGCGCCTTTGGTGGTTCGAAAGGCGGGTACATGCAGAACAATTACGCATGCATCATCACCCCATCGCGTTACCCTGCCTCTACCTTCCAAGAGGAGCATGGGCCAAAGACAACGACGGTTACGTTCAGAGGGAATATCACGCCTGGCGCCTGCCCTGCGGGGCTGCGTTCGCTGGCGATTTCTTTAGGGCCCGTCACGAACACGGGCGGCATTGTCACCGCCACAGCCACGGTGACCACGGTCGAGTATGGGATGCAAGGGGTGGTGTTTGCCATCGATGGCCACTACGTGAGCGCGGTTATGGGTGGGGGGCCATACAAACTGAACTATGGAGCGGCAGGGCTCCCGGCCGGTTCGCACACGATTACTGCGACGGTCGTAGACGCGGTCGGGGTGCTTGCAGTTTCCGGAAAGCAAAGCGTCTCGACCACCAGCGGAGTTGGGCCCAGCGGCCCGCTCGCGCCGAATGTCGATCCTGCGCACCAGGACTTCGACATCGCCGGCAACGCCGCCGACCCTATTAATGGGCGGCGATGATTTAGGCTCTCCAGCAGAGTTGTCCGTGGCTTTTTGAGGGACGTCTTGCGGATCGCTTGTGAGTTCAGCTGCATGTGGTTCTCTTTAAGGAGAACCACACGAGTGGTTGCTGGTGAGAGCGGTGAAGTGGGAAATCAGGGTACGCTCGGAGGTTGTGGCTTTTTATGTTTGTGGTCGGAAAGCTCTGTACAGCATCTGCCAACAAGCATCGCCGAGGTCCTTCGACTTCGCGCTATAAACCGTTCGTGATGCGACAAATATGCGAGGCGCTTCGCTCAGGATGACGGTTTTGTGGAGGGTTTGAAAACATTTGATTGGGTGTGCGGAAAACACGGGAAGATCGAAAAAGTCACAGGCTCTCAGGATGACGGTTTGTGGAGGGGCCGAAAACATCTGGCCGGGTATGCAAAATCACCAGCCAATCAGAACAGGCACAGGCTCTCGGGGATGACAATGGGGATGGTGGCGCTTCCCACTGAGATTGGGTGCTGGTTAAGAGAACTGCAGATCCCTCGGCTTCGCTCCGGGATGACAAAGGAGAGGACAGCGGTTCCATTAGCAGTGGCTGCCGGACTGAGGCGTTCTCGCTCGCACGTGTATTTCCCGGGCGACTCCTGTGGACGGAGCGCAACCCGCCCCGTCCACAGAGCGCTGGCGGCTTATAAGGTTGGGCCTACCGTGATGCCGGCAGAGACCATCTTGTTGAGCCACACCTGGTATTCGTTGTCCTCCATGTTGAGGGTGATGGGTTGGGCTGGAACCAGCGAGTTATTGGAGTAGTCGCCGGGCGAGACCGGGAAGTACTGGTCCTTGCGGTACCCCTGCTTAGCGCAGGATGAGGCCCAGCAAGTCCAGCCGATCACGTTGTCACGCATGGTGTTGTTGTACATGCTTCCATTGGCGACGCCGTTTCCGTTGACATCGCCATTGGCCATGCCCACGTGTTGCGCGGCAATCCGCGTACCATCGGCCAGCAGACCGCTGGAGATGACACGATTGTTGGAGGCAATGTTGTCGTGCCCGGCGGTGAAGGCGATGCCATAGCCCACAGTGCCGACCACCTGGTTATCGTGAATGTTGCTGAAAGCCGCGGTCTCCTGTGGGCTGTCGTTGGAGCCACCCTCCGTCTTGATCCCGCCGCCGTTATAAACGTCTTGCGCGGCCTTATACGGATAGGCGCCCTGGATGTAGGTGTCGTGGATTTCGAGCGGCTGGTTCGGCGTTCCGCTCGAACGGTTGACGTCGATGTTGTCGCTCACCAGGCTGCGGCCGGGATAATTGACGACTTCATTCCAACCTACGTCAATACCAGGTACAGCCTGCACATTATCCAGCTCGATGAAACGTGACGAGCTGTGGTTCGACCCTTCTCCCGGCAAATAACCACCATTGCCATCGCTGAGCAGGCCACTGAGATTGCGCGCCCGGTTGGCACGGATCACGATGGTCTGTTTTCCGTCCCGATTGCCTGAATAACCGTGCACCAGGACGCCACTGCTTGCATTCTCAATGTAGTTATTTTCCACATCGAGCCGTGTTGGGGAGACGGCCTGGAGAAAGATGCCGTTCGGCTGGCCCTTCGCGGCCGCATTCGTTGCTACGGCAACGTTGTTGCGAACGATCAGGTCGGAACCTGCGGTCTCTGCTTTGATCAAGCCACTGGCACTGCGGATGTGAGAGTTTTCCACGATGACAGGCTCGTTGGTTGATACCGTGACTGCCGGTATCTGCGGATCGTTGCTTTGCCAATTACCGGTGTAAGTACCGCCCCGGGTGATGACAATCGGCCCACTCCACTGTACGTCGCCAAGAGCGCTGGAAGCGGCAACCGAGGCCTGGTGGCTCTGATAACTGCCGGAGATCATCGCCTTACCGCTGGCAAGCCCCGTCAGCACGCCGGAACTACTCGCCTCCAGGGTGCGCGGGTCGGAGGAAGTCCATGCGAAATCCGTCGTGACGTCCTTGGTGGACCCATCGTCGAAGGTGGCGATCGCTTTCAACTGGGTTGTGCTCCCAATGGCCACAGCAGGCTGAGAGGGAACAATTGCCACTGATGCCAACGCTGGAGCAACGACTCCGCTCTGCGCTTGAGAACGAATGGCCGCTGCTGATGCGGTCGATGCCTCACCGCCACTGTTGCTGATTCTTGCGGTCGCAGCCGGTTTGGCAATGGAGCCGGTCGCGAAGCTTGCGGTTACCACGGAGCTCGGCACAAACCCATACCCAGTGGGATAAGACGTGGGTTGATTCAGTGCCCCCCACATGCCGACCGCCTTTACTGTTGCCGCAGCCGACAGCGTGAAGGTGCCACCACTGGCGAGGTACTTAGCTGTGCCCGAACCGGGGACAGGGTCGGATCCATCAGTTGTATACCAGATCCCGGTATTACCCTGCGGGACCGCCCCCGATGTATTTCCTGAATCGGTTAGAGTAACGGTCAACGGAAAGGTTTGCGAGCCGCCCGACGGCGAGATCGAAGGGGCGACCGAGGTGATCGCGGAAACACTTCGACCCGTAACGTTGCCCGATTGGGATGGTGTGTTGTTTTGATGCTCCTCGTTGTCAATGTGCGACGTTGAGTTAAGCAGCTGGATAGTGTTGTTAACGATCGACCACGGTGAACTCCCGTAGCCCCACTCTATACCAGCGCACCAGAGTCCCTGGATAAGGTTATTTGCAGATGTCCCATTGCCCCAGAACTCAATGCCGCACCCTGCATAAAAACCCGGCTGGCCGTTCTGGTCGTTCGTTGCCGGGGTGTTCGCAATGATGACGTTGTTTTTGTCATTGGTGGCGTTTTGCGGAAGACTCAGGCCCCACTGTCCGGCGTTCGGCTTGATAGGGTCGTGAAAGTCGTTGCTGTCCACGGTAAGATTGACGCCCGCCTGAGCCTCTAAGCCGATACGGTGCGTTCCGGCAAGATCATTGTATTGAATAAGGGTGTTATTCGATGTCCACCTGCCATTTCCCGGTGCCTCGTAAAGCTTAAGTGGTTGCTCCAGATGTTCGAAAGAGTTGTTACTGATATTCAGGTTGTCGGTATTAACATGAACCCCGACGCCACCGCAGCTTCCGCCACCATGAGTAATATCCTGAGCTCCCTGGTAGAGGCATGGGCTAGAACCGGCCCCATAACCAGATGAAGAGCAGTGGTTGCCACCGCCGTAAAGATTCATTAAGGCGGCGCAATCGTTGGTCGATGCATTGCCAAAGCGGTTCCACTTAATGGTTACGCCAGCGGTCCGTGCCGAGGATACATCGCCGTCGAGCCACACGCTCGTGTCTGGAAACTGGCTGGTGGAGGCGATTGCCGAATTGCCATAAAACCAGTTATAGGTCACGGTCAAATTGTTCATGCCCGCCGGGACGAAGAGGAATCCGCCGCCGCCACCAGAAGGGTTTCCGCCATTAAATTGCAAATACTGTACGGTCGTTCCTACGGCGCAGGCGGATCCGCGAAAGGCCCAGTTGTTGGGAAGAGTAGAAGTAAGGATGGCAGTAGGCGTAATCGGCCAGGTTGTTCCGACACCAGCAGGGGTGGTGCCCTGGATGACCATTGCGGTTTTCGGGCAAGGAATGAATATTTGCGAACTGATGGTGTAGTTACCCGCAGCAAATAGCACGGTGCTGGCCGATGGTGCGGCGCAGGAGTTATTCGCCGCGGAGTTAATTGCGGTCTGGATCGCCGAGGTGCTTGCGCCGGCAGCGAGCCTGCATCCACCGGCCGGATCCTGCGGTGACGGCGGTGACGGCGGGGCCGGCGTGGGCGGGAGTGGCACCGGGTTGCCCGTCGGGCCGGAAGAGGTTGAAGAGACGACAAGGGAGGTGTGCGCGGTGGCCGATGAATAATCGGTCGCGTCGGTCGGTGAAAACACGGCCGTCAGTTGTTGGGTCCCTGCAGCAAGAACGGCGCCCACCGCCGGGTTGTACATGAAGCTGCCAGGCACGCTTGCTGTCGCATCCAACTGTGCTGCGCTAAGAGCGGTTCCTGGCGTGATGGAGGCCGGCGTAGCCCAGGTAATCGTCGGGGCGGCCTGATTCACGGTAAGCTGGACCGAAGGTGTAGCAGCAGAATAAGTTTTCGCGTCTGCCGGAGTGAAGGTTGCCGATAGCGTCTGCTTTCCCGCTTTGAGCGTGGTCCCGGCGGCGGGCGTGTAGACGAAGGTTCCCGGCACGTTCGCCGTTGCATTCAATTGCGTACTGCTCAATGCCGTGCCGTACGTGATCGCGGCCGGTGCATTCCAGGTGATGGTAGGAATGTTGATTGCACCCGACCCGCTGGCCGCAGTAATGGTGACCTGGGCCGATCCGCTGAGACTCTGAGGCGAGGCGGTTGCCGACGCCGGAGACGAGCCAGCTGGTGTGGCTTCAACATACGCGGCCTGTACGGTCAACGTGCCTTGCGCTTTAGCGGTAAGCGCCCCGTTGCCAATCGTGGCTAACGTGCCGTTTGACACGGTCCATTGCGTGCCTGCAGTTACGTCCTGAGTTGTACCGTCACTCAGATGTGCCACGGCTTTCAGAACTGCCGCGCCACCTACCGGTATCGAGGAAGGAGTTGCGCTAACTGTGAGTGAAGCGAGGGTCTGGGACGAGGGATTACCACATCCTGCTAACACTATTAACAATCCGCTCAGGAGCCCGGAACACACCTGTAGCGTGGGGGAAATACGCATTGATTGCCTCGTCGATGGAAAATTCGAAGCAACGCGGCCTGGGGAAGAAGGCCATGTCAAAGGCGCGAACGGGCTTTCGCATCCTCGAGATACGTGGTGCCGCCAGCGAAAATTTCTGGTCTTGTTGGTGTTACTATCCGCGAGCGAACGGGTTCCCGACAATCACACCGATGAGGCATTACGTAAGTTTGTAAGCCGCTGATTTTAAAGGAGTTGAATGATGAACTTTTTGCCGGACTATCGAGTATTTCGGGAGTCTGTTGTGTCGAATTTTCACGGCGCTTACGGATCCAAGGGAAGGAAGGAAACGAACCCTTTAAAATGTAACCGTGATTGCGCCGCCATGTGGACTACGGTCAGCGTGAACAGGAAAAATGCCGGCTAGTTCGTGCCTCTACACAACTCCACTTGAACGCTTTCATATCCCACCCAGGGGTCAAGGATTGCGGAGAGTTGTGAGACTTTGCCCCCCGCATCGCCCCTGATCAGCCTCTGCAGGAGCCATCCCAAGCAACTGCTCCCGCAATCTAATGGATGGCCTGAATGTACAAATTCAGCGCGCAGGGTTGAGGCAGCATTGCTGGAAGCGACAGAAAGGTGGAGGTTTAAGTGATCATGCCGCATCTGTCCGCTTCTGTTGTGGTCCGCCCCACCTTTGGGTGACAGCCTCACCATAAATTCTCGGCTATAGTCGTTACGAGGGTAACAAGGCGACTATCATTACAGAGACATCTCCGGTATTCGCCGCTGCGTCCAAGGCCAGTGGATCGACTGGAGGAGGAAATCGAAAAAGGGGCGACGCCGAGTTTGGGCTGCTTTGTTCCCGATTTGAATTCGTTGTTCACGATCGGTCTGGTTTCTTGAAGGTGGCAATACGTGAAGGCGCTTCCCATAGTAAAGTCGCAGTTGGGCGCCGCCGGCGAGACCCTACAATGCACGCACGTACGGTCCGCGCTTGAGACACAGGTTTGTTGGTAAGCAGGTAGCGGGAGAAAGCTTTCTAAGCAACACGATAGCTGCTCCGCACCGGAACCCGGAACCCGTAGCGCGTTGTACGGGGCCCACGAGTGAATACCTGAGGGCTTTAAAGTCCTCACCCGAGAAGAGCCAATGCTGAAGAAATTCCTGAACTTTGACATGTGGACCAAGCTGGTTGTGGTTTATTTGGTGTCCGGTCTGTTTATCGGGAAGGTGTCCGCATATTTCGGTCTTCTTATAGGTGGTCTATTCCTTTTTAGTCCGCGCGTTCTGTGGAATCGTTGGTACGTCGCCCTGACGTCTCGTGATGCGCCTCTGAAGAGCGTTGGCTGGGCCCTGCTGGTCTCCCTGCTTTACGGTTTCGCCCAGGTAATCTATGGGGTCTCTTTCTTAGATCATTCTCTTTTCACCGCGCTACAGATTCTCGTCTTCAACCTTGGTCCTGTTTACCTGTTTCTCGGGATTTGGGTTGGGGTACGTCACCCCGGAGCGCTGCGAATATACATCCGGGTCCTGTCGTGGTTTATGGTGATTTATACCCCGATTTATTTTCTCTTTTTGCAGCACCTGAACCTGTCATTGACCGGGGTACTGCCGGGAACAGGCTTGGACATTCTGGGGAACCCGGGCTCAGGAACGTTGCCTCTGCTGGGGCTGCTTACCCTGGAGCCGGAAATTGCTCGATTTTGGCTTCCGGTCGTAGTCCTGATCCTGCTGACGATCGCCAACCAGGAGAGATCCGATTGGCTGGGGCTGGGGATATGCTTGATGATCTGGGGGAAACTATCCCGGAAGCTGGGCCGTATTTTTGGGATTCTAGGGTGCGTCGCCGCTGTCCTGATCATTGCTGCGCTGATGGACCTAAGGCTGCCGCCCATCCCCGGGCGGGGCGGTGAACTCTCGGCTCGTGGGACGATAGCCCGCATGGCCGGCTCGATAAGTCCGGACTTGGCCGCAGAAGCGGGCGGCGGTCGTGACGCGCGGTTTTATTACGGGACCGTCCAATGGCGGGAGCGTTGGTGGGCGGCAATTCGCAACGAGGTTTTCAAAGACACCAAGACAGAGATTTTCGGATTGGGCTATGGTTATCCGCTCGCTCACCTTGCGGGCCCGGAAGTTGAAAAGCAAGGCACTCGGTCTCCCCACAGTGTTTTCTACTTCACACTTGCCTACTCGGGTTTCGTGGGTGTCGCGATCTTCTTTTGGTTGGAGACTTGCATTCTTTGGCTGCTTTGGCGAGTTTACAAGGTAAGCGGAGAGACCTTCGGATTGATCCTGGCTATTTACACATTGATCGGTGCGTTTTTCGGCAATATGCTCGAAACGCCTGCAGCTTCTATACCGTTTTATCTTTTCCTGGGTATGTCGATGAGTCCGGTTTTCCGGCAGACTGCCAAGGTTCATGACGAAGAGCACGCCATGCCTGGACGTGTCGCGGAGTTCGTTTAATCCGCTAAATCCCTTAATATCCCCGGACTCTTTAGAAGCCCCTGAGGTAGGTGATTCACGGGGCCGGCAATTCCAAGCCCAAAAACCGTGATGCACACGATTTCTCTGCCTCCCACCACATCGGATGCAACGAAGTATTATGGAGGTAACCTGGACCGGCGTTACCGCAACTACTTCTTTGTGGCGGCCGACCGCCCCCCGAGGTAAACCCGAAGTATACTTCTGGTTTAACCCAGTGTGAAAGACACGTGGGCTGGAGGGTCTCTCATGCGTTCGAAGCGGTTTCCCAATACCGGTAGCGTCACAAAGATCGGGGGGAGTGATTCGTCTTGGGAGAAAACCACAGAAGGGTCTGTTGCTTCAGTCTTTAGCGGCTCGGCTTCTGTGAATGGCGACTACCTGAGCGAGGGCATCGTTCCTTCGCCTTCCGGACAGGCGCGTGTGAATATTCTGGGCGTCGGCGTGAGCGCGCTGAATATGGATATCGCCCTTCGCCAGACGGAGTTACTGCTGGACCGGGGAGAGCAAGGCTACGTGTGCGTGACGGGCGTGCATGGGATCATGGAAGCGCAGTCGGACGACGCGTTTCGCGAGATTCTTAATCATTCTTTCCTGACGACGCCGGACGGCATGCCCACGGTGTGGCTGGGACGCGTTCATGGATTCAAGGAGATGAACCGAGTCTACGGTCCCGACTACATGCTTGGTCTCTGCGAGCGTTCCGTGACCAGGGGATACAGGCACTTCCTTTATGGGGGCAAGCCGGGAGTGGCGGAGGAATTACGGTCGAACCTGCTCCGAAGGTTCCCGGGACTGCAGATCGTCGGCACCTACACGCCCCCCTTCCGCCCGCTCAACGCTGGCGAAGAGGAGGACCTTCGCTCCCAATTAGAAGCATCCCGGGCGGACGTGTTGTGGTGCGGCTTGAGCACGCCGAAGCAGGAGCGGTTCATCTCCGCGTACTACCGCCAAATGCCGGTGAAGCTAATGGTCGGGGTGGGCGCCGCCTTCGATCTGCTGAGCGGAAATCTCAGCGAAGCGCCGGACTGGATGAAGAGGGCCGGATTGCAGTGGCTGTACCGGCTCATCAAGGAACCCAGGCGCTTATGGCGCCGCTACCTGCTGAACAATCCAAAATTCGCGTGGCTCACCTTTCTCCAACTCACCGGGCTCAAAGGGTTTCAACTTAGTTAGAGCATTCTCAGCGAGTTTCCCCGTAGTCTAAGAAGATGCCACCTCCATGAGATGAGGAGTGGTTCCGTTGTCGACCACATCTCTGCCATACCAGAGTCATGATCTGCCGGCGTCGACGGTCGATGATACTGGTCGATGCGAGGCAAAGACCGAATTCAAGATCTTCTTACTCCCTGATCACCAGTCTTTAACACAGCGACATTAATGCTGAAGGGCGGTCGTGAAGCCGGCCTCGAAGGGAGCATTGATGCAGAAGCTCGTAGCCACGTCGTTAGCCTCGCTGATGTTTGCTGGGTCACTCGTCAACCCAACTGTCGCAGGGGCGCAATCGGGGACCACTACCCCGATCAAGCATCTTGTCGTCATTTTTCAGGAAAATGTATCGTTTGATCACTACTTCGGGACTTATCCCAAGGCTCTGAATCCGGCCGGTCAGCCGCGATTCAACGCCAGGCCAGGAACACCTGCGGTGAATGGATACACGGACGGGCTGCTCTACAACAATCCCAATGCCCTCAACAGCGGCAATGGAAATGGTGCGGCGAACCCATTCCGGCTGGACCGATCCCAAGCGGCAACCGCCGACCAGGATCACGATTACATGCCGGAACAGCAGGCCTTTAATAACGGTTTGATGGACCTGTTCCCCAAATACACAGGCACGCCTGGTCCGCCGCCCAACGGCCAGACGACGAATGCACTGGTGATGGGCTACTACGATGGGAACACGGTGACCGCATTGTGGAATTATGCACAGCGGTTTGCCATGAGCGACAACTCCTTCAACACCACCTTCGGTCCGTCGACGCCTGGGGCCATCAACCTGATCTCAGGCCAGACGAACGGTGTGCTTGACCAGTCGAACGCCACGGGGGACATTGTTGCAGACGGCAGCGGCGGCTTTTCGCTGATCAGTGACGCCGATCCAATCGGGGACGTTTGCTCCCCCACCACGGGCTCGCTGGTCTCGTTGAGCGGTCAGAACGTGGGCGACCTGCTCAATTCCGCAGGCGTCAGCTGGGGCTTCTTCGAGGGCGGCTTCGACCTGTCGATCAAGAACGCGAACGGCACCACGGGGTGCAAGCGCAGCACCACCTCGACGGTGACGATGGTGAAGAAGGCTGATTACATTCCCCATCACCAGCCGTTCCAGTACTACGCTTCCACGGCGAACCCCAAGCATGTACGTCCGACCTCGCCCAGCACGGTTGGGGTCAACGGCGATCCTGGTAACCACCAGTACGACATACACGACTTCTACGACGCGATCAACGCAGGAAACTTTCCCGCGGTCAGCTTCCTCAAGGCGGCGGGGTATCAGGACGGGCACGCAGGCTACTCCGATCCGCTGGATGAGCAGACGTTCATCGTCGACGTCATCAATTTTCTGCAGAAACAGAAGGACTGGTCGAGCACGGCCGTCATCATCGCTTATGACGACTCTGATGGCTGGTATGACCACCAGATGCCTCCGATTGTCAACCAGTCGGCGACTGCTATGGATGCCCTGACCGGCACCGGCCAGTGCGGGACCGGAACGGGCGCTCTTGCGGGTCCCTCCGCTGAACACCCCCAGGGCCGTTGCGGCTATGGTCCACGTCTTCCGCTTCTCGTGGTCTCACCCTATGCGAAGCAGAACTACGTCGATCACACGGTGACCGACCAAGCCTCGATACTGCGGTTTGTTGAGGACAACTGGCTGGGCGGCCAGCGGATCACGGGATCGTTTGACAATATTGCAGGGCGCCTGAACACGATGTTTGATTTCAGAGATCGGGACCCCGACTCTGCGCCATACATCCTCAACCCCACCACCGGACAAGTTGTGCGGTAACAGAGAAGAGCAAATTTGCTGTTTCGTTTCGACAGGGCAAAGGGCTTCGTCCCTTTGCCCTGTTAATTTATGTTTGCGGTAAGCGAGGCTTTAATTTTGATTACACGCCGCAGGTTCCTGGAGCGAGCCGGAATTTTGGCCGCGGGAATATCCGTCAACAAAGTGCCATCTACGCAAGACTCATCCACAACGCTCGATCCGGATAAATTGACGCCCTGGGTGGATGCGCTCCCGATCCCCCAGATCGCGGAACCCGATGGGATGCGGCCCAGTCCGGAAGACGCCTCGATCAAAATTCCTTACTTCCGCATGGCCATGCGGCCGGTCGCATGCAAGGTGCATCGGGATTTGCCTGCCACGCATATGTGGGGCTTCGGGTCTTCATCACCAGGACCGACCTTTGAAACCCGCAGCAACCATGGACTGCTGGTGGAATGGGTGAACGAGCTGCCGCGTCGCCACTTTCTTCCCATCGACCATACCCTGCACGGAGCCGAGGCCAGCCTGCCGGAGGTGCGCAGCGTGATTCATCTTCATGGCGGTAAGACACCGCCCTCGAGCGACGGCTACCCTGAGCATTGGTACGTGCCGGGCAAGTCGGCTGTATTCCATTACCCCAACCGGCAGAGTGCAGCGATGCTCTTCTACCACGACCACACCATGGGCATCAACCGGTTGAACGTTTACGCCGGCCTGCAGGGCCTGTATTTCATTCGCGATGAAGCGGAAGATGCGCTGAAGCTTCCGCAGGGAAAATACGAGATACCGCTGCTGGTGTACGATCGCTTTCTTCTTCCCAACGGTCAGCTGGAATATCCGGTTTCCGCGAAGCCCGGCGCGCCGTGGGTCCCTGAAGTGTTCGGCAACGCCATCCTGGTGAACGGCAAACTCTTCCCTTTCCTGGATGTTGAACCGCGCAAATACCGCTTTCGTTTGATGAACGGATCGAATGGCCGCTTCTATCGTTTCTCGCTGGGCAAGCTACTTCCCTTCCAGCAGATCGGCACCGAACAAGGGTTTTTGCCTGAGCCGGTTACCGCGCAACGCGTGGTGATGGCTCCCGGGGAACGGATTGATTTTGTTTTCGACTTCGCGGCGCATGCGGGAGAAAGCATCCTGCTCCGCAGCGATTCGTTCGACATTATGCAATTCCGGGTTGCGGCGAAGGGAGTTCGCGATGATACGTCGCTTCCTCCGGCGCTGAGCTCTTATACAAGAATTCCTGAGAGCCGCGCGGTAAAAACCCGGCGTCTCACCCTCGACGAAAGCATGGACATGGTTCAGGAGTCGATGGGCATGCTGCTGAACAATACTCCCTGGCACATGCCTGTAACCGAGAAGCCCGTGCTCAATACAACGGAGATTTGGGAGCTGGTGAACGTCACAGAAGACGCACACCCGATCCATCTTCACCTGGTGAAATTTCAGATCCTCGATCGCCGGCCATTCGATACCTACCAGTTTCAGGACAAGGGGACGGTGCGCTTTACCGCGCCCGCGATCCCGCCCTCTCCCACGGAGAGCGGATGGAAAGACACGGTG
The DNA here is from genome assembly GCA_963850235.1 of uncultured Acidobacteriaceae bacterium. Taxonomy (GTDB): domain Bacteria; phylum Acidobacteriota; class Terriglobia; order Terriglobales; family Acidobacteriaceae; genus PALSA-350. The sequence goes on along the minus strand of CAWKKM010000014.1, from coordinate 235,749 downwards.
CGAGCGGAGCCAGGCGTCATCACGCGCATCATCATTCCATTCGAGGGCTTTACGGGGCGGTACGTGTGGCACTGCCATATCCTCGAGCACGAAGATAACGAGATGATGCGGCCGTACGAGGTGGTCGCAGGCTAAAGCGACTTTCCGGGCATGCCTCCAACGGCGACGAAGATCGCGCTCAGGATTCCGAGAACAATGAACGTCATAGAATGATCCCCTGACATCTCTTCGGGACAACCGAACGATCACCACCTTGCATTCCGCTGAGTTTCGAGGAATTAAGCATGGAATGGATGAATTACCATCATTTGTTATATTTCTGGACCGTCGCCCGTGAGGGCACGATCGCCAAGGCGAGCGAAGTGTTGCTTCTTGCGTCGCCCACGATCAGCGAACAGATTCGAGAACTGGAAGGATCGTTAGGCGTAAAGCTATTTCGCAAACAGGGTAGAAATCTGGTGCTTACCGATGCGGGCCGCTTGACGTATCAGTATGCCGACGAGATTTTTGCCCGCGGCCGCGAACTGAGTGACGTTTTGCGGGGACGCGCTGTGGGCCCGGCTGCCCGTTTCACACTGGGCATTGCCGATGTCGTTCCCAAACTGATTGCCTTCCGTTTGATTCTCCCCGCGCTGAAGTTGTCTGCTCCACTGCGACTGGTGTGTCGCGAAGGCAAGCCGGACAAGCTGCTTTCACAACTCGCCATCCACGAGGTGGACTTGGTGATTTCCGATGCGCCCCTGGATCCGTCCATCCGCATTCGTGCTTTCAGTCATTTGCTGGGACAATCCGGACTGAGTTTCTTTGCTCATCCGCGAATTGCTCGTCAAACGAAAGGGCGATTCCCCAAATCCCTCGACGGCATGCCATTCCTGATGCCTGCGGAAAATACTGACCTGCGGCGTTCACTGGAACATTGGTTCGATGGCCAGGGCGTGCGCCCGATTGTAGTGGGCGAATTTGAAGACAGCGCTATGACGGTTGTTTTCGGGGAAGCCGCCGTGGGAGTATTTGCGGCGCCGACGGCAACCGAGAGCCAGATCAAGAGCCAGTACAAGCTCTCGGTGCTGGGACGAACAGACGATATCGTGGAGAGTTTCTATGCTATCTCGCTGGACCGGCGTTTGAAACACCCTGCTGTTGTCGCCATCTCAGAGTTTGCTCATAACGCCCTATTTCGGAGCTGAAACTCAGACAAATTTGGCTCGTGGATAATACTTCGGATAATCCGAAGTATTCCCCTGATTTTATCGAACAATCCTATTCTTCCCTGGCCGCGTCCATTCAGGTACACGATGCCGCAAAACGGCTCTTGAATTAACGCAGGGGAGAAGGAATATGCTTTTCATCAAAACACAACAATGGATGATTGCGAAGGGCGCAGCAATCGCGAGCTCCTTCGTACTCATGAGCCCACTTGCATTGGCGAACACGACTTGCCTGGAGGATCGTACCACTGCCCAGCCTCAGGTGACGGAGCAGCTCGATTCTTTTGAACGCACCGCGGCCTCCACACGCAGCCAGTTAGATCACTATGCATCGGCGGCACGCGGCGGCAAGCTCAACAGGGTGTCGCATGTCAGCAACCTGGAAAAGGCCAAGGAGAACGTGAATCTTCTAGGCAAGCAAATGAGCGAACTGGAGACGATGGACGAGGAAGGGACGCCGCTGCAACAGGCGGCCATTCGTGAGGCTCGTCCGCATCTGGAACAGTTGGCTGACCATGTGCAAACCGCGATCGTGATGCTGAATGAAGGGTCAAGCGGCTATCGCTCCCACGATTTTCACAAAGCGGTGAATGGAATGTACAAGCAGGCGGATAGCCTCTATACCAAGGTAGACGCGCTCACAGACTTTGAGAAGGCTTGCCAGAAGGCGGTCGCTGTGACCAGCGATAAGACCGAGATATAAGACGGCGAATAACCGCTAGCGAAGGTGTTACCCGCGGGGCTGCTGTGCAGCCCCGCCCTTACAAGCTGTATTGGAAGGATCGGCAATGACTGAATCTGCACAAGCGTGGAACGCACGGCCATCTGGTTCTCTGTGGCGTAGTGCCGGTGGCTGGATCCTCGTGGTACTAGGAGCCGCCGGACTTTTGCTTCCGTTCTTGCCGGGGGTTCCTCTGCTTATCGCTGGCCTGGTCATGCTATCGGCGGACCACCGTTGGGCGCGAAACGGCCTACGCAGGGTAAGAGTGTGGACTCGCAAGCTTCATCTATACCGGTCGAAACCGGCAAACACCCACCCGAACGTGCGAAGACCAGAATGAAAGCCAGGTCAAGGCATGAAACATCAACCACAAACACCCACCATCTCTACGGAAGGAGAGCGTCATCATGCAATCTAGTCACAGGGAAAACGAGTTTTATCCTGCTGCCCAAAGCCCAGAGCCCGCCTATAACCAGGACATCAGGATTCGTGCTTACGAGCTGTTCGAGCAGCGAGGACGAGAGGACGGACATGATCTGGATGATTGGCTGCAGGCAGAGGCTGAATTCACGATGCCCGCACGGAGCCAGATAAGAAGGGTGGCGGCCTAATTCCATGGTTTGGGGTATCAGGCGATGATCGATTAGATGAGTGGTCAATGTCAGGCCGGTGGACAGCTTTGCTGTCCACCGGCCTTTTTTTGGGGTGCGGATTCGATTGTAGCGAATGCATAGATCTACTCCGTTTGGCCAGGCCCCGTAGAAAGGCATTTCGAAGAAGAGGCGAGGACCATAAACTCGAGAGCCGGATTTTCATTTGGGGTAAGTTTGGGGTCTCATTCCTCAAAAACGTGACCTGGGGACGCTTCGCTTATGATTGGATCGGTATGCGCATAGCGATCGATACGGGGGGCACGTTCACCGACTGCGTCTACTTTCAAGACGGCAGGATTCAAGTGCTCAAACTTTTTTCCACTCCCGCGGATCCCGGCCAGGCCGTTCTGGAGGCACTCAGACGCGTGGGGACTCGGTGTGAAGTGCTGGTTCGCCACGGGACCACCGTCGGCACGAACGCCATGATCGAGCGCAAGGGTGCGCGGGTTGCGTTTGTGACCACCGCCGGGTTTGAAGACACGATTGCGATTGGCCGCCAAGCTCGCGCGAGACTGTACGACTGGTTTCAAACGGCACCGGATTGCCTTGCACCCGCGCATCTGAGGTTCGGCATAGAGGAGCGAGTGAGCGCGGAAGGGGACGTTCTCCTGGCCCCCGGAGATAAGAAGGTTCAAAGGCTCGCGGAGCGAATTCGTACTTCGGATGCCGAGGCGGTTGCAATTTCCCTGCTGTTTTCTTTCGCTAACCCTGCCAATGAGCAGTCCATTGCCGCGGCGCTGGCGGAGATCGGGATTCCGGTCTCCCTCTCACATCGGGTGCTGCCGGAGTTCCGGGAATACGAACGGGCATCGACGGTGGTCGCCAACGCGTACCTTTCACGCATCGCCGGGGACTACATAAAGAAGCTGGCGGGCGATATTGACCGGGAATATCGAGGCCGCCTCGATGTGATGCAATCTTCGGGCGGCACCATACCTGCCCGCATGGCTGCGGAAGAACCAGTGCGAACGATGCTCTCCGGGCCGGCGGGTGGAGTCATGGGGGCGTACCGGATGGCGCGGCTGGCGGGATTCGACCGGATCATCGGTTTCGATATGGGAGGCACCTCGACCGACGTTTGCCTGGTCGACGGGGAGCGGGGCGGCCCGCAAAGTACGTCGGAGGCGGTTATTTCGGATGTACCGATCGCGGTGCCGATGCTGGATATTCATACCGCTGGGGCGGGTGGCGGGTCACTGGCGCGGTTCGATGCAGCGGGCATGCTACGGGTAGGGCCACAGTCCGCCGGGGCATCCCCTGGACCTATCTGTTTTGGCCGGGGAGAACAGGTAACCGTGACGGACGCCAATTTGATCCTAGGCAGGCTTGACTCGGAGAGTTTTCTGGGCGGGGCGGTCAGCCTCGACCGGGAACGAGCGCGGGCCTATATGGAACGAGCACGCGGATCGATTGGGAGCGTAGAAGAATTTGCGGCAGGCATCCTGCGGTTGGTTGAGACATCGATGGAGAAGGCCATCCGGGTGATCTCTGTGGAACGCGGATACGACCCGCGTGATTTCACATTGGTTGCGTTTGGGGGAGGGGGCCCGCTCCATGCATGTTCGCTGGCTCACGCGCTGCGCATTCCACGGGTGCTGGTTCCGGCTCATCCTGGAGCGCTTTCCGCGGTCGGCATACTGCTGGCAGACGCGGTACGCGATTATTCGCGCACAGTTATGCTCAATGCTCAGGCCGAACTTGAAGATGTCTTCGCCGAGTTGGAAGAGCGTGGCCGGGCTGAATTTGAAGCGGAACATCTCTCGGGATTTTCCACGCGGTCCGTCGACCTCCGGTACCAGGGGCAAGGCTACGAACTCAATGTTCCCTTCGGAGCAGGCTTTCTCGAAGCTTTCCACAATCTGCATCACCTTCGTTATGGGTTCGCCAAGGAAGAGCACGCGGTTGAGGTCGTGAACGTTCGGGTGCGCATGGTTGCGAGCAGCCAACCGTTCGAGCCGGTCAGGAGGCCGATCGTCCATGGCGACGGAAAGCATGCGCTCACGAGCCATCGTCAAGTGTTCTTCCAGGGCACACCCCAGCACACGCCGGTATACAACCGGGCTGCACTCGTCCCTGGAGATTCTTTTTCCGGCCCGGCAATTATCACGGAATACAGTTCGGCGACGATTCTGCCGCCGGGCGATCGACTTCACGTCGATGCGCTGGATAATCTGATCATTGAGGTGCATTGATGGAGGTGGTGAACAAAACCTCCGATCCGATCGCGCTGGCAATTTTCCAAAGCTCGATGCATTCGATTGCCGAGGAGATGGGGGCAGCGCTTCGCCGCACTTCGATCTCGCCCAATATTATTGAGCGCCGCGATTACTCCTGCGCGGTGTTCGATGCGCAGCGACGGGTGATTGCCATGGGCGACCACATGCCTGTGCACCTGGGATCGATGCCCATGTCGGTGAAAGCGGCGGTGGAGGCTCTGACGCTGGGGCGCGGCGACATGGTTATCTTGAACGATCCGTACGCTGGAGGAACGCATCTTCCCGATATCACGATGGTGCTTCCGGTTTTCGTGGATGATTTGCCGGACCCGGTGTTTTATGTTGCAGCGCGCGCCCATCACGCTGATGTCGGGGGCGCGTTTGCGGGCTCCATGGGCCCCGGGCGAGAGATTTTCCAGGAAGGCATTCGCATTCCTCCCATCCGCATTGTGCGCGGGGGCAAGATTGATCAGGAAGTTCTATCCCTCATCCTGCATAACGTACGCACGCCAGTGGAGCGCGAAGGAGACCTGGTAGCGCAAATCGGGGCGTGCAAGGTGGGCGAACGAAGATTGCTTGAGGTGCTGCAGAAGTATGGCCTGGAGGTGATCTCGGCTCTCACCGAAGAGCTGCTCGATTATTCCGATCGGCTTATGCGCTCGGAGCTGCGCAAGCTGCCCGCGGGCACCTTCACGGCGGAAGATTTTCTCGACGATGACGGGGTTAGCGACGGCCCTATCCGCATCGCTGTTTCCATGCGCATTGAACCTGGCCAGGATACTGTGCTTATCGACTTTGCCGGTTCGGACCCGCAGGTGGGGGGCAGCGTCAATGCTGTTTACGCCATTACGTACTCGGCGTGCTTCTACGTTCTGCGATGCCTGCTGGCGGAAGATGCCCCGGCGACCGCGGGATTGATGAACGCAGTCACTGTGCTCGTTCCGGAGGGCACGATCGTGAACGCGCGCATGCCGGCGGCGGTCGCGGGAGGCAATGTGGAGACATCGCAACGTATTGTCGATGTGCTGCTGCGCGCGCTGGGACAAGCTGTTCCGGAAAGGGTGCCGGCGGCAAGCTATGGCACGATGAGCAATTTGACCATCGGCGGTTTCGACCATCGCACCGGTCGGCCTTTCACCTATTACGAAACGACCGCCGGAGGGATGGGCGCTCGTCCTGGGTTGGACGGTATTTCCGGGTGTTCACTGCCACATGACGAATTCGCTGAACACACCGATCGAGGCGCTGGAGTATGCCTATCCATTCCGGGTACGGTACTACGGGTACCGCAAATCATCCGGCGGCAGCGGGCGTTTTCGCGGCGGGGATGGACTTATCCGCGAGATCGAGTTATTGGCCGACTCACAAGTGACGCTGCTTTCAGATCGTCGGAAGTTTCAGCCGTACGGGCTTGCTGGTGGAATGCCGGGTGCGAGCGGAAGGGCTTCTTTGATCAACAGCGAAGGGACGGTGCAGGGTCTTGCTTCCAAGTGCAGCGTTCAGGTGAACAAGGGCGACCGGATTCGCATTGAGACGCCGGGGGGCGGTGGTTGGGGCAATCCGGAAAAAGCCAACGCTGATATATAGTGCAAAAGCTTTGGAAGGGCTTCGCCCGACGTTTTCGGCCCACGTACGCTTTGGCGAACGTGTGGCACCCGTCCGCTTTCCTCCGACCTTGGTTTTACGCTCAGTGCTTCCGGATTGATGCAACTGCGCTATAAAGAGGAATCCCGATGGTGTCGCCGCAGATTCCCGAGATAGAGGACGCCTCGCCGCCGCGCGGCTTGTGGATCCGTCAGCTTTCGGGTCCTGAGCGCTCGGCGTTTATCGCGACGTTCGGGGGATGGATGCTCGATGGTATGGACGTGATGGTCTATAGCCTCGTGCTGCCTACGTTGCTGGCGGAGTGGCACATCTCGAAGGGGCAAGCGGGGCTGCTGAGCACGGTTACTTTGCTGCTGTCGTCGCTGGGTGGCTGGCTGGCGGGGATTCTGGCGGACCGCGTGGGGCGGGTTCGGGTGCTGAAGCTGACTATTTTCTGGTTTGCCTTTTTTACCTTTCTCAGCGGTTTCACGCAGAACTTTGAACAGCTGCTTGTGGTCCGAGGGCTGCAGGGCCTGGGCTTCGGCGGGGAGTGGGCGGTGGGCGCCGCGTTAATGGGCGAAAGCATCCGCACCCGGTTTCGCGGACGCGCTGTGGGGATTGTTCAGGCTGGATGGTCCATCGGTTGGGGCCTTAGCGTCATTCTGTTTACTATTCTCTTCTCGCGGCTTCCGCATGCGATCGCCTGGCGGGTTATGTTCTGGATCGGCATCTTGCCCGCGCTGCTCATCGTTTACATACGCGGCAAAGTAGAGGAGCCGGAAATCTACCTCCAGCGCAAGCAGGGCGCTTCGCTGGCCGGCATATTCTCGTCCGGATATCTGCGAACCACCTTGCTTGCTGCCCTGCTGGCCCTGGGTGCGCAGGGTGGATACCATGCCGTTACCACCTGGCTGCCGCTGTACTTACGAAGCTCTCGCGGGTTGAGTACGCTCAATACCGGGGCGTACTTGTTCGTCATCATCCTGGGGGCCTTCTCCGGGTACGTGACGCGCTGCTTACCTGACCGACGCGATTGGACGAAAGCGGACCCTGATATTGTTTGCCGCCTGCTCCTTTTTTGCGGTGATCTTCTACTCCGCCTTTCCCATCTCGAACCATCTGATGCTCGCGCTCGGTTTCCCCCTGGGCTTCTTCCCGTCAGGATCGTTCAGCCCCATGGGCGCTTACTTCAGCGAGCTTTTTCCTACATCCCTGCGCGCCTCCGGCGCGGGTTTTGCCTACAATTTCGGCCGCGGAGTAGGCGCTTTGTTTCCCACGCTTGTCGGCTACGTAAGCGGCCATACTTCGCTTGGGGCAGCGATCTCTATCTTTGGATCAGGCGCATATCTGGTGATGATCCTCGGTGTTATGTTTCTGCCTGAAACTCGCGGTAAACCACTTGAAGCTTGAAACCCAAAACTTACCGGCCATCCCCATGATTGCGTGATGCAATAGCTCGATGCGAGAATTGCCGCACACCTGGAGAGGTTTGGGAGGACGGCGGTTTGACCAACGACGTGCGCATGGACAAGTGGCTGTGGGCGGCGCGGTTTTTCAAGACGCGAGCTCTGGCCGCACGGGCGTGTGAGCTGGGTAGAATTACCTCCAATGGCCAGCCGGCCAAAAGCGCACGCCCGGTTCGGGTGGGCGATCTGTTACAAGTGAAGAACGAGGGCGGCGATTTCCAGGTGGAGGTGTTGCTTCTGAGCGACGTGCGCGGGCCGGCGGCGGTGGCACAAACGCTTTACCGGGAAACGGAGGCGAGCCGGGCTTTGCGCCTGCAGTTGGCGGAAGAGCGCAAGGCGATGCCGCGCTTCGAACCCCTGAGCGCAGGCAAACCCTCGAAACGCAATCGCCGGGTGCTGAACCGGCTGCGGGGTCGGGCGTAGCATGGCGGCTTTGGCGCAGCCTCACACTGCATCGCCGACGGCCGCTGTGCTGGGCGAGATTGGCCTCCCTGCTCCTATTTCTCAACTTGCTTCGCAACCGTGGGACGCCATCGTGGTCGGCGCCGGGCACAATGGCCTGGCGTGCGCTGCTTACCTGGCGCGCGCGGGAAAGCGTGTGCTGGTACTCGAAAGCCGGCAGCGCGTGGGCGGCGCTTGCACGATTGAAGAGCCTTTTCCCGGTGTACGTATGTCGCCTTGCGCGTATCTCGCAGGACTACTGCATCCGCTGGTGGTGGAGGAGTTGGGCCTGGCGGATCGTGGTTTCCATTGGACGCCGGCTTCGAACGGACTCTTTGTGCCTTTTCTCGACGGAACGAGTGTTCAACTGTGGGATGACGATGATGCGTGCGAAGAGGAGATCCGGCGATTTGCTCCGCGCGATGTGAACGGCTGGAAGGCCATGAGCGCCGTGATCCGCCGGCTGCGCGATGCACTTGCGGCCTGCGGGGAATGGGGATGCGTGGATTGGCGACGCACCCTCGCCGGAACAAATGGACGCTCGCCTGGGCAAGGATGAGGAAGCGCGCCAGGTGCTCTTCCATTGGTCGATGGCAGAGTTTGTGGAGCGTTACCTCGACGACCCGCGACTGCAAATTGCGTATCTTGGCCAGGGAGTGATCGGCACCAAGGCCAGCCCGTTCGATGCCGGTACCGCCTCGATCCGTTATCATCACTCGTCCGGACGGCTGGGCGGCCTTCCCGGCATGTGGGGCTATGTGAAGGGTGGCATGGGCATGGTCTCCTTTTACTTCTGCGATGCCGCGCGCGAGGCTGGGGCCGTGGTGGCCGCGGGCGTGAAGGTGGCGGAGATACTGCCTGGCGAAGGAGTGCTTCTCGAGGGTGGAGAACGGATTGCCGCTCCGGTCGTGGTCTCGAATGCCGATCCGGTGGTCACGCTGCGTTTGTTGGGTAAATCCGCGAGCTCTGATTTTCGGGCTAAGGTCGAGAATCTTGCGATCGAAGGCTGTACCGTAAAGCTGAATGTATTGCTGCGCGAGCTGCCTGACTTTACCTCGCGGCCGGGCCAGTTGCAGCCGCACCACTTCGGCCAGATCAACGCTCCTTTGACCCACGCGGAATGGAAGGCTGGCTTCGCCGCCAGCAGCAAGGGCGAATTGCCGGAGCACTTGTGGTGCGAGATCTATTTTCAGAGCGTGCATGATGCGAGCGTTGTTCCGGCAGGCCAGCACACCATGAGCGTGTTTGCACAATACGTACCTCACACCTTTGCTGCCGGCTCATGGGATGACCGTCGCGAGCAGGTGCGCAAGCTGGCTTTCGATTCCATTGGCCGCTTCTGCTCCAACTTGCCCGACGCAGTGCTGGAAGCACAGGTGATGGGCCCTCCCGATATCGAGGAGAAGGTCGGTCTTACCGGGGGACATATTTTCCAGGGTGAGTGCCTGCCGGAAAACATGTGGAGCCATCGGTTGGCTGCTCGCACTTCGATGCCGGGGGTTTATCTCTGCGGCGCTTGTACCCATCCCGGCGGAAGCGTGATCGCGATGAATGGGCGAAACGCCGCCATGGCCGTGCTGAAAGACATGAGGTAAGCCGTGGCAGAAGAGAAGCTGAAACGGGAACTTGGTTTTCGCGACGTCATTCTCTTCTATATTGTCAGCGGCCTCAGCCTGCGGTGGATCGCGACTGCGGCGGCAGTGGGACAATCCGCGATCACGGTATGGGTGCTTGGCTTCTTCGGGTTCTTTCTGCCCCTCGCCGGCTGTGTACTGGAGCTTTCGTCGCGGTATCCCCAGGAGGGCGGCCTCTACATCTGGACTCGTGAGGCCTACGGGGACTTCGCCGGATTTATGGCGGCGTGGACGTACTGGATGAGCAATCTTCCCTACTTTCCCGCAGTGCTGTATTTTGCTGCCAGCAGCATGTTATTCGTAAGTCCGCGCGCTGCGCATCTGGCCGATGCAAACATCTATTTCCTGCTTTTCACCGTCACCATGCTGACATTGATCACCGTGCTCAACGTGCTCGGCCTGGGGTTGGGCAAGTGGCTCAATAATCTTGGCGCGGTGGGCATGGCGGTGCCGGTAGTGATTCTGATCCTGCTTGGCGTGGTGTCTTTTTCGCGCTTTGGTTCCGCAACCCATTTCACATTTGCGGGCTTTCTTCCGCGTGTTCAGGTGAGAGATCTCGTCTTCTGGTCTACGATCTTTTTCGCGTTCGCCGGCTGCGAATGCGCTTCGTTCATGGGCGACGAGATCAAGGACGCGCGTCGTGTGGTTCCCCGATCCCTGGTGATCGCCGGTGTCATCATCACTCTGAGTTACATCGCCGGAACAGTTTCCATGCTGGTTGCCCTGCCTTCGAGTAAGATCAGCGGGCTCGGTGGGTTTATGACAGCGATTGACTTTCTTTGCCGGCAATTGGGGTTGACTGCGCTGATTGCGCCGATCGCGATCCTGGTGGGCATTAGCAGTGCCGGCGCGGCTGCGGCTTATCTATCATCCACGGCCCGGTTGCCTTTCGTAGTGGGGATTAACCACTACCTGCCTGAGGTTTTCGGGCGCATTCACCCGCGATGGAAAACTCCGTATGTCGCGGTCATTTCCTACGGCCTCGCGGGGATTGTGTTCGGGTTGCTGAGCCAGGCAGGCACCAGCGTGAAGGGCGCGTATGACTTGCTGGTCAGCATGGCTTTGATTGCTTACTTTATTCCTTATCTATTCGTGTTTGCCGCAATGATCCGTTTGCAATCGCGTCCTGCCATACCCGGCGCGCTGCGGCTGCCCGGAGGCAAACGGGTTGCCATCCCGCTCGCGTGCGTCGGGTTTTTCTCGACGTTCTTCGGCGATCATCCTTTCCATGTTTCCCGCTGAGGATGAACGGAATCCTACTGCGGCTTTGATCAAGATTTTGGTGATGACCATGGTGCTCCTGGTGTCTGGTGTTGCGGTCTATTGGCGTGGGCATCGTTCGGTAATTCGGGCTGCTGCTCTGAACGAGGGGATTGCGCTATGAATGAGTCCCTTGCTGACGTGCTGGCTCTTTACGACGAGGAAGCTCCGCTGGAGTACGCTTCCACGATCCCGGCTGCGTGGTATGTCGACGAGCGGATTGGGCGCCTGGAACGCGACCAGGTGTTCGGGAGCAACTGGATCGCGGTGGGGCGTGTGGACCAGGTCCGCGATGTTGGGCAGTTTTTTACTTTTGATCTGGCGGGTGAACCGCTGGTCGTTGTTCGCGGGGCTGATCATGAACTGCGCGCGTTTTACAATGTTTGCCGCCACCATGCGGCCGCTGTCATGACAGCGCCGTGCGGGGTCGCGGAGCATCTTCGGTGCCCCTATCACGGCTGGACCTATGGGTTAGACGGCTCGCTCAAGGGCACACCGGACTTCGCTGGTGTTTGTAATTTCGAACGGGCGGCGAATGGGCTGGTTCCAGTTCGCGTGGCATGCTGGGAGAGTTTTGTTTTTGTCAATTTGAACCAGGAGGGGCCTGGGCTCGGAACTTGCTTGAGCGATCTTTGGGACCGGATTTCCGTTGCTGGACTTAGATTTTTTGCTCGCAAGAGCTATAGGCTGGATTGCAATTGGAAGGTGTACGTCGACAATTACCTGGACGGCGGCTACCACGTGCCACACCTGCACAAGGCTCTCAATAGCGTGCTCGATTATAGCGAGTACACCATTGAAAATGGGACGAATTACGTGTTGCAGTCGAGCCCAATGGTGGCGTCAGAGGATGCGTCTGTGGCGCAGACGCGTACTGGTAGCCGCGCGGATTATTACTGGATCTACCCGAATTTCATGATCAACCTGTATGAGGGGGTCATGGATACAAACCTCGTACTTCCGCTGGGGCAGGAAAAATGCCTGGTGGTGTTTGATTTTTTCTTTGGAGATACCAGCGCGGAGTACAACGCCGAGAGTGTGGCGGTGAGTGACCGGGTGCAGGCTGAGGATGTTGATATTTGCGAGTCGGTACAGCGGGGATTGGGTTCTCGGGCGTACGGTGCTGGGAGGTTGTCCGTGCGCAGGGAGGGTGGGGAGCATTTGTTTCACCGTTTGCTCGCTCGGGATTTGAAGCGGGTTGATTCAGTTTAGGTTGTTTGCATTTGAGTCCCGTAGGGACGGCTGAACTTAGCCCAGGACGCAGTCCTGGGTTAGCATACGCCCTTGACGAGTCCCGCAGGGACGACTGAAACGATCATCACGGATTCAGAATTTTCAACCGTGGACATTTGTAAATGAAAAAGTATGGGTGGGCTCTGGCGTGATTTGATTCCCAACCACGGTTGTCGGTTCTGGACGGGTGCCCCATGTTCGCCTCAGCGTACATGGGCCGAAAACGGAATCTTCCAATGCTTTCACTTCATGGCGCAAGAGCTCTTGTTCTAGGCCAGGGCATCTCGCCACACAGCAAAAAGCGTTGGGAGGGCTGCGCCCCGTCTTTTTCGGCCCATGTACGCTTAGGCGAACATGGGGCACCCGTCCAGGGATGGAGGCTCCGTTTATTGCTCTCACCACGGTGACGAGCTGTGGGCTAAAGGGTTTTCCTCTACTGGGTTATGGCTGCGTCGGCGATCGCCAGGGATTGATCCAGCTGCTCTACCGCGAAATCGATTTCAGCCTTCTCGATGATCAGGGGTGGAGCTATGACAAAGTGGCTGATCCAGGCCTGGATGAAAACACCTCGCTTCATCATGTCGGCGGCTATCCGGTCCACAACAGTTGGCTTTCCGTCGACTTTGTCCTGCTTGGTGTTGAAGGGGGTTTTCATTTCCTGGTCCTTCACCATCTCCAGCGCCCAGAAGAGGCCCAAGCCGCGTACTTCTCCAATCGAGGGATGCTTTGGCTTGAGCGCTGTCAGCTTCTCGCTCATGTAGTTGCCCATCTCACGCGCGCGGTTCACCAGGTCCATCCGCTTCATCTCCTGGATGGCCGCTACCGCGGGCGCCAGGGTGATGGGGTGCGCCTCGTACGTATGCCCGTGGGAGAAGAAATGGTCCTCGAAGTAATCGGCGATTTTACCGGTGGTTGCACAGAGCCCCAGCGGAACGTAGGCCGACGTGATGCCCTTGGCGGTTACCAGAATGTCCGGCTTCACTCCCCAATGATCCATGGCGAACCATTCGCCGGTGCGACCCCACCCCGTCATGACCTCGTCGGCAATCAATAAGACGCCGTGACGGTCACAAATGTCGCGCAGCTTCGGCATGTACTCGGGCGGAGGCACAAGCACGCCGTTCGTGCCGACCACCGGTTCGATAATCACAGCGGCGACGTCGCTTTCGTTCGAGATCATGTGCTCCAGATAATCAGCACAGGCAATTCCACATTGCGGATAGGTGTGCTTGATCGGGCATTTGTAACAATTGACCTCCGGGGCAAACAGAAAGCCCTGGCCTTTGCCGCCCGGCTCCATGGCCCAGCGGCGTGGGTCGCCGGTGGCCGCGATGGAGGCCATGGTCGAGCCGTGATAGGACCGGTAACGCGCGATGATCTTGGTCTTGCCGGTATACATGCGGGCGATCTTGAAGGCAGCTTCATTGGCGTCTGTGCCCGACGTGGTGAAGAAAAATTTGGTCAGCCCCTCGGGCAACACGTCGAGGAGCAGACGGCTCAACTCTGCACGCGTATCCGTCGCGTAGGATGGCATGATGTAGGCCAGCTTGCGCGCCTGCTCTTCGATCGCCTTGATGACGGCTTGATTTTTGTGGCCCAGGTTGCAGCACATCAACTGCGCTGAGAAATCAAGGTAGCGCTTGCCGCTGCCGTCGGTGAAGTAGCATCCCTCGGCGTCGACGATGTGCAAGGGGTTCCAGCTCTTCTGATAACGCCAGGTGCCGTAATTCAGCTTCTTGGTCCAATCGGAAACTTCCTGGCTCGTCATCGTTCCTTCGGTTACGGTCTCGCTCATGATGGGTTCACCTTTGATCTCTACTTTACAGCGGCTAATTCCCCTGACTCCACCGCCACGGCGATTAAGCCGCTTTCTATCACCTGCAACGCCTGGTTGAAGTCCTCGTCCGTGATGGTGAGCGGCATCAGTAACCGTACGACGTTGTCGTAGGTGCCCGCGTTCAGCACCAATACGCCGTGATGCAGACAATGGTGCAGCAGTTTCTTAACCGCTTTCGCATCCGCAAACTCCATGGCTTGCATGGCGCCAACACCGCGAACATCAGTAATAAAGCCATGCTGGCGCTGCCAGGCGGCCGCCCGGCGTTGAAATTGCTCGCCCAGCGAGCGGGCGCGCTCCAGTAATTTTCCATCGGCGAACTCTTCCAGCACGGCTAGCGCCGCTGCACAGCTCGCGGGGTTACCGCCGAAAGTGCCGCCCAGGCCGCCTGGTCCGGGAGCATCCATGATTTCCGCACGGCCCGTAATCGCCGCCAGCGGCAGGCCGCCACCGAGCGACTTCGCGGTAAGGATGAGATCCGGCTCGATAGCGAAGTGTTTACTGGCGAAGAGTTCCCCGGTGCGGCCGAAGCCGGTCTGCACTTCATCGGCAATGAAAACGATGCCGCGCTCACGGCAGATTTCGACCAACGCCGGTAGGAATCCGGCGGGTGGAACCACAAAGCCGCCTTCCCCAAGCACAGGCTCAACCACGATGGCGGCAACGGACTCGGCCGCAACCACCCGGCGAAAAGTCTGGTCGAGCAGCTCGTTGACCTGGCCCCTGGTCATTGGGCCACGGCTGGAGAGGCGAGCATTGGCGGGCACACCGTAAGGGATGCGATAGACATCGGTCAGGAAGGGACCAAAGCCTTCCTTGTAGGGATGGGTCTTGCTGGTGAGCGACAGGCCCATCATCGTGCGGCCGTGAAAGCCGTCTTCTACCGACAGCACCGCCGGACGGCCAGTAAAGGCCCGCGCGATCTTCACCGCGTTCTCTACCGCCTCGGCTCCGCTGTTTACAAAGAAGGTTTTCTTGGCGAAGTTCCCCGGCGTCAGCTGATTCAGCTTTTCCGCCAGCGAGACATAGCTCTCGTAGCCAGTCACCTGAAAACAGAGATGGAGGAAAGCATCCAGCTGTGAGCGCAGCGCGCCGAGCACGCGCGGATTGCGGTGGCCGACGTTGGTGCAGCCGATGCCGCCGCCCAGATCGATAAAGCGATTGCCGTCGACATCTTCCAGGATGGCGCCTTCGGCGTGGCGCACAAACAGCGGGGTGGAGGCATAGACTCCGCGCGGAAGAGCATTGAGCCGGCGGGCCATCAAGGCGCGCGAATTGGGCCCGGGGATTTCTGTCTTCAGGCGAATGTTGGACATGGTTTCAGTACCATCCAATCGGCGTTTCATTCAAATTGATGTGCACCTGCTTGGTCTCGAGATATTCATCGATCCCATGGACTCCCAGTTCCCTGCCGAAGCCCGATTGCTTGAAGCCGCCCCATGGCGCTTCCACGTAGGTGGGCTGCATGTGATTGACCCAGACAATTCCAGCGCGGATGGCCTTGACCATGCGCAGGGCGCGATAGATGTCACGCGTCCAGACAGCGGCAGCCAGCCCGAAGGAAGTGTCGTTGGCAATCTTGAGCGCGTCACGCTCGTCGTCGAACGGGATCACCGCAGCCACCGGGCCAAAGATTTCTTCCCGCGCGATACGCGAAGAGTTATCCACGTCGTAAAAGATGGTTGGTTCCACGTAGTAACCGCGAGTCATGGACGCGGGCCGGCCTCCACCGAGAGCCAGCTTGGCTTCGGACTTGCCCAGTTGCTGGTAGGCAGAAACGCGGTCGTATTGTTCGCGGCTTACCAGCGGGCCCATTTTCGTTGAGCGGTCGAGCGGCGGCCCCAGCTTGATGGTGCGCGCTTTCTCGGTCATGGCTTCGAGAAATTTCGAATAGATAGACCGTTGCACCAGGACCCTGCTGCCGGCCGAGCAGACTTCGCCCTGGTTAATGAAAATGCCGAACAGCGCGCCGTCGATGGCGGCCTCAAAATCGGCATCTGCAAAGAAGATGTTGGGCGACTTGCCGCCAAGTTCAAGGGTCACGCGCTTGAGGGTATCGGCCGCAGACTTCATGATCAGCTTGCCGACTGCTGCCGATCCGGTGAAGGCCACCTTGTCCACATCAGGATGGGCAACAATAGCAGCGCCCGCCGTCTCGCCCAGCCCGGTCACGACGTTGACCACGCCGGCCGGCACTCCACACTCCGCCAGCCAGCCGGCAATCTTCAGCATGGTGAGCGGCGTCTGCTCCGCAGGCTTCAGCACGCAGGTGCAGCCTGCAGCCAGCGCGGGCGCCAGCTTCCAGGCAGCCATGCCGATGGGGTAGTTCCAGGGAATGATCTGCCCTGCGACCCCGACCGGCTCTTTCAACGAGAGGCTGAGAGCATTATCGGGAACGGGATTGACCATGCCGGAGACCTTGTTGGCCAGGCCGCCGTAATATTCAAAACACGTGGCCGCATCGGCGATGTCGTATTCCGACTCAACGATCGGCTTGCCGCAGTTGCGCGACTCCAGTTCGGCGAGGAGTGGGGCTTCTTCGCGGAGCTTGGCCGCGATGCGAAAGAGGATGCGGCCTCGGTCCTGCGCTGTGGTTTGGGGCCAGCCACCCTCATCGAAGGCGTGGCGGGCCGCGGCCACGGCGGCGTTGACATCCGATTGGCTGGCGTCGGGAATTTCGGCGATGACCTCTTCGGTCGAAGGGTCGTATACAGGAATGCGCTTGCCGGAAGAACCTTCCGTCCATTCCCCGTTGATAAACATCGGTTCACAACTGGTTTGCGAGACAGCCATGTTTGCTCCTTTCGAGAGCCAGGCCCGGGAGGTTTGCCGGGTGCGCCCGGAAGGCACACCCAGCTTTGTTGGCAACCGAAACCGCTAAACCAGTGATTCCTGCGGCGCCTTGCTTTCCTGCTGCGCTTGGGCCAGTGCCGGCGCCACCTGTTCGAAGGCGGAGAGGTGCTTGTCGATATCCGCCATGGAGTGGGCGACGGAGATGGTCCACTGCTCGTCCCACCAGTAGGGCTGCGCCATCACTCCACGGTTCAACATGCCGAACCAGTAGAGCTTCCACAGATTGGTATCAACGGCATGCCACTCGCGGTAATTGTGGATCTTGTGGCGATAGAGCAGCATGGCGCCGTTGGCTCCGGCGCTCTCGACGTAAGCTTCGAGGCCGGTCTTCTGAACGATCTGCTTGTAGCCGGACACCAGAGCATCGCTCACCTTGCCGATGTGGGCGTAGCCCGCGGGCGTGAGCACTTCGCGCAAGGTGGCAAGGCCGGCCGCCATGACCAACGGGTTGGTGGCATAGGTGCCGGCGTGGAAGACCTTGTGCTCCGCGATCACGTCCAGAATCTTCTTGCTGGCTGCGAACGCTGCCAGGGGGAACCCTCCGCCGATGGACTTGGCCAGGGTTACGATGTCGGCCTTGATGTTGAAGTACTCACAGGCTCCGCCACGGCCGAGCTTGGCGCCCGTCTTTACCTCGTCGAAAATGAGCAGCGCGCCTTCACGGGTGCAGATCTCGCGCAGACCTTCGAGGTAGCCTGGCTCCGGCATGCAGATGCCGATGTTCATCATGATGGGTTCCAGGATCACGGCGGCAATCTGGCCCGGGTTTTCCTTGAACAGGCCGTTGATGGCCTTGAGATCGTTGAACTGGGCGACGAGCGTATTTTTCACGGTGTCGGCGGGTACTCCGCCGGACGCCGGTACCTGGTTGGGCCGGTCGGGATCGCCGACAAGGTCGAGGCTGGGCTTCATGCTGACCAGCACCGAGTCGTGCACGCCGTGATAGCCGCCTTCCATCTTGATGATTTTGTCGCGGCCGGTGAAGCCGCGCGCTATGCGGACGGCGTGCATGGTCACTTCGGTTCCGCTGCTGCCGAACCGTACCTGCTCTACGGGGAAGCGCTGGCAAATTTCATCGGCCAGGTCGTACTCCAGGGTGTGCGGCATGCCATACATGGTGCCGGTCACGAGCCGCTCCTGCACGGCGGCAACTACGGCCGGGTGGCAGTGGCCGGCCATGAGGGCTCCAAAACAAAGATTGAAGTCGATGTATTCATTGCCGTCGAGGTCGTGAATGTGGGTTCCCTTGGCGTCTTTTACAAACAGGGGCCAGGGCTCGTAACTACGGAAGTTGCTGGCGACGCCAAGCGGCATGCGGGGTTCGGCGCGCTTGAGGGCGGCCTTGGAACCTGGGGTACGTGCTTCAAAAGTGGCGAGTTCCTTCTCCAGAAGGTGGTGCATGAGGGTTCATCCTTTGCCCGGGAGGGCTGTCAAATCGTGCGGAGGCCGGGTGCAGCCAGGAAAATGCCCTAGCGTGCGAGAGGACTGGGAGCGGGCCGCCGGCACAGCCGGGCTTCGCCGCGGGCGTAGCGGAGAAACCACCGCATCCGGCAGAAGGTGCCGGAAACGCGGGGTGTTGCGATATCAGAGAGAGAAGACATTCGCTTGAGACGCTGTTTTTGCATTATATGACCTGGACAGCGTCTCAGGAAAGGCGTTGCCACGTTTACACCCTTGTAGTAAGTTCTGGAAATCAGCTCCTGACCTCGTCTTTCTCGCAGTGTCCGAACTTTTTCGGAGCCATATTTGCCAAATCTGAGCGCGAAAACATTCATCCTCATCGTCGGCGCGATGGCGCTTGGCGTCCTTTGCGGATGCAGGAAGGCTCCCCCAACGCTGAGCTTGTTGGTTTGGGAAGGCTATGCGGATCCGTCGTTCATCCAGGGCTTCGAAGCCAAATGCCAATGCAAAGTGACGGCTGCTTACATGGGCTCGAGCGATGAGCTGGTGGCCAAGCTGCGCGGCGGCGCCTCGTCCAATTACGACGTGATCTCGCCCTCGAGCGACGTTGCGACAGCGCTTAGCCGGTCCGGCCTGGTGGCTCCGCTGGACCTGAGCAAAGTACCAAACTACTCGCAGCTTTCGCCAAGCCTTACCTCGCGAACGCTGGTGAAGCAAAACGGCAAGGTGTACGGCGTGCCCCTCACCTGGGGCCCGAATCCCCTGCTCTACGACACCAGGGCCTTTCCCAAAGCCCCCGCGGCGTGGGCTGAACTTTGGGATCCGAAATTTGCCAACAAGCTATCGTTCTGGGACGACCTCTCCACCATGTACATGGCGGCGGAGGTACTCGGCTTTGGCAAGAGCTGACCCTGCGGCGGTGTACAACCTGACGGATGCGCAACTGGAGCAGGTGAAGCAAAAGCTGATCGCGTTGAAACCGAATATCCGCAAGCTTTGGACCACTGGCGGGGAGTTGACCAACCTGTTTCAAAAT
Source organism: uncultured Acidobacteriaceae bacterium (assembly GCA_963850235.1). GTDB lineage: Bacteria > Acidobacteriota > Terriglobia > Terriglobales > Acidobacteriaceae > PALSA-350. The sequence continues at coordinate 216,206 of CAWKKM010000014.1, read as the reverse complement.
CATGAAGTCATCGCGGGCATGGGCTGGCCGCTGGTGACCAACCAGTTGCACAAGAGCGGACTGCCCATTCAGGAGGAGATTCCCGCGGAGGGCACCACGGGGTGGATCGATCACCTGATGATTACTTCTTCCAGCGATAACAAGGAACTTGCCTATCAGTTTTTGAATTACCTCATCAGCGCACAGGCCCAGAAACAGCTCAGCGATGTGACCGGGTATATCCCGGCAAATCCGCAGGCCGCTGCGCTGATGACGCCGGAGCAGCGCCACAGCCTGCACCTGGACGACATCGATGCTTACCAGCGGCAGATTGTTTTCTGGCAGGATGTGCCGCGGCGCGCGAAATACACCGAGGTGTGGAACGAAGTAAAGGCGAGCCAGTGAAGGGCTCGGCATGAGCTCCTTTCTGCGCCTCGAGAACGTGGGCAAACGCTTCGGCGAGCATATGGTGCTTGACTCCATATCGCTGGACGTGGAACAGGGCGAGTTTCTTACCCTGCTGGGCGAAAGCGGGTCGGGCAAGACCACGCTCTTGCGGATCCTGGCCGGCTTTGAAGATGCCACCAGCGGAAGGGTTTTGCTCGAGGATGCGCCGCTGGATGCGATCCCTCCCCATCGCCGCCCCATTCATACCGTCTTCCAGAGCTATGCCCTGTTTCCCCACATGAGCGTGTTCGAGAACGTGGCCTATGGCTTGCGGGTGCGCGGGTGCGCGCGCGAGGAAGTGAGTGCCCGCGTGGAAGAGGCGCTCAAGAAAGTGCACATGGGGCAATTTGCCAAACACTTTCCCCGGCAAATCAGCGGAGGGCAAAAACAGAGGGTGGCGCTGGCTCGCGCTCTGGTGAACCGGCCACGGCTGCTGTTGCTGGACGAGCCGCTCTCAGCACTGGACGCCAATCTCCGCCTCGAGATGCAGCGCGAGCTGAAAGTTCTGCAGCGCGAGGTTGGGATCACTTTTATTTTTGTGACTCATGACCAGAGCGAGGCGCTGGCTATTTCGGATCGAGTGGTTTTGCTTCGCCACGGCAAGGTAGAACAGTGCGGCACGCCACGCTCGATTTACTCCACCCCGCGGACGGCCTATGCGGCTTCGTTTCTGGGTAAGAGCAACCTGGTGCGAGGGGACGGTCCAGCAGGGGGTGGCTGACTGCGCTGATTTCTCTGTACCAGTCAAGGTGGCGGATGGCGCAGTCACGTTTTCGCTGCGTCCGGAGTGTATCTCTCCGGTTACGGAGAATACGCCGGCGGGCGAGCAGGTGGTCCCGTTTGTCGCAGACGTGGTTGCGGAACAGTTTCACGGTGCTGATTCGCTGCTAACACTGCGTTGCGCATCCGGGATGGAACTGTCTGCACGCGTCGCCGGGCCCCGCGGCAACGGCAGCTGGTTTGCCTTCCGGGCTCAAGACCTGGTTCCGCTGGAGCAGGAATAACATGGCGCGCTCGCGGCTGTCTGCGTGGCTGGTGACGCTGCCACCATTCGCCTGGATTGCGCTGTTCCTCTTCACGCCTTATTGTCTTCTCTTCTGTTACAGCTTCTGGAGTCTGGATGCCGGGCAACAGGTGGTTCACCATCTCACCCTCGCTAATTATCTGCACCTGATGCGGACCCCGCTCTACCTGACTGTGATTTTGCGTTCCATGCGCATTGCGTTTTCGGTGGTGCTGCTTTCTCTCCTGATCGGGTATCCGCTGGCGTGCTTTCTTGTCTTCCAGGCGGGCAAGTACCGGCATGTTCTTTACCAGGCGGTGATTATTCCACTGTGGATCAGCTACCTGGTCCGCGCCTATGCCTGGAAGGTTATCTTCGGCAATGAGGGGGTAATGAATACCCTGCTGCTGTGGTGTCATGCAACCCGGCACCCGCTCGGCTTCCTGTTGTACAGCCCCTTTGCCGTGATTGTCACGCTTACCCACATCTATGTGCCTTTTGTGGTCCTGCCGGTGGTCGCTTCGCTCGAAAAGATTCCGCGGGAGCTACTCGAATCGTCGAGCGATCTGGGCGCAACGGCGTGGCAGACCTTCACGCGGGTGATTCTTCCGCTGTCGCTGCCCGGCGTTCTGTCCGGGGTCACGTTTGCATTTCTGCTGAGCTTCGGTGATTTTCTTTCGCCGCTGTTGTTAGGCGGCCCGAGCAGCGTGATGATCGCCAACATTGTGGCGAATCTGTTTGGGGCCGACTACAACTGGCCGCTGGGGGCGGCGGTTGCTGTGCTTATCCTGGTGATGGTGCTGGTCATCCTCACGGTTACACAACGGCTGGAACGGCGCTGGAGAGTGGCATGAGGGCCGGCAATCGCGCTCTTCCAGCGCTGTCGACTGTTTACGCAGCGGCGGCGTATGCCTTTCTTTATTTGCCGATCGTCGTGCTGGTGGTTTATTCCTTCAACCGGGATGGAGTAGGCGGGTTTCCACCACGACACTGGACACTCGATTGGTATCGCACTCTGTTCGCCGACTCCGCCATGTGGACTTCGGTCGGCAACAGCGCCATCGTCGCCCTCTCCACCGTTGTCTTGTCGATGTTGATTGGCTTTCCCGCAGCCTACGCTCTCGATCGTTATTCGTTCCCGGGCAAAGCGGCCTTTCAACGGCTGGTCCTTCTGCCGCTGATCGTCCCGGGCGTGATCACCGGCATCTCGCTGCTCCTGGTGACGGTGAGTAGTGGATTTCGTCTAAGCCTGGTGACGGTAATTCTCGGTCATTCCACGGCCTTGACGGCAGTGGCCACGACGGAGATCTTTGCCGGATTGGCTAAGCTGGATCGTTCCCTGGAGGAAGCCTCCGCGGATCTGGGAGCCACGAGGATCCAGACCCTGGTGCGGATTGTGCTGCCCGGTTTGCGGACTTCGCTGCTGGGCACCGCGCTACTCATCTTCACGCTTTCGATGGATGAAATTGCGGTTACGTTTTTCCTGATCGGCCGGGAGAACACTTTGCCGCTGGAGATATGGTCGCGACTGCGGCGCGGGGCGACTCCGGAAATGAATGCCATTGCGACGCTGATCTTTTTGTTTTCGGTGATCACCATCTTTCTGTCACAGTGGCTGATGAGCCGGGAGAAGACGGAGACGATGAATCGATGAGTTGGACAGACAAAGAACTCGGTATGGATCGCCGGATTACTCGCCGCGACTTCATGAATGGTGCGGCCATGGCCATCGCCGCGGCGGCCACCCCGCACTCGTTCGCGCAAGGAGCCACGGAGGCGCAAGACCGTCCCGGCTATGACCCACCCGCCGCGCACGGAATGCGCGGAGGTCATGTGGGTGCGTTTGAAGTTGCGCACCGGCTGCGTGACGGAACCTTTTGGGCGACGGCAGGACAGCCCGAAAGCACGGGCGAAAGCTATGACCTCGTCGTCGTGGGCGGCGGGATCAGCGGCCTCGCTTCCGCACGTTTTTTCCATCAGGCTGCCGGCAAGTCTGCACGCGTCCTGATTCTTGACAACCACGATGACTTCGGCGGTCACGCGAAGCGCAATGAGTTTCAAGTGGACAAGACATTTATGTTGGGTTTCGGGGGCACGTATTCGATCGAGAGCCCGGCTCCCTATAGTCCCGTGGCCAAGGGAGTGATTCGCGATTTGGGCATCGATGTCTCCTCCTACGCAAGACACAATGACAGTTCCCTCTTTCCTTCGCTTGGCCTGAAACAGAGGATCTTTTTCGACAAAGAAACCTTCGGCTCGGATCGTTTGGTCATCAACCCTGAATACGGGCATGGCGAGAAAATGTGGCAGGAGTTTTGCTCTCAAGCTCCGCTGACAGAGAAGGCCAAAGCAGACCTAAAGCGGCTTTATGCTCTCGATGAGGATTTGATGCCGGGGCTCTCTTCGGCGGAGAAGAAGGCCAAGCTGGCCCGCATGAGTTACGCCGATTACCTGACCAACGTCGTGAAAGTGGATCGCCAGGTGGTGACGCTCATGGATTCGTATCCTAAACCGGATTACGGAGTGGGCATCGACGCCATCTCGGCGCAGGATTCGTGGGGTATGGGCAGGCCCGGTTTCGACGGCCTCAAGCTAACGCCAGAGCCTGGGCCGGGTATGGGCCGCGATGCGATTCCCAACGAAGAAGCGGAGAAGTATTTCTTTCATTTCCCCGATGGAAACTCTTCGATCGCTCGACTGCTGGTGCGCTCGCTGATTCCGGCCGCTGTGCCCGGTCATTCAGCTGACGACATTGTGAGTGCCCAGGTTCACTATGACCAACTCGATCGAGCCGGCAACGCGACGCGGATCCGGCTGAACAGCACAGTGGTCAAGGTACGGCACGACGGCGACCCATCCAGTGCGAAAGAAGTGGAGATCACGTATGTGCAGGAAGGACGGCTCCACACGGTCAAGGCGTCACACTGCATTCTGGCCTGCTGGCATCCTGTCATTCCTTACCTGACTACCGAGTTGCCGGCAGCCCAGGTGGCGGCGCTACGTTCTGCGGAGAAGGTTCCGATTGTGTATACCAACGTGGCCATCCGCAACTGGGAAAGCTTTGTTCGGCTCAAGACTTACAGCATCACTGCGCCAGGATGTTACTTCGCCGGTCTGCGCCTCGACCGTCGTGTGAGCATTGGGGACTACCATTGCACCAGGCGCCCGGACCAGCCGATCGTGGTCGCCATGGAGCGCTATCCGTGCTCGCCCGGTCTGCCGGCGCGCGCCCAGCATCGTGCAGGCAGGGCCGATTTGTATGGAACGTCGTTCGAAACGTTCGAGAGAAATATCAGGGAGCAGCTTGCGCGGAGTGTCGGGGCCGGTGGATTCGATCCGGCACGGGATATTGCGGCGATCACGGTCAACCGGTGGCCCCATGGGTATGCTTACCAATACAACTCGTTGTGGGATCCATTTTGGCTGGAGGGTGGGCCGCTCCCTTGCGTCGAGGCACGGAAGCCTTTTGGTCGAATTGCGATCGCCAATGCGGACGCCGACGCGTACGCGTACACAGACTGTGCCGTTAACCAGGCTTATCGGGCGGTGGGTGAGCTTAAGGTTGCGGCCGGTTGAGGGAAAAGCGGGGCTCTCCGATTCGCTACGGTCCTGTGAAGAACATTTCCCGGAAGGTCAGCGAATTGCGGACCCCTTATCTAGAGTCCTGAAAAAGTCGGTATCCAGCGAAATCGCGGCCCTCAGCGGCTAAAGCCGCATGGATTCTACAGTTTTTATGTACGGCCTAAAGGCCGTACCCTTCAAAAAAACGAGCTTTTCAGCAGCCTGCTAGACAAGAGGCTGCGCCCTTACGTAGGTTTCGGAGATTCCCGATCTCCCCGGCGCATTCCTGCCTGCGCGAAGCTTTCGGAAAAAGAATGCACTTTGTGAGAGAAAAGAGAGATAAGGTCCCCGTGGGCGTTTTCTTTCAGGAAGATAATTGCGAGATAAGCGAGATAAGACCTGCTCGTCTGGTTTTGCGCTTTCCGTAATTGTGCCCTCAGTTTGCTAATGTTGAACGGCCAACCAGAGGGTAGAGCATCGGCCGCTCGTTTGCTCTTTGTATGCGGCGAGGGCACCGAAGGCGGCAAGTTGTTCAAGGGCAGCATCGATGCGTTGGCTGTTGACGTGACCATAGAAGAGACGACTGATCTGATTCCTCGAGAGGCCGTTGGGGGAAGCTTCGACGGCCTCGCGAATGCGGTCGGCGACGGGGTCTCCGGTGGCCAAGCCGAAGAGGCGGACGGCGCTACGGTAGCAGTAGGTCCAGACGGCGTAGGCCGCTTCGAGGTGAGGGAGGCAGACAATCTCGCTACAGTCCAGGGCGGCATAAAGGGCGCTGAGGCGTAGGACCTGGGCCTCGCCACGGCTTGTGGCTGCGCCCCGCAGGCCGGGATCACGATAGCTGAGCGATTCATAGCAATCCTCCCAAAGCTTCTGAGCTTCTTCGTCGCGGCGAAAGAGGATTTCGGGCCGCGCGGTAGCCCAGGCAACGGCGGTCCGTAATGTGCCGGCGATGGCGGATAATTCATGCGCGGGCACGCTGCCGCCGCCGGCGAGGCAGTTGCTGCGCTCGACCCATGTCCAAAGGCAGCGGTTGGCGAAGCCGTTGTGGGCCTCGTGACGCTGGAATGTTTGGGTGAGCTCCCGCTGGGTGATATGCGCGATGAGGCTGAGGTGGGTGCCGGTGGCACGCAGTTGGTGGTGCATGTCGAGGGTAGGAAGGTTGCCATTGTCCCAGGCGCAACGCAGCAGCGGAGAGAGGTGACCGTTGCCGCGCTTGAGAGAGTGGACGACGGTGGCAAACTCCTCTGAGAGGGCGAGGAGACGGCGGTCGGTGGGCGGCTGCTGATCGCGGAGGGCCCGTACGAGTCCGTTGGCGGTGAGGCGCGCGCTGTTGACGCGGGTGGAGAGCCAGGATGGTTCGACATCAGCGAGGAGGTTGGCGATGAGGTTCCAGCTGGTGCCCTTGCGGCCTTTGCTGGAATCGCCGACGAGGATGACGAAGAGGTTGAGGGCGTGGCGGGTGGATTCGACCATGCAGTGGGGGCCGGGGCCGATGAGATTGCCGAAGGCTGCGAGGAATTGGAGCAGGAGTGCAGCGGGATGCGCTTCGGTATGTGGCGCGAGGCTGCTGACGAGGCGTCCGGCGGGTCCGTGGAGGGCAGCTTTTTCGAGCTCGGTATGAGTGGGTGGTTGCCGTGAGGATGCGGGCGGAGGGTCTGGCTGCTCGGGGGTAGGTGGCGGGTTGGGGTTTGGTTGCGAGAGACGGCTTTGCAGTTGGGTCAGGCGATGTTCTACCTCGGCGGCGGTGGGCACATAGGGGGACGGGGTGCTGAGGTCCTGGGAGGGTTGGTTTGGATTGGATTGGCTGCCATGAATGGCCACTCCTTTAGTTGCTTATGGTTCGAGGCTCTGTGGCGGTTACGAACCAATTGAGTTGATTGCTGGACTCACGATCCCATGGTTGTTGGTGGCGCACAAGGAGGCTTGGAAATAAACATGAGGATGGATGGGTAGTTAACTGGAAGTTACTCCCTGCGGATATTGGTAACAGGGGGTGGGATTCGCTGTGAGCGAATTACGGCGCGGGGGACGCCACCTTTGACAGCCAGATATTAGCGATATCGAGCAATTCCTGCTCTTGAGAAAATGCCCCGTCCCGGCAGTCGTAAAGAACGGTGGCCTTTGCTTGAACACGCACCAGACTAAATGCTTTATCAATGGCACGGCTGTTGTCGAACATGAACGTCATATCAGCCAGAGGGGCGGCCAGACGAATGGCTTCCTGCGTCCTGGGAAATCGCTGCCGTAACTTTTCCTCCGGGACATCATGGCCCCCTTGAAGGCGCCGAGTGTTTACCCGCAAGATGGAGAGTTCGGCACTTGCTAATCCAACAAACACCAGGACAACAAGATAGCCGGCTTTCTGTAGCGCGACGATCGTGTCGGCCTTGGACTTATAGGTGCCGTCCGTTTGCGGCTTGAGATAGGAGAACACAGTTTCGAAGGCAAAAGGCAGGTGTTGGTCCATGATGAGCCCCATGAAGAGCTGAACTCCGTCTTGGGATAACTTCTGCCAGCGTTCGTCGTTGTCTCGTAGGCTTGCTGCCCAAGGTCGCAATGTCTGCTTTTGATCTATAGGGGGCGGCAAGATCGACAACGTAAGGCGGTCAGCATTGACCAGAGGGATCCTTAATTGGTCCGCCAATTTGTCGTACCACAGTGTGGATTTCCCGGAACCATTATGGCCAGCAAGAACGATAGCCAATGGTTTGTCGCCTGTAGAGACTGAGGTCAGAAGATGCGTTGGGTCTGGAGGACGACGCGAAGTGCTTGCCATTAGGGGGTTTTTGTGGGAAGACTTCGGAACCGCCCGTTGACGAGCCTGCCGACGCTCCTGTTTCCACTGGCATCTTCGCGGACGATTTTTGTGGTATCGCCCGCGTAGACGGAATAGGCAAAAACTCTTTTCCCTACGCTGCTGTTGAAGACTCTTTCCCGGCTCGTGCCCGGTTTGCGGGTGGCCCTGACCAAGCCGGCAACCAAAGCGGATGCCCGTTCCCGTGCGGAAACCACTTCCTTGGACTTGGGCCGGCCTATTTTCACGACTAACAGATCAGGACGAGGCGTAGAGATTCTCCGCTCCTTCGCCCCGATCGTTTCCCAGCGAGAGGTACCACCCCGCTTAGGGGCCGGGGAACTCGATTTGGAGGAGGAGCTTTTTGACCGTGGCATACTCGTCAGTCACTCTAGTATATTTCGTTTTACTTCGCCTGTCCCGCGTCGAGCCCCGGTGGACCCCAGCCGTTAACAGGAGGCTTGGCCCTGGTGCACCCGGTCTTGTTTGTACTGGGTGATTCTTAAGCCGGGTTTAAGAGACTCACCGATACGACAAAGGTCACTCCTCAACGCTTTTTGCTATGTGGCGAGATGCCGTGGCCTAGAACAAGAGGTCTTACGCCATGGAGTAAAAGCATTGGAAGAATCCGTTTTCGGCCCATGTACGCTTAGGCGAACATGGGGCACCCGTCCTGAACCGACAACCTTGGTTGGGAATCAAATCACGCCAGAGCCCACCAACTTAATTTGGACAAGTCTGACATAAGCCAGCGTAACAATTGGGGCTTTAGCCCCTACCCTTCAAAGAAATTGGTTTTCCCGCAGTCTTAAAAACCCTCATCCACTCGATCCTTGGGTCGCACGGCTAAAGCCGTGCCCTGATACAGGGCACGAGCGCTGCGCGCGATATTCCTCGTGTTCATTCCTCGCTTAAGTTGCCACAGGCAAGTCAGTTGCTTGATGACAAGATAGAAAGCAATGTGCGCTTCATTAGGTCACGACGGCCGGGTGACCGGGCCAGGCTTTGCCTCGCGATATGAGGCCTGCTAGAAGCAGATAGAGCAGGAGCCCGATGGGCCCAAAGAGGAACGTCAGCAACAGACACGGGAGCACAAGCAGGAAGGGCACGCGATTTCGCTTTGCGTCGCGTACTTGCCAGCTACCGATAAAAAGATCGAAGGCCAGGTAGTGGACCCATCCGGCCAGAACCAGCCAGTGGTCGGTGAAGAGCAACATGACAGCACTAAGAGAATTGAATCCGCCCCTGTGCCCGCTCCAGTGGGTAAGAATGAGCACCAGGTAGAAGCTGGATAGCAGTGCCGGGACCAGCAGACCGGTTATCAGCGAAGAGACGATACGGGAGGCACGGGTCGACCAGCCCGTGACCACCAATAGAAGCCAACCGGCCATCGCGACACTGTTGCATAGTCGAAAGAGCGCATCCGCAGTCATGAAATGCCTTCCTTGGTATTGAAAATATGAGTGCCCGGCTTGCTGCTGATCACGATGACGGCAACCCCTGTTCCTACCAGCCACACAGCAAAGCTCTCCAACGTTAAACCATCCGGCTGCGCAATCGACTGCCCACGAAAGGCTTGCCATAGAACGAGCCCGAACAACGCCAGGTAGCTGGCGGCGGCGGCAAAGATCAGGTTACGCTGCGTTCGCTCGCTTGCTCGTACTTTCGGACGGGCGATCCACCATGCGAGCAGCGGCAAAACCTGCAAACCGTGCATGCCCAGGAAGTGAGCAATCCGCAGATCGCCGTGATCGACGCTCCAACCGGTAACCGGCAATCCCCGGCCACCATCCGGCGCGCCGACGGTGTGCGCACCGGCGATCGTAAGCCGGCCGGTGGCATGAGCAGCCGCCAACTGCTGGGAATTTGGCACGGCCATCAAACCTCCGGAGCCGGTGCCGATCAACGCCAGAACCATACCGAGGCGTAGCGACCATCCCCAGGCGGAACGAACAAAGGGCTGCCGGAAGAGGACCACCGCCAGCAGCAACATCGACAGCCAGATACAGGCGATGCTGACCCCCATGACGGCAAACACCGCGCTATCAAAATGCGTGGCAACGTTGAAATGGCTGCTCGTTCCCCGGGCCGCCTGCATGTCAATTAGCGCGATCTCAATGAACAAGCCAACTGCGAGCACCCAGTCCAGCCCGCGACGGACAAGCGGCCATATGCTCGCGGATGCTATGAGTAAGGCGAAGCTCCAGGCAGCAATCATGGTGGAAAGCGCGAACTTTGCCGGCTTAAGCCATGCCGGTGCCCCCGTGATCACACGGTGGTCGACGACCAGACCTAAAAGACAAAAGACCAGGTCCGCAGCCATGATGAACCCCAACACGGTCAAAGCAGGCGATGCAGCGTAGCCTGCGGCGGCCAACCTTCTCCACAGCGATGAATGATTTCGCATGTAAAAGAGATTAACATAAATGTTAAATGGATTCACATTCAGGTAGAATTATCTTCAACCGTGCCCCCTACCAGGAAACGCCCGTACCATCACGGAGACCTTCGATCAGCCCTGATACGGGCCGCGCTTTTGCTGATTGAACAACATGGCGTCAAGGGTCTTGCCTTGAGCGACGCTGCCCGCCTAGCCGGCGTAAGCGTAGCCGCCCCTTATCGTCACTTCAAGGACAAGGAGGAGCTGTTAGCGGAAATTGCAGCGGAAGGTTTTGGCATGTTTCGCGACGCCCTGGCGCGGGCTACGCATAGCTATCCCAAAGATAAGGCTAAACGGCTGGTGGAGATGGGCGTTGCGTACGTCGATTTTGCGCTGGAACACCGCTCTCACTTCCGGGTGATGTGGGAAGGCGGGATTTCCAAGGATAAGTACCCTGAAGTGGGAAAGACAGCGCATGAAGCGTACTTATTGTTGGAAGGGGCTGCACGGGACCTGCTGCCCAGCGCCAATCCTGCCCGGCAGCAAGCATTAGTCGCGACAGCCTGGAGCCTGGTTCATGGTTTTGCCACGCTGACGCTGGAACGCGAACTCGAGGTTGTGGCGGCTGAGCAAGGGGAAAAGAAACTGTTGCGGCAATCTCTTCACCTGCTGGTGGACCAATTCGCTCGCTAGCTAAGGCATGTAGAAAACTTCGCGCATCATGGGAAAGCGCTCGCCTGGACGGAGCGGATCCAATGCTGGGTCTGGAGGAGCAAAATAGGCCGCCATGGCCTGCTGCCAGCGAGTGTTGACCGGGTCGGCTTCAATCCTCGCCCAGGTTTCCTCGAAATTCTCGACTTGCATGGTGAGGAAGAGAAGCTGATCGCGGCGAAAGATGGAGTACTCGGAGACGCCGGCGCGTTTAAGGAGCGCCAGCATCTCCGGCCATACTTGTTTATGGGCCTGGTCGTACGCCTCTTCCGTGCCGGGGCGCAACCGCAAAAGAAACGCGACTCGTTGCATCATTACCTTGCGACGGGATTACTTCGGTTGAGGAACGATGCGGAGGTAGGGCTTGGGCGTTTTCCAGCCGCCGGCATACTTGGCCTTGGCTTCTTCGTCGGAGACAGAGGGGAGGATGATGACATCATCGCCCTGCTTCCAATCCGCGGGGGTGGCCACCTTGTGTTTGGCGGTCAGCTGCAGGGAGTCGATGACCCGCAGCAGTTCTGGAAAATTGCGGCCGGTGCTCATCGGGTAACTCATGTGCATCTTTATCTTCTTGTCCGGGCCGATGATGAAGACGGTGCGGACGGTGGCGTTGGTCGCGGCCGTGCGGCCCTCGGAGGTATCACCTGCATCGGCGGGCAACATGTCATATAGCTTGGCTACCTTGAGCTCAGTATCGCCAATCATGGGGTATTCGACCTTGTGGCCGCCGGTCTCCTCAATATCGATTGCCCATTTTCCGTGATTGCTCACGGGGTCGACGCTCAGGCCTATGACCTTGGTGTTGCGTTTCTTAAATTCATCGTGGAGGGCGGCCACGCTGCCCAGCTCGGTGGTGCAGACCGGGGTGAAATCTTTGGGGTGAGAAAAGAGAATGGCCCAACCATCTCCGATCCACTCATGAAAGTGGATGGTGCCGTGGGTTGTTTCGGCAGTAAAGTCGGGCGCTGTGTCGTTAATTCTGACGGACATGCTACGTTCCTGCTTTCGCTTACTCTTGAATTTTCAACAAACTCGCCTCAAAGGCGACCTTAACCGATTTTAGTCGATGCCCCGTCGAGCAGGCCAAGTCGCGGCTCGGGATGACAAGGGGAAGTGGGGTGGGCACTACGGACGCCCTCAGGGCTAAAGTTCGTCCATGGGCTAAGTTCAGACGTCCCCTTCGACAAGCTCCCACGGCTCGCCGGGGCAGGCAGGGCAGGCTCTACGGGACTGGGTTTGGAAATCCCGGTTCTCACGCAGACTCTTCAGCCAGGACCGTTGCACGAATGCCAGGTCAAAAGCGAGGCTGCGGCTCGGTCGGTGTTACCGACACATTAGAGTTCGGTTCACTCTTAGCAACACGCAGTCAAAGATTACTCGTGCGAGCTCTCCGCAGCGGACGGCGTATTACGAGCCTGTTCGCCGGCACTCGATTGGGCGGCCAGCAACGGGATGCGAATATTCTGACCAGACTCGATGTGATCCGGATTGTTCAGCGAAGGGTTTAGCTCATGGATCTGTTGCAAAAGCTGCGACGTGCAACTTCCATATTTCAGGATGCAAATGCCGAGCAAGGTTTGCCCTGCCGCTACACGAACGGTGCCGATAGAATCGATCGGCTGCGGAGTTTGCTCTGCAACCAGTGAAGGCGGCGGAGCAGCGACGGGGATCGGGCGATCCGCCTGCGGTCGGACAGGAGCCGGCGCGGACCTGGAGGCTGCGGGCGCAGGCGCATCTTCCAGGCCCGCGGACCGGAGATCCGGCGGGGCGGAAACTACCGGGGCTGGGGTTTCCGGATCTGGTTTGGCGGTCACCGCAAACGACTGCGGCCCAGCGGGCCGGTGACCGAGCCATCGCTGGCTCTCGATAAGTGCCAAGCCGACGGCGAGCAGCACCGCGGCGGCGACCGCGACCTTGGGGAGCCATCTCCTAAATGCTCTGCCATTCGCGGGAGTAAATTCGAGGCTCTCTTCTGAAGCTTTCTCCGGCTTCGAAGCGACGGAGGCTCTCTTGCGCCGCGGCCCGATATCAAGATCGTCAATCACCTGGCGAATAACATCGCGGTCGATCGGTTTCAGCTGCAGAGCCGATCCCAGTGATAAGGCATTGAAGCAAAGATTATTGATGTTACGGGGAAGACCTTCGCTGCACAGGGCAATGAGTGCCAGCGCGTCCTTGGTAAACAAGGGCATATCGGACTTGTATCCGGCGACCCGCAATCTGTGCAATATGTAGAGGGTTGTCTCTTCCGGAGTGAAGGGCCGGAGACGCGCGAAGATGGAGATCCGCTGGCGGAGTTGCAACAGTTCCGGCGATCCTATGTTGTCGGCGAGTTGGGGCTGCCCGGCGAGAATGATCTGGACGAGTTTGTCGCGTGCGGTCTCGAAGTTTGAGAGCATGCGCACCAGCTCGAGGACGGAATCGTCAAGGTTCTGCGCCTCATCGATGACCACTACCACCCGTTTTCCCAGCCGGTATTGTTCGGTGAGCAGATCGCGTAGCCTGATTTGCATTTCAACCAGGTTTCCCTGCAAGTCGCGCACCCCGAGGCCGGAGAGCAGGGAGCGCAAAAGGTCCATCGGAGTGGATATGGTTTGAAATAGAAATACAATACGGGCTTTGTCGCGAAGAATATGCAACATCTCAAAGATCAGCGTTGTCTTTCCCGACCCCGGGGTGGCAATCAAGGCGACAAATCCGCAGCCGGCCTCGATGCCATAGATGAGAGAGTTCAACGCTTCTTTGTGTGTGGGGATTAGAAACAAGTATCGCGGGTCAGGTGTGACGCCAAATGGTTGTTCTTCTAGTCTGTAATAGTCCAAAACCATCATTGGTGGGCGATCCTCGGGAACAGCAACCGGAAGTTGAATCAGGGGGAATTGGGGCACTTTAAAATCTCTCCGCCGAGCAACACTGCCAACATCAGCAGGCCTCGACCTCAAAATCGAAGTTGATTTCTCTTTCGGAACGCGGCGCTGAACTGGGCCCTGGGCGCGGTCGGATCTTGCACGATGCAACCCTTTTTAGGTTTAGGAAAACGACCGATCAAAACGCCGTTCTGCTTTCGGTGTTCTCTACGGGTGCGGACACGATAGCAGAGGGAGACGGCGACTACCGAGATTACCCGGGATCACGGCTGCAACACCTTGTTACCGCAACCGAACTGCGACCAGAATAGCACGCGGCTCGTGCCTGTGGTTTTGTTGAAAAATGGGCTGCGATACCGCCCAGTTGCCGATGACTGAAGGTGATTTGATTACTTCTGTGCTGTTCAGTAACCAAAGGATTTCTCCGAAATAGGTATTCCTCCCTTGTTAAGTACGGCGCCAAGAACCTGGATCCGGGAAGAGCGGACAGATTGCACCGCGGTGAGAGCGGCATCCTGGCGGGTCGACCCCGCTTCGAGGACCAGCACCATTCCGTCAGCAAGCTGGCCCAGCGCGATCGCATCCGCGTACCGCGACAGCGGCGGCGCATCGACAATGACGAAGTCGAACTCCGCGCGCAGCTCGACGAAACCGCACCCGCGTGAGTTCCGCAGCCAGGAGCTTCGGCGAATCAGCCGCTATCGGGCCGGAAGATAGCAGCCACAAGCATCCGTTTCCCATGGACTTCATAAAGGAACGGATGCTGCCTGGTTCCAGCAGAGCGTCAGTAAAGCCCTGGTAATTGGTTGTACCTAACATCCTGGGCAGCGCAGGAGAGCGAAAGTTCGCCTCCACCAGGCATACCGCCCCGGGCGCGACTCGCGCGTCAGAGCCCGGGCTACTGAAGCGGCGATCAGGCTGCTTCCGTTGCCGTGGTCGATGGCAGCGAACACCACCATGCGCGGCGGCTTCTCCTCGGGTTGGAGGAAAACCCGCTGCACTAAACCTGCCATCAGGTCGCTTGCCAATTGTCGTGGGAAACCCCGGCCGCTGGCTCTTCCCCGCAGTCAACGCCGGCTCGAGGGAGCAGTTCGATAACAGGGCCTGCTTCTGTTCCATCTCGCGCATTAACTCGTAATTTCTACTCATGGTTGGTCCCCGAGCATGGCAAGTTCGGTGGGCTGCCCTAAATTGGCGACGGAAAGCGGTAGTTGAATCGTCTGCCCAGGCTCGATGTGATCGAGATTGTTCATTTGAGGATTGAGCCGGCGAATCTCCTGCAGAAGTTCCGGACTGCATCGTCCGAAACTGGCGACGACATATCTCGAATCAGCGTCTCTCCTGGCTTAACGCTGACTGTGCTCGCATGGGGCACCGCCGGAGACGATTCCCGAGCAGGCGGCGAGGGCGAGTTGAGAAACAGCAGGAGGCGCCGATGCTGACGAGTTTGATATCTGGAACGACCGGTAGCGGCTGACTCTGCGCATGCATCGTGGCCTTCTTACCCAGCCACCAACGGCCGGCGACGAGTACCCCACCCAGGGCGAGAATGGCCGCAAGAGCAAACGCAAACTTCTGCGTCGATACCCTTGATCGGGAAGATGCGAGCTTCGCCGGACGAAATGCAGGCACCGCTCGCCGCACACTCGCTCCTGCATGCGAGAGCAAGGCTGTTTCCTTTTCGAAACCGGCCAAGATCACGATCGGCCATCACCGAACGAATAATTTCGCCATCGATGGGTTTTCGCTGCAACGCGTATGCCAGCGACAGCGCGTTGAAACAGAGGTTGTTGATATTTCGCGGAATGCCCTGGCTCGCCTCTGCGATAAGGGCCATCGCGTCCCTGGTAAACAGAGGTCCGTCAAATGTATATCCTGCTACCCGGAGACGGTGCTCGATGTAAAGCTGCGTGTCTTCGCGGGAGAATGGTGTCAATTCGCTGAAGATCGAGACTCGCTGCCGCAGCTGCTCAAGATCAGGCGACGCAATTTTTTCCGCCAGCTCCAGCTGCCCGGAAAGAATAATCTGGATCAGCTTTTCCTGAGGTGTCTCGAAGTTTGACAGCATGCGAATCAGCTCGAGCACCGAATCATCCAGATTTTGCGCTTCGTCAATGACCACCACGACGCGCTTTCCCAACCGGGCCTGCGCGAGCAGAACCTCCCTCAATCTCGATTGCAACTCGATTAGGCTCCCCTGGATGTCCTGGACGCCCAGGCCAGCGAGAAGCGCGCGCAAAAGATCGATGGAAGTACAAACGGTTTGGAACAAAAATACGGTCAGCGCCTTCTCCCGGAGCTGATGCAACGCGTGGAACAACAGTGTGGTTTTTCCCAATCCCGGGCTTGCAATCAGGGCAAGAAAACCGCATCCCTCGTCGATGCCATAAAGAAGAGAGCCAAGCGCTTCCCTGTGCGTGGAACTCAAGAACAGATACCGCGCATCGGGCGTCACGCCGAAAGGTTGTTCCCGCAGTTTGAAATAATCCAGGACCATAATTTCCCTAAGCAGTCAGTTTGGGTACGGCCAATACAACGGCAATCCCCAAGGGTCTCGATCACCTGGGTTGGGGTGTGGAAACAAGGATCGAAGCAATCATCGAAGTAATCCAGGATCAACGCAGCTGGGAAACTGACCGCCGCGGCTAGTCCCAGAGACACAAGGAAGATCACACCCTGACCGCCGACCGGCGACGCAGGTACCGTGGGCCGGGTAGCGGCCACAGCGCTCACGGCCGGCGGCCGATCGGGCACACTCGGCAGTGCGTTCCTGCTCTCGCCTGGAGAGATACTGCAAATAGCTCTGTTCGTCAGCCTTGACCTCGCGTTCGAGGTCAGCGTCTTCTAACGTGTTGCTACCCGATTTAAGCATTTGCGCCTTCATCTCCGTGAGGACATGACGAATGGCGTTGAGACTGGCACGTTGCGCCACCAAGTCCGCCTGGTCTCGCGCTAATCTCTCTCGCATGAACGCGAAGGTCAGGCAGGCGGACCGGCGTTTGTTTCCCCTGGGAACTGCTCTGTGCCGCGGCGATGGCCGCTTTGGCTTCAGCCACCTCCTTATCGGCATCCTGCACCAGCGGGTAGTTCGGCGCATACTTTTGCAGGAACTGCGCACGCTTGGTTTCGGCGGCCTGAAGACGGGCTCCGAGATTCTCGGGCAGCAGGTTGGTAGATTCGTTGTCCTGCTTCGGGGCCGGTTGCTGCGGATTCACCTTCAGCTGCTCCTGGTCGGTCCGGATCTTCTGCTCGTCGGCGGCAATCGCGCGCTCGATGGTGCGCGACTGGGCTGCGGCTGCCATCAGTTGCCGAGCAAGGCCGCGACCCGTATCCGATCGACCCTGGGTGCGCTGGAATTCGCGCAGCCCCGACTCTGCGTCTTCTCATTGCCGCTTCGTATCCCTGTGATTGCGGCGCTGAAGTCGAGGAAGAGACCGGCCTGGGAGAAGGGACATGCCGGGCCAGATAGAGGTTGCCAAGGCTGTTCAGCACCCCATAGGCCTGAGCCGGGATCCGTTGAGCGATAGGTCACGTCAATAAGGTGTGCACTCGATCGGGTGTGAATCTTTATCTGCCGGCCGAGTTGCAGCACGGCATGCGCTACTCGAACCGTTTCTGTTTGCCGGGGAAGAAGGAAACGGAGAAACCGGCTATCCGGCTCGTTCTGGAGGCCATTGCTAAGGACAACCCGTTCGAGGAACTCGTGGCTTTTGAGCGACTCAGCCTCCGAGGTCACCTCCTCATCTGTCAGGGGCGGGATGGAGGCGTTTGCCCCGGTGGCTTCCGCGGGGACCAACTCTTCACGGCTGATGCGGATGGACATATGCGACTCGTAGGTTTTCCGCCGGAGCAAACCGATCAACGCCGCAACGGCGAAGACGCATAAAAAGGTCAGCATCCATACTCGCTTGCGGCGCATGAGCGGCAGCGTCAGATCGCGGAGGGTGAGATTTACGTCTTCTCCGGTTAACAACTTCGGACTCATCTCAGCACCACCTTTCCGCTCGCGGGGCAGTATCGCAATCGGCCGCTCCTTATATGTGCTATTGCTCCTCAACTAACCGGCATAGATCCGGATGCAGTAGAAAGCGTCGCGTCGCGGGGGAGGGGATTTAAAGCGCGCGAGATAGGTGCTCGCCGACTGGTGGTTCAGTCTCGCACCATCGAAAGATATTTACCAGCAGATGCCAGGCAAGAGGACATTTAGAGGGCTCGATTGGCTTACGCAAAAAGTGATTGCCTCGTCAGAAAGTCAGCCATTTAAAGGGTTAAGCGATACCCTAGCAGCAATCGCTTCCTGACCGGACAAAGCCTGCATCGGATGGGGTGGGCATTAAAATCTTTTTAGACTAACATGTCAGCGTTTAGGTCGTGCGGGCGCGTGCATCTATGGTGAGGGGTAAGTTGGAAAGCTTAGCCGACTTTAAGTGAATCCGTCGGCCGGTGTAGTGCGTCAGTAATAAAGGCGATTATGTCAGCTGCCGTATCTGCTCCGATCGGGACTGACGTCCCTCGAGGATGTGTGCCGCCCCTACGGGGCTAGATCATTTTGCTAATAGCTACCCAGGATTCCGTGCTGCGCACTCCATCCTGGGCTACGATCGGTCGTCCCTAACGGGACTCGGCGCGATGTAGCTTGAAAAGCACGGCTTACCGACTAAGAGCCGACACAGGATCATCAAGATGAGATAAAGGCCCATCTGTGTGACGCACTACACTAGAGTGGCAACAGATTGCCGGATGCATCGAATTGCATGTCGCGTGCCGGTGCCGTTTGTTGTTACTCCCGCTCTCCCGTTGATTCCTTTTACGCACGATTCGGAAGCGAGGAAGCGTTCGAGGTTGAGGGTGTCGGCTATGCGCACCACGCGCAGCTTCTCCGTGCTCGGCTCAGCGAGAGAAGCTAACGCCATCTGGACGGCCTCGCGGTCATTGTCGAAGTGAATGGGAATTTTCGCGGCGAGCATCCCGAGCGAGGTGAGCGCATTCATGTAGGTATATTGCAAATTGAGTGCCTTGACGAGACGGGCAGTGGTAAAGTCCGCCATGCCGATACCAGTACCGTTGCCACTGCTGGCCGGGGTCAGGTCGCGCACGAAAATGCGCGATACGCGCGGGGTGACCGGGCTGGCGGAGTGAAGTGAAGAAGTATATCCGGCAATGTCGCGGCCGATCACGTTGGTGTCCATACCAGAGCCGCTGATGTCTTTGCCCATGCGATCAACGATCAGCAGGTCGATCTCCTCAAACGGCAGGCGCGCCAATAGGGACTCCGCCTTCTGAAAAAGCCTGTCCTCTTCGCGAACGATGTTCTCCGGCGGGATTACTTCGATCACCGCAGTCTGATGATGCTGATCTTCCACCAGGGCGATGCCGCAGAAAACCGGCGCCGCGCCGAGGATCGTCCTGGCAAACTCGCGCAGCACAACCTCGTAGCCTAAATGAGCCGCGGCACAATGCGCATTGTTGGCGCCCACCTGCTTGCCGAAGCCAATCACCAGCATTTTTTGGATGCCGCTGCCCAACGTGCCACGAAAGTCAGTGTGCGGCTTGACCCGGTTGAGGACTACAATTCCATCGGCTGCAAAGGCCGGAACACTGAACACGACATCCAGGCCGTCAAAAGCCGTGCCGATCTTTCTCACCTCCATGCCGGCTTCGATGGGGACACCCATGCTTTCGGTGGTCACCCCGTAGCTCGCCAGCATCTCGATCTGGCCGGCCGCAGTGGCCCCGCCGTGGCTACCCATCGCGGGCACGATGAAGGGGCGCGCACCCGCTTGGATAAGCACACCCAGGGTGGCCTTCACAATTTCCTTGAGGTTGGTGATGCCTCGGCTGCCGACGCCAAGAGCGATTTTCATGCCCGGCTTGATCTTTTCCCGCAGCCCGGTTTGCGTGAACTGCTCCTCCAGGAGCCTCGAGAAATCCAGCTTTTGCGAAGGTGGAAAGCTCTGCTCCACTTCCAGCAATTTGGGAAAATGATTCGACATAGTCATAGCGGAAAAACCCCTTGATCGTGCTCAATCAAGAATATACGCGATGGGCTGCGGGCATCGGGATTGCGAGGGTGGCTCCTTCTTAGTACACTCTGCGTTTGTCGTTCAGCGACTACCGGCGATGCTTCCAATTTTGTTTGCAGGTGAGATGAGTGCGCTTGAAGGGGAAAACAGCAATCGTTACCGGCGCGGCTTCCGGCATCGGCCTCGGCATTGCGCAACGTTTTGCTGCAGAAGGCGCGAACGTGGTGGTCACCGATCTGGACCGGGCGGAGCCGGAGGCGGCCGCTGCCAGAGTCGCTGGGGCCACACATGGCCGTGTGCTTGGAGTTGCCATGGATGTGACCGATGAAAATGCCGTCGACGCCGCAGTGGCAAGAACCGTTCAGGAATTTGGCGGCGTCGATATCCTCTGCAGCAATGCAGGGATCCAGATCATTGGCGGTATTCACGAGCTGGCGTACAGCGATTGGAAGAGAGTCCTCGCGGTGCACCTCGATGGAGCCTTCCTGACCACGCGAGCCTGTCTTCGGCACATGTATCCATCCGGCCACGGCGGCTGCATTCTCTATACCGGCTCCGTTCATTCGAAGCTGGCCTCTGTGCTCAAGGCGCCGTACGTGACTGCGAAACACGGATTGCTGGGCCTGTGCCGTGCAGTGGCCAAGGAGGGAGCCCCCTATGGGGTGCGCGCTCATGTAATTTGCCCGGGCTTTGTCCGCACTCCGCTGGTCGAGAAGCAGATCCCTGAACAGGCGAAGATACTTCAGCTCGATCCGCAGGAAGTGGTGGAGAAAGTGATGTTGAAGGACACGCTCGATCGACAGTTCACATCGATGGAAGAAATCGGAGCGACCGCGGTGTTCCTGGCGGAACAAACGACACTGGCGTTGACCGGGCAGTCGTTCATGGTGACCCATGGCTGGTTCATGGAGTAGTAGTATTAGCCGTGTTGCAGGAGGAACGAATTGTCGATAACCAGGCGCACCTTTTTAAGCACCGGCTCCGCGGCCGCCGCCCTCGCGATGACCGGCGTAGGGCAGGCTGCTCCGCTCGGGCTCCCCATTGGCCTGCAGCTCTACTCAGTGCGTACCCTGCTGCCCACGGACTATGCCGGCACGCTCAAGCAGATCGGTGCTCTCGGTTATAAGGAAGTCGAAGCTGCCGGATTCTTTAATCTGCCGGTCGAGCAGGTAAAGGCGGCGATGAAGGCCGCCGGATTGCGCTGTGTGAGCGCGCATTACCCGCTGCCGCTGCTCCGGCAGCACCTCGACGAGATTCTGCAGTTCTGCAAATCGCTGGGCGCCGGATTTGTGGTTTGCTCCTCGCCCATGCATCAACAGGAAAGCGTGAAGGGCCCGCTCACCATCGATGACTGGCGCTGGAGCGCGGAGCAGTTCAACCAGATAGCGACCAAGGTGCAGGCGGACGGGATGCGTTTCGCTTATCACAACCATGTTGCTGAGTTCGGAGCGATTGGGGGCGTGCTGCCCTATGAGGAGCTGCTGAAGAACACCGATCCTGCAAAGGTCAGCTTTGAGCTTGATTGTGGCTGGGTGATCGTGGGCGGCCAGGACCCCGTACATTATTTGAAACAGTATCCGACACGTATCGTGATGCTGCATGTGAAGGATTTCAAAGACAACAAACCGCCGTCTGTCGAGCTTGGCACGGGATCGATTGATTACAAGCCTATCCTCGCCGCGGCGGCAGCGACCGGCCACATACGCCATGCCTTCGTGGAGCAGGAGGAATTCCAGGGACCGATCATGGAAGCGCTCAAAGTCGACGCGGAATACATGAAGCGGCTCCGCGCCTGAGGTTGCCGCCGGTGGAGAGACCGCAGCATCCCTCCACGGCACACCCCGGAAGCTGTGACTCCCCCAAACAGCTTCACAGGCTCTCAGGATGACGGCTTTGCCGAGCGGCCTAAGCACATCTGGCGGGGGTGCGAAACGAGTCAGTCAGTAAGCCGGTCCTTCGAAATCGGCGTGATGCTCGATACTTCCAGACTGCTGAGCGCATCCGCCGCTCCGGTCCGCACAACCTGTATGCCGCCCGGCGCCGGCGTGTAACAGCGCGCGGTGACTGCTTCTCTATTGTCAACAAACGTCTCGATGATCGAGCCGTCGATGAAGAGACGAACCGACGAGAGTCCATCGCGATCGGGTGAGAACGGCACGGTCTTTCCGCCTATCGTCACCGAAGATCCGCCATCGTAATGAATGGCAAACAATGACGTCGCGCCGGAACGCAATTCAAGCCCACAAGCACTCTGCCCCACCTTGAATTTGCAATGGATCTCACCGGCTCGATGATTGATCTGCGTGCCGCTACGGAGCGAGGCAAACTCCGGGGGGACATCCATGCGCAACCTGTTATCCGGCCCCAGCGACAGCACGCGGGGCAGAGCCATCGCGCCGGCCCACCCTGCAACCTTGCACTCCTCAGGGACTACGCGTTTCCTGAACCCATCCCCACAGAATGCGCCGGCCTTTCTCGTCCACCATGCTCTTCATCGCGTAGTACGATCCATGGTCGAGCAGGCCTCTGGTCTCAGTGTGGAAACGGAGGTCACCCTTATCGAAGGTGCCTACCTCCCAATAGACCTTCCGCTCGGTGGAGTAAAGCAGCACATGTTTATCTGCAAGCGGAAAGAAGTCCGGGCATTCCCACATTTCACCCGTGTCTACGGGGTTGACCTTCGTGCCCTCGTTCCACTTGCCCTGCGCTAATGGATGGAGATATGTCCAGTTACGGCCGTCGCGAGAGGTATAGAGCAGCACGGCGCCGCCAACTTTGTTAAAGCCCGAACCCACACCCAGGTACCAGGTGTCTCCGTCTTTCCACGGGCACGGATCGCGAAAGCCGGTAATCTTCAAACCGGGCGGCGGCGCCTCCAGCACTGGCTTCGGCAGCTTTGTCCAGCGGCCCAGTTCAGGGTCGGTCGACGTCGCCAGGCACTGCACCTCACGTACTCCTTCACCACGGATCGTCTCCTCTTGCGGTGAACATTTGGTGACGCCGGTGTAAAGAATGCTGGGAACATCGACGCCGGGAAGCACGCTTCCCGTGAAACATCCGTAGGCGTCATACGAACCGGGAGTCGGCGAGAGCGCCACCGGCAAGTGTTTCCAGTGAATAAGATCGGGGCTGACGGCGTGCGCCCAATGCATGTCTCCCCACACGGCTGCGCCGGGGTTGTATTGAAAAAACATGTGGTACTGGCCGCGAAAAAATCGCGGCGCGCAGGGATCGTTCATCCAGTTGGCCCGCGGCAGCAAATGAAACTGTGGCCGCAACGGATCGCTCATAAGCTTTTCCCTGAGCGCCGCCTGCTCTCCAGCCCCGTCCGTTGCTTGCAAGAGCCGGCTCTGCAGCGCGCACATCGCGGAGGAGGCCAACGATGAAACCAGGAATTTTCGACGATTCATTCACTTCCCCCCAGAGAGCGAATGCTCTTGCCCGCCCAGCAACGCACGGATGTTCTCGATCAGTTCCGCCGACAGTGCCGGCGTGGCTCCTTGTTGACCGGCAACGTAGCTGCCACAAAGGTTGCCGATCTTTGCCATCAGTGACGGCGAGGCGCCTCGCAGGTAGGCGTGCAGCAGACCAGCAGTAAAGGCATCGCCCGCGCCGACCGTGTCGACCAGCTTGACGGGAAAGCCCGGATGCCTGAATGTGCCCTCACGCGTGGTGACCATGCTTCCTTCAGCTCCCAGGGTGGTGGCCACCAACTTGACAATCGGGGAAATTCTCGAGCAGCGCACGAGACCCGGTTTCTGGGGTTAACTGCTGCGTAGGTTAAGCCAAGTCCGCCCAGAAACGAAAAAGTCAGCGGCAACTCCTCCTCGCTCACTTTGATGATATCGGCGTGGGCCACTGACCAGTGAAGCACCTCGGGACTGCAATCGGGCATCCGTGATATTTATGTCGCAAACCCGCACGCACTCGGCAGGGGCGGCCTCCACCATGCTCCGGATGGTCGACCGCGATACCTCATGCCTCTGGGAAAGCGTTTCAAAACAAATGGCATCCGCAGCACGGACGGTTGCCAGCAGGCCGGGAGTGAGCCGAATGAAATCCCACGCCACTCCTCGAGAGATCACATAGCTGGGCTGGTTGTTGGCCGAGAACGTAACCTCTACGGTTCCCGTGGGATGCGTTTCGCTCATCTGTAACTGTGTCAGATCCAGGTTCGGCTGCACGAGCTGGCTGCGGGCAGCGTTGCCGTAATCATCGTTACCCACGCTTGAGACTAATACACTGCGGTTGCCCAACCGGGCGCAGAACACAGCGAAGTTCGCCGGCGCTCCACCAAGCCGGGCGCCGCTCGGCAGCAGATCCCACAAGAGCTCGCCGACTGCGACGATTTGAGGAACCTTGCTTTCAGACATAAGCTTCACAAGGGATGAAATTCAGGGTCTGTCCGTTCCTTCACCACATCTTCGTTGAGAGCCACGCCGATTCCCGGCGTAGTCCGCACCTCGAGAAAGCCTTCCCCATCGAGCGAGACTGGCTCCGTCAGCGAAGTGTACGACTGGTCAACGTAATGGGTGAACTCCAGCAGCATCAGGTTAGGCGTGGCGGCGGCGACATGGGCTGCCGCCATGGTACCCAGCGGAGAAGCCACACCATGGGGTGCGATGGGGATGGAGTAAACCTCGGCCATCGCGGCGATCTTGCGCGTCTCCAACAGGCCGCCGGTCTTCGACACGTCCGGCTGGATCACGCTGAGCGCTTCCTTTTCCAGAAACGGCCGAAACCCATAGCGGCTGTAGATATTCTCACCTGCCGCGATAGGAACGCGCGTGGCATTGCGCACTCTCACCATGGCGTCCACATCGTCGCTGGGGATCGGTTCCTCAACCCAGATCAGACGGAATGGCTCCAACAAGTGGCACAGCTGGATCGCCGTCTCCACGTCGTAACGCGCGTGGCATTCGAGCGCCAGATCGTAGCGCGGGCCGACCGCCTCGCGGATCGATGCGACAAAACTCACCACATCGTCTAATTGCACTGTGTTCAGATGAAGTCCCCATAGCTTGTCCGGATCCCAACCCTTTTTGAGCGTCCAGGCATCGGGACTGTAATCAATGCCGATCTTGAGCGCTTTTACCTTGGTCTTTGCAATCAGGCTGGTGGCCTCCGCCGCGTTGGCCGCGTGCAGATAGACGGGCAACCGGTTGCGCACGCGGCCGCCCAACAACTGGTAGACGGGCACATTCAGGGCTTTGCCCGCCAGGTCCCACAGAGCCATTTCCACTCCGCTGATGGCGGTCAGGTAGGGTCCGCCCATGCCTCGCATAAACAGCGGCGAGGGCGAACCGCCGGCGGAAAGGTGCTTCCATCCCCACAGGTCGAAGAGAATACCTTCGATATCCAGCGGGTCGCGGCCGGCAAGCGAAGGACCGATGTTGTGGTTGACGATATATTCCGCCCCCACGGTATCGAGCATCTCACCCGTGCCGGTCAGGCCCTGGTCGGTATAAACGCGGATAAAGCGGCTGTTGAAGCCGTCGCGCAAACGAACAGCGCGGATCTCGCGGATGGTGAGAGCGGGCGCATGAGACGTTCCCTGGGCTCGCGCGTGGAGCAGGAAAGCACCATACGCCATTGCGGCCTGGCCAAGAAACATACGTCGATTCATCGGGCGGAGTGTATCACGTCGCCCCGATGGTCCGATGTTGCGAAACTGCGGCCCAGGCTGCAAGCTGGTAGGCATGCCGGAACTTCCGGACATCACCGCGTATATCAGCGCCCTGGAGCCGCGGATTGTCGGCCAGCCGCTCGAACATGTCCGCATTGCGAGCGCCTTTCTGCTGCGAACGGCGCGGCCGCCGGTGGCCAGTGTGGAAGGCCGGGTAGTGCGGGAACTGCGCCGCATCGGCAAACGCATCGCTATCGGCGTGGAAGGTGATCTCTGGCTTGTGCTTCATCTAATGATTGCCGGGCGACTGCACTGGCGGCCGGCCGGTGCGAAACTAGCTGGACGAAACAACCTGGCCGCCTTCGACTTTCCTCATGGCTCGCTCGTGCTTACTGAGGCGGGAACCAAGCGCCGCGCGTCTCTTCATGTTTTCGAAGGAGAGGAGGGGTTACGTTCCATCGATCCCGGAGGCATCGATGTGCTCGCCAGCGATCTCAAGACTTTTCGCGATGCGCTCACAGTCGAGAACCGAACTCTCAAACGGGCCCTGACCGATCCGCGCATTCTGAGCGGCATTGGCAACGCCTATTCCGATGAGATTTTGCACGCTGCGCAATTGTCACCGGTGGCGCTGACCCACAAGTTGAAGCCAGAGGAGTGGGAAAGACTTTACGCCGCAACCCGCAGCACTCTGGAGCTATGGATCAAGCGCCTGGGTGACGAGGCGAAGGTCGCTTTTCCCGAAAAAGTGACAGCCTTTCGTGCGGACATGGCAGTACACGGACGGTATGGACAACCTTGCCCTAGATGTGGCGAGCCCATCCAACGGATTCGCTTCGCAGACAACGAAACCAACTACTGCGTGCGCTGTCAGACCGGCGGTAAACTGCTCGCAGATCGGAGCCTCTCGCGCCTCTTACGATCCGACTGGCCGCGAACTTTGGATGAGTTGGAGACGCTCAAGAGACGTTGAGGGTGGCTCGACACATAAAAACTCTTCATTTGTCTGGCGCAGGTTGCCGGCTAGCGGCGTTTCTTTGAAAGCCGCAGCTTTTGCCGAATACGTCCAAACGAATCGCCCTCGGCAGCCGCGCTGCGATCGCCTTCATCAATAGCCGCTCGGATAGCCACGAGTTTCGCCTCAAACTGCTTTTCTTCGCGCTCCAATGTTCGCAGTGCTGCGCGTACAACCTCACCGGCGTTTTCGAAACGGCCACTTTTAATCATTTTCGAGACGAAGCTATCGAGTTCATGCGTAAGGTTGACGTTCAGTGTAGGCATGAGGATTCCCTTAACGTTCAAAATACCGCGATTGCCCATCGTCTGCGCGAAAACCGAAAAGAAAACCATCTCCAGGAGAGGTCCGCGAAACTGCAGATCGCTCGGCTTCGCTCGGAGGTTGTGACTTTTTCGATCTTTCGCGTTCTTCGCACGCCCGCCAGATGTGATTTACCTCTCAGCAAAACCGTCATCCTGAGCGAAGCGCCTCGCAGGTCTTTCACATAACAAAGGTCTCGTGCGCGAAGTCGAAGGACCTCGGCGATGCTTGTCGGCCGATGCTCTTCGGAGTTTTCCGGCCACAAAACTAAAAAGTTTCAGGCTCCTGATTAGATGACAAGGAAAGGGCAACGGTTGAATGGAGAGTGGTTGCCGGCCGCCCAGACCTAACTGACCGGCACCTTATTCTCCGCAACTTCCGGTTCTGGTTCGAACCATCCTCGCGAGGATGGACCCACCGGCAAGCGGATCTCCGCTCCGCAACCCGGGCCATCCAGCCGGTTGGCAACCTGAAGAACGCCGCCGTGGGCTTCGCATATCTGCCGCGCCAGCGCGAGGCCGATACCGCTTCCTCCCGGCTTGGTGGTGTAGAAGGGCACAAACAAATTCGACGGATTGGTGAGCCCGATCCCGTTATCCTCAATCAAAATAACCACGCCGGGGGGAGCCGTTTTCCAGGTGATCGTCACCTCGCTGTTTGCCGGCGCCTCGGGAAACCGCGCCAAAGCCGCCTCCGCTGCATTGCGCAACAGGTTGATGATCAACTGCTCGATCTGGTCGGAATCGAGTTGCAGAACGACATCGGGTCCGGGCTTGAGTTGGACCGCTACCCTGGTTTCCATGAGAATCGCGCGCTCTATCAGCGGGTGCAAGGAAACCGGCTGCAAGGCCGGCGGCGGCAGCTGGGCAAGCTGCCGGTAAGCCTGGATAAAACGATTCAACGACTCAGCCCGGTTCTCGATGATTCTCAGACCGCGGTCCAGGTTATACAGATGATCGTCCCCGGCAGACGCATCCATGGTCTGGACTTTCTGCGGATTGACATGGACCCACGAGCGAAGGCTGCCGGCGATAGACTTGATGGGCGTAAGCGAATTGTTGATTTCATGTCCAATGACCCGGATCAGTCGCTGCCACGCATCCCGCTCCTGCTCCCGCAGGGCGATACTTACATCAGAAAGCACCAGCAGCGTATGCGGGATCCCGTGCTGGCGAAAGCTCGACCGCCTTACCATCCAATGCACGGGATAGCCCTTGCCCGCCAGAATCATGATTCCGCGATCGGGCTGATCGAGCAGGCCGGCAAGACGCACGTCATCCGCGCTGGTGCCGATGGCCCGGTCCGGGCTGAGATGAAAGATGCGCTCCGCGGCAGGGTTGATCAGCCGCAGGCGATGCTCAGGATCAAAAGCAAGCACCGGCGCATCCATGGAAGAGATCACGCAACGCAACAAGGCGCTGGCCTCGAGTTCATCCAGACGCTGGCTCTGCAGCATGTCAGCGAATTCGTTGATCTCCAGAGCAAGTTCCCCCAGCGCATCGAGCTGGCGGCTGCCACGGGCACGAAAAGAATAATCAGACTCGCGTAGCGCGGAGACAACATTCGCCAGGGTCTGCAGCGGGCGAATGATCTCCTCCATGAGTAAGCTTGCCGCGATCAGCGAAAAAAAAGCAGCGCCACCAAGAAGTGTGGCCGCCATGGTCCCGGACACTTTGGCCTGCCAAAGCAGAATCGCAGCGAGCACGAATGCCGGCGCTGCGATCAACAGGCAGAAGAAACGGATGCGGCGCTCAAATGGAGCGCTGCGGCCAATGTGTTTTGGGGGGCGCAGGTGTGGGTGGGGGGCTGAATCACTTCCGCTATGCGAAGTGGGATCAGATTCCATACTTCTCCATCCGGCGATAGAGCGCTCCACGGCTCAATCCCAGAGCCTCTGCCGCATGGCTGACATTGCCGCCCGCACGCGCCAGAGCCTTGCGAATAAGAATACTTTCCACGGCCTCAAGACTCAACTCGTCGAGACTCTGGGTGGAGGAGCGGACCTGGCTCAAGCCAAGGTCGGCGGTTTGCACACGCGGACCGCGGGCCATGAGCACGGCGCGTTCAATGGCGTGATCGAGTTCCCGCACGTTGCCCGGCCAGCTGTGTTGGAACATGGCTTCCAGGGCAGCTCGGCTCAAAGCCGGTCGTTGGCTTGCGGTAGCGCGAGGTATAGCGGGCGAGAAAGTGGCCGGCAAGCACGGGGATATCTTCGCGGCGCTCACGCAGCGGGGGGAGATGAATCTCGACGGTGTTGAGGCGGAACAGGAGATCTTCGCGGAAGCGGCCCTGGGCGCACTCTTCCTGCAAGTCGGCATTGGTAGCCGAAAGCAAACGCACATTCACTCGCCTGGTTTGCGAAGAGCCGACCCGTTCCAGGTCGCCGGTCTCGAGCACGCGCAGCAGCTTGGCCTGCTGGCGCATGGGGACATTGGCAATCTCATCCAGGAAAAGAGTCCCCCGGTCGGCGAGTTCGAAGCGGCCAATGCGATCTGTGCGCGCATCGGTAAACGCTCCTTTTACGTGGCCGAAGAGCTCGCTCTCAAAAGTTCCTTCTGCCAGCGCCCCAGTGTTCACGGCAACCAGGGAACGAGCCGCGCGGGAGGAAAGCGCATGCAGCGTTTGCGCCACGATTTCTTTGCCGGTTCCGTGTTCGCCGGTAATGAGCACGTTGGCATCCGAGGGTCCGATGCGGGCAAGCATTTCCAGAACCGGTTGCATGGAAGCAGCTTTGGCAATCAGCTCAGGCCGGCCTTCGGCGCGCAGCAGGCGGTTTTCCGCTTCCAGAATTTCCGCTTGCCGCACGGCCCGCCGCAGTTCGATCTGGGTGCGCACGATGGAAATGAGCCGCGCGTTTTCCCATGGCTTCTGGATAAAGTCGCACGCCCCGCGGCGCATGGATTCGACCGCCAGATCGACATTGGCCCAGGCCGTCATGACGATAATGCGCAAGCGGCTGTCGTGAGCGCTCAGTTGAGCGAGCAACTCCAGACCTTCCGCGCCGGAGGTAGTATCGCGGGTGTAGTTGAGATCGATCAGGAGCGCATCGAAGGTCTCGCTGGCAACGCGGTCTCTCACTTCGCGGGGCGATTGCGCGCGCGTGACCCGGTAGCCCTGCGGCTGCAGCAGCAGCTCGATGGCATCCAGAATATGGGGTTGATCGTCGGCGGCCAGAATCCTGGGCGCGTCCATGGCTGTGCGCGCAGCCGGCTCTTTCGCGGTTTGCGGGTAGGTTGCCATCATTGCCTCAAGCGGCGCCTGGGGGGTCACCTTGTAAGTATAGTGCTGGTACAAAAAAGCCCGGCTAAAGCTGCATCCGTTCCGCGGTGTTTATCGATGGCTCGAAGGCCGTCCTACGGGCTCTACAGGCATCGGGAAACACTCCTAAGGCCTGCTTTGAGCGACGACGCCACTTTTTGCGTCGTCTATCGAGACGCCCGTGCGTTCCAGCGTCGTCCCGGTGGCGCGGTCAATATCTGCCTTCGCCTTTTCATAAGCAGTCTGCGCGGTATAAAACGCGGATTCAGCGACAGCGAGGCCTTGTTCTGCAACCAGGGTGTCATACCTGGACATCGCTCCGATATCTTGCTCCTTCTTGGCGATATCAAAGGAATTCTGCGCGAGATCGCGTGCTTTTTGCGCGGCCGCCACGCGGGCTTGCGCCTGCGTGAGAGCGAACTGCGAGTCGCGGATGTCGAAGCGAAGGCTCTTCTGCTGCTGCTCCTGGGCAATCTGGCTCTGGCGGTACGCGAGCACGGCGCGGAACTGGTCTGCTTTGACGATTCGGTTGCGGAGGTTGATGGTGAGATTGACGCCAACCTCGTACTGAGGCGCCGAGTAGTTGAAGGTGTTCACGAACATGCTGGAAAAGTCCGTGGGCAAGCTGGTGGCGCATTGCGACGCGCCAAGGCTGCAATTGGGGTTTTTGGGGCCGGCGGCGCCGGTGCCTCCGTAGTAGCCGTACAAATCGAGATGAGGCAGCAGCTCGCTGTTGATGTCCTTGAGGCTCTGGCGCTGGACCTCGGCCTGATTACGGTACATCGCGACGTCAGGGCGGTTCTTCATGGCCTCGTCGATCAGCTGGGTGATGGATTTCGATTCTTGGGGATCTGGACCGCCGTGCAGGTCAAGCGGAATAACGGGGATTTCGTCGATGGACGGGTCGTCGGTTCGGGTGAGATCGTTTTTAATAAGCAGCTCGTTGTGCCTCAGCGCGGCCTTGGCAATGGTAAGGTCACCCTCGCTGGTGGCAACCGCAGACTGGTCCTTCATGACCTGCATCGCGGGAATGTTTTGAAGCTCCAACTGTTTCTGGTCGTCGGTGAGGGTCTGATTGGCGTATTCCAACGACCGGGTCTTCACCTGCACGTCCTGGTAAGCGTTGACCAGATCCCAATACAGGTTTTCGATGTCGGTTACGGTAAAGATCACCTGCTGCTGAAAGGCGAGATCGGTGGTCTGCAGGTTTTTTTTGGCGATGTGGATGAAGCGCTCGTTGCTGGCAAGGCCGAATCCGTACAGAAGCGGCTGTTGCAGGTAGGCGATGAAATTGGAACTCAGTTCGGGATTGACTGCGAAATAAGGGCTGTTGTTGGCGGCGCGGAAACCGGTGTAGTTCACCTGCAGGTAGGTGCCCAACGGAAAGTACTGTTGGTACTGCGTTTGGACCTCAATGTTGTTCACCTTATAGAGTTCGACTCCGACCTGGGAAAGGTTCGGCTCCGGGGTGACGGTGTGTTGCACATAGCCGCTGAAGGTGAGTAAGGGGTCGAACGGGTTGACGGCCGCGCCGGCGCCGAGCGTCGAAGTGACGATACCGCCGCTGCCTGCCGTCGCACTCGAGGCTGTGGAGCCACCACCGCCCCCCGAGGCGCCAAAGCCACTCTGCGTGGTCTGGACGACGGTGGTGTTGACACCGTTGACGTTGCCTCCCGCCTTGGTGCGCTGAAGATCGGCTTGCGCGATGGGGAAGTTGTAGCGGAAGGAAGCGAGCGTGAGATTATTTTCGAGGGCCAAAGCGATCGCGTCCTGCAGGGAGATGCGGAGCTTGCCGTCTTGAATGAGGTCGTAGAGTCGCCGCGAGTTTTGCAGGTTCAGTTCCGGCACGGTGCTGGGCATATACCGCGCAATGGGGTTGCGTGAATGCGGCATTTCGATGCGGAAAGGTCCCTGGTAGGAGGCCGGCTGCGGCTGCGCCGCCGCTTGCGCCTGCTGTGCGATGGTCTGGGGCGGAGATTGCTGCGGACCGGCAGGCGCGGGAGGCAAGGGCCCCGCGGGGTTTGTTTGGGCAAAGCTGGTCGAGACCAGAAGGCCCGCTGCACACAACACAGACAACGTTTTCTGCACGGTGCTGCCCGCACCGGAGCCATGCCTCATGCCTTCACCTCGGCACCCAAGCCGGGGTTGGCCGTGTCCTTCACCATCCAACCATCGCGAACCTCGAGGATGCGACTGCCATAGGAAGCATTGACCTCGGAATGGGTGACCTGAACGATGGTTGTGCCCTCCTGGTTGAGGTTTTGGAACAGTTCCATGATCTCCTTTGCCTGGGTCGAGTGAAGATTTCCGGTGGGCTCATCAGCCAGCAGCAGAGCCGGACGGTGAATCACGGCGCGGGCGATCCCAACAAGTTGCTGCTGGCCGCCGGATAGCTGGTTGGGATAGAGGTCTTTCTTGCCCACGATGTTGAAGCGATCAAGAGTGTCCGCCACCATCGCCTGGCGTTCGGAGCGCGAGATATTTTTGTAAGAGAGCGGGAGATCGATATTCTCTGCAACGGTCAGGTCATCGAGCAGATGGTAGCTCTGGAAAACCATGCCGATGTTGCGCCGGGCCAGATCTGATCTCTGCTTCCGATTCATAGAGTGGACTGCTTCGCCGTTGAACCAGTAGGCGCCCGCCCATTGATCGTCGAGCAGCGCCAACACATTCAACAACGAGGATTTCCCTGCCCCGGAGGGTCCCATGATGGTGATAAATTCACCCGTCTCGATCTTCAGATGGATACGCCTGAGTACCCACGTCTGCCCGGCGCCGGTCTTATAACTTCTTTCGACATTTTCTAGCGAAATCATTGCAGCCTCGTTGGCTTATTGAAAGGCGTGAATTTTAGACAAAAAGGGGCAGCTCCCCATCAGGATCGACTCCTGACGGATGACCGCACTCCTCTGTCGGGATCTGCCTCTTTTCCTTATTGAAACGCGAGACTCTGATCCAGCGCTTCGCCTTCGGCGACGATCTTTCCATCAAACAGGTGAATGTTCCGGTCCGCATGGCGGGCGAAGCGCGGATCGTGCGTCACCATGCAAATCGTCGCCCCTTCATTATGCAGGTTCTTGAGCAGTTCCATGACCGCTTCGCCGTTCTTCGAATCCAGGTTTCCCGTGGGTTCGTCGGCCAGCAGAATCGAGGGCGACCCGGCCAGCGCGCGCGCAACCGCGACACGTTGCTGTTGACCGCCGGAAAGCTGCGAGGGATAGTGCCGCATGCGGTGCGCCATGCCTACGCGTTCCAGCGACTCCTGCACCCGGCTCTTGCGGTCGCTCGAGGCCATTCCTGAACGGTAGGTCAGCGGCAGTTCCACATTTTCAGCAACCGTAAGATCGCCGATCAGGTTGAAGCTCTGGAAGATAAATCCGATCTCCTGGTTGCGAATACGCGAGCGCTCGGCGAATTTGAGGTTCTCTACCGGGCGGCCGTTCAGCTCGTACTTGCCCGCCGTCGGCGTGTCCAGCAGGCCGATAATCGACAGCAGGGTCGACTTTCCGCAACCGGAGGGGCCGGACATGGCCACATATTCCCCCCGGGCAATCGAGAGGTGAACGCCGGCGAGCGCGTGGGTCTCGATCTCCTCGGTATAGAAAACCTTGGTCATCGCTTCAATCTGTATCAGTGGCTGCATGCTTTCGCTCCTCAGTTGCTCGTAGTTGGATTTGTGCTCTTGCTTCCGTTAGTCCAGTCGAATTCGGTCCGTCGTGTCATAGCGTGACATGTCGCTCAAAATCACCGTGTCGCCTTCATGGAGCCCTTGCAGAACCTGGATTGCATTCACCGATGCGCGGCCTACCTTCACCGGCACGCGCACTGCCCCTTTGCCCTGCGGATCCAACCGGAAGAGGGTAATGGTGCTCTCCTCGTTGCCGAATGCCGGCCGGCCTACATAAAGAACATCCTTCAATCTTTCCAGGTCGATCGTGCCATCCACGCTCAAGTCCTTCCGTGCCCCATCAGGTATATTGCCGACCAGCTTAACGTCGACAGTGACGGTTCCATTCACCACTGCAGGATCGATCCTCGATACTACGCCGTCGGCCAGGCCGTTATGAGTGTCGACGGAGGCCGGTTGCCCCATCTGGATATCCCGTGCCTGCGTCTCAGGGATCTTCAGCTGTGCTTTCAGCTGATTGGGTTGCACCACCTCCGCCAGCATCGTGCCCATGGTGACATGCTGTCCGACCGCTAAGGGCATGCTGGTCAGCACCCCGGATATCCCGGCACGCACTTTGAGCGCTTCCAGCTGTTGCCGCTTCAAGTCATAGATCGCCTGAGCCTGTTCCACCTTGGCTTGCTGTACTGCAAGCTGCGACTGGATGGCCTTCTCGTTGATATCTACGGTTTGCTCTTCCAGTTTGTTCCGGGTACTTAATTCATCCGCCTTGCCCTGCGAACTGTTGTAGGCAAGACCGGAGATCACCCCCAGGCCGAAGAGTGTTTTGTCGATCTTCGCTTGCCGCTGCGCCTGGTTGTAATCTGCATTCACCGTGGCCGCGGCTGACTTTTGCGC
Source organism: uncultured Acidobacteriaceae bacterium (assembly GCA_963850235.1). Lineage (GTDB taxonomy): Bacteria > Acidobacteriota > Terriglobia > Terriglobales > Acidobacteriaceae > PALSA-350. Next base: position 181,711 of record CAWKKM010000014.1, on the reverse strand, counting down.
CATCAGGTCGCTCTGTACCTTCACTTGTACGTTGCTTAAGTCCGCACGCGCCGATTTAAGCGAAAGCTCCGCGTCCAGCGCCTGCTGGGTGGCTTGCGGGTCGGCCAACTCCAGAAGGGCGGTGTCGGGCTTCACCTCCGAGCCCGGCAAGGTGAGGATCTTCACCACCGTGGCTTCCGTCTGTGCCGGGATCTGGCGAATCGCATCTTCGCGTGGAACCAGCGTTCCCAGTCCGCGCACCTGGCGGATCATCGGTCCGCGCTTTACCGTGTCCGTCCACACGGTGGAACGATCTACGGAGGGAGCGGCAGGCTTCAACCGCATCACGAGAAAAGTAACGGCAGCAAGAACGACGACGCCAATGGCGATCGTAATTACCTGCCGCTTCCGCTTCTTGGCCTTCAGGTCTGGGCGTGAGATATCCATCGTCATTTGCTAATGCATGCCGGTGACCAAAGCCAGTCTCCCGCGCTTCCCCACGAATTTAGGCACTTTGCCATCATGCATACCTACGCAGGAAGCATTCAGTTTGTTCAATTTTGGCCTGCACTGTCCACTTTCGGACAATCGCGCGGCCGGGGCCGCTCTCTCAGTGCCTCGCCGAGGATCGTCTCGACCATTTAGTCTTTGGCACGACAGTTGCTGGTTCGGGTAAGGCCCATCCGCTTTTTAAGGAGGCGTTATGCTCACATTGCTGCAGGACGTTCGCTTCGCCTTTCGCCAGTTTGTCAGTCGTCCAGGCTTTGCATTGACCGCCATTCTTTCGCTCGCCCTCGGGATAGGCGCAACTGTTTCCGTCTTCAGCATTGTGTATGCCGTACTCATGAACCCGTGGCCCTATGCAGGAGCCGATCGAATCTGCACAATTGCGTTGCTTGATAAGGGAGGAAACGAAAACAACTGGAGCGGACTGACTGGTCCGCAGATACGGCAGCTACGACAAGCTCATTCGCTGGAAGACGTGATAGGCGTGAACGAACTGGAGCCTGACGGTGACCGGCGGCGATGTCCCGGAAGACGTTAAGGGGATCTACCTGACACCCAGTGGGCTTCAATTTCTTGGTTTGCCGGCTATGCTCGGCCGTAACTTTCTTCCTTCTGATGCCCCCGATGGACAGGAACCGCAGCAGGTTGTGGTTTTGAGCCATAAGTTCTGGCAACGGCACTTTAACGGCGATCCGTCCGTGGTGGGGAAGCCCATCCAGATGGTTCACAAGACCTACACCATCCTGGGTGTGCTGCCGCCGCGCTTTACCTGGGAGGACGGCGACGTATATCTGCCGCTTAACCTGCCTTCCTCGCCAGCCAAAACTTATGGCCTCTATCTCAAGCTCAAGCCGGGTGTAACCCAGGCGGCGGCCACCGCTGAGTTAACTCCACTCATCCAGCAATTCGCAAAAGAAACGCCGAATCACTTTCCTAAACAGTATGTGCTGATGGTGCGTGGCCTGAGCTACTCCTACATCCACGAACTGGGCGGGACGCTCGCCTTGTTGTTCGGCGCCGTGGGACTGCTGTTGGCGATCGGATGCGGCAATGTTTCCATTCTTCTGCTGGCCCGTGGCACCGCGCGGCAACACGAGTTCGCGGTACGCACTGCTGTGGGCGCCACCGGCGTTCGCCTCGTCCGCCAGCTCTTGACCGAATCTCTCATACTGGCAATTTCCGGCGCGGGACTCGGGTGCTGCTTGCCTATCAAAGCCTGGGATGGATCGTGGCCACCTTGCCGGAATACTCTTTTCCCCATGAGGCCGACTTCCACGTCAACGTGCCGGTATTACTTTTCAGCGTCGGCCTCGCTGTCCTCACGGGCGTTTTCTTCGGCCTGTTCCCGGCCCTGCAGTTGGCCCGGCCAGAGATCAGCCAGGTAATGCAGTCGAATACTCGCAAGATAGCCGGATCGGTGCGCGGTAAGCATGTTCACGCGGTGCTCATCGCCGGTCAAATTGCCCTGACCCTGCTGTTGATGACCGCTGCCGGCGCGGCCATCCAGGGCTTTCTCCACATGATGCGCATTCCGCTGGGCTACGACCCACATCACGTGATGTCAGTGGGCATTCCCATTCACGAGAACACCTATACGACGATTACCCAACGGGTGAATTACTACGAGCAGCTTCGGAGCGCCATAGGCGCGCTGCCCGATGTGATTGCGACCGGGATTTCCACCAACGCCACTCCTCCCAACAATGGCTGGAACCAGCCATTCGAATTGCTGGGCAAGCCTTCCCCTGAGGAGCAACAGGCCAGGATCAATTTTGTCGATCCGGGCTACTTCACCACCTTGCATATGCCGTTGCGGCAAGGGCGAGTCTGGGACCATACGGAGTTGGTGCACGGCGCACCATTGGTACTCGTCAATGAGTCTTTTGCCAAACGCTACTATCCCAACGGCGAGGTCCTGGGCCGTTCGTTAAAAATTCCCACCCTAAAAAATGAGCCCCCCTACACTCTCGCTGCGCCTGGGAGTGACGGTCCGATGCAAATCGTCGGCGTGGTGGCCGATGCGCTGGACGACGGCCTCGACAAGCCGGTAAAGCCTGCAATCTTTCTGCCCTATTCGCTTTACATGTGGATGCACACGCAGATACTGGTCGAAAGCCGTGGTGAACCGCAGGCCATTCTGCACAGCGTCCGCAAGCAAATTGTTTCCGTTAACGCCGATCAGCAGGCAAATGGCCGCGTCGATGATCTGGAAACCTGGATTAAGCGCGAGCCGGAGATGGCCAGGGGACGGTTGATCTCGATTCTCTTTGGAGCGTTTTCTGTACTGGCGCTGGTATTGGCGGCGGTAGGCCTGTACAGCGTGGTTTCCTACTCGGTGGTTCAACGCACCAATGAATTCGGCATCCGAATGGCATTGGGCGCCCAAAAGAAAGATGTTTTATGGAGTGTACTGGCTTCGGCTGGGGTGAGCGTTGGTTCTGGATTATTGTTAGGTTTGGCAATCAGCCTTGGCATGAACCGCCTGATCTCCCGCTGGGTGGAGAATAGCGCTCATGATCCATGGCTTATTCTCGGAGTATCTTGTGTACTTCTCGCTGTTGCTGTGTTGGCCTGCCTGCTTCCCTCCTGGAGAGCGTCGTCGGTGGATCCCATGACGGCTTTGCGGTGCGAGTAGCCGTAGAAGGAATAAAAACTTAGAAGGAACTACTGGATGAATCATCGATGGGCCCTGGTTACGGCCGGAACGCTATTGAGTGCTGGTTTTTTGCACACCTGTCGGGCAAATGCTGATCAAGCCCGAAAACAGACCACGAAGACAACCGAAATTCGTGGCTACGACTACAGTCACGTAGAGGCGCAACCTTCGACGGAATCGCTCGACCTCAACATGTATGCGCGTATCCGTGAAGAGGGTTTCAATCACTCGCACATCATGGAATATGCGAGTGCGTTGTTTGACGACATTGGCCCGCGGCTGACCGGTTCGCCTAATTTAGCCAAGGCCAATGCCTGGACGCGCGATCAGCTTACCGCCATGGGCTGTAGCAACGCGCATCTGGAAAGCTGGGGCGATTTTGGTATGGGTTGGCGGCAGATCAGCACCTCGGCCTACATGGTCACGCCGGATACCGCGGTTTTCATTGCCCAGGCCACGCCATGGTCGCCACCGACCCAGGGATCGGTCACCGCGGAAGTGATCGCCGTGCCGCCACTCAAGGAAGAGAAAGACTTCGACGCCTGGAAAGGCAAGCTGGCGGGGAAAATCATCCTGTATGGCAAGGCTCCTGAAATTCACCCTGATCCGGCTCCGCTGTTACAGCACTATGACGAGAACAAGCTGACGCAGCTTTATCAGTACCCGCTCGACGGCAACATGGAAGAGCAGCATGTCCTTTCCAGCGACCCGAAGTTCTGGGAAGATCTTTTTAAAAAGATCAAATTCAAGGAGCAGGTCGCGAAATTCTTCGCGGAACAGCACGCGGCCGCCCTGCTGGTCACTGGCTGGGGCGGGGATGGCGGAATGTTTCGCGACGACAATGCAGAGCAGATGGGGGAAGAGATCTACCGGCCAGACCATAAGCAGCCGATTCCGTCCGCCGTCCTCTCCAGCGAAAACTTCGGCCGGGTAAGCCGGTTGCTGGAGCACAAGGTGCCGGTCACCGTTTCCCTCACGATCAACACCGAATTCACCGGCGATCACGAACAAGGCTATAACACCATCGCAGAAATCCCCGGTGCGGATCCCAACCTGAAAGAGCAGGTGGTGATGGTAGGGGGACACCTGGATAGCTGGATCGCGGGCACCGGCGCCACCGATGACGGTGCAGGCGCGATTATCGCCATGGAGGCAATGCGCATCCTCGCAGCCGTGCATGTGCAACCGCGACGGACGATCCGCATTGGATTGTGGTCAGGAGAAGAACAGGGCGAGCTCGGCTCACTCGGCTATGTGAGCCGGCACTTCGGGACCATCGGTTTATCGACGAAGCCCGAAGAGCTCGCGCTGCCCAGCTTCGTGCGGGAACGGGTCGGCCCACTTACGGTCAAACCTGAGCAGGCGCTCCTCTCCGGCTATTTCAATCTCGACAATGGTGGAGGGAAGCTGCTGGGTATCTACGCCGAAAACAATGCAGCCATGGTTCCAATTTTCGAACAATGGATGGCGCCGCTGAAAGACCTGGGGGTCACGACCATCAGCATGCGGAACGCCGGTTCCACGGATCACGAATCCTTCAACGAAGTTGGCATCCCGGGCTTCCAATTCATTCAGGACCCGCGTGATTATGAGACACGAAGCCTGCATAGCAACCAGGATGTCTACGAACGGCTATCCCCTTCCGACCTGAAGCAGGCAGCTGTGGTCGAAGCCATATTCGTCTACAACACCGCAATGCGCGATCAGATGCTGCCCCGAAAGCCGCTGCCGGTTCCGGAACTGTACGACAAACAGCGCCAACCGCTCAAAAATGTATTCCCTGGAGCAAAGCCAGAAGAACCCAAAAAGCCTTAAGCGAGTGGTGGGGCTCTGCTCTAGTCGCGTTTGTCACGGCGCCCCTGGGTAATTTCGTCGCCGGTAGCGAAATCTCGATTTCTGACGGATGACGGGTGCCCCATATCTGCCCGGTTTTGGCAGATGTGGGATTCCGCAGATGTCCGCCGGTCACTCTCTGCTGTCAAGAGGTCTTGATGGTGGGTCATCTACACCTTGCAGACTCAGAGCCGCAGCTTCGCTTGATCCCACATCTGCCAAAACCGAGGTACGATATGGGCACCCGTCATCTCGTGACTGGTACAGGCCATGTGAATAGTCTCCGCCACAGCAGCAATCAACGACTTACACCGTCAAAAAATCAGGTTCTACCGCTAATTTGGACCTCGAAATTCAGACGTCCCGGCGGGACCGAGTGAGGCTGATCACTCAATCCTCAAAGCCTGCATAGGTTCGATCTTCGATGCGCGAATCGCCGGCAAAACACACGCAATCACCGCAGTCAGCAGAAGACACGCCACCATGACCGAAAGAACCAGCGGATCCAGCGGGCTGGTTCCATACAAGATCGAGCGAATGAAGGAAGCTGCCGTAGCCCCGCCCGCCAAACCAATCACCAATCCAAAAAACACCGGGCGCAAGCCGTCGAACAACACCAAACGCAATACCTCGGATCTTTGCGCACCCAGCGCCATGCGGATGCCGATCTCTGTATTGCGCTGCGCCACCAGGTACGAGAGCACTCCATAGAGACCAATCGCCGCAAGCAACAGTGACAGAGCGGCAAAAGCCAACACCAGCGTAGCGCTAAAGCTCTGCGTCGCTGTGGACTTACCCAGAATTTGCTGCATAGTCAAAATGTCATAGACGGGCAGCGCGGGATCCAGCGAGGCAAACTGTTGCTGAATAGGAATCGATAGCGAGAGCGGGTCCCCAGCGGTACGCACCACGAGGGTCGCTGCGCTCGTTTCATCCGGAACTCCGGACAAAATCGGAAAGTACATCATGGCCTTGATGGGCTTAGCGACGTCGTAGACGGTATCTCCAACCACGCCCACAATCTCATACGTTTTGTTGAGAGACTGGACCGCGACGTGCTTGCCGATCGGGCTTTCACCGGCAAAAAACTGATCTGCGAATTTCTTGCTGATAATCATGTAGTGATCGCGATCCAGCCGCTCCTGATCGGTGAAGAACCGGCCGGCGATCAAAGGGATCTGCATCGCGCTAAAGTAGCCGGGATCAGCGGTGCGATCGATCGCGTCATTCTGGATTTGAAAGTTGTTCGATGGGTGCTCCGGAAGGTCAAAGACGTAATCGCCATCATAGCCTGCTCCGGGCGCCGTAGAAACCAGTCCGGCAGCGCTAACCCCCGGCAACCGGCGCACGCGTTCCAGCAGCGATTCGTGGAAGGCGATGACTTTCTCCCGGGTGTCGTATTGCTTCTCCGGTAAGCCATACTTCATGGTGAGCACGTGATCCGTGGCGCAACCCAAATTGGCCGTGCGCAAATGCAGAAAGGTTTTGAATAACAGCCCCGCGGAGACAAGCAGAACCACAGTGAGCGCAATCTCTACAGTAAGCAGCGTTTTGCGCAACGTAGCACGTGACAGGCTACCGCCAATCGACCGGGATGACTCCTGCAGCCCGGCGAAGATGCCCGCGCCAGTCGAGGAAATCGCCGGTAAGAGACCCGAGAGCATGGCGGTAAGGAACACCAGGGCGACAGAAAAAACCAGCACCGTTGCGTCCAGATGAATGGCGTCGGCACGGGGCAAAGCGCTCCAGTGGTCCGCGAGCCAACGGGTCGCCAGGACAGAAAGCAGAAGACCGAGGGTTCCCCCAGCCGCGCAGATGAGGAGGCTCTCCGCCATCTGCTCGCCGATAAGCATGAGCCGGCTGCCGCCCAATGCTCCACGCACAGCAAGCTCTTTACGGCGGGCGGCACTGCGAGCAACCAGCAGATTGGAAACGTTGAGGCAGGCAATCAGCAACATGCAACCGACAGCACACAGCAGGACGACCAGCGGTGTCTTCACCTCCACCGTCAAATCATTCAGGATGGGCCGCCAACGAACTTCTTCCGCAACGGGCTCCGCCGCATGGGCAAGATGGATTCGATATTGCAGGGCTCCTACCTCGTTCACGGCCGCCGTCGCGCTGGTTCCGGGCCGGAGCCGAGCGACCACATGGCTCTGATGCATATCGTGCCGGGCGAACCCCTTCGCATCAAACGTCGATGCATAGGGGACCCATAGCTGGGTCCGCGCGTCAGGATAAGTAAACCAGCGGGGCAAGACGCCAATGACTTGGTACGGCGCGCTATCCAATCTTATTTGCTTGCCGATGACCGAGGGATCTCCTGCAAAGCGCCTTTGAAACAAGCTCCACGAAAGGATCACGACACGGTTCGCTCCGACCTGGTCTTCCTCCGGGCGGAATGTGCGCCCAAAAGCCATTTCCGTGCCCAAAAGTGGGAAGAGATTCCAGGATCCGGCAGTAGCTTGAACCACCTCAGGCAACTCCTGGTGCTCCCCGGTTAAATCGAATCCATATTCGTGCCATGCCGCCATGTCGGCAAAGCCATGCGTTTGGCTGCGCCAATCGTTGAAATCAGCGGGCGAGACCACGTTGAACCCATCCCCGCCGGTAGCATTGCGAAAGTGTTCATAAACCATCACCAGGTTGTCTGGGTCACGGAAAGGGAGAGGCTTAAGCAGCACCGACCGCACGATGGTGAAAAGCGAAGTACTGGCTCCAATACCCAACGCCATGACGAGAATTGCCGTTAGAGAAAATCCCGGCGAACGGGTGAGCGTGCGCGCACCGTAATGCAGGTCGCGCAGAACTTTCTCCAGCCAGTTCCAGTTCCAACTGGACCGCGCCTCATCGCGAAGTTGGGCAGGGTTCCCGAAGGTGCGCAGAGCGGCGTAGCGTGCCTCTTCCGGAGCCATGCCACCAGCAATGTTTTCTTTGACCTGCTGATCGAGGTGGAACGCGAGTTCGTCGTTCAGCCGCCCGGACTGCTGCCCGCGGCGGAACAACATCAACATGGCCATGCGGAATTGTTCCATCCAGCGCATCGACTTCTCCTTTTGCTTACGCGCCCTCAACCACGAGGTTGATCGCCGTCGAAAGCCTGCTCCAGCTTTCCTTTTCCCGTTCCAGCTGAGCGCGGCCGGCGGCGGTAAGCGAATAAAACTTGGCTTGGCGGCCACTCTCGCTCTCGGCCCACTTGGCGCGTATCCACCCTTGCTGTTCCAACCGGTGGAGCGCGGGATAAAGCGATCCCTGCTGCACCTGCAGAACCTCATTCGAGATCTGCTGGATACGCTTTGCAATTGCCCAGCCATGTTGCGGCTCGAGCGAGATCGTTTTGAGGATGAGCAGGTCGAGAGTACCTTGTACCAGGTCGCTTGGTTTTCCCATACTATGACTATCTACACACTTCTTTTGTAGATAGTCAACACAACGGAATCGTTGCCCACTCCGCAAATAATGACCTGACTGTCCGTTTCCGAACGGAACTGGACGAATCCGGACACTACAAAAAGAAACCTCCTTGCGGGTTGTGATGTTTAGTCGTCACACGAATGGAGCTACACGTGCTCTCATAGAAGTCTGGGAGGGAACACCATGGCACGTCTCACGAGTGATCTTCGTTTTGCCCTGCGCCAAATCATGCGCTCGCCTGGTTTTGCCATCACGGCAATCCTCACCTTTGCCCTTGCCATTGGCGCGAATACGGCCATCTTCACCCTGCTGAACCAGGCATTGCTGCGGGCCCTTCCGGTGAAGGATCCAAGCCAGCTCGTCGTGCTCAGTTATGCGGGTAGCCGGGAAGGACATAAGGAGTCGCAGGGTGGAGACAGCCCTGGCCACGACCACTACTTTTCGTATCCGATGTATCAGGACTTGCGTGCTCACAACAAGGTCTTCAGTGGACTCGCCGCCGCCGCATCGGCGAACGCCGGGGTCTCCTGGAACGACCGCGCGGAGCAAGTCCGGGTCGAAATGGTCAGCGGCAATTATTTTGAGACGCTTGGCGTTCAGCCCGCTGCCGGGCGGCTTCTTCTGTCCACTGACGAGACCACTGACAAGGCCAATCCCGTTGCGGTGCTCTCCTTCGACTACTGGACAAGCCATCTCGCGCAAGCCGACGTCCTTGGCAAGACACTCCTCATCAATGGCTACCCCTTCAGTATCGTGGGCGTGGCGGCGCCTGGATTTCACTCCATGGTTTGGGGACAGCGTCCAGCCATGTACGTCCCCGTGACGATGCAAACCGTTATCGAGCCGGAGTGGACTTATCTCCACGATCATCGCTCCTATTGGCTCAACATGGTGGGCCGGCTGCGGCCCGGGGAAACGCCTCAGCAAGCGATGGCCGACGTAAATCCTCTCTGGGTCTCACTCCGCGCCAGCGAATTCCCCTCATTGCACGATCAATCGGCAAGGTCACGAGAAGCCTTTGTTACCCAGACTCGTTTGAATCTGGACTCGGGTGCGAAAGGGTTCTCACCCTACCGCGATGGTCTTCGTACGCCGTTACTGGTCATCATGAGTATGGTCCTGCTGGTCATGGCGATGGCTGTGGTCAACGTTGCGAGCCTGCTGTTGGTGCGAGCCGCAAGCCGGGTGCGGGAGTTCTCCATGCGTTTTGCCTTGGGTGCCACCAACGGACAGGTTCTCCGCCAGCTGCTAGCCGAAGGCCTGGTTCTCGGCATGATGAGCGCGGCCCTTGGTCTCTTGATCGCGCCTCGTGCTCTCGGAGCACTCATCCGCTGGATGGCGGGGCGCAACCCGGACTCCGCATTTTCCGCGACGCTCGATTGGCGGGTTCTGTCCTTCACCTTAGCCGCCGCCTTGCTTGCCAGCCTGCTCTTTAGCCTCGCGCCTGCAGTGCAGTTCTGGAACCCGCGTCTCGCCGAGGCCCTGAAGCAGCAGACCGGTACCGGTTCCAATGGCGCACTGCAGTTCCGCCGCACGTGTGTGGCGCTGCAAATCGGCTTCAGCCTGGTGCTGATGGTCGGCGCGGGTCTTTTCGTGCGCACTATTCAGAACCTGCGCAGCGTCGATCCCGGCTTTGCCACGGATCATTTGCTCACCTTCGATCTCGCACCGGAGTACGCGGGCTATCCCGCTGGCCAGATTGCGCCCATGGAACAGCGTGTGATCGAAGTGCTCTCTGCGCTGCCTGGAGTGCGAAGCGTGGGCGCCACCAACGATGCCGATCTTGAAGGCAACAACATCGACGGCGATGTTACGGCGTCGGACTCTCGAGTGAGCCCCGATGAACCGTATACGGTCGAACTTCCCTCGGTCAGCGATCACTACCTGCAGGCACTGGGTATACCCCTCGTTGCCGGGCGATATTTCTCTCCAACTGATAGCGCGACAGCTGCCAAAGTGGCAATCGTCAATGAAACGTTCGCGCGGCACTATTATGGCAATGCGGAGAGCGCTCTGGGCCACCATGTAATGCGCCCGCGGCGGCCGGAAACAGACTCCATGATCGTTGGAGTGGTGCGTGACGCGAAACACTCATCGGTGCGCGACCCGGTAATGGCAACTGCGTATCGCCCCTTTGTCCAGTCGGAGAGACCGGGGGCTCTCACTTTTTACGTCCGTACCTGGCAGCCGCCCAGTGCTGCCGCCGCCAGCATCCGCGCTGCTGTCGGCAATCTCGACAGCAAGCTCATCCTGCATGACCTCACCACCTTGAGCATTCAGATCGATGACAACATCTCGAATGAGCGCACCCTCGCCCTGCTTGCGTCGGCATTTGGCGCCCTGGCCACCTTGCTTGCTGGAATCGGGTTATACGGAATCCTCGCCTACTCTACAGCCCAGCGCACCCGCGAAATCGGCATACGCATGGCGCTGGGTGCCCAGCGGTGGTCCGTGGTCCGACTTATCCTGCGGGAAATTTTGGTCCTTGCCGGCATCGCCATCGCGGTTACGATTCCGATCTCCCTCATTGCCACGCGAGCATTGCGCAGCCAGCTCTTCAACGTCTCGTCGACCGACGCGAACGTATACGCGATCGCCATCACGGTGGTCGTTTTCGTCGCCGCGCTTGCGGGATTGATTCCAGCGAGAAGAGCAGCCTCAGTTGACCCCGTGCAGGCGTTGCACACGGATTAGCTTGTGCTGACAAACCCCCATTTGGACACGTCTGAACAGAGTTGTCCAAATTAAGTCGGTGGGCTCTGGCGGGAGTTTGAACTCCCAACCACGGTTGTCGGGTTAGGACGGGTGCCCCATGTTCGCCTAAGCGTACATGGGCCGAAAACGGATTCTTCCAATGCTTTCACTCCATGCGCAAGACCTCTTGTTCTAGGCCACAGCATCTGGCCACAAAGCAAAAGCGTTGGCAGGGCTGCGCCCCGTCTTTTTCGGCCCATGTACGCTTAGGCGAACATGGGGCACCCGTCCAGGGATGGAGGCTTCGTTTTTTGCTCTCATCATTCCGGGGAACCGAACGCCCTCTGCCCACGTAGATACCTCTCATGGAAACGCTGCGGCAAGATATCTCCTATGCGCTTCGGCAGATGCGGCTATCCCCTGTCTTCACCCTGACAGCCATGCTCACGCTGGCCCTGGGGATCGGCGCCACGACTGCCATCTTCTCCCTCATCTACTCAGTCATGCTCAAGTCGCTTCCGGTGGTGGACCCGTCGACCCTCTACCGCATCGGCGCCGGCACGGACTGCTGCGTGCAGGGCGGACCGCAAGACGACTGGGGCATGTACTCCTATCCCCTCTTCCTGCGTCTGCAGGCAGCGGCGCCGGAGTTCGATCAGATGGCCGCCTTCCAGGCTGCCGGAGTGCAGTTCAGCGTGCGCCGCGGACAACAGGACACCATGGCCAAACCGCTGCGCGGCGAATTCGTTACCGGCAACTATTTCTCGACCTTCGGCATTCGCGCATTTGCCGGCCGCACCATCACTCCCAGTGACGATCAAGCCTCCGCGCCACCAGCAGCCATGCTGAGCTATCGTGCCTGGCAGCAACAGTACGACTCTGATCCTTCGGTCGTGGGATCGACCTTCATCGTCGAGGGGCATCCGTTCACCATCGCCGGTATTGCTCCTCCTGGTTTCTTCGGTGAAACGCTGCGCAGCAATCCTCCTGAGCTCTGGCTACCTCTGCAACAGGAACCCCTGGTCAACGGGCAAAATTCACTGCTGAAGCAATCGATCTCAGCGTGGCTCCGGGTCATTGGGAGAGCCAAGCCGGGCGCCAGCATCGAGGGAGTAGCCCCACGGCTCACCGGAATCATGCGTCAGTGGATGCTTCACGACAGCGGATGGCCGGCGGAGTTTATACCGCTGATCCAGAAGTCCATCCCCAAACAGCAAATCAGAATCGTTGCCGGCGGCGCCGGGGTCGGCGCCATGAAGGCTGACTACGGGGACAGCCTGCGCATCCTGCTCACCGTCTGCTGCCTGGTGTTGTTGATTGCCTGCGCCAACATTGCCAACCTGCTGCTGGCCCGCGGTGCGGCACGGCGCGCGCAAACCTCCGTGCGCCTGGCCCTGGGGGCGTCGCGCAAGCGGCTCATCCGTCAATCGTTTACTGAGAGCGTCGTGCTCTCGATCATCGGCGGCGTGGCCGGCGTTGCGGTCGCTTACCTCGGCGTAAAGCTTATCGTCGCCCTGGCCTTTCACAGTGCGCACTTCGTGCCCATCAATGCTTCGCCCTCCTTACCCGTGTTGGCCTTTGCTTTTGGCTTATCCCTGATCACGGGAATGCTCTTCGGTACAGCACCCGCCTGGTTCACCTCGCACGGTAACCCTGTCGAGGCTTTGCGCGGGGCCAATCGCAGCACTCGCGACAGCGCCACCCTGCCGCAGAAAATCCTGGTGGTCGTGCAGGCTACGCTTTCCATCGTGTTGCTCGCCGGCGCCGGCCTGCTCACCCGTAGCCTGCGCAATCTGGAGCATCAAAGTTTTGGCTTCGAGACCGATCACCGGCTCAGCATCGTGATGAACGGACCGCCGGCCACTTACACCGAGCCGCAACTCGATGCTCTCTACCATGAACTGCAGGGCCGCCTCGCTGCCATTCCCGGAGTAGCCAGCGCCGCGACTCGCCCTCTACACTCCCTACATCGATAACTGGGGCGAACTGATCATCCCCGAGGGTCAAGGCGTTCCCCCAATGGATGACAATCACGGATCCTCGTGGGATCGCGTCAGCACCGGCTACCTGGAAACCATGGGCCAGCCCATTGTGCGCGGCCGCAGCATCACCGAGCAGGACACGGCCACCACCCGAACCATCGCCGTGGTCAGCGAAACTTTCGCCAAGCGCTTCTTCCCCAATCAGGATCCCATCGGAAAGCACTTCGGCCTGGATCTGCCGAAGTACAACACCACCTTCGAAATCGTAGGCGTTGTAAAGGACGCCAAGTACAGAGACCCAGGCGGGGTTCCGAAGCCCATGTTCTATGCGCCGCTGGCTCAGCACGTCAACTATGATCAACCGGTCTTGGCATTGATCGACCACCGCACCCACTACATCGGCGGCGCTGTGCTCCAACTGCGGGGAAGCGCCATGGGCATGGAAGCACTCATCCGCAAGGTGTTCAGTGACGTCGATCCCAATCTCACCCTCATCAATGTCCAACCCATGCGGGACCAGGTGGACAGCACGTTCGACCAGAGGCGCGCGGTCGCACAGATGACGGGACTCTTTGGTCTGCTGGCGTTGGTCCTCGCGGCTGTGGGTCTCTACGGCGTCACCGCATACACGGTGGAGCGGCGTACCAGCGAGATCGGAGTGCGCATGGCGCTGGGCGCCAATCGCAGCAACGTAGTGCGCCTGGTTCTACGTGGAGCATTTCGGCAAGTGGTGATCGGCCTGGCCATCGGGATACCGATTTCGATTGCCTGCGGGCATCTGATTGCCGCGCAGCTCTACCAGGTCAAGAGCTGGGATCCGCTGGTGCTCGCCGTATCCATCGCGGCGCTCGGATTCTGCGCACTGGTCGCCAGCGTGATTCCCGCGCAGCGGGCGGCTTCGATCAATCCGGTGGAAGCCTTGCGCACCGAGTGACGGAGTTGCCAGTCACTGCAGCACGAAGCGTTTCCGCCGGATCGATTTTCGCGATTCTGAAGGTCGGCAAGACGGCCGCCAGCACTGCCACCAGCGCGAGCACTGCGGAGACAGCGCACAACGTAAGTGGATCGTACGACGCGACGCCGAACAACTGGGTCCGTAGTACCTTCACTGCGGCCGACGACAACAACAGTCCACAGGCCAAACCGGCGCCGGTGGCTGCAATCCCCGAGCGTGATACCTCGAACATGGCCCCCTGCAACGTGCAGCCGAGAGCCATGCGGATGCCCAGCTCACGGGTGCGCTGATTCACCAGGTTTGACACCAATCCGTAAATACCAACCGACGAGAGCAGCAGGGCCAACGCTGCCAATGTTCCCAGAAGACTGGCCTCCGCGTGCTGCAAGAGCAATGCTTCGGAAAGCACATCGTGCATCGCGTAGAAACCGGATATGGGCAAACCAGGATCTGCCTGGGCGAAGGCCTGCTGCATCTGCTGGTTTATACCCGCAAGACGGCCTCGCGTACGAACAATCCAGCTGGGCTGAAACCAGACGTGCGCGAGGTTGACCAGTTGCATCGGCATCTGAGCCGCAGGCACATAAACCGTGGGTTCCGCCACGTTTCAAAGCGTAGCGCAGTTCGTGGAAAATTATTTGCATCTTCGGTCACCCTCCCACAAACCTGTGATGCATTTCGATTGCCAAAAGCCGGCGAGTCGAACGGCCGCATTGGCGCGGCCGTGCTTTATTTGAACCAGCCAAGCGTGTTCGGAGCTGATGTTTGCCGTCCGGAATCGAACACAAGTCACTAAGGATGGGGAGACGGGCTTACCGGCAAACTCATTGCCGGACGCGCTGAAGTTCCGGTGTGCGGAGCATTCGGAAGTGCTGCCGGGCCGGCAGGTGACTGCGCGTTGTAGGCCTTGATGAGGTCGTCGGTGATATCCAGATTGCCCGCAGCGTACCAGACGACCGGGGCAGTATCGGAACCGCGTTCGATCACTGCGGAGTATCCATGCTGCTGGGAATACGTCTGCAAAAAGGCGTAAACCTTCTGCGCCACGGTCTGAAAAACCTGCTGCGACTCGCTTTGTGAATCGTTCCTGAAGTCTTCCGCCCGGCGCTGAAGCTCCTTTTGTTTCGTCTCCAGCGACCGCTCGCGCGTTTCTCTTTCCATATCGCTGAGCTTGTCGCCCGCATCGGTGAGTTGCTTGCGCAAAGCCTCTACGTCATTGTTCAGCGACTGGAGTTGTGCCTGACGGGGTGCGAGCTTCGCCTGCAGAGCACTCAGTTCCCTCTGCGATTCAGCAGTTCCGAGTACCGCGGAGTTGAAGCTCAGGGTCACGATATGTTGTGCGCCCGGTGGGTTCGACGCGACCTGCGCCTGAGAAACCGTCGCGAACCATAAGACCGATAACAAAGCTCGCACCGCAATCGATGGCCTCATTGCGAGCTCTCCTGCCCGCCCGTTTGGGAGACAACGTTGTGAATGAGTTCGAACCCACTCGTCTTGAAGTTCGCCTTCCACGTGTTCCGGTACGTATCCAGATCGGGCCGTTGCGCAACAAGGTTCGACAGGAAGTGGGTGGGAGCAAATGCGGCTGTATCCAGTGTAAGTCCCGAAGCCCGGGAGGGGAACGTCAATGACGGCACAACCTCAGGCAGCTTGAGTGTTGTCGATAAAGGATAGGTCCGCTTGGCGAAGCTTCTTGCATAGAGCGTGAAAGTGAACGGGTGACCTGGCAATGCCACTGGCTCAAATGTCCTGGGTCCGGATTTAGCTACGGGAGAGGCCGCGGTTTTTTGATCTCTTCGAATCCGGCGAACCCTCGCCGGCGCCGGAAGACTCGTCATGTTGTTCGGGGTGTGGACGGGTGCTGATATTTGCGCGGACTCGGCCGTGCCGGTGTCGACAACCGGACTTCTGCTCGCATGTTGTAACGTGGCCGTTACCAGCAACAAGGCCACGAGCGCTACGGTCGCCATCCCGAGCGCGCTAAAGCCCACCCCCGCGGACCGGGGGCTCAACGGAATCCCTGATCGTATCGCCCTCTCTGCAAAGCGCACCTGCAGATCTTTTCGTAACTGCTTGCCCGGAGTTTTGAGCTGCTGCGCAAGCAGCAAGGGGATAGCCAGGCTGCGCATCTCAATTAAATAATTTTGACAGGAGAGACAGTCCCGGAGGTGCTCACGCAGCGCGGCATGCTCCGTCTTTGTAAGGTCTCCGCTCGCCGCAAGAGCGCACAGTACCTCGAACTCGTCGTGGCCGGCACTCATCTCAGCCCCCGCGCCGTACCTGGCTCTCCGCCACCAAGAGCCTTCCTTAGCTTTTCAAGTCCGCGGTATAGATTGTGGCGAACGACCCGGATCGTTTCTCCGGTGCGGAGAGAGACCTCATCCGCGGTAAGACCCTCGTAGTAGATAAGCTCAATCGTCCGTCGCTGCCGCGGCTGAAGTTGACTCAGTGCCTGCTCAACGAGGACGCTTGCCTCAGCCGGCGAATATCCGATGGAACGCTCTGAACAAGACTCCGGCAGAAGTTCGTCGAATGGTCCGGTGTCAAAGAATCTACGCGAGAGTAAACGTCGACGACAGTTCAGGATCCGCTGATAACCGAACATCAAAAGCCAGGTTTTGAATTCGCCCTTTTTCGGATCAAACTGGTGGATCGACCGAAAGATATCGAGAAATATCTGTTGCACTGCATCTTCGGCTTCTGCTCGATTGCGCAAGATCCGTCTCGCAATGGCAAAGACCAGCGGACCATGCCTTTCGAAAAGCACTGTCAACGCATCGGCTCTGCCACTTTGCAGATGCTGTACAAGCGCTTCGTCGGATAGCAGCTTTTGCCGTAGCTGGTTCAGCAGAGGCGCCGGCGCCGCAGGCACGTCGGCTACACATACCGCTCCGAAGTCTCCTGTCCTGGCAGGTAGCAACCCGAAGACAAGCCGCGCCATGCGCGAGCTCATCGCGTGCCTCCCCCGGACCCTCGCTGGCGCGAGATCCCGAGCTCAATCATACGATCCGATAATGCCTCCTACAAACGTATGCACGCGGAACGCTTCGCATTCCCCATGCAGGAAACAATTTTGTTTGCCAGGAAGGTTACCGGCTACGCCATCGCTCAGGCTGCGCGGGCGGAACGAAGTACCACTTCTATTTCGTTACGGACATTTCGACTGACCTGGGTAGAATTCAGCCAGAACGGCGCCCGGCATTCTACCTCTAACAACTCCGCACCGGGGTCATAGTTCCATTGAATAACAACTCCGTCTTTTACCGCTTCCCCTTTTGGGCTGGCTACCCGGATGCCAAACCTGGAAGCTTTACGACGCAACCGCGCAAAAATTGCGCGGGTGATTCCATGAAACGTCTGCTTTGGATTACCCGACATCAAAAAATCCTTTGTTAAAAGCCTAAGTCGCTGGATGGGTCGCAAGATCCATCCCTAAATACCACTCAATACTGGACGAGCCCGATCCGAGAATTGTTCGCTTCTTTTGTAAATTCTCGACGTTGCCAACGTTAAACAAATCTCAACATTCCCTAGCATTTCGGTGGCCAATCGGTCTGCCCGAAAAGGTACCCCGAAGACTGCCCGCATCGTCTATTATTTCGACGAACCGGGCCGGCTCATGAGTAACTTCGGTGGCAATTAAACATGCTATGCATATCTCGTGTAAATCCCCAATTCACACTAGTGGACTGTAACAACTGAATCAGTAGAGCCACAGGGGCTAAAGAGTCTGCGTGAGAACGGGATTTCCAAACCCAGTCCCGTAGGGACGTCTGAACTTAGCCCAGGACGCTAGTCCTGGGTACATCATGGAACATCATTGAGTCCCGCAGGGACGACTGAAGATTGCCAGGATTGCCGAATCGCGGACTCATCTCCAGTCGTCCCTCCGGGACTCATGTTGCCGCCGATGGGTTCTCACGCAGGGGCTAAAGCCCACTTCCTTTTCAACGTTTTGCGGCCCGACTAAAAGTCGGGCCCTGATACAAAGCAGGAGACCCGCGACCCCAAGAAGGCCGCATTTTCACAGATCGGGTTGTACTCCTAAATCAGTTGTTACAGGCCACGAGTCGCGTCGACGCTGCGCTTGGGCGGAGGGAAACCAGAGGGAATCGGACGGGTGGCCCCACGTTCGCTGGTCTAAAATCCTTGAAGTAACGGATGCAATCAGGCTGCGCGGTACCCTGGGCGGCGGCGCGCAAACCACTGGATGATGAACAGCAAAACCAGTTGAAAAGCAATCGCCCCGCAGACATCGATACCAACATCAACGGGTGAGCTCGTCCGGCTGGGCAGAAAGCTCTGATGGTATTCATCCAGGCTGGCGACCACCAACGTGCAAAGAACCGCCAGAACCGAAGCGCGCCGCCAGAGAGTCCAGTTCCGGACAGCCATGCGGTGAAGCGTCTGTCGCCAACTATAGAAAAAAGCGAGACTGACCAATCCGTAACCGACAAAGTGGCCGGTCTTGCGGATGACATGATGTATCTCTTCCCACTGTGCCGGGCTCGGAGTACCAAAGAGCCACACCCACAGAGGATAAAGCCATCGGCTGGTGTTCGACGCCGACATCGTGGACGTGGACTCAAAAGCGATCATGAGAACGCTCAACGCGGCTGGAAGCCAGTCCAATACTCTGTGCAAGACCGGGTGCAGCCTGAAATGGTCCATGTGAGTGATTATAAAGGTTGGCTCCGGCCAAATGAGCCGGCGACAGCTGCGGAAACTACTTGAACACCGCCTGTTACAGAATGCGACACGGGGAACCGCAGATCTTTCCACTACGCTGCGATTCGGGAAGAGTCACTCACTCAATTTCTGATGATTGCCTGACTCGGCCTTGGCGCTGCGAATCTTGATGTCGCTGGAAACGTGG
Organism: uncultured Acidobacteriaceae bacterium; assembly: GCA_963850235.1. Taxonomy (GTDB): domain Bacteria; phylum Acidobacteriota; class Terriglobia; order Terriglobales; family Acidobacteriaceae; genus PALSA-350. The sequence goes on along the minus strand of CAWKKM010000014.1, from coordinate 162,815 downwards.
TCCAGCTGCGCGTAGAGCAGCCATTTGCCATCGGGGGAAACAGACAAGCTCGGCGTACCTGGAGCAAACGGCTTTTCCGGCGATCCGATGCTCTTTGTGGTGCGATCGGAAAACCGGTAGAAGAAGATGCCCGCCTCTTCTCCCTGGTGGCTCGCGAAATAAACTCCGTCCTGTGCCAGGGACCAATCCAGGCCCGGCTCGGGACGAAGCTGAGTGAGCAGCCGTTCCACGGCGGTTCCATCCGGTTTCGAGCGCCACAATTCATACGCATTGTTCGTGAATACCAGAAAGCTGCCATCGCCGGATTCGGTGGACTCGTTGGTGTCCGGGGGGCCGACGGTCTTCATCTCGCCGGTCTGCAGCGATCGCTTCCAGATCTGCAGGCTCCCGCCGCGATTGGAGTTGAAATAGATGGACTGGCCATCGTGCGACCAGGTCGGCCTTCTTTCTTCAAAAGCGTCCTGCTGCAGTGGCGCCGGTGACCCGCCACTCACCGGCATGGTGAAAATACCGGAGTGTCCAGCGGGCCGGGCATCAAACACAATCGTCTTGCCATCGGGCGACCAACGGATACTCCCCAACCATGGCCCGTTGAAGCTGGTCAGTTTTTTCAGGTTGGAACCGTCCTGATCGGCCAGCCATATCTCCGGACTGCCTGAGCGGTCGGAAACAAATGCAATCTGCCTTCCGTCCGGAGAGTAGATCGGCGAGTGGTTCTTGCCGGTGGATGAGAGCAGCAACTCAGGCTTGCCCATGCCGCCGGCTGTCAGGCGCACTCGCCAGATATTCCAGTTCTCCTCCATCTCGGTAAACGCAAGCCAGTTTCCTCTTAAAGACACGGACGGATCCACGGCAGATGTGGTTGTCACCGGCACCAGGCGGGACTCGCCACCATTTCGATCGATGGCCCGCAGTTGAAACCCGCCCTGGCGAAGAGAGGAAAAAATAATCTGCAGTCCATCGCCGCTCCAATCAAGTCCCCGAATAGTCCGTCGATCGGAGGTCAACTGCCTTTGATCGCTGCCATCCGCGGCCATGAGGTGAACTTCACTGATTCCGTGGCTCACGTAGCGCACAAAAGCAAGGTTGCGGCCGTCGGGAGAAAAGCGCGGGCAGGTATCGCGTTGCAGGCCGGGAGGAGTGGTCAGGACCTGGCGGTTCCCCGTCGTCACGGCAACGTTGTAGAGTCCATAGCCGCGGCCCTCGCCTTGTTGGTCAGCAACGACAATAGATCGACCATCCGGCGACCATGCCGGCCCATGACAACCGAAGAACGGATTTGAATCCGCCAGCCATGTGCTTGCGGGGGTTTGCGTATCCGTAAGGATCCGTTCCTCACCGGTACTCGTGTCCTTGATGACAACCCGGGCACGCTCACCAGCCAGCCGAAGAAAGGCCAGCTTGGCGCCGTCCGGTGACCAGGCCGGATTCAATTCTGGGGATGGATCCTGTGTGACCCGGGAAACCGTCCCTTTTCCTACATCTTTTACATAGATGTCGTAGTTGTCTTTGTTGCCATCCCAGGTGTACGCAATGCGCTTACTATCCGGAGAGATCGCCGGGCTAAACTCTTGTCCAATCTCATTGGCGAATGGCACTACTTCAAAACCGTCGTCCCGAGCTCTCCCAGGCGCTTGGCGGTCAAACACGAAGTGGCCTATCAGGAAAAAAATCAGGGAAGAAACGATGAGCGCCACCGACGCAAAGCCGGCGATCGCCTTCCAGCTTAGGCCTGGCCTTCGCAACTCAACCACAGCGGACGGGGCGTGTAGATCTTCGATCAAGCTTTCGCGACGTTGGCTGATTTCCGAAAACTCGACCGCGTACCCGCCTTTTGGAATGGAGATCCTTAGCTCATCTCCCTTGCCGGCGGTCTCGTAGTAAACCTCAAGCTTGGTCCGAAGCCGTCTGGCTTCGCTGCGCACGATGTTATCGACCTTCGGATCCCAATGCACGGCTCGGTCAAAGACTTCGATGCCAATCTGTCTTTCTTTCAGCTCCTCGCCACGGCCTGCAAGGCTTTCTTCTACGACAAAACGAAGAAAGCGGGCCATCCGCTTGGCACGTGAAAATTCTGCGCTGGTGAGCACCTTTTCCAGGTAAGGCTCGACGGATCGCGAGGTGGTCAGCATGGTATCGGAGCTTTCCGACCAAGATGCTACCACTGTTTTGTGAACATCTTTCGCCGGTCAGCCTCGCTCCCCATTAGAGGTTTTGGCAACGCTGTCGAGCTGCCCGAAAAACTGCTTCGCCTGCTAACCAAAAATTCACAATTCTCCTCGAACGTCGAGCTCGATCCATTATGTACTGTGCTATCAGTGCTTTCCTCAGGGGTGGTGAAAGTCTCTCACCCCTCCTCAATGGGCTCCGAACGGCGCTGTCTCACCCCCTCTCACTTGCGCGGCCTACCGGCGCGCCCCAAAGTGAGACCTGCAAACGCAACTCTGCGCACCGGCGTCGCCGCAAGACGCGCTACCTGATTCACGAATTTTTGAGGAGAGCCAAATGAAGCGACTCATGTATCAATCCATATGGAGTGGTCTGCTACTGCTCACGACCTTCCTCTCCGCGCCCATCGCCATTTGCCAGGTCCTTTATGGCACCGTAGTTGGAACGGTGACCGACCCGGATGGCCACGCCGTCGCAGGTGCGTCAGTGAAGGTCACGGATGGGCAAACCGGAATCAGCCACGCACAAACCACCAACGCTAACGGGGAGTACAGTCTCTACGATCTTTTACCTGGTGTTTACACAATCGAGGTCACCGCGAACGGCTTTGGCAACCGCCAAACATCGGGAGTGGTCGTGAGCGCAAACCTGGTGGTTCGTTCGGATCAACAACTTTCACTGAGCAGCCTGGCGCAAACAGTTGAGGTCAATGCCTCGTCGGATCAGCTTCAGACTGACACCGCCGCTATTCACGGCGAGTTGACCTCGAAACAGCTCAGCAATTTGCCCATCGGGGGATTCAACAATTATCAAAGCCTGATCAGCCTGTTGCCGGGAGCTACGCCGTCCCGCTACCAGAACTCGGTCATGGATACGCCCTCTCGCTCCTTGACCACCAACATCAACGGAAGCTCTCGCAACAACAATGTCACTTCGGTAGACGGCGCAGCTATCCAGCAGGTGTATCTGCCGCACCACACGCTCTACAACCCTCCCACAGAGGACATTCAGTCAGTCGATATCGTCACCAACAGCTTTACGGCCGAACAGGGGCTGGCTGGAGGTGCAGTCGTTTCTGTGCTCACGAAGTCGGGCACCAACCACTTCCACGGCGACTTCTGGGAGCTTCACACCAACTCCGCTATGGCGGCGAGGAACTACTTCTATAACAAGACCTACTTTGCCGCGGCCGGCAATTCCGCTCCCAAGAACATTCTCAACCAGTTTGGAGCGAACGTAGGCGGCCCGATTGTTCGGGACAAGCTCTTTTTCTTTTCCGGCTTCGAGGGTGTTTCACAGCGCCAGTTGTACCCCGAACTGGTGTCGCTGCCAACGGATGCGGAGCGCCTGGGAGACTTTACCGGACTGGCCACGATCTACGATCCCTCCACCGGAAATCCGGATGGGACCGGCCGCAAGTCCTTTGCCAGCGAAAACGCCGACGGCAGAAATGCGATTGAGTCCGGCCTTAGCGCGCCGGCGCTCAAAATGCTGGCCCTCATCCCTCATGCGAACCTTCCCGGCACCTCGAACAATTACTCCGTGTCCGGCACCTACAGCCTCGACCGCTTCTCTTTCGATGAGAAGCTCACCTGGCAGATTGATCCGAAATCCTCCATGTTCGCCAAGTACAGCTACCTCTCTGCTGACGTGAAGTCACCCAGCACCCTCGGCATCGGAGGCGGCACAGGACTAAGCCCGGGAGGCAGCAACTCCGGCTCGGGTTACAGCCAAACCCGGGTCAGCATTGGCGGCTTAGGCTACACTCGATCACTCTCCGACAAGCTGCTCTTCGACGCCAACTTTGGCATCGGACTGAACGACCTCACCTGGTATGAAAACGACTTTGCGCCGAACCTCGGGCCGAGCCTGGGTATTCCAGGAACCAACAATAGCGGCGATGGAAACTATGGCCCGGATCACAACCAGCAGGGCCTGCCCTCGTTTGCCGTCACCGGTCTCGAGACGTTCGGCAATCCGGACGCCTACACGCCGGAGTTGAAGAATGACTTCACCTACACATACGTTGCCAATCTTTCGTGGATATTGCGGCAACACACCCTCCGCTTCGGTGTGCAGATGTTGAACAACCGCATGCGTGAGTACCAGCCTCAGAGAGGGTTTGGTCCGCGCGGAGGCTTTACGTTTGCCGGCGGTGTGACCTCTCTGAAGGGCGGCGCATCGTCGACCTCCGCCAATGGCTTCGCCCAGTTCCTGCTGGGGTTGCCGGACTCCCTGGGCAAGAGCTATCAGTATCTTGATCCCATCACCGCACTTGAGTGGCAGTACGGGATCTACGCGCAGGATCAATGGCAGGTCACGCCCAAACTCACGCTGACCTATGGTCTTCGTTGGGAGTATTACCCCATCATGACGCGGCAGGGCCGGGGTATTGAAGGCTACGATCTCAACAATAACGAAGTCATTCTTGGTGGAATCGACGGTCAGCCGTCCTCCGCCGGATCGAGCGCCAGTAAAACTCAATTCGCTCCGCGGGCGGGGTTGGCATACCGGCTCGACAGCAAGACCGTGCTCCGTGCAGGATATGGAATCAGCATCGACCCCTACCCATTCAGCCGGGCGATTCGCGATCCCTACCCAGTCACCATTGCGCAAACGGTCAATGCGAATAACTCCTATGTAGCGGCGGGTACTTTCGTCAACGGAATTCCCGGATACTCCACGGTTTCGCCGGTGATCGACAACGGCATCGCGCAACTGCCCCTGACTGCCTACACCAAGACGCTGCCGCCAGGCACCTTCCGCCGTGGTTATGTCGAGTCATGGAACGCCTCCGTGGAAAGGGCGCTCCCTGCGGGCTTTGACCTCACGGCAAGCTACGTGGGCACGCAAACCATTCGCCAGATCGTCTATTTCGAAGCCAATGCCGGCCAGACACCCGGCCTTGGAGCTGCCGGCCAGCCTCTTTACGCGGCGTTCAAGCGCAATGCTCAAACCCAGGTCATCACTCCGTTTAGCACGCCCGTTTACAACGCGCTGCAGTTGAACCTAAAACACGCGTTCTCCCACGGCGTGCTGCTGACGGCGGCCTATACGTATAGCAAGTCGATCGATCAGGCAAGCGACGACGATAGCGTTCCATTGTTCAACGCGCTCGCCTATCTCTATCGCAATCGTGCGGTGAGCGATTTCAATCGCACGCAGGTGTTCGATGCAGGCTTTACCGCTGGACTACCCTTCGGTAAGGGAGAACTCTTCTTCAACCAGTCTGGCATCGCGAACGCAATCCTTGGCGGATGGAGGGTGAACGGCGTGGTCTCGAAATATACCGGGTTGCCTTTCACGCCGACGGCCTCTGCGACATCGCTGAACGCAGCCTTCAACACCCAGGTGGCGAACAAGGTAAAGCCGTACGCGAAAACCCTCGGTGGAATCGGCACCACCCAGACATGGTTTGACACCAGCGCCTTTGCTCCGGTGACCACCGCCGCTTTCGGGACCGCCAGCCGCAATTCGTTGCGCGGACCCGGCAATGCGGACTTCGACCTGGGCATCGCGCGCACGTTTCCGATCACCGAGATGTTTCATCTCGAGCTGCGCGGTGAGGGATTCAATGTAACCAACACGCCCAATTTCGCGGTGCCCGCAAACAACGTCTCCTCGACCAGCTTCGGCCACATCACCTCAACCTTTGGCAGCGCCGCCGACCAGCGTATTCTGCGGGTTTCTGCGAAGCTGAATTTTTAGGCTGGAATTGGTCATTGAAGTTCACACTTGTCCAAATTAGATTTCTGCAAGTGTGGTTGATTTTAGCCAGAACTAGCGTCATGGGCTAAGTTCAGAATTGAGGTTAGCCCAGTCCTGGACCTGCAAGCTATCCTACGACTGGGCTACCTCAGTTTGTTCAGCTCCGCGAAAGGAGAAACAATGCCGCGACCGCGGTTCGCCTGGTTCGTAATTGCATGCCTATTCCTCTCAGTGGTAGCTCTCGGAATCGCCGCGATCCCTGCCATCAACTCCAGGGCGCTGATCGGTAAGCAGCCGGATGGTTCCTGGCTGGTGGTCACACAGCAAGTGCTTCGGCCGTGGCGGCAGCAACAGTTCATTAAGGGCAGACCGGTCGACCTGGCGTTCAACGCAACCAAGTCCAAGCTGGCCATTCTCAACCTGAGCGGGATTGAGTTGATGGACGAGGATAGCGGCGCCCGGGAGCAGATCAAGACACGCAGCACCTCGTATTGCGGCATCGCTTTTCGGCCGGGAGACACGGAGTTGTGGGCGAGCGAAGCCGATCTGAACGGCATGGGTAGTTTGTTCGTCGGCACCTTGGCTCCAAGTGGCGAACTGACCAGTGAACAGCGGATCATCTTTCCAGGAAAGGCTTTCCCAGCAGGGATCGCATTCTCCTCCGACGGACTGCAGGCCTTTGTTGCCCTGAACAACCGCAACACCGTAGCGGTTGTGGATGCGGTGGCCAAAACTATCGTGAGAGAGATACCCGTCGGACTCGCACCGCTATTCCTCCGCCTCTCTCCGGATGGCAAGACGCTGTTTGTATCGAACCGTGGGGGCGAGGCTCCTGCCTCGGGTGCACATCAAGGCTTCAGCAGCGGCACGCCCATGGCCACCGATCCCACCACCGGGGCAGTGTTAAACGGCACCGTGACGGTCGTTCAGCTGGCTGATTTCAGCAGCCGCCAGGTGATAGTTGGCCGGGCGCCCAGTTCGCTCGCGGTCAGCCCCGATGGCACAACCGTGGCAGTAGCTAATTCACATTCGGATTCCGTGAGCCTGATCGACTCGGTGACACTCCACACGAGTACCGTAGCCATTCGAACTTTTCCTGACGGACTGCTGGGCACTGTACCTGTATCGGTGACGTTCTCGGCCGATGGGCGACGTTTGTATGTGGCGGCGGCCCTCAACAATGCAGTCGTCGTGCTGCAAAAGCAGGGGTCTACGTATGTGCAAGCGGGTGCGATCCCGGCAGGCTGGTTTCCTGGCGCGCTGGCTTTCGACCGGAATCAGGATCTCGTCGTTCTCAATGTGAAGGGTGACGGAAATACGGACGATGGCAAGGGCGGTCACAACACACACTCGTATGAGGGATCCATGATGCGCCTGCCCCAGCTCTCGCAGGCTCAGCTACAAGCCGCGACCAGGACCGTAGAGATGGATAACAATCCTCATTTTGGCCCGGCCGGCGGAGTTCAGAATCTGGGCTCACTAGGCATAAAGCATGTCTTCCTCCTGGTGAAGGAGAATCGCACCTATGACCAGGTCTTCGGCGATATGCACCAGGGTAATAGCGATCCCGCATTCCTCATGTACGGGCGAGACATCACTCCAAACCATCATGCGCTCGCCGAGAAGTACGTCCTGCTGGATAACTTCTACGCATCCGGAGCGATCAGCTTTGATGGGCACCAATGGCTGGAGCAGGGTTTTGTCAGTGACAACGTAGAGCGGGCTCTGACCTCGCATCCGCGCGGGTACGCCTGGAATCTCTCCGACGCGCTGGATGTCTCGCCCGCCGGTTTCATCTGGCAACACGCGGCGCGTCCGTTGGATGTAAGGGTCGGCGGTGTTCTGTCTTTGCCCACGGAGTTGGACCCGGCCACGCAAACGGCTCGAGATATTTCAGAGGACGACCTCCATCCATGGGAGTTTTATTGGCGGCTCTACCAGCAAGGCAAGTGGGCGGGAGTGGTAGGAAGCCGGGCTGCCGTGCCCGCGTTAGCCAGCGTCATCGATCCTCGCTACCCCGTAAATGCAATGAAGGTTACAGATCAAATCCGCGCCTCTGTGTTGGAACAGGAATTGCACGAAGCGGAAAAAAGCGGACATCTCCCCGATCTGATGGTATTGGGAATGACCAGTGACCATACCATGGGAACTGCGCCGGGAGCGCCCACGCCGGCCGCCATGGTTGCGGATAACGATTTGGCCCTGGGCCGCATGGTTGAAGCCATCTCCAAAAGTAGCTTTTGGCCGGGCAGCCTCATCCTGGTCGTCGAGGATGACGCACAGAATGGAGTCGACCATGTCGACGGCCACAGAACGGTCGCTCTTGCCATCGGTCCCGCCATAAAACGCGGCGTGGTTGACTCCAACTTCTACACCCAACTCTCGATGGCTCGAACCATGCAGGATATCCTGCACATCGAACCGCAAACGCACTTCTTGAAAGCGGCCCGCGCCATGAATAGTGTCTTTACTGCGGACAAGGATGTAAGCACCTACACCGCGCTCACTCCCAAGATTGCCCTCGACACTATGAACCCGCCCTTGCACGGCCTTTCTGGAAAACGATTGGATGCGGCGCGCCGCTCTGCGGCCATGAATTGGAACCACGTCGACGATGTTCCTACGCCGGTGTTGAACCAGATTCTCTGGTGGGATAACCGAGGCTACGACGAGGCTGTGCCTGTGTCCAGAATCTCCCTTAGCGAGGAGAAAGCGGTTCACATGCTGCACGCAGCCAAATAGCGGCCGCCTTCGCGCCTGGGTCAGGGTGTCCCAACACTCGATCCCCCAGGTAACTGGAACGGCCCAGCCTGGGTTTCATTTGAGCAGTGGCCTCGGCGCCGCGCTCAGCTGCTTCGACCGCAACCATCAAATCTGCGCCTCGCTGCAGGGTCTTAACGAATGGATCAAGAGCATCCAACATGGTGCGGTCACCCGGATTGGCGCCACCCAATTCGCTGATTGCCTGGCAACCTTCCGCCAGCGCGGCGGCCCACTCTGTCAGTCCGAGTGCGCCGTGGTTTTCAAGAACGCTGCCGCAGCGCAGAAAGAGCACACCGTAAAGAGGGCCAGACGATCCCCCCAGTTCCCTGCGAAGCGTGTGGCCAAGTGCTTTGAGAGTGGCGGGAATATTGTCCAGCGGATAGGAGCTTAGTGCGTCCAACACTGCCTTGGCTCCCCGCGCCATGCTGGCGCCAAGGTCGCCATCGCCCGTAATGCGATCCATCTCCGTCAGCTCGCCTTCCGCAACGATCAAGGCCTTGCAAGCGGCATCGATGGCGTTTCTTGTTCTCCTCCCTGCTTCCGTCTGCGCACCGCTGCCCACGGACGTTGTAGCGCTCGTGCCGGCCTCAGTCTCCCTCTCCACGGCGGGCTTGCCTGGGCGCTCCTTCGGCGCATTGGGCCATGAAGGAGCGGTAGTCGCTGCGTCCAGCCAGCGTAGCCGGTCGTCGTTCAGACCGAGAACGGAGATCGAGATTCCCGCCATATCGAGCGAGGAAAGAAATGTTCCCGCGAAGATTCTCTCCACCGTGAAGCCCTTGCTTTCGAGAAAGCGCACTGCGTGTCGGGCGACAATGGCCAACTCCATGCTAGTCGTGGCTCCCAGATTGTTCACCATGACTGCGACCTGCTTCGAGAATTTTCCGTGTTGCAGAATCGTGCTCAGCAGTGTCTCTGTGAGTTGGTCCGCGGGTTGCATTGGCATCCGGTTTACGCCCGGTTCCCCATGGATGCCGAGACCGAGTTCCATCTCCTGCTCACCCAGCTCGAAGCTTGGCTTTCCCACCGCGGGCGAGGTCCCCGCCGAAAATGAAACACCCATCGTTCCCAGGGACGCGACGGCCGCCTTACCGATGGACACCAGCTCAGACAGGTTTCTGCCCTCCGCGGCCGCTGCCCCCAGCAGCTTGTGAATGAATACCGTACCCGCGAGACCGCGGGCGCCGGTGGCCTGCGCTGTGCCGCGCAATGCCACATCATCATCCACAATGACCATTTCGACGGGAACGCCTTCCGCCCGCGCCATCTCCGCCGCCAAACCGAAGTTCAAGCGATCGCCGGTATAGTTCTTGACCACCAGCAATGCCCCGGGCTTTCCAGCAACCGCTTTGATAGCAGCAAAAACGGTGTCGCTGCTGGGCGAGGTAAATACTTCTCCAGCGATGGCAGCACTCAGCATGCCCGCACCGATGTACCCTGCATGTGCCGGCTCGTGGCCGCTGCCTCCGCCCGAGATCAGGGCAACCTGCGAGGCACGCGCTTGCCCTGCATCCGCGCGGATAAGCGCCTTATGTCCGGGTATGCGGGCGCAACCTGGCTGCAACACTGCTAGTCCCAGCACCATCTCTTCGACGACGTCTTCCGGGCGATTGATTAGCTTCTTCATGATGCAGCCAATGTACCGTGCCGGGCGATGGGCCTGGGGAACGGGACCTGCCATATATGGTAAGATTCGGCCAATTGGAGGAAGTCCATGGCTCATTACTCCAGACGTGATTTCCTGAAGACCGGCCTTGCCGCGGGCGCTCTTGCCACTACCGGAACCCTTTCGCTGAAAGCTGAGCCGCAAACTGCTACCGATTGGGTAACCCTGGGAAAAACCAACGTCAAAGTTACGCGCCTCGCGTTTGGCACGGGAAGCTTTTCCGGCCAGGTACAGCGCGACTTGGGCCAGGAGCAGTTCACCCGGCTGGTGCGCCATGCCCATGAACGCGGTGTCCGCTTCTTCGAAACTGCCGAGTCGTATCGTGGCATGCACGAGATGCTGGGCATCGCTTTGCAGGGTATTCCCCGCGACAGCTATCGGTTGATGACCAAGGTCACGACCCATGACGGGGTCAACCCGCAAGATAAGATCGACCAGTTGCGCCGGGCGGCAAAGACCGAATATTTCGACATCGTGCTGCTGCACTGGCAGCACTCTCCGACCTGGCCAACCGACAGTCTCCGGTGGCAGGATGGAATTTCCGAAGCCCAGGCGAAGCAGGCTGTCTTATCCCATGGCGCTTCGGTGCATGGACTACCGGCGTTGCGCCAGGTTCCGGACATGAAATGGCTCGACGTCGCCATGATCCGCATGAACCACAAGGGCGTGCGCATGGACGCTGAGGATTATGAGACCGAAGGACTGGGAAATGTAAGCGAAGTTGTTACCCATGTGAAAAAGATTCGCAAAGACGGAACGGGTGTCATCAGCATGAAGCTGGTAGGCGAGGGTGCATTCACCAACCGTGAAGATCGCAAGGCAGCGATGAAGTTCGCTTTCAGGAATGCCGGCGTCAATGCGGTCACCGTCGGTTACAAAAACACCGGCGAAATCGATGAAGCCATCGAGAACCTCAATCTGGCGCTCGCTTAACAGCTCCAGAACATGATTGCCATCAATTCCGATCGGCTGTGGAGCCGCATGGAGGCTCTCAGCCGCATCACCGATCCGGCGAAGCCCTGGACGCGCCGTGCGTTTGAACCTCGATTTTCCGAAGGCCGGGCGTGGCTGGAGCGCGAGTTTAAATCCGCCGGTCTCTCCGTAACCATCGACGCAGGTGGAAATCTGTTGGGCCGGCTCCCTGGAACCACACCCAATCTGGGAGCGCTGGTAGCGGGCTCACATTCAGACACCGTACCGGCAGGCGGCCGCTTCGATGGCGCTCTCGGATTGCTCGCGGCCCTGGAGGCCGCTCAGTCCATCCGGGAGCAGCAGATTCCGCTGCGACATTCCCTCGAAGTTGTCGACTTTCTCGCCGAAGAGCCCAGTGAGTTTGGTCTATCGTGCATCGGCAGTCGAACCTGGGCGGGCGTATTGACTGCATCAGACCTGGCGCGCTGCCTGCCTTCCAATCTAAGTCTTGCCTCCGCGATCAATAGCGTGGGCGGCAGCGCGGAACGACTGAATCAGCCGATTCGCGGCCATGACTCTGTGGCGGCCTATGTCGAGTTGCATATCGAACAGGGGCTGGTCATCGCGGAAAGAAACGCCGAGATTGGCATCGTGACTGCGATCGTTGGCATCCGGCGGCATGAGATCACGGTGGAGGGGCGCGCCGATCATGCCGGAACGACGCCCATGTCACTTCGCCGCGACGCGCTGGTGGGTGCTGCGGACTTTATCCGCGCGGTCGATCAACTGGCCCGATCCAGACCTGTTGACAGTCCTTATCTGGTGGCGACGGTAGGAAAAATTTCCGTCCAACCCAATGCGATCAACGCAGTGCCTGGTTCGGTTTCCATGATCCTCGAAGCACGCAGCACCGATGAGGCTACCCTGCTTCACTTTGAGCGGGAACTTTGGAAACGCGCCGAAGGCGAGTTGGAAGCGAGACAGTTGCGGCTGACGATCACTCCCCTGAGCCAGACCCTGCCTACCGGCTGTTCTCCCCTGGTGCAGGACACGATCGAGAAAGCATCTTCGGCTGCCGGGATGCGCAGCACCCGTCTGCCAAGCGGCGCCGGGCATGATGGCGTGTTCGTCGCGCGCATCGCACCGATGGGTATGATCTTCGTGCCGTGCAAAGATGGCCGAAGCCATACTCCGGAAGAGTGGGCAGAACCTGCCGACTGCGCGAAGGGCGCCCGCATCCTGGCGGAAACCCTGCTTTTGCTGGACAAAAACCTGCCTTGAAGCCACTTCCTTGAACCCTCTGCCTGAAAAGACGTTCAGAGACCGTTTTCCACCATCCGCAGCACGCGCTCCGACATGGAACGAATTTCCTTATCAGACGCACCATTGAGCGGGCCCTCGATGATCAATATCGCCAGCCCATGGACGGCAGACCACGCGAGATACTCCGCGCCCGGCCTTCGGTCCCGCGGGAGGACGCCGGCGTCAACCAACAGATCGAGTGCGGAGCCAAGCAGCTGAAACGGATTCAGGCCGCTCTTCCCCGTCTTTGCCGCGTCGGCATCATCCTCCACCGGATCAGGGGTCAGGAACGCAGTCCGGAAGAGGCCTCTCTCAGCCAGGGCAAATTTTAGATACCCCGTGCCGACCGCGCGAAGGGTTGCTCGCGCCGATTCTGCAGGGGAGCCTTTACGGCGTCGCACCCTGACGATTTCCGCCTCAATCGTGAGCGCAAGCGACGAAAGCGCCGCTGCCCTGACGGCTTGTAACAAGTCGCGGTGGCTGGAGAAATGCCGATAGGCAGCGTTCGGCGCGACCCCTGTGCGCCGGGTCGCTTCGCGCAAGACCACCGCCTGCGGACCGCCAGCGCGCGCCAATTCGATACCGGCCTCCAGGAGGGCTCTGCGTAAATCTCCGTGGCGAAAGGTTGTTCTCACCGGTGGCCGATTTTTTTTTGCTGCGTTCATGGTGCGTTGTGGACAGTGTACATTTATTCGAGTATTTTTCTTGTGGACAGCGTACACATCTGCAGGTTCGCTCATCCAACAATGAAAAGGAGACTTTATGGGCGCTCTTGAAAGTTCTTCCCGCATTACACCGTTTCTCTGGTTTGACAACCAGGCAGAAGATGCGGTGAACTTCTATCTCTCGGTATTCAAGAACTCCCGGCGACTCGATACGCTGAACAACAACGGCAACGGCCCAGCGAAGGCGAGTGTTCTCACGATTGCCTTTGAACTGGACGGCCAGAAATTCACAGCACTCAACGGAGGGCCGATGTTCAAATTTACCGAAGCGGTCTCCTTCGTTGTCCGTTGCGACTCGCAGGAGGAAGTCGATCACTACTGGACGAAATTGTCCGCCGGCGGCAGCGAGAGCCAGTGCGGCTGGCTCAAGGACAAGTTCGGCTTATCCTGGCAGATCGTACCCGCGCGCCTGGGGGAACTGATCAGGAAGCCGAACGCCATGCAGGCTATGTTGAAAATGAAGAAGCTGGATATTGCCGAACTGGAACGGGCCGCAGAAAGTTAAAGAAGTTATCCCAAAGGAGGGAGCAAAACATGAGCACCATCGCACAGCAGGAAGTGAAAGCGCCGGCCAGCGTCACCACCGGTGACTTTGTATGGCATGAGTTGCGCACCACCGACGCCAAGGGCGCCGCAGCCTTCTACACCCACGTGATCGGCTGGAAAATTAAAGACTCAGGTGACCCCGGAGGTGTTCCCTACAAACTTTTCTCCGTCGGCGGGCTGGACGCTGCTGGACTTCTGGAATTAAACCAGCCGATGCTGGATGGCGGCATGAGACCCGCGTGGGTCGGCTTCATCGGGGTCAAGGACGTAGATGCCGATGCCAAACGCGTGGAACAGGCCGGCGGCAAGTTACACTGCCCGCCGCAGGACATCCCAGGCATCGGGCGCTGGGTGTCGGTGGAAGATCCGCAGGGCGCCGCTTTCCTCCTGTTCAAGGGCTCTCCTGACTACGCCCCGCAACGTCCGCCGATGGGAACACCCGGCACGGTGGGCTGGAACGAGCTCTCGGCGAACGACGGAGAAACCGCGTGGCCCTTCTACTCCAGTATCTTCGGCTGGAACCTGGACAGGACCATGGACATGGGCCCCATGGGGACGTACAGGATATTTAACAACGGTGGTGCTGCCATCGGCGCCATGATGACACGCGATCCCAAGAATTCTCCCGTACCCTTCTGGCTCTACTACTTCAGCGTGGAAGATATTGATGCCGCAAACGACCGCGTGAAGGAGAAAAACGGCCAGGTGTGTCATGGGACCTCACGAGGTACCCGGTGACCAGTGGATCATACTTGGCCAGGATCCCCAGGGGGCTATGTTCGCACTCGTAGGCCCCAGAACGAAGTAGCTACAACCTGGCTGCGCATGTCTATCAGCATGCGCAGCCAGCTTTTCTTCTGCAATGCGGCAGGGATATTGTTACCAGTGTAGTGCGCACACAGATGGGCCTTTATCTCATCGGATGACCCTGTGTCGGCTCTTAGCCGTAAGCAGTGCTTTTCAAGCTACATCGCGCCGAGTCCCGTTAGGGACGACCGATCGTAGCCCAGGATGGAGTGCGCAGCACGGAATCCTGGGTACCTATAGCAAAATGATCGAGCCCCGTAGGAGCGGCACACATCCTTGAGGGACGTCAGTCCCGATCGGAGCGGATACGACAGCTGACATAATCGCCTTTACTACTGACGCACTACACGAGTGGCCTGTAACAGCTGATTCAGGAGTAAGACCAAAGCTGTGAAAATGCACGGCCCTTCTATGGCGTCACAGCCCTCATTGCTTTGTATCAGGGCCCGACTTTTAGTCGGGCCGTAAAGTGCTGAAAAAGAATTGGGCTTTAGCCCCTGTGGCGCTACCGATTCAGCTGTTACCGTCCACTAGTCGTGTCCGTGGCCATGCCCATGGCCTTCCTTATCATGCCCGTATGCATGGCCATAGCCGTGACCATGGTCTTCGCGGTCCCAGTGCCCTTCCTCGTACCGCCAGCCATCCGAGTACCGGTCGTAGTGGGGATGGCTCCAGTAAGCGCCAGGGTAAGGCGGTTGTTCGTAGCGGCCGGGGACCCAGCGATAATGATGTCCCTGGGGTGCCCAGAAACCACCGACCCAGACCATCATGGGCGCTGGCGGTGGTGGTGGCGGCGGTTCATAGGGTATCGGCGGCGGCGCAATCCCAATCGAGATGGAAACCTGTCCCGGGGCCGGCAAGACGAGCGCGGCGGTGAGCAGAATGCCGTAAGCGGATCTAATTTTCATTGGTTGTCTCCGTTGGTGTGGTCCGCGCTCAGGTCTGCGGGAGCGTGGTGACGTAGATCAGCCGGTATTCACACGTGCAACAACAGTACGTAAATCGAAGTCGAGGTCCCATGCCGCTGAAGTGGGATACTCCCGGGCCTTCATGGGTGATGGCAGGTTGGCAGATAGTCACTTCGCTAGCGAGCCTTTACAGCAGACCGCTTCCTCGCACTATTCCTGCCGATGCTCTTGCGCAGACGTTCGTCGGCCTCTGACTGGCGGGCCTGTAACAGAAGTGCGCGCGCGTCGATCAAGTGATCGCGCATGTGACGCTCGGCCTCCGCCCCGTCACGTCGCTGGATCGCTTGGAAGATTGCCTGGTGGAAGGCGAGCGTGTGATCCCGATCTACAAGCTGCGCGGTCAACATCATCATGTTCATCATCGAGCGATGAATCACCTGAAAGAGGCGCCCGCAGAGGCGGTTGCCGGAGCTTTGCAGAATAGTGCGGTGAAAGAGCAGATCCGCTTCGATGATCCGGAACTGATCAGTCCCGGCAGCCTCAATCTCCGCGATGGTCTGCCGCAACACCAGAATTTGCTCTCGAGAAGCCAGTTCGGCCGCTTTCGCAGCCAGCGTTGGTTCGACCATCAAGCGGGTTTCGACCAGTTCCTGAGACGATGTTTCGTCCAGGAGGAAAAGGAACTCCATCGGTTCAGCGAGGACCGACGATGCATCCCCATTCAGGTACGTGCCGTCGCCCACGCGCTGCGAGACAACACCCATCATTTTGAGAATCTTCATGACCGGACGCAGAGAAGTCCGGCTGACCCCGAAGTGCTGTGACAGTTCGCGCTCAGAAGGCAGCTTGTAGCCAGGCGTAAGTGTTCCTTCGCTGATGAGCTGCTTGAAGCGCAGTACCAACCAGTCGGTGAGATCACCCTTGTCTGCACCGGATGAAGAATTAGCGTCCTTGGGTCGAACCATCTAAGTCCAGCTTGTGATAATCCAATGTAACGTATTCCGTTTACCACCAGACCGCTAGTTGCCCAGAGAGACGTGCGTGGTTAGCTCGCCCGGCGGCCATTGGCCGGCAGAGGTGATCTGAAATTGCGCCCTTTGCCGGATATCGTCTGAGCCGCTCCCGACCATTACATCCACTGCGCCCGGGTTCACCGCCCACGTCTCCCGATTGCTGTCCCAATAGGCCAACTGCTCCGCAGGCAGCGAAAAGCTGACCGTCTTCGTCTCCCCGGGCTTCAAATGGATCCGTTCAAATCCCGCCAACTGCTCCTTTGGCCGCGGCATTCCGGCATCACCATCGTGTACATACAATTGAACGACTTCATCGCCGGCACGCTGGCCAGTGTTTTTGACATCCACCTGGACGGTCACCTGCCCATCGCTCGAAATCTGATTGGACGACAGCTTCAAATTGGCATAGTCGTACGTGGTATAGCTCAGTCCGTGGCCAAACGCATACTCCGGCTTACCCGCAAAATACATATAAGTAAAACCCTTGGTGATGTCGTACTCGCTCATCGGCGGCAGGTCTCTCTCACCCGCATAGACCGTATACGGCAGCCGTCCACCCGGGTTGTAGTCCCCGAAAAGCACGTCGGCAACCGCGGTTCCGCCCTCCTCGCCGGCCCAGAACATGTCGAGGACTGCCGGAATATCCATGGTTCGTGGACTGGTCCCACCTCCTCCGGAACGCGGCGGCGCAAGCGACACCGGACCACCGTTGAGCAACACTACGGCCGTCTTCGGATTGGCTTCCAAAACGCTCTGCACCAGCTTCAGCTGTAACGGAGGCAAGTTAAGAGAGTCGCGGTCGATGCCTTCCCGTTCCAGCATCTGGTTGATTCCCACGAACAGGATGGCGACATCCGCCTTCTTCGCCGCCGCCACTGCCTCTGCGATGCTTGCCTCAGGATTGTCAGATTCCACAATCCCGCTGCCACGGGCGTAAAGCACCTGGGTTCCGGACCCTACCTTTTGCTGAATACCTGCCAATGGCTTCACGAACTTCGAATACTGGCCAGTGTAGTTCGGCCCGGTCTGAGCAAAATCCGCAAAGGGCCCGATCACGGCGAGGGTCTTGATCCGGCTTTTGTCCAGCGGCAGGAAATTGTTCTTGTTGGTTAACAACACGATCGATTCCTGCGCCGTGCGCAACGCCAGTTGCCGGTGTGCTGGCGAATCAATCGTATCCGGTCCGATTTTGCTGTAAGGAACCATCTCTGGCGGATCGAACTCCCCCAACTGAAACCGGACCCGCAGGACTCGGCGCAACGACTGGTCAATGTCCTTTTCGGTCAATAGTCCTTCGGCGAGCGCTTTCGGCAATGCACGCGCATAGGCGCCATCATCGAGATCGCTCCCCGCAAGAATGGTTTTGGCAGCAGCTTCCTCGACCGTCGGATACTTCCGGTGCGCGGTCACCAGGTTCATCACCGCGCCGCTGTCGGGAACGACAAATCCGTCGAATTTCCACTCATCTCGCAGGATGGTGGTCAAGAGCATCTTGTTTTCTACATTGGGCATGCCGTTGATGCCGTTGTACGACGACATGATCGAGGCCGCATGTCCCATCATGATGCCCGCCTTGAATTGCGGCAGGTAGTACTCTCGCAACATTCGCTCGCTCACCAGGTCGGTGGAGGTGCTGACCCGGTCGCGCTCTTCGTTGTAGACGGCATAGTGTTTCAGCGTGGCCGCGAGCTTGAGATACTTCGCATCGTCGCCCTGCGTGCCTTTCACGTAGGCGACGGTCGTGCGCGAGGCTAACAGCGGATCCTCGCCAAACGCTTCCCATATCCTGCCCCAGCGGGGATCGCGGTCCATGTTGACTACGGGCGACCGGTAGACCAGGCCATTATGCGAGATCCTCGCGCCATCGGCGGTGATGGTGACGGCCTGTCCGCGAACAAGTTCAGTCTTTCCAGAAACGGTGGGCCAAAAATTGTAGATCGCCCTCCCTTCATCGGCGATGGCTGCCGCTACCTCATGGACCAGTGCCGGGTCCCACGTAGCCGCCATGCTGATGGGCACCGGGAAACATGGTGGTCGGTTTGGTCCACACGATCCCATGCAGGCTCTGGTTCCAACCGTTCATCGCAGGTATCTTTCAGCCGCTCAATCGCCGGCGCCGTGGTGCTCAGCAATGATGTTTTCTCGTCGGGCGACAACCGTTGAATCAGGTCGTCCACGCGCTTCTCCATGGGCTGGGACGGATCGAGGTAGTCCGGCTGCTGCGCATTCGCCCATAGCGGGGCTCCAAGGGCCAACACCAAGCAGCCAAAATAGGTTTGTTCATTATGCTCATCCTCTTCCCCGGTTAGAAGTTGTATTTGAGCGCGAACTGAATGTCGCGCGACGGGACCGACGTGGAGGTGACTGCGCAGCACGACGACGAGGTGACTGTGGCGCCCGGCGCATTAAAACTGTTTGTGTTTGGCAGGTTAAAAAATTCCGCGCGGAAAGAAAGAACGGACTCTCCCGGCAGGGAGAAGTTCTTGAACATCGACGCATCATATTGACGATACAGATCCGAGTTCAGCGTGTACGCTCGTACCTGGCCGTAACTGTATTGAGGTGCGGCGACATAGTCTGTTGGGTCGAACCACTTCGTCAGCGACCTATGAAATGTTGCCGATCCGCCTGCGGGATTGTGATTGGGCCGTTGATTCGAGACGCCCGTGTTCGCTACGTCGGAACCGACGATCGGAGTAAAGGGCAGTCCGCTTCGTAGCACAATGATGGTCTGCAACTGCCAACCTCCCAGCGCCGCATCCATAACCGCACTACCGCTGCTCAGGTACTTTCTCCCACGGCCGAAGGGCAGCTCATAAGTGCCGCTCATGGCCAGGTTCTGCGGCGTGTTGTACGGCGAGTAGGTCCTCTCGTAACCGGAATTTCCGCCAAGCGCCGGGGCTTGGTTAGACTGCAGGAACTTTGACCAGGTATAAGCGACGAGTCCCGTCAATCCATTCCCGGCGCGATGTTCGATCTTCGACTGCAGAGACTGGTAGGTGTCTCCGAGGTCCTGCGACTGGAATGTAATCGTTCCCCAGGGTTGGTAAGGACGCCGCGCCTGGACCGCGCCCGCAGCGGGCGACGGGTCGTTGAAGTCGTTGGTGCTCTGCAGGTGAAGCCCGTGATTTCCCACATAGTAGACTTCGAAAACAGTCTTCGGTGAAATCTGCTGCTGGACGCCGAAGCTGTAGTGCTCGTTCCGGCCCACCAGAATGTGTACCAGTGTTGGCGACAGAACTGGACTCGAAGTAGAGGATCCGAGTTGTGATCCGAGAAAGAAGTTGGCCAGAGTGCGATTGGGAACAACTCCCGCCGTCTGATTGATTGTCTCCGACAGGAGATACGGCAGCATGTTGTGATTCACACGGCCGCTGGTTCCTTCAGGCTCGTAAAACATACCGAATCCGCCCCGGATGACCGTTGCGTTGCCAAGAGGACGCCAGGAAAAGCCGACCCTCGGTGCGAACTGTTTCCTGTCTGTATAGGAGACCGAATAAGGCAGCTTCGCCTGGCTGGTGGTTTGAATGTACTTTCCGAAGTACTGGTAAGCAATCGGTGCGACCAGTTGACTGGAGAGGTCTACCTGATCGGTGTTGCCCTCAACGATGACTGGTCTTGCTTGCGTTGGATCGAACGTCCCAAGCTGTCCCTTATATCCGTTCAGCCAGGGAGAATACTCATACCTTAGACCGAGGTTCACGGTAAGTCGTTGGCTTACCCGGATGTCATCCTGAACGAAGTATTGGTGGTACCAACGCTGTCCGCCGAAATTCTCAGCGGGATAGGCACGCGATACCGACGCCGGATACCCCAGCAGGAAGTCGGCGAAGGCATCGCCACCCAATGGATGCGATGCCGTATTTGCAGGGTTCTGGGTCTCCGCACTCGTGAAGTTGAAGCCCCCGACATAACTGCCGCTGTCGTAGCCCAACCATTGATAGTACCTGACCAGAACCCCGAACTTCAGCGACTGGCGGCCCTTCAAGATCGTGAAATTGTCCGTAGGCTCAAAAGCAACACGGTCTTGCGACTTCGGACGTTGGTCGAAATTCGATCCCTGCAGGGAGTTGTAGCCGCTGAACGCAAAGTCGGGAAACGATCCTCCGGTATTTGGCCTTAATAATTGAGAGAACCCGGTTATTCCATTGGCGGTGTTGAAGTCTGTTCCTTCGAGAAATGCACTCAGCCTGACGTGGCTCGGGAGATAGTGAAAACGGAAGTCCTGCACCTTGTTGGGCCCAATATTAGTGATCAGGCCGACTGCGATGTCCTGACCATTCGAGGTCAAAGAAGCGGTTTTCAGCAAAGGAGCGAAATTGGGGTCCGACTCGCGATTGTTGATATAGGTCCAGCGGCCAAAGAGCCGGTTCGACGGATTGATCTGGTGATCGATGCGTATGGTGAATTGGTCCCAATCGATGGCCTGCGTCGGCACCGCCTCAAAATTGTTTGCGCCCGTGTTCGCCGGCGGATAGTAGGCGAGCACGGCCAGCGCCTGGGGTGAAAGCCGCGCAGGGCAGATCACGTTGAGCACCCCATTGCAGCTGAACTGGTTGCGCGTTGTCACCTTTCCGGCGGTTGTCGTGGTTAGCGGATCGTAGATGGGGTGCAACCCAGCCGCGCTGAAATCACCGGCTCGTTGCGCGGCGGTGGGCACCGTACCGCTTTCGACCAGCCCCTGCCGCAGCCGCTGCGCTTCATAGTCGACAAAGAAGAACGTTTTATCGCGGCCGTTATACAAATGCGGGATCACGAACGGACCCCCGATATCGCCTCCGAACTGATTTCTCTTGAGAATCGCGCGCGTCAATGAGAAATAGTTGCGCGCATCCAGCTTGTCGTTGCGGATGAATTCGAAGACTCCGCCGTGGAACTTGTTCGTGCCCGACTTTGTGGTTGCATTGAAGAAAGCCCCGCCACGGTTGAACTCGGCGGAATAGGGGCTTTGCTGCACACTGAACTCCTGCAGCGCATCGATCGAAGTCTGGATAAACGTTCCGCCCTGATGCTGTTCGCTGATGTCTACACCATCGAGAAGGAATGAGACCGCACTGCCGCGAATTCCGCTGATGGTATTGCCGTTCACAATCTCCGGGCGGATCGCCAGGGAGTTCCCCGTAGCGGGCAGCAGAGCCGCCCCTGGAGTCAACTCCGCCAGGCGGAAGAAACCGCGGCCGTTCAACGGCAGATCGGTGAGTTGTTGATTGGAGATGACCTGCCCCACGGTAGCAGAATCTGCGTTGAGGAGTGGTTGTGCCGTATTCACCTCGATGGTGACGTTCGTAGCCCCGACACGCAATTGAAGGTCTTCACGAACCACCTGCCCCACTTGGACCTCGATATTCGAACTGGTCGTGGTTTCGAAACCTTTCGCCGTGACACTGAGGGAGTAGACTCCCGCCTGCACCGGGGTAATCACAAAATTTCCAACGCCGTCGGTAAGGCCTGTCTGAACGATGTTGGTAGCTGTGTTGGTCACGGTTACCGAAGCGCCTGGCACGCCCGCATCCTGCGAATCGACGATGCGGCCGACGAAACGGCCTTGCTCTACCTGCGCGCTGGCAAATACCGCGAGTAGAAATGCGGCTACTGCCAATGTGGCCTGGCTCAGTAATCGAGCGACTGAACGTCTGGTTGTCATGGCGCCCCTCCGAATCTATTTCCAGCTGTGCCCTTCGTCTTTGTTCTTAAAAACGGGCGAATGGTAGTACCTTTAATCAACGGCCGTCAACTCGAATCTTTTGTGACCCGCCCAGACCGGCGTTTATCCCGAGTCTCGTTTGACAGGCGGCTCCGAGTGGTACTACCATCCGTGAGGCCAAAGGCCGGCCAGATTGGCGAGGTAACACCTGATGAGCCGATATTTCTCGTTGTTTAGCCTTCTGCTGGTGGCGTCGTTCTGCCGGGCGCAAACTCCCGTTCGTATCGACGTTGACCTGGCGAAGCCCGCAGGTAAATTCACCCCTGTCTATAGCTGGTTTGGCTACGACGAATCAGGCTATACAGCCACCAAAAATGGCCAGGCTCTGCTTGGCCAGCTGCACGATTTGAGCCCGGTTCCGGTCTATATTCGCGCCCATTTCCTGCTCGCCACCGGCGACGGAAAGCCCGATCTCAAATGGAGTTCGTCAAACGTGTACACCGAGGACGCGAACGGGAAACCCGTCTACAGTTGGACCATTCTCGATCAGATCTTCGACGCGTATGCGGCGGCGCATGTGCGGCCCATGGTGGAGCTCGGCTTCATGCCCAGGGCTCTCTCTACCCATCCCGATCCTTATCACATCGGGTGGCCGCTCAAGCCAGGAGAGGAGGAGGGCTGGTCCTTTCCACCGAAGGACTACAAGCGATGGCAGGAGCTGAATCGCCAGGTGGCCGCGCACATGGCCGAGCGCTACGGCAAAGAGACGGTTGCCACCTGGTATTGGGAAGTTTGGAATGAACCCGATGGCAGGTATTACTGGAAAGGAACCCAGGACGAGTACAACAAGCTCTACGACTATGCAGTTGCGGGCGTAAGGCAGGCGATCCCTAATGCGCGCGTAGGCGGACCGGCAACAACCGGCCCCGGCTCTGGCACGCAAAGCAAAGCCTCTGAGTATCTGCGCGCGTTTCTCGCTCACTGCGCTACTAACAAAAGCCTGGCAACCGGCGGCCCCATACCGCTCGACTTTATTTCGTTCCACGTAAAGGGGCGTCCCAATGTAGTCGGTGGTCACGTGCAAATGGGCCTCGACCACGAACTCAAGAATGCCGCCGAAGGCTTTACCATCGTGCGCCAGTTCCCCAAGTTCCAGAGGCTGCCTATCATCTTGAGCGAAGCGGATCCCGAGGGCTGCGCCGCTTGCTCCGCGCGTCTCTATCCGCCGAATGCGTATCGCAACGGACCCCTCTATGCCAGTTACACCGCGGCAGCGATGAAAGGCCTGCTGGAGCTTGCCGATCGCCAGCAGGTAAATTTATTGGGAATGCTGACCTGGGCTTTCGAATTTGAGGGCAAGCCCTACTTCGAAGGCTATCGCACCCTCGCAACCAATGGGGTCGACAAGCCAGTGCTGAACGTCTTCCGCATGGCTGGATTGATGCGGGGCAACCGTGTTGCGGCGGTAAGCAATGGTGCCGTCTCACTCGATAGTATCCTCGCCCAAAGCGTTCGGCAGGCGCCCGATATCGATGCGCTGGCAACCAATGCGAATGGCGAAGCCGCTGTGTTGCTGTGGAACTACCACGATGATGATGCCGCCGCGCCTGGCGCTCCCGTTGCGGTCTCGATCAAGTCGATTCCGCCCTCGGTTCATCGCGTGTTGCTGCAGCAGTACCGCATCGACGATCATCACAGCAATGCCTACACGGTGTGGAAGGAAATGGGATCGCCGCAAAGTCCGACGCCCGAACAATACGCTCAGCTGCAAGCTGCCGGACAATTGCAGCTGTTCGATTCTCCCAGGTGGATTACGCCTGAAAACGGAGAGATCAAGCTGGATGTGCAACTGCCACGGATGGGATTATCGTTGTTGCGCGTGACCTGGCCGGCCAATTGAGCGAAAGCTCGGGGAAGAACATGCGATTAGATTCCAGGCCATGGTTTTTCATTGCCCTGGTTACGGTGGCCATCGGCATCAGCTATTTCGACCGGCAGGCGTTACCTGTCGCCATCTCCGCCATCCAGCGGAATATCCCTATCTCCGACGCGCAGTTTGCCTTGCTGCAGGCGGCATTTCTGGCTACCTATGCCCTGCTTTATGCCGGTGGTGGAAAATTTCTAGACACCATCGGCACCAAAGTTGGATTTGCCATCAGCATGGCGTGGTGGTCTCTAGCCTGCGCTCTGCATGGCTTCGCGCATGGGCTGCCTCTGTTGGTGGTGGCTCGCCTGCTGCTCGGCATGGGCGAGGGCGCAGCCTTTCCTGCGGCCACGCGAGTCGTTGCGGAGTGGCTGCCTGCAAACCAACGCGCCACCGCGATGGGCATCATCAACGCCGGAACGGCCCTCGGGTCTGTGCTCGCCCCACCCTTGATTGGGCTCATTCTCCTGTTAGGGAGTTGGCGCTACATTTTCTTCTTCGCTGCCGCCCTCGGGCTCACCTGGGCAGCAGGGTGGTTGGTGGTTTACCGGCGACCAACGGAAGTTGCATCAATGCACGCGGTTGTCGAAGCAGCGCGCATTCCCTGGCTGCGCTTGTTATCTTCCCGCCGCGTTCTCGGTTTTGTGAGCGCCAAATTCTTGAGCGACTCCGCCTGGTTCTTCTGCCTGTTCTGGCTGCCCAAGTATCTTTACGATGCGCGCGGGTTTGATATCAAGCATGTGAGCTACTTCGCCTGGATTCCGTACGCGGCCTCCGGTCTCGGCAGTTTTGCCGGAGGCTGGTTCTCGAGTTATCTGCTTACGGTCCGGCCGTTCCCTCAACTTCTCGCGCAAGCTGCCTTTGGGTTTGAGCGCTGCCCTGATGCCGGCTGTCATTCTCGTGCCTCACGTCTCCGTGAGCTTTGCCTTGTTGCTGTTCAGCATTGCGTTTTTCGGGCAGCAGTCGTGGTCTGGACTGATCATGACCTTGCCTACCGATGTTTTCCCGCTGAGCTCGGTCGGCTCGGTGGCGGGACTGATCGGTTTCGGCGGCGCCATGGGAGGCGCGATTTTCAACCTCGCCGCCGGCCAGCTGCTTACTTATGGAGCGGGCTATGGCACTTTGTTTGCAGTCGTAGGCAGTCTTCATGCGATCGCATTTGCCATCCTTCTTTCAACTTCAGGCGTTCTGCATCCACCAGAAACCAACATATTCCACGAACGGGAGAACCTTGTTCCATCATGAAGATTCGCGAAGTCCGTACCAGAGTTGCGCAGTGGTCAGGTAAGACGACTCCGTTGTCACCGCATTTTTGCACCAACCCGATGGACTTGCTCTCGCTGCCGCAGTCGTCCTCCATGAGCACGTTTACCTTCCACAGCTGGCTGGTGGTTGAGGTGATGAGCGATGACGGGCTGGTAGGAATTGGCAATGCTGCCTTGACTCCGCTCATCACCAAGCAGGTGATCGATCACCACCTGAAGCCGTTGCTTATCGGAGCCGATCCGTGGGATATCGAATTTCTATGGCAGCACATGTATCGCAAGACCATGGCGTTTGGGCGCAAGGGAATCGGCATGACGGCGATCAGTGCGGTGGACATCGCCCTCTGGGACCTGCTGGGCAAGTCAGCGAAGCAACCCGTCTTTCGCCTGCTTGGCGGCAGAACGAAGGCGCGCATTCCGGTCTATGCCAGCCGGCTCTACTCATGCCCGCTGGAGCAGTTAGCGTTCGAAGCGCAACGATACAAGAGTGAAGGGTATAAGGCGATGAAGTTGCGCTTCGGCTGGGGCCCGGTCGATGGAGCCGAGGGGATGCAGCGCAACCTGGACCTCGTACGCACCGTGCGCAAGACGGTAGGAGATGAGATCGACGTGATGGCGGATGCCTACATGGGTTGGACCCTGGACTACGCCAAACGCATGCTTCCCTTGCTCGAACCCTTCAACCTGCGGTGGTTGGAAGAGCCGGTGATTCCCGATGATGTTCGTGGATACGCGGAGCTGAAGTCTTATGGGAGAGTGCCGATCGCCGGCGGTGAGCATGAGTTCACTTCTTATGGCGTGCGCGACATGCTTGAAGCGCGCGCGGTCGACATCCTGCAGGTCGATACCAACCGTGTGGGCGGGATCAGCCAGGCGAGAAAAATCTCAGCGATGGCGGAAGCGTTTTCGGTTCCCGTGATTCCGCACGCGGGACAGATGCACAACTACCACGTGGTGATGGCAAGCCTCAATTCGCCCATGGCGGAATTCTTCCCGCCGGTGGACGTGGAGGTGGGCAATGAGCTGTTCTGGTATCTCTTCGATGGCGAGCCGAAAGCCAAGGATGGCTTCATCGATCTCGATGACAATGTGCCCGGATTTGGATTGACCATCAACGAAGAACGGATCAAGCAGTTCCAGGTCATCGAGTAGCTCGGGAAGGAAATTGTTTTTAGTCGGGTTGCGGAAAAACCTGGCTCTTTGAAGGGTACGGGCTTCAGACCGTACATAAATATTCGAATACTGAGGGCTTCAGAGTCTGCGTGAGAACCGGGATTTTCAAACCTAGTCCCGTAGAGCCTGCCCTGAGCTTGTCGAAGGGTCTGAACTTAGCCCAGGACGCTAGTCCTGGGTACATCATGGAACATGATTGAGTCCCGCAGGGACGGTTGACCTTCACACTTGTCCAAATTAGATTTCTAATTTCGGCAAGTGTGGTTGATCTTAGCCAGAACTAGCGTCATGGGCTAAGTTCAGAAAAGTTCAGACGTCCTACGGGACTGGGTTTGGAAATCCCGGTTTTCACGCAGACTCTGAAGGCCGCCCCTTCAAAGAATTTAGTTTTCCGCAGCCTCTTTAGAAGAGCAACACGGCCAGTCGATAGGTGGTGAAGCCGGGCTGGCCGTTGCCTGTATCGCAAGCTCCGACCGTAGCAGTGCGGAAACGGCCGGTACTGATCTGCTGCTCGAGAACGCCGGGAAGGCGGCTTAGATCTGAGCCTTGCCAGCGCATGATGAACTTCGGTCGCACGCCTCCTGCCGAGCCATGTTCCATCGCGCAGGTTTGCCTTGCCGCAGAAACATCACCTCCTGGGTGGACACCGCGCTCGATCAACAGTTGGCCAATGGTGCGTTCAATCTGCGAAGAGCCGATTGCGGCGACGCCGGCGGAGAAGTCTTCCACTGCCCAAAGGTTGCCCCCTTGGCGAATGAGCCCGATGCCGACCTCGTTCAGCCGCGCATCCAGGATGTTTCTGCGATGCGGTGGGGAGTGCATCCACTCCATCTCGACAGCGCCGGGATTCGGTGCAACCGCCAGGTTCTCAGCGACTACGCGAAAGTGCGCGCCTGCTTCACCAACGCGAGTAACCAAGTCGGCTTCTCCCGCATATTGGTGCGACAGCGACCCGCCGCCCTGGCGGATCATCCACTCGGCGTGCCTTTGAGCCGCTCGCGCCAACGCGGGATCCCATTTCAGCGGACCGAGCCCCTGCTGAGCGCGGTCTTCATTGGTCGCCCGCATCAACTCCGTTGCTTCGGTTGACTGGGCGTAGCCAACCGCACCGAGTGTCCACACCACCCCAAGCAAGCAAGCGCCGATTCGTTTTCTCATGGACGGGGTTCCTCGAGTTCATTTGAACCCGGAACTTCGATCCATTCCTCTCACACGAAAGATGTATCTCAACCCAGGATCAAACGCCTCGGGCATGCAGGTAGTAGACAAACATCGAAGCCAGCAGGCAATAGATGCCGAACAGGTACCAGCGGCCACTCTCGAGCCAACTGCTGAGCCACTTGAGGGCGACGAGTCCCGCGAGGAAGGAGAACACGGCGCCGAGCGCGCTCGCTACCAGCGAAGCCTTCAGATCGATGGCTGCACCTCCGGCCATGGCCGCGTGCGAAGCCCGTTGCAACCGCAGTGCCTCTAACCCCACGACTGCGGGCGTGAGGACTACCGCCATCGCAAAACTGAAGTCCTCTGCGCGCTTCTTGGTTACACCGGCCAGCATGCCTGTGGAGATGGTCGAGCCCGACCGGGAAAAACCCCGGAATGGCAGGGCCAAACCTTGTACGGCTCCCATCCAACCCGCCTGCATGAGACTCACAGTTCCTTCCGGAATGGCTGTTGCGGCCTGGCGCTTTTCGAGTAAACCAGCGATGAGGATCACGACACCCGCGGCCGCAAGAGCGGGCGCGATCAGCTCGAGATGGTTAAACAGCTGCTCGATTTCAACCTTCTGCGCTCCGTGGAACAGCGTTTTCTCAAGGATCTTTTTGAGCGCTTCTCCTACGATGCCGGTCAGCAAGGTGGCCCAGATGACGAGGACGGCGAAGCGTTTGAACGCTTCCCGGCTGGAAAAATAAGCGCTCTTCCAGGCTCTTCTGAAGAAGAGGATGACGGCGAACATCGTTCCGGTGTGCAACATGACCAGAAGCAACGTCATCTGGGGAGACGACGGATCGAGTCCCATGAGCTTCTCGGCCACGATGACATGAGCGGAGCTGGAAACAGGCAATAGTTCGGCAAGACCTTGCACGATGGCAAGAATGATCACCTTGAAAATGGGCATGGCGTCAGTTTAAGTTAGATTGTCTTCGCAACTTCTCAGCGCAGTCCCGATTACAGGTAAATTCATCGACGCACTAGATTTGCTCATGGACAGGCCGCGGCCAGCGGGCTTCGATGACGGTCGAGATTCCACCGCGGGGACGGAAGTCTCCCTTGACGACGGCCCATACCGGATCACAGGCCTTCACGACGTCTTCCAATACCCGGTTGATTACGTTCTCCTGAAAGATGCCGAGGTTGCGATAGGTGAACAGATATTCCTTCAACGACTTCAGCTCGAGGCAGCGCCGGCGCGGCATGTAGCGGATCGTCAGATGGCCGAAGTCGGGCAAGCCGGTTTTCGGACAGACCGATGTGAATTCAGGATCGTCTACCAGGATCTCGTAGCCTCGGAATTGGTTCTCCCAGGTTTCAATGCTGGGGAAGTCATGGTCGAGACCGGCGGCAGCGTGCTCATCTGTGTAACGAGATGTAGTGCTCATTACGACATTGTAGTCACTTCTTGATTTCGACAATCACTGCTTCGAATGGCTGGGCGCTGAGGTTTTTCTCTGATATCGATATCGGGGTTCCCCAGACAACGTCCCCCGCCTTATGTTCCATCGTCTCCGTCTTGCCGGTTGAGTCCTTGATCTCAAACTTCTGATCGGTGAGAAAGACGATCACATGATCGGTCGCCCAGGTATGCAACGGTACGCTGGCGTGCGGCTGGATCCTGGCTCTCACAACCCGCACCTGAGGGTTTTCAAGCTCCAGCTTGCACTGGGCGGGATCTACTTTCAGCGGATCGTGATCGCTGGTGATCGGCTTATCCGTTCCTGGCGTCTTCATCTCGAGCTCGATGATGTTGAAGTCGTGATCGAGGACGGTTCCCGCGTGCATCCCGGTTGGCGGACTCCAGAGCACCTCACCTGCCTTAAAGGTAGACACAGTCGTAGGCCTGCCATCCTGATACTCGAATCGTTGTTTTCCCGGCTGAAGGTAGATCATCACGCGGTTCATCTGGTGCTGGTGGAACTTTCCCTGCGCCTGCGCTTTCTCGAGGGCCCGGGCAACCTTCACCTCATCGTTGTCGTAGAGCACGGCTGACGGTTGCGTGGGGATCGAGGCCAAGGCAGCGCCCATGAACAAGAGTGCAGGAAACAGGCTTACTTTCATGTGGCGGAGGATAGCTCATCATTTGCCTTAGCGCAAATGGCGGCATCACTCTGGTTTGATTTGCGGAGTTCCTGCAGGCCTCATTTTTCTTGCGCGCCTGAGTTCCTGTTCGCGCTTCTGTTGCTGAAGCTGGCTCAGGCTGATGCCAAGCTTTTCGGCTTGAACGCGAAGCTCAGCCCAGTTGGTTGGAACTTTTTCGGGCTCTTCGGTTGTGTCGTCTGTCATCGCAATCCCACCCGGCTTCCAGTTTCCATTTTACCTTGCGTTCAGTTCGCAAGCGGGTCCGGTCGAATCTGGAAGTGCACGACTTTAGGGTTGGTCCCTTTTCCCGTTTCACTGTGGAAGGGGGTGCGTGTGCCCCAGGTGGTCCACACTCCTTTGCCTTGCCACCCCGCCTTTGGATCGTCAAAGCGCCCATCCATTCCCTTGGCGTAGAAGCCTAAAGGATAGGGCACGCGCAGTATAGTGAACTTCCCGTTGACCAAGGCGACTAACGAATCCGATGAATTGCCGGTGATGATGGGGATGTTTTTGCCCAGGCCCAGCGTATCGAACTGATCGACCCAGACGTAGTAATGGGAGTCCGCGCTGCCGGAACTGGTGACGTTCTTGAACTTCGGCCCGGGGGTTTGATAGAGCGTCCATCCTTCGGGACAATGCCGGCCCGTGGCCGCCGGGCCGTTGAGCGGCCCTTTGCACTTGCTTCGGTCAAAGCTTGCCAGGTGTCCGCTGGCGAGGGCCACCCAAACGACGCCGTTGCGGTCGATGTCCATGCCCCGTGGGGAGAAGCCCCAGACGGGCGCCCGGGGATCTTTCCAGGGCACCTCGTAATATTCGGCCAAAGCGGTTTCCGGAGGATTCGATCCCGGGTTCAGGCGGACGATCCCGCCCGGGAAACCGAGCACCGAGCCCCAGATCATGCCGTCCGTGCCAATTCCAAGGCCGTAAAAGGCGGCGTTGAGGCGGGTGTCATGGTTGGGATCGGCGGTCGCGTTGAGCGCGGACGAGGTTCCCAGACTCTCGCCGCTGGGCGCAGTCGCGACCTTCTGCTCGCCCTCGACATAGGGATCGCGCTTGCCGTTGCCGTTGGTGTCGAGGACCAAGGCAGTCCAGCCTTGAGACTTCTCCTCGTCGAGTGTCTGGTCAAACATCTTGGTGTTCAACCAGCCCACGACTCCTCCCCCGCCGCCGCTGGTGGTCCAGAGAGTGTTGTCGGCATCCTCCGCAAAGAGCAAGTGATGGGTGCCGAAGCAGGTGTCGATCATGGTGAGCCGCCTGGTCGCGGGATCGTACATTTCCAATTGGCGTCCGGAGGTTTTGACCGGAGTGAGCTGTGCCGAAATCAGGCTGGAACCTGCTTTGCAAAATGCGGGATTGTCACTGCGACGGATACGAGCCGTGAACCATAGGCGGCCGCGCTCGTCGAACATCGGGTTGTGAACGGTGGTGTGGCTGTCCCAGATGGCCTCATCGCCCCAGACGGGCGAGGAGTTCAGAGGCTTGGGCTGGCCAGGTGTATCCGGATCGCGATACTGAACCTTGAGCCTGCCTATGGTGTTGTGGACCGGATCGAGCACGGGCAAATAATCGCGGCTCTCTTCAGGCGAGCCGTAGATAAGTCCTTTGGCGTTTACTTTGGGATCGCGCTTATCGGAGGAGATTGCGTCGTGGAGGTAGGCTGTGGGATCAGCCCAGTCCCATTGCGTAATCACCACGTTGCGCTCGATTCCCTGCGGGCGTGGCGGAGGCTCGGGCGGTAGCTCTCCATTTTTGATGCGCGTGGTCCAATCGCCAAACAATTCGGTTGCCCGCGCGGGGCCGAGTTGAGCCAGACCGCCCATCATTGCCGGGCCGGCCTGCCCTGATTGGACGCGCCGCATCCATGCTTGTGGAGGAGCGAGATTGTCGAACATAGCCGGGATGGTGCGGGTGTATTGGTTACCGAGTTGGTGGCAGGACTCACAGCTGTCTGTCTTGATGAGATGGATCCACTGCGCCTGGTTTTTGACGTTGGGGGAAATGCCGGTTTCGGTGGGGGCCGCGAATTCCTTTTCCGAGGGCACTTCGAGCAAGGCGTACCAGTAATTGGCCGGGTAGTAGTGAGCGGCGGCCTTCCTATCGGGGGCGATGCTCGGTTGCAGATTCACTTGTTTGCCTGGAACGGCTTCCACTTTGGGCGAATCGAGCAGTCCGTAGCCGCGAGCCCACAGGGTGTACTTCGCTTTGGGTAGAGCGGGGATGAGGTAGCGGCCGTGGTCGTCGGTCACCACTTCCTTTATATAGCGGGTGGGCAGGTCAGTGGTTTCTGCAATGACCCATACGCCTGCTTCGGGCCCTGCGGAGCTGGTGACGGTTCCACTTATGGAGTCTTTTTTGACCGGCGCTGCTCCGGTGGTGGCCAGGGAGAAAAGGAAACAGGTGGAGATGGCAATCGCAGCTGCGCCGAGGGGAAAGGTCCTGTTCAATCTCATCTGACCTCGCTATGCCCGAAACGGTGGCAAAGAACCGGTGGCAAAGAATCGGCGTTCGCCATCGGGCGGGTACAGCAAGGGGCCATCGGTGGCTTTGCCGATTGGGCGCCCATCATACGCCCGGGTGAATTCGCGTGCAATGCCGGCGGTTTGACGCCGTCAGGATACTTGTTCGGCCCCGAGTTAGGACTAGGGCTTGAGCACATCGCGCTGGTCGACCCATCCGCCGCGAAAGAAGCGATGGCGCACCATCTGTTGGCCGAGGAGAAAAATGAGGCCGAAGAGGACGACCAAAAGCAGGAACTTTACGATTCCCAACCAGGGCGATGCTTCTCCTTCGGGGCGGGTGGGGTTTGCAATAGGCGCCATTCGACTGGGTCTCCTCGCAGCCCAGATTGGGGTGGGGCGGGCCGGTTTCGTGCCGATCCAAAGATACCACTCTGCCAGGCGCGTGCAGTGTCTTAGAATCCGCTTCAGGTTTTCGAGTAGCTGTCGTGGTTGTCGCTTCGTGGAGGCCGCTCATTCGCTTGTCAGACTATATAGGGCTGCTGAAAAGTGGGCTGATGGTAGCGGCATGTCTTAGTGCAGCCGCCAGCGCATGGGCCAGCTGCATCGGTCCCCCGGCGCTTGAGGAGCGGCTGCATGCCCGTGGCGGCGCAGAAGACTATGCCAAGTTGGGAGCATGGTTCGCCCAAGAGCGCCAGTACTCCTGCGCGGAAGAGGCTTTTCGCACCGCGATCAAAATCAAGCCCGATTCGCGGAGTGCGCTCGATGGACTGGCGAAGTCCCTCAATGCGGACGGAGACTACGCATCGGTCATCAGCCTCTTGCGGTCCGTTCCGCTCGATGAGCCTCTGACTCTTGACCTCGCCCTTGCCTACGCCAAGACAGATATGCTCGACCAGGCCTCTGAGATTCTCACCCGGGCGCTGCAGACAACCCCTTCCTCTCTACAACTGACAAACGCATTGGTCACCGTCCAGGTCAACCAAAGCCGGATCCAGGAAGCCGCCGGGGTAGCGGGCAAGTTCGCCCGGCGGCATCCCGGCAACCTCGATGCGCAAAAGCTCTATCTGCGCGCTCTCGTGCTCAATGGGGAAACAGCCCTGGCGCGGCCATTGGGCCGCAAGCTGCTCGCCTTGGCCCCACATGATTTTGAGGTTCTCTATCAGAACGGCATTCTCGAACGCGAAGCACACGAGTACGCTGCAGCCCGGGGCCATCTTGAGCAAGCCGTGTCGCTGGATCCGAGTGAACCTGGTCCCCACTTCAACCTCGGGCTCGTACTAGCCAAGGTTCAGGATCCAGAAGGAGCAAAGCAGCAACTGCAGCAGGCGCTCGCGCTCGGAGACAGGAACCCGCAAGTTCACTTTGCACTTGGAGGCGTTCTCCACACTCTGGGAGATCCCCAAGCGGCGCAGGAGTTCAGGCTTTACCAGCAGGCGTTGCAGGCGAACGACCTCCGGCAGATAGCCTCAGAGCAGTCCGCACAGGCCGCCGCCGCTCTGGCCAAGGGAGATACCAAGAACGCTGTCGCGTTCTATCGAGACGCGGTGGAAGCTAACCCTCAGGATGCCGTGCTCCACTATCAACTCGGTCTCGCCCTGGACCGGATGGGCGACACCGCTGCCGAGCGCGCCGCGTTGGAAAGAGCTATCCAAATCGATCCCACCTTCGCCCTGGCGCAAAATCAGCTCGGCTACCTGGCCTCACAAACCGGCGATTCTACTTCCGCGGAGCGATACTTCCGGCTGGCGGTTGAAGCCGCTCCGGAATATACCGAAGGCTGGGTTAACCTGGCGGCAACGTTGGGGATGGAAGGGCGCGTTCCCGAGGCACAGCAAGCTGTTGAGAAGGCTCTCCAAGCCGACCCTCACAGCGCCAGCGCACTCGAGTTGCGCCAGGCGCTGATCAGCGCCGGAGGCCGGCACTGATTGAGTCGTTACGGCGCATCCAGGATTCGATCCGTGGTGTACGCTATGCTGAACCCGATGCGCTCCGCTGTGCTTGTCCCTGTACTGTCCGTCTTGGCCCTATCCTCATGCCTGGTCACGGCTCAGACGCCTAATCCCGATCGGCTTTCCCCCGATCGGCTTTTCAAAGATGCGCTCGACGCGCAACAGCGCGGGGACTTTGGGACAGCAATCCGCGATTACCGCGACCTTCTGAAACTCCGGCCGAAGACAGTTGCAGCACGGGTCAATCTTGGCGTGGCCCTGGCTCATGAGGGTCAGTACGATGCCGCAATTGCAGAGTACCGCTCCGCGCTTCCCGACTTATCCGACAAGAGCGCCGTCCTCCTCGATCTTGCCCTCGCCTATTACAAAAAAGGCGACTGGGAAAACGCGCGCGGCCAGCTCGAGCCTCTTCATGGGGCGCAACCGAAGAATGCGCGCATCGCTATCCTGCTGGGCGACACTTATCTTCGACTGAAAGAGCCCTCAGCCGCAGTGACTCTGCTTACTCCGCTTGACCGCGAAAATTCTCAGGATATGGACCTGCAATACGTGCTTGGATCCGCGCTGATCCAGACCGGGCAGCGGCGCGAGGGTATCTCCCGCGTTGAGAAAGCCGCGGAAGCAGGCAACAGCGCCGACGCCTACATGCTTGCCGGGGCGACTCTGTTGCAAATCAACGAGCTTGAGCAGGCCCGCCGCGACCTGGAGACTGCCCTTCGCCTGGACCCCAAGCTCCCCGGCATCTATACCCTTGCCGGGACGGCCAGAGACAAGACGGGCGACGTGGCGGATGCGGAAGCGGCCTTTCGCCAGGCTCTGATTCTGAACCCCAACGACTTTGAAGCTAACCTCTACCTCGGCGGCATCCTTTACAAGCGGAGGCAACTGGACGAGGCAAAGATGTTTCTCGATAAGGCGCTTCGACTCGACCCTAAGTCCTCCATGGCCCGGTACGAAGCGGCGATGCTCAAGAACGCTTCGGGAGAATACGCCGTCGCCGCTCAGGATCTGGAGCAACTGGTCCACGATGATCCAAAGTGGCTGGAGCCTCATGTGGAGCTCGCGGCGCTGTATTACCGCCTGCATCGTCCTTCAGACGGCGCCAGAGAGCGGCAGATCGTCGATCAACTGACCGCGGAGCAACAAGCACAGGGTCCGGGCAAGCATTAGAGCGATCTTCGTCCCCGGCTCTTACTGTGCTAGCGCGAAGGCTCGGTGACCTTCACAACATGGTCGGACTCGACATTGGTGAGGGTCTGAACTGCGCCCGACGGCCAACGAATTTCGATCGACTCCGCGAGTTTGTCCGGGCCAAGACCAAAGTGGACTGGACCGTCGCTCGAGGACGCATAGCCCACGCTGGTCGTCATGTGGTTGTATTGGGTGCCGCTTCTCGAGACCAGCTTGATGCGCGCTCCGATACCATCACGGTTACTGCTGACGCCGCGCAGAGCGACCTCCAACCAATGGCCGGACTTCTCGCTTCTGTTCATCCAGATTTCGGCGTCCTTACCCAATGCAGTGACAACCGCGTCGACGCGTCCGTCACCGTCAAAGTCACCAAAAGCGCAGCCACGGTGACGTGCCGGCTGGGCCTGATTCAGTCCTGCTTCTTCGGTCAACGCTCTCCACTTCCCGCTGACGCCCTCGTTTCGGAATACGGTGTTGTACTGATCGATCTCCGTACCCGGAAGGGGCAGAGACACGACGTGGCCGCGGCTTACAAACAGATCCTTCCAACCATCATTGTCGAAGTCATAGAGGGCCGCACCGAATCCGGACATCGGCATGCTGGAGACTCGCATACCGCTCTCCGTGGTCACGTCGCGAAAATCTCCCTTGCCTGTGTTTTCATAGAGCGGGAAGGTCTGATTGTTCAAGGCGGCAAAGGCGATGTCGGGGTAGCCGTCATTGTTGAAATCGCGAAAGTCCAGTCCCATTCCAGAGATGAAATTTCCGTCCTCCGGGAGCGCCACTCCGGTGTTGAAAGCAACTTCTTCAAACTTATTTCCCAGATTATGGAACAACGAATTATAAAGACCATCGTTGGTTACAAATAAATCGGGCCTGCCGTCAAGATCGTAGTCGGCCAAACCGGCGCCCATGCCCTTACCGACGTGGTCGCGGATGCCCCAGGCCTGGGAAACATCCTCGAACGTGCCATCGCCTTTGTTCAAGAAGAGCTGGTTGGGTTGGCCCTTGTAGAACTTGGGACTGCAATAGTCCGCGACACCGCGAAACGCGCAGAGGGGTTGCGCGCTGTAGCTCCACTGCATGTAGTTCACGACGAACAGATCCAGCAGGCCATCGTTGTTCACGTCGACCCAAGCCGCGGCGATGGCCCAGAGCGGGCCGTATTGCGGATCGTTGGTTCGGGTGAAACCAGCCTTCGCCGTGGCGTCGGAAAAAGTTCCATCTCCGTTGTTGTGGTAGAGCGTGTTGTGGTGCAGGCCGGCAACGAACAGGTCGGGATGACCGTCGTTGTCGTAGTCTCCAACGGCGGCGCCCATATCGTAGCCTGTTCCTTCAAGGCCTGCGGCGGCCGTAACGTCGGTGAAGGCGCCATTGCCGTCGTTACGGAAAAGGCGATTGTTATATTTCGGCGAGTCTTTTTTCAGCGAACCAATGTCTGCCCCGTTGGTGAAGAAGACGTCGGGACGGCCGTCGCCGTTGTAGTCAAAGACGGCAACTCCACCAGGCATAGTCTCCGGCACATTCTTAGCCGAGGTGGGATCGTTTTCCAGGTGGAATGGAATTCGTTTGAGGTCGAAGCGGATAGGACTCGGACTTTGTCCCGCTTCCAGCTGAAGGAAGGCGACGACCACGAGCGCAGCATACACCGCCAGCCGGGCCCGCCTGAGAGGAACCATCGTCATCCAAAAATGGGGGTGGTTTTGTTTACCACCCCCGAAGGGACATTATAGAGCGCGATACGGTTTAGAAGAGATACTTGACGGTGAACATCACGAGTCGCTGGCCGGTGGTAAACGCCGGTTTGCCGGTCGTGGTGCTGCTGGTGTTGGTCTTGGAGAGGAACTGACCGTCTGCATCGGTTCCAATGAAGTTGAGCTGCTCATCGCTTTGTCCGGCCAGTCCGAATTGCCGCAACGGGTGATTCAGGAAGTTGGTCGCGGTAACACGAAACTGGACATTCTGACTCTCATGCACATGGAAGGTCTTGTACAAGCCCAGGTCGCTGCCGAAGTAGCCAGGAAGACGGCTGTACGGCCACACCAGGGTTCCCTGTTCTCCATAGGATGGGGGAGCGAAGCAATTTGGATTGAAGTATTGTCCGGACGATAAATGGCTGCCCGGGTTGCAGGTTACCTTTGGTATGAGAATCTGGGGGGCGTTGGAGCCCAACCACGTAGAAGGGTTGATCGAGTTCGCCTGCAAGCCATTCGGCAAATTAATCAGCCGGGACCCCGACAAACTACCCGGCCATTGGGCATTCAGGTTTCCACCCACATTCGGCTGAAGGGGTGCGCCGCTTTGAAGCGAGGTATAACCGGAGAGCTGCCACCCGTTCACCGCCTGTGCCAGCAAAGGATTGCCATGGAGGGGACTAGGCAGGTGCCAGATATAACTGAGGTTCACGATATGCGTGTGGTCGTACGCTAGAGGACCGTAGTTGTTACGTATATTGAGCGGATCGACAGTAGTTCCGTTGCCCTGGCCGTTGTTTGTCGTATAGTCCCAGATACCCAAAACCTTGCTGAATGTGTAATTGGTGACAAAGGTGACCGGACCGGACTGCTTTTGCCAGGACACCTGCATCGCGTTGTACTTCGCGTAACTACTGTGCTGCAGGAGATAAAATTCCGAATACGCCTGGAGCGGACGGAAATCGTTGGCGTTGAAACTCGGATAATCCGATCCGTTCGGCGGATTTGGAGACACATACTTCCCGGTTATAGGATCCGGAAGAAAGAAATGGCCTGCTGGTACGTTGTTAATGTCATTCAGTCTGCCGTTGGATCCATCGACATACTCGTGAAAGCTCCGATTGCCGACATAGGAAATCTCGAAGACAGAGCGCCACGGAAGGGCCCGCGAAACGGTTGCATTCCAATCCACCGTGTACGGAGTTCGATCGTCGCCCTGGAGCAGGGCGTAGACGTTGCTTCCGTTCTGCGTAGTACCGCCGGGGGGCGTGAATTGCGAGGTGTTCGCATAGCCCACGAACGCCGTCGGAGTCTGGTATTGGAATGAGCCCAATGGGCCGCCGCATGCGCTACACACCTGCGTAGAGACCTGGTAGCGGAAGACGCCCAGGCCGGCGCGAAAGACGGTCTTCCCATCGCCCATAATGTCGTAGGCCAGGCCCACGCGCGGCGAATAGTAAAACAACGGGGAGACGAACCCGGACGCCGGTATCTTGTGGTTGATTCCATTCCACAGAAGACCGGTATTCGCCGGCGCAGTGGTCGAGTTGACATAGCTGGCAGGATCCCAGACCTGAATTCCGCCCGGGTTGCCATACCACTGACCCATGTGGTCAAACCGCAGCCCGACGTTCAAGGTCATCCGGGCATTCGCTTTGAAGGAATCCTGAACGTACACCGACCATTGATGGTATTGGATGTTTTGCAGGGGAATGGAGCTCTGCTGCTGGTAATTTTGTATGTGGCCAAGGACGAGGTCGGCAACCGTATTGGTTGTACTGGTCGCGCCTCCGCCCAGGTTGTAAGTGCCGTTGTCCGCTCCCGCATTGGACTGTTTATTCCCCAACGAATCCCAGTAGAAGCCGAGTTTCACGGTGTGGGGACCGATAAGCTTGGTGAAGTTATCGTAGATCGCCGGGGTCTGTTTCAGGCCGCCAAAAGCCCCGCCGAAGCCTTGCCCGTCGAAGGAGAAATTGTCGATTTCAGGAAAGGAACCACCCCACTGGCCGATGAAATTAGGTATCTGTTTCGTAGTGTGGCCAAAGAGGCCCGGGGCGCCGAAGCCAAGTTTGTCACGATCGACCGCCGAAGGATTCGACAAGGTGCTTGGGTTGAGGTAGCGGGAAAGTGTGAAGACAACTTCATTCGTCGTGCTGGCATTAAAAGTGTGGGTAACATTGGCCAGAACGACCTGCGAGGTGGTGGCAGCCGCGATAGACGAAGGATACGGCAAGGTCCATGGCGGAGCCCACCAGATGGCGATCGGATGCTGATCGGTCTCATTCTGGTGGATGTAGGATCCGGTGATCTTAGTGTTCTCAGAGAGCGCGTAGTCAACTTTCACATCGGCTTCCCAACGGTTTTGCGGGACATTCTGAACGTATTGGTAGTTGTTCCAGCCGTTGGCGGCTGAAGGCGTAATGTTCGTTTTGGGGTAAAGCTTCAAAATGCCCAGAACATTCGGGTCGAAGTCGCTGGTCGGAATGTGAGTGGGGGTAGCGTCTGGAGGAAGGTTCGCATTGGGCGGCGTATAGGCATTGCTCCAGGCGCTGATCGCATTCGCCGGCACGCCTGCGTTGCTAAAGTCGCCTGACAACTGAGCCGCCGTCGGTACATTGAAGTTGAGAACCGATCCGGCGGGTTGCTGGCCCATGTGTTCGTAGCCTGCCCAAAAGAATAGCTTCTTGCGGTCTTTGTTGTAACCGATGAAGGGGAGAAGGATCGGACCGCCCACGTTGCCGCCGGCGTAATAGAAGTGCTCATCCGGGTGCAATGCAGACAGAGCCTTCGATTTGGCCTGAGCAGGGCTCATCCCATTCGCGATGTTGCTTGCTGTATCGCTCGCCAACTGGCTCCTGCTGTACGACTCGATGGAGTCGAACGTGCTATTGCGCGCGTACAGATAACCCTCGCCGTGGAAGCTCGCTCCGCCGCTTTTGCTCAATGCCTGGAACACGATGGGGCCCTTGGCATACTCCGCGTCGAAGCTCGAGGTCAGAACTTTGATCTCGGCGGTCATATCCTGATTGATGTTGGCGATCTGGCTACCCGAATTCCCTGGATCGACTAGGTTGGCGCCATCGAGCATGAGAGCCATCGGACCGTTCGGCTGGGTGCCATTCGCAGAGAAGTTGCCCACCGGACCGACGTTGCTGCTAACCGGGGTGCCGTTGAAACCCGATCCCTGGCTGGAGCCGTGGGCGAATGCCATTCCCGGCATCACCTTGAGCAACTCGGCAGCGTCGCGGCCGACCAGCGGAAAGTCTTGAATGGTCTGCGCGTTCAGCGTGGTGCTAATCTCGCTCGTGTCCAGGGGTACAGCCGCCGCCCCTCCGGACACGACTTCCACCGTTGCGGTAGCAGTACCAACCTTGAGCTGGATGTTGGGCACAGTCCGGTGGGCGCCTTGGTCCATCGTGATTCCAGGTTCTTGCCAGGTGGTGAATCCCGCGGCAGAGATCGTCAGGGTGTAGGTTGCGGGTTGCACAGCCGTGATGGTGAAGTGGCCGTCTGCTTCAGTCACGGTCGGCCGGGGGTCACCGCTGGCTTCGTTTTTCAGAACGACCGTGGCGTTGGGTACAACAGCGCCGACTGAATCGTAGACGATTCCGGAAATCGTTCCCGTCAGCTGCTGGCCGACGCAGGCGGGAGCGAGCAGTACCACAGTGGCCATGCTCACCACGACTCGAGCGAGCTTCGAAGCCGATTTCTTGATATTCGTCAACATAGATATTGCCTCCAAAAAGTCCTACCGCTGAACGTTGTCCCCTTGGGTACGCTGGCCCTTCTGACCCAAAACCGCTTTCAGCCGGGCGGAAACGCTTCTACTGGAGGGGATTTGGAATCTTTATTCTTGAATCAGGCGCACTCTACGCGCCGCCGTAAACAATGCGGAAGGTTAATCTTGTACGGTCAATGTTTCATTCGTCTGAGCGACGTACGTGATTGTTTTTGCACGGGGTTACGGATCTGTTACCAGACGGAAGTAACAGTTGCAAAGGTCGCCGGAGCCGACGTATGATCGGGAACCACACGAGGGGTTTATGCCGGAAACTGGCGTTCTATTCTCCGCCGAGGAAGAACGCGCTGAGATTGCTACCGTGGCGGAGGCGTTGACCCGCTCTCCACGACTGGCGCACCTGCTGCGGTACATGGGCGAGAAATACTTTCGTGGCGAAATCGATCAGCTCAAAGAGTGCGACATAGCGACCGAGGTCTTTGGCCGTCCGGCGAAGTTATTCAACCCTACCGAGGACGCCATTGCGCGGGTTGAAGCTCATCGACTGAGAAAGAGGCTAAAAGAATATTACGAGACGGAGGGGAAAGACCATTCCATCCACATCTCGATCCCACCCGGAACCTATGTTCCGGTCTTTGTGCACCGGGCAGACCCTCTAAAAGCCATCACATCGGCCGAACCAGCAGAAACGGCCCCGGCGCCAGCGTCTCTTCCGGAGACAGAAAGCCCGCAACCGGCGCCGCCGAACGAGACCGTTCCACTCT
Source organism: uncultured Acidobacteriaceae bacterium (assembly GCA_963850235.1). Classification (GTDB taxonomy): domain Bacteria; phylum Acidobacteriota; class Terriglobia; order Terriglobales; family Acidobacteriaceae; genus PALSA-350. Next base: position 121,203 of record CAWKKM010000014.1, on the reverse strand, counting down.
GGCGCAGGCGGCGTTGGTGGCTTTCCGCCGCCATAGCGGTAGCACTCATTGTTGCGATTGCCGGCATCGGTCTGCTCCGCCGCATGCAGCCCCGCGCCACCACGGCCCCGGACTCGCAGAGCCAGGCCCGGCCGTCTCCCACGCAGCAGGTTTCCCCTTCAGGCGCAGCGACGGTGCCGCTCCGTCTCATGGCAGGGTATAGCGGAGCACCCGCAGTTGATAGCTCCGGCGCTGAGTGGGGGCCGGATCGCTACTTTAACGGAGGAAGGCCCCTGCACCGCGGACTGATGTTCACTGCGCGGACCAATCGTCCGGTGCTGTTCCAACAGTGGCGAACCGGTGAGTTTTCCTATGACATCCCCCTCCAGCCTGGAGCCTATGAGCTGCACCTGTACTTTGCCGAATCGGGCTACGGACCAGGATTGGAAGGCAGCGCCAGCGACTACACCTTCACCTTGAAAATTAACGGGGCGGTGGTGGTTTCAGGATTCGACATCGAATCAGATGCGATGGGTCCGAACATTGCAGATGAGCGCGTCTTCAAGGACGTCCACCCGGCACCCGACGGCAAACTTCATGTGGCATTCCAGGGAGAACGAGGCATACCGTTCCTCAATGCCATTGCAGTCCTGCCAGGCCTGCCGCACCGGCAGATTCCAATCCGTTTAATCACTCAGGCGGCTCCCCTTACCGATCACGAAGGAAACTCCTGGCATCCGGATGACTACTATCTCGATGGCCGGCTTTCCCATCCATCGAGTTCTCTCTCCGGAACTCCTGATCCTGAACTGTTTGCCGCAGAGCGATACGGGCATTTTACCTATGCGATCCCAGTCGACACCCCGGGGCAGTACACGGTTATCCTTCATTTCGCCGAATTTTACTTCGGCCCTGAAGCGACTGGTTCCGGCGGCGCCGGTAGCCGGATATTTAATGTGATGTGCAATGGCGTCATGCTGCTCGATCACTTTGACATCTTCAAGGAGGCGGGGAGCCTCCACACGATCAGCAAGGCGTTTTACCACCTCAGACCAACAGCTCAAGGAAAATTGAACCTCACCTTCGAGCCGGTCAAAAATAATGCCACAGTCTCCGCCATAGAAGTCATTGACGAAGGAGACTGATTCTTTCTCGAAACCGACGGTAGCACATGCGCCTTGGTAGTCCGGACAGGATCGGTCTCGAGTCTGAACAAGTTGCACCGTCAAAAAGCCAATCGTTCCGCTAATTTGGACAAGACTGAAGTTCAGACGTCCCTACGGGACTGGGTTTGGAATCCCGGTTCTCACGCAGACTCTGTAGGTTCGAGCAGCCGTGCACGTCGCAATTGGGTTCTTCGTCCCTTATTCTAAGGGACATGAATATGAAACGCAGAACGTTCCTCGGATACTCGGCTGCTTTGGCTGCGGCCGCCCATACGTCTTCTTTATCTATATCCGCGCAGGCGGGATCCGGTCCCGAGTCGTCGCATGCGTCCGATGCTTTGAACCCCAGCGGAATTCGGGTGGCGGGGATTCGCATGGTTCCTGTCGCCGGCGGCAAGTACAAGGTGTGGACGAAACGAATGGGCTCGGGTCCGGTCAAAGTGCTGCTGCTGCACGGCGGACCTGGGTTTCCGCACGACTACCTCGAAGCCATGGAGTCCTTCCTGCCCCAGGCCGGGATCGAGATGTACTACTATGACCAGCTTGGTGTGGGTAACTCCGATGTACCGGACGACTCGGCGCTCTGGACTTTGCCCCGGTATCTCACCGAGGTGGAGGAGGTTCGCCGCGGACTGGGCCTGGATCATTTTGTCTTGTATGGGCATTCGTGGGGCGGCATCCTGGCGATGGAATATGCGTTGCACTATCAGCAGCACCTGCGCGGCCTGGTGATCTCCAACATGACGGCAGGCACGCAAGCCTACCTGAAGCGAACGGCTGCGCTGAAGACGCAACTGCTCTCTCCCCAGGCCTTGGCGAAGTTCAATGCGCTGGAGGCGGCGAAGAAGTATGACGATCCAGCTTACTCACGCATCGTGATGGAGGATTTGTATCCCAAGATGATCTGCCGGCTGACGCCCTGGCCCGAGCCGGTGACCCGCGCGTTTCGCCGCGCGAATAACAAGATCTACAACCAGATGCAGGGCAAGAGCGAGTTCGAGGTGACCGGTAACCTGAAAGGTTGGGAGCGTTGGGACCGGCTGCACGAGATCAAGGTGAAAGCGCTCACCATGGGTTCGACGTATGACGAGATGGACCCGGCGGATATGCGTAAGATGGCGACGATGATGGGAAACGCGAAGTCTGTTATTTGTCCCAATGGAAGTCATCTGGACTTCTGGGATGATCAGGCGTTCTATTTCCAGCACCTTCTTGAGTTTTTGAAGGGTGTTTAGGTTAGGCTACCGAAGTAGCGCAGCGTACTCACGAGGGATTCTCCCCCCATAAAATTGCACAAAGCCCACCGTCGCGCGCCGAGTCTTTCGTGTGCGCAGCGAAATTTTGGGGTGAACTTGAGCGCGTTATGCGCCATAAGCGCCGCATGTGGAGGGTGCGCCTTAACGCCTTGCATATGTGCCAGGCCGGGTAGCGTCGTTGGATGGGGATTGAGAAGCAGCTGACTCGGGTGAATCGGGTAAACTAAATGTGAGCATGGCGAGCATAATCCAGATCCCGGTCTCTGAATATCTCAAGACCAGCTATCGGCCTGACCGCGAGTATATCGATGGTGAGGTCCGGGAGCGGAATGTCGGCAAATGGGAACACGCGAGATTGCAGGCACTCCTGGTGATTTGGTTGGGCAGGCATGAAGCGCAGTGGGATGTGCAGGTTGCCACCGAATGGCGAACACGGGTTTCCGAGACCCGTATCCGCATTCCGGATATCGTGGTTGTCCCGCGTGGACCCCAGCCTGACATCTTAACTTCGCCGCCGCTGCTTGTGGTCGAGATTCTTTCGCCCGACGACAGCTACGCCGATTTGCAGGATCGTTGTCATGACTACCGCCTCATGGGAGTTGCGACCATGTGGATCATCGACCCCACCACCCGTACCGGGAGAATGTGCAGCGGAGACAGCTGGACAGAAACCCGCAGGATGGAAGCACCCGGCACAGACATCTACGTCGAGCTCGACGATCTTTTTTCCAGCCTGACCCTGTAGTCTGGGAGCACCTTAGAACGGTCATTGGTCATTGAATACGTAGTGGCGGTTCTCAGTTCCTTTAAAGGTTCAATCCCCGCCTGGCCACGAATCGCCCTGGCCACGAACTCGCGCTGCCACAATCCAGTCATCGCGCCAACTATAATCATTCGGTCAATTCACCTGGAAAGGTTGATTTCATGGGCAGGTACACGCGGCGCGGGTTTATCAAGAGGTCATCCACGACTCTCGGCACACTCGCCCTTACAAAACGTTTTGGCATTCTCCAAGACTCCTCCAACAGAATCATTCAGTGATCTGACACTTTGGTATGACAAACCTGCCGCACAGTGGGTGGATGCCCTGCCCATCGGCAACGGACGTCTCGGAGCCATGGTCTTCGGCGGCGGAGAAGACGCAAGCCTATCCAAAGAACTTCTTCAGTTCAATGAAGACACCTTGTGGTCCGGCAAACCTGTAGATGGCAATAATCCTGACGCGAAGAATCATCTCGCCGCAGTACGCCGCGCTGTATTGGAACAACAGGACTACCACCTCGCTGATAAACTCTGCCAGAAGATGCAGGGACTCTTCGCCGAGGCCTATCAACCTCTCGGCAATCTCCGTATCGATTTCAAACATTCCGGTCAAGCCACCGGATATCATCGCGAACTTAACCTGGACACAGCATGTGCACGCACGCAATACACTGTCGATGGAGTACAGTTTGAGCGCGAAGCCTTTGTGTCAGCTCCAGACCAGGTCATCGTCTTCCGTGCAACAGCACGCAAACCGAACTCAATCTTCTGTACCATATCGCTTGATAGCCCGCTCGGAAAATCCTGCCAGCCACTTCAGAACGATCGGCTCCTGCTGACAGGTAAAGCACCTCAACACGTCGCCGGGGCAGGCCACCCAGGCAGTGAAAATCCTGTCGTGATGTCTGATGAAATTGGCGAAGGCATGTACTGCGCATCGATACTTCAGGCGCAAACAGAAGGCGGCAGCATCAAAGCAGATGGCGAAAAACTCGTCATCACCAACGCTTCCACTCTTATCATTCTGCTCACCGCCGCAACAGGATTTCGTGGATTCCAGTCCACACCCGACACACCTATAAATGAAATCTCAGCAAAGGCAACGAAACAACTCGACACGGCCACTGCAAAGGCCTTCAAGGATCTTCGTACGCGCCACATCGAAGATCATCAAAGACTCTTCCGCCGTGTCTCGCTCACACTTGGCTCGCGGACCACATCCCAACCCACAGACCAGCGTTTGAAAACTTTCGCTTCTAACCCAGACCCGTCTTTGCTCGCTCTCTATTTCCAGTACGGACGTTATCTCCTCATCAGCAGCTCGCGTCCTGGTTCACAGCCTGCAAACCTGCAAGGCATCTGGAACAACCAGGTCACTCCACCTTGGAGCAGCAATTGGACATCCAACATCAACGTTCAGATGAACTATTGGCCCGCCGAAACCTGCAATCTGAGCGAGTGCGCCGAACCCCTCTTCGATTGGATCAACGATCTCAGCAAGACCGGAGCACGCACCGCGCAGGAAACCTACGGCCTCTCCGGATGGGCGTCGCACCATAATATCGACCTCTGGCGCGCATCCAACCCAGTTGGAATGGGTGTAGGCCAGCCCACCTGGGCCAATTGGGGCATGAGCGGCCCATGGCTTTGTGCTCACCTGTATGATCACTACCTTTTCACACGAGATCGCGAATTCCTCCGCGCCCGCGCCTACCCGTTGATGAAAGGATCCGCAGAGTTCTGCCTCGCATGGCTCATCGAAGACGGCAAGGGACACCTCACCACCTGCCCATCCTTTTCAACAGAAAATAACTTTCTCAGCCCTGACGGCAAAAGCGCCATGACCAGCGCGGGTTGCACGATGGACATGGCCCTCATCCGCGAGCTCTTCGCCAACTGCATCGCAGCTTCCAAAGAGCTGGACATCGATCACGACTTCGCAACAAAGCTCGAAACCGCGCGGACCCATCTCGTGCCGTATCAGATCGGCAGATATGGTCAGCTTCAGGAGTGGTCCATCGATTTTGAAGAGAGCACGCCAGGACAACGCCATATGTCACACATGTATCCGCTCTATCCTGGTAGTGAAATTACCCCGCGCGGCACACCTGATTTGGCAAAAGCAACGCGCGTCTCACTCGAACGCCGTCTTGCAAATGGCGGCGCATACACCGGATGGAGTCGTGCCTGGGCCATTGGTTTCTGGGCGCGTCTCGGTGATGGTGACAAAGCTTGGGAGTCGCTCTCTATGCTCATGCAGCACAGCACCAACATCAACCTCTTCGATACACATCCCGCAGGAAAGGGCCAGATATTTCAGATCGACGGCAATTTCGGGGCGACCGCAGCCATCGCCGAGATGCTGGTGCAAAGCCACTCTGGATCCATCGACCTGCTGCCCGCGCTGCCTTCCGCATGGCCCAACGGAGAAGTCAAAGGTCTTCGCGTGCGCGACGGTGCGGAAATCGACCTGCGCTGGACGGGCGGAAAATGCAACTCTTGCACGATTCGCCCCGATAGAACAGACGAATTCACCTTCCGCCCGCCGCAAGGACAAAAGATCGCCTCAGCCTCGAAAGCACAACTCAAGCCAAAACCTGACGGCAGCGTATCTGCTCGACTGGAAGCACGTCGAAGTTACACATTCAATCTCATCTAGGCCGATGATGCGCTGCCCAACCCATCCCCGGCTTCTGCGACCGATGAATTGCTGCAGAAACTCCGCCAGGGAGGGCCGTAAATAGACCGCGATGCCATCACGCCTACTTTATGGTCTCGTCACACGCGATCGCCGCAGACCCACTCGTCGCGGTAGGAAATCTTCCGATCACCCCTTGCTGCATCAAGCCCAGATGACAGAAGTTCACATGCCCTCCGGTCGCACTGAGAAAATGCGGGACATGATGCGACTCATACAGCCTTACATTCATCGCATTGATGTATGGCGAATCAGCATAAGTCGAACCACCTTGAACTTCCATATATCCTCGCTCGACGCCGGACGACGATGTCAGAATGATCTCCATGTTCGACAAAGACAAGTAGTTCCGGCTGCCTGATTCGACCGAGACCACCGGTCCATTCGGCTGCTCGATATGGCCCCCGGTAAATTGCATGTTGATGCCATTCCCGCCAATGCAGGCCAGTACATTGTAGTCACACCAACTGTTCGTCACGGTCCATTCGGTATTCGCCGTACTCAAATTGAAAGCCAGATGCGCCGCATCCGAAACTTGCGTTTGTACCATCGTCATCTTCTCGCCTGCGTTCGTAGCGACCGGCGAACAGATATGGTCATAGTTGACCATGAAAGCGGAATTGAAAATCTTGACCGCCCATGCGTTGTTGCCGTTGGACAAACCGCAACCAAATCCATTGACCGTGGTGCCCGATATTTCGACGTTCACGGCATACGAACCCGAAGGAGAAATGATTCCCTTCGGATCACCACCCAGGTACAAGCCGATAGGAGATGAAGCCGCCGGCGACGGACCCATCACGTGACAGTTACGAATACCGGTCGACCCGTAATTCATGGCGCTCGAAAGCGTCGGGTTCGCGAAGATGATGAATGCCGGACTATTCCCGTAATCACCGAGAGATGCTCCTTGACAATCAAGGATCGCATTCCCGGGTATGACGATGGGCGCCACCACGTGCCAAGTCGCGGCGGCATTCAGGTAAACAATCCCGTAGCCGCGCACGGACGCGAGGGCTGCATTAATGGTCCTGCCTGGATCGACACCCGCTACGGGTGAAACCATCGGAACCTGGGCAGACGCTGACAAGGCAAAAAATAGCAAAGAACTAAAAATATACTTCACCGGGTTCTCCCTCTGGGGGGAAGATCAATGTTTTTTAAATGCCTAAGTGCTGATTGAGCTTGTTGGACTATAGCCCATAGGGACCACGATGGTGACGCTTTTGTGTTAATCCGGATAGCCGCGCGTAACCCGAACGGGGGACGCGGTAACCCAATGGTACTATTCCCGGTATTTTTTCCCGGTAACCTTACTATCTCGTATTCTTTCGGCACCACCTATAAATGGCCGCCGAGGGAGACGCAGGCTATTCTCCGGAGGGAGGGATGGGTTGAGACCTTCCCATTGGAAAAGGGGGCCGCAGGCTCGGACGCCTACAGTTATTCCGGTTGGCTCTCGACTCCAGTGGCCTCATGGAAACGTCTCGAATATTCCCTCTTATACCTTTCGACGGCATCGTCATAGCTCGCCGGCGTATCCGGCGAAACCGCCCGTATCTTCCAGTGGATCTGTGCCTTGCGCACCGTCGAGGGAAAGGTGACGCTGCGATCGCGAATAGGCACGCTCTGGCCGTCGATCATAACGCTCGCGGTATCGACGAACCACGGCAGGTGTAAGCAAATGCGGCGAGGGCGATCCAGAGCCGAATCCTCGAAGTTCACCGAAACTTCTGCATCCTCGTCCGTGGTATTCCGTAAAGAAAAGCTCACCCGGCCAAAGTAGGTGTCTGCATGCTCCACTCTTATCTCTTTCCCCTTGCCGATCCAGGCGGGAGAGACTGCAGAAAGCAGGTGGAGCGTGTCTCCTTCTTCTCGTACCATCATGTTTCGTAGAAGGTTGCGATATTCTGCCGCGAACCATCCATGCGGGGTCAGGTTGCCGCTAAAGTCGCGATTGCCCCAGGGCCGTATCGAATACTCCCACCCGGCGTTCGTCGAAGTGGTATGCGTCAGAATCGCATCCAGGTCCTGCACAGCCTCCTCATCTTCGCCGCGAATCAACTCGGTGAGCGTGTTCTTAATGGTGAGGTAGTGATGCAGGTAGACGCCCTGGCCAGGCTGGGTATAGGTCATCAAGCCTTCGGCGTAGCGGCGCCGCACCTCCTGCAAGGTGGCGGTCACTTTCGGATCGTGGGGCGGTAGCTGCTGTTCGGGTACGAGGCTCAGTAGATTGCCCCAGTCCGTTCCTCCTGGCTGTCCGTCCAGCGCCGGGGGAATGTAACCATCGGTGTTCGCCGTCACCTGGTTGAGGCGCGAGAAAAAAGCGGCTCTCAATGCGTCCCGCACTGCCCGGTAGCGAGCCTCATCCTCTGAGTGGTGGAGATCGTGGGCAAGGAGCACCGCGCCGTCAAGACCATCCAAAGCGAGAAAATTGTAGCCGGTGAGATGCCCAGGGACATATTCGTTGTCGCGAACGTCGGTAGCCGGCATGAGGTGCATCGGGTCTCTCGCGACCGCCTGCTCGAGCCATTGCACGGCGCGCTGAACGTTTGGGTAGATGGCCTCTCCGTAGGCATGATCCTGCGTCATGCGGAAGTGTTCCACCATGGACCAGACCGCTAGTCCCCAACCGTCATACTGGCCCTTTTGTGAAAGGTAATTGCCGTCCGGCATCTGGCGCTGCGGGTAGAAAGACAAGACCTTGGCGGCGAGATCGCGGTATCCCGTGGTGTCATACATCCGAACGAAGTCGGCTGAATCGCGCAGGTAGAAGCGGTGGTATTGAAACTGGTTGATCGTCTGGATCCACTGCCCGTCGACGTTGTTCAACGCCAACAGGCAATACATGAGGCTCGCGTCGAAGACCGCATTCACCTTGTCTTCGGGCACTGTTACACGCATACCGCGGTCGAAGACCTCGTGCCATTGACGCTGGATAGAGCTTCGCCGATCGTCGAATGAAGCCTGAACGAGGCCGCTCGCTTCGGTTTCGGCGGCCGTACCCGGCACAAGAGGAACCTTGAAGTCAAGCGAACGGCTCTCTCCTGGCTGCAGATCGAAGGCGTACTCCACCGTCGACATAGGCGTGTCAGCTCGTGGCCCGGCCGGATCGCTGGGCGAGCTGGTGCGGTTGTAATAGTCACGGTAGCTTACGGAGAGCGATGGCTCGGGCGACTCGGGAAAGAGGACCATGGCTTTGCCATCACGCAATATGGCGTTGCCCCGAAATTCATAGCGGCTTTGTGGGTTAAAGTCCTCTCCAGGCTGATGGAAGTCGCCGGCGCGCGCACTCGTGAGTGGACGCCTGAAGCGGTTATCTCCGGTCGGAAAGATGGTAGTCTGTGCGCCGGTGTTACCCCAGGATGCGGTCACGAAAGCGCGCCGTCGACTCGTGCCGGGGTTCGAAGCCGTGACGCGCAGAAAGTTGACAATGCTGCCATTGTTGAGGGGAGCGGCAAACACGACCATTTCATAGCGCAGCCCGTCACGCTCCTGCTGCAAATGAACAATGGGCAGACGGCCTTCTTCCAGTGTCCGGATGCGATTGCCGAAGGGAAGGCGTTCAATGCCGGTGAAGAGGGTCAGCTCGCCGAAACCGGTATAGAGAGTGCTGTTCGGGGTAAGCTCTGCAGCCGAAGGCGCGAACATCGCACCAATTTCATCCACCGACTCGGCTGGATATGAAAACGGCTCCCCGGTGCGATCAATTCCCGGATTCACCATACGCGGCAATGAAAGCTGGCCGGGCGATTGTGGGTTCTGAGCCGACGCGGTCAGCGCGGCGAAGAGCGCGATGCTACACCCTGAAAGCTTCATGGTCCAAATCGCCCCATCGGTAGCCTGTGGACACACAAAGGAGGAGACGTCAGCAAGTTCTCTCGCACCTCACGTTCCGCCCGTCGGCCGGCCTGATGCAGCAGGCAACAGCTCTCCCTGCCATCTGAATGCTGAACCTCATTTGTCATCTTTGTACGAGGCGCACGGGTGAGTGCAATGTTTTTCACTGTGAGACGCCGTGAAACACCGCGTTCAGGGCTGTATTTCCTGCGCGATACGTTGTCCAGGCCGGTCTCAAGGAAGGAGATGGTAAGTGACGACGCTGGCTTTGGGCGCATTGCCACCCACACTGCTGGTTTGCAGCAATAACTCGAAGTGGGGCACAGATCCGTCGGGGCGTGCAATCTTGTGGGTGAACTCGCGGAAACCCTGATTGTCGAAGAGAAAGTCCGCGGCGCCTTCTGTGCCGGCCATGCTGGTTCCCTGGACCAGCATGGCGTCGCACCCATCGCACATTCCCGGGAGATAGGCGACCACTCCATAGACAATCCGTTCCGTGTTCGTGGTGCGCTCGGCATAGACCCCCGTCGAACCTTTCTCCGGAGCGAGGTCAATGACGGTATTGCTCTTCGTGGGAACGTCGAAGTTCACATGAAACCTGGTCGGGCGTTCGAAGAGTTCGGTCCACGGGTTGGCCCGTTCTCCTCCGATCAGTATCAGGTTGGCTTCCTTCATATCGGTCAGCGTGAGATTGCGTGCGAAACGCACTTCCACGCGGGCGTTTGTGGACTCTGGTAATTTCGAAAGCCGCACAGCGAGGTTGAGATCGGCCATGCTGGTGTACTGATGGCTCCCGAGCAGCGAGACGGTCGCCTGAGAAAGACCGGCGGACGGCGGTATCCTGTTCAGATAAGTGTGATCGGAGTACTCCGTGATATGGACCGAAGTGCCAGTCAACTCCTCGAGAAAGACCAGTGTGCTGTCAGAGGGCACAATGATTGTTCTTTGCCGGGAATTGAACAAGGCTGTCCAGACGGGAATGGGCGGATTCGATGGAGTCTGCGTCGATTTCCGTTGGCGGACCCAGATATCGGCCGTCAGCAAGCCGACGACCAGGAGCAGCGCCAAACCCAGAGCGAAGGATCGAATTCCGAACGAGCGAACCGCGGGCCCACTCGCGGCCGCCCTGGCATCCACCCCGGTGACGCGCGCGCGATCGAGAGATGCTTCGGCGCTGCTGGCGGCGGTGTACGGCACAAACTGCGGAAAGTAGGTTCCCTTGGGCACGACGATCCGCATGGGTTCATTGCGGCCCTCGTCTTCAAAGTACTCGTCCAACTTTTGGCGGATCAGCCGCGCCTGGGAGCGAACCACGCTGTCTTCGCTCGGATTGTAAGCGGGAGACCGGCCAAAAACGTGGATACCAATCTGTTGTTCCTGGGCATCCTCACTACGTCCCTCTAATGCGCATGTACATATGTAGGTGAGGAAACTCGATAGCCGGGGGGACTTCGCGAAGCCATGCGACTTCAGAATTCGCTCGACCAACTGCCACCGATCGCTTTCCCGGTAGGGCGGAGCGCCCGCCGGCTCAGGTGGCGGGGTCTTGGCAGGAAACGTTGGTTGCATGCGAACTCCCGGAGTGGTACGAGAGAGTATACCAACTCGGAGATCGCCAATCGTTCGCAACCACGCATGCTGAATGACCAACTTCACGATTTTGCGCTGGCCTGACATTGCGTTAACAGTTGCGCGGCCTGGCGATTGTCCGGCTCCATCTTCAGGACGCCGCGAAACTCCTCCGCTGCATCTGTCAAGCGGCCAATCTGCAATAGCGCGGTCCCCAGCGCGATATGCGTTTGAACGGGATTTGGGTCGACGAGCAACACCTTTCTTAGCTCGAGTTCCGCCCGCTCGAAATCGCCCTTTTCCATATAGGCGACGGCCAGGTTGAAGCGGATGTCGCCGCGCGCCGGAGCGATCGACAAGGCGTGCAGCAATTCGCCAACCGCTCCCGGCAGATCGCCCTCGGCGGCCAGCTGTGTCGCAAAAGCGTAGTGATCGTCGCTTGTGTTGCGATCGGCGCCATACGGAAAAGGTCCTTGGCCGGCGGACAAATTTTCGGCGGGCGATTGAGCTTCCAACCCGCTTAGTAGCGCTGCGATCTCGGGATCGGAGCCATTCAATGCGATGGCCCGTTGAAGGCTCAAGATTGCAGCGTCGCGCCGATCCATCTTCTGTTCCATCCGGGCGAGCGTTACGTAAAAGGCGGCGTGCAGTGGAGACAGCGAGATCGCTTTGCGGACCTCGAGCACCGCCGCCTGCAGTTTGCCTGAATCGGCAAGAAGGAGACCGAGATTGTAGTGCGCCACACCGTTCTCCGGCGCCATCGTAACCGCCTGCTTCGCGGCATCGACTGCTTCGCCAAAGTTTCCGCTCTTGGCCAACTCCAGACTTTGATTGCTCAAATGGGTGGCCCGGATTGCATCCGACCGTCGCTGTTCTTCGTCCGCCGACAGCCGGAATTGAATTTCCGCTTCGGCTGTCTTGCCTTGCGAACGCAACACTCTACCCAGAAGGTAATGAGCGTTCTCGAGGTCCGGATCGGTGGCCAATGCCTCGTTGAGATAGCCGATCGCCGAGGTGTAGTCCTTCCGGAGATAGAGGATTTTGGCGATCGCTTTTTGCGCCGCGGCATAGTGGGGCTTGCGTTGTGCCGCCGTCAGATACTCGGCGTAGGCTTCTGATCCGTGACCGTCCGCTTCCAGAGCTCTGCCCAGGTTGAAATGGATTTCTGGGAAATTGGGATCCAGCAACAGAGCGGACCTGAACTGTGCAACCGCCAACGCGGTTTGCCCGGTCTCAAGCAGACCGACACCCAGCATATTGGCGGCCTCGGAATAATTCGGACGCAGCTGCAAGCACGTCTTGAACTCTGAATTTGCGCTGTCCCAAGCGGGGTTGCGTGACTTCGCGAGAATCGCGAGCCCGAGGTTGAAATGTGCCTCGGCAAGATTTGGGTCCAACTTGATAGCCCGGCGGAAGGCGCCTTCAGCTTCGACGAAATCGCCGGCCTGGCCGTAAAGCAGGCCGACTCTTAGACTGGTTCGGGCATCGTTCGGGTCGTGAATCTCGGCGGCCCTGGAACTGCCCATCGCTTCACGCAAATCGCCCTGGGTCTCCGTTTCCCTGGATTGTGCCAGAGAAGATACCGGCGTAGTGGACGGAGTGGCCTGGTAAGAGAATCCGGAAGGGCAAGGGGACAGCAATAGCGCGACTGCTAGTGCAAACCGCCACGATGGAGAGACTTGGGACATTGGCGAATTGTACTGCTCATCTGAAAGGGATTGCGGCAACGGCTTTGGTGTGGAGTCGAGAAGACCATGAAAGATCCTCTCGACCCCATTCAGCTAAAAGGTGACTTTCCCGGCGAACTGGAATTCCCTGGGTGCGCCGTTGCTTGAAGTGATCTTCCCGAAGTTCCCATCTTCGAGAGTGCCATCGGGATTCGAGAAATTCGGATGGTTGAGGAAATTGAAGGATTCGGCCCTGAATTGAAAGCCGAGGTGTTCGCGTATTGTAAAGTTCCGGAACAGGGAGAAGTCGACATCGGTATACCCGGGGCCGCGCAGACTGTTGCGCCCCGCGTCGCCGTAAGTGTATGGCGCAGGCACCTTATAGGCCGCGGTGTTGAAGTACTCTGTCAGCGTCTTCGGTCCAGTCGTCGGACCAACAACATTCGGCCGTTGCGAACCGCCGTTTGCATTGGCATTGTCGAAGTTGATCTTTGGCGTGAAGGGCGACCCGTCGCGCGCGCTGACGATGCCGTTGACCTGCCATCCTCCGAAGGCCTTGGCCTTTACCCCATCTGTCGCGAAGCTCTTGCCCTTTCCGAAAGGAAGTTCATAAACCCCGGAGAAGGTAAAGACAACAGGGATGTCGACATCATTCGGTCCGCGGTCGCCTTTCAAATTGTAGGGGTTCTGGATATTGCAGCCCTCCCAATAATCGGCGCAACCAACGTTGATATCTTTCGACCAGGTGAATGCGGTGTTCACGGAAAGGCCGCTGTCAAAGCGCTTGGTGTATTGGGCCTGCAGAGCGTCGTAGCTCATGTGACCGATGCTTTGAATCATGCTGAATCCATTCTTCATCTGCGGGAACGGAAGCACCTGTGTGGGCCCCAGCTGGGTGGAGATGTTGAACGGCACCCGGATCGGAGAGCGCGGCGTCGAAGAGCCGACGTAGGTCAGCTTGAAGACGCCGGACTTCCCTACCTGCTGCTGCACCTGCAAATTCCATTGGATTGAATAGGCGTTCTTCCAGGCCGTATCCAGAAAACCTCCCGCCTGAAGGAAATGGCGAGTCCGGGATAATCGGCTGCGTATTTCCGAAGGGGTTCTGTGCGGTCGCCCCGGGCGTCACACCAGCTATGTTCAGATTCGAAGGGCTCTGAGACGAACCGGAAGGCCACGCGCCGCGGGCATTCTGCGCTGCCTGCAAAGCCCCCGACCAATTGTCGAACGTAATTCCCGCACCGCCGCTCAACACAGTGGCAGGGAGTGCCTGGTACGAAAATCCCAGTCTTGGGGAGAAGTTCTTATAGTTGGGTTTGGTGATGGTATTGCGATCCAGGATTACGACGCCAGGCGGCAAGGTGCCCGGTGTATCGACGTCACCCTTGGGGAGGTACCAAAGACCACTGTGGATGTCGAAACCCGACAGCCTGTTGTCTGCGTCGGTCACGGGAGCCGTATAGTCCCATCGAAGGCCATAGTTCACAGTCAGCCGAGGCTTCAGTTTCCAGGAGTCCTGGGCAAACACGCCGATAACGTGAGACCGGAGATTCACTCCGGCGTTTCCGAGCTGCCTGCCTGCGCTGTTGGGCAATCCAAGCAGCATACTCGCAACCGAGTTTCCGCCTGTTCCTGCACAAACGCCGTCAGTCGTCGAACCGCAGGGATTCCAGGTTCCCTGCTGATTGAAATTGATGTCGTCTTCGGCCCAGTTCGTATACATGGAGGTGTAGTAATAAGAAGCGCCGAACATGAGGGCATGGGTCCCCAATTGCTCGTTCACAGAGCCGGAAAGCTGGCCTAAGCGCTGCGGCCCGATCGGCCCCCAACCGGAATTAAGGTCGAAGTATCCGCTCGGATGAAGGCCGGGAGTCTTGGGAACCAGAATTCCACCCGGAGTATCCGTAAACCCGGCGCCAAAGCCTCCGGATTGAAATACTGCCGCCGCGTTGGGCTGTACCTGTTCCTGGGGAATATAGATCGAGTTGTACCCGCCGGTAATCTGAGTCACCAGGGTCGGGGAGAAGGTATGAATCCAGTTCACTCCCGAATTGTTGCCGTTGAATCCCTCGACGAAGGGGTTCAACGGAAGCTGCCCAGGGCTGGTGGTGAGGGCGTTGCTAATCGTCCAGCGCGCGAAGAGCAAGTCTTTGGGATTGATGTTCCAATCGACCCGGATGCTCCCCTGGTCCTGATTGAGCGTATTGCTGGATGTGTTTATGTAGTTGTTGCTATCGGGCAGGTTGGATGACGGAGCCGGGACGTATGCCTTGAGGACCGAGAGAACTCCCTGATTGAGGCGGTCCTGGGGAATGATGTTGCCCGCGAAAGGCTGGGCCGTTTTGGTGGCCGCATCGTAGGTGGCCGGATCGTAGATGATCGTCTTGGGCAGCAAAGCGCTGAAGTCGCCGGTCAACATCGCAGGCGTGGGCAGGATCGACTGATTGGTGGCCGCCTGCGACTGCCGGTATCCGTCATAAAATCCAAAGACGAACAACTTGTTCTTGACGATCGGGCCGCCGACCGTCGCGCCGAACTGGTTCTGATGATAGCCACCTTTGGAGGCTGCGAAATAGGGGGTCGCCGCAATACGGTCGCTCCGGAAAAACTCATAGGCGCTGCCATGATATTGGTTGGTCCCGCCTCGGGTAGACAAGTTGATGGTGCCGCCGGTGGATTGACCAAATTGCGCCTGATCGGTGTGGGTCTGCTCCTGAAACTCGTGAATCGCATCGACGGAAGGACTGATCGAGACGGTGCTGAAAAAAGGGTCGGTGGCATAAATCCCATCGATGTAGAAAAGATTGCTGCGCCCCGTCTGTCCATTAATGGCGGGAGTCACATTCCCGGATCCTCCGAGCGAAGGAACCGCACCTTGAGACACGCTGATCGGCGAGGTCCCCGGTGCAAGTTGCAGCAGCTGGGTGAACTGCCGCCCGTTGAGGGGCAGATCGTTGATTTCCTTTTGCTCTACGACGGTGCCCAATCCGGCGGTTTGAGTCTCGAGCACCGGGGCTGTGCCGCTTACAGACACGGTTTGGTCGGCGGCTCCGACATTCAGAGTCAGTTTCAAACTGGCCAATTGATTGACCTGCAACTCGATGCCCGATTGTTGCGTCGTCTGGAAGCCCGTCTTCGAAACCGTCAGTTCATAGACTCCTGGCTGTAGGAGGGGCACGGTAAACAGCCCGGATGCATTCGTTTGCACGCTTCTCGTTGTCCCGGTCGCGGTCTCTTTCACGACAATGGATGCCTCCGGTATCACCGATCCGGACTGATCTGAGACGCTGCCCGAGAGCGTGGCGGTATTGATTTGAGCGAACCCGAGTCCGCAATTCAGGACCACGACGGCCAACGCAAGCGCAAGCCCCATCCATTTTGAGGAGGTGTAGCGCGGTAGCGATTGCTGCCGGCCCTTGAATCCTGATCTGCTGTTGCAGCCCTTACCCTTGAACATGGTTGTCTCCTTATAAGCGGTGCAATTCGTCGATCTTGCCTTGTTCGCGGATCTTTCTTCCTGGAGTCAGTCGGTTCGCCAAAAGCGGCGGCGACGTCATGTATTTGAAGAATGAACGACTTCCCCGGATCCTTTGCCCAGAATGGACGCGCGCCCGCTGCTCGACAATGTTTTTCACTGTCTAGAGCCGGTGTTTCACAGTGAAGCCATCTCGTTTTCATCGACAGCAGCGCGCCGGATACGTTAAACCCTAGATACGCTGAGATATACTCAATCGGCCCGCTCGTCCCGCTCCAGGATTTGCCTCACCGGGGCCGGCACAAAGACCCACCACAGCGGAGGAAGACTTGTATTTTTCGCGGCGCCGGTTCATGACAACTTCCGCGACCGCTGGGCTTTTCATGGCCTCCCGCTTTCACGGGCTTCCGCTTCCGGCTGCCACCGAGGCGGCGCCGGCCCCGTGCTTTCTGCATACGGGATCGGGCTATGCCCCGTTCATCGATGCCTTTCTGCGCCAACTGCGACCGGGTTCGGACGCATTCATCACTGAAACGTATGCCGCCGAGATCCAGGTCCTGCTCGATGCATGGCGAAACTCTCTCCTTTCCTCTCCTCGAGATACTTCCGCGTTATCGCCAATGATTACTCCGGCTTTGAACGCGACGCCCCTGGGCATGGTGGTGGTCAGGAATATCCGAACCCAGCTCCCGGTGCTGTCGGATGTGGCGACGTATGCCTCAGCCCGGCAAATGAGCGGGGCGGAATTCCTCGACTCTTTGAAGACTTACTTTGCCGGCTTCGACAAATTGCGGACGGTCGAGCTTCAAATCGACGGAATCGAGGTATTGGCTTCCGATCCTCTTCAGGTCAGAACCAGCATCCACTTCGACTTTGTGGGTGAATCGGGCGGCTCTCGTCGCGAAGAGCGTACCGGCGAATGGGAGGTGGCGTGGCAAAAAGACCCGGCGGGAAAGTGGAGAGCGCACACCTGGCTGGGAACGGCCGAGAGACGCAGCCGAATCGCCGGTCCGGGTTTTGTGGACATAACCGGCAAGTGTTTTGCGGGCGTGTCGTCTTTCGACAAGCAGATGCAGTCAGGATTGGACTACTGGCGGACGGTCCTCGATGGGGCGAGCGGCATCGACATCTATGGCAATAACGGAATTTCCGCCGGCGATTTTGACGGGGACGGCTTCGACGACATCTATGTTTGCCAACCATCCGGCCTTCCCAACCGGCTTTATCGAAACCGCGGCGATGGGACCTTTATAGACGTCACCGACAGGGCCGGCGTCGGCGTCCTGGACGGTACTTCGAGCGCAATCTTCGCCGATCTGAACAACAATGGACACCAGGACCTGATCGTCGTCCGCACCAGCGGGCCACTGCTCTTTATCAATCGCGGCGATGGGACCTTCGAACTGAAGCCCGATGCCTTCCGCTTCGCCCGGCCGCCACAGGGAACATTCACCGGTTTGGCCGTGGCGGACTACGATCGCAATGGGCTGCTCGACGTCTACTTTTGCCTCTATAGCTATTACCAGGGTCTCAGCGAGTACGAGTTCCCCAAGCCCTATTACGACGCGCAAAACGGTCCGCCGAACTTTCTCTTCAAGAACCGCGGCGATTATTCCTTTGAGGATGTGACTGTCTCTTCAGGGCTCGACGAGAACAACAACCGGTTCAGCTTCGCCTGCGGGTGGAACGACTTCGACAACGACGGCTGGCCCGATCTTTACGTCGTGAACGATTTCGGGCGAAAGAACCTATATCGTAATAAGGGCGATGGCACTTTCACCGACGTGAGCGAGCAAGCCGGCGTCGAAGACCCCGGTGCGGGGATGAGCGTCTGCTGGTTCGATTATGACAACGATGGCTTTGATGACCTGTATGTCGCCAACATGTGGTCGACCGCGGGCAAACGCATTTCAAGCCAAAGCGTCTTCCTTCCTGCAGCGCCGGAAAGCAGCCGGCGAACCTATCGGAAACACGCAAACGGGAACTCGTTGTTCCACAACTCGTCCGGGTCTGGCGCTTTCAGCAATGTGACAGAGGAATCTGGAACGAGGTTGGGGCGCTGGTCCTGGAGCTCCGATGCCTGGGACTTCGATCACGACGGCTATCCCGACCTTTATGTGACCAACGGATTCATCTCCGGTCCGCGAGCAGACAACCTCTCAAGCTTCTTCTGGAGGCAAATCGTGGCACGATCGCTGGCCAACGGGGGCTCGTCCAAGGATTACGCGGATGCGTGGAGCGCCATCAATGAATTTATCCGCTCGGACCACTCCTGGAGCGGATACCAACGAAATAACTTCTATCTGAACAACCGAAATGGCTCATTCGTCGAAGCGGCTGGAGTTCTCGATATGGACTTCCTCGACGACAGCCGTTCGTTTGCGCTGGCAGATCTCGACAACGATGGACGCCTTGAGGTCGTTCTGAAGAATCGAACCGCGCCTCAAATCAGAGTGCTGCACAATGAACTCAACCCGCTCGCTTCTACCATCATTTTTTCTCTTCGGGGGACCAAGGGGAATCGAGACGCGATCGGCGCGGTCATTGAATTGGAGACCTCACAGGGGAAACAAAGAAATACTATCCGCGCCGGTTCGGGCTTTCTCGCCCAACACTCGAAGGCGCTCTGCTTCGGAGTGGGAGTCGATTCAGCATCGGTCCGCGCCACAATCACGTGGCCGAGCGGGACCAAGACGGTTTATGAGGCACTTCCGCCGGGCCATCGCATCGAGATCGAGGAGGGCACGCCCGGCTTCAAAGCTGTTTCGTTCCATCCCGCCAAGACCCCCAACGAAAGTCAGGAAGCGGCGATTGCTCCGCGGGACCAATCATCAGGCTCCGAGACCTGGCTGGTCGATCCCATACTGGCTCCAGGGTTTACCTTGAAAGACGCCCACGGAAAAGAACATACCCTGAATGAGTCCGGTGGCCGGCCCACGCTGCTTGTCTTCTGGAAATCGGATTGCGGCGAAAGCCAGCGGCAACTCAGGGCCATTCAGGAACACTGGAAAGAATGGCCGCAAGGCGAACTGCGGGTCCTGAGTGTGTGTGTCGATGAGCAGCCTCGCGTGAAAACGGCGAACGAACCGATCTCCGATTCCTTTCCCTTCCCTGCTCTTCAGTCGGACGAGAATACCCGCGGCATTTACAACATCTTCCATCGCTACCTGTTTGAGCGACGGCGAGACATGATGCTGCCGAGCTCTTTCCTGATCGACCGGGATGGGGCGGCAATCAAGGTATATAGCGGAATGGCCGACCCCGCGCGCATCCTCAAAGACGCAGCGGCGCCGCCACTGACCACAAAGGACAGACTGCGACGCGCACTTGCCGTTCGACGGCAGTTATTTCGGAAGCGGCTTTCACCATAACTATTTCACCTATGGCGTAGCCTTCCTGCAATATGGTTACCTCGACCAGGCGTTGCACTCGTTTCAGGAAGCCATCGCGAGAAACCCGGGCTATGCCGCGTCTTATTACAACGTGGGCCTTGATCTTCCTGAACAAGAGCAATTTTGAAGACGCCAAAGCTAACCTGCTTAAGGCGGTCGAGCTAAATCCGGCCAATGCGGACGCATGGAACAATCTGGGGGTTATCTACGGTCAACAGGCCGACTATAGCCAGGCCGAGCGCTACTTTCAGAAGACGGTGGCTCTTCAGTCGACGCATGTTCTGGCACTGCAAAACCTGGTGAAACTGTATCGGTTCCAGGGAAAACTGGACCAGGCCCAGGTGCTTCTGGAAACCGCCGTAGCCACCGACCCTTCGCAGCCGGAGTTGCACTACGGACTGGGAATGCTTCTCGTCGAACGAAAGCAACTTCCGCGAGCGGTGCAGGAATTCGAGAAATTGGTACAGCTGCAACCCGACAATGCGAACGGCCTGAACGGTCTGGGAGTGGTGCTCATGCAGATGGGCGATACAACCCAGGCTATTCGCCGCTTTGAAGAATGCCGGCGGGTGGCGCCTGATTTCGACCGCCCCTATTTAAACCTCGCCGTTCTCTACGTGAACGCCGGGCAGCGTGGAAAAGCCCATGATCTGCTTTCTCAATATCTCGAGAAGCAGCCCGACAACCGGGAGGTGCGTGAGGCATTGAAGGAAGTAGACAGCGGACAATGAGCATCGCCGATCCGCGGAGACTTGTGGAGCGAGTGTGCCTTTGGTTCGCTCTCCTCGGTTGTTGCTCCAGCGCTCCAATTGCCCTTTGTCAGGCCTCTTCGGCGCCTGGCACAGACAAGCAAGTTCCGACGTTTACACCTTCGGGAGTTCAGGGCACCGTCGCTCCGAGCGGGTACTCCGCGGCCGCGAGCGCGGAAGAAACCTCGCAGGTGATGCATCGCGCTGCCGGACAGGAGACGATCGATGCTTCTCTCTTTCATATAGCCGGAACCATTCCAGATTGCGCTCAGGAAACGCATCTGCTCGCCGGCCTCCGTGAGAATCCCCAAAGCTCTGAAATCAACCATTCTCTGGGGCTTTTCTATCTGTACCATCAGGACTTTTCCCGGAGTATTCATTACCTGCAAGAGAGCTCGCGGCTCGGGAAAACCGGTCACGACTCTTCTCGGGATCTTGCACTCGCGTATCTGGGAGCGAAGCAGTACGGCAGCGTCATTGCATTGCTTCGACAAGCCCCTGGTGAGGAGAAGCTGGATGCGCTTTCGCTCAGAATTTTGGCGGCGGCATACTATGCAACGGGAAACACGACGCAATCCATCGCAGAGTATCGAAGGGCCGGAGGAGTCGATAGCTCGGAGGAAACTCAGTTTGCGGTAGGCATGGCTCTGATGCGGATAGGCGCGACCGCAGAGGCTGCCGAGGTCTTTCACCAGGCAACGGCGGCCTATCCTTCGTGGGCGCGATCATGGATGGGACTCGGGGTTGTCCAGACTCTGCAAGATCGCAAGGCGGATGCTGCCCGCTCTCTGCTCCACGCCACCGACCTCGATCCGGATTACCTTCCTTCTTATTCCTTTCTCGCCGGCCTTTTCGGTTCCGTTCCCGCCGTCGATGCGGAAATACGACGCAAGCTTGAGGTGTTGGTCGTATCTCATTCCGAGAGCGCCGAAGCCCATTTCGATTATGCGCGGGCGCTTTGGAAGCAGAAACTCCTGGAACCTGCAGGCACTCAGTCTGCGGAAATCGAAGCGCAACTCAAGCTCGCCATCGAAAAAGATCCTGACGAGGCCGACACACACCTGCTGCTGGGCGAAGTCTATGCCGATGCGGGCGCCTATCCTAAAGCGATCGAAGAGTTCAAACAGGCAATCCGATTGGATCCTGACGATAGCCACCCGCACTACCGGCTGGCACAAGCCTACCGAAGGAATGGACAACCGACGCTTGCCGACGAAGAATTGGGCAAGTTCAAAGCCCTGAGCAGCGGGAAAAACGAAGGAAGAGAACTTCCAGGGGCGAGCGAAGCGATCACGAAACCCGCTCCGTGTAACAAGACGGAACCATAGAATCACGAGAGCGAATGATTGCACACCGGGTGACCTATTGACAGATTATGCGGTGCTTACGCGGATTCCTCAATCCAAGACTGGCCAGGCACTCATCACGATCGCCGGGATAACCCAGGCTGGCACCCGTGCTGCAGCAGACTTCATCACCGATGCCCAGCAGGTTAGAAAGCTAGTGTAGTGCGTCACACAGATGAGCCTTTATCTCATCGGATGATCCTGTGTCGGCTCTTAGCCGGTAAGCCGTGCTTTTCAAGCTACATCGCGCCGAGTCCCGTTAGGGACGACCGATAGTAGCCCAGGATGGAGTGCGCAGCACGGAATCCTGGGTACCTATACCAAAATGATCAAGCCCCGTAGGGGCGGCACACATCCTTGAGGGACGTCAGTCCCGATCGGAGCGGATACGGCAGCTGACATAATCGCCTTTATGACTGACGCACTACACTAGCTGCGGTTGGTCCGAAGGATTGGGCTCAAAGAAATCTGCAGTGGTAGGGACTGCACCCAGGCCACTGCATCGGTGCTTCTACCGCTTGCTTATTGGCTTCATTCATTGGGTACTTTTCGTCTCCACTCACCCAGCCGCCGTCAAGGGTTTGGCCCGTTCGATCCGCCTGCGCGCAACAGGGGAGTGCATGGCTTCCCACAAATCGCTGCGGCGCTGAACGTTTAGCCAAAAGTCAGGACTGTTGCCGAAAACCCGCGCCAGAATGAGCGCAGTAGGCGCCGTAACTTGGCGGCGATCATTGCACAGTTCATTGACATGTTTGCGCTGCACGCCCATCGCTTCAGCCAATGCGCCTTGTGTCAGGCCCAGAGGCCGCATGAATTCTTCGATCAGGATCTGACCTACGCTCGCCGGCTTGCGCTTCGTCGTCAACATCATTCCTCTTATCGGTAGCTGTGGTCGTCCAGATAGACGCTTTTGGCTTCCGCTCGGTCGCCATCCCACTGGAAGATGAGCCGCCACTGTTTGTTGATTCGGATCGAATGCCGCCCTTCGAGTCTGCCACGCAGCTTCGCTATTATTGAACAACAGGGAGTAACCACGAGTTTACTACCCGCGCTTCCACAGGATTATTTCCCAGGAACATGGACGGCAGCTTCCAAGCGTATTACTGTCGGACATAAGACAAGATTTTTATGCCAAACCCGTCGCCTGGACGCAATCGTCCTCACCTGATTCCCGCACCGAGAGCACCGCGGAGCCTTCCAGGCTGGAGCAAGCGCCTGCGCCGCGCCAAATTCGATATCGGCGTTCGTCGCTCCAAAGACGGAAAATCAGGTGTTTGGTGGTGGACTTTGCCCCCTTCCGGAGGATTCGTACTCGCCGGTCAACAAGCAAGATGGCCAAATAAATTACTTGGCCATCTTGGCCATCTTCGTGAAACAAACGACTTATTTGGCAACCTTGCCAAGTTGAGGGGGACGAAGATTACCTTGATGGTCCGACTCTTCCCGCGTAGTTATCGGGTTACTTTCGGCAGAGAAGATCGGGAGAAGATCTTCGACTGTGTTGCAGGTGTAGTCGGGGCGAGCCGATTCGAGTTCCTCGGGCGTGCCGTAGCCGTAGGTCACGGCAATCGAAGTAACACCGTTCGCGCGGGCGGCTTCGATATCGAAGTTGCGGTCACCGACCATGTACGCAGCAGCGGGATCAACGGCTTGCTCTTCGAGCAGGCGACGGAGCAAGGCCGTCTTGGAGTGATGGAGCGATCCGACGGTGTCCGCGTATACCGCAAGGAAGTAGGGGTTCAGGGCGAATTTTTCGAGGATCCGCAGCGCGAAATCTTCACGCTTGGAAGTGCAGAGGAAGAGTTGCCAGCCCGAGGCCTGGAGGCTTTGCAACACCGCATGAACACCGGGATAAACGGAGTTCTCCTCCCAGCCGGTGGCGTCGTAACACGAGCGGTAGTCATGCAGGAGAGCGGCACGGCGAGGCTCGTCGGAGTCCGGCATAAGGCGGCGCAGGGACTGGCCTGCGGGAGGACCGATGAACCAGTCGAGAGGGCCGGTCCAGGGGATGCGATGGGCATCGAGGGCGGCGGTAAGGCATCCGAGAATGCCTGGTTTCGAGTCAGTGAGCGTGCCGTCAAGATCGAATATTGCAGACCTGCGCATCATCATGTAATCAGTATCAATCCAATCCGCGTTGGATACCGATGGGGAACGGATCTTCGCCCTCCCTCATGATCCAGTTATAGGTTTGCGTTTCTGTCGCAGACCGCCATTCCGCCGGCGTACGTGAGTCGAGCCAGTCCAGAGGCTCACTTTCCGGGGTTTGCAGACAGCGCTGAAAAGCATTGCGAAGCGCATCCCGCTGCTCTTTGCCCAGAGCCTCTGGTTCAGGAGAAACCAGCAGGACTGTGCCCGAGTTTGCCACGGCCTGCAGCCATTGACGGCTCATCGCCCACGGAATATCGCGCGTCAACGGTACGCAGTCTGCATCGACGGAGAAGAAGGTCCGGTGCTGCGGCAAACGAAAGGCCAGCGTGTTCACGCCAGTGCGGCGTGTCCGCTCCCACTGTCTTCCGCTCACATCGTCACCCGTACGGGATGCGTCGAATAGCCCTACGGACAGGTGACCCACCGTGTTGCACCCGAGAATGATACGGTCTTCTCCGCAGCTGGAACGAATGCGCCTGTAGAGCAAAGTCACGACCTCAGCGTTGGTGAGGCTTCGGTCATTAAAGTACCAGTTGCCTCGAGCGGGAGAAGCTCCCATCTGACTGCCCCATTGGCCGAAAAGCTCGAAGGTGGTGAAGTCATGCTTGATCAGATCAAAGCCCCAGCCACGGGCTTGCGCCGCAACCGCCGCGATCGCCTCCAGCGACTCCGGGATGGTTGGATCGTAGGCCAACGGTGGTGGTTCGCTTCCGTCGCCCTTCCAGCGGGCATTGGGGAGCAGAAGGTTGCCGGGTGTGGTTGCGGGCAGCCCGAAGCGGGCGGATCCATATCCCAGGGAGGGCTCCCCTTCCCCGGATGTCTGCTGCGAGCTTCGCCATGTCGGGAAAGCGGGAGCGATCCTGGTAGCCGTCGTCAATCACGGTGAAGGGCTTGGGCCCGCCTACCGGCGCGACCGACGCCACCAGGTCCGCGTCGCGCAAAATGCCGTCGGGGGTGTTCTTGCCATACGCGTAATACCAATCGTTGCTTCCGTAAATTACTCCGGCCGGGAGGTCGCCCCGTTTCGTAGGAACCGTGGTTCCCTCGACCATCCGGCGGCAGAGAACTTTCGCAGTTACGAATGCACTTTCTCCAGCATCTCCGGAGTACTCGACGATGGTCGCCATCTCAACTTTTCGATTTCCGAGCCGAACCCCATTGCTTCCGTTGCGCACATCAAGCCAGAGCGAGATGCCGGATGGGTCAATCTGCCAGAAGGCAAACGAAGCGGTGCCAGTCTTCACTCCCAGACCCGCAGTTCGCTCATCCAGATGAAGCAGGGCGTACCAGGGCAGAGCACGCTCGGCTTGTAACGGCAACCATTGCAGATCGCCATAACTCCGCTCCCAGGCATCCCCGAGGACGCGGACGGCGGAGGGAAAACGGCATTGCCAACGAAGGTGGACCCGCTGTATGGGAATGGCAGGAGACTCCAGGAAAACACTCGATTGACGCTGCCCGGGGACAAAGTGAATGAGGGCGCCCTTTGCGCTTCCACTCCCTGTCCAGGCGGTACCCGCGCGGGACAGCTCGACCCTGCTGCCTTCGAGATCCCCAGCGTGGACCACAACGATATCGGGCTGCGAGAGGACCGGCAGACGGAGGATAGCCTCTGCAGTCCCGGACGTCACAGCGTTCTGGGCTGCAATGCGCGACGGCTGGGAAAGCAGCAACACGGCTGAAGTTCCCCCGGCCCCCTTCAACAGCTCTCTTCGCGATATGCCTGGCCTTGTCTTTGGCACGATCTTGTTGTCTCCTTGGCGGAAGGGATCTGCGATTCCGCGTGTACCATATGATGTCTGCGCCATGATAAGCCCTTGCTTCCCTCACGTCAGCTTCCTTACAACGAAGCAGTCTTCGCTTATCTTGCCGGCTGGTCACAAGTTCCCCCGTTCAAAAAGACAGCAAGGCCCATCGTGATTAGGATCATCGTCTGTAGCATATTCAAAGGGAGAGAAGGGTCTTAATGGTCAGCGCAGCGGAATTACGGCGCGTAGCGGTATTCTCGGACTTGCCGGACAACCAGATCGATTGGTTTCTAGGGCACGCAGAGGAAGTTTTTCTCCAGGCAGGAGAAAACTTTGTGAACCAGGGAGACCCAGCCAATTGGCTGTTCGTGTTGCTGGAAGGCGTTTTTCAGTGGCGCGGTGAATTTGGCGGCGACACGGTTGTGCTCCCTGCAAAAGCCGGGGAGGTGAATGGCGTCTACCCTTTTTCCAGAATGAAGAAGTTCACGGTTGCTGGACGAGCCCTTAGTGAGGGACGCCTGCTAAGATTTCCCGCCTCGCTGTTCCCTGAACTTGTACAGAAGATGCCGGAATTGACCACCAGCCTGGTTGCCATGATGTCTGACAGGATTCGGGAAGGCACGCGCATCGAACAACAGCGTGACCGGTTGGTCTCCCTGGGCAAGCTGGCGGCAGGCTTGGCCCACGAGCTCAACAATCCATCCGCGGCGGCGAAGCGCGCGGCCAGCCAGTTGGAGGGAATGCTCGAGAAAATCAGGGATGCGAGCTTCGAGCTGGGACGGCTAGGTCCAGGCAACGCAGGAGCAATCACAGATCGAGAGGGTGGAGATGGCCTTGACAGAAACCAACGCATCTCCACCGGACCCACTTTCACTTTCCGACCTGGAGGATCGGCTTAACACAGTGTTGTGCAGTCACGGCCAGGACGACGCGTGGCAACTGCCGGCTACTCTAGCCAGATGCAATATGCAGCCGGAGACGCTCGAATCCTTATTGTCGAACCTCGATTCCACTACCGCGCAGGCTGCGGTCGCACGAATCTCAGCCTGCGCGGAGGCGGCAATTCTCTTGAACGTAATCAAGAACAGTACATCGCGGATCTCTGAGCTCGTGCAGACGATCAGGGAGTACACCTATCTGGACCAGGGACCTGTGCAGAACGTCGATATCGTAAGAAGCCTGGAAACCACACTTACGATGCTGAACCAGGAATTGAGCAACGGAATCAGTGTGCAGCGCGAGTACCAGCCGGTTCCGCTTCTGGTCGATTCGTTTGGTAGTGAACTCAACCAGGTGTGGACCCATCTTATCCAGAACGCCATCGACGCCATGGCAGGCAAGGGTGAGCTGCGGTTGCGAACGTTCCGCGAGGACCACTTCGTTGTGATAGAGGTTGGCGATAACGGTCCTGGGATCGCACCGGAAGTCAGATCGCACATCTTTGAGCCATTCTTCACCACTAAGGGAGTTGGCGAGGGAACAGGTCTCGGACTGGACACCGTACAGCGGATCGTAAAAAAGCACAGAGGCGAGATTCACGTGAGTTCCACCCCCGGTGACACCCGGTTCCAAGTGTGGCTCCCGGTAGCGGAATCGGTGAGCTGAGGTTAGGATTTCTCTTCTGCGGCATATACTGAGATCTGGATGTGAGCTGCAGGTATCGATCCGAACGCCACTCCACCCTTCCAACGCAAGCCAGCTAAACAATCGAGAAACAGCTCCTTCGACCCGAGGGTGTAGCCGAAGGGCGTGGACGCCAGTGAGCGATAAGACATTTTTAGTTCGATTTAAGTTGGCGACCTACCTAAGCCCCCGGCCTGTGCTTGCGGCAAGAGCTGAAATTCGAGGTGAGCACCTTGCGCTCTTGAACGCAGAGGGCAAACTGGCTGCGCTGTTCTTGCTCGAAGTCGTAGAGAGTTGGTCCGAGGTGAAGTGGAGTGCGTAATGGCGTAGTCCTGGGGACGACACACGCGTCAAGGAAGTTTCAGTTATGCCGGGCGTTCTCGATTCGTAATCGTGGCAGGTCCTATTTCGCTCGGTGAAACTCAGTAAAGTACCAGGCAGCCGCATTCAGCCGAAACACAGCATCCTGTTCCGTTTCAGTCAGCCTGGCGGTGAGTGCGGCATGATCCCGGGAAACGGAGCCGGCTTTCGGAGCAATGAGGAGTTTATTCAGGATCTTGAGATGGTAACGCATCGCCGGATAGCTCTACAAAGGTGCAGAAGCGAGGTCCCGCGAAAAGATGGTCACAGATCGAAGGCAAGGTGAACTCACAGTTACTGGCGATTTCTCACAAAGTTCTTACGGCAGTTCCCACACCCACAAGACCGACGATTTTGAGCCGCGCACGGCGGCGAGCTCAGGTGCGGCGTTCAACACCCAGTTGCCCTGGAGCCCGGGGTCGCCAGCCGGCATGGCAATATACTGCTTGCCATCCACCATGTAGGTGATCGGAAACGCGTTCGGGATGTCGTTCAGCCGCGGGCTCTCCCACAGCACCTTGCCGTCGTGATCGTCGAACGCACGGAAATAACGGTCCGGCGTCGCCGCAAACACCAGACCTCCCGCAGTCGTTAGTATTGCTGACGACTGCGGGACGCGGGTGCGCATATCCCACACTAGCTTCTGGGTATTCACGTCCAGCGCCAGAAAGCGGCCCGGCGTGTCGCCCATCTTCCCCATACAGTAGTCGTCGATCCCCATGTAATACCGGTTCGTCAACGGACTGTACGCGCCGGCCGGGAAGCTTCTGATACCCATGCCGGTCGGGCAGTTTTTCACGCCGGGCGGCGCCGGTTCAGAGAGCGTCGTCCGGGCCCCCGTCACAGGATCGACCGACGTGAGATCGTTCTGCGCGCCCGGATCGACCGCAAACAGAAACTTGCCCGTAGCGGCATCCAACGCCTCGAAGATTCCTGGCTTGCCAACCGTAAGCACCGCCTTGTGGCGCTCTCCCCGCACGGTTACCGGCACTATGATCCGCTCGAAGGAGTAGTCCTGATCGTACGGATCGTGCGGGACGTGCTGGTAGTACCAGGCCAGCTTGCCTGTATCGGGATTCAGCGCCACGGTGGAATCCACATAGAGCGAGTCTGCGCCGAACGTCCCGCGGGTGATCGTCGACCACGGCGAAGGCGAGCCTGTACCCCAGTAAGTGAGATTCAGCTCCGGGTCGTACTGTCCGGCCACCCAGATGGCCGCGCCGTCGCGCTTATCATCGGGCAGATTATTCCAGGTGTCTCCCCCCGGCTCGTTGGAGTGCGCAGTCAGGTTGAACCGCCACAGCTCCTTTCCCGTCTCAAGATCGTGGCCGGTGATGAAGCATCCGCCCGGGGGAGAATAACCTGCCACTTTTCCCATTTGCTGATTGGCGCTCCCCGGCCCGCAGTTGCCGGCCCCGATAAGCACCTTGTCCTTCACGACCAGCGGGCCGCTGTTGTACGTGCGCTCGCTCTTGTAGTCATCGGTCACGACATCCCACACCTTCTTGCCGGTCTTAACGTCGAGCGCAATGACGTGCATGTCGATCGTTCCCACAATGAGCCTGTTGCCGCCGATCGCGAGGCTTCGCTTCGTCCGGTAGAAGCCCGGCAGCGACGGGTAGTCATCCGGCAAATCGTGGTTGAACTTCCAGAGCAGGGTGCCGGTCTTCGCGTCGATCGCGTCAATCGATTCGCCGAAGTTCCAGAGGAACATGACGCCGTCGTGCACGAGCGGCGTGGTCTCATTGACCGCTTCGGGGCTCGAATCCATGCTGAACGTCCAAGCGACTTTCAGGTCTTTGACGTTTTTGCGATTGATCTGGGTCAGCGGGCTGTAGCCCCAGCCATTGTCCGTGCGGCGCCAGTTGAGCCAGTCGCCAGGAGGAGGGTTGCGCAGCATCTCGTCGGTTACCGGCGTCAGTTTATTGAGCGGCGCTTGCAAGGCAGCGAACGCGGCCTTGGCGTACGGAGAATCGATCGGCCGTGGGGGTCGCGGCCGCGTCTGCCCCTGGACGGGTGACCCGGTGGCCGGGTTAACCTTGGGAGTCGCGGCCTCCTGCGCCAGAACGACGCTATCTACGAGAGTCAACGAGGCCAACATGGCCAAACACACGCCAGCGGAATGTGCCATTTTAAGTGCCAAAGACTGCGACAAATGCATTCAGGAGTTCTCCTCGGAACTTTCCCCAAAAATCCCCGGGTGCAGCGGACGCCCACTTATACCACTGGCAAGATTGGGGGAACAAGTTCAGAGATATTGAAGGGGGCCACTCCCCAGTGGCTCACCGTATTTGTCGTTTATTTATCAGGTGTTTAGGGAGCTGGTGGGCTTTCCTTAATAGCTTCCGCAGAGAAAGTTCACCGAGAATAAGTCATCCATCCCTCATTCGTTGCGCAGCGCCACCATGGGTTCCACGCCCGCAGCGCGCCATGCGGGCAGCGCCGACGCGAGCAAGGCTGCAAGCGCTAACGCCAGTGTGGCCGATGCCAGCATGACGGGATCCCAGGGGCTTACGCTGAACAGCTGCCGGGTCATCAGCTTGCCGGCGCCGATCGCGGTTGGAATGCCGATGGCTAATCCGATGGCAACCTGGGAAAAGGCGCCCCTTAGCACCATACGCAATACGTTTCCGCGATCGGCGCCCAGGGCCATGCGGACACCGATCTCACCCGTGCGCTGCTCCACGATGTAGGCCATCACGCCGTATAGGCCAACCGCCGAAAGCACCAGTCCGAGCACACCGAAAAGCGTCGTCAGGGTCGCTATCATGTCTTCCTGCTGAAAGTCTCCACGGACAACCTTGTTGTACGAGTCAACCCCATACAGCACCAGATCGGGATCGACACTGGCCAACGCTTTGCGTACTTTTTCTTCCATCCCCGGAGGATTGCCGGGCGCCCAAATGACGATGTTGTACAGGTAGTGTGACCAGATCTCCCCAGCCGCATAGGCAGGATCGTCGTAGTGGGTGGTCTGCGCCTCCGATAGCCAGAACATGGGCCTGATCGGGTCTTTGTAGTCGTAGGTCATGTAGCGGATGTCCTTCACGACGCCGACGATTTCATACCTGGAGGCATATTGGATTTTGTCTGGCCCGAAATGCTTGCCCAGAGGGTTTTCGTTTTTGAAGAATCGCCGGGCGAAGGCTTCGTTGACCACGGCTACAGGGCGCGTGGTGGCGGTGTCCTCGTCGGTAATGGGACGACCCATGGCCATCTGCGCGCCGATGGTTTCGAAGAAGCCTGGCATCACGCGCGCCCAACCTGCGCTTGTGTCCTCCTTAGGCGGGGGCTCGGGTCTGCCGGCGATGCGAACGCCGTCGTTCCAGCTATCGCCCGACATCGGCGCATAGAGCACAGGCGCAACCATGCGCACACCCGGTATTTGCCGCAGGCGATCATCGATCTCCCGGAACAGCGGTTCCATCTGTTCCGGCTTGTAAGTGCTCAGCGTAGGGTTGATCGACACCATGTACCGGCCCTCAGTCGAAAACCCGAAATGCTGGTGTTCCAGGTTGCGCAGACTCTTGCCCAGCAACGCCGCGGCGGACAAAAGAACAATCGACATCGCGGCCTGCCCAATCACTAAGGACTTCTGTGCCCAGGAACCACGCCCACTGACCGCGCGGTTCGCTCCGCGCAGCGCCTCGACCGGATCTGCGTGCGAGGTCACCCACGCCGGAGCGACGCCGAACAGAATTCCGGTGAGCACCGAGATCCCCAGTGCGAAGAGCAGTACGGGCCAGGAAGGAGAGGCGCTCACCGGCACATAGTTGTTCGGGTTACCCGCCTCGAAGGCCAGGTAGAGAATCAGCCTGGTTCCGGCATAGGCCACCACAATACCCAGCACGCCTCCTGTCACCGCCAGCAGCACCGACTCGACCAGGGCTTTGCGCACCAGGCGATGGCGGGATGCGCCCAGGGCCATTCGTATCGATGTCTGTGCGCGATCCTTCAGTCCGCGCGCCAGCATCAGGTTGGCCAGGTTGCCGCAGGCCACCAGCAGCACACAGGCCGCAGCCACCAACAGCAGCGTCAGCCCGTCCTGATACTGATCGCGCATCGCTGCTACACCGGCATCGCCCGGCGTGAGGTGCAGTGTGTCGTTTTGCCAAAGCTGCTTCTCTCCCGGCTGCATATCGGGCACGTGGCTGGCGAGCCAGTCGTGGAATTCCACTCTGAGTTTGGCTTCAAGCTGCTTCGGACTGGTCCCCGGCCGGACGCGGCCCAGGAGGTCGAGAAAGTTTCCATCCGGCCGTTTGAGGCGCGAGGTTGGTCCATCGAGGATGAGTTCCGAGGTCAAGGGAAGCCAGAAGTCGGGCATGCTTCCGCCGCCGAGCCGCGCGCCATAGAAGCCTGGAGGCCCGACGCCAACTACGGTGAAGGGATGCCCGTTGATCTGATAACCGGCGCCCACCACGGTGGGATCGGCACCGTACTTCTCTTTCCAAATGCGATAGCTCATCACGGCGACCAGGGGTGCGCCCTGCTGATCATCGGCATCGGTCATCATGCGACCGATCCAGGGATTGATGCCGAGGGTGCGGAAGAAATTGCCGGAGACGTACTGCCCGTTGCGGGTATCTGCCGGAGCCTGCGATCCGGCCCTACGCACGCCCAGCGGCGCATTGCCCGCCTGCAGAGCCGCGAGGTCAGTGAACTCCGGCGTGTGGGCGCGAAAATGTTTGTACATCTCCCAGGAGAACAGGGCGAAATTGCCGTCTTCCCCCTGTACGTAGCCACCCCAGTTGCAGCAGCGAATCTTGTCGCCGATGCGCCACAATTCCTCAGGCTTGACCACGGGCAGAGACTTCAGCATTACCTGATGAACCAGGGTGAAGATGGCGGTGGTGGCTCCGATGCCCAGGGCAAGGGTGATGATCGCCGTCAGCGCAAAGCCGGGGGCCTTGCGTAATTGGCGGAGCGCGTCCCGTAGGTCTGCCAGCATGCGTTTCTCCCGAGGAAAGGTTGTGTTGCGTCTCCGAAGAGGGATACGCAAGGTCTGTGGGGTCGGTTCCGTTGGCTCGGGCGCCAGTGGAAGCCAGGCTGAGATTCCGTCCCTTTAGACCGGAAAACTGGTTCGCGGTTATGTGTTGGCGAACAGATTCCGCTGCGCGGACAAACCGATCCGGATTGTGCCGGATGGTCGAAGGATTTTGCTGGGTTTTGTCTTTGGGCTAAAGCCCGTCGTGGTCTCAATCGTGTGCGGCCCGGCTTGAAATCACCGAGATCAGGTTGGGCAGCAGCTCGGGAACAGTGTCGCACCTACGGCGCTTAGGATGCGCCTCTTCAGCACCCCAGCCGCTTCCGGGCTGGGACCACGTTGAGAGGCGGCCCTCCGGGCCTCGAAGCGGTGTGAGGTGACATATGCCATTTTCCAAGAAGATCCGCGGCACTGCAGATCCTCCCCGCCGTTTCGCTCTGTCGAAAAACATTTCCATGAAGGGTCCGTAGAACCGCTCGGCTTCGCTCCCAATGACAAAGGAGAGGGTGTTGCTTACCTGGGGTTACAACAAGGGACAAGATTAGCCGCTACTAGGAGGATCCCAGGTCTCAAATGCGAGACCTGGGGCACCCTTCGATTCTTAACGAAGATGTATTGGGAGTTCCGAAGGTAACTGCAGATCCCTCGCCTTCGACGGGATGACTAAGGAGAGTGCAACCGCCCCACAGAGAGTGGTCCACGGCTCGCCGGGACAGGTTGCCGGATCGAGGCGTTGTTCATTAGCTTGGGTGGCCCCGCCGTCGGAATGAGTTTTCCGCCCCCTGTCCAGTAGCCTTCGTTCGGGGATCCATTGTGCTCACGAGGCTATATCGCCACGACACGGTCTTTTTTGGCGGTATTCGCGCCACCCCAAAGGGATCCTGGATTGGCGCGGCCGGGATAGAGCTCGAGCATGGTGTCGTAAAGCTCGCGAGCGGTGGTCGTGACTTCATCCAGACGATTGAAGTCACGAAGATATTGCCTGGTCTCCGAAATGATGCGCGGTTCGTCTGTGTTTTCCGGAACTTTGTGTCCAGCAATAACAGCCCGCGGCTTCAGCGACTTGAGCTTATCCAGCGAAGAGATCCATTCGAGCCGGCTGCCGGTGTTGGTCTCAGCAAGATAGGGATGGATCCCGTTGTAAACGGCATCTCCCCCGACGAGCAATCCAATTGACGGAACATACGGGGAAGTCGATTGGGCGGTGTCGGTGAAACCCGTGTTCACCACAACAAGCTTGTGTCCTTCAAGGTAGAGTTTTTGCCGCTCTCAACCACGCAATTCCGCAGGGCATGGGATTCAAGAAAACAGGTTTCTCGCATCGCCCCCCAATTCGGCTAACGGGTGCGTGGATTTCCCTCTTGACAGGGCAAGAGCAGTGGATGTATTTTCCTTATTAGCTAATTAGCCATTTGGTGAAATACGTGGCGTACGAACTCAGTGCAACATTTGCCGCTCTCTCCGACCCCACGCGTCGCGCCATCCTGGCTCGCCTCTCGCAAGGGGAATTATCGGTCAAGGAACTCTCCGAGCCGTTTTCCATAGCCCCGCCTTCGATGACGAAACACCTTAAGGTTCTGGAACGCGCGGGCCTGATCAGTCGCAGCCGCGATGCGCAGAAGAGGCCGTGCCGTCTGGAGAGTGCTCCTTTGCGGGACGTGGACAAATGGCTTGATCAGTATCGTCGCTCCTGGGAACACAGCATGAACCGGCTCGACGAGTACCTGGGACAGTTAGAAGCAAAAGGAGGACGGAAACATGCTCGTAGGAAAAAGCGTTGAGGTCGCTGTCAGTCTTCCATCTGAGCGCGAGATTGCGTTCACATGCCGCTTCCAGCGGCGCGCACAGCTGTTGTTTGAGGCGTGGACGACGCCGGAGCATTTGAGGCATTGGTGGGGATGTGAGGGGTCCTGCATTACCCATTGCGCAATTGACTTGCGTGAGGGTGGTTCCTGGAGCCTGGTCATGCGGATGGCAGATGGATCGGATCATCCCTTTCATGGGATGTATCGCCATATTGAGCGGCCGCACCGGCTGGTTTACACGGAGTGTTATGAGATGCCCCAATTCGGCAGCCCCGAGTGGCTGACGACCGTTACTTTCGAGGAGGCTCAAGGAGAGACCGTGGTAACGCATACCATTCAGCACAAGTCACGCGAAGTTCGTGACGCCCACCTGCAGGCAGGGATGGAACAGGGCATGGTACAGACTCTGACGCGATTGAATGAACACACGGCTGCGATGGAGCAAGCGCAATAACCCGACCCATCGCGACAACACCAGGAACGGCAACAAATCACATGGAGCTGATATGAAACTGTTGACACATCTGAATTTTCCCGGCAACTGTGCCCAGGCATTCCACTACTACGAGCGGAATCTTGGAGGAAAAATTGTCGCCCTGATGAAGCAGAGCCAGGCGCCAGGCGGCAGCCCGAAACCGGGGCAGGAAGATGCGGTGGTGCACGCGCGCATGGAGATTGGCGAAACGGTTCTCATCGGGAACGATGTTCCTCCGGACCGCTCCCAGCCTATGCGCAGTGCATATCTCTACCTGAGCGTGGATTCCGCGGAAGAAGCGGAGCGGGTTTACGGTTTGCTTATGGAGGGTGGCGAAGCTTATATGCCGCTGCAGGAGACGTTTTTCGCATCGCGCTTCAGTCAACTGCGCGATCAGTTCGGCACACTTTGGACTTTGATCAACGAACGACCGCTGTCGTAGATGGATTGGTGCGCACCCGAAGGCTATTCGTATCGAAGCGCGTCTACCGGACTGATCGCGGCTGCACGCCGCGCGGGGAGCCAGGAGGAAAGTATGACTACGCTGCTGACCACGATCAGGGCGCCGGCGTAGGTCAATGGGTCGTTTGCCTTTAGGCCGAAAAGCTGCTGGCGGAGAAACCTGGCGGCCGCCAGGCTGAGCGGCAATCCCAACACCACCCCTGCCGACAATAGAAGCAACGCTTCGCGAAGAATGATCCAAAGCACGTTCTCTCTTTGAGCACCCAGTGCAAGTCGAACGCCGATCTCGTTGGTCCGCTGAGCCACGTTGTAACTCATAACGCCGTATAGTCCGATGGCCGCAAGCAGTAGCGCCAGAAGGGCGAAAATGCCTGTCAGCGAAGCGCTCAGTTGGTCGTTCCCCATCATGCGCGAGACGTCCTCGCTAATCGTGCTGACGCTCAGGAGGGGCAGGTTCGGATCGACAGACGCCACAGCGGCGCGGAGGTCTGCGATCCTCGCAGAAGGATCGCCACTTGTGCGTAGCAAAATGAATCCAGCAAAGCGATCCTGATTCTCTTCTCGTTCGCTGGAACCTGCGCGCGGATTAGCGGGAGCATACGGCTCGATCTGAGCGAGGGGAACATACGTCATCATTGGTGTGTCGGGACTCCGTGGATCGCCTGCTCTTGTGTCCCGTGCGATGCCCACAATTTGCCAAGGCCCCTTCACCGAATCGATATCAATGGACAGAGAGTGTCCGAGTGCGTTGCCGCTGGGGAAGAAGTGGTGAGCCAGGGTTTGGTTCACCACTGCGACCTTGAGAGTGGTTGCCGAGTCAGACGGCGAGATGGGACGTCCCGCGACCATAGAGATGCCTGCGGTCTCAAAATAACGGCCAGATACGCGGTTCAGCACCGAGTTCATTCTTTCTTTGGGTGCAGGCGTGTAACCAGCAATCGAGATGTTTGAACGCCAGTTGCCGGAGCTGATCGGAGGCGTACCCGCCAGTGCGGCCGATTGAACACCGGGAATGGCGGAGAGCCGGTCGAGCAGACGCTGATGGAGGCCGGCTGTCTGCAGCGGAGTGTAACCGGCAAGTTTCGCATCGAACTCGGCGAGCAGCAGGAAGGTGCGCTCAAATCCGTAGTCCTGGTGCTGCAGGTTGCGCAGTGTTTGGAGAAAGAGCCCCGCCGTCACCAGCAGCAAAAGCGACAGCATGACCTGGCCGACAACCAGAGCTTTCGGCCACCATCGCGAGGAACGGCTGCCGCCACTCGAAAGGCGGTTCGTGGAACTCAACGAATCATAGGCCGCAGTCCTTGCGGCAGAAATTGCCGGGGCGAACCCGAACAGAATCCCGGTGATGATGGAAACGCTGAGGGTGAACAGTAAAACTCCCGGATTGGGCGCCGGGCTCACCGCAATCCACGCGCTCCCCTGGCTCACAAATGCAATCAGAACGCGTGTTGCCGCGAAGGCAACTGCGAGCCCCAGGAGGCCACCCGCCAGCGACAGTAAGACGGTTTCGATCAGGCTTTGCCGGGCAATCCGCGACCGGCTTGATCCAAGCGCCAGCCGGGTGGCGATTTCCCGTTGGCGCGTAGCTGCCCGCGCCAACAGGAAATTCGCGAGATTGGCGCAGGCAATCAACAGGACCAGCACAACCACCGCCATGAGAACCCATAGGGATTCTCTATACACATCCTGCAGATACGAGACCCCGCGCAGGGCAGGAATCAAGGGCACATCTTCGTGCTCGAT
Source organism: uncultured Acidobacteriaceae bacterium (assembly GCA_963850235.1). Taxonomy (GTDB): domain Bacteria; phylum Acidobacteriota; class Terriglobia; order Terriglobales; family Acidobacteriaceae; genus PALSA-350. The sequence continues at coordinate 83,953 of CAWKKM010000014.1, read as the reverse complement.
CTCCTGCTGCCGCGCGGGAGCAAGTACTTTGCTCTCATTCGCGCGAATTGCATCGTGAACCTGATGGTTGATCCACGTTTGGGACTGTGCACGAACGTGGGGATCAGCCACTGCTTCCGGCGTGAGACGTCCAAAGACGTTCATGAAATAGAGGCCCGACCCCGGGGTGAGCATCGAAGGGTGCTGCAGAATGACCGGCTGCATGGTCGTTGGCACCCACAGGTCGGCCAGTTCGAGTCCTTGCTTGAGGCCCTCGAAACCTCGCGGCATGACTCCGATCACGTCAAACGGCGTGCCGTTAATGATGACTGTCTTGTTGAGAATTCCAGGATCCGACGAAAGAGCCTGCTGCCAGAAATGAAAGCTTGCCACTGCGACTGCGCCGGTTCCGGGAGTCGCATCGTCCGCCGGTGTGATGGTGCGGCCCATCAGCACATGAGCACCGAGAACGCTGAAGTAGTTGCCGGAAACAAGGCTGGCGGTCGCGAGCTGGGCGGGGGAATTGGAGGGCGATCCCGATGCTTGAGCGATACGCACCGAGACCTTGGGCGAGAAACTGCCGATTGCAGCAATCCCCTGGAATGGGCCGGGATTCGCCTGCAACTGCCGGGTGACGTACCAGGGGAACATGCCGTACTGCCCGATGTCGATTCCGCCGGCAATTCCTGAGTTGGTCGCATCGCCGAAGGTGACGAGTTGTTCGGGATGACGCACCGGCAGGTTACGCAGCAGAAGTTGTTGGATAAGAGTGAAGATGGCGGTGTTCGCGCCGATTCCCAGGGCGAGGGAGAGCAGCGCGACCGCGGTGAAAACCGGCCGTTTGCAAAGCGCGCGCAGGCTCACGCGTGTGTCCTGAAGAAGATTGTCCAGCGCAGATTCCCACCGCGACGACCAGACCCGATGTTTGATGGCATGGCGGCTGCCGAGTTCAATCAGAGCGGCCCGGCGCGCATGCTCAGGACTTACTCCGGACCGTAGCTTATGTTCCATAGAGGCTTCAAGGAAACCGTCGATCTCATCGTCGATTTCGCGGTCGGTGCGCCGCCTGTCGAAGAGTGACCGTAACCCTTGAAACAAGTTCCTGAGCTGATACATGCATGCCCCTCCGATATGGGATCAGGCGCCGGCCTTGGCTTCGAGAATACGAGCGATGGCGGCGGTTTGATTGGCCCACCGCTCGGTTTCCGCCGAGAGGGTTCGCCGGCCTTTTGCCGTCAGGGTGTAGTACTTCGCACGGCGATTGTTTTCCGTAGCGCGCCATTCCGACCGAATGCCGCCCGCCCGTTCCATGCGGCTCAGGGCCGGTAGAAGCGATCCCGGGTTCACGCGGAACACGCCACGGCTCATTTGCTCGATCCGCAATGCAACTCCATACCCATGCATCGGTTCCAGCGCCAGGGTCTTGAGGACAAGCATCTCCAACGTTCCCTGCACAAGCTCGCCCGAAGACGCCTGTTCCTGGTTTTGATCTGCTGCACGCATCCTGCTCCTCTTGACGATCTAGATGAGTAGAGTAGGCGCTCTTCCTCTGGACTGTCAAGAGGAGGAAAAGGGTGCTCACGATCGGAGCACCCTTCGCGTTCCCAAGGACGAGCTATTTGGGGATCTACTTTGTATCTGGCTCTTGAGGGATGGCTGCTCCGTCGGAGCGGGGGTCGCCTGCGGCAAAGTTTACCTGGCGGCTGCTGTCACGGACAACGGCCGCGCCCTGGCCAACAAAGAATGAGAAAGGCTCAAGCAGCTTGATCTGGTGGCCGCGCTGGGAGAGACCGGCGCGCACGCCGGCAGGCATCGTCTCCTCCATCTCAACGTCGCAGCCATCGAAGGTATCTTTTGTGAAACGGGGTTGCTCGAGCGCAGCCTGGACGTTCATGCCGTAGTCGACCACGTTGGCGACAAACTGCGCGTGTGCCTGAGCCTGGTTCCATCCGCCCATGATGCCGAAGCCGATGTGGATGTCGCCCTTCTCCATGAAGGCCGGGATGATGGTGTGAAGAGGACGCTTGTGGCCGGCAAGCGAATTGGGCAGGCCGGGACTGAGCTGAAAACCGGCGCCTCGATTATGGAAGGAAAAGCCAAGCCCCGGGGCAACCATGCCGGTTCCGTAACCGGAGTAATTGCTCTGAATGAGCGAGACGATGTTTCCGTCTTTGTCGATGGTGGAGAGATAGATGGTGGAGTTGCCGTGCTTGTTCAATTCCGCCGTGATATTGGAAGGAACGACCTGGCAGGCAGCCTGGTTCATTTCGATGAGCTTCGCACGCTGTCCGGCGAGGTCCTTGGAGAGGAGTTGTTCGACCGGAACCGAAGTGAAGCGCGGATCACCGACGTACTTATGCATGTCGGCGTAAGCGAGCTTCTTGGCCTCGATCATCACCTGCAATGCATCCACGGAATTGTGGCCGTATTGGGCCATGGGGAAGTGCTCCATGATGTTGAGCATGGAAAGAGCGGCGATGCCCTGGCCATTCGGCGGAAGCTCGTAGACGGTCCAACCACGATAAGTGGTGGAGACGGGCTCGACCCACTCGGGCTGGAAATCGCGGAAGTCTTCCAGGGTATGCGTGCCACCGTGGGCGTTGAGGAACTTGACCATGGTGCCGGTCATCGCGCCGTTGTAGTAGGCGTCCCGGCCATGAGCGGCGATCTGCCGGAGAGAGTTCGCCAGTGCTGGATTTCTGAAAAGATCCCCTGGTTTCGGAGCGACGGGCCAGAGGTCGTAGGTTTCTTTATAGCCTGGCTGGTCGAGGAGGCCTTTGGCGATCCAGTAGCGGGCATTGCGTTCTGCGAGCGGAAATCCGTTCTGCGCGTAGTAAATGGCGGGGGCGAGCAGTTGGCTGAAGGGCAACGCACCGAAGCGGGTACGCATGGCATCCCATCCGGCGACGGCGCCTGGCACGTCGATGGTCTCGACGCTGATGGGATTGATTTCGGTGACGCCTTTGGATTTGAGGTAATCGATGGTGAGTGCTTTCGGAGTCCAGCCACTTGAGTTGAGGCCATAGACTTTCCCGGTTTTGGCCTCATAGTAGACCATGAAGAGATCGCCACCGATACCGTTGACGTAGGGCTGGACGACGCCCATGACGGCATTCGCCGCGATGGCGGCGTCGATGGCATTGCCGCCTTGTTCGAGAATGTGCGCACCGGCCTGGGATGCCAGGAATTGAGGGGTGGAGACAATGCCAAACTTCGAGACCACCATGGAGCGGCCTTGTCCGGGAACGGAGGAAAACTGCTGCGCCAACATGATCACTGAATGAAGGAACAAAACGGCCAGACCCGCAAAACGCCTCATATCACCTCTCGATGGGAATCGAATGCAGACGACCGTGAGCCCCGTCGTTTGCTACGTAGGTTTACGGAACATTATTCCATAGCGACACGGCGTCCTCGAGACTGCAAAGGCGCATGGGAACAGCGCGCCACTTTGGATATTGGGGGGTGTGATCCCATTGGGCGTTAAAGAAAACCTAACCGTAGTGCGTCAGTAACAAAGGCGATTATGTCAGCTGCCGTATCCGCTCCGATCGGGACTGACGTCCCTCAAGGATGTGTGCCGCCCCTACGGGGCTAGATCATTTTGCTATAGCTACCCAGGATTGCGTGCTGCGCACTCCATCCTGGGCTACGATGGGTCGTCCCTAACGGGACTCGGCGCGATGTAGCTTGAAAAGCACGGCTTACCGGCTAAGGGCCGACACAGGATCATCCGATGAGATAAAGGCCCAGCTGTGTGACGCACTACACCTAGGCGTGTAAGATTCTCATAGGCGAACGGTACCCAGATGGGTGCTTTTGACTTGAATATTTGTCACTTAGGCGCTCTTTTCGAGTAGATCCCTGCCGGAGGTATTTGTCGCCGGATCCGAGCTATGACCATGGTGAGGAATTTATGCACAAGTCTGCAGCCAAACTGATTCTGTTGTCTCTCTGCCTTCAGGGCCTGACGTTGGTTTCGGCATTGGCCCAAGGCGTAGTCCCGGCGGATGGCCGGGTGGGTGTTCCAGTCGACTCTGCCATACCGTCGACAACTGCCAATGTGGCAAGCACCGCGCAGTCAGCGGCCCCGACGAATGTAAGCAGCTACATCCTGGGACCGGAAGATCAGATCACGGTCCGGGTCTTTGCCGCGAATGACATTCCTGACAAACCGGTGCAGATCGACAATGATGGCTCAGTGACCCTGCCCATGATCGGAAGCGTCCGGGCCGCTGGGTTGACTGTCGAGCAACTGCAGGACAACCTGGTGACTGCTTACAAGAAGTACTTCAAGGATCCGCAAGTCACCGTGCTGGTGAACGATTTTCGCAGCCAACCGGTGTCTGTTGCCGGCAATGTGATCAAGCCGGGCGTGGTGCAGTTGCGGGGAAATCGCAACCTAATGGAAGTGATTGGCCAGGCAGGCGGTCTGCAGGCCGACGCCGGTGACAGCGTGCTGATCACCCGTAACCTGAGCGAAGGCCCGATCCCTGTAGCCGGCGCCTTCACTGATCCGACGGGCAAGTACTCCGTCGCGCACATCAATATTCGTTCCATCATGAGCGGCAAGGAGCCCGAAGAAAATATCCAGATCAAGCCACACGATGTGATTACGGTTCCCCGCGCGCGTCTGGTCTACGTGTTGGGTAATGTCGGCAGGCCGGGCGGTTACGTTATGACAGAAAACGAAACCATGTCGATTACCCAGGCCATTGCCTTGGCGGGGGGATGGAACAAAACGGCAGCCTTGAGTTCGGCACGGATCCTTCGCGCCGATGGCGGCTCTACCCGGCAACAGATTCGCGCAAATGTGAAGAAGATCATGGAAAACAAAGCACCGGACTTGCAGATGCGGCCTGATGACATCCTTTACATTCCCAACAGTATAGGCAAGGTGCTCGCTGCCCGGGGGGCCGAATCAGGGGTTGGCCTGTTAACAGGCGTTCTCATCTGGCGCTAAGCAGGGTTCACTTTCGGATACATCAGCGATGGGATTCTCCCCTTTTCCCTAGCCGGACTCCGTCTCTATGTGACGGGGGAGCCCGCCGGAAAGCCATGTGACCACTAGTTGTAACTGGGATGCTCCATTTTGATTCAGTGAAGCGGGCTGCCGTTTCTTCGCAGCCTGGGGCGCGCTCGTCCTATCTAATTGCTGGTGCGTAAAATAGTGACGGAATCTGGAGCTCTGTTGCAGAATCTATCCGAGACAGCCGCTCCCCTGCTTTCGTTTGAGCACGCGAGTAAGGACTACACCAACGCAGGCGAACGAGTGCGAGCGCTCGACGATGTTTCGTTGGAGATCGGATCTGGCCGATTTGTTGCGGTGATGGGGCGCAGCGGATGCGGCAAGTCAACGCTTCTTCACCTGGCGGGCGCTCTTGATTTTCCGACCACCGGTCATGTCCGGCTGGATGGTGTTGCGACCGATCAGTTGACTGAAGCCGGGCTCACGAGGCTGCGCCGCGAAAAGATCGGCTTCGTTTTCCAGTCTTTTCAACTGCTCAATACGCTCAGTGTGGTGGAGAATGTCGAGGTTCCCCTGCTGCTGGCAGGCGAAAGGAATGCTCGTGCCAGAGCCATGGAACGAATATCCGACGTGGGACTGGCAGGGTTGGCGCAGCGTATGGTTCACCAGCTTTCCGGCGGACAAATGCAGCGCGTGGCCATCGCGCGCGCACTGGTGCACAGACCACGCCTTATTCTCGCCGATGAGCCGACGGGCAATCTTGACACCGCAACCGGCAACGCGATTCTCGAGCTATTGCAGCGCGTGTGCGCAAAACAGCAAGTGACGATCCTGATGGCAACGCACAGCGAAGAGGCCTCGGCCGTGGCCGACACCATTGTGCGCATGCGCGACGGACGGATTGTCGAAGAGCGGGCCTGACATGAGTCGCGTGGCTCTTTTCTATCGGCTGATCCTACGGCCGCTATTTCGCCAACCAGGACGCGCCCTGGTGATTCTATTTGCCGTGGCACTGGGCGATGCGGCCGTCGTGGCCATCGACCTGGCGGGCGATGCCGCGGCGGGCTCCTTCCATTCGTCCATGGAAACGCTGGCGGGGAAGGACGATTTTGAAGTCACCGCGGCCGGCGGACTTCCCGAGGCAATCGTCGCACGGATTGCCAGATTGCCCTATGCACTTCGCGTAAGCCCGCGCATCGAGGATCACGCAACCGTTGTTGTCACCGGCCAGACCGTGCCCGAGACCTTACCTTTGATCGGAGTCGATTTGGTTGCGGAGGCAGATAGCGCCGGCAGGATCATGCATGATGCCACCTCAAGCGAAGGTCCTGAGCACCTGAATGATCAGGATGCGATATGGGTGACGAGCGGACTGGGAAAAGCGGTGGGAGATCGTGTGCAACTGCTGATCAACGACCAGGCCCGCGATTATGTGGTCCGCGGAGAGATTCCGGACTCAGCGAAGATGGGTACTGATGCCATCCTGATGGACATCGGAGCTGCGCAACTGGCGACCGGCAAATCCGGGCGTGTTGACCGCATCCTCATCAAGACTCCGGACTCGAACAATTTCGAAATGTGGCAGAGCAAACTGCAGCAGGCGCTGCCTGCTGGCGTGCTGCTGAATGCGCAGGGTACCGCGACTGCTGCCAATCGGCGTATGCTGGCGGCTTTCCGCTGGAATCTTCGCATGCTCAGCGGCATCGCGCTGCTGGTGGGAGCCTTTCTGATTTACAACGCCGTTTCCGTTTCCGTGGTCCGCAGGCGCTCGGATATCGGCATTATGCGGGCCCTGGGCGCGAGCCGCGGTGCAGTCATGGGTGCATTTCTCCTGGAGGCGGGACTGTTCGGCACCGTGGGTTCCGTGGCTGCATTGCCCCTGGGCCGCCTGCTCGCCGCAGGGGCCGTAGGCATGCTTTCGACCACAGTAAATGCGCTTTATGTCTCGAGCCGCCCCGGCGCGATGACTCTATCCGCGGGAACCGTGGTTGTTGCGTTTGTGGCCGGCATTGGCGTGGCTCTGGCTTCTGCGTTGGCACCCGCACGGGAAGCCAGCATGGTGCCGCCCACGGAAGCAATGGCGCGGGGGCGGCGCGAATTCGAAGTTCGTGTCGAACGCAAGCGCGATGCGTGGATCGCGCTGATGCTGGCGGTGTTGGGCACGCTGTCCGCGCTGGGCCCGCCCATTGGGGGAAAGCCTTTGCTGGGGTACCTGTCGGCCCTGCTGTTTGTCGCTTCTGCCGCGATGCTCACGCCGTTGGTGGTGCACCACGCGACATTGACCGGATCGGGGACTGGGTCGATGGGACTTCGCCGCGCGCTCGGAGTGGAGGCATTGCTTGCGTCGCGGAGTTTGGGCGGATCGTTGCGCAGAACTTCCGTGCTGGTGGGGGCGCTGGCCACGGCCATCGCAATGATGACATCCGTGGGCATCATGGTGGGCAGTTTCCGGCAGACGGTGTTGACCTGGTTGGATAGCGAATTACCTGCGGATCTTTACCTGGCGCCTGCCGGAGCCATGGGCGGCGATCTGCATCCCACGATTGCTCCGGAGTTGGCGGAGCGGATCGCGGCAACACCCGGCGTGGAGAGCGTGAGCCGCCTGCGCGCCTACGAAATTCAGTACCAGGGGCTACCCGCCTCGCTGGCAGGGGCAAGCCGGGATCGAAGTGCGCTTCGCCAGAACCTGCCTTTTCTTTCGAGAAAACCAAGCAGGGATGTACTTCGCGAGTTGGCCGCGGGCAACAACGCGGTGGTCAGCGAGCCCTTTGCCAACAAGCATCATGTCAAGACCGGCGACACCATCACCCTGCCTCTGGGCGAACAACGAGTTCCCTTCCGTGTGATCGATATCTTTTACGACTATGGTCACGAGGCGGGCTACATTGTGTTGGATTGGGGCACGCTGCTGCGATATCTTCCCGACAGTGCGCCCACCAACCTGGCTGTCTACCTTGCGCCGGGCGCAGATCTGGAGCGCACGCGCGCCGCGATTCAAAAGGCGATTGCGAACAAGAGCCTGATGATGCTTTCGAATGGCGAGATACGGCGCCAGGCTGTTCGGGTTTTCGACCAGACATTTGCGATTACGTATGCGGTGGAGGCGATCTCGATCCTGGTGGCGATTGGCGGGATTTCTGGGGCGTTGATCTCCCTCGTGATGGACCGAAGGCGGGAGTTCGGATTGCTGCGGTATCTCGGGGGCACGAGCGCGCAGATTCGCAAGCTGATCCTGGTTGAGGCCGGGCTGATTGGGATCCTGGCCAATGTGTTGGGCCTGGCGCTCGGGTACGTGCTGTCGCTGGTGCTGGTGTACGTGATCAACAAACAGTCGTTCGGATGGACGATTCAATTTCATTGGCCGGTTGCGGTGCTGCTGGGTTCATTGAGCGTCGTGTATGTTGCCACGGTGCTTGCGGGGCTGTTTCCGGCGCGGCTCGCGGTCCGGCTGGATCCCATGGAGGCGGTGCATGAGGAATAAGTGGCTGGCCCTGCTGCTCTTCACCGCTACGTGCGCCATGGCGCAGGATTACAAAATCGCGCAGCCTGGATACACGTTCGCGTTTCCGCGAGACTACTTCAACCATGAGGACTTTCAGACTGAGTGGTGGTACTACACGGGAAATGTGAAGTCGGCAGACGGCCACCGGTTTGGCTTTGAGCTGACGTTTTTCCGTCAAGGCGTTTCGCGCGCCGATGGCAACGATCCCTGGTTTGTGAACGACCTCTGGATGGCGCATATTGCGCTGAGCGATATCACTGGACAGCGCTTTTACAATGAGGAACGGCTCAATCGAGCGGGTCCCGGCATTGCCGGCGTGGATGCCGAGACCGGACTGGTGTGGAACGGCAATTGGCAAGCGCACATTGGCGAACACGAACATGAACTGCGTGGCGTAGCCGACAAGTTTGGGCTGGCCCTGGATCTCAGGCCCATCAAGCAGCCTGTCATCCAGGGCCAGGATGGGATCAGCCAAAAGGCCGAGGGCGCCGGGCATGCTTCGCACTACTTTTCGCTGACCCGCATTTTGACCACAGGATCCATTGACCTCGACGGGAAAACTTACCAGGTGGAGGGAACATCCTGGATGGACCACGAGTTTTTTAGCGACTCGATGGCAACGAATGAAGCGGGGTGGGACTGGCTGAGCATGCAACTTGGAGATGGGACCGAACTCATGCTGTACCGGCTGCGACACAAGGATGGCAGCATCGATCCGTACTCTTCCGGCAGCTATGTGGATGCGAGCGGGAAGTCTCAATTTCTGTCGGCCAGGGATTTTCAAATGACGCCGGCGGCGGACGCGGGTGACTCTGCCACCAACCATTGGACCAGCCCGGCGACGAAGGCGACGTACCCGGTGCGGTGGCACGTTTCCATTCCGCGCCTGAAGATGGAACTGGAGGTAACCACGCCGCTCAGGACCCAGGAACTGGCCAGCAGGTTCGGACCCAGCTACTGGGAAGGAGCCATCGACGTGGCCGGAGCCCGCGATCAATCACAGTTACGTGGAGCCGGGTACCTCGAGATGACCGGTTACGCGGAAACGGGCAAGGCCGTCCTCCCCAGGTGACTAAGAATGGGGAGTCAGTCGCGCAATACGCCTAGGTCGATAGACCCCAGACGTTCGTGATCGCCGATCACCTCCATTGCGGAAATCAAGCCATTGGAAAAGGTGAATCGCAGCACGCGGAATAGCCGTCCCCGCGGGGCCACGATGACGCCGATCGAGCCCTCCACCATGGCCATGCGCGCGAGGTGAGCACCCCGCGCCGCGCGGACGGCTCTTTTCGCCCAGGCTTCCGCACCGTGAACGTCGGCTGACCCTGCGCCAGGAGCAGCTGTTGCATCGGCGTGGACGGCAAAGGATGGGTCGAGCACTTCCATCAACTTCAACGAATCTCCCGAATGCAGTGCAGCAAGGAATTTTTCTACCAGGGAGCGCTGCTGTATGAGTTCGCTCTCGGGCAAGGTGGTGCCTCCGCGAACTCGCCGGCGTGCGCGGCTGGCAAGCTGCCGTGCCGCTTCCGGGGTGCGCCCGGTGATGCGCGCAATCTCCTCAAAACGAATGTCGAAGAGATCGTGGAGGACAAAGGCGATTCGTTCCCCAGGATTGAGCCGGTTGAGCACCACGAGGGTGGCGTAGCCGACGGAATCGGCCAGCACGGCTTCGGCCTCCGGGTCAGGCGCACGTCCCGCTTTGGCCGCAGGCTCCGGTGCAGCGGTTTCCAGCGGTTCTTCACGCCGCGATTTGCGCGACCGCAGCATATCCAAGCAAACGCGAGCCACCACCGTGGTCAGCCACGCGCGCAGGTTCTCCACGTTCTCCGTGTCCGACCGGCTCAGGCGCAACCAGCACTCCTGCACTGCGTCCTCGGCCTCGGTTAATGAGCCCAGCATCCGGTAGGCAACGCCGCGCAGGTGTCCCCGGTTCTCCTCGAATTGTTCAGTCAGCCATCGGGATTCGGTCATCGGTCAGATTCCTTGGTTTTGATGCGTCATCCTGATGACGAATGATTTTCAGTTTATGTGACAGGGTTGTCATTGCTACAACGGCTGGTGTAGTGCGTCAGTAATAAAGGCGATTATGTCAGCTGCCGCATCTTCTCCCCTCGGGACTGACGTCCCCAAGAATGTGTGCCGCCCCTACGGGGCTCGATCATTTTGCTATAGGTACCCAGGATTCCGTGCTGCGCACTCCATCCTGGGCTACGATCAGTCGTCCCTAGCGGGACTCGGCGCGATCTAGCTTGAAAAGCACGGCTTACCAGCTAAGAGCCGACTCAGGATCTTCAGATGAGATAAAGGCCCATCTGTGGGACGCACTACACTAGATCGCCGGTCACATTTTCTCCTAGCGGTCCGTCATTGTTATGAAGTACGAAACCATCTCAAGGAGAAGTTCCTGTGCAATCACGAATGACGAATCCCGCGATGCTGCTTCCTGACGCCATGCCGCCGCTGATGGCATTGAACGCAGTCCTCGAAAAAAGTGACTTGTCCGCGACGGTCCGCGGCCTTGTCCACTTGCGCATTAGCCAGGTGAACGGCTGCAGCGTTTGTGTAGACATGGGCTGGCGGCAGCTCAAGAGGAGCGGCGAAACGGACGAGCGACTGTTCGCGGTCTCGGCGTGGCGCGATGCCCCGTATTTCACTGAGGCGGAACGTGGAGCCCTCGCCCTTGCCGAAGCGGCCACCCGCGTCGCCGACCGGCCCGACCCGGTGCCCGACGAAGTGTGGGATGAGGCGGCTCGCCATTTCAGCGAGCGCGAACTGGCGGCGCTTACGCTCTCCATCGCGCTCACCAATGTGTGGAACCGCTTCAACATCACTACTCGCCAGGTGGCCGGCGAGTGGTTGAAATCCACTGAAGCAAAGGAATGGATGGAGAAGCAGGCTGTCGCACAGTAGACAGATGGATAACGCGGCCATCGCCCGGGAGCGGTGGCCGCGTTTGCCCAGATCTGGTGATGGGTATCGGGCACAAGAGGATTCCTTGACTTCACGTAGAAGCCCTTCTCATGCAAGATCTGCGCGTTCACCCAGAGGTCGATCTTCGTCGGCCTGGAAAAGTCATCTTCGTTCCATCAACCGCATGTCGCCTCGGTAAAGCTCTCCGAACCACCCTCTCCTATGCATCTGCTGAACGACCCGGTCGCATCGCCCCCTGGGCAAGGTCCTTCGCCTTCCTACGCGCTCATTAGCGCCAGCCTTACCCGTATATGCGGGAACGTAGGGGGAATCTGCTGTGCGCCTTCGGGCAACCCCTTTTACGGTTGCCCCCACTCTCTTGCCATCCTCAGAGGTCTGTGACTTTTGATTTTGAGGCCGAACGGTTGTCGCATCTGAACGAGCACGCCGAGGCCTTCGACTTCAGCGCATATAGGCCCCCGTTATGCGCAGACATGGGGCGCTCGCTCAGGAGACGGCTGAGAGAGAGTGAAACACTTGATTGGTGTCGAAAATCGGGAAGATCGAAAAGGACAGCTCTCAGGACGAACGAGGAAAGGTGGCGTCGAGCTGAAATTGGTGCCGAAGGGCGCACTGCAGGTCCCTCCCCTGCGGTCGGGATGACAGATAGGAGAGGGTGGTTGCAGGGAGAGAATAGTTGCCGAGGCGGGACGCCTCTCCGCACCCACAGCCATCATTTTTGCGCGAACAAAAAAGTCACAGCCTCTCAGGATGACGGTTTTGTTTGGGGTCGGAAGGCTGCCGGCCGTTGTTGCTCTTCCAACTCGCAAAAAACGCGTTCGCTGCATGCGAAGGAAAACAGCGGAAAGGGCTTCGCCCCATCTCGTTCAACCCGTCCAGGGTTGAGAGGTGGAGGAGCCTCGTCTTCAAGGTTGAAATCGCCTCCGTCACTCGAAAGCAAAAAGTCACAGCCTCCAAGGATGACGGCTTTGTGGGGTTTCGACGAAAAACACATCCCAGATCTGCTCATCGGAAACCGTGGCCAGGTGACATGCCGGCGTTCGAGCCGTTTTACAATCGTCGGAACCGCCAGGAGGTTCCTTTGTTCACTGTCATTGGGATGCGTAAGTTGCATGGCTGGACTCATTCCAGCCTCACTCTTGTACTCGACCATCTCGCGACGATCCCGGAAGGTGATTATGCGAAAGAAGTTTCTGGCTTCGGGTTTCCAACGCTTCGAGCACAGATCCTTCATATCTTCAACTGCGAAGGATTCTGGATCCATACGCTGCAGGGAGCCCGGTTCGAGAATGAGGAACCCGAGGCCTGGCCGTCGGTCGCCGATGTCAGAGCTCTACAGCATCGGCTCAGCACAAACACGCTCACCTATTTGTCAGGCTTGACTGACGAGCAGCTCAATGCAGATACCGAGCTACATTTCTCCCATGGAGACAAAGCCATCTGTACGCCGGCTCTCGTCCTTCATCACATATTTACCCACGCCTTCCATCACAAAGGCCAGATCGTCGCTATGTGCCGTATCCTGGGCCATCCTGCGCCCGACACCGATCTAAACCAGTTTGCATGATGCCGATATGCTTGGGCTCGGCGGTTATTGGGGAGAGTGCGCGCCTGCCTGAGCTCTTTGCAGCAGCATTCTTTTTCTGCGCTTCCGTCTCACCATGATGGCTCTCAACCATAGCCCGGCAATGCCGAGGAACGGGAGCAGAAAAAACAACAGGCTCCAGCGCCCCAGAGTCGGCGTGACGGGCACATCTACGGCGGTTTCGCCCGCCACCTGCGCGCTGGCCAAAACGATGCGTATTCGCCAGGTTTCTTCTTTGTCGAAGGGCACATCGGCCTTAAATTCAACGCGATTGCGAAGCTGCTCGCGCCACGCGTCGTAACGCGCCTCGGGCAATCTGCCGCTCACCGGCTGAACGATGACCTGCACCTTCATGTCGGCGGGGACGGAAGTGCCCTTCGGCGGATCGATCATGATGAAGAAACTTCCGGTACCCACATCCGGGTTGCTCCAGACCGAGACGGTGAGGTTCCCGATTTTGCGATTTTCGATGATGGGAAAAGGAGGTCCAATGTGCGCCCACGCGGGCGCGCTGGAGAAGGCCGCTATGAGCGCCAGCAACAGCCAGGGGAACCCTCGGAATGGAAACGTCATTTTACTCATCGCTCTATCCAGCCATGATGGTAGCGCGCATATCCATAGGTTGCAGCATGAGCCAGACGGAAGCCAGCAGCAGCAACAGGCAGACTGTTGCCCACGGGAGAAAGGCACGAACGGGATGCTGTTCGGAGTCTTCTTCCGCCAGTTGCCAGGCGACGAGAAGCGACCCCGCCGTGCCCAGCAAAAGAAATCCGAACTCCAGGGGTTCTACCACGTATTTGGGAATGCCCACCAGGGTCCAGCGAGGCGTTCCGGCCCAGGACCAGCCTAGCCCGGCAAGCGCGCTCTGGGTGACCGGAACGATGGTGTAAAGCCCGGTAAAGAAGTGGAAGCCGTAATGGGCGAGCCACATGCCGAACCCGAGCGGGACCAGCGCATACGTGTAGCGGACGATGAGCGGCAGCCAGGCGCGTTGTACGCCTGCCCAGGTGCGGCTGATTGCCGCGGCAAGCCCTAAGAGGAACGCCGGCTCAAGGATAAGGACGAGGCCAAAGAGCAGGCTGAGCTCCGTTGCTTGACTGTGAACGTGCATCAGGCGACCCAGCCAAGTCTCTACCACGTAGACGGGACTTACCATGCCGAAGGCATTCATCAGTGCGCCAAAGGCGAAGACGGTCGAGAGCGCAGCAATATCGCTGCGGCGGGAAAAGTAGCCGACACCCGAGCGACGGGGATCGGTCATCAGTTCACTGGCGGGAAGACGGCTGAGAAGCCCTATGTTGTCGTGCGGACAGGCATGGACACAGTCAAGACAAAACGTACAGTCCATATTGCCGGCCTTGGATGGCAGAAAGAGCGCGAGTTCACAACCGCGCTGGAGAACCACAAGATCGGAGGCCGGGTCGCGCCGTCCGCGAATACAGTCCTTGGTTTGACAGGAGGTACAAACATTTTTCTCGCGCACTTTGACTTCAAGAGGCGAGACCGTAGCCGCGACAAAGTTGAATTGGCCGATGGGGCAGACGAACTTGCAGAAAGTGGCGTGCTTGAAAACGCCATCAATCAGGAGAATGGCCACGAAGTAGCCGATGATGATCCAGGCCGTCAGCCAGGGCGACGACCACAAGCCGAAGAGTTCGTAAGAGAAGAGGACAAGCACGAAGAGCACGGTGGGGATCCATTTGTTGCGGAGCCTGCGCGGCCAGGTGAGGCGCGGATGGATCCAGCGGCGCATCATATTGCGCACCAGCATGAAGGGACAGGCCATGCAGAAAAAGTTTCCTCCCAGCAGCAGCACCAGCGTCAGCGCGCCGCGAAAGTGGACCCACGCCAGCACGGTGGCCAGATTCTTGGGCGCGAGGGTAGGCCCGAATAATCCGTGCAGAATCATGATCACACTCACCAGCAGAAGGGGGATCTGCAACAGCGTGCGCGCATGACGCCAGATCAGGAATCGCCCGAGGATGGGCAGACGCAACAGGTCGAAGGGCGGAGTTTCGAGTAAATCGTCTTCAGGGTCAGAAGAGGCGGGGGTAGCGTGGGACATACGGCTCAGTTGGATTGTATGCCTCTGACATCGATCGAACGCTCGACACTTTGGCCGCCGGGAAGTTTGATCCGCAGCAACACGACCCAATCGCCCGGCATATTGAAGCGGATGTCAGCCCGGTAATTGCCTGGCGATATTTCCTCAGCTTTGCCGAACAGGGGCGCCATACCGGGATGCGCCATGTCTGCCTCTACCTCGACGGCTTCGCTCGAGACGGGTTTCCCGGCTGCATCCGCGACCTGGAAGCTGATGGTAGCGGGGCCCACGCGCACCGGCTGCGGAGAGATCTGATGACGGATCGAAATCTCCGGTTCTGACGATGATCGACGGCAGGCCACGACCACCGGCAGAACCGCACAAAGCAACAGCGAGAGAAACTTATGCCGCAGAAGGGTTGGTACCAAAGGGAGCCCGCAGTTCATCGTCATTCTTATGCCAGGAGCAGGTGCAAAGTGCGCGCTGCTTTTCTCCCTCCGGGGGAAGCATGTGATAGTACATAGCAATGACCATAGGAATGAACACGATCGAGTTGTAGAAGAGATGAAGTTCGACGCGTGGGAAGAAGAATTGCAGAACGCTGAACGGCACCGGCTTGCCCATCAGGTTGTGATGGAGCGTGGCCTGAGAAATCAGAAGCAGGTGCTCAATATGGTGCCAGAACTGGATCCAGAATGCGATCATCCACCAGGTATAGCTACGGCCGGTAAATCCCTTATGCAGCAGCCACAAGCCAGCCAGCATGACCAGGGCGTAGGCATAATGCATAACCTCGGACTTGATGAGCCACGGATACCATAGACCCAGAACGCCATTCGCCTTTGGACGCGGCCAGCCCATGACGAAAATCTGGTAAGCCTGGGCAAAGTGCTCGGCCCAATGGGCGAGCACGATCAACATAAAAAACTGCAGGGCGCGTTCATGCCACGGACCATTGAGCTTGTCATACAGGCTCTGTTGCGGAGCGGATGCTCCCCCTATGGCGGAAAGACTGTGACTGGAAGCGGCCATCAATTCACCTCAAATCTTCAAACTCTAGGCACAAGTAGAATGAGCAACAGCCTATTGCACCGCCACTGGCCGTGTAACCCACTCCTAGATGGATATTGTGCTCATTCTTTTGGTGGAGGCCACTGGTCAATTTCAGCCTGTTGCACCCGCCGGCGATCCGTAGTGTGTACGCCGATCGCGTTCTTAGTGAAGCTATCTTCGTTTGACCGTCCAACCAATTAATATTCCGCTGGCAATGCCTATCGCAACACCGCTAAGGATGCCTATGGCGAATGTCGCGACCACGGTTTCGACGGGATGCCGCGTCAGTCGCTTGATGGTGTCATCCATAAGCTCTTCCGCAGCGTCGCCGCCAAGTTTAGCGGCGCGCCGGGTCGCTCCCAAGCTCTCCTCGAGCGCATCCACAACAACAGATGCCGCCCGGGAAGCCTGGCGCGCTGCTTCGGTAATTTGATCGCCCGTCCATTCCACCACTGATGGGGCCATGAGTCTTTACCTCCCTTTTGTCTTTGAAAACCGATCTGCTTCCTACTCTACTAAACAGGCCTTGGCATGGCCGACCAGACTACTATAGTCCCGTTTTCCGGCTCAGAATGTGTGAGCGGCTGCCGTGGCCGCGAAGGGATCGCAGCACGCACGGCAGCCGTTTGTCCCAAAGACCGTTAGTTGCGCTCCCAGAACGGCGGCGGCTCGATGCCGAGCGCCCGCAGATACACGTATCCCTGGCCGCGATGATGTATCTCATTGTCGATGGCGTACTGAATCGTCGCCAGCCCAGGACCCTCCCACTGGCCAAACGCCTTGTCGATTTCGCTGAACCGGTGCGGTGGAATCCTGGGGAACTTCTTGTCCAGCTCTGCGGTCTGCTCATCCCAAAGGCGGAGAAGTTCGCTTTTGCTGTTTGGCTTCTCCGCTTTGAACTCTTCCCATTTCCCGGTGGACACGCCCTCTACGATGGGCACAGCCATGCGAATGAACTCCCAAGCCATCTCGGCAAAAGGGCGCATACCGCCCACCGAAAACTGAAAGAGCTTGTCTTCCGGGAAAGCCTCGATCGTCCTGCGCGTCAGCCGCCTGTGTCCTTGCCAGTTGCTCAATAGAGCGTCCGCTGTCAGCACGTTCATTGGTGTTGTCTCAGCTGTCATGTCCATCCTCCGTGTGGCCCTTCTGGACCTCGTTCTTGAGCCTACAGAGGATTCCCGACAGATCCTGTCGTAAATTAGAGTAAGGATCACTTTCTATGTACGACCCCATCATGCGCGTGCTCATGGTGCTCGAAATTCTGCAGGCGCGTGACCATGTGACCGGAGCGGAACTGGCCGAGCGCCTGGAAGTAGATCTGCGGACGGTGCAGCGATACATCGTTCGCCTCAAGGATCTGAACATTCCCATTGACTCCTCACGGGGCGTTGGTGGGGCCTATCGTCTGCGCGCGGGTTTTCGGTTACCACCGCTGCTGCTGACCAATGAAGAGGCGTTCGCGCTTTCTCTCGGTCTGCGGGCGCTGCGGCAGATCGGCCTATCGGCGTTCGCCCCCGCCACGGAAGGGGCACTGGCGAAGCTGGGACGCGTCTTACCCGAAGCTTTGCGCGAGAGCATTCGGACCGTGGAAGACGTGGTCGCCGTCGAGCCCGGTCCTTGGGTGGTTTCGACCTCGGTGGAGCACCTGATCCACGCCGCCTCTGCGATTCGCGCGGGCAAACGGATCCGCTTTGGTTATCGCTCCCATG
Organism: uncultured Acidobacteriaceae bacterium; assembly: GCA_963850235.1. GTDB lineage: Bacteria > Acidobacteriota > Terriglobia > Terriglobales > Acidobacteriaceae > PALSA-350. The sequence continues at coordinate 66,181 of CAWKKM010000014.1, read as the reverse complement.
ACGGTACCGCGTCCCGCCGCCAGATTGAGCCCTATGCTGTGATGCACACCGACGGGCGCTGGTACCTGATCGGCCATTGCCTGTCGCGACGGGCGCTACGCACCTTCCGCCTCGATCGCGTGACGGACCTGGAGCTTTGCCGTGCCACGTTCCGCCGTCCCGCCAACTTCGATCCGCGCGCCTATCTGCGAGACCGCATGCCGTTCATCCAGTCGGACTACCGGATCGATGTCTGGATCGACATGCCCGTCGAGGAGGCAGAACAAACATTTGCGCCGTGGAGAGTGGCCACTGAGGCGCAGGACGGCGGTACACGTCTGCGCTGCGGGCGCGATCGGCTGGAAATGTTTGCGGCCATGCTGCTCAGCATGGGGCGGCGTATCGTTGTCTACCATCCCGCGGAGTTGTGTGATACGTTTCGCGAATTAGGGCGCTTGGCCATGCAGACTGCAGACGAATCCTCCTCGGCGCACTAGCTGGCAACTACAGGGAGAAACGGAAGCCTAACATGCGCTGCGTGAACGCCCACAGACAGCTTCGATCGACCACCGTGTTTGTTGTCGTGTTCGCAAGTACCATTCTCCCTGGGGCGCAGACAACGACCCAACTCCCCAAGGCGACCGGAGTTGGTGATGCTGTTGTCCAGCGTGCTATGAGCAGCCTGCATCCGCTGGCGACGTTTCGAGTCGGCGGCAATCCGGACTGGATGGCTCTGACCGCCGAGTCTGTCTGGGTCACGAGCTCGTCCACGAATTCCGTCATTCGTCTGAATGCGGCCACGAATGAAGTCGGTGAATCCGTGACGGTTGCAAAGCCATGCTCTGGTCTCGCGGTCGGTTTCGGCAGCTTGTGGGTGCCGAGCTGCGCCGGCCATAACCTGGTCAGAGTGGACCTGGAGAGCAGGAAGGTGGTCGCCCGGATTGCCGCCGCCCCAGCCAATGACGAGGGTGGAATTACGACAGGGGCAGGAAGCGTCTGGATGGTTACCAGTCCCAAAGGGGTGTTGGCGCGAATAGACCCCACCAACGACAGCGTCGTCGCGAGAATAAGAATTCCGCCGGAGTCCTATGCAGCCGCCTTTGCGGATGGCTCGGTGTGGATCACATCCACGGGAAAGAGTCTGCTTTCCCGAGTTGATCCGGCAACGAACAAACTCGTGTCGACCACAAGCGTCGGGAGGAGCCCGCGCTTCCTGACCGTGGGGGCTGGTTCGGTGTGGACACTCAACCAAGGCGACGGCACCATCTCGCGCGTCGACACGAGGACTGGCAAGCTGTCAGCAGTGATTGAAGCAGGGCTTTCCGGCGCCGGCGGTGAGATTGCTTATGGCGAAGGTTCCATATGGGCGACACTCTTAGGCTTTCCCATCACGAGAATTGACCCGGCGACCAATAAGGTTGCTCAGCAATGGGCGGGAAAAGGAGGAGACAGCATTCGCGTGGGGCTTGGGTCGGTCTGGCTCACCGAACTCGATGCTGGAGTGGTGTGGCGGATCGACCCTGCCTTGCAGTGACCGCGCTCCGGTTGCATCTCCCACCGGGAAGCCTTGCCGGTCGCGGAACTGAAAAGAGTTCGGCTCATACACCACGCCCAACACCTAGCGCAAATGGCGTGGATCTCAAGCTCATCGACGAGGGAGCGTGGGCGAACGAAATCAGGTTGCTGCTGTTGATGGGCGCTTTCCGAAGCCCCAACAAGTTTTCGAGTGGGATGGATGAACGAAGTGCACGGGTTCAGCCGTGCCATACCGCACTCACACTCCTGAGGGCTTTAGCCACTGAGGTACGCTTTTGCTGCCCTTTCCAAGCGACTGCGCGTGAGGAATGTTAAAAAAAGCGTACCTCAGCGGCTTCTAAAGCCGTCAAGCGCGCACCCCAATTACGGCACGGCTGAACCCGTGCCCTTCGTTCGATAGTCTCCTCCCCAGCCTTTCAGGTGCTGTCCAAATTGGCCAACCGAAAAATCTAATTTGGACAAGAATGCTCTTGAGATGGCCCTTGACGGTGTGCTCTCCGTTAGCGCGCGGCTGGCTGCGGCGCCGTGAGGTATGCCCATCGCTCGACCAACTGGCGATGAGCGATGCGCCAGATAACAATGCCGGAAAACTCGTATACCGTCCCGGAGGCAGCTTCCCGACCGGTCCAGTGATTGCGGACGACGACTCGATCACCCTCGGCGATCAGGTCCAGAATCTCGACGTGCAGGTCAGGAAACTTCTTATACGCTCCGCCGACATACGCCTTCGCGCCCGCAGGGCCGGGAGGGGTCCCCGGTGGTACGTCCGCCCCGTGATCCTGAAATTCGGGGCCAAAGTTGGTGTCGGCAACATCCAGATTCTTCCGATTTACAAATTGTTCAAAGTGGTCGCGCACAAACAGTTTGATTTCACGACCGGTCATGCCGGTCGCCGGATTTACGGTTTCTTCATCGTGCATCGTCATCCTCCTCTTTATGCGCGCGCAACCTTAGCGCGAAAGGCGTCTTTGAATTCTTCGAGGAAGGAGTCAAGGTTCACGGGTGGGCGTCCCAGTAATTGCGCAAGCACATCGGTCACTTCGCCACCCTGCCCGTTGGTGTAATAACGCTGCAGGTCGAGCAACGCGTTCACGCGCCATGGAGGCATCCCCATACCCAACATGGCATTCCTCTGGACTGCTTCTGGTATATCGACGAATCGGATTCCCGCCTGGCAGGCGCGAGCGATGCGTTGCGCAAGTTCGGTGGAGGTAAGGGCCTCTGGACCATTGAGCTCGTAGGTCTTGCCGCTATGCTCTCCCAGCGACGTCGCGACCCTGGCAACGACCGCGGCGATATCGCGGAGATCCAGATAGCTGATGCGCGCCTCTCCCATTGCAGCGAAGAATGCACCCTGCTCGCGGACGCTGGGCGCGATGAAGGCCACGATGTTTTGCATGAACGAGTTGGGGCGGAGGATCGTGAAGCCCAATCCGGATGCCTTCAGCTTGTCTTCCACCTTGCGATGCCAGGCAGGAAACGACTTGGGATAGTCGGCAGCACCCAAGGAGGAGTTCAACACCACATGCTTGACACCGCTCTGTTGACAGGCATCGATTACGTTGCTTTCCAGGTCTACCAACTCCGGGATGGGCGAGCACACCAGGTAGACCGACTCCATACCAGTGAGCGCGCTCTTCATGCTTTCGATGGAAGAGAAGTCCCCGATCACGGAGGCAACGCCCCGCGGCGCCTTTGCCGCATCTTCGTGGCTTCGATACAGGGCGCGGAAGGGCACGACCGCCTTACGCAATTCATCCACCACGGCGCCTCCCGCATTTCCTGAAGCTCCGGTGACAAGGATCATGCTTTCCTCCTTTGCGATTTCAGCGGTATGGTACAACGGCAATGAGGGCTCTTGTAAGTACGCACAAATAAGTAAGCCCGACGGAAAGGGTGGGCAAATGAAAGACCATCACGGGTGTCCCGTGCAAGCCACGATCAACGTACTTTCGGGAAAATGGAAGGTACAGATCTTATGGCATCTGTCGTTTGGGCCGCTCCGCTTCGCCGAGATCCGGGACAAATTATTTGACATTTCAGAAAAGGTGCTGACTGACCAGCTTCGTCAGTTGGAGCAGGATGGAGTTATCCAGCGCTACGCTGCTCAGTCTGTGCCGCCGATGGTGACTTACTCGCTTAATGCGGAAGGCGAAAAGCTGGTACCGATGATGGAGTCACTCTGCGATTGGGGTTGCGCGCATTTTCAGATGAAACCGAATCTGCCTCGAGCGACCGCGAACGTGTCATTTTCTGGATGACATAAAACTGGCCATTTCCGGGTTGAAGCCGGCGTCGGGCCATGCGAAACCCCGGCCGGAGGGAAGCGGCTTTTTTGCCCAGGCTACCGGCTTGGCGGCTGTCACCTGGTAAGACTCATACTCGATGGTGAGCGTGGCCACCCCTCCCAACCGGACACTGGTTACGGTCTTGTTTTCCTTGGGCAAATAAAACCCATTGTCCACTTTCTGGTAGGTGTGGTGGATCATGGACTTGGTGGTCCAGAAGGATGGATTCCGCGCAGGTTGGGCCTCGATGCGGGTTACAGCGAAGTCGTGCCCGTCTACCCAGATTTTGCCTCGATAGAGAAAGCGGCTCTCCTGTTTGGGCTGGACATCAAGCACATAGTTCTTGCCTTCGGTTCCGGCCAGGGAGAAGGTGTAGTTGTCTGGACCGAGCTCGGTGTGGGTTCGGTTATTCGCGTCGCCGGCCTGCTCTTCACTTTCCAATAGGCGGTGAAAGACGCGATTCTGGATCATCTTCGATCCCGTCGTGCTGACAACCGTGAAGCGCTTCGTGGCGGGCGCGTCGAAATTGACTTCGACATCCATCGTTGCCTCCGCGGAGGAAGGAAAGCCGTGGTATTCGAGGCGATAGCTACGCTTGCCTATATAGTGTTGCAAGGCCGCGGCGCGCTCCTGGTTCTTTTCCATCAGACGCTGTACCACCTGGTCCGCGGTCAGGACAGGCAGTAGCCGGATCGGCCTGCGACCAAGCCGCCGGAGCGCATACGCATGCCGCGAGCGCGATGGCCAACAGGCCGACGTTCGCGCGTATGCCAAACAGTTTAAGGTCCTGGATCGGTTTACTCTGCCGGCCGGTTACATGCATCGGATTCCTCCCCTGCGCTTATTACCGTTGATGTAGGACCGAGGTCCCAGGGTGGCTTCCTTCCAGAGGAAACCACTACTTGCGGCCATATCGGGGGCAGCGTAATTGTCCGACCGCATCTAGTCTGCCCTTCTAGGATGCAAAGTGACTGCTGATTTCTCTTCCCTGCCGGTTACGGATGGCACCATCGGCACATAACGACGAGATGGGACTTCCGAAACGGGGTCCTGCCGTCCGAAGCGACCCACAGCGCGGAAGAAGGTCTGGGCCAGCGCCGAGGATGCAGCAGTTACTGCATCGGCATAAAGGGTTGCGGGCGTAGACCAGGCGTAGGGAGGAAAGCCGGCAAGCGTATCCATGGCCCGAAATTCGGCATGGATTGCGTCATAAAGGGAAAAGTACGCTGAAGCAGCGCAATCCCACCGATGCGCAAAAGCAGTAGCCAAACCTTCCCTCACCCTGGCAAGCCGCGCGCCATGATCCTGGAAAGCCTGGCGAACGGAGGCGGCAAAGGCCTCTGCCGTGGGCTCGGCCAGCCAGGCATTGGCTTCCGTGGCGAAGGAAGTGATTCCGCCGATGTTTGCCGCCACCAAAGGGAGGCCGGAGGCCATGGCCTCGAGGGGTGCGATGCCGAACGGCTCGCGCGGATTGGGATGGACGAAGAGGTCACAGCTGGCGTAGACCTCAGCCAGCCGCTCGCGATCGGTAATGTGGTCAAGAAAGTGAACTTTGCCCGGCGCCTGCCGGGACGTGAGTTGCTCCAGGAGTTCGCGCTGTATGCCGTCGCCTACCAGGATCAGCCGGTAATCGCGCGTACGGTCGTGTTGCAGAGAGTGCATCATCCCAATCAGCAAGGGCAGATTCTTTTCCGGAGCCAGGCGGCCGGCGTAGAGCAGCAGGAGTGTGCCGGGGCCACCGCCGGACTTCTGCAGCAGATGCTGCCGCATGGACGCGGAGCGGCGGTCCGGTGAGAACCGGGCCACATCGACTCCCATGGGGCGAATCCAGATCCCGCGCCGAACCCTGTGCTTTCGCGAGGCCGCCACCAACTCGCTTGCGGCATGCTCCGAGACGGCGATGTGATGGTCAAAGAAGGGGAAGTAGATCCAGTGCATGTACCAGCGGCAGAAGGCGCGATGGAATGCGCTATTGGCTACATAGGCAGCTACGTTTTCGTCCATGCGCTCGCAACTGAGGCCCAGCATCAGGGGTCGAAAGTCCAGGTCGCCCAGCAATCCTTCGCGGATCATGCCGCCCAGATACTGCAGGTTGTACTTGTCGCAAATTTCGATGACGTCCGGCCGCTCTTCACGCAGGATTCTGCGTATGGTGTTCTCGGGGTACAGGTACTTTGTCGGGTAGAGACAACGGTAACTGCCATAGAACGGGGCCCTGGGCGCGCTCACGGTGTAGATCCGGCCATAGCGGCCCACCTGTTCGACGCGGTCTTCAGCGCCCGGGACAATGAGCCGCATCTCCCTCTGCTGCTGGTTAGCCATCTGGAGCATCGCCTTGTAGAAAGTCGAGATGCCGCCCGAGTGGGTGTGGAACGCGTTGGTCAAGTGCAAGGTTTTGATCGCCATTGGCTCCCGCATCAGGCCCGGAGGTGAACATTGGAACTTCGCAAGAGACGGTAGCAGTGCCGCGGAATCCAGAAAACGAAGTCCGTCAACATACGCGGCATGCGTTTAAGGTCGGAAGCAAAGGAACGCCCCTCTTTGCCGACCAGCAGACTATTCCGGCTCATCAGGTACCAGTTGAAGAGCGAGGAAAGCGAGGAAAGGGTTGCCGCGGCCGACATGCCACCTTTCAAGTTGGCCATGCCGGTGCAGAGATGCAACAGGTAGTCAAACCAAAGCAGGACGGCGGGGAGAATGACCAGGATCAACAGACCAGAGGCCCAAAGAGGGCGGGCACGGCGGAGTTTCTGTATGGCGGCGCCATAGCAGCCGGAAATGGCCGCGCTGTAGACAGCTTCCGCGAAGACTGCGATAGAAATCGCCTCCAGCCCCTGGCGCAGGGTGGCGACGAGAAACAACGGCGCGCGCAGCATCGCGCTCAGTAAGGCGGCTTTCCAGTTCCAGCTGTGGTAAAACGTCTGCGCCGGATGGAGGACTAAATCGGACAGGACGGCCACTACTTCGGAAGGCGATTGCTGCTGGGACCAGTCGCGCATCTGCCCGGAGTATCGACCGGGTCAGGCCCTCCGCTGCGTTAAAAGTTGCCCAATTTGTGAGAGAGGGAGGGGTTTGAGCAATAGGTGACCCCGAGCACCGGAGGTGCGTCGTTATACCAGCCCAGGCCATCGGCCTGGGTGTAAGGGACCCACATCATTCAGGAGGGCTGAAAGCCCGATCTATGTTCTTTAGCTTGGTGGCGAGGATGGATCGGGCCTACGGCCCTCACGAATTCTCGCTTACTGAAACCCAGGCCGTTGGCCTGGGCTGATATAACGACGCACCTTCGGTGCTGGTTGTTGAGAATTAACGGACGGACTAAAGGCCGTCCCCTTCAAGGAGGCATAGTTCTCACGCAGACTTTACGGACAGGACGGCCACTACTTCGGAAGGCGATTGCTGCTGGGACCAGTCGCGCATCTGCCCGGAGTATCGACCGGGTCAGGCCCTCCGGTGCGTTAAAAGTTGCCCAATTTGTGGTGAGGGGGCGGGTTCGAGCAATAGGTGACCCCGAGCACCGGAGGTGCGTCGTTATACCAGCCCAGGCCATCGGCCTGGGTGTAAGGGACCCACATCATTCAGGAGGGCTGAAAGCCCGATCTATGTTCTTTAGCTTGGTGGCGAGGATGGATCGGGCCTACGGCCCTCACGAATTCTCGCTTACTGAAACCCAGGCCGTTGGCCTGGGCTGGTATAACGACGCACCTTCGGTGCTGGTTGTTGAGAATTAACGGACTAAAGGCCGCCCCTTCAAGGAGGCACAGTTCTCACGCAGACTTTAACCTGCGTGGGCGGTTTTGCCACCGTCGATGACCATTTGCGCGCCCGTCATGTAGGGATGATCCTGTGAAGCCAGAACCAGGGCGAAGGCCGCGATCTCCTCTGGGGTCGCCATTCTTTGCAGGCCCGGGACATGGGACTTTGCCCATTGCCGGGCGGCGATTTCCCAGATCGCATCGGGTGCGTTTTCCATGCCGGCGGCTCGCCGCACAAGGGCGGTATCCGTCGTGCCGGGAATCAACGCGTTGATGCGAATTCCTTTTGCGGCGTAGTCGAGAGCAGCAGACTGAACCAGGCCCACGAGCCCGCGCTTGCTGGCGGTGTAGGCGGACCGGTGTTCCGTGGTCGCGATGGCGTTCGAGGACGAGGTAACAACGATATTTCCACCACCGGCGGCGAGCATGTATGGGATCTGATACTTCATGGCAAGAAAGACGCCGCGCAGGTTGGTATGGAGAACGTCATCCCATTGCTGCGAGGTGTACTCATGCAGCGGCTTCTCCAGGGTTATGCCGGCGTTGTTAAAGGCAACATCCACACGACCGTAACGTTGGGCAACCTGATCGACAAACGATTTGACTTCTGCCTCCACGCGAACGTCGGCTTTGATGAAGACGGCTTCGCCGACGTGGGAGCGAATCTCCTGTTCGACCTCGCGCCCGAGAAGTACGCGGCGGCCGCAGAAGCCTACCTTGCCTCCTTCTGCGGCGAAAGCCAAAGCCGCGGCACGTCCGATGCCCGAGGTGGCCCCGGTGATCACGATAACCTTGTTGGCAAAGCGCTGTTTGGTTGCCGGTGATGCCGCCACGGTAGGCGATGCTTCGGAGCACGCGGCAAGGGAACCCGCCATGGCTGCTCCCGCCAGCCCTAACATCGCTCTGCGATTTAATTCAGCCATGAGACTCTCCTTATGCCTGAGATTAGATCTAGCGCGGTGGGGCGATGAATTCGCCTATCAGGTTGCCTGCTGCCTTGAAGACGAACGACATGCTGCCAATGCGCAATGCGTCAGCGGGCTCATAGCGGGCCGGATACCAGGCATTCAGCGCGGTAAATGATCCCGCATACGGCGATACCAGCGCCGGAACGGAAAAGACGGTCTTGCCGCTGCTGCTTCTCGCGGTGAGGGTGGAGACGAACGCGTGAGAAGTGCGCGGAAAAAGGCCGGCGCATGCGCACCGGTGATAGGCGACGTCCTCATGGATGAGTGCGCCCAGCGAATATGCCGTGGTTTGGCTGACGAGTTGCATTCCGAATCTCCAGCCGTAGCGTTCGGCGTAACCCTGGGCTCCGGAATCCCACTCCGGCGGGGCGGGCTTGCGCTGGTCTAACCCCGCTCCAACGGCCGAGGCGATGAACGCCGGAGGACCGAAAGTGCTGTACAGGTAGTTGTGAAATTGCTGGTGGCTATCAGGGAAGGCATAGGCTGCCGGGTTCGCTACGTACCCAGGCACAGCGGCAGGAGCCGTTGGCGATGACGCAGTTGATTGTGAGTGTGCAACGGCGCTTGCGGCTACCAGCAGAGCGGCTACGATGGAACGATACTGAAGAGTGACCATAGATCCCTCGCGACGACAGTGGCAGTTTCACCTGGAAAGTCATCGCTCGGTGAGTGGTAACGAGTGGACGCGGATAGTTTTGCGGTGAACGCGTGCCGACAGGCGCCGAGTGTTGCTCTAGAATTTTGCTGAACGGCGCTCTCAAGTACGTTCACTGCTCGAATCACCGCGCTGGCGCGTTTTCGCGTGTTGCCGGCACCCGAGTCGTAAGACACTGTTGGTGAGTGATTGGCCTATGGACGCAATGCAGCAACTCTCAGCGGCCGAATTGATCGGGCAGACTTATGGATTTGCCATTGGAACAGCGTTGGCTGCGCTGTTATTGGTGCTGGTCTGGCGTTCGGGTGGAACAGACCGCCGTCCACGCTTTCTGTTTGCCGCGTGCATCCTGATCGCGAATGGTTCTGGTCTGATTAAGAATATTGCGCTGGAATTGGGCGTTCCTTTCCAATCTACCGCGGCGTGGCGGATAAAATCCGCCGGCTTTATCGCGGCTGCGATGCTGCCGTTGAGCATTGTGATCATCTGGCGCAACAATGCCGTTTCCCGCGTACGCCGGAGGATTGGTGACGCTCTTGCTATCTATGCAGGCGCAAGCGGCTTGCTGATCGGCGCAGTTCTGGCTCTCGGAACATGGACAGCGCTACACCAGGACTTCGCAGGAAACCTGACGATCTATAACGGATTGCTGGTGATCGTGCTGGGCGCGATTTTTCTATTGCCAGGCACACTGGACAACGTGACCGACCGCGTCGCGGTGTCGCTTATGATTCTGGGGCTCTCGCTGAGTTCGGCCAGCGCGATCTTGAGTGACTACCTCTCTTTGCCCGCGGGCATGGCTCGCGCCGTCAGAATCGCCAGACTTCAAAGCCTCGTTCTGGTGGTGATTGGCAGCCTGTTTTACTTTTCTCGCTTTCGTGCGGCGGACCTGTTTGCGAAGCGGGCGGTTCGACTATTGCTCGGGGCGGCACTGGCCTTGCTGGGAGCTCTTCTGATCTTTGGGCCGGTTTCATCGATCGCGCAAAGGACGGTATCTCCCCTGGCTGCCGAGATCCTCTGTGCGGCAGCCATCACCGGCTGCGCCATTCTGCTCTTTGCGTGCTTGAGCAGGTGGAGCGACGTCCTGGTGGAGCGGCGAATCTTTGGCAAGCCGGACAGCCACCTTGCGGTAAGGGAGTTTCGCGATCGCCTGGGGCTTCTGGAATCCAAATCGGCGGTTCTGCTGGCTACGGAGGCCCTGGCGTGCGAGGCGCTTGGCATGAAACGCGATGAGGTCTCCGTACGCGATGACCAACAGCGAGACGGTACACGCAAGAGTCTATACATCCCGATTTCGTTTCAGGAAAAGTTAGGCCTGGTGGTGTCGCTTGCCGGGAACCGGAGAACACTGCTCAGTGGCGAAATCGGCTTGCTCGAAGAAATCGCGCTCTATGCGGGGACGCGCTTGAACGAACTGGATCGTGAAGCCGAGCGGATGGAGAGTATTCGCCTGGAAAGCCGGCTCAGTCAGCAACTGGTGCAGGCTGAGCTGCGTGCGCTACGGGCACAAATCAATCCGCATTTTCTTTTTAATTCGTTGAACACCATCGCCGCCTTGATCCCTGCAGCGCCTGAAAAAGCGGAGACAATGACGGTGCGGCTGGCCAGGATCTTCCGGCACGTGCTGCTGCATGCGGATCGCCCCTTCAGCTCGATTGATGAAGAGATGTATTTTCTGCGTACGTATCTGGACATCGAACAGGTGCGGTTTGGAGAGAGATTGCAGGTTGAGTTTGAGGTGGAAACTTCGATTGGGCACGCGGCCATTCCATCTCTGATTCTGCAGCCCCTGGTGGAGAATGCCATCAGGCACGGAGTGGCGCCGAAGGTGGGTAAGAGCAGAATCCTGGTGCAGGCACAGCGCAAGGGTGAACGAATCTTGCTCACTGTCGAGGATGACGGAATCGGACTGATGCAAAAGCAGGACAAAGCCGAATCCCCGGGCGGCGCGGATGGGGGAGGCGTGGGATTGCAGAACATCCGGGAGCGTTTGCAAACCATGTATGGTTCCACCGCCAGGCTCTCACTCGCCAGTATTCAGAGCGGTGGCAGCCGGGCCACGCTTGAACTTCCTGTTGGAGAATAGAACGATGCAGATTCGTACCTTTCTGGCCGATGACGAACCAGCGGCCCGGGTACGGCTGCGCAGGCTGTTGGATCGCCATACGCAAGTGAAGATCATTGGCGAGGCTGCGAACGGTATCGAAGCAGTGGAGGCCATTGAGCGTCTGCGCCCGGAATTGCTGTTTCTCGATATACAGATGCCGGGGCTGAGCGGCTTCGATGTATTGAAGGGGCTGTCCAAAGACATTCCCCGGCCGCTGACGATTTTTGTGACCGGCTTCCACGAACATGCACTGGAAGCCTTTCGAGCGCGCGCAATTGCCTACCTGCTCAAGCCGATCGAGGAAGACCACCTGGGCGAGATGATCGACCGCGCCGGCCTTTTGCTTGGCTCCCTCCCGTCGCGCGAGCAAGACGAGGAGAACGTCAACCGTTTGCTGGGGGATGCGATTCCCGCCATGGAGCAGATCGTGGCCAGGAAGGCCAACCGGGTTTTTCTGCTGGATCCTGCGGAAGCATTGGTGTTCTATATGGACGGTGGGATCGTCCGGGTACGAGTGGACCACGACACCTACTGGGTGAACTATCAACTGGGAGAGTTAGAGCAGGCTCTTGGGCCAAGAGGGTTCTTTCGCGCCCGGCGGTCTGCCCTGGTCAATCTGAAGCGCGTCAAGGAGATCCGGTCGGATCTGCGCAGCACCTTTGTTCTAGTCATGAGCGATGAGAAGAGTACCGAGGTTGAGGTGAGTGAGCGCCAGGGGCGTGCGCTGCGGACCCGTTTCCCCGGCCTCTGACGCGAGGGTTATGCAGCTTTCCTAATCTGGTTTCCCATTTGAGACCTGCTATCCCGCTTCCGTGTAAGATTTTTGATCGATGGTGGGAGCGAGCCGGCGGGAAGAGTAGCATTTTGGGTACCGGAGCGTTGCGGTTCTTGCCGGAAGGTAACATCCATGCCCGAAATGTCACATTGACTGTGCTCTTTCGGGGGGACGATAATCATCACATTTGGCAACGATTCCGCGTTGCCTTGGGGGTTCCCTTTGAAATCTGCCTATGTGAACGGCATTCGTAAGATATCCGAGCTTAAGCGAGGCCAGGTGGTCCGGCTGATTGGTTCCGGCGCTGCCGTGGTCGAAGAAATCTGGACCGCGGGGGAAAGCTACTTTGGCCGCTTCCGCTGCCAGGACGGCCTGGTCGTGCTACTCACCGAGGCTGAAGAAGCCATGATTGGAACACTGACGAGGGTGACTGAGGTCCAACCAAGCTTGGGACTGTGGCCCTGAAGGGCTGCGTGAGAACTCAGGTTTTGAGGTAGGGTAGTCAGCGCGGCCCTCTTAGCGAGCACAAGAACGTACCTCAGGGCCTAAAGGCCGAAAGATTTTGCTGGGTTTACGTACGGGCTAAAGCCCGTACCTACCTCTCCCGTCCTGTGGTTACGTACGGGCTTTTAGAGTCTGCGTGAAAACCGGGATTTCCAAACCCAGTCCCGTAGGGACGTCTGAACTTCAGAGAGTGTGTCGGAGATAGATAGTGCAATTTTGCGAAAACCTGTAGGGTCTCTGGCAGGAAGTTCGTATGATTCAGCCATGAGCAAACGGTTTCGGGTTTGTAGTCTTGATCAACAGTTTTTGATGCCTCCTTCGTTACAAGATTGGCTCCCGGAAAATCATTTGGCGCGATTCATAGCGGATGTAGTCAACGAACTGGATTTGTCTTCCATTTACGCTGAGTACGAACGGAAAGACGGGCGCGGGCTGTCGGCCTACCATCCCTTGCTAATAACCCGGTTATTGCTCTACGGATACTGCATCGGAACAACCAGTTCCAGGAAGATCGAGCAAGCGACCCACGATAACGTAGCATTTCGCTATCTGTCTGCGGACCAACACCCCGACCACGATACCCTGGCTGCTTTTCGTCAGCAGCATCTGGAGGCACTAGCCGGTTTGTTCGTACAAGCCTTGAGATTATGTCAGAAAGCCGGTTTGGTGAAGTTGGGTAATGTGGCCATCGATGGCTCCAAGATAAAGGCCAACGCCAGCACGCGACGCTCGGTAGGTTACGAGAAGATCAGCGAACGGGAGCAACATTGGCGATCCGAAGTGGAGCGATTACTGAACCAAGCGCAGCAAACGGATCAAGACGAAGACCAACGGTATGGCGTCGGCCAACCAGCCGATCCGTTGCCCGACGACTTAGCGAGCGCACAAAAGCGTTTGCAGCGCCTCCAACAGGCCAGGACGGATACTGGCGCTGGATGGCCATGCGTTCAGCGTCGGCTCAACCGCTCGAGCTGCTTGACGAGCACAAGAACGTACCTCAGGGGCTAAAGGCCACAAAGTTCGCAGGGATTTCGCACGGCTAAAGCCCGTTCCTTGCTCCCAGCCGTGTACGGTGACTTGATCCCGATAACGCCCACTCTTCGCTGCTACCCCAACCTGATTTCCGACCGGCAGGCCGCAGCTTCAGTTTCCCGACAAATCGATAGCAGAGCGTCTCCCGTCCTCGCTAATTTGGGCAGGTCTGATCCAGTTTAGCCGTCCCCTTCGACAAGCCCAGGGTCAGGCTCGGCGGGACTTATGTGCAGTCAATGGTTCTCACAAGGACTCTGAAGCCCCTACCCTTCAAGTTCTGCGGGCTGAGTGTGCACAGCCAGGGGCCGGCATCGTGCGTTGGTGTTCCTGAAGGAAAATCAGACGATCTCGCCCCTGGGGCGAACCCTGTCTGCTACGGTTGGCCGCCACCCCCGATCGCGTCCAGTTTCGCGACGATTTGCGGAGGAATCTCCAGCGTTGCCGCTTTGAGATTCTCGCGGAGATGCGCGAGCGAGGATGTTCCGGGGATCAGAAGGATATTGGGCGAGCGCTGGAGGAGCCAGGCCAGAGCGAGTTGCATAGGCGTGACCTTAAGTGACGATGCTGCGGCATCGAGCGCCGACGACTGCAATGGCGTGAACCCTCCCAAGGGGAAGAACGGCACATAGGCAACGCCTTGGCCGGCAAGATCGGCAATAAAGCCGTCATCGCCTCTGTGGGCCACGTTGTACAGGTTCTGCACGCAGACAATCGGGGTGATGGCACGGGCCTCGGCAAATTGTTTGGGGCTGACGTTGCTTAGACCGAGATGGCGGATCAGTCCCTGGCTCTTGAGTTCGGCAAGCACGGTCAGCGGCTCGGCAATCGATTCTTCGTTGGGGGCACTGATCCCCCCGACGCGAAGATTGACGACGTCGAGGCGATCGACACCGAGGTTGCGCAGGTTGTCATGCACGCCATCCGTCAGTTCCTGGCGCGAAAGAGCAGGGGGCCAGGACTTGTCGGGGCCCCGGCGAGCACCCAGCTTGGTCACGATGACGAGGTCATCCGGATAGGGGTGCAGCGCCTGCTTGATGATCTGATTGGTCACATGCGGGCCGTAAAAGTCGCTGGTATCAATGTGATTCACGCCGGCCGCGACGGCCTCTCGCAGAACAGCAACGGCAGCCTCCCTATCGCGAGGCGGGCCCCACACGTGCGGACCGGCAAGTTGCATCGCTCCGTAGCCCATGCGGTTTACGGTCATGGAGGTGCCGGGGAGCGTGAAGGCGCCGCCAAGGTCTGTCTGTGTGGTCATGCTGTTCTCCTCTATCTGTACTTTACTTGCAGTGCTTGTGCTCATTTTGATTAGATGAAGGAGGCTTCCGTTTAGGAGTTCGCATTTGTCCCAGCGTGCCCAGGCTCTCTTAGAACCCCGTAAATCGCCCGTTCAAGCGCGTTCCACCGCAAGCGTGGATGCGATTCTCGAGGCGACAGTTCAGGTTTTGCTCGATACCGGCAAAGAGCGGCTGACCACCACTCGGGTGGCGTCGCGCGCGGGGGTTTCGGTCGGGACCTTGTACCAATATTTCCCCAACAAAAGCGCGCTTTTACAGGCTGCTCTCAAGCGCCACCTCGACAGGGTTACCGACGCAGTGGAGCAAGCTTGCCAGGAGCAGAAGGGAAACTCTGTGGCCCACATGGCGACGGCTCTGGTCGATGCATTCCTTGGAGCCAAGATGAAGGACGGGAAGACAAGCGTCGCTCTGTACGGAGTAAGTGCGGATGTAGACGGAGCGAGGATCGTGCGCGAGATAGGACTGCGATCCAATCGAGCGATCACTGCCATGCTGGCGAGTGCCCGAGAGCCGCTGACCAAGGATCCCCAACTGGTGGCTTCGATGCTGCAGGGCGCCATGGCCGGAATCAGCAGAAGGTTGCTGGAGTCCGACGACCCTGAAAAGCATTTCGAGACCTTCCGGCAGGAATTGACCTTATTTGTCTGCTCGTACCTGAAGGCTTGTTCAGCGGCTCTTTGATTCGAGGCCATTGCAGAATGGTATTGACGTCTTGGGTCGGACTCCGATATAGTCGGATTCCGATATGAAATCCGAGCCCGCCAAGAGCGCTCCGCTATCGTCCGCGACCCTGCATATACTTCTGGCTCTCGCCGGGGGCAATTTGCACGGTTACGGAATCATCAAGGAAGTCATCCGCAATTCGGATGGCCACTATCGATTAGGCCCGGGTACGTTGTACGACAACCTGAAAAAGTTGATGGAGGCCGGCCTGGTTGCGGATGCGGCTACAGCTTCCTCGTCGAAGCGCAAACCCGTCTCCTCGAAGGAAGACGATCGGCGCTTTTATACGCTTACCAAGGATGGGAAAAAGGCGTTGGCTGCCGAGATAGATCGGCTACAGAGCGTGGTAAGAGAAGCCAAATTGCGCCTGCAGGAAGCAAGGACAGGGAAAGCATGAACAGAGCGTTTGCCCGGTTTGCCTATCGTCTTCTTCTCAGCTTGCATCCAGCCTCTTTCCAGGACGAGTTTGGGACCGAAATGCTTTGGATCTTCGACGAGGAATACTCGCACGGTGGAGCTGCTTATATGTTCCTGGACGGGGTAATTTCGTTGCTGCGGCAGTGTTCAAGACTAGAGAAGGATCCGGGACAGTTGTCCATCGCTTCGGGCGAGATCATCACCGGTCCCGGCATCGGTCCGGTCCGGCTGCTGCAGGCCGGTGCCACGCTTTCATTCATCGTTTTCAGTCTCATCCAGCTCGGAAGTCACCCAAGCCCGTTCACTCTCTCCGTTCGATGGTCGGACCGGGTGCCTTGCTATACGATCACGCTGCGGGCGCCCTCGCACGCCGAAGTTGTGCTTGAAAGCACTCCGTAGCTTAGCAAGCCATGCTGGAGGTTCGCCATCTGCGCAAACGCTACTCTGGCATTCCCGCTGTAGACGATGTGAGCTTCGTCGCGCGTGCGGGTGAAGTAACGGGGTACCTGGGCGCAAATGGTTCCGGAAAATCCACCACGATGAAGATGGCCACGGGGTTGATAGAACCGACCTCAGGCGAGATCTTCTTCGAAGGACAACCCATCAAGACAGATCCGATGGCCTATCGGCAACGATTGGGCTATGTTCCGGAAGAGCCTCACCTCTACACCCATTTGAGCGGCATGGAGTACCTGGTGATGGTCGCCGAGTTGCGGGATATGGAGCGGAGTTGTGCCCATGAGCGCATTCACGGACTTCTGCGCCTGTTCGGTATTCACGGGGACCGCGATGTTGCCATGTCGTCCTATTCAAAGGGCATGCGGCAGAAGATACTTTTAAGTGCGGCGTTGATGCACAATCCAGATCTGATACTGCTGGATGAACCTTTCTCCGGTCTCGATGTCGGTTCATCGCTCATCTTACGCAGCCTGATTAAGGAATTGGCAGCGCGGGGTAAGATCGTGCTCTTCAGTTCGCACGAGCTTGAAACAGTGGAACGCCTATGTTCGCATGTGGTCATTTTGCATCGCGGCAAAGTGGTTGCGGACGACTCGATTGAGCGGTTGCGAGTCCTGATGGCTGTACCCACGCTGGAAGGAATATTTTCGCAACTCGCCGTCGAGCAGGACTCAGAGACCATCTCGCGAGAGATTGCGGACCTGATCCATGCCTAACGAATGGGCGAAGAGACGGCTTCAGTTCCGCACGCTGTACCGCGTTTTCCTGCTGCGGGTGGTGGATCTCGAGTTGCTCTCGGCCGATGGCGACCCGACAAAACTGATCGGCCAGTTTGCCACCATCTTCGTCTACCATCAGCTTATCTGTTTACGCTTCCGGCGCTTCTGGCGCTGATGGGTGCCGGTTCGTTTCCAGGGACAGAGGGATGGACGCCTGAACACTTTTTTATTGAAACCGCGATGACGTGTGCCGGTTTGATCGCGGTGCTGAATTGGGAGGCAGCCTTCCCGGATAAACGTGACCTTCTGGTACTGGCGCCACTGCCGGTGAGAAAAAGTACGTTGTTTCTGGCAAAGATGGCTGCCCTGTTTGCGGCGCCTGCTCTCGCGGTGGCCGCGTTGAACAGCTTTTCAGGCGTTGCATGGCCGTTTCTCTTTCGCTCTGGCAGCGGCGGATTCTTCGGTGTGTTGCGTGTATGGCCTGCTTATTGGATCACTCTCCTGATGGCGGGCGCTTTTCTTGTATTCGCCATTCTCACCCTGGAAGGCCTGGCTGCCAATCTACTTCCGCGGCAGCTTTTCCTTCGATTTTCGGCGGTTTTGCAAGCAGCCGTGATGTGCCTCCTGCTGATCGTCTACTTTGTGGAGCCATCGTTGGAGTCTCCGGCAGCACTTGCTGCCGCGCAGAATCAGCGCATGCTGGCGTGGCTCCCCTCTTACTGGTTCCTCGCGCTTTTTAACCAGCTCAATGGATCGATGGATCCGGTGCTGGTTCCTTTGGCCAGACGAGCATGGATCGGCCTGGGGGTATCCGCGCTCGGAGCTTGTACGGCTTTGCTTCTGTGCTACTTCCGTCTGATGCGAAGGATGGTGGAGCAACCAGACATCCTGCCTCAGACTCGATTCGTGCCGTGGTCACCACAGTTTGGCAACTCGTTGGCGGGCGCTCTCACCCTATTCAGCATGCGCACGTTGCTGAGAAGCCGGCAACATCGCATGATTCTCAGTTTCTATCTGGGTCTTGGGATCACGATCGTCGTCGGTTACGTGAAAGCCGTGAATCAAGGTCTTGCATCCACGCGGGGAACGATCAGCAATTCGTTTCTGTTTGCCAGCATTCTGATGATGATCCTGACCATCGTGACATTGCGCGTGGTTGCTTCCATTCCTATTTCACTTTCGGCGAACTGGATTATCCGCGTCACGCAAGTACGATCTGCCGGGGACTACCACCGGGCGATCCGTTGGTCGTGGCTGATTCTGGGGGTGGCGCCTGTCATGGCCAGCATTGCCGCCTTCCTGCTGGCCGCTTCTCCGTGGCGTCCGGCGGTGGGGCACTTCTGTGTGATGTTCTGGCTGGGAATTCTACTGGTGGAGGTCTGCCTGTACTCGTTTATCAAGATACCGTTCACCTGCTCTTATCTGCCGGGCAAAGCGGGAATTCATTTTGCCTTTTGGGTCTGCGTGTTGCTCTTCCTACGTTTGCTGCATGAAGCAGCCGAGTTGGAGGGACGGCTACTGCATGGTTTCATGAGTAGCGTTCTGATGATTCTGATTGTTGCTTTGGCCGCAATTGGGATGAGGCACCTCAGCGCGTCTCGTGCGGCTTTGAGTGAGGAGCTTCTGTTTGAAGAAGCATATCCTGCGGAAGTCACTTCGTTGGGGTTGAATTGACTGGCCAGTTGGCAATCATTAGTGTCCTCCGGTATATAGCTACTGGGGGATGTCATGGCGAAATTGGAATACCAATCGGGGTTTGCTAACGAGTTTGCGACCGAAGCGGTTGCAGGGGCTTTGCCCAAGGGCCAGAATGCACCCCAGAAGTCGACCCTCGGACTCTATACCGAGCAGTTCAGCGGTACCCCCTTTACGGCTCCGCGAGCCACAAACCGGCGCTCCTGGCTGTATCGCATCCGGCCCTCGGTGACCCACAAGCCGTTCGTTGAGCTGCCTGATAACAGGATGCGCAGCGCGCCCTTCGACGAGGTCGCTGCGACTCCCAACCAGCTGCGGTGGGATCCATTGCCCATCCCCTCCGCGCCGTGCGACTTCCTCGATGGCATTGTCACCATGGCCGGCAATGGCAACCCGGCAACGCAGACCGGGTGTGCGGTGCACATCTATGCCGCGAACCAAAGCATGTCTGGCCGCTTTTTTGCGAACGCCGACGGAGAGATGCTGATCCTGCCGCAGTTGGGGAGGCTGCGCTTCTTCACCGAGCTGGGCATTCTGGAGGTGGCGCCGGGTGAACTTTGCGTCATTCCCCGCGGCCTCAAGATGCGAGTGGAGCTACTTGACGATTCGGCCCGCGGGTATATCTGCGAAAACTACAGCCTTCCCTTCCGCCTGCCCGACCTGGGTCCGATCGGCGCCAACGGGCTGGCCAATCCACGCGATTTTCTGTATCCCGTCGCGGCGTTTGAGGACGTGGATGGCGACTTTCAGACCTTGTGCAAGTTCCAGGGTAAGTTGTGGTCGGCAGGCATCGATCACTCGCCGCTCGACGTGGTGGGATGGCATGGCAACTACGCGCCTTACAAGTACGACATGGCGAATTTTAATTGCATCAACACTGTCAGCTTCGACCATCCGGATCCTTCGATCTACTGCGTGCTTACTGCACCGACGGCAGTGCCGGGCACGGGCAATGTGGACTTTGTCATCTTTCCGCCGCGGTGGATGGTCGCCGAGCATACGTTTCGGCCGCCCTGGTTTCACCGCAACGCGATGAACGAGTTCATGGGCCTCATCTTCGGCCAGTACGATGCCAAGGCAGAAGGGTTCATTCCTGGTTCCGCCAGCCTGCACAGCTGCATGCAGGCACACGGGCCGGATGCGGAGACCTTCGAGCGTGCGGTGAGCGCCGAACTCAAGCCGCATTACCTTGGCGGTACCCTGGCGTTTATGTTTGAGACTCAACTGGTGCTTCGTCCCACACGCTTTGCCATGGAGACGGATTGCCTGCAGCGCGAATACTTTCAGGTATGGCAGGCGCTGAAGAAGCACTTCACGGGAAAGCCGCTTCAGTAAATGCAACCATGAATGCTACGCATGATCCGCAGCGGCAAAGCTGGGTTCTCTCCGCCAATCGCCCCGGCGACGCATTCCCGATTCAAAACCTGCCCTTTGGCGTGTTTGCGGGGGCTTCGGGGCCTACGATCGGGGTCGCGATCGGCGACCAGGTTCTGGATCTTCGCGGTTGCTCGGGACTCTTAGGCCCGCTGCCGGCGGGCACGGTGGAGGCTTGCACCGCAAGCACGCTGAATCCCCTGATGGCGCTTGGACCGGGATGCTGGTCCGCTCTGCGCGCCCGGCTTAGCGATCTGCTTCGTTCCGGCCATCCTCAGGCGGCCGATCATCAACAGGCACTGAGACCTCAGCTCGTCGCTTTGGCAGACGTCACGATGTTGAAGCCGGCGGTCATCGGCAACTATACCGACTTCTATGCCTCGATCGATCACGCGAGAAATGTAGGCAGGCTATTTCGTCCGGATAATGCACTTCTGCCTAATTACAAGTACGTGCCTATCGGATACCACGGCCGGGCATCGTCCATTGTCCTGAGCGGTTCAACGGTAAAGCGGCCCAGGGGGCAGATTGTCTCCTCCCCTGGGGCGGCGCCCCGGTTTGCGCCCTGTCAGGCGCTTGATTATGAGCTCGAGGTCGGATTTTTTATCGGGCCCGGCAATGAGATGGGAGAAAGGATTGGGATCGAGGATGCTGCTTCACACTTGTTTGGCGTTTGCCTGCTGAATGATTGGACGGCACGCGACATTCAGGCGTGGGAGTACCAGCCCCTGGGGCCTTTCCTGGCCAAAAGCTTTGCTACCAGCATCTCGCCGTGGATCGTCACCATGGAGGCGCTCGCCCCGTTCCGCGCGGGAGCCTATGCACGACCTGCACAGGACCCGGCGCCGCTCGCATACCTTGCGCTCGGAAAAGGAAATGCGGGAAGGCGGGATCGACTTGAACGTTGAAGTGTATTTGCGGCCGGCGCGGATGGATGAGGGTATTCGTGTTAGCCGCAGCAATTTGCGGAACCTGTATTGGACGCCGGCACAGTTGGTCACCCACCATGCGAGCAATGGTTGCAATCTTCAGCCGGGTGATCTGCTGGGCAGTGGTACCGTGTCCGGGCCTGAGGACGAAAATCTTGGATGCCTGCTGGAGCTTACTCGCAATGGGCGTGAACCTGTTTCTCTGAATGAAGACGAACAGCGTGGTTTTCTTGAGGATGGCGACGAGGTCGTGTTTCGCGGATTTTGCGAGCGGCGATGGGTTTGTGGGGATTGGGTTGGGAGAGTGCCGCGGCACGGTTGTCGATGGTGAGTGAGCCTTTTCAGGGCCTTGTGGCGCCCGCCATCAGGGATTCGAAGTGGGGTTGTTGGCCGCGCAGCAGGGTCTCGATCATTTCGTGGATACGAATCTCGTCGAAGGGCCTGGTGACATCCTGCTCTGTTTGCTGGCCGGGAAAGTGGATCATCAGGACTGGACGTGGATCGAAGCGACCGTGACTTGCAGCTTCGTCCTCCTTCGTCCAAATCGCAGTCGAACGCCACATGGGGACTCGCCAGGAATGGTCAGAACACACAATGACAGTTGCTTTTGCAGCCGTCGCGGTTCCAGCCAAGAGTCGCCAGCAATTCTCCCAGTGAATTGTCCGCGAGCGCCAGGTTATCGACGTAGGATCCGGTACTGCCCCGGTGATTTCGGTCATACGCACCCGGAGGATGAGGCACCGGCAGATGAATGAAGACGAAATCGATGCTCTGGTCGCGAATCAACGCCTCGGCCTGAGGCATGATCGCGGCATGATCCTGCACATGCTTTTGCTGGGCGAAGCCCGGTTCGTGATCCCATCCGCGGCCTGCTTCCGCTAACGGCGCCAGCGCATTTTGCCACACAGATTGATCCGGCAAGGCCCCGTCGGATTGACCATCGCCCATACGCCAGAAACAGTAGTTGAGCGTTCCGGCGAGTATGCGGCAGTAGGGGTTGTACCAACCCACCACACCCGTGGTCCAGCCGAGCCGCTGGGCATCGGAGAAAAGCGTGGCGTGGGCATCGAAGGCTTGCCAGCGCGGGCTCCCGGCCAGTTTGACCTGAGGTTCTCCATCCAGTGTGCTGCGGATGTTATTCGACCGGCGTGCCGAGGAAAAAGGAAGGGACCACGCGATCGGTGTAATACCCAACGGGCTTGAGGTCGCTGAACACCACGCTTTTGCTCCTGAACCTGTCAAAGGCAGGCATGGCGAGCCCGGGAAATCGATGATCGAAGGTCTGATCGTAAGAGAGCTCGTCGAAGAGCAACCATACGATCCGCCCACCCTCTGCTGCGAGGCTCGTTCGATCGGAGACCAGTGGCGGGATGCATCACCGGGCACTGCGACGTCGGCCCGCTGCGCGCGTAGCCCCTGGTAGAAAAGCTCCGGGATCATCCAGACCATACTGCAACCGGCGAGCACGATCAGTACGCCCAAGCACGCGCACAGCCGCGGCGATAGTCAACGGCGGCCGTAGCCATCGCAGGGCCAGCGCTGCCAGCAGAATCACGATGTATACCTTGTCCGGCGCTGAGGTAAGGAATGGGAGCGCGCCGCATGACCCCCAAGGGCAGTCACCGAGAGCGGAGGCAAGCTCGGCCGCCACGAAGCCCACAGCACAGTGCGCAGACCGGTCTCATTTTTTTCCAGATAGCGGAAGAGGAGCGCAGCGAGCAGAGTGACGGCCCCGAGGTCAAGCAGGACACCCCAGATCACGCTGCGCGTGGGCAGGAAGCTGTGATAAATCACCGGGTGGTAGCTGGACAAATGGGGCCAGACGCGAAGAATCATGACCGTTATGGCTGCTCCAAAGCCCTGTACGAAGGTCTTGAGGTTCATCTTTTCTCGAACAGAAAGAGCACTCGGCCGTTGCTCAATTCCTCGCGCGTCATGATGTTGAAATGGCGGGTGAACTGCTCCACAAACCGATCTTCATCCAGATGCGCGTAGAGTTCGTCTCGCCCGCGGCAAAGGTCGATGTAGCGCGCGTCGGTCTTCGGAACCCATTCCACGATGCTCGCACCGACGGGTGAGCGATGCCAGCAGTACGGCCACGTCCGCCATGGGAATCTGATCGGCCAGCAGCAGGTGATGCAGAATCCCCAGCATCATGACGCAATCGAAGCGCTCGCGCGCTCGCTCCAGCAGGGTGAGGGATTCGGCGTTGCGCCATCCGACCGCCGGAGTCGGCCGGGCCACGTCAGCGACCAGCGGAAGTATGGGCAGGCCGCCTTCCCTGGCCTCCCTCCAGTTGCGATCCGATGAGGCCACATCCGTGTCCCATGCGACCACGCGAGCGCCGGCACGCGGCAGCAATGCGCGAGTACTGGCCGGTGTTGCCGCCGATGTCGAGCACCGAGTCCGGGCGCAGCGATTGCATGGCCCGGTCGACGAATTCCTGCTTGCGCTGCCGTTCCTCTTGCGCTGTAGTGATCGGCAGCGCCGTGGTACGTCGCTCCAGCGCGAATCGCGTTCTCCCGGCTCCAGCATGCGCAGCGCTCTCCGGAAGCCTCTAAGATTTCGCTCCAGTACCGCCGCCGCGATTTCCGGCTCCTGCTGCAGTCTGGAGGGTGCTCCGCGCACCACGCTTGCGGGTCTCGAACAAGAAAGGAAGAGTGACGAGCGAACGAAGCGGAGCGCTCCATCGTTCGACGCCGGAAAGATACGGGTAGAGGTCTGCGGGCTCGATAGCCGTCGCGGCGATGCAGCGTAGCCGCCAACGGCCAGCCGAGGTATTTGTAGGCCGCCAGGGGCAAGAAGAAAGGTGCGCGCAAATTGGCCATACGCAAGCCACAATGGACTGCGCGGGATCGCGACGCTCAATGGACAGCAGATCGACAAACACCGGGCGCGAGCCCTCGAAGAGGATGTTCAACGGAGTCGCATCTTTGAGAATCCAGCCCTCATGAAGCAGCTGGCCGCATAGTTCGAGCGTTAGTTCTCCGGCTGCTACCCATTGCGAGGGAGTCCATTCCCAGGGATACGATGGGAAAAAGATCGCGCGGGTGCTGGAGCAGGAGAGGCTGGTCCTCTTCCGCGGACAGGACTTCGCTCGCGACCAGGTGGCCTTCCTCGATCCAGCGACTGGCCAGATCCGACTGCAGGAAGCGCAGAGACTCGGCTGCATACCGAGGGTGGACCGTGCGCAACACATCTTCGCCATGAATGCGCAGCGAGCCGGCAGGATCGCGAAACGTCGCGATAGACTGCGACGCGCCCTGGCTCATGGCTGGTTCTCTGCAACCTCAGTCTGCGCAGCGGCCAGGTGATCTGCGCAACGAGTAAAAGAGCCGCTTGACGCGATGGCGCAGATAGAAAATCGCGCCGGCACACATCGAACCCGCAACCTGTAGAAAGACAAAGCCGGAACCTGGATCGACGTAGGCATGGGCCGGACGCTCAAAGGCGACCATCAGCGCTGCAATCTGCAAAACGGTCAGCAGCAAAAGCCCTGAACGAAGTACGCTGGGGGAGTGGTACGGTGTGTTCACGAAGCTCCTCGATGCGCGAAATACTTAGAGTTTGTAACGTTCGACTGCACGCAAAAGTTGCGCAGCCCTTAACTTTTTTGTCACGGCCTGTTCATAATTGCATAGACGTAGGAATTGGTTCCGGGATTACGCCATTTTTTCGTGAAATCATTCGATGCTTCCTTCAGGCGATCACCAGTTGGTCCAGATTATCGACGCAGCGCTTGCCGACACCGCCGGCCGCAGCGGTGCCTGGCTGGTGTGCAAGCCAGGGTGCACCCAGTGCTGTGTGGGGGTCTTCGCCATCCATCAGCTCGATGCGGCCCGGCTCCAGCAGGGACTGCATGAGCTGAGTGCCAGCGATCCGGAGAGAGCTCGCCGTGTTCGCGAGCGCGCGCGTAAATCGGTCGAGCACCTGGCGGAAGATTTCCCCGGTGATCCTGCGACTGGACTGCTGGATCCCTCGGAAGAAGCCGCGGCGCGCTTCGAGGACTTTGCCAATGATGAGCCCTGTGCCGCCCTCGATCCCCACACCGGCCTCTGTGACCTGTATCTTTCCCGCCCCATGACCTGCCGCGTCTTTGGCCCCCCGGTGCGCTCGGAGGAGGGGCTTGGGGTCTGCGAGCTTTGCTATCACGGCGCCACGGAGGAGCAGATTGCCGCGTGCGAAATGCCCGTGGATCCAGAGGGGCTGGAAACGCGGCTGCTGGACGAGTTTGAGCAATCGACCGGCAGGCACGGCCGTACCCTGGTTGCCTTCGCGCTCGACGCCACGTAACTGGGTACAATCAACAGAGACTTCCGCAGGAAAGTAGAACCATGTCTGCTAATCTCGTCACCGCATTGAGTACCGCTGTCGGCAACGCTGCTGCATCCGCCGGCTTAACCGTCGTCTCCTCTGAAGAGGGGCTTGATTTCAACGGGCGCCCGACCGCCATCTTCCGCATCGGCCTTACGAAAGATGCTCCGGTCGAGCGGACGCTGCGGTTGGAATTGAGCGAAGACTTCGATTTTAATCGCCCTGAACTATTGCCGGAAATGACGGCCCACTTACGCGATGAGGCCAAGCGCCTGCGCAATCCGCGGCCTGATGCTTACGTGACGATGGCCGGCATGCCGATCACGTTTGCCGATTTTCGTTGGCCTTTCCACCGCTCTGTTTCCGGCGCGGATACATATATCGTGCACGGGGTGGTGTACGTGGCCGACGGCACCGATTCCCTGCTGCACGCGAAGGTCTCCGCCAGCATGACGGTGACCTTTGCGGAGATTGTGCCGGCTCCCGAGCAGCCGTACGCGGAATCCTTTATCTACAGCGCGATTCGCAAGACCCTGGACCAGGGTCAACTGGAACTGCTGAAGAGCGGCAACCGCCAGCCGGTGCCGGTGACTACGCGCTATTACAGCCGGTGGCAGAAGAAGTTTTTCTTCACCGACACCGATGAGCAAAGCCGGCAGCGGTTTTTGCTGGCCAAGGCTTTCTGGCTCTCCGGGGTGCTGGGGAAGTCGCAGCCGGTCTGGATTGCTGACCCGCGCGATGCGCAATATCTGAACACCACCCCCGAGGAGTTGGTGCGCGCGGCGGCGGTGCTGGCCGGCGAAGGGCTGGTGACCAGGAGCGAGGACGACCCGGAGTTTGCGGCAGCCACCCCGGCGCTGCTGGCCCGTGAGGCCGAGTTCCGCGAACGCCTGCAGCAGGCTTTCGCGCTGACCAAGCCCACTTTTAACGAGGAAATGCGCCATGGGCACACGAATATGTAGGTGTTTGTAACTCTCCAGCCGGGCGTGCGTCTCATGCGCACGGAGAGACTTATGGACAGGCGAAAAATCGTGACGTTCGCGATCCTGACATGCGCGGCCATGGCGCTGATGGCCACCAGCGCGTTGGCGCAAAAGGCGGTGCTGGTGGAGCTATTCACTTCGGAAGGATGTTCCAGTTGCCCGCCGGCGGATGCCCTGCTGAAGCTGGTGAATGGAAGCCAGACCAAGGGTGGGCAGTTGGTGGTCGGCATCAGCGAGCATGTGACCTACTGGAACTCTTTGGGCTGGTCTGACCCTTACTCCTCTCCTGCCTACACGGAGCGGCAGAACGCCTATAGTGAGCGCTTCCATTTGGAAGGGCCATACACGCCGCAGATGGTGATCAATGGCGCGGAGCAGATTGTGGGGAGCGACCGCGGAGCGTTGCTGCACGCGGTCGAGAAAGAGGATGCGGAGAGCCCGCGCTTGTCTCTCCGGATTATGTCGGTCAACGTGGCAGGCAGTACGTTGATGGTCAGTCTGTCTACCAGCGGCGACGTGCCGACCCAAGGAGCCGATTTGATGGCGGTGCTGGCGGACGACTCTGACCGGTCCAACGTGCTGCGTGGGGAAAACTCCGGACGGATGCTGGCGCATGTCTCCGTAGCCCGCTCCATCACCCGGGTGGCCAAAGTGAAAACGGCCGGCGAGCTGACGGTGCAGATCCCGATTCCGGCTTCGTTTCAGGCAAACCAGGGGCATCATCTCATCCTGTTCGCACAAACCCCGGGCAATGGACGCGTGCTGGGAACCGACACCAAGCCTCTCTAGAGAACGGACGAATGGCGACCGAGTTACGGGATGAATCGCGCATGATCGCTTCGATCCTTGCCGGCGAGACGCAGCTGTTTCATGAGCTGATTCGTCCGTATGAGCGCAGGGTCTACGCGATGGCATTGTCGTTCCTGCGCAACGAGGCGGATGCGGAAGACGCGGCCCAGGAGGCATTTCTCAAGGCCTTCCGTAACCTGGCGAGTTTTCGCGGCGACGCCAAATTCGGGACCTGGTTGGTGAGCATCACCTTGAACGAGGCAAGGAGCCGGATTCGCCGCCGGGATGCGGTCAAGATGGACTCGCTCGACGAGCCGGATGAAGAGGGAAAGACGTCGCCGGCGTTGTTGCGAGACTGGAAGGAGATACCGTCCGAGGCTTTGGAGAGGAAAGAAGTCCGGTCTTTGCTGCTTAAGGCGATTACGGCTTTGCCGGCGATCTACCGCGAAGTTTTTCAGCTGCGGGATATTGAGCAGTTGAGTGTGCAGGAGGCTGCGCAGGCGCTGGGCATCACCACATCCTCGGTAAAGGTTCGTTTGCATCGGGCACGGATGATGTTGCAGAAGACTCTGGCGCCAGAGTTGAAGGAGATGGCTCCCAAACGGAGGTGGTGGGCATGGTCATAGAGTGCAAGCATGTGTGGGCGCACATCTCCGGCTATCTGGACCAGACGCTCCCTCCGGACGTGCTGGAGCAGGTGCAGAAGCACCTGGAGCATTGCGAGATTTGCTCGGCGATCTTGGATTCGACGCGGAATATTTTGATTTTGACTGCGGATGAGCGGGTGTTTGAGTTGCCGCTTGGATTCAGTGAGCGGTTGCATGCCCGGTTGGAAGAGGAGATCGAGGGGTTGGAGCGTGATGGGGACTGAGGTTTGGGTTTGAGTTGGGAGGAGCGAGATTCGCGGAGGCAGTCTTCAGAGGTTAAGCCGGGTCGCCAGGTGCCTAAGCCGGGAGCTACTTTTTGAAGGTTACTTTAGGTTTATTCCGCAACAAATGTGTGCTTTGCCGGGTTATATGCCCGATATCCCGGAAGCTCGTCGATTGAGGTTGGATTTAAGCAGCTTCCGGTCCAGATTCGGCGTTATCATTAGTGCTAGAGGAACGAGATATGGCAGCTCGTCGGTTGCCTTCGCTTACGTTCGTCTTGCTGCTCGGGATTGGTTCGCTGAGCCCTGCTTGGGCAGGGGTTCGCCTCGGAACAATTTCGGTGGGCGCGGGATACGGCTATTATTCGGGTCCGGTTTGGCCCGGATACTACCCGCCATTCTTATATGATCCCTGGATCGGTTATTCGTTCTTCCCTTCTCCAGTCTACCTGGTTCCTCAACCTGACAAGGGGCAAGTAAGCCTGCAAGGCTCCGATCATGATTCCGAAATTTACATTGACAACGCATACGCAGGGACCGCTGCCACGCTGAAGAAGTTCTGGCTGGCTCCGGGCGTTTATGACCTTGAAGTTCGTCCGAAGGATCAAACCCCCAAGAAGAAGCGCATTTATGTGCTGACCGGCAAGAACCTGAAGGTCAACCTGGAGTAATACGTCATGACTCACTTCGGCAATAGTGTCCTTATGGTTGGGTTGCTAAATTGTTGCGTGGCCGTGGGGCAAAACGCCCCGTCGCCACGCGCGTCGGCCGCTGCGTATCCAGCGTCTGAGGTTCACCCGGTATATTCCATCGGCGCAAAGCAGCTCTCAAAGACAGAAGTTCAGAACTCCTTCGCCACGCCCTTTGGCAGGCCGGTACATCGTGGTAGAAATTGGCTTCTATCCCGCCGACAGTAAGACCATCAGCCTGGAGCGGTCTGATTTTGTGTTGCGAACCTCCGATGGCAAGGACGTGGTTAGTCCGGCAAGCCCAGCAACCATTGCCTCGATCTACCAGAAGCGACCGGAGAGTAGCCGTGATGTAACTCTGTATCCAACTGCCAACGTCGGCTATGTGAGCTATCCCGAATATGACTCAAACGGAAGGACTCGCCGCGTAAGTGGCCCGGTTTACGGGGTAGGCATGGGGGTTGGAGTCGACAAAAGTACATCCTCCGCGACGACCGGCTCGGATCGACAGACCATGGAGACAGAGCTGCGCGATAAGGAATTGAAAGACGCAGAAGTCTCGAAGGCGGTCGCTGGTTATCTCTACTTTCCTATCCCAACCAAGCAGAAAGTTGAGTACCAGTTGGAATATCGCGGAACGGACGCGGTGACCAGTTTGCCGCTGAAGGCCCGCTGACGCAGCTCACCGTTCTCCTTCGTAAGGATGATCCCGGACCCTCGATCGGCGGCCGCTTCGATCACAAGGACCGTGGCAGCTTGCGCCACTCGTCCTTGGTCACTCCTCTTTTAAAGAAACCAGAACAAACGGAATTGACCCTAACGAAATGCGTTGGCATGGCGGGCATTTCCATAGGGCCAATCCCGTTTTTCCCATCGTAGGTATTTGTTGAATTGTGGCCGACCAGTTAGTCGTGCGATGACGGCAGGGTCAACAGATCGCTCGTGCAGCTCACTGGTTCTGCAATTCCAGTGAAGTAACCGACGTCCTGGCCGGTAAACGGTTGTTGTGCATCTCCCCGGGACAACTCGATGTAATCGGCTACGGCCTGGCCAGGACCGAAAAACAAGGGGTCGGCGCTGGAAACGCTGACCGTCAGCGCTTTGCTGTCGCTGGAAAGGCAACTGGTACCGCCCGTCGTCAAGATGACGGTGGAAGCGGTCTTGGTGTAGCCGGACCACGGTGTGCATTTGCTCGCTTCCGGAAAAGAAAAGCCGCGCGCGACGAAAGTCGTGCCACCATGGCCGAAGCCGCCGTTCACCGCGATGCAGTAGGGCTGTGGGCCCGCGGCGAAACTGTGGATGGGGGCGAGCAGGGTTGCGAGAACCAGAGACGATTGAGCGATCCAATTGAATTTCATGACATCCTCCTTGGGGCTCCTTGCAGTGGAACCCAACTGAATTTGTCTCTCAAACTCTCAACGTTTTGGCTTTGAGTTTGCTCTGACGCGCTACCAATTGCATGCAGCGGACCAAACGCGAACGCTCAGCGGCGCTTGTGGGAGCTCGCGTATTTTCAATAACATGCGTGGAGGTGGCCCTGTGCAAGGAGGGCGAGCGGTAGCCGAAGGGCTACCTGTACGGAACCTATCAGTTCCGGCGGCACTGAGGTGGATTCGTTAGGTGGCCTTGGGGCATGTTCCCCAGTTCTGAAGAGGTTCACTTCCTCAAAGGGCGTTGACTGGACCGTCCTGGCAGCAGAGACCTCCCACATCAGGCTAAAGCCGGCAAGGGTGTACGTTGGTCAAACTGAGGTTTCTGCGAATGCGGAGCAGCCACCTTCGGGATAAAGACGGTCACGACATTCTGAGAGGAACGCGCAGAACATGTATTTGCGGACAACTTATGCAGTACTTCTGTTGATCGCCGCAGGTTTTGCCGGTGGTCGACTGATCGCGCATGCCCAGGGCCGCGCCACCCCTGTACCCGTGACCGCCGAGCCGTGCGATATTTACGCTTCCACTGGAACGCCCTGTGTCGCGGCACACAGCACGACACGCGCGCTTTATGCCGGCTATCATGGACCGCTTTACCAGGTGAAGCGCATGGGAGACGGCCGGACCCTGGATATCGGTCAAGCCCATGATGGCTCAAAGGCGGCCGCGCCCTATGCCGATGCTCCAGCACAGGACGCCTTCTGTTCGAGCGCGCTCTGCGTGATCAATGTGATCTACGACCAGTCCGGTAAGGGGAACCATCTCTACCAGGCTGCTCCCGGCACCTTCAAGGGACCGGCAAAGGGAGGCTTCGACACGCAGCCTCTCGCCGACATGGCCGCAGTCAGCATGCGCGGCCACAAGGTCTACGGGGTCTACATCATGCCAGGCATGGGGCTCAGAAACAACGACGCATCGTACCTGCCGACAGGAGACGAGCCGCAGGGAATTTACTACGTCGTCGACGGTATGCATTATGACAGCGGATGTTGCTTCGACTACGGCAATGCCTCTACCAATGGACGAGCCGTCGGCACCGGAACCATGGACACCACTTACTTTGGCACCTCGACAGTATGGGGCAAAGGTGCGGATGCGGGTCCGTGGATCATGTCGGATATGGAGGCGGGGCTTTTCTCGGGACACTCCGCGAAGCAGAATGTTGCGGATCCTGCGATTGATCGTTGGCGCTTTGTTACGGCAGTCGTGGACGGGGGCGGCGGCAACCAGTGGGACCTGCGCGGTGGCGATGCTCAACGAGGGAAGTTATCGACCTTCTACAGTGGAGTACGTCCCGATCCGAAATCCAGCGGTCCTTACTATCCAATGCGGCGGAAGGGCGGCATCCTGCTCGGCACGGGTGGCGACAATGGAAACGGCTCTTCCGGAACGTTTTACGAGGGAGTCGTCACCGCCGGCCGCCCGAGCGAAGCAGCGACCGATGCAGTGCAGGCAAACATCGTCGCTGCCCGTTATGGCGTTGCACCCGTGTCCATGACACGTCTGAAGGCATTTACCGAAGGTTCCACGCAAAATGTCACCGTCACGTTCACGAATCCGGAGGAGACAGCCGTCAGCAACGTGCAGGTGCGGCTTGGTCTGCCCGGAGCGCAATGGAAAGCCGTCGCCGGCACGAGTGGAGCGGGTTCCGCTCGACATGCTGGAGATGTCGCGCCTGGCGCCAGCACGACCTTCACCTTCAAGATCATCTCTCCCACCCGGACAGGCTCAGGCTCGCTGACCGCGATTGCTGAGTGGACAGGACAAAGTAGCGTTCGCTCACGAGAGACCGCAACCCAGAGAGTCCGGAGTGTTCCGGCGGTCAAGCTCAATGAAATCCTGCTCGGCACGGCGTCGGACACCACCGGTCAATTCATCGAGCTTTATAACGCTTCACAAAAACCCGTCGACGTTTCGGGGTGGAGCCTGATTCACGTTCCGAGTCAGTGGGCTCCGACGACCCTCGACATCTTTCCATCGAACACCTTGATGCTTCCCCACACGTTCTACCTTTTTAAGGTTTCTGCTTCCGGGCTTGTCGCGCCCACGGCAGCGGGAGCCAGTGTTCTGAATTTGAGAAGCGTCGGCGGCCTTTCTGCAGGCCAGACCATCAATGTGGATGGAGAGATCCGGACGATCCGCGAAATAGGCACCGCCGCCGAGCCCATGACAACCCTCTTTGTCCCCGTCTCCACAGGGCCCCGCATCACTGTGCCCGCAGGCGCAACCAACCTGCCAGTGACCAATGCAGTTGGATTTGTTGAAGGCCAGAAGATCGGCATCGATGCCGGTGGACACTATGAAGTCGCGACCGTCACATCCGTGGGCAAAGCAGGCACGCAGACGACGTTATCGCAGGATACATCTGAAGGGGAAACCCAGATCCAGGTGGAAGCCGGGACCGACATTCTACCGGGCGATACCCTCCTCGTAGACACGGGACAGCGGAAAGAACTGGTAACAGCTGTGAAGCTCGAAGCGAGTGGCAAGCGACTCAACATCACGCTGCTGAATGCGCTGAAGTTTCGCCACGTGTCGGGTATTGATGTTTCCGATCGCGGCACAGGCATCAGTTTTTCTCCCTCCACAAAGTTCGATCACAGCAGCGGTGACGCATTGCAGGCGCTTGGCAAAGGCACCGTTGTCGATCGCCCATTGCAGCAGGCACACGCGTACGGCGCGCCGGTAGTGGCGACCATCAGCGAACACCAGCAGCCGGCCGCAAACCATCGGTGGATGGGCACTCCGTTGTCGGTAAGCGCAGGCTCCATCGCGCTTATGGACGGCAGCGGCCAGACTGTTGTCGATGCGATCGTCTATGGTTCCCAGCAAAGCAATTCGAGCGCGAACGGTACCATCACCAGTCCCGAACTTGCAGTCATGGAAGGCGACCAGGGTGGGGGCGGCTGCATCGTTGCGGTTTCATCGACTGCGCGCGCGCCGATCATCAGTATCGGTCGATACCCTGACGGCGCAGACACGGATAGCAACTGTACTGACTTTCAAACGCAAGCTGCCGCCAACATCGAAATGGACCTCCCCGCAGGGGCAACGAATATCAAAGTCTCCAATGTGGCCGGGTTTCGCGTCGGGCAGGACATCCTGGTTGGGAGTGGACCAAACCCGGATGTAGCCAGCATCGCATTCGTGGGAACGGGGGGAGGAACCCTGCTAACGGAGAATACGTCCGCCGGCACAACGGTTCTTCCCGTGTCGCACACAGACGGGTTCCTGGTGGGCGAATCGATCGAGATCGGCGCCGGTGAGAACACGGAGACGGCCACCGTCGTTGCCTTTACGCGAAGGCCGTCGGCGGCCATTATCGTTTCAGCGCCTCTCAAACGAGGTCACGCTTCAGGCGTCACAGTCTCGGGTACCGGGATCACCCTGAAGACCGGGATCCAATCAGCGCACGCGGCCGGAGAGATGATTGCTGCCAGCAGGCCAACGCCGGGTCAGCCAAACCGAGACCGATGAGCACTGATGCCGCGCTGATACCTGGCGAATCGCATGGATCAGATGCTGTCTCCCCCGGACATTCCCACCAACAACGGAGACTGCAAGATCGCACTGAAAGCTAAGCTGTTGATTCAGATGGTGCCCGGAGGGGGACTTGAACCCCCACGGCCTTGCGGCCTGCGGATTTTAAGTCCGCTGCGTCTGCCGATTTCGCCATCCGGGCGTGATCGTTCAAGCATATCAAAATAAAAGGCTTAACTTGCTAGGCTTGGATCGCCTGGTTCCCATCGCGTTGCCTTCCCCTGGCTGAGCCAGTATTGCATAGCCCGTCGCATGGCTGCGGTGCAGGAATTTCGCAGGGGTTGTCCTCGGCGCGCCTTAACCTCGACAGCTATCTGCATGGGCAATTTCCCGCGTCGGATTTTCGTATCATCAACATCCAAAAATTTCACGGCAGTGATAAGAATTTTGGCAGTACAGCTCTTTAATCTGTATCTGTAGAGATGACACTTACAACTTACGGAAGATCGATTAACATTGAAATGGAAGAATGTTGCGCCACACCATGAGTTGGTCGCTACCACGGTGACAGTACGAGGATTCGTTCACCGGGTTGTCATCGAGAGGACGGCGTACTTGGCATCCCGCCCGAGCAGCCTGTCATCGAACTTTAATCCACGCTAGCTCGCCAGGGACCGCAGGCTGGTCACGCACTATGAATCGTCCGATCAAACCCAATAGGAAGGTGCTCAATGACGCTGACTCCGTGGGACATGTTTGTGATCCAGACGGCCATCGACCGATATGAGAAGGCGTTTCCCGACAAGCCGTCTCCATCGCTTGCGGAGGCTCTGGAATGGAACGCCAACCAGAGCGGACGTGATTCGCGTTCCAACGTGCAGGGACCGGGCGGCAACCGCCGGAGTTTATGGTCAAAGGCGTCTGGGGTTATTCTGACGTGGTGGCACAACAGCGTCTTGACACGTGCAGGTTCCGTGTCGGCTCATTACAGAGGTGGAAGCGGCCCACGAACAGCCAGAGATGTGTGAGAGGCACGGGCCGAACCACTCTCTTTGGGGCGGTTGCCCTCTCCTTTTTCATCCCGCCTGCCCCGGCGTGCCGTGGGACCGGCGAGCGTAGGGGAGGGATCTGCGGTTCTACGGACCCATCGTGGAAATGTTTTCGACAGAGTGTACCACCCAAGGTGAAGAAAATGCCTCGATCCGGCAACCACTCTGTATGGCACCGTTGCCCTCCGCTTTGTCATCCCGACCGGAGCGAAGCGGAGCGGAGGGACCTGCGGTTCTACGGACCATTCATGGAAATGTTTTTTTGACGGAGTGGACCCGTATTTCCCGCCGCGCTGCACACGACCCCGGCTGCAGCTTTCAGTAAGGTAGGCCGCATGAAGTTCGCCAGAGTCAGGACTCAGCCGTCCCCGTTCGACATGCTCGGGCAGGCTCGACGGACTCGATTTTCTCTGCTTCGGGAAGAGCGGAGTGGTCACTCGATTATGAATTCTGATGATGCAGCAGAACACTCGATGACTGAGTGTTGCAGGCGGCTTACCGCGAACGATGCAGCAGAATTGCCGTTATTCAGGAAGCCGCCTGTACTCATAAATGCCCCGTGGGCCCGATCGCCGCCAGGCTTACGGAGCCTATCCTGCGCGGGTCAATCTGAGCCGATCTTGTATGTGGGGTCGGCGGCGTGCTGCTCTGCTGCAAAGGCTGCGCAGGTTTCGTTGTAAATGCCACCGCTATAATCCCGCAGACTGACGAAGCTCTCAGGATTCTGCTTGCAATAAGCTTTCGCGTTGGCAATAGACTCCTGAACATCGACTTTCGGCTTAGATGGTGCGTCAATGGAATTCACCTCTCTCTTTGCGTAGTTGCGCCGTTCGAGGTCCCAGACTGGCACACGGATCGCCTGGTCCGTCAGCAAGAAATATACGCTCGCCTTCACAGGGCGTCATCCACAGGATTTTGATAACAACGACTCGAGCTCTCTGCACTTTCCATCACTGGGACGAGCTGTTCCGTAGTGGCCCCAGCCACAAAAAAAAGACCGCCGCGGTAATTCCGCTAGCGGCCTCTTTTCTGCCAAGTCCTGGTCTTTAGTGCGGCTTTCTATACTCGATTCCTTCATCGTTCAGGTAGTACTCGGACGAACAGTAATCGGAACCGCAAATCATCGACTCCATACCTATATATTGCGTCTTCGTGATCAAGCCCAGCGCACCACAATGAGGACAAGCCAGCACGGCAACGTAAGGGTTGCTCGCCTCGCCCATCGCTCCCGTGTTCTCCAGCACAAACAAGGTTCCAGGTTCCATCTGCTCTGGAATCCACTCTCCAAGCAATTCAAGATCCGTCAACATGCCTATTCCTCCTGTGCGATCCTGTTACCTGTGATCACCGTACCTATCTAGCGTGCGGGCTTTGGGCCCGCATTCCTTGCCTGCAACTGCAGATACGTTTCGCTATCCTCTGCCTCCCTCCTGGGGTGCTGCTTCACGATCGTTATTCCAACAGACGCTGCCGCTGGCCTTCTTGGTGACGAAGGTCTCTTTCGCCGCCGCCCGATGGAAAGATAAAATCACCGCACCGCGCTTTCGCTCGGCCGGACGGGCAAAATAGCTGCGCACAAAATTCCAGATCCAGGCCAGAGCTTCAAACCACATGCCACGGGAAAGCGTGGGCATCACCGCCATGCGGAGAGATCTGAATTGCGCCTGAGTGGTCTTCGATTCCTGATTGTTCCGTACAGCCCTGGGGCGCCGCGGCCCCGACCACGGTCCACTCGAGAGTGGTTGGTTTTTTTTATCAGTCGGGCCCACAACGACCAGCCTGCGAAATCTGTTCTGCGGATGCTTACTCATTTGGCCGAGTCACCTACCCGGGTGAAGTTTGATTTGCAAGCCGAACATTGAACTCATTCTTTCCGCGAGCCCTATTTTCGTCAATGCACGATTCGTTCGCACGAATCAATTCCCTTTGTTTATGCACCAAGATGCACACACCCCGTTACTGCTGCGCGGGCATCATCTTC
This sequence comes from uncultured Acidobacteriaceae bacterium, assembly GCA_963850235.1. Taxonomy (GTDB): domain Bacteria; phylum Acidobacteriota; class Terriglobia; order Terriglobales; family Acidobacteriaceae; genus PALSA-350. Next base: position 29,382 of record CAWKKM010000014.1, on the reverse strand, counting down.
TGCTCCATGGCCGACGGCTTCTGCTGAGCAATGGCGCCGGACGGCTTCTGTTGATCAACGGTGCTCGACTGCGCAGGCGGGGTCGCTGCATGTAACGCGCGATAGATCGACTCATTGCGGAGAATCGCCTGCACGTAATCGCGAGTCTCGGTAAAAGGAATCGATTCCACGAATTCATCCATGCCGTGATATTTGCCGATCGACTGCCAATCGGTTACCCGGCTGTCGCCCGCATTGTAAGCCGCAAATGCGTACGCAGCCTGGCCGTCGAACTTATCCAATGTCTGTTTGAGGTAGCGCGAGCCAAGGCGGATATTGGTCTCCGGATTGAGCAGCTCGACCTCGTTGAAGTGGCGAATGCCCTCTTCCCGGGCCAGGGAACGGCCCACGGAGGGCAACAACTGCATCAACCCCCACGCGTTGGCAGAACTGATGGCCCCGGGATTGAACTCCGACTCCTGCCGGATGAGCGAAGCCACCATGTACGGATCGAGCCCGTTCTTCGAGGCTTGCTGCTCAATGGAACTCCAGTACTGCTGGGGAAAAAGAATTTTCCAGTAGCCCATGGGGATGGTGTCGATGGGCGCCGAGGTATAGAAGGGCAACGCCCGCTTCAAAACCCGCATGGCGCGGTAGGTCTCGCCGTCGGAGGAGTAAATTTCCGCCTCGGCAAAGGCTCCCCACTGTTCGCTGCCGTCGGCGGCCTGAATTTCAGCGGGGATGTATTCGTTCAATCCGGCGTTGGCCAGGAGACGGGCCTTGATCACGTGCTCATCGTCTTCGGGCACGTCGTCGGTGAGCGCTGGAATCTCTTCGCGTTTAATGTTGCTCAGCATGGCAACGTCGGCCGGCGTGATCTTGCCCAGCTCCGCTAACCGGTCGCGAGAGAGCTGCGCATAGTAGTAATGTTCAAAGACGCGGGAGACGGTTTCATAGTAGGCCGCAGCCATGGCAGGCTGATGCTCCTGATCGGCGTACAAACGCGCGCGCCAGTAAAGGGCAGCAGGAATCTCTTTCCCCCCGGCGTAAAGGGCGATCTGCTTGTCGAACAGTACCGCCGCCGCAGAGTAATTTCCCAAACGGTAGTTCAACCACGCCGCCTTCCAATGGCTGCTGGGCGCGTAGCGGTGTGTGGGAAAGCGCGTGGCCAGATCACTGTAGTAGGTAATGGCCTGGGAATAGTCCTTACGCAGCAGGTACATATTGGCCGAAGTGTAGAGCGCTTCGGCCAACCAGGGGCTCTCGGGAAAGCGCTGCTCCATCTGCGTAATCAGAGACTGCACGGTGCCGCCATCGTCCTTGTTGCGCGCCAACTCAACTGCCAGATACGTGCGCCGGGCGCCGCTCTCATCCTGACTGTCTGGGAGCGATTCCACTTCGTCTTTGCTGAGCCGCCTGGTCTTCAGATCGCAGGACGCGGCGGCCACCAGGAGTGCGCTCTTAGCCTGCGGCTCCAACTTTGGGTCATTGGCCAGGGCGCGGTACTCCTCGCCCGCATCGGCGAATCGGCCGCCGGCATACAGCGCATCAGCATGGGCTCTCCGCTCGGCCAAGGTAAGGGGCGGGTTGGCCCCCACGACCGCGAGCTGGGCCTTTGCTTGCTGCCCCTCATTGCTCAAAGGAAAGCCGAGAAAGATATGACGATAGAGCTTGGCCGCTTCGTCCAGGCTTCCCGTCATTTGGTTCGCCCGGGCCAGGGCCAGCTGAAAGTCTGCGTGGCCGGAGATGGGGTCAGCCGCGTGTTCGCGGAGCACCTTCAGCGCGGTCTGGGGATCGTTTTGATCGAGCGAGAGGTTGGCGATGGTGACGGGCAGACGGGCGACGAAAATGCTCTCAGGATATTTTGCGGCAAAACCGTTGAGCAGCGTCTCGGCGTCCGAGAGCTTTCCGGATTCCATCAGCGCCTGGGCAGCGAGAAAATCGGCGTAGTCGTCCATGGTCTTGCCCAGGGTATTTGCTTTCTGGAAGCTGGCGGCGGCGTCAGGGTAACGGTGGTCCAACAGGTAGGCGTGTCCCAGGGCCAGGTAGGCCGCGGACGCTGCTTCTCCGGTATGGGCGCGGGCATAGGCAGTGACCCCCGCGTAGGCCGCGGGGGACCGCATGGTTGCGAGTTCCTGAGCCATAGGCCGCAACTGAGAGGAGGCGACAAAAGCCCGCTGAAGTTTCCGGCTGCGGGCAATGCTCCTGGCGCTGCGTGGTTTGCGGTGCGTTTTGACGTGGCGAACATGCGAGTTGGCCCGGTGGGCCTTGCCGCTTGCGGCCGCATGGGTGGGATGATGTGTCGCAGGACGCTTAGGTTTGGGCGTTGTGGTTTCCGACGTGGCCCCGCTCCAGCTCACGGCAAGCAGCAACACCCAGGGCAATAGGGCTCGTCCACTCATCACTCGATCGATTGCTTCCCTTTCCACTTGCCGGCTCCGAGCGGATGCCACCATTGCAATCCGCAACCCTGCCCTTATTAAAGACTCTAAGCGGAAAATTTGGTTGCGCGCAGGCTTTCGTGCCACTACCAACCCGATCGGGAACCCAGTCAAATACCGCTACCAGCCCACATCGGGAGGAGTGGGGCAAGGTAGACATCGGCGCGTTTTGAGACATCACGCCGGCCGCTTGCTTGGCCGGCTCTGGCCTCTCAGCTTGAGCTTTCCCTTTTCAAGTCATGATGGCGTCACAGTCTTCCTAGCGGCGGCCCGGTAAAGGCCGACGGTTGGTAGTGCGCCGCCACGCAAATGTTCCCTATTTCGCAGGTTACGCATTTTGCGATGAGCCGCCATGCCCATTTAGTATGAGAGGACGCGCAGCGCCCACGGGCGGCCTACCCATGCGCGCAAGCATCGATGTCCCTTCTCCCCGAGCGCATACCAAAACATGCCACCACGGTGGAGAACGGTCTGGAAAGGTCAGAATTTCTGAACCCGTCACCCATGCCTATCATCCAAGCACAAGGGACTGAAGAAGTTCACCCTGATATCTTGCTGGTTAACCGGGCACGCGAAGGCGACGTACAGGCCTTCGAGCAGCTGGTTAAACAGTACGATCGACAGGTGTTCCGCATCGCGCAGCACATCACCCAAAACCGGGAGGATGCTGAGGATGTGGTCCAGGATGCTTTCTTAAAGGCTTACGAGAAGCTGGAGCAGTTCCAGGGGAATTCGAAGTTTTACACCTGGCTGGTGCGCATTGCAGTGAATGAGTCGCTGATGCGGCTGCGTAAGCGGCGTACCGGGCGTATGGTGTCGATCGACGAGGACGTGGAGACGGAAGAAGGCTCCATGCCGCGCGACCTGGCCGAGTGGAGGCCCGACCCCGAGATGATGTACGGGCAGTCGGAGCTGGCGGAGATTCTGCGCAAGACGATCCAGGGTTTGCCGCCCGGTTTCCGCGTGGTTTTTGTCTTGCGCGACGTGGAAGGGTTATCGACGGAGGAAACCGCGGAAACGCTCGGGCTGAGCGTGCCCGCGGTCAAGTCGCGGCTGCTCAGAGCGCGGCTGCAGTTGCGGGAGCGGTTGAGCCGCTACTTCCGTAAGAATGAGGATGGGACGAAATGAACTGCTCAGAGTTTTTGGCGCAACTCGGTGATTTTCTTGACAACCAGGTACCTACCGGCCTGGTCGCCGAACTGCAGGCCCACCTCGACGGATGCGAACACTGCCTGATCACCATGCAGACAACGCAAAAGACGATCCAGATTTATCGAAACCACGAGGTTTATGAATTGCCGGCTGGGTTGCGCGAGCGGCTGCAGGCGGCAATTCTGGCGAAGTGCAAGAAGGGCTGCTGAGGAACGGCTCCGAGAAGCGGTCTCTGGACCGGAGATATTCTGTTCTGTACAAGGCCGGCTTTCAGCTGCGGAAAAACAATGCTGAAGAAGGTAGGTACGGGCTTCAGCCCGTACATAACCTCGAGAATTCGGCCTTCAGGCCCTGAGGTAGTGCTGTTCCCCATTTTTGCTCCCGTGAAAAGCCAGACCCTCAGGGCCTAAAGGCCACAAGGATGACGGCGTTCATGCCGGGGATAAATCTCCGGCCTCAACGAAAAGGCCACCCGAATTGGGTGGCCTTTTCGCTGTCTGAGGCTCGCTTAGTTGTCGTCGCGGCGCTGCAGGGTTGGGCGGTCGTTGCCCGGCTGCTTTTCGGAGTCCGTCGCAGTTGGGATCGCTGTTTGTGGAGCTGGCGCGACGCAGAGTTGGCTGGTTGCCCTTGCCTCCGTCGTTCAGCTTGCGCTTGTTCTCGATGCGCGCCAGACGAGCTTTGACGTCGTCGAACTCCGAAGTGGTCACGACATACTCCGCACGCGGCGGCAGTATGGTGGCAATCTCTTTCTGCGTTGCCTCAATGCGATCGGGGGTCTGCGGGTGGCTCGAGAAAGCTTTGGCAATCAGGTGCGGCTTGGTTTTCTCCAGGTTCTCCAGCTTTTCAAAGATGGTGACGAAAGCCTGCGGATCGTAGCCCGCACGGTACATGTACTGCACACCGAGGAAGTCGGCCTGCGACTCAAAACCGCGAGAGAACTGCAGGAAGGTCAGCGGAATTCCTATTTGCGCCGCCTCGTATATGCCATACCCGGTCCAGCCGCCGATAAAAATCAGCGGAATGGTGCCAAACTGAGCGTAGTTCATGCGGGTCTGCTCGCGGACGGCATGGTGAGCCGCTACGTGCGATATCTCATGCGCGATCACGCCCGCCATTTCTGCTTCATCGTCGGCAGTCAGAATCAGGCCGCTATTCACGTACATAAATCCGCCCGGCAGGGCCATGGCGTTGACTTCATCCGAATCGATCACCTTGATGGTGAAGGGCACCTTGGCATCGGAGTTCTTGACCAGATTTTGCGCGACGCGGTTCACGTATTCATTCACGACCGGGTCGTTGATGAACTTAACGCTCTTTTCCAGCTGCATGGCGTAGGACTTGCCCATGCGAATCTCGGTTTCGGTCGAGTACCAGTTGCCCATGCCGCGGCCGCCGATATCGCGCGTGCCCACAGCGTTCACGTCGTTCGCGCTGCCTTGCTTGACCCCCGGTATCTTCTGATCGGTCGCGGGCGTCGGGTCTGCGGCCGGCGGAGTGTCTGACGGAGCGGGCTGACTGGCCTGTGGCGGAGTGGCCGCCGGTTGACTCGCCTGGGGTTGGCTGGTTTGCGGATTGTTCTGTCCGTACGCTGTTAGGGTAAAGCTGGGCGCCAGCAGCAAACTGCTCGCAACCATTAATTCCGCCGGTATCAGGCTCTTACGCAGCATATTGCTCATCGCGACCTCTTTGTTGCACCCGGATATAACCGTAGGCCCACTTCCGCTATGGCTATTAGACCAAGTATGCGCGCTTTCGCTAGCGGATGGCCCGGAATTTCGCGCAAAAGAGCAGAAAGTGTTTGCGTGTGATGGTTCCGGCTCGACACTGCGGACCGAACTACCCCGCCGTGGGCTTTGCTGCGCACCAGCTGGGGGCCGGTCTCGCTTTGGCGCATTTTGATCAAGAAAGGAGTTCACCAGCCGGGCCAGGACTTCGGGGCATTCTTCGTAGGGAAGATGCCCGGTGCCCGGCAGGAGCTCAAACTCCACCCGATCGAAGCATCGGCGCAGATTCTGGGCCGACTCCAGAGACACGGCCCGGTCCCGATCGCCCCACAGCAAAAGCGCCGGGATGTGACGCACGTGCGCGAGCGCACGCTCCAACCCAGCCATGTCATCAAACCAGGTTCGCAGCATATTGAGGACGTAATCGACGGTTCCCGGCACGCGCAGAGAATCAATGTACTTTGCCAGCGACCCGTCCTGCACCTGGGTGGGATCGCCGTACATGCGGCCGAGGGCCAGCGATTGCATGGACGCGGGCAGGGTGGCGATGCGATGCGCGAACCAGGTCCCCAAACCCGAGAGATAGAAGTTGATCAGAGGGTCTGCGAGATGAGAGAAGGGGTTCGCTGGGGCGTGAAGCAACAGATTTCTAACCCGGTGCGGGTACTTGGCGGCCAGCGTCAGGGCTACGGCGCCCGCCGTGCGAGGTGGCCAAAAAGTCCGCCGCTCCGATGTTTGACTCATCCATGAACTCGATCATCCGATCGGCCTGGGCTTCGAGTCGCGCATCGATGCCCGGCACTCGCTCTGATTCGCCGATGCCCAGCGCATCCACCGCGTAGACGGTCGACTCCTCGGCCAAGCGGGGAATAGTCATCTCCCAGGTCGAAGCGGTGCCGAGAAGGCCATGCAGCAAAATGAGCTCGGGGCCTGCGCCTGCCTGGAGGCAGTTCATCTGGTGCCCTTGCACCTGGACCCATCGCTTATTGATCGGGACTCTCCTGGACGAGTCCAACATCCAACGAGCCAGCGCCATTTGACCTCTTACCCTCCCGTCCGAACCCGCCGGATTCACATTCTATTCATGTTAGTAAGAACCCAATTGCGCACCAAAAGATGCTCAACCGAAAGCCACCGAAGCAATCCGAAATTACCAAAAATAAGATTTGCCGATATGTAGTGTCATATCCGGCTGGTGGAAAACAGCAGATTTAATGTTACGGGAATAACCAGGCTGATAGCTCTCTGATTGATCATCGTATATCTCTTCTTGAATCAAGGGTATACTGGGGCCGTAAATGAGCGATCCTCCAAGGCCTGCGAAGGCGGCTGGGCGTTGCTGTTGGTCCATAGCGTGCTCTTGTCTCCTGGGGACTCCTCTGTTCTTCTTCGCAGCAACGCGATGCTTAAGACGTTTCAAATTCGGGTGGCCGTCGTTCTTCTCGCCGGGTTTACTTTGGCGGCCGCGGTTCTTGCAGCACTGAATTTTTCCAAGGAAGGCTCCTATCCTCAACCCACCGACCTGGTGATATGGCAAGAAGCGCCCGGAGGCCTGAAGAGCACAGAGGGTGGTAAAGGACGGTCCCGGCGAGCGTGCAGGCATCAAAGCCGGGGATCTGCTGGTTGCAGCGAATAATGTTCCTACGCCGCGTGTTTCTTCCCTGATCCGGCAGTGGTTTGCCGTCGGCACGTGGCGAAATGCAGATTATTCTCTGATCCGTTCGGGTGTTCCGATCCACGCATCCGTCTTGATTGAAGCCGCCGACCGCACGGAGAACCAGGGCTTGCGGTTTATTGCGCTGGTCTATCTCTCGATCGGTCTCTACGTCCTGTTCCGGCGGTGGACAGCGCCTCGCGCGACTCACTTTTATGTCTTTTGCCTGGCCTCGTTTGTTCTCTACTCGTTTGATTACACGGGCAAGCTAAATGGATTTGATTGGACCATCTATTGGGGCAGGATTCTGGCCGGAGCGCTGCAACCGGCGCTGTTCCTCCATTTCGCGTTAGCGTTTCCAGAAGAGCGTCCCGCGTCACGGCGCCACTGGATCAACTCCCTGATCTACCTTCCCGGCCTGGGGGTCATCGTCCTGCAGGTGGTGGCCATGCTGCGGTGGCAGGCGACAGGTCTGCTGAAGACGCGCCTTGACCAACTGGCGACGGCCTACCTGGCGATCTACTACGTCTTGGCGGCCCTGGTTTTCCTGCGCAACTACCTGCGGCAGACCAATCCGCTTCGCCGCCAGCAATTGAAGTGGCTGACGCGCGGAACTTTGCTCACCGTCATTCCCTTCACCCTGCTGGGTGTCATTCCCTATCTCGCCGGAATTCCTGTTCCCAGCGTCCTGGCCAAGCTGGGTGGCGTTTGCCTCATCTTTTTGCCGCTGACCTTCAGCTGGGCCATTGTCCGCTACCGCTTGATGGATGTCGATCTGATCTTCAAGCGGGGTGTTACCTACACCCTGGCGACGGCGGCGCTGGTCGGGCTTTACTTCGGCGCAGTCGCGGTCGCAGCTGAGCTGATACACACGCGGCTACCCAGTGCGGGCGCCTGGGGGCTGATCGCTGCCATCATCATCACCGCCCAGCTTTTCGAACCGCTCAAAAAGGCCATTCAAGACCGTGTCGACCGGGTTTTCGACCATAAGCGCTACGACTATCGGCAGACCCTGATCACATTTGGCCGCGGATTGAGCTCGCAGACTGATTTGGGCAGGTTGCTCACGTCCATCGTGGATCGCTTGTCAACGACGCTGCTGGTGGCGAGGGTGGCCATCTTTTTCCCTGATCGGAATGGTGGATATCGGCTGATGGCGGCTCACGGTCTCCCGGCACAACTACTGGACCGGGAAAGCCATCCGGGACTGGACTTTCTCAATTTCGATCAGCCGGATGCGGGCACCCACATCTTCCTGGAGAATCCGCAGCAGGCGCTCCACCTGACGCCCGAAGAACGCCACTCCGCCGCCTCGCTCGATCTGAACTATTACCTCCCTTGCCGCCTGCAGGAGAAGACCATCGCAGTTATCGGGCTGGGGCGCACCACTCACGGAGACTTCCTCTCCAGCGAAGACGTGGAATTGCTGGAGTCGATGGCCAGCTATATCGGGATCGCGATTCAGAACGCCCGTTTGTACGCCAGCCTGGAGCAGAAGATATCCGAATACGAGCGGTTGAAGGAGTTCAACGAAAACATTGTCGAGTCGATCAATGTTGGCGTGTTCGCGGTCGACCTGGAGGAACGGATCGAGAGCTGGAACGCGCAGATGGAAGTGATGTACGCCATGTCGCGCCAGGAGGCGATGGGGCAATATCTCCGCGACATTCTTCCGCAGAATTTTGTAACCGAATTCCTGCGCTTGAAAGACGAGCCTGGCGTGCACAATCTGTATCGTTTCCGGCTGCAGACGCGCAGTGGCGAGAACCGTTGTGCCAACGTCGCGATCGCGCCCCTCGTTTCGCGCAACTTTGAAGTGGTCGGCCGCATCATTATCGTGGATGACATAACCGAGCGCATGGAGCTGGAAGCACAGCTGACACAAGCCGACAAGCTTTCTTCCATTGGCCTGCTGGCGGCCGGCGTAGCCCATGAGGTCAATACCCCCCTGGCCGTGATTTCGTCATATACCCAGATGCTCGCTAAACAGGTGCGCGGAGACCAAAGAGTGGCGCCGCTTTTGGACAAGATCACCCAGCAGACGTTCCGGGCATCGGAAATCGTGAATGGCCTGCTCAACTTTTCGCGCACCGGCGCGGCGGAGTTTACGGCTCTGGATCTTAATCACGTGATCGAGGAAACGCTGAAGCTGCTGGAACACCAGTTCCGTGTCTCGCAGGTTCAGCTGGAAACATCGTTCGAAGATAATCTTCCGCCGATACTGGGCAACTCCGGCAAACTGCAGCAGGTCTTCCTCAATTTGTTTCTCAACGCCAAGGACGCGATGGCGGCGGGCGGTACACTGCGGGTAGCCACGCAGGCAAACGGACATGTGGCGGTGGACGTTTCCGACACCGGCTCGGGCATTGCGCTGGAACACGTGCAGCGCATTTACGATCCCTTCTTCACCACCAAAGTGACCGTGAGCGAAGGGCAGCGCAGGGGCACAGGACTGGGGTTAGCAGTGAGCTACGGCATTATCCAGGAGCATGCGGGCAAGATCCAGGTGGAGAGCCAGATCGGCAGCGGTACCACCTTCCATCTCGAATTTCCCATGGCAAGGAAACCAGCCCATGTCTGAGGCCGGAATTCTCGTTCCGCAAAACAAATCCCAGGTTCCGAACCTCGAAGCGGCAGCGCGCATCCTGATCATTGACGACGAAGCAGCCATTCGCGAATCACTCGAGACGCTTCTGGTGCTGGAAGGCTACGTCGTCGACTTGGCCCCCGAGGGACAAGCTGGGTTAAGGGCCATCGATACCCGGACCTATGACCTGGTGCTGCTTGACCTGGCACTCCCGGGACTCAACGGCCTGGAGGTCCTGGCGCGCATCCGCGAGCGCCAGCCAAACCTGCCGGTGATCATGATTACGGCCTATGGAACGGTGGGCAACGTAGTCGACGCCATGAACGGCGGGGCACAAAACTTTGTCCAGAAGCCCTGGGACAACGAAAAGCTTTTGGCCGATATCCGTGCCGCGACGGCGCGCCAACGCGCGGAAGAAGAAAATGTCCAGCTCAAGCGCGCGCTGAAACAGCGCTACAACTTCGAAAACATTGTGGGCAAGAGCGAGCCCATGCTGCGGATTTTCGACCTGGTGGCGCAGGTTGCGCCCACCCGTTCCACCATCCTGATCCAGGGCGAGAGTGGAACCGGCAAGGAACTCATCGCCAAGGCAATCCACGCCAATTCGCCGCGCCGTGACAAGCCCTTTGTACCCGTGAACACCGGAGCCATGCCCAGCGATCTGCTCGAGTCCACGCTTTTTGGCCACGTCAAGGGGGCGTTTACGTCCGCTGTTTCGGCCAAAAAGGGACTCTTTGAAATGGCGAACTTCGGCACCCTCTTCCTGGACGAGATCGGCACCATGGGGATGGATACGCAAGCCAAGGTGTTGCGCGTCTTGCAGGACCGCCGTTTTATGCACCTGGGCGGAGTGCACGAAATCCAGGTGGACGTGCGCATACTGGCTGCGACCAACGTGGATCTGCGGCAGGCGGTGCGGGAAGGCAAGTTTCGCGAAGATTTGTACTACCGGCTGAATGTGATCACGATTGATCTCCCGCCGCTGCGCACGCGCCGCGAAGATATTCCGTTGCTGGCAGGGAGCTTTCTCAAGCGCTATGCGGAGGAAAACGATTTGCCGGCGCGTACGCTGGCGCCGGAGGCCATGCGGGTGCTGATGGATTACGACTGGCCGGGCAACGTGCGCGAACTGGAAAACGTGATCGAGCGGGGCGTCGTCCTCTCCTCCACGCCTACCATCGGATTCGACCTTCTTCCCGGCCACCTCACTGGCCGCAGCTACTCCTCCAGCCTGCTGGAGCACAATCCTGACGCCTCATTATTCGACATCCTGGAAGACATCGAGCGGCGCATCATCATCGACAAGCTGGAGCGCTGCAAGTGGAACCAGACGGATGCGGCGGAGCAGTTCCGCATCCCCCTTTCCACGCTCAACCAGAAGATCAAGCGGCTCTCCATCGAGATCAAGAAGCGGATGAAGGACTAGAACGGGGCGTGTGGTACCCTCGGCTTGGGTATGCCATTCGACTCGATTGAAAGCTTGGCCAAGAAGTACGTGGTCGCAGTGCAGGACTACGCCATACTCGCGGGCCGGGCACTGGCCAACATTTTTCAGCGTCCGCACTACTTCGGCGACCTGATTACCCAGGCTGACTCGATCGGAATCGGCTCCCTGCCCATCGTCATCCTTACCGGCTTCTTTACCGGCGGCGTACTGGCTCTGCAATCCGCGTCCTCGCTGGCTCAATTTGGCGCTACCGCCATTACCGGAGAGCTGGTCAGCCTGTCGATGATCAAAGAACTTGGCCCGGTACTCACCAGCCTCATGGTCTCCGGGCGAAATGCGTCGGGAATGGCCAGCGAGCTGGGCTCGATGATGGTGACCGAGCAGATTGACGCCATGCGTGCGCTGGGCACCGATCCGCTGAAGAAACTGGTGACGCCGCGTCTGTACGCCACCGTGGTGATGCTGTTCTTTCTCACCATCATTTCCGACACCGTGGGCACGCTGGGCGGGGCGTTCGTTTCGGTCGTCATGCTGGGACAGAACGGGTCTCAGTACTTCCATACGGCTTACCAGACGTTACGTTATCCGGATATCATTCAGGGCCTGGTAAAACCCGTGGTGTTTGGCTTCATTATTGCCAGCATCGGGTGCTTCTATGGCATGACCACCCGCGGCGGTACGCAGGGCGTCGGCCGCTCCACCACCCAGGCGGTGGTTGTCTCTTCCGTGCTCATCATCTTCGTCGACTTTCTGATCAGCCAGTTCATGATTAACGTCTTCGGCTTCTGAACGTATGGTGACCGCGCCCCAGACCACACCCCCGGCGACACAGGACGATCCGTCGCAGCCGGTCGTGGTCTTCGACGACGTCTCGATCGGCTTCGAAGGCAAACAGGTCCTCGAAAATATCTCGCTGACTGTGTCCCCGGGGGAGACCCGAATCCTGCTGGGGCCGGCGGGCAGCGGCAAAAGTGTGCTGCTCAAACTCGCGAATGGGTTGATGAAACCTGACTCCGGAACCATTACGGTCTTTGGCGAACGAATCGACGACATGCCGGAAGAGCAGCTCTTTCAGTTGCGGGGGCGCATTGGCATGGTGTTTCAAGAGGGAGCCCTGTTCGATTCGCTCACGGTCAGGGACAATGTGGCCTACCGCCTGATGGAGCAGAAAATTCCCGAGGCGGAGGTCACGCGACGAGTGACCGAAGCGCTCCGCTTCGTGGAACTGGAGCAGACGCTGGACAAGTTTCCATCCCAGCTTTCCGGGGGCATGCGGCGCCGGGTGGCGATTGCCCGGGCGATCGTGAACCGGCCAGACTTGATCCTCTACGATTCCCCAACCGGGGGGTTGGATCCGATTACTTCGACTACGATCGTTGAGCTGGTCATGAAACAGCGCGATGTTTATCGCACCAGTTCCCTGCTGGTGACGCATCGTTTGCAGGATGCCTTCATGCTGGCCACGCACACCTTCGACCGGGAAAAAAACCACATGGTCCCCATTCCCGATGGAGGACTGGATTCGAAGACGAATTTTCTGGTGTTGCATGACGGGCACATTGTTTTCGATGGCTCTACGCATGATCTGGTGCATAGTGACGATCCGTTCCTGAAGGAATATCTGTCGTAAGCGAATTTCCCTGGATGTAATAACAAGATCCGACGGGTGGGACGGGTGCCCCATGTTCGCCTAAGCGTACATGGGCCGAAAATGGTGGGCGAAGCCCCTACGAGCGCTTTTGCTGAATCTCCGGCAAGGCGCAAATAGGATCGCAAAAAGCATCCGACGAATTTATCCGCTTCAAATGTAACTGTCTCGGTTCCTTGCAGACCTTAGCCTAAAGCGATTGAGGGGCTTCGCCCATCGTTTTCGGCCCATGTACGCTTAGGCGAACATGGGGCACCCGTCCCGTCTCCTCGAGTTTTTCTTGTGATTGGAATTTTTGAACTGGTTTCGACCCGCTGCTGACGGGGGATCTGATCTCTGCTAGTCTTAGAGGTTTGCTACCAGCTTTCTGAGGTGCCTACCGGCATGGCGTTCAAATTTAAAGGTGTTGATTTTATGCAGTTTGATGGGCTGCTCTCGGGCGACGAGCTGCTTTCGCGAGATACCACACGGCAGTTCGTGGAAGACAACGTGATCCCCATCATCGAGCAGTGCAATCGCGATGGCCGGTTTCCCAAAGAGTTGATCCAGCCGATGGGACAGCTTGGCTTCTTTGGCGCCAGCCTCGAGGGTTATGGATGCGCCGGCATGTCCAATGTGGAGTATGGGCTGGTGATGCAGGAACTGGAGCGAGGAGACTCAGGCCTGCGCAGCTTTGTCAGCGTGCAGTCGGCGCTGGTCATGTATCCCATTTACACGTTCGGGAGCGAGGCGCAGAAGAATACCTGGCTACCACTGCTGGCTACGGGCGAGAAACTCGGCTGTTTCGGGCTTACCGAACCTGATTATGGCTCTAACCCGGGGGGAATGCGGACGCGCGCCCGCAAAGAAGGCGACGAATACGTTCTCAACGGGGAAAAAATGTGGATCACGTCGGGTTCCATCGCCGACGTAGCCGTAATCTGGGCAAAGGTGGACGACGAGGATGGCAAGGTGAGAGGTTTTCTGGTGGAAACCAATCGCCCCGGCTTCTCTGCCTATGATGTGCATGGCAAGTGGTCGTTGCGTGCCTCGGTGACGTCCGGCCTTTCCCTCCAGGATGTGCGCATCCCGGCGTGCAATCTGCTACCTGGCTCAGGTGGCCTCAAGTCACCCCTCATGTGCCTCAACCAGGCCCGATACGGCATCAGCTGGGGTGGCCTGGGGGCCGCAATGTCCTGCTATGACACGGCACTTCAATACGCACTGGTGAGGAAACAATTTCGCGAGGAACCTATCGCCAGCCACCAATTGGTGCAGGAAAAATTGACCTGGATGATCTCGGAGATCACCAAGGGCCAGCTGCTGGCGCTCCAGGTGGGGCGGCTCAAAGACGCGGGCAAAGTGAGCTTCGAACACATCTCTATGGCCAAGCGAAACAACATTTGGATGGCACTGGAATGTGCGCGGATGGCACGCGACATTCTGGGCGGCAACGGCATCACCGACGACTACCCGGTCATGCGACACATGATGAACCTCGAATCGGTGAAAACCTACGAGGGCACGCACGACATCCACACCCTCATCATTGGACAAAGCGTTACGGGTATTCCCGCCTACTAGCGATCCTCGAAACATCCTTACGTTTCAGCGACGGCCTATTCGGTAGAATCATAAGGATCAGGGTGCAGACGACCGCACCCTTTCCCTCCCCCCTATTTCGCAACCTCTGGCTCCAAACTGCGTCTCTAATAGGGAGCGGATAAATCGGGACCAATCAGGTGTGTACACATGGATGTAAAGTCCGCTTCACGAAAAGTATTGCAACTGGGCAAGGAACAGCGTCGTCCCGAGCTGGATGCCCTGCGCGGACTTTTTCTGGTGTGGATGACACTCACCCACCTGCCCACACGTCTCAGTGAGCTGGTGAATCAACCTTTCGGTTTTGTGTCATCGGCCGAAGGATTTGTGTTTTTGTCCGGCATGCTGGTGGCGACCCTGTACATCCACCGGGCATCAGAAGACAGCGACGACGTGCGCAGCAAACTGTGGAAGCGCGCACTCAGAATCTATGGCTACCACCTCATCATGCTGGCCATGGTGTTCACCGTGGTCGCGGCGTTCGCCGCGCACACGCATCGCGCAGCCATTTATAACCTGCTGAATTTCTACCTTGCCCATCCGGCAACGGCGATCATCGGGTCATTGCTGCTGATCTACTGTCCGCCACTGCTCGACATCCTGCCCATGTATGTGACCTTTCTACTACTCACGCCGTATATCCTCGGTGTGGCGGTACGCAAGGGCTGGAATAGCATTTTGCTGGTGAGCGGCATCGTCTGGGTTTTGGCTCAGGTCGGTTTGCGCGCCTGGATGCATAACCTGGCGGTGCATGCCACGGGCTTACATATACCTTTGCAGGAAACGGGAGCCTTCAACCTTTTTGCCTGGCAGGCCATCTGGGTTCTGGCCTTGTGGCTGGGGGCCAAATCGGCACAGCATCAGAACCCTCTGAGCCGGCTGCCCGGTTATGTGTTTCCCTTGAGCGGGGCTATTTGCCTGTTCTTTCTGGGAGTGCGCCACGACTGGCTTGGGTCTCATCTCACGCAGGAAGCGCTGGGCTTGTCGTTGGATAAATGGCAGATCGGCCCGTTGCGTATGCTGAACCTTTTCGCTTTCTCATGCGTGATCTACTGGTCCCGGAAATATCTCACCAGGCTGGTCCTGGTTGAGCCCTTGCTGACGCTGGGCAGAGCTTCTCTCGAAGTGTTCTGCGCCCACGTGTTTTTTGTGTTTGTCGGTCTGGCGCTGCTGTACGGCGAGGTGACGGAACTGCACGGCCGTTACGCACTGAGCCTGTTAATCATCACCTTTAGCGCGCTGATCCTGGTAGCGATCCGAGAGGTACGGCGCAAGCAAAAGGCTCGCCTGTCTCCGCCGGGGGCCACGGCAAATCGAGAACCGTTTCGGCCGGTGCCGGGTTTGAAACCTCCGCCCGCGGAGAGCCGGGCGGCCGAAGTTTAGACCGCCACGGTGAACGTATCTTCATGGCGGACTACATTGCGGTAGAGCGTGTCGCGCTCGACGGGCTCACGGCCAGCCTCACGGATTAACCGAACGAGGTCAGAGCGTCTCATCCCCTGCGGAGTGGTTGCCCCGGCATCATGGTAGATCTTTTCTTCGACCACGGTGCCATCGATGTCGTCGGCGCCGAAGCGCAGGGAAATCTGCGCGATCTTGGCTGTCATCATTTGCCAGTAGGCCTTGATGTGAGAAAAGTTATCCAACAATAAGCGGCTCACTGCGATCTGGCGTATGTCAGTCAGGCCCGTAGTCGTGGGCAGATGATCGAGGGCCGTGTGGGCAGGATGGAAGGCGAGTGGAATAAAGGTCTGGAAGCCCCCAGTATCATCCTGCACCGCACGCAGACGCAGCATGTGGTCGACGCGATCTTCATCGTTCTCGACGTGCCCGTAGAGCATGGTTGCGTTGGAACGCAGTCCCAGCCGGTGCGCTGTGCGCGCAGTCTCCAGCCACTCGTCGCCGTCGATCTTGTGATCGCAAATGATGTGCCGCACCCGATCGGAGAAAATCTCGGCGCCGCCGCCAGGCATGGAGTCTACGCCGGACTCCTTCATCATGGTCAACGTCTCGGCGATGGTGAGCTTGGCCCGCTTCGCCAGATACGCAACCTCGACCATGGTGAAGGCCTTGATGTGTACCTGGGGAAAGCGCTCCTTGAGGCCCGCCACCAGGTCGAGGAAGTATTGGAACGGAAGATCGGGATGCAAACCGCCGACTATATGGAATTCGGTCACGGCTTCGTTGTATCCGGAGGCAGCCGTCTGCCATGCTTCTTCGAGAGCCATGGTGTAAGCCCCTGGGCCATCTTTCCTGCGGCCAAAGGCGCACAGTCTGCAGGCGGCTACACAAACGTTGGTAGGGTTGATGTGCCGGTTGACGTTGAAATAAGCAACGTTGCCGTGCAGGCGTTCGCGCACGAAGTTTGCCAACCAGCCTACGGCCAGAATATCGCCCGACCGGTAGAGCGCGACTCCGTCGTTGAAATCGAGACGCTGATTTGCCAAAACCTTGTCCGCAATCGGCCGCAGACGCGCGTCATCGGTTTGAAAGCTGTGGCGCTCAGGCGCAAACGTAATGGGGCTGCTCACTTCACTATGATACTCGACTGGCTAGTGGCTTCGGTGTTTCATCCAGTCACATCAACACGGGGGGTAGCTGAATTCCTGGGTTAAGATCTGTAAAACAGAATGCGACTGCTACGGACCCTGGCCTTCACCCTCTTCGCGTTACCCTGCGCGCTAGCAGCTCCGCAAAACCAGTCTCCTCCGGCGGCAGTCTTACCTCCAGTTGCGGCCATCGCGCTCGATCGGGCGAAAGTCACGCTGCCCGGGGATTTTACCGCGCCGCTGAATCTGCTGATCCTTTCGTTTCAGCGGAATCAGCAGTCTGAGGTCGACGGCTGGCTACCGGCAGTGCCCTCCGGCGGCCCCTTGGTGCAGACCTGGTTGTTGCCTATTTCGCCCCGCGCAAACGGCCTGTACCGGTGGTGGCTGAACGCGTCGTTGCGGACTAGCTTGCCGCCGTCCCAGCCGCGGCGCTACACGGTCCCCTTGTACGTGGACAAGGCGCGGTTTCTGCGTGCAGTGCAGGTTTCCTCCGAACAGGAGGTGGTGCTGCTGCTGACCGATAAGACAGGACATGTTCTCTGGCGCACGGCAGGACCGGTGAGCGATAGCAAGAAAGCCGCGCTGACTGGATTTGTGAGGCGGGTGGGCCGGTAATACCAGCGCAACAATTCTTCGAACGATGGAAATGCCTTCAGCCGCAGGGCTTTAGAGGCTGCATGAGAACTACCAGGATGGAATCGAGTCCCGCAGGGACGGCTGAACTTGGCCAATTTGGACAACACACCCTATCGACAGACCAATTCTGCGGAAATGCGCGCATTTTCCGATAGCCACTGCTCTGATGCTCGGTGTCAGGGCCTGACTTTAGAGGCTGCGGAAAAAATCATTTCGGATGACGGGAAAGGTAGGTACGGGCTTTAGCCCGTACATAAACCCACCAAAATCATTTGGCCTTTAGGCCCTGAGGTACGTTTTACTTTCCTCGCTGCACAAATCATTCCCCTTTTTCCGCAGCCGCTAAAAGTCGTGCCCTGATTCAAAGCGTCAGAGACACGAGTCGTGGCTAGCCCTTAGACACGCGGGCAGCGATCAGGTCGAGCGCGCGGTGCGCGGAAAGGGCTGCGCCCTCTTGCCAACCGACGATGTGGCTGGTGTGGTCGCCGGCCAGGAAGATGCGGCCCTGGGGCTTGGTCCATACCTCGTAACCAGCTGGAATGCCGACGTCGCCGCCGCTGACCCAGGAACCCAGGTTGTGCGGGATGTGTCCCCAACTGACGTAGATAGGATTCTTCAGCTCTTTGGAGCAACCGGGGTGAAGGAGTTCAATCGAGTTACGGGAGGAAGCCAGCTTGGCTTGCGGACCGGGCAAACTGCCAAATTCTGAACCGTTTTCAATTCCATAGCCCCCCAGGATGATGCCAGTCTCGGAGAACATCTTCGCGCTCGGGTACCAAACGGTGTCTACGGGTGCGCGAAGGAAGGAAATGCCGCCGTAGATGTTGCACTCCTGCTCCCAGAAACGGCGTGACTCCCAGGCGATCTTGTAGGCAGAGTCATAGGAACAGCCATTGATCGCCCCCTTCAATTCGGGAGAAAAGTCCGTATCCATGGTTTTTAGGATGGTCAGAGGCAGAGCGCAAACGCAGTAGTCCGCACTCACCGTCTCGTTCTTGCCGGTGGACCCGTCCCGGTAGACGACTTTCACGCCTGACTCGTTCTGCCGGATCTGGATCACTTCCGCGGGCTGCCGGATCACGCTGCCCAGCTTCTTCTTGAAGGCCATGGGAATCTGGTCCATCCCGCCCACTGGCTGAAACATCGTTGCCTGCCAGTCGATCTCGTCCTCTTCCATCAGCTCGCGCCAGAGATGCGCCGACAAAAGGGCGCGCATATCCAGGGGATCGTGGGGAACACCCACGGTATCGGCCGCTCCAGGGCTGACCTTCCACCCGGCACGCGACGAACCTTTGTAGAACAGATCGGGGGAAAGATCCCCGTATATCCTGAGGAATTCAATCATCTGCTCTTTGTCGTCGTGGCTCAGCTCCTGATCGAGGGCGCCGCGTTGGATGCTTTTGGCTAACAGCTCAGAGACGTGGCCGCGGGTGTCGTATTCCACCTGCCGGTTCTGCACCGTTTTGCCGCCCTCGAGCGTACTTGATTGCAGATACGCGCTGCGGGAGGTGTTGACCTCGACTTCCAATGGAACCCCGAGCTCGCGGCAATACCCGAGCATCGTCCGATGTACCGACGGCAGCCGGGCGGGACCAAAATTCTGGTAGAGACCTTCGCCAAACACGCAATTTTGGGTGAAGCCGTCGGTGAACTCGACCTTGGTACCGTTGCGAACGGTCCAGTTCCTGCCGCCGACGCGCTCCCGGGCCTCGAGCAGGGTGCAGGTGTAGCCCAGTTTGCTCAACTCATACGCGGATACCAGACCGGCGATGCCCCCTCCCAGGATGACCACACTGGTCCCTTTGCCGGAGCCTGCCGGGTGCGCGACCGTGGCTGCCGTCGAAGCCATGACCGGCAACAGCCCCAGGGACTGCATCATGGTGAAGGCGGCGCTATACCCGCCGGCCCGGCCTACCCTCATCAGAAAATCACGTCTGCTCAGACTCATTTTTGAACCACCTTACATCGTTCCAAATGGCCATGTCCGGCAATTTTGGATGGTAGAATTGGAATTTTCCGGATTGCTGTCGATGTGGAACCACGCTCCATCAGGCAGCGCCGGGCGCTTTGTGGGCTGCGCTTATGAGGAAACAGCTTGCATCTGCACTCCTTACCTCGACGCATGAACCAGCCCCCCTGGAAACCAGGGCGGAGAAATGGAGAACGATCAGTCTTCAACCTGGAAGCTGGTACCACAGAAAAGACAAAGAGGAAAACGTGGTGAAGGGATACGTTTCGACAGGGAGAACGCTCACCATCCGTAACCCGGCAGGACGCTGCGCAAGGACGGAAACGAGCTTAGGGTAAACGGTACCGGCGCACGAAAGCAACAGTAAAATGGCGCATATTTTTTGGCGCCCTAATTAGACATGGGATGTGGTAATGACCGAAGAAGGCCCCAGGGCCGAAGAAGTAAGGGATATCGAGTTTCTGCACGAGATCGGCAGCCGCATGGCGGCCGCGGATCCGTTTCATGCTGTGCTCGAACGGGTCGTTGATTTTGTCTCTACGGTGGTGATGTGCGATTCCTGCTTCGTTTACGTTCTCGAAGGCGAAAAACTGGTGTTGCGCGCTTCCAAGAATCCTCACGCCGACCTGGTGGACGAACTTGACTTGCAGTTGGGCCAGGGCATTACCGGTTGGGTGGCTATGCATCAAAGGCCTGTGGCCATTGGATCCCAGGCGTGGAGCGATCCCCGTTTCAAGATGTTCAACGATTTGCCTGAGGATCATTTCGAAGCGTTTCTTTCCGTGCCTATTCTTTGCCGGGGCAAGCTGGTCGGGGTCATCAATGTCCAGCATCGCAAACCCCACCACCATAGCCCGCGCCAGGTACGGCTGATCTCCATGATTGGCTTTCTGGTCGGCGCGGAGTTGGAGATGGCGCGCCTCGAAAGCGAACGCGTGCTGCTCGCCGATCGGCTTGAGGTGAGAAAGCTGATGGATCGCGCCAAGGGGATTCTGCAACGGGAATTGCACCTGGATGAAGAGGGTGCGTATCTGGCGTTGCAAAAGCAGAGCCGGCAGAAGCGGAAGGCGATCCGCGAGATCGCTGAGGCGATCATTCTCACGGAAGAGATTCGGCGTTCGCGGAAGTAGAGATCCCGCGCTGCGCTCGGGATGATCAAAGGCGCGGTGGGTTTTCCAGTTGGGATCGGTAGCACGGCAGACCTGTCCAAATTAGATTTTTTCAGCTAGCCAATTTGGACAAGACAACATATCGACAGAGCCTACTCTGCGGAAATGCGCCACGTTTTCCGTAGCCACCGCTCTGATGCTCTGTATCAGGGCCTGACTTTAGTCGGGCCGTACTGGGGGAGCCAATGAGGGCTTTAGCCCCTGAGGTACGCGCTTCTAGACCTAATGGCGAACTAATTGGGCCTCACGCAGCCGCGGTTTCTTTTCTCCTGAATTGGGGAACGTTATAGCATCTTGGCAGTGAATCCTGTCGCCAAACCCACTCGCGAGGAGCGAGAAGAGATCCAGGAACAACGCCGTCCCAAACGGGCGCTGGGGCTCTTTGACTCCACCATGATCGTGATCGGCGTCATGATCGGGTCTGGGATTTTTATCGTTCCGGCCGATATGGCGCGCATCCTTGGCGGTCCGGGATGGTTCCTGGCAGCTTGGGTTTTTGCCGCCGTGCTCACCATTGCGGCGGCATTTTCTTTTGGCGAGCTGGCCTCGATGATGCCTGGGGGAGGTGGCATGTACCTCTACCTGCGCGAGGCGTACTCACCCCTTTGGGGTTTCCTGTATGGATGGACACTTTTTACCGTAATCCAGACCGGGACAATTGCCGCAGTAGCGGTTGCGTTTGCCCGGTTTCTGGGTGTCCTGGCGCCATCGATTTCCGAATCGCGTTACTTGTTTCCGCCCATACATCTCTCCGCCCACTACGCGCTTACGCTATCCACTGCCCAGTTGGTTGGCCTGCTGGTCATCGCTCTCCTCACGGCGACCAATGCCCTGGGCATCGAGTACGGGAAGATCATCCAGAACTCGTTTACGGTAGCCAAACTGGGCGCTCTTGGAGCACTGATTGTGCTGGGCCTGACCGTGGGTTGGCAGGCATCGTCCGTGCACGCGAACCTGGCTGCCTTCTGGCAGCGGCCGTCTACGATGCATCCGGGCGGTTCTCTCGTTGCCATCCTGAGCCTGGTGATGGTGTTTTGCGTTTCCCAGTCGGGGTCGCTGTTCTCCGCGGATTCATGGCACGACGTTACGTTTGCTTCGGAAGAAGTCAAGGATCCAAGAACCACGCTTCCCCGCTCGCTTGCCCTTGGAACGGTAATCGTCATGCTGCTGTACCTGGCCGCCAACCTCGCCTATCTGGCGGTGCTGGACTTCCCCTCCATTCAACATGCGCCCCACGATCGCGTAGCGACGGCCATGCTGCAGGCAATTTTTCCCTCATGGGGAGGACAGGCGTTGGCCGCAGTCATCATGGTGTCGACGTTTGGTTGCATCAATAGCCTGGTGCTGGCTGGTCCGCGCGCGTATTACGCGATGGCCCGGGACAAGCTGTTCTTCCCGGCGGCCGGCCGGTTGAATAGGGCTCGCGTACCCGGATGGTCTCTCTTGTTTCAAGGGATATGGGCAGGTCTTTTGGTGCTCCTCACTACATATTCCCCGGCAAAAGGATATGGCAACCTGTACAGCGATTTGCTGGACTACATTATCTCGGCAGCACTGCTGTTTTATATTCTTACGATTGCCGCGGTGGTGGTGCTGCGGTACAAGCGGCCGGATGCAGAACGTTTGTATCGCACGCCGGGGTATCCGTTGGTTCCGGCGATTTATGTTCTTGGGGCGAGCACGGTTGTGCTTTGTCTTTTCATTGATCGCCCGGCAACGACCTGGCCTGGGCTGGTGCTGGTAATTGCTGGTCTTCCGGTGTACTGGTTAATCCGGCGTAAGGGCTAAAATAAGAGCCATCGTTGGGGCTTCGCCCCGTCTTTTTCGGCCCACGTACGCTGTGGCGAACGTGGGGCACCCGTCCAGTTCCTCTGGCATTGGTTCGAGGCTAACGGTATTCGGAGGCGAATGCGTCCGCGTCGCGGTTCATTTCTCCTGGCTGGGGCGCGCGCGGCAAGAGCAGAATGCGGTAGGTGAAGGTTACGTTTTGATTTTTTTCCATGGTGTAGTTCAAGGGTGGCGCCTTGGGGTCGAAAATATGCTGCCCAAGCGGATTGGCGGCAAACAGGCCGTAGCCGCGGGCATGCCAGTAGGTGGGATAGTTGGGGTTTCCGGGATGATCGAAGATCGCGATGGTGACGGTGTGCCCTTCGGTGTTGCCGGTCAATGCGCACCAGCGGCCTCGTGTGCCCCATGCCTGATCGCCTTGCTTGCCCTCGCTGGTGAGATACACGCCGGTGGCGCCGGGCGCGCTGGAAGCCGGCACTTCTGTCGGCCGGCCATTTGCGTCGGTGAAGGTGCCACCTTTTTCATTGGCTGACTCCAGCCAGCGAGCAACCCGGATACCCAGCAAGCCTTCCTTGTCATCATTGAAGACCACACGGTCGAGGGCGTGCAGGGTCGTTACCTGGTCGATGATTCGCTCATCTTTTTGCCGGGAGAAAATGTACCTGGTCTTCTCTTGCAGAATTTCCTGGCCCTTGCCTGTGGTCCATATCGAGTCGACGACCAGTTCCCCGCTGTCTCGCCCGTTTTTGGTGGAGACAATTTTCTGTTGGTGAATGGTCCCCATCTTTTCGCGGTCCGCAGGCTTGATGGCCTCAGAGTTGTTCCAGAAATCGAAGCCATTTACGTTACCGTAATTGAACCAAATTCCGGCGTGGTGCGGGTGATCGACGCGCTCGCCCGGACGAGGCGCCAGGGGAAATCCGCGCACCACATCGATGCCGCCTGATGTGATGAGCGGAAAGAGCACCGGCTTCTTGAGCGTGCTGGGCCAGACATAGGAGGTAAAGGGCGTGCCGTCGATGGTGATATCGACCCGCTGATGAGCTTCGTCAGCAACGACCTGCACGCCCTTGCCGCCGTTTGCAGCCAATGCCATCCCTTGCAAAGCACAGGCTGCCAAAAGGCAGCCGAGCAACCACCTATTCATAGACCTTGTCCCCGGCCATCACGCGCTCTGACTTGTCGTCAAAGGTGACGCGCTGGCCGGTCTGAATGGCGGCAATGTTCATGCACAGTGCCACCGAATGGCTGTACCCCGCGTCAATGCTTGCGTTGGGCTGCTT
Organism: uncultured Acidobacteriaceae bacterium; assembly: GCA_963850235.1. Classification (GTDB taxonomy): domain Bacteria; phylum Acidobacteriota; class Terriglobia; order Terriglobales; family Acidobacteriaceae; genus PALSA-350. Next base: position 5,775 of record CAWKKM010000014.1, on the reverse strand, counting down.
GCGGGAGCGAACACACTCCATCCAGTTGCGCATGTTGGCTGAAGTCATGGGGTCGTTGCCGGTATTGGCAGAGGTCTCCGCCTTCATGACCGTATCGCTGAGAGAGTAATCGCCCAGCAGGTTCTGCTTCATGCCCATTTCAGCGGCAGATTTCGCAGTCAATCCACCTTCGGAGTTGACGCACTGCTTATCCATGTCGAGCATGCCGCCATTGGAGTAGTAAATCTCTTTGATTCCTCCGGCGGAGTTGGTCATGCGCGAAGAATAGATCACCTGGAAACCTTTGCTCGGATCATCGAGCGGACCGTAATCGAAGACAGCGGTCATGGTGTCCCAGTTCTTGCGGCCATCCTTCCATAGATAGACGCCGCCATTGGCCACTACACTGCGCGGATGGGGATAGCCGGTAAACCAGTGAACCGTGTCAATCTGGTGGACCAGCCATTGATCGGGAATACCGGAGGAGTAGGGCCAGAAGAGGCGGAACTCGAGATACTTGCGAGCGTCGAAGGGCTCATAGGGACGGTTGAGCAGGTAGCGCTTCCAGTCCGTATCCTGCTCCTTCAGTAGAGGCACGACACCCGGGCGCCGCCAGCGGCCTGGCTGATTGACGTTCCAGGTCATCTCAACAGCCACGATGTCACCGAATTTGCCCGACTGAATGTACTCGTAAGCCTTTTGATAGCTGGGCGTGCTGCGGCGCTGGGTGCCGACAGCGACGACCTTTCCCGTCTGCTTCACCGCGGCGCGAAACGCCCGGGCATCCTCCATGGTGTGAGCGGTGGGCTTCTCCACGTAGGCATCGCGGCCTGCCTGCACCGCTTCTACGCCGTGCAAGGCATGCTGAAAATCAGCCGTGGCGATAATGACGGCATCGACATCCTTGCGGGCATAGAGCTCGTCGTTGTTGCGAATGCTGGCAATGGGGCCACCACCGCATTGCTTCTGAATAAAGGCCGCACCTTCGTCACGGCGACGGTTCCAGATATCGGAGACGGCGACGAACTCGAAATTGAGCTCCTTGGCGTGATCCTGGAATGCCGGTACCAATGACTGCTTGGCGCGATCGCCGGCGCCGATCAGGGCGACCCGCACGCGATCGTTGGCGCCAGCGATGGCAGCGTAGCTGGTTGCGGTCCAGGATGCAACGGCGGGCAAAGCCGCGGCTGCGAGCGTGGCGCTACCCATTTTCAGGAAGTCCCTGCGGTTCTTGTCTTCGAGTTCCACGGCCAACCCTCCCTCTTAGTGTCGCAAGAGAGTTTACAGGGATGGCCGGTGGGTCGTCACGCGGACCGCATAGCGGGACGCTAGGCGGAGGGTTTGCGGGTTCTGTCTCCGTCCACCATGCGCATGATTCCCAGCGGATTACTGCTCTTCAGCTCATCGGGGAGCGCGGCGTCGGGAAAGGATTGATAGCAGACCAGCCGAGTGAAGCGGAAGATAGCCTGGGTCCCCACGGAGGTCGAACGGCCGTCGCTGGTGGCGGGGAACGGGCCGCCGTGCACCATCGCATGGCAGACCTCCACCCCCGTGGGATACGCGTTCAGGATCAACCGGCCCACCTTGCGGGAGAGGATGTCGATCAAGTCGGCATAGTCTGCCAGTTCACTCTCATCCGCCTGCAGGGTCGCGGTGAGGTGACCCTCCAATTGCTCGGCAACTGCAAGCAATTGCTTGCGGTCCTGGTAGCCGACCACGACGGTCGTAGGACCGAAAATCTCCTGCGCCAGGTCCTCGTGCTCCATCAGGTCTTTGTAGTCGGCGACAAAAAGCGAGGCCTGCACCGTCGCGGCGTCGGTGCTGGTTTCGGCTTTTGCCCCTTCCGCCAGCACGTTGGCATCGGCCAAACGGCCTTTGACTGCCGATTTGTAACGGTCGGCGATGGCTTTCGTGAGGAGGGTTTGCGTGGGGGTACCGGTGACTTTGTCGCCTAACTCCTTCATGAACCCGGGTGTTCCGTCCTGCTGCGGGACCAACACCAGTCCTGGCTTGGTGCAGAATTGGCCGGATCCCAGGGTGAAGGATGCCTGTAGGCCGGTGGCCACCGCGCTTCCCCGTTGCTTCAAAGCGCCGGGCAGCACGAATACTGGATTGACGCTTCCCATTTCGGAGTAGCAAGGGATCGGCTCGGGCCGGCCAGCGGCCAGCTTCATGAGCGCCGTACCCCCAGTAAAGGAGCCGGTAAATGCCACCGCTTTGATGGCTGGATGTTGCACCAGCTGGACGCCTACATCCACGCCGGAGTCGAAGAGCATGGAGAAGACGCCTTCCGGCAGACCGTTCGCCTTCACGCTCTCGCGAATGGCCTGGCCGGCCAGGGCGCTGGTTCCGGGATGAGCCGGATGCGCCTTGACGATGACCGGATTTCCCGCGGCGAGCGCGGAAGCGGTGTCTCCACCCGCGACGGAGAAGGCCAGGGGAAAGTTGCTGGCGCCGAAAACGGCTACCGGGCCCAACGGTTTGTGCATGGAACGGATGGAAGGCTTAGGCAGCGGCTTACGCTCAGGATCGGCGTTATCGATCCGGGCATCCACCCAGGAACCCTCTTCCACCACCTGCGCGAAAAGTCTCAGCTGACCGCACGTTCGCCTTAACTCGGCTGTCAGGTTCGCTTCAGGCAATGCAGTTTCCAGATGGGCCCTTTGAATGATCGCCGGACCGGCCGCTTCGATGGACGCAGCGATGCTCCGCAGAAAGGCGCCCTTTTTCTTGCCGGACAGGTTGCTGTAAATCGGAAAGGCGCTTTGCGCCAGCCCTGCCGCCCGCTCCAGATCTTCGGCGGTTGCGGAGAAGAACTTTGGCTCCAGCGGTGCGCCGGTTGCCGGGTTCACCCCGGTGAAGGACGATCCTTGCGTGCCATCTCCAAAGCCGATGAGCGATACGGGTTTCAATTCCAGTGCAAGCTCCATGGTGTGCCCTTTCGAGATAGCCGCCTATACCAGTTTACCGAATGGAGCTCGTCTATCTTCAGCGGCCACCGCCGTCGGGATACGTGGGCCGGCGGGCTTGATCAGGCGGGGAAGGCTTCCACGATGCTTGCGGCGGATTCTGTCGGCACGACTCGGGCCAGCTTGAACCCACCTTTCTTCAGGAGTTGATCGTATTCCGGCTCTGTCCGCTCCTGGCCACCGGGGACGGTCAACATAATAATGTCAGTCATCTTGCCGGTGTGGGGACCATCACCTTCCGGGAGGACCATCTCGATGATGAGCAGGCGACCGGTTGCCTTCATGGCCCGGCGGCAGTTACCCAGGATGGTAAGACACTGATCTTCATTCCAGTCGTGGATGATATGGGACATCAGGTACGCGTCGCCGCCGGTGGGCACGCTCTCGAAGAAACTACCTTCCACAAATCCAATGCGATCCGCCATACCGCGGGTTTGGATAGACGCGGTCGCGCCAGCCCGGTTGTGAGGAAGGTCGAAGACTACCCCACGCGGCCCCGGGTGCTTGCCGAGAATGGTGGTGAGCATGTTTCCTGTGGCACCGCCCACGTCGACGATGTTGTCGAATCCAGTGAAATCATAAGCGGCGGCGACAGCAGCCGTTTCCGGACCGTGAAATCCTACCATCAGGTCGCTGAACATCGCTGCTTCTTGGGGATGATGAGGCAGCCAATCAAAGATCTCCGCACCAAATGCCTTGCCGAATCCGGTCTTGCCTGTCTGGACTGAATAGAGCAGGTTTTCGAGGGACTTGCAGAACATGTCGCTGGTCATGGTCAGAACGGAGTTGCGGACCGAACCTGGCGTTTCCGATCTGAGCGGCTCTCCCAGTGGGGTGAGAGCAAAGCGATGCCTTTCGACTTCTGTGAAAAGTCCCAGGCTGGCAAGAGTGCGCATGACCCGGTAAAGGGGTGGGGCTTGAGTGGCCGTCAATTGCGCCAGTTGCTCCGCGTTCTTAGGCCCTTCCGCGAGATGATCCGCGAGCTTCAATTCAGCGGCGACACGGATCAGGCTGGAAATTTGATGCGCCCAGGCCATCTGAATAAGTTGAGCCTGCGGCGATAGAACCTCGGACGGAGTGGAAGTTACTTCTGGCATGATCGGCATCTCTCTAGCGAAAGCCTGATCAATGTACATGAGAATCGAAACTACGCCAACATGGTACGGAACGGCGAGTAGGGAGCTATCGGGATGGCTGGTGTTCTTCCCGCGATGGAGTCTGCCAGTAGTTGCGCGGTTCCGAGCGAGGTGGTGATTCCCAATCCTTCATGCCCAGTGGCTAGAAAGAGCGTCTTGTCGTCCGCGGAAGGACCGATCAATGGCAGCTTGTCCGGGGTGGCAGAGCGAAAGCCGGTCCAGGTCCGTTCGATGGAAAGTGTTGGTAACGCCGGCAGGTATTCCGTGGCACGGGCGTACATACGGGCCAGGATTCCATCATCCACTTCCCTGCTCTTGACGCCGAATTGACGGGACGAACCGACCAGTAGCTGTCCGTTTTGTCTCGGCTGCACATTAAACGCTACGGTATCCGTGGTTGTGACATGAGCGCTCTTCAGGTATCCCAACTCCACGACCTGGTAACGTAGAAAACCCGGATAGGCGCGTGTGATTGCCAGATGTCCTTTACGCATGGCCACCGGTAGCCCCGGGGTCAGTGCGGGAGCTCCCTCACCCGCCGCATTGATGAGAATAGGCGCGTGCAGTTGATCGCCGTTACTCAGCGCGACGACCCCCGACTTCATGGAAGCGGCCGTTTCCCGAACCAGAGTAGCGCCGCCGGCAAGCGCCTGGCTGGCAGATTGCTTGCGCGGCCAGCTGGGGGGATACGACTACGTCCTCACTCACCAGGAGTCCCCCAGTGAGGCCGTGACGCAGAGCGGGCTCGAGGGACACGAGTGCGTCCCCGGCAACGATCTCAGACGGGAATTCCGTTTGCGCTATAGACACTGTGTTTGCGACAGATCTCCTGCATTTCCTCGTCATCGACCGCCACCCAGAGAGTGCCGCGCTGGGTGTATTCCACATCCGGTGGAAGCTGGCCCGCCATCTCGCCGCCATAGCAGCTGGGAGTAGCGAGTCAATGCCAATTGAGCCGGCGAGTCGTCAAGAACGACGATGTGGCCCATGGCCGCGGCCGTGGCGCCTCCGCCGATCTCCGCGGGTTCCACCAGAGCGACGGCGCATCCCCTGCCGGGAAAAAGCCAGCGCACACGCAGCACCTACAATTCCACCACCAACAATCACTGCGTCAAATGTCCTGATCATGCAGGGATGCCCCAGCAAAAAGCATCACGAGGGTCGAGGATGAGGGTCGACTCCGCGGTAACAAACGCTGAGCCGGTGATCGTGGGAAGGAGGTGGCCGTCGCGCAGAACGATGCGGCCTTCGAAGATGCTGCCGATTACGCTTTCCTGCCGCCAGACCTGGCCGGGAGCCAGAAGACCTTCGGCATACAGGCAGGCCAACTTGGCGCTGGTGCCCGTGCCGCAAGGGGACCGGTCGTACTCCTTGCCCGGGCACAGCACGAAATTCCGGCTATCCACGGATGGGGATGAGCCAGGGCCATGAAGTTCGATGTGGTCGATCTCTGCGCCCTCCGCACCGCGAATGCCGGCGGCTGTGAGCGCCTGACGAACCTGCCAGGTGAAATGGATGAGCTGGTCGAGGTTCGCTTTCGCAATCGTGTAGGGGTGGTGCTTTGATCAGAAAAAACCAATTGCCACCCCAGGCAACGTCGCCGGTCACCGTGCCGAATCCGGGGACTTCGACATTGACGGCAGCGGCCCAGCGGTAGCTGGGTACGTTTTCAAAGGTCACGGTGCCGTCAT
>CAWKKM010000013.1:0-435957 GCA_963850235.1 uncultured Acidobacteriaceae bacterium | reverse complement strand
GGCTGGATTTGAACCAGCGACCTTCGGGTTATGATAACGATCAGTAACAACTAAGTGCTTTCGAATTAATCGCTGATGTTCGAAAAAGCACCCGATTTTGGAAGTTTTGACCGTCTAAGTGCTATCACCTCAAGGGCATAGAAAAAGCGAAGATTTTGCTGCTTAACGGATTTCTCTAGAACCCCCCTGCTCACAGCCAAAACTTTGCGAAAGAGCGAGGCACCTCGATGACAATCGCGTTCGCGTCCCGTCTAGGCAAAGTAGAATGATCTCGTGTGGAGGAGCGTTGCATGAAACTCCCAGTGCTGAGTCTTGCGGTGGCGTGCTTACCTTTCATTTCTGATTCCAGAGGAGTCTGCCAACAGCAGAATCCACAGCCCGAGCGCCCTTACATAGCACATACGGAGTCACCGCGACTGTACTTCTCGTGGATGCCGACAGAACATTCAGGATTCATCGAGTTGTCAGCATTGGACGCTCAGTTCAGTCTTAGCCCTGAAGCAAATCTGACAAGTGCCAACGTTGAATCGGTCCTGCAGCTAAGAGGGAACGTTCAAGTGAGGCTGTGCGCGCCCTCAGGCCACGGTTGTGAAAGAAGTTCACTCATTTTGCGGGCCGACGCGGTGGACTTCAACGAAACGACTCGTGAAATCGACGCGCATGGCGACATTCGTATCATTCCCGAAACCGACTCTACTTTGGACCAACAATGAAACTTGCCATCCTCACCCTTCCGCTTGCCGTGTGCCTCGCAACAGTATCGGTCTCTGCACAAATGTTGGGGCTCGATTTACAGGCCTCAAAAGAGGCAGATTGCGGACCCATCGCTCTCCGCGCGCAAATGGTCGATGCGTCGGATATGCGTATTCCTTCACAGCGGGTCAAGATAACGCTGATGAACCTAGCATCTAAACCGATTGTCCTCGAACGCTTCACGGTTCACTTTCTAAACAAAACACCCGCTTCTCAAGATCGCTTTGGGACCGAAACGCGACTCGAAGTCGGGCCAAGGCAAGAAACAGTCTTCTCTGAATCAACTACGGTCACGGACCCGATCAGCTACGTTGCGTTCGACTCCGTGAAGTACGCGGACGGTTCAAGCTGGCAGCCCAGCGCAGATGCGGCCTGCAGAGTGGTTCCCGACAAGTTGAAGAACTGACATTCCATCGGGCTGTAAAGTTACTGCCTCTATCATTTGGAATGCAGATCATCCCTGAGTTGCTCACCGTTCGAGAAGTGGCCGCACTTCTCAAGATTTCACCTGATTCAGTCAGCCGCAGATTCCAGAACCTTCCAGGTGTCATCGACCTGGGGAGCAAAGAGACGCGCTACAAGAGAGCGTACAAGGTACTGCGCATCCCTCGGAAGGTGCTTCAGAGATTCTTGCATTCGAAAAGAGTCGCGTAAGAGGAGCCACAAATGCCAGAGTGCGCATTTTGCCCCAGCACGGCAAAACTCACGCTAGAGCACATAACAAGCGAGTGGATGAATGACCTGTTTCCTGGGGAGAACATCCATTTGCGGGACGCCAGAGGTCAGGTCACGCAATGGACAACACACGACGAGATTGACTGGAAGGCTCGCGTCGTGTGCGGAGATTGCAACAACGGGTGGATGAGTGATCTGGAGAATGATCACGCAAAGCCCGTGCTAACGCCGCTGATCACTGGCGACACCACAAGGATTGAAATAAACCAACAGGCCGCGCGATCGATCGCCCTTTGGGTATTCAAAACTGCGGTAGTGTTGGATCAGGCGCACCATCGCTCCTATCCATGGTTTCCAAAGCACGTGAGGGAACAGCTTAGAAAAAGCAGAGCAATGCCCCTGTTCATACAAATGTGGATTTGCGGCGTCGATGGAGGTAGAAGGCACATCAACCTGCGCGCCATGTACGGAGCCATGAAGATCACTCCCACCTACCCTGTGTGGTCGTACATATGCTCTGGCGGAATCGGGAACTTCGCGTTTCAACTGTGTAGCTTCAGGCAGAAGCGACGGGAAACAGAGCTATTCCCGCTTCCAGACTTCGATCAGATTGCTGTCCCTATCTGGCCACAAATCCCTAGTGGTGTCACATGGCCTTTCCCCGAGAACTTAAAAGGCGAAGAAGGTCTGACAGCATTTCTGAACAGATGGAGCAGCATCGCTCACATTCCTCCGCTGGTCGAATAGCGTCCAGCTTATTTGAGTGCGGCCAGTACAGATACGAATGGGCTTATGATGGTCATCACGTCAGCCGCGACTGACAAGAAGCCCGTAAACTTCTCCGCGTAGGAGCTTGAACTCTGCGCCTTTTCCAACTCGTCCACGCCTGCAAGGATCTCCTGGCGTCTCACAGGATCAGGCACCTTTGCATTCAACTCACTCCGAAGCTTGGGAAAGACATCTGTCTCGGATATTGAGATTGCGTTCGTCGAGTTGTCAATGCTGTTGATGTTGAGTCTCGCTTGCTGTCCACTTAGTACGTAGACCGTCCCTGCCGTTTCCTTCACCATCATGCTCTCCCTGTGCATAAGCATATTTATTCGAGCCTCGTTCCATCTCCACTCAGGTGTTCCAGGGAGCGTTGTCGATAACTCTTTGTTCAGATGCTGCAACTCCGCACGTATCTCCCCCAAAGATTCTGGCGGCGGATCGCCGTTCAGACGACAAAACAGGTGACAGACTGTAGTGCACCCCAAAAGTGAGACACGGCGGGCGCGAGGAAATAGGTGACACATATCGGCCATAATGAGACAGGCCGATGGGGAAAAAGAAGGCGAGAAAGTTCAGCACGGAGTTCAAGCTAGAGGCGGTGCGTCGCATGGCGGAGGCCACGAGCATTGTTGGTCTGGCGGAGGAATTGGGCGTTCGGCGCAAGCTGCTGTATGAGTGGCGTGACCGATTACAAGCAGAAGGCAAAGCCGGTCTGGAAAGACGTGTGGGCCGGCCACCGGGGAGCAGGCCGCAGAAGAGTTCGCGACCTGTTGCCAGCGCAACGGAGTTGCGGATTGCCGAGTTGGAACGGCTGCTTGGGCGCAAGCAACTGGAAGTGGATTTTTTAAAACGAGCCTTCGAGCACGTCGGGGGAGCAGCATCGAGTCACACCAGCGCTGGAGAGAAGGAACCTACCGCGCCATCGAAGCCTCGCTCTCGCTCGAAGGGGAAGGACTGACCGTGGCGGAGCAATGCCATACAGCGGAGGTGAGCCGGGCTGGCTTCTATCGCTATCTGCATCAGGCCAAGCCCAAACAGGCCGATATGTTACTTCGCGCCCGTTTGCAGGAGCTGGCAGTTGCGCATCATCGTCTGCGAGGCTATCGCATGCTGACTGCGTTGCTACGACGAGAGGGGCAACTGGTGAACCGCAAGCGCGTGTTGCGGCTTATGCGCGAGGATAACCTGCTGAGCTTACGGCGCAGAAAATACGTGTTTACCACCGATTCAGCGCATACTCTGCCCATCTACCCGAACCTGGCGCGGCACGCGAAGCTGACGGCACCGAATCAGTTGTGGGTGTCCGACATCACCTTCATTCGCCTGCGCGATGAGTTCATCTACCTGGCAGTGATTTTGGACGCCTACTCTCGCCGCGTCGTCGGATGGGCCCTCGGACGAACTCTGCATGCGGAGTTGGCACTTGGAGCGTTACGGATGGCTCTCAAGCAGCGTAGCTGGAAAGCCGAAGGGTTGATTCACCATTCGGATCGCGGTGTTCAATATGCATCGGTCGAATATACCGCTCTGTTGGACAACAACGAGATCCAGATAAGCATGAGCCGCCGTGGCAATCCCTACGACAATGCTCGTGCTGAGAGGTTTATGCGAACGCTCAAGGAAGAGGAAGTTCACGACGCGACTTATCTGAACCTGGAAGATGCGCGCAAGCGGATCGGCCGGTTCATCGAAGAGGTGTACAACCGAAAGCGACTCCATTCCGCGTTAAGATATCTCACACCGGAAGAATTCGAGCAGCACAGCCAGGCTCGCGGAAGTGACGGCGCTGATGGAAGCGATGGAAAACCAAAGAACGGTTTACCACCGCTCCCACAGGCCTTGGAAATCCCTTCGGGATTACCACACTCCCGCGGCACGGCGGCTGCTAATCCATAACGAAGCATCAACCATGCCGAGAGTGTCACCAATTAATCGACGTCCGGCGTGTCTCAACCCAGGGGTGCAGTCCAGACGACAAAACAGGTGACAGACAGACGACAAAACAGGTGACAGACAGGACGATCACCTACGAGCCATAGAATCTGTAAGTAATCGTCCGGTCTGTCACCTGTTTTCCGGGATTACCACACTCCCGCGGCACGGCGGCTGCTAATCCATAACGAAGCATCAACCATGCCGAGAGTGTCACCCATTAATCCACGTCCGGCGTGTCTCAACCCAGGGGTGCACTCCACTCTGTCACCGATCACCACCTGGTCTGTCACCGATCACCACCTGGTCTGTCACCGATCACACCTGGTCTGTCACCGATCACCACCTTTACGAAACTGGAGGCGGCTGGTTTAAGTCCAGCTTCGAACCCCACTTTCTCCAATGCATGCACCCGACGTCGGAGTTTAGACTTCCACCGCCACAAACTGGGTATTGTGGCCTCACCGGTGATTCGCTATCCTGCGAGGCGCAGTGGGTTGGAGGAGAAAAGTGGTAGGAAAACTCAACATAAGCCCACAAGCCGACGCTGTACGCCACCTCTTTATTGGCCTGGAGAAGAATGCTAAAAAGATCAAGTCGTGCTGGCTTTGTGGTTCCACGTTGTCGATTCCCAAACTTGCGAACCAAGGGTACCTGAGCGGGAATCACAAACCGAACTGCCCGTTTGAGGAAGTGGCTCTTGCTGCCGAAGAGTGCATCAAATGGCGAGATGAGAAGCAACACGCACAGGACCGAGAGACAAGGCTAACCGAGAGAATGGATGCCTTACGTACAGCGAACGCTACGATCCGTTGTCCACTTTGCGAATCCAAGTTCGCTGGGGAACACGCCTACGGATGTCCGTTTCGCGACCTCCCCTTCCAGTCCCATAAGGCCCCTAAAGCTGGCGGTCAGAAGGAGACGGTTTCGCCCCCTTCCGGGCAGTGAAGGGACGAAATAACCAGCCTTCGTCGAGACTGTTCGGTATGGTGGTTACTTCGTCTGTTCCTTCAATGTCAGTAGAGGCGAGCAGCATACCTTGCAGCAGTTCTGGGAATAGGTATCGTGCTATCTCTCCCTTATTCCCCCCATGGCGGAAGTAGCTATCGCCGACTCAATAGTTGTCGCCCTGAGTGGCTCAACCGCCAAATCAACTCGCTCATTCTTTGTTTGTGTTCGATCAATGCGGCACTCCGGAGGTCGGTTGAACGGCAACACGCTCCGTAGCGGTTTCCGCTCCAACACCAACATTCATGCCTCGACTTGACGGTCGCCAGATGCTGAACTGCCCCAGCAGGAGCAGTCGGGCCTGGCCAATATCCTTCCCAGAAGAAGTCAGTCGACCGGATGACCTAGAGGTTGGTTACTCTCTCGCCGGGTGTTGGGCGGTGAATAACCTCGGTACCATTCTCGCTTCGCTTAAAGAGGAACCGTGTACGAAGCCAAATCAGGTATTTAGCAAGGTAGGTTGCCGTCTGATCCAGGAATTGCTCAAGGCGGCTTCTCGACTGATCGAACTTAAACAAATTACCTGAATAGACGCAGAGGGCCGGAACGGCATGCCCATCGATCCGAACTGACTTGTCGGGCCGCACGTGCGAGCACTGAGTGAAACGGGGCACCATGGGAGGGTCGACCAAGAGCGCTCGCGGATGTTCCCCTCCTTCGAAATCCAGTATCATCACCGTGCAAGGGACGGCCATTCGGACTAGAAAGTGTTCGAAGGTGTGATGGCTGAGATTGTTGGCAGTGTCCACGTGTAGGCGTCCACCTGAGACGCGGATGGGGAGGCCAGTATCGATGGCGCGCAATACTCGGCGCGCAGTTGCATCATCGGAAAACGGACGGATGAAGCCGTATAGGCCTTGCTGGCGCCGCTTGCATGCGGAACCTCGCATCCGGCGAATTGCGGGTAGTCTGCCAACTCCGGCGCTGCACGACGCAGCGCCGCACATTGAGCAAATTTGCGATGGTGGTCATTTAGCGCCGGCGTTCGCCAGCGGTTGACGCCCCGTGGGAAGCGGCCGGAATTACCACGCGCCCTGCCGTGGGGACGTGGTGAGGCTTCGCAAGGCAGTTGGACAACGAAAGAAGGTTGTCCGGCTTCTCGCCGTCAGCTTCGGTCTTGACGTATTTTCGACCCTCGCGCTCGGCGACAATCAGATCGACAACGTGGCCAGTTGGACGCTCGACGTAGAAGCTGTCCGTTTGGTTCTCAAGACGGTCGATCACTTCTGTTTCGGTGAAGGTGTAGTAGATGTTGGCCGGACTGTAGCAGCCCAAGCTTACGATGCGCTCGTTCTTCTCGTGCTTAAGAGTGCAGGTTACCCGATACCTTGCCATAATGGACCTCCATGAGCCCCGTGAGGTCCGCCGATTCAGATGGTTATTGCCGATCCCGATTGTGTGCGACATAATCGGGTTGGGATGTTATCCGGCAAAACGGGTAGCGGGCGGAAGTTCGCCACCAGCCGGTTGTGGTTGCAGCCACAACCGGCTTCATCGTCTATCGTCCAAGTCCTCTCTCGTACGTCCCAATCCGGTAGTGAGCCGACTCCATCGAAACACCAAAGGTCTCGGCGATCGATACTTCGCTGTGTCTGCCGAGCCTCGCGAACAGCCGATCTATTCCCTCCGCCGGCATTAAGAGTGCACTTCCGAATGCGTTCGCCTGCCATTCTGTATCCTGGCACGGTTCGTGCGGGCTTGGCTCCCTATGCAGGGCGACCTGAGAAACTAGGCTCATGCCGCCGAGACGAATTATCTGATCAGTATGCAAACAGGCGTGCCCTGCCTCGTGTGTAACTGTTGAGCGAGCCCGCACATGGTCTTCGCGTAACAGGACGTAGGTTCGTTCGGATAACGCGACCTCTAGAACCTTAGCGTCGGCGTCCCACCCCGTCCGTCCTTCTTCTTGGCAGTCGACGACGGCCTCACGAAAGAGATGTTCCCAGAACCACACGTAACCGTCATGTCAGGGACAACTTGTCCGAAGAACCTCAAGGAATCGAATCGGTCGAGCGGCCCAAAGGCAAGCATCTCTCTCAACCCGGTGGCGCCTTGCTCAATCGAGCGATAGCTCTGCTTTCTGTCTGCGCGGATTCCAGTAAGGGTTCGACTCATTAGTTTCCTCTGTTTAGAAAATCTCCATTTGCTTCTTTCTGGCGATCTCCAGAATCGCTTCAAGCTGACTTTCGGAGAGCCCTCCGCGGGCGAGGGCCGTGAGTGCTTCGATCTGCTTATCACTCGCTGTGCTGGGATCCCACTCGATCATTTCTCTCTCTGCCCAGGCGGCGGTCTTGAGTTCGTCAAGACTCAGCTCTAGGACTTGAGCCAATGCAGGTAGCCTCTCGATGGTGAACGGTGGTCTCTTGCTTCTCTCTACTTCAGACACGTACACGACGGTTACTCCAAGCGCGTCTGCTACGTCTTGGAGCGACTTATTAAGCCTTCTTCGACTCGACCGGATGAGTTCTCCGAAGGACATAATGCCTCCTTTCCTTTCTTGCCGGAGTTTTGGTTTTTAACCTCATGCCTTATATTTTAAGGCATGAGGTTAAAAATGCAAGCCCGTAATCGTGGAAGTATGGTACACACCAAAAGGTGACAACCGGGGAGTGTGTCGGAGATAGATTTTTCACCATTTAAAATCAACAACTTGCAAGATCTATTGTTTTAAGTAGGTTATTGATAATAAGTCACTTATACAATTACAAATTCTTTTCCCGACACGCTCTCAGGCTGTCCTTCTTCCCCCGCGGAGGGTGATCTGCAAATCGTCCAGCAAATTGCCGGACTCCCGCGTTTCAAAGTCGATCTCGGCAATCGGCCCGACATCGGCGCCAAGGATCAAGTCCCGGCGGAGCGGCCGGGCGAGAAACGCGGCAGCGACTTTGTCCGCGAAGGTGAAGCCTCCGCCGCCAGTCGATTTTGGCGTTGCTTTCTCTCTTGCCATCAGAAGCCACGGCGACTCAACACTTTCCGCGCATTGCTCATTTCCGAGCTGCATTCCACCAGAATACGCCATTTGGCGGTACAATAGGTGACACAATGGTCAACGAGCTGACAGCAGTCCTGGATGAACTGGGCGGTGAGGCGGGGGTCGGGCGCGCGGTACGAACCTCGGAAGACCTGAGCGCGGCCATTCGGGAGGGATTTCCCCAAGAAGCAGTCAACGCCCTTACCTCTACGGGATTTTCACTTCAGGAGATCGCCAGCAGTCTCGATCTCTCGCTCCGCAGTCTGCAACGGCGGAAGAGCCAGGGCCGTCTGGCGCGGTACGAATCCGACCGGCTGTATCGGCTGGCACGGTTGGTGTCATTAGCGGCGAAGTTTCTCGGCGACCGCAAGACTGGCGTTGACTGGCTGAAGAGGCCAAATCACGCCCTGGGAGGTGTAGCTCCACTCGCGATCATCGATACCGAAATTGGGGCTCGTCAGGTCGAGAATGTCCTGGGCCGGATTGGATACGGCGGTGTTAGTTGACGACGGTGTACCGCCTGTTGAGGGAACCTTTTGCGGCGACACCGTTTGATGGAGAGGGGAGCTACCGTTACGGCGGCCGCTGGTCCGCGCCAGGAACCCGTATCGTCTATACCGCCGAGCATCTCTCGCTCGCCATGATCGAGTACCTGGTACACCTCGATCCCAACCATCCGCCTAAAGATTTGATGCTCGCCAGGGCGGAGGTTCCGGACGACTTATCCAAGATCCAACTCGCGGCAGACGAATTACCGAGCGACTGGCAGGACTATCCGGCTCCGGAATTTCTTGCGGCTGTCGGTGACAAATTCGTCGTCGACGGCCAAACTGCCGTCTTGATCATCCCATCGGCCATCGCGCCTACAGAGAACAACTGGCTGCTGAACTCGCACCATAGAGACTTTCGCCGAATCGAACTGAAGGGTGCAGAGCCGTTCCACTACGACCCAAGACTGCTTCGTCGAAAGACAGGCGACTAGTCTCGGTTTAAAGGGGATTTAAAAGGGGGACAGCCGATCCGGGCCTTTGCCAGGCGCAGAAGCTGCTCCGGCTTGCCGCCGAAGTTCAGGGCTGAAATGTAAAGATTCGTATCAGCGGTGACGCGCAGCACGCTTTATCCGCGCTCCGGATGCTTGCGGCGCTCGTCGGCAATGGCCGTTGCCACGTCGCCGGGTTTCAGGCCCCGCTCCTTGGCATGGCGTTTTCCGAAAGCCAGCACTTCCTCAAGCCCGCGCATGCTCAAACGCTGCTCTACAGCATCGCTTACCAGCTGATCCAGACTGATTCGCTCCTGCTGGGCCGCTTCCTGTGCCCGGGTGAGAAGTGCCGGTGGGACAAACGCATGTAGATTTTTTTCGTAGTGCATGACTGGGGGCCTCGTTCTGGCTTGCTTAGATGGACACTAGCAAAATGCCTCGGCCCCGTAAAACGGGAGTTTCCGGGCTGGAACGGTCGCCCGCAGTCTCCACGGGTTCAAGGGTTGGAATCACTGCTTTTACTTTGTACGCCTGCCCGATGCCTTTTTCGTCGTTGGAAGGATAAAGGGACATTCATCCCGCCGCCAACGGGCAACAACCCCGGGGTAACCTTCAGCTTTGTACTCCTGTACAAAAAAACTCATCCAGCCACTTACATCAAACTCGGAAAGGCTGTATCTCTTAAATCAGACGATATCGGCAGGCGACGGCTCCTCACGCAACCGCGCCCTGTCCGGCAGTTGCCGGTAGTTTCGGCCTTCCGCGTGAGCGAAGGATAGTTTCACCACTATCCGGTGCCACACCCTATCCCTGTCACAAAATAACCAAACAACAGCCATCAGTGCCCAGCTGCGGCTCTCTATCCTGTGCCAAAAAGAGCGCAGCCAATAAATCCATCCCAATCCCCAGATCTCCAGCAAACCAGCAAACCGAGGAACGAGACGACCTATGCCCAAAAACACAGTCACCGATCCCATCACCGACCAGGAAATCGCCTTTGCTCGCCTGATCATGTCCGGAACCATGAATGACCGCCGCGCCGCAAAAGCCGTCGGCCTCAACCCCGAAACCGCCGCCTATACCAAAGCCAAACCCCGCGTCCGCACCTACATGCTCGAGCACCGCGCCGCCGTTAATGAAAAGCTTGTGGACCAGGAAGCCGAAGGCCTGCGTAAGCTGAACCTCGGTCGCGACCAGATCCTGACCCGCCTCTGGGAACTGGCCACCCTCAGCCACGAAGCAACCCGGGGTACCATCGCCGGTCAGATCAAGGCTCTCTCCATGATCGTAGCCATCGAAGGACTGGTTCCATCCGGAACGAATACCCGCCTCTTTCCGCCACCGGCGGCCCAACCCGTCGAACCAGGCGTCCACAGCCCTGATTGGCTCAACAAACAGCAGCAACAACCCGCGAGTAAGGAGCCAGGCGATCCCGTTGCCGCCACCAAAACCCAACCCGCCGCCCCTCAGCCGGCCCCGAAATCAGCTAACAGCTGGTCGTTCCCCGACTTCGACCCGAATCCGGCCGGCACTCTCAATCCATTTATCAAATCCCAAGCCCAGAACAGCTTTCCCCCCGCAAACGGCATCACCTATGACGCCGATCTGCACCCAGTCAACCCGATCAAGCTGTCCTGGGCCCCCAATGGACTGCTCTCTGCGCCGCGGCGCTAAAGCCATAAAAAGGTCGAATTTTATCGAATTTTATAAATATCTCATCCACAGCGACTCTCGGGGTGGCCCATAGCCTGACACGCCATCGTCCCGCCAAGGATTCCAGGCACTCTTGAACATCCACGACCCTCCCGTCGAGCGGTGGTGCCGGCGATCTGAGGGATACTAAAGACGAACGTCCCTCGAACGGTGAACCCAATGAAAGCAGTTCTGCTCCACGGGTACGGAAGCGTCGATCAACTGGTCTACGAGGAAGTGCCCATCCCCGTGGCCGCCTCCGGCGAAGTGCTCGTCAAGCTCACGTCCACCAGCATCAATCCCATCGATTACAAAATACGCCGCGGCGACATGAAAGCCATCATGCCCCTCCAACTCCCCACCATCCTCGGCTACGACCTTGCCGGTCAGGTAGTCGCATTGGGCGAAGGGGTCACAGGCCTGGAACTGGATACATTCGTGATGGGGGTGACCGGCCACACCTATGCGGAGTATGTCCTCTGCAAAGCTCAAATCCTGGCGCTCATGCCGGAAGGCCTCGATCCCGCCGATGCCGGTGCTTTCCCCCTCGTACTGCAGACCGGCGCGCAACTGATAGAAAAGGGAATCGGCCCAAAATCCGGACAGAGGCTACTGGTGACCGGGGCCTTGGGTGGCGTGGGGAGGACTGCCGTCCACGTAGCCAAACAGCACGGAGCCTACGTGATCGCCGGGGTACGCGCGAGCCAGCGCGCTGCGGCAGCAGAGCTGAACCCGGATCAGATCGTTGCTATCGATGACCCCGGGGAAATCGCGGCTCTGCAGGAATTAGACGCAGTCGCGGATACCATCGGCCGCGACGTGATCGATCGTCTCCTTCCCCGCATAAAGAAAAAGGGAATCCTTGCCACCGTGGTTGGCAAACCCAGCTCAGCCGATGGTTACGACGTTCAGGTGCATGAGGTATGGTCAGAGCCGGACGCCAAACGGTTACAGCAACTTGCCGCCGAAGTTGCCGGAGGCGCCTTCACCATCCCCATCACCAAGCGGCTGAAGCTGTCGGAAATCCGGCAAGCCCATGAGCTTGCTGAAAAAGGGGCCTCAGGAAAAGTAGTGCTGACCCCGTAACCGCCCGTGCTACTCGTCTGCCGGTGGGTTCCGGTAAGGGCAGTGTCTGCATCCCGAATTGCAGCAGCTTCCGCGCTTCAAGTGGTAGTTTGCAGTAAACACAAGATAGGGACCATCGTAGTAGTAATCCTCGCCGAGCTGCAGCCCTGCTGGTCCAACAGGCGGCTTGTCGGGTTCATCCTGCATGCCCCCATTTTCTCAGGCCGAGGAACTCCGCCTCGTTTCTAATCCCAACGTCAGGCATCACTCGAAAGGCTTTTCGTCCGCCGGGTCTTTCGTATCCCGGTTCGGATGCCGCCTAAGAAGCGGTGACGAGAGATTCCTGACGGTTTGCCTGATACCAGCCGCGAATCGCCTTCTGCGCAGGTACTTCAACCCACTTCCGCACACAAGTCGCGACCACGATCGCGCACAGAACCGCCACCCAGATCGCGTGGTCTGGATCCCAGCCCACGCCTTCCAGTTGTTTGATCACCCAATACCCTGCGATCTGGTGCACCAGGTAAAGCGAGTACGAGATCTCACCCAGAAAAAGCAACGGTGCAATGTTAAGAAATCGTATCTTCCTCTCGGCAACCAACCACACAACCACTGCAAACAGTCCGGTCAGCAGGATGAACTGCCACCGCTTCATGGCGCCGGGATTCCAGGCAGGCCCAAAAAGGGTCATCGAAAAAGCCAGCATGACCGTCAACCAGGTGAGCCACGTAGCGCGCCGCTGATAGATCAGGTAAATCATCATGCCCAGCACGAAAAAATGGCAGAAATCCACACCCAGCAGAACCCCAAGGCGTTGGTGGTGTTCGTTGAACAAGGAAATGCGCGCCACGAACGCCAATCCCAGCCACGCCAGGCATGCCCACTCAATACGTTTGATCTTGAGCCCAAAAAAGATCATGGCAGCACCCGCGTAGAAAAGCACCTCATAGGTCAGCGTCCAATAGGAGGGATCAATCGGGTTGTTGCCCAGCACCTTGTTGATCATCAAAATATTGAGTAGCGCATCGCCCAACGTCAGATGAGTCGGATTGAAATCCAGCCCCACGATGAGCAAACTCGTCAACCCGGCACATACCAGGTAGGGTGGCCACAACCGGGCAAACCGCGAGACCGAAAAATCGGCTGCCCGCGCAGACCGCTCCAGAGTCATAAAGATGACGAAGCCGCTGATAATGAAAAAGAGATAGATCCCGAAGAGACCGTCGGTGGCGATCAGGTCGAGCCCCGGGATGTGCCTCCCCACCACCTGGGTGTAACCGAAGGTGTAGTGGTAAAGGACCACTGCCAGCGCTGCCATGCCACGAAGCGAGTCCAGTCCCTGGAGTCGCGTGTTGATTTTGCTCAGGTTATTTTGAGGCAAGGTTCTCCCCGTCTCGTCACTGCATTGGAACGCGGACCGGGAAATCGGCGCAGGGGTGCAGGAGTAACGCCAATCGATCTGGTTGGGCCCGCTACTTAAAGTTGCGTTCCGGTGTCAAGGTGGAACGTATGATTGTATGGTACCACTGGATAGCCCGTAGCCTTCCATGCCGCCAGGCCACCGCGAAGGAATTTAACACGATTCAAATCGATACCCGGCGCTATGGCCTGCACCCTTGAATGTATTGAAGATGTTGGCGGGCAGCCTGCCGGCGGTCGTCTCGTCAATGTTGCTTTCGTATGTTATATGCTACGGTACACCGGCCGTGTAAACGTTGACGCCGCACATTTAAACAAATCAAATCGATTTAGCACCCACCCGACTCTAGGCCTTCGCACTTATGCTCTTTAATTCGTTGGCGTTTATCCAGTACACAACCAAGACTCTTAACTTCGTCAAATGGTCCTGGTTTGCACCAGAGGTAAACGCCCTCGCCTCCAGCATCCTTCTGTACTTTGTGCTGTTTCGCGGTGGAAGGCCCGAATCGTTCATCTACTTCCAGTTCCAGCCATGATCAAACCACGATTTTTTCGCTATATCCTCTGGTGTGTTTTGTTCTTCGCCGTCTGGGAAGTTTGTGCCCGTGTGGATGACCACATCGAAGTCGGTGCTCCTCTCTTTGGCAACTACTCCATGTCGGCCATGTTGACGCATGATAATTACGGCGTCGTCGGCAGACCATATGGTCATTTTGGAAGGTGGAAGCTCAACGCCCTCGGCTATCGCGGTCCCGACATTCATCCGGATACCCCCAAAATTATTTGTATCGGCGCTTCTGAAACCTTCGGTATGGCCGAGTCGACTGGCATGGAGTACCCCCGGCAGCTTGAGCGCGTCATTAACTCTCGCTGGCCCGATCTCCACGTCGAGGTTGTAAACGTTGCTTACGCAGGTCAGTCGCTGCGTACATTTGCTCACCGCATCGATAACGTCGTCGATCCTCTCTCGCCGCGCATCGCGATTGTCTATCCCAGTTTTCTCGGTTACATCAACGATGCCTCCATTGGTCAGCCGGACCAACTGGATTGGATTCGGGAGCCGAAGGGCTTCCATTCCCGCATCGAAGAGAAGTTGCTTTCGTCCATAGATCGAATGCCGCAATGGGCTGAAAACCTGCGCTTCCGTTATCACATCTGGCGTGCCCTTCGAAAAAACAAAGTCATCGTCCACACCATTCCGGAATCTCACGTCGACAAATTTCGCTCAGACTTGCGTGCTGTCCTGGACGGCTTACAGGAACGCCACGTGCGTCCTGTCCTTGTCACACATGCCACATTCTTTGGCCAGAGGGTCGAACCCAAAAGTCACGACATGTTGATCGCGTGGCGGCGCTTCGAGCCGAACCTTGCTGAAGACGGCTGGTTAGATGTCGAACGCCGTATGAACGCGGTAATCCGCCAGGAGGCGCGGGAACGCGATCTGACGCTGGTGGAGGCCGCCGATGTCTTGTCCGGCCCCCAGGACTTCACTGACTGGGCTCACTTCACCAACCAGGGCGCCAACAAAATGGCTCACTTGATTGCCGATAAGCTGACCGCTCCTGAATTGGCAAACTCACACCAACTTCCATCGTTGGATGAGGCCCGATCTTCCCGTTGTTCACCGGCGGCAAGCTCAGCGGCCCGAGACATGCCTACGTGCCTGCAAACGGGAGCCAAAGTGACTCGCATCGGCAGGTAGAATCGGCCTTGGTGGTTACGCCCCGGCGGCCAGGAGTTGTGTGCCGCTCACCTTATGGTTTCAGCGCCAGTGAGTTACGTTCCAGTGTCAAGGTGAAATGTGTGATCGTATGGCACCACTGGATACCCCTTAGCCTTCCATGCCGCTAGGCCGCCTCTGAGAAATTTAACCCGATTCAGGTCAATTTCCGGTGACAGGGCCTGCGCCTTAAGGGCAATGGCGCGACTGGTCTTGTCACTGGGGCAAGTGCAGTAAACCACCAGCTCCTTATCATTGGGGATAAGGGCCGGATTCTTTTCCGCATCCGCGGGTGAAATCCTCTGGGCGCCTTCGATAATTTCGGAGTCTGCCAACAAATCCAATGGTTGCCGGACGTCCAACACCAGTACCTCGTGGTGCGCCGCCAGAAGATCGTGGAGCGCCTCCGGCGTAATGCTCAGCCGCTCTATCTCCCGGCGCGCTTTGACACGCCGTGTCCAGATAACGGCCAACCAACCCCAGATAACAATCGCAATGATAGTCAGGATCAGGTTCATCTTTGGCCTCCCTTGGATGAATAGCCGTTAGATTAGCAAGCCTGAGCAAATGATTCGAGACTGTTTCAAATCGAGGCGGCTGACAGGCTGGGTTCCGCCACCCGCACAGCACCGCCGGCAAACGTGACCGTCTTTCCTGGAACGGCGGCTGGCCGCTCTCCCGGAACCACAACCCCCGCCAGGTTAAGTGGATCGGCCGCAGCCACGGTGATCGCTTCCTCCAGGGTATGCAGGCGGGTTTCCCGCAGGGATGCTACCGCCTCCGGGACCGCGAACTGCTCCCCGCCAAAGCCGCTGAGGAAACGGCCTCCCCGTACGCTTCCCCGTGCCTCGAGCCGGCGAAACATGCCTTGCAGCTCCCGCCAACGGGGTATGGTGGTCTCCCGCTCCAGCACGTCGCGGAACACCACGCCGTAGCGCCGGAGCAACATCCAGCAGGCGGACTCAAGCTCCGCCTCACGCCGCTCTGCCTGCGCCCCTACGCTTTCGATCAAACCAGCCGAGGGGTTGAGCAGACACCACCGCCCTACCGTGTTTCGCTGCCGCTTCAGTCCTCCCTGAAAAATGGCCTTTCGCCTGGGGTCGATCAGCACTCGCAGGCTGTCGAAGCCATCGGCGGTCACCAGACCGGCGGCCACCAGTTCCCACAGGGCCCGGTTCATCTGTTCCGACGGAACGCCCAACAGCCGCACCAGGTCGCCGGCAAAAACCGCCCCATGTTGCGCCAGATGGCCGCGCACCTGCCACGCCAGTTCGCTCAGGCAGGCCTGCAAGGCCGGCTCCGGGATCGCACGTTCCGCCAGGCACCGGTCCATCCAAAGCGCGTCCTCTCGCAGAAAGAAGGTCACCGGTGCCATGCTGGTCGGCACCACCCGTTTGGGCGCTGAAAAATCACTGCCATGGGTGGCAAAAGCCGGGTGAGGCGAGATGCGTCCCCATCCCACCACACCCTCCAGGCACAAAACATCGAGCCAGCGCGGATCGTAGCCGGCAACCCGCTGCGGCAGGAGTGTCCGCTCCCACTCGATCGCCGGCGCTTCAAAGCCCTCCAACTGGCGCAGAGCTTCCAGTACCCCCGCCTCGCCGCTGAGCTGAGTGCTCGGGGCAACCCGCTGCCAACGCATCAACCACTGCATATAAACCGCGGGAGTGACCGGCTCAATCTGTTTCCGCAATCCGGCCAGCGTTCTCTTGTGGATGCGCTGCAGCAGCCTCCGCTCGCACCACTCCACGTCCTCGTCGCTCGCTGTTTCTTCCCCTTCAAATACCCCGCGCAGGATGCTTCCCTGCATCTCCATCACCAGCATGGCTGCCCAAATTGCCGCCGGCTCGATGCCGAGCCGCACGCCGAGCGCCCGCGAGGTCACGGGACCGAGCAGCGCCATC
The DNA here is from genome assembly GCA_963850235.1 of uncultured Acidobacteriaceae bacterium. GTDB lineage: Bacteria > Acidobacteriota > Terriglobia > Terriglobales > Acidobacteriaceae > PALSA-350. The sequence continues at coordinate 419,068 of CAWKKM010000013.1, read as the reverse complement.
CACCCCTGAACCGTCTTACGAACGACATCGCCGTATACCAGCTCTTTTGCCTCCGGAGGGCAGGGAATTGGCCGCTCGATCACCACCCTGGGCCATAAGAGTCGAAGATGCTCTACCCGTTCCGCCGCCACCAGGTATCGCCGTTCGCCATGTTCGGCCACCGTAGCCCGGCCTTGGAACTCGAGCCGCTCAAAGAAACCAGCCCAGTGGAGCGCCCCGTCGATCGACAAAATCTCTTCTGGCACGACCACCAGCGAACAGAGCAGATCATGCAGCTCATGCTCATCACGCACGTCCGGCCAGCACTCTCCCCGCAACTCCGCGATCGCGGCTGGATCAAGCCGGCCCGCTTCGCCCAGCAACTTATCCGGAACCATGCCACGCATGCTCACTGCGCGCGCCCGGCGCTCTTCGAGCGGCGCATCGTCCAGGAAGGCATACGGGTTCGCGTTCAGCAACTCGTGCGCGAATGCAGAAGGGACCGCGCTGTCCACCGCGAGACAGCGAATCGCTCCCGTCCGGATCCCCGCCAGCAGTTCAATCAGTCCCTCCAGATCCATCGCCTCAGTCAATACATCCTTCATCACTTCCTTTATGAGCGGATGATCGGGGATCTGGATATCGCCTTCAATGTTTTCCTGGCAGGCTGCGACCTGGGGAAAAACGCTGGCCAGCAGGTCATCGGATCGCGTCCGCTGCACTTGCGGCGCAATGCGTTTGCCGTTATACATCCGTAACAGTTGCAAACTGCGTCCGGCATCCCACCGCCACCGCGCCCGGAAAATCGGCGAATCGAGCGACGCCTGCTCCAGCAGCTCGGTCACCGTTTGCTCGGTAAGAAATTGGAAGACGTCGCTGAGCGGAAAGCTGTGCTGTTCGGCCAGCGAAATATTCAGCCCGTTGTCGGTCGCCGCTGCCTGCAGCTCGAAATTGAAACCGCGGCAGAATCGTTTCCTCAACGCCAGTCCCCAGGCTTTGTTGATGCGTCCCCCAAAGGGTGCGTGCAGAATCAACTGCATCCCTCCGCCCTCATCGAAGAAGCGCTCGGCGATAATGGTGTCCAGCGAAGGCACCGCGCCCAGCACCGCGCGGCCGGCCACCATGTACCCGATCATCTGCTCCGCTCCCGCGTCATCCACGGAGCACTCCTGCTTCAGCCAGGCCACAGTCTCCGCTACCTGGGGATTCGATTGGCTGATGTATCCCGGCATCACATTGCCGGTGCGTGCGCTGATCTCCTGGCGCAAGCTGGAGACGAATCGCGACAGCTCAAACGTCCGTTGCGGAGCCTCACCTCGCCAGAAAGGCACATTCGGCGGCTGACCATGCGCATCTTCGACCAACACCCGTCCGGCGCTCTCCACGCGCAGAACACGCCAGCTCGTATTGCCCAGCAGAATCACATCGCCGGCCGACGACTCGACGGCAAAGTCCTCGTCCAGCGTGGCAATCTGTATCCCTTCCGGTTGCACGATCACGGCGTAGAGCGCCGTGTCGGGAATCGTGCCCCCATTTGAAACAGCGATGGTCCGCGCGCCCCTCCGCGACTGCATCCGGCCATTCACCCGGTCGCGCAGCAGGTACGAACCGTAACGTCCGCGGCTGGCTTCGATTCCATCCGCCAGCAGGCAAAGGATCTCGTCGTATTGATTGCGGGTGAGACCTTTGTACGGGTGTGCCCGGCGCAGCACCTCGTACAACGCATCTTCTTCCCAGGGTTCTGCGGCGCACGCAGCGACAATCTGTTGCATCAGCACATCGATCGGGCAGTCAGGAATTTCCAGCTGATCCAGCACCCCGGCGCGCATGGCCCGAATCAACGCCGCCGACTCCATCAGGTCGTCGCGCGTGGTCACGAAGAACCGCCCCTTGGGAATGGCCCCGCGCCAGTGGCCGGCGCGGCCCACTCGCTGCATGGCTGCGGCAATCGCGCGAGGAGAATTCACCTGGCACACCAGGTCGATGCTGCCGATATCGATACCCAACTCCAGCGAAGCCGTGGCCACCAGAAGCCGGATCTCGCCGTTCTTCAGCTTTCGCTCCGCCTCAAAGCGAAGTTTTCGCGACAGGCTGCCGTGGTGCGCGGCCACGTTCTCCGGGCCCAGTCGCTCACCCAGGCAGAATGCCAGCCGTTCCACCATGGCCCGCGTGTTGACGAACACCAGCGTCGACCGGTGCTCCAGCGCCAGTGCCGCCAGCCGTTCGTAGATGTCGTCCCAGATCGAGTTGGTACCGACCGATCCCAGTTCCTCGCCCGGCATCTCGATCGCCAGGTCGAGGACGCGGTGCTGCCCCACCTGCACGATGGCCACTTCCGGTCCGCGCAGTCCCCCTAGAAAACTGGCGACCAGCTCGATCGGGTTTTGCGTCGCGGAAAGTCCGATCCGCAGCGGTGGCTGCGACCGTCCACGAATCATGGCGCCCGGGCTCAGCCGGTTTTCGCCGCACACCAGCGCGTCCAGTCGTTCCAGGGTGAGCGCAAGGTGGGAGCCGCGCTTGTCATCGGCGACCGCGTGGATCTCGTCCACAATCACCGTCTCCACCGAGCACAGATTTTGCCGGCTCTTCTCCGCTGTCAGCAGGATGTAGAGCGACTCTGGCGTGGTGACCAGAATATGCGGTGGCCGCTTCAGCATGGCCCGCCTTTCCGCCGGCAGGGTATCGCCCGTGCGTACTGCCGTGCGAATGGGAGGGCACAAGTAGCCGCGTGTCAGCGCCAGTTCCTGAATCTCCCGCAACGGGATCTCCAGGTTCTTCTGCACATCATTGCTGAGCGCTTTCAGGGGGGAAACGTAAACCACCGCGGTCGTCGCCGGGAGCGAGCCATCGATAGCCTTTCGAATCAGCTTGTCGATGCAAATCAGAAAAGCGGCCAGGGTCTTGCCCGAACCCGTCGGGGCGGATATCAGGGTCGGCCGGTCAGCGAGAATCGGCGGCCAGCCCAGTTCTTGCGGAGAAGTAGGCGTACCAAATTTGGCAACAAACCACTCCCGCACCACAGGATGCGCCCATGCCAACGAGCCGACACTTTCGGCTTCCGGAATGCAAAGTTGGAGGGCCATCTCGCCATTTTAAGCCTTTGTCGATTCGCCCAGAGTCGCAATAGACTCAGCGCGAAGCGCACGACCTTAAAGGTTGCCGCCGAGCAAAATCGACCGATGAGGGCTTTCGAGGGTGTGTGAGAACTCTGCTCTAAGTCCCGAGGGGACGTCTGAACTTGCCTATCGATACACCCAACGCTGCGGAAATGCGTCGCGTTCTCCGATAGCCACTGCTCTGATGCCCTGTATCAGGGCACGACTTTAGTCGGGCCGTACACGGCAAGCCAATGAGGGCTTTAGCCCCTGCGGGCTTTAGAGCCGTGTGAGAACGCGTCGGCTGCAACATGAGTCCCGCAGGGACGACTGAACTTAGCCAGGACGCAGTCCTTGGTAGAGATTCGAGAGACGAAAAGTCCCGCAGAGCCTGCCCTGAGCTTGTCGAAGGGACTGGAAATGAGCCGCGACGCAATCCTGGGCAATCTTCAGCCGTCCCTGCCGGACTCAATTCGTAAATTCTAGTTCTCGCACATGCTCATAGGAGCCCCTGACGTACGCTTTTACTGAACTCGATGCCAGGGAAGAATCCACCCGGCCGACGCCCTTCATCCTGCGCCCAACCCCCACAGTAGCCGCTAAGGATGGTAGTTACCAATAAGGTGCGTGGCGGGCAAATCGCCCGCCCTCACACCGAACCCGTCCACTCACAGGAAGCCGTGCTTCTTATTGGCGTGCCAGTTCGAGTCTTCTTTCTTCAACGCCGGCGGAGTCGTCTTCCCCCAAAGCGTATGGTTCCAGGTCACGGCCTGAAGTCCATCGTGGCTGGGTTGAAAAACCATCGGCGCGTCGGCAGCTTTGTCACCCGCCGCGTCGAACTTGATCGTGATCTGGCTGCCCGCATCGGACCAGTGGCCAAAGGTCGTGATCGCCCCTTTGCCCATATCCTGGGTAACCGTAGCCGTACCGTCCGGGCCTAGGCTCACGCTGAACGCAGGGCCGGCAGGCCCGGTCGCGTCCGTCGTATCGGGTGCTTCCGAACTGTAGATGCCGGCATAGTGCGAGAAAGGAGAGCCGAAAACAGGACCTGTGACCAGTGCCAAAACCGCGATGGCGCTGGCTAAACGCAGCGGAAAGTGTTTCGTAGTTCTCATAGCGTTCCCATCATTGCTCTAGCCTGAGTTGAAGGCAAGATGCAGTGAGAAAACGAAAGTTGTATCCGAACCAGCCGCCGCCTCAAACACGTCCTTAAAATGAAACCATGAATTTTTCTGCCGCTGATCGTGCCCGCCGCATTCGCCTCGTACTCTTCGATGTAGACGGAGTTCTCACCGACGGCAAGATCTGGTCTCTCCCCGCCACCATCGAAGGCCCCGCGGATAAGACATTCGAGCCCAAGGGATTCCACGCCCACGACGGGATAGGCATTTCCTTGGCCCGCATCGGCGGCATCCATACTGGCGTGGTCACCAAAAGGACTTCCGAGACCGTCGCCCAACGCGCACGCGCCCTGCGCATGGAATACGTCTACATGGGGCAGGACTACAAAATACGTGCGGTCAGGGAGATCATGCAGCGCGGGTCATTCACCCTCGAGCAGATCGCCTACGTGGGAGACGATGTGATCGACTTGCCCGTAATGCGCGTGTGCGGGCTGGCAGTCGCCGTCGCCAACGCCCGTGACCAGGTAAAAGCCGCCGCCCACTACATCACTCCCAATGCAGGTGGCGAAGGCGCCGGGCGCGACGCCATCGATTTCATCCTCCAGGCCCACGGCATCCTCGATCAGTGCATCGAGGAGTACATCGACGAGCACCATCCCGCCGTGGCCGCCCGAACGCAGTGACCCGGACCCTCGCTGGCGTATGCTATCTCTTTGGGTTGAAAGATGATGTCCTACCCTTTTCTATTCTTTTCAGGCGCAGGAGCGTGGGCAAACTGATGTGGATTCCCTCTGTTCGCAGGTCCTTTTCTTTCCTCCTTTTTATTCTTCTTTCGATCTCATCTGCGTGGCGCACGGCGACGGCCCAGACCTTGAAGAACCTTGAAGGTGCGGTCAGTGTCTTTGGCCAAACCACCGGAACAACGAATGCGAATGGTGTTCGCGACCACCCGACCGAGTCCATGGGCGCACTCGCGACCGTCCGGCAATCGTTTCATCCCTGGTTGGGCTACGAGGTCAACTACTCCTATACCCGTTTCACCGAGAGGTTCTCCAACATCCCTTTCGGCGTGCAGAACAACGTGCACGAAGTTTCCGTTGCCTACTTGCTGCAAGGGCCGACCCTTCCGATTCTCGGCTTGCAGCCTTTTGGCACCGTCGGCGCAGGAGCCCTCATCTTCCTGCCGACCACCGTCGGCGGGCAAAAGTACACCCAGCAAACGCGTGTGCCCCTGTTATATGAAGTCGGCGTCAACTACCCGGTGATTACTTCGCACCTGGGGCTGCGCTTCCAATACCGCGGTCTGGTTTACAAAGCGCCGGACTTCAACGCAGCACCGTTGACCACCAATGCCAGGCGGCAGACCTCTGAACTGGCCCTCGGCGCCTATCTGCGCTTCTAGGAGAAGAATGATGAGCAACACGCGCACTCGAAGCCTGGTTGTGATCTTGACCCTCGTCATAAGCGTGCCGTCGTTGTTGGCAAAGCCAGGCGCAAAGAAGTGGGTCGGCACCTGGGCATCGTCGCCACTCCTGGATGCCAAGGCCAAAAACGCCGAGGAACTTCTCGCCGCGGGCACACAATCCGGCGCCACTCTGCGCGAAGTGGTCCACGTAAGCATGGGCGGCGACATGATCCGGGTGCGCTTCTCCAATCTTTACGGAACCACTCCGCTGGTCATCGGCGCGGTAGAGATTGCACAGACCCTCAAGGGAGTCGCGATCGTCCCCGGCACCAATAAAGCCGTCACCTTTAACGGACAGCCATCGGTCTCCATTCCTCCAGGCGCCCTTGTGGTCAGTGATCCCACGTCCTTTAAACTTGCTGCTCTCTCCGACCTGACCGTCAGCTTCTTCCTGCCCAACCCATCCGGTCCTGTGACCGAGCATCAACTGGGCAACGCAACCAGCTACCACGTGACCGGCAACGTGGTTTCCAGCCCCAGTCTGGAATCGCCCGCCACAGCCACCAGCTGGTACTACCTCAACGGTGTCGACACTCTCGCCCCTGTCGATGCGGGAGCGGTCATCACGATCGGCGACTCCATCACCGATGGCGCCAAATCAACCATCGACACCAACCAGCGCTGGCCCGATGAGCTTGCTCGGCGTCTGCAGGCTGACCCGAAATATCGCAACCTGGCGGTATTGAATGAAGGCATCAGTGGAAACAAAATTTTGCTCGATGGAGCGGGGCCAAGTGCTTTGGCGCGCTTCGATCGCGATGTGCTTGCCCAGAGCGGAGCGAAGTATCTTCTCATTCTCGAAGGCATCAACGACATCGGCCGTTTGCATGGCACCCCCGATGCCGGCCTCACCGCCGCTGACCTGATCTCCGCCCTCAACCAGATGGTCGTGCGCGCACACGCGCATGGCATCGCCGTGATCGGCTGCACTCTCACCCCGTATCACGGTGCCGGTTACTACACCGAAAACGGTGAAGCCATCCGCAAGGCTGTAAACCAATGGATCCGCACCGGCGGTGTTCTCGACGGCTTTGTCGACTTCGAAGCCGCCGTCAGAGATCCCAACCATCCGGACACATTCCTCCCCGCCGTTGACCCTGGCGACCACCTCCATCCCAACGACTCTGGCTACAAAGCAATGGGCGATGCGATCGACTTGAAGCTATTCACCCTGAAGCCAAAGCAGCCGTAGTGATTCGTGAGTTACTAATTTGTTCTAAAACTTCGGCGTCCCGAGAGCCTGTGACTTTTTCGATCTCTTCACACTCACCCAGATGTTTTCAACTTCCCCAAAAACCGTCATCCTGAGAGGCTGTGACTTTTTGTCGATGGAAAACGCCTCCCGCCCCACAACCGGCTTGTCCCTCGGCAACTGTTCTCTCCCTGCAACCACCCTCTCCTATCTGTCATCCCGACCGCAGGGGAGGGACCTGCAGTGCACTTCACCAGCAACCAATCCCAGCTGGAAGCGCCGCCCTCCCCATTGTCATCCTGAGAGCTTGTGACTTTTTCGATCTTCCCGTGTTTTTCGCACACCCAATCAAATGTTTTCAAACCCTTCACAAAACCGTCATCCTGAGCGAAGCGCCTCGCAGATCTGTCGCATAATGGAGGGTTTATAGCGCGAAGTCGAAGGACCTCGGCGATGCTTGTTGGCAGATGCTATTCGTAGCTTTCCGGCCACAAACATAAAAAGTCACTAGCTCCGAGCGAAGTGCCGCGCAGATCCATCGCACCACGAACGTGGTTTATCGAGCGAAGCCGAGGGGACCTCGGCTTCGCTGCAGCACAGCCCAATGGACCCACAAAAGAAACCACACCACTAGCCCCTCGATCGAGGTCGAGCGTACGTGACGTTTCGCAACAATGAATGAGCACAGGCAATGACGACTAGTCTTAGAGGCATAAGATTTACAGGGTGTAGGATACGCGATAACGCGTGAGAGGGCTTATTGAGCCGTAGAAATCAATATCAGGGGGAACCATTGAACATCGGCTCGGGTACGTCATTCGCGCGCGGCTTCATCAGGTTTTCGAGCAAGTGCATCGGGCTGGGGCTTTTTGCCGTGAGCAGCATGTGCGCGCAGACCACGCAGCGGCCGCACATCCTCGGCGTAGCGCACATCGCCGTCTATGCCCACGACTATGAGAAGTCTCGCTCCTTTTACGGTGGCTTTTTAGGTTTCGAAGAGCCCTACTCGCTAAAGAACAAAGACGGTTCCCCGTCCCTGACCTTCTTCAAGATCAATGACCATCAATACCTCGAGCTCTTCCCCGAACGCGAACCCGACTCTGACCGCCTGAACCACATTTCTCTCGAGACCGACGACATCGAAGCCCTGCGACTCTATCTTGCGTCGAAGGGAATCAAGGTACCCGATCACGCCCAGCCAGCAAGAATCGGAAACCTCAGCTTCAACATCATCGATCCCGCAGGGCATCAGGTGGAGATGGTGCAGTACATGCCCGCCGGAAAAACAGTAGCCGCCTACGGCAAATACATGAGCGGCACGCGTATCTCCAGCCACATGACGCACGTCGGACTGATCGTCACGCAACTCGATCCGGAGTACAAGTTCTACACCGAAATACTTGGCTTTAAAGAAACCTGGCGAGGCAGTTCATCGGGAACCGTGCTCTCCTGGATCAATCTCAAAGTCCCCGATGGCGATGACTACATCGAATTCATGCTGACCAAAAACGCGCCTGATCCCACTCACCGAGGCTCCGCGCATCATCTTTGTCTGCAGGTTCCTGATGTGGCAGCAAGTGTAGAGACGCTGAAGACCAGGCCGTACTTCAAAACTTACGATCATCCCATCGAGCTGCGTCTCGGCATCAATCGCAAGCGTCAGGCCAACCTCTTTGATCCTGACGGAACCCGCACCGAACTCATGGAACCCCACACCATCGACGGTAAGCCCACGTCCTCATCCACGGCGCCGCCCCCGGAATAGGCCCACGCTTTCCGGTTGAAGGCATGTAAAACTTCCATTACTATTGGGTCATAGACAGTACTTTTGTAACCATTGGGATCCCGCGAATTCGCATCTTAAGCCAGTGGGAGAGAAATTCTATGAATGCCTATTGTGTCATCCTTTGCCGCCAGCCCTTTGTCAACCCAGCGTACCCGCGTACCAAGCGCTATTACGTCGGGGCGCCCACGGCCGATCGAGCCATTCTTGCCGCTGCGGACGACAACCCGCATTTCCGTGTGATGGGTGTGGAGCATAGCGACGTCTATCCGCCTCTTCCGCAAAACGACCCTTCAAACACGACTTCCTCCGTCTTCCAGGCTGCTTGACAGGCTGGGAGAATAATCCTGAAGGTGGGCAGGGTAGGTGCGGGCTTTAGCTCGTACATAAATCCAACAGACTCATGAGGCCTTTAGGCCCTGAGGTACGCTTTCCATTTCATTTTCCTTGTGACGCAGCCTTTAGCGCATCCTTGACCCGTTCCGGAGTAAAGGGCAATTCCCGCAGCCGCGCACCGGTTGCGTCAAAGATCGCGTTCCCAATCGCAGCCGGAGTCACCGTGATCGCCGTCTCACCCGCGCCCGTCGCGGACACGCCATCCGGCGTCACGAAGACACTCTCGATCGCCGGTATCTCGTAATCAAGGTGCAGGCTTCGATAGCTCTCCCAGTCGACCGACGTAATCCGCCGGTCGTCCCACGTGACCTCCTCTACCAAAGCACGGCTCATGCCCTGCAGAATCCCGCCCTCGATCTGGTTTCTGAGGCCATCGGGATTCGAGATAGGCCCACAATCCAGAGCCACAATAAAACGTTTTGGCTGAACTAACCCCGTGTCAAGATCTACTGTTACGTCAGCAATCAGCGCGGCATAGCCGTTCTCGCCCTCGTAGGCCACGCAGGCGATGCCGCGCCCACTCTTCACCCGCGTCTTGCCAACAGCGCGTTCCGGCGAAACGCGCCCGCGCCACTTCGAGGCCTCCGCAGCAGCCTTCAGAACGCCGATGGTTCGCGAGTCGCGAAGATGCCTCAAACGGAAGGCCACCGGGTCAGCCTTCGCATGCGCGCACAGCTCATCCATAAAGCATTCGTTCGCAAACGTGTTCTGAATCCGCAAGGGAGAGCGCAATGGTCCGGTGAAGAAAGGAGACCGCACCGTATGCGTGAGCGCGCGCTCACTGCGAATCGTTCCTCCTCCGCCGCAGGCGCCCCCAATACATCCCGCAAAGTACGAAGGCACAATATTGCTCTGGTTACGCAGCCTGCCGGCTGGTGGTTTTGCTGGGCCTGGCTCCAGTGGTTCCGGTGGGTAGCCGGCCAACATACCGCTGATCACGTTGCCCGGCTGATCATAGCCCGGCCGATTGCCCAGCGAAGCTACCCACCCTTCCCGATCCCAGGCGGCGATGCGGCCGTCTGATGTAATCCCGGCTCGATGTTCGACCACGCACGCTGAACCCAGGTTCTCCCACATCATCTCGTCCCGGCGCGAGAACTGTAGCCGCACAGGCCTTCCCACCGCTTGGGACAGCAGGGCAGCATCGAACGAGACCGCATCCGCGCCGTTCAGGCCATAGCATCCTGATCCTCGCTTGTAGATCACCCGCACCCGTTCGACCGGCAAGCCCAGCAGTTCGGCCACAATGCTCCGCGTTGGATAAGCCGACTGGGTTGCGGACCATACCGTGGCGTCGTCTGCCTTCACGTCGGCCACGGCACAGGATGCGCCTACCGAGCCATGCATTTGATAAGGGTAGGTATACCGCGCCCGCACCACGCTGCCCGCCGCAGCAAGTTGCGCCTCGACGTCTCTCGAGTCCACGCTCAACACATCGTGCGCCGGCTGTCCTTGCAGGTGTTCGAAGAAAGTCTTCTGAGCCGGCAACGAAGGACCGGGATTCCACTGCACCACCAACTTGCGCGCGGCCATCACTGCCTGGTATTGCGTCTGCGCGACCACGCCGACGAAGTCTTTGCGCACCACCACCTTCATCAACCCGGGAAGATCGCGCACGGACTCCTCGTCCACATGTGCGACCGTGGCTCCCATCTCCGGCGGTCGCACCACGCGGCCGTGCAACATGCCCTCTACATGAAAGTGATGCAGGAACTCGAACTGGCCGGTCATGAGAGCGTCTCTGTCCAGCGAGGGAACTGGCTTGCCCAGCACCGTCCATTGCGCCTGCGATCGCCGCTTCGCCGCCGGGTTCAACGGCAGATCAAAATGCTTGCTGCCGATGAGATCTTCATACCTGACCTTGCGCCCCGATCTGCCCTGGATAACGCCGTCTTCCACGATCAGATGGCCCACCTCTTCGCCCAGTCTCTGGGAGGCAAGCCTGGCCAGAGCTTCGCGCGCCGTTGCTGCGGCCAGAGCGAGATTCTCCACGTTGAAGTTCGTCGGCGTCGACTGGCTGCCCGACGTGGTTCCCTGATCCGGAGTGACCGCCGTATCGCATTCAATCAGCCTCACCCGCGTGATCGAAACGCACAGTTCCTCGGCAATGAGTTGTGTCTGCGCAGTAAAAATACCCTGGCCAAAATCGCACTTTCCCGTGTAGGCAGTGACCACGCCATCGGCGCCGATCGCTAACCAGGAGTCAAGTTTGTCCGGATCGATCGAGGAAGGGCGATTGCGCGACCTTCTCTGGCCGATCGCCGTACTCATGGGTGCCGCACTGAAGCTCACCATGAGGGCGCCACAGCCCTTCAAAAAGTCACGACGGGACGGAGTCATGTCTTTTGGCCTCAGCATATTTCCGGATGGCTCGCAGCATGCGAGCATGCGCAAAGCAGCGGCAGAGAATTCCCTTGAGGGCTCCGCGGATCTCCTGATCGGTGGCCTTCGGGTTTACATCGAGAAAAGCCTTTGCCGTCAGGATGACGCCGCTGAGGCAAAATCCGCACTGCGCTGCCCCTTCCTCAATGAATGCCTGCTGAATCGGATGAGGCTTTTCCTGAGTGCCCAGCCCTTCCAGCGTCGTGACCTCTGCCTGGCCAACCGAGCTCACTGGCGTTACGCACGACCGGATCGCCTTCCCGCGCAGCATCACGGTGCACGCTCCGCACTGCGCCAGACCGCAACCAAACCGCGGTCCCCGCAATCGAAGCTCATCATTCAGAACAAACAGCAGCGGAGTCTGGGGATCGACCTCCACATCGTGCTCACCGCCGTTCACCTTGAGCCTGATCTTCATAAACGCCTAAAGACCGTGTGGTTGCATCGGAGCCGGCACTCGCGGATCAGCTGCCTCATTTTCCACGGACGCCGCGATCAACAACCCCGCACCGATGCACTCCAGCAGGATGCGTGTTCCCAATCTCGGGTTGGATACCCCAAAGACCCACACCATCGCACCAATCGCACCTCCTGCCACCCCGCCGAGCAAAAAACGGCTCAGCGGTCGGCCGGGCACTCCGCACCAGGCAAAAATCCCAATCGTAAACAAGCCGCTGAGTAAAATCTCGGCGCCGCCCAGTTCTATCCCGCGAATCGGTAGCTCGCCCGGAAGCCAATGCAACCCGCGTCTCGGTAACCGGGGTCTTTGTACGCCCAGATCCAGCTCTGCCACCAGCTTGCCGTCCACGTAGAGTCTCGAAATACGCCCATCGTAAACCGCCGCCACGAGGTAGGTGCGACCTAACGAGAGAACAGGCCCGGTGTAGAGAGCAGGGTCCGCTCCGTTCAGCCCCGAGGCGGGCGTCCGCAGCCGGAAGGTGAGCGTGTTTCCGACCTGCCCCAACGTAAAATTACGGCTCACCGGATTGAGAGAATAGGTGACGATGCGCGCCGGGCCAAGCTGTTCGAGGTTGTTCGTCCGCATCCGAACCACCAGGGTGAGCTGATTCCGCTTTACCAGGTCTTTGTACAGCGAAAGTTCCTCTTGCCTGGAAAGTATCGGACGCCCAAAACGCGTCAAGGCCGTAGACTGCATCGGGCCAAGAATGGCCGCCTCAGGCGATCCCTTCATCGGGGTCTTCTGCACGCTATCGGAGGTCGTGCTTTGGTCTCCGAGATCGCTGACCTGGGTGGGAGACATCGCAAACGGATAGATGGCAAGTTCTGAGATGGTTCCAGACCAGGGACGATCCCCGCTTAATTCATTCCCTACGGCCAGGTGAAACGCCGGGCTCCAGTTGGAGAAGTCCGACGCCGGCCTGTGGTGCAGGAGCCCCAGGGTGCCGAGAATCGCGATCGGAATGGCTGCGACCGTGACCGGCCGGTAAAGCCGCAACGACCGCGGATCATGGGCCATCCGGAGAAGCAGTCTCGCCATCAGGTAGCCGATGACGGCTCCGCAGGTGTTGCTCAAAATGTCCAGGAAAGATGGGATCCGGTCCACGTAACCCAGCTGTAACACTTCGGCACAAGTCGACAAACCAAGGCCGAAGAGGACCGCCCGGATCAAAGACGTACCGCCCAGCGCGATCCCCAGCGGCATATACAGGATCAGATTGTTAACAAAGTCGGTGCTGTTGAACAGGTCTTGGATATAAGCAAGCGAAGGACGTCTGAGTCCGGTCGGAATCATCGTGGCAGCGACAATCAGGGCGATTGCGGGAGCCAACAGTCGAAGGCGAAGTCGCGGTAGCGTCAGTAGACTCAATGGCCGTAACGAAGCTCGTTAAACCAGTGTAGCCTGAAGACACTAGGATCACAGTGCCTTGCGATACACCAGGAACCCCGATTCTTCCGCCACTTTGTCGTACAGTTTCATCGCGGTCACGTTCGTCTTGTGCGTGTTCCAATACACCCTGCTGCATCCTGCATCGACTGCGCGTCGATAAACCTCTTCGATCAGCGCGCGTCCCACGCCTCTTCCTCTGGAGGCTTCGACCGTGAACAGGTCCTGCAGATAGCAGACCGGCCCGAGCGATGTGGTGCTGCGATGAAAAATGAAATGCGTCAGACCAAGCAGCTGATCCCCTTGCTCCGCAACCAGGGCGTGCATCGGTTCGTATCCGTCGAAAAAGCGCGACCACGTCACGCTTGTGATGGCATCCGGCAGCGCGGTCTCCGCTTCGCGCCCGTAGAACGCGTTGTATCCGTCCCATAGCGGTTTCCACCTCGCATAATCCTTCTGCTGCACCGGCCTTACCTGCAATCGATCGTTCAAACCTGTGACCCTCGTTGCCAATCTTTACTGCCCCGTCCCTAATTTCTCCGCAGCCTGCCAGGAGAGCGCCAGCAGACTCCTCCGCAACCGATCCGAATCCCCTTCTTCCAGCTGCGCCTCAACTTCCAGGCTGGTGCGCTCCCAAACCGGCACCGCTTTGGCCAGCAGCATCGCACCCTTCCGAGTCAGGCTCGCCCGTCGGCCACGCTGGTCAGAGGGATCGACCGTCAACTTGATTAGACCGCGCCGCTGCAGCGGTTTCAGGGCGGCCGTCAACGTTGTCCGGTCCATGCCCAGCAGCGATGCAACCGGCCCCATGCCCGGAGGCTCGGGACGATTCAGCGACATCATCAGCGAAAACTGGCCATTGGTCAGCTCGAGCGGACGCAATGCCTCGTCAAACCGCCGGGCCAGCGCACGTGCAGCCCGCTGCACGTGAAGACAGAGGCAATAATCGCGAACCCGCAGCGTAGTCTCAAAAGGAACAACCGGTCTTGACATGGCTCTAATGTTGATATCAACATACACTGTCAGACCTTTTCGGCGGTATAGATGCATCCATGCGTCTGGCCGGAGACCGGATACGGGCCCAGTGCCATTCCAGGAAAGGCAACCATCCGCCCCAAAGGACCCCTCCCATGTCATTCCTTCATGATTTGAAAATCGCATTGCGCTCTTTGGCGCGAGCTCGTGCCCTATGGATCACCGTTGCCTTTACACTGGCCCTCGGCATCGGCGCGAACGCAGCCATCTTCAGCGTGGTCCGCGCGGTGCTGCTGCGCCCGCTCGCCAATCGCGACGAGGACCGCCTTCTTTACCTGCGCCAGAGTGCTCCAGGCATCGGGGCCGACGACACCGCCTTCTCTGTTCCCGAAATCCAGGACATGGGCCAGGGGCTTAAAACCATCAAGGAGTTAGGCACATTTTCAGAGATGGACTTCACCGTCGTCGGTCTCGGCACGCCCCGCGAAATCCATGGCGGGGTCGTCGATGGCAACTACTTCGACGTGATGGGACTTCACCCCGTGATGGGACGCTTGCTGGGCCCCTCTGACGATGGTCCCAATGCCCCTGGCGCCGTAGTGCTGACCAATCGATTCTGGAGTACTTCTCTCCACTCTGATCCCACCTTGATTGGAAAGTCCGTGCGCCTCGACAGCACTCGAAGGAGGGCGCACCGCGGTCATCGTGGGTGTCCTGGAACCGTCGGTACCCTATCCGGTAGAAACCGAGATCATCTCCAACATCGTCACCAGCCCGCATCACTTATCCGCCACCATGGTGACCGGCCGCTCCCACCGCATGACGGAAGTGTTCGCCCGGCTCGCTCCCGGCGCAAGTCTCGACGCCGCGCGCAACGAACTCCGCACCGTCCACTCCGCCATGCTGGCCGCACATCCCGAGGAGTACAAGCCCAACGAACATTACCGGATCGACGTAACCCGGATGCACGACCAGCTTAATTCTCGTGCCAACACCATCCTCTGGGTGCTCTTCGCCGCCTCCTCTCTATTGTTCGTGATTGCCTGCTCGAACGTTGCCAATCTTGTGCTGGCTCGAACCGCGCGTCGCGAGTCTGAACTGGCGGTGCGGTCCGCGTTGGGAGCCACCACCGCGGCGCTTCGCCGTTCGCTTTTGGCGGAAAGCATCGTCCTCTCCGGGACCGGAGCATTGGCCGGGTTGCTCATCGCTGCGCCGATGGTCAGTGTGCTCGGCCGTTACGCCGCGCGTTTCTCGGCACGCGCCGATGGCCTGACCCTCGATTTCAGCCTGGTCTGGATCGGAATCGCGCTCGCGTTGATTGCCGCAGTCTTCCTCGCCTTTGTTCCCCGCCTGCCCTCTGCCGATTCATCGCAAGGCCTTGGGCTCAGCAGCAGCGGAACCCGCGTGACCACCGGCAGCAGCCGGCGCCTCAGCCTTTTCGCCGTTACCCAAATCACCGCCTCGTTTCTGCTGCTTGCCGGAGCCGGCGCCCTGATCAAGACTCTGCTTGTGCTGGAACGCACCCAGCCGCCATTCGACACCGCCAGGGTCTTGGCGGTGAACTTGCCCGTGATGTCCTACGGCCGGACCCCCGAGCAGGTGCGTCAGTTCTATCGCGACGTGGAGCGCCGGGTCAGTTCCATACCCGGAGTCGAGCACGTCTCCTCTGGCTTCGGCGTCCCCTGGCGCGATGCCAGGGCGTTGAACATCAATTTCACCTTCGCCATGGAGGGTGCAACCCGGGAGAACGCTCAAAATGATTTGCGCGCACGCTTCCGTTCCATATCTCCCGGATTCTTCGATACCCTCGGCGTGCCCGTTATCCAGGGCCGCGATTTTAGAGACACCGACCGCGATGGCTCCGATCTTGTCGTCATCATCAGCCAGAGCGTGGCCCAGAAACTCTTTCCCGGCCAGCAGGCGCTCAATCGCAATCTCCGCTGGACCGATCCCGTGATGAAGTTCATCGGCATCAGCCAGAAGCCCCGGCGCATCATCGCCGTCGTGCCTGACGTCGATGACGAAAACATCATTCCTCAACCAGCCATGACCGTCTATCAGCCTTCTGACCAGGAAGGATGGGGAGGCCGGCTGTTTGTGCGTGCCGCGGGTGATCCCTACGCGCTGGTGCCCGCCATCACCCGCACCATTCACGAGATGGCGTCCGACCAGCCTGTAGAGCGTGCCAGCACACTCGAAGACATCCGCGCGGAAGTGTTAACCCCCAACCGTCTGAATGTGATTGTGTTCGGCGGATTTGCCGGCGTGGCGCTGCTAATTTCCGTGGTGGGCGTGGCCGGTGTGCTCGCCTTTTCGGTGAGTGCGCGCGCCCGCGAGTTCGGCATCCGTATGGCTCTGGGTGCAGAGCCACGCACCATTCTCACCAATGTTCTGCGCGAAGGCCTGGTGATCGCCGCCATCGGAGTAGCCGCCGGCATGGCATTCGGCTTTGTCTTCGCCCGAGTCGTCGGCAGGTACGTAGCCGATGCGCAACTGCCTGGTGTCCTGGCTCTCGTCGGTTCCGCTGCCGTCATTCTGGCCGCGGCCGTCATCGCCTCGGCTGTCCCAGCGGCGCGAGCCGCCACCGTAAACCCGGTAGAAGTGCTGCGCTCGCAGTAACCGCCGCAGTCAATGTCAAAACAACGTCAGAGGGAAATGGACGGGTGTCCCACGTTCGCAACGCGCGCGTGGGCCGAAAACGATGGGGAGGAAGAACGCCGGCATCTGTTGCTGGCGCTCTATGGCGACTTTGTGACTTTCCGGCCAACTACCGGCCGCCTCAACGAACCTCAGCATCGAACACACCCGTCTCAACCGTGCTCCCATGCTTCATCTGAATAAAAATCCGATACCGGCCAGCCGACGGAAACCCATAAGGAAAATCAACAGTGGGCGCAATATGTTCCACCGAAGAACCCATGTCCATGCCGCTCATGGAACCCATTTCCCCCGAACCACCATTGGCCAGCATCATCGCCTGCATCGCCGCGGACCCCTCAGGATGTGTATGCGCAAACACCGTCCCATCCGTCTTCACGAATGCGGCATGTCCCGCCATCCCCAGATACGGATGCACATCTCCCGCCGGCTGGCCTGCTGCATCGACCAGGCGGAAACGAAACGCATACGCCGTATTCGCACGTAGATCCTGGGGCCGATCCCAAATCATGGTGTACCCGTCGGGAAGTTTGTACGCCGTGCCTAGCTCACCTTGAGCCAACGCAGGCGGCGCGGCCGAGGCGTCTTCCGCCGCAAGGGGCGCGGGCGGCAAATCCGCCGGAACGACCAGGTCAGCGGTAAGCGTCTCAGGGAAACCGTTAGCGTGAACGATATCCGCATAAAGCCGATAGGTACCCGGAGGCATCGAGGGCAACGTCATCCGCAAAAGTCCAGGCGAAACCATCGCAGGATGCAGGTGGAACGCCGCATCCATCCCCGGCTCTCGAATCGCGTAGAGGTGCATCACGTGCCCATGATCGGGCAGCAGGTCGTCGTTCGTGCGCGCTCTCGACGCATGGGTCGCATCCGTATCGTGGCGGCCAATCTCTAGATCAAGCGTGTTGCCCGACAGTTCCGGGCTGAGGCTCAACGGATGGTAAATGGCCGCTGCGTACGACGTAGCTTCAAGGTCCCACCATTTGTAACCACCGTAGACCAGCAGCGCACTGACGGCGAGCGTAGCCAGGCCCGCCACCCTCGCCCGGCGCCGCGCCGTTGGGCTGGGATCTAAACCAGGGTTCAAGCGCGATTGCCCCACCGCGGCAGCAACAATGCCTGCGATGCCGGCAACCAGCAAGATTCCCAGCAGCATTAGTCCGATGCCCAGCGGTCGCTCCATGGGCAGGATCGTAAGAGGCACTGCCGCAACCGGCACGCTTGCACTTGCCTTGCCTGCGGACCCGTCGATGTCGAAGTGCACCTGCCACGATCCGGAGGCCATCAGCCAGAGTGACCCGGTGAAGAAAGCCGAGTCCGCCGCCGAAGGTTCCATCGCGTCAGACGTGGGCGGGTGTTTCGAGGCTTCGCCCGTCAGAGGCGTAGGCGTGATCCGTAGCGAGCTAACCTTCGCCCCGGAAGTTCGGACTTCAATGCTTGCCACGCCTGGAATGACGTTGGGCGTGCGGATGGTCACGAAGAGTTTGTAAGGACCCGCACTCACCTCTTCGTAAACATCCTTGCTGCCGATGTGGGCATAAGCGGGCAGGGCCAGCAACAACGATATAAAAAACGCCAACAACCTCAGTCGTGGCACCCACTTCATCGCTGCACACCGCGCATCCAGCGGCCGAATAGCAGGCCGATCCAGGTAGAGATAGACGCGTAAACTGAGGCCCTCGCCAATCCCGCAAAAAGCACAACCCCGTGATCGGGCTCGAACCACTGCCGCACGCGATCCCAACTCATCGGCCGTGAATTGTAATCAAAATAATTCGTGCCGAAAAAGCGGTTCTTGCTGGCGTCCGTCATCAGGAAGCTTGCAAACGGCCATTCGACCGCCGTAAGCACCACAACGAAAACCACACCCGACACCAACGCAATCTGCCATGGTTTCCAGTTCTTCACCCGCGCCCAAAGTAAATCAAGAGCCAGCGCCGGAACCACGATCAGAATCGGAAACTTCGCCGGGATCATGTGCGTGACCGGGGTGTACACCGGGCCCAGCTTTGGTTGCGCGGGGAACAGCGGAAGAATCAGGATTTCAGCAATCAGAAAGACGGTGTACACCGCCGCCATGGAAGTAGCTGCCCAGCGCGAACGGGACGCCCAGGAAAGCGCCGCGAAGATGACCGGCAATCCGATCCCCATCGCGATGTAAGGAGCCGCTTGATGCAGCTTTACGTCCCAGGTGTACTCCTGCACAAAGAACATCTGGCCTACAACCGCCAGGCCACCCACGTAAACCAGAAGCATTTGCAGCCGTTTGAAGGTTGTCTCATCGTTTTCGGCAGCACGGTTCATGGCGGCGAGGATAAGAAACATCACTCCCGTCGAAATACCGCGAAGGCCCAGGATCAGCAACGCGTGAGGCGGGCTGACGATCTTCACGTCCAGGCCGTAGGCGTTATGCCACCAGTTATCAAAAGGAGCCGAGGTGAGCACTGCAACACACCCCCAGCCAGCCAGAAAAATACCCAGCGGAGCGCGTAGCCCGAAAACGTTCACCGAAGCAGCCGTGAGCTCCGGATCCCGCAAAAATGTCGACTTTACGATCAGCGAGCTGCAAATGATGCCCGCAAGCACACCGCACGCGTAGATCGCCATATGCGCCGGCGTCCAGAAAGTATCGCGTCCGATAGACCTGTGCCATGAGACATCCCAGGCTCCCCCGATCGAAGAGGATGTAATCGCTACCACGCCAAGCCAGATGTACCAGGGAATCGCGGAGGGGTGGCGGGCGGTGAAAACGGCCGGATAATGGGTTGTCGACAAGCTTCCTCCAATCGAATCGATAAGCCGATGATAAATGACACACAGGGCCGATCCTTTGACACCGCGTTTCCTTATTGGTAGTGTTTCCAGCGTGAAGCTGCTTTCTTCTGTGCTGTTCGTGAGCGTGAGCGCTTCTGCGCTCCACGTCGCCTTGGGCCAGTCAACCGAGGCTGCGGAGTGGCCCACAGGCAGCTTCAATCAACAGCGCGACGCCTGGCAAAGAAACGAAACCAAATTAACCCCGGCCAACGCGAAAAACATCCGCCTGCTCTGGAAGCTGAAGACAGACAACAAGTCGATGGGCATGCAATCGTTTCGCGAGCCGGTGATTGTCGCCGGCGTGCACACCCCCGCCGGCGTGAAAACGTTGGCCATCTTTGCCGGCAGCTCCGACGCTGTCTTCGCCGTCGATGTCGACAGCGGATCCCTCGTCTGGCAGAAAGACCTGAAATGGTCTTCTGACAAGCCTCAGGAGCCGGGGGAGGGCGCGGGCTTTATTTGCAACAATGCATTAACCGCAACCCCCGTAGTCACACCCGCGACCGCGGCCCAGCGCTTCGTCTACGTTCTCTCCAATGACGGATATCTGCACACCATGGACCCGGCCACCGGCGACGAAAAAGATGCGCCCATCCAAATGCTGCCCGGCGTCTATGGCAAAGCGTACGGCCTCAACCTGGTCAACAACGTGGTCTACACCGTGAGCGGGCAGGCTTGCCACGGCGTTCCCAATGAGTTATACGCCGTAGACCTCACCACCAAAAAGGCGTTCTCTTCCAGTCCCGGGCAAGGAGGAATCTTCGGCACCGCCGGCCCCGCGATCGGCAGCGATGGCACCATCTACTTCGAAACTGGAGACGGAGTCTACGATGTAGCCGCCGGAAAGCTATCCACCACCGTGCAGGCCTATACGTCCGCCAACGATCAACTCACCCTCAAGGACTACTACACCCCCAGCAACCATGCCTGGCTGACCAAGCGCGACCTCGATATGAACACCACTCCGGTCGTCTTTCCCTACCAGGGCAGGGATCTCCTCGTGGGCTCCGGCAAAGAAGGCCGCTATTTTCTGATGGACAGCAAATCCCTGGGCGGGGCAAACCACGAGACCCCTCTGTATCGCACGCCGCTCCTTTCAAACAAAAACGTGAATTTTCAGACCGAAGGCAGCTGGGGTAGTTTTGCCAGCTGGGAAGGCAAGGACGGTACCCGCTGGGTGCTCGCGCCGATCGGCGGCCCCGTCGCCGTGGACTTTCCAGTCAGCTACGGCCCAACCCCCAACGGCGGCATCATCGCCCTCAAGGTCAAGGATAATAGCGGAAAGACAGAGCTCGCGCCCGCGTGGGTATCGCGCGACATGGTGAGTGCCGAGCCTCCCGTGGTCGCGAATGGAGTCGTCTACGTGCTCGCGGCCGGTGAATTCACTGCCCAAGCCAATGACGAAGATGGCGGCCTCTACAGCTTCGAAGAACGAATCAAGCGTTCCATCCCCGCCAAGCTGTATGCACTCGATGCCGTAACCGGCAAAGAGCTGTACTCGAGCGGTGATCAGATCGCTTCCTTCCTGCACCAGGCTGGCATCGCCGTCGCCGGCGGCCGCGTCATCTTTGGCACCTTCGACGGCACAATCTATTGCTTTGGTCTGGAGTGAAAGACTCTATGAGATTTCTCCTGCAGCCGGTAGCGCTCTGTCTCGCGGGCGGGTTCATCCTGTCAGCCGTCGCGCGCGCACAAGGTCCTCCTCGCGGCTTCTGGCCTGTCGCCGGTCACGGCGCGTCACATGACAACTGGCAAAAGGCCGAAACAGAAATTAGCACCGAGACGGTAGCCAAAGACTTCAAATTCCTCTGGAAGCTGAAGCTCGGCGCCGAATCGAAATCTCCCTCGCTCACCGAACCGCTTTTATATCCCGGTCTGATCACCGGCCGCGGATTCAAGGATCTCGCGCTCCTGGCCGACGCAAGCACCTTGTATGCCGTCGACTCGGAGCTGGGCGAGCTGGTTTGGAAAAAGACCTTCGCCACACCCTCTACCTGCGGAAACATCCAGGTCGTGACCGAGCCGCCGCAGGTCATTCACTTCGGCGCCAGGCCTGCTGCCAAGCCGGGCGCCCCCGCGCCTCCGCCCCGCCCTCCGGACCCACCCCTGCCCCGTGACCAGCGTCGCGTAGGCGCTGCTGCCGGTGGCGGATACTTCGGACTGCGCGGAGTCTACGCTGTGACCAGTGATGGTTACATTCATGAACAGATCATGGCCACCGGCCTCGATTACGCTCCGCCGGTTAAGTTTCTCGGCCCGCAGAAGGGAAGCTCCTTCGCCCTGAACATAAACGAAAAGGTGGTCTACACAGCTACTGGGGAAGGCTGCCGCAACGTACCGAACGCGCTCTGGTCCATCGACCTGAACACGGCCGGCTATTCCGTGAACAGCTACAAGACCCAGAAGATAAGCCTCGCCGGTTTATCCGGTCCGGCCATCGGCAGAGACGGCACAGTTTATGTCGTTACCGGGAGCGGGGCCGCAGCCCCTCCCCTGTATCCCAACAGCGTGGTGGCCCTCACCGCAAAAGAATTAAAGCCGAAGGATTGGTATACAACCTCGAGCAACAAAGGTTTGACCGCGGGCCCCGTTGTTTTTGTTTACAAAGAGAAGGAACTGATCGCCGCTCCTGGAGCAGACGGCGGTCTCGTCTTATTGGACAGCACCTCCTTGGGAGGAACCGACCACCACACACCTTTGGCGCAGACCGGCAAGCTGAGCAAAGGCGCAAAGCGCGGCGCGTGGGAAGGTCTCGCCACCTGGCAGGATAAGTCCGGCGCCTCGTGGGTCCTGGCCTCCATCGATGGCCCATTGGAACCCGGCACAAAATTTGCCAACGACAATGGTCCCGCTTCCCATGGCAGCGTTGTGGCCTTCAAGGTCGACGAACAAGACGGGCACACCACGCTGACGCCCGCGTGGATCTCGCGCGATCTCATCAACCCGGCCCCTCCCGTCATTGCCAACGGAGTGGTCTTTGCTCTCGCAGGAGGCAATGCATCCGGCCACGCCACTCTCTACGCTCTCGATGCCGCCACCGGCAAGCAACTCTATACCAGCGGAGACACAATCCAGACCTATAGCCGCCTCGCCGGCATGTCTGTCGGCGACGGACATGTGTTCTTCACCACCCACGACAACACGCTTTACTCCTTCGGCATACCGCTGGAGCACTAGGAAGCAGGAAACCAGTCAATGCACACCAGATCACAGGTCAAAGAAATAATCGAAGCAGGCAACGGTATTCTCAGACTGGAGCCCTGCTGGGTTCCGCGTTCGTTCATGATTCCCGGGCGCAGGCTCAAGCTTCACCCGGACGATCTGTACGCCTTTGGCGGCCACCGCGGCGGCATCAACGAGCGCTGGTTTTCTTCCACCACAAAAGCGTCCAACGGACCCGACACTCTGCCGGACGAGGGCCTCAGTTATGTCCGGCCCAAAACCGGAGATAAGTTCCTGCTCAAGGAGGCGGTCGAGACTGCGGGAGACCTGTTGATCGGTACCGATGTAATGGAGCGTGAGAAGGGATGGAATTTGCTCTGCAAGTTTTTTGACAACATGGGCCCCATCCCCCACCACATGCATCAGAGCGACGCCTTCGCTAAGCTCGTCGGACAGAAGGGAAAACCGGAGGCCTATTACTTTCCTCCGCAATACAATCAGATCCAGAACAACTTCCCCCACACCTACATGGGCCTCGAGCCGGGTACCACGAAAGCGGATATCCGCCGTTGCCTGGAAAAGTGGAACCAGGGCGACAACGGAATTCTCTTCCACGCCCGCGCCTACCGTCTCGAACCCGGCGCAGGATGGCAGATTAACCCCGGCATCCTCCATGCTCCCGGGTCCTTAGTCACCTACGAGCCCCAGGTCAACAGCGACGTCTTTGCCATGTTCCAGTCTGAAGTCGAAGGACGCATCGTCGGCTGGGAACTGCTCACCAAAGACGTCCCCGCGGAACACGCCAGGGATCTCGACTTCCTCATCACCATGCTCGATTGGGAAGCCAACATCAATCCCCGTTTTGCCGAGACCAACAAAACCTTCCCCAAGCCCGTACGCTCGATCGATGAAATGAAAGCGGAAGGTTACATCGAAAAGTGGATCACCTACGGCACGCCTTACTACTCGGCCAAGGAACTGACCGTGCTTCCGGGTCGATCGATCACCATCAAAGACGCGGCTGCTTACGGCGTGATTGTGACCCAGGGCTACGGGACCATGGGCAAGCAGCCGGTGTCGACGCCCTCGATGATCCGCTTCGGAGAGATGACCGAAGACGAAGTCTTTGTCACCGCCTCCATTGCGAAAGAAGGGGTGCGCATCGAAAATCCGAGCGCATCCGATCCGCTCGTCATGCTCAAGCATTTCGGGCCCGGCAATCCCGAAGCACAACCACTGTTGCGGAAATGAACCTGTGACCAAATCCAATCAGCATCGGCACCCGGCCATTCACAACGCCATGTGGCCCGGCCTCGTCGGCAAGGGCCCGGATTCGGAACCATTCATCGAGCTTGAAACCATGCTCGACCTGACCGCGAAGGCCGAGGTCGATGGAGTCCGTTTCGACGGCGTCGATTTGTTTTTATCGTTGCCCCATACCAGCATTGACTCGACCGATGACGAGCTAAAGCATCTTGCCGACAGCATCGCCCGGCGTCACCTGGTCGTGGGCTCGCTTGTCGCTCCGGTCTGGCCCCCAACCGGTGGAGGCTCCGCGATGGGTTCCGAGCAAGAGCGGGCCGGCTTTCTGACCCAGGTGAAAAAAGCCTGCGTCATCGGAAAGAAACTGCGTGACATTGGCATTCGCCGCTATGGAGTCATTCGCATCGACTCCGCGGCCTCTCCGGCGGACTGGGCCAAAGATCCCGCCGCCAACACCAAACTCATCGCCAAAACGTTTTCCGAAGCCTGCCTCATCGCTGAAGACTACGGCGAGCGCCTGGCCGCTGAGGGAGAGATCTGTTGGGGAGGCATGCACAGCTGGAAGCGCATGCTCGAACTGCTGGAGATGGTGAACCGCCCGAAGACTCTCGGCTTCCAGGCCGACATGGCCCACTCGCTCCTCTACACCCTCGGCTACAACGCCGCCGAAGACCGGCTGCTACCCGAAGACTTCGACTGGTCCAAGCAGGACGTTCTGATGGACTCTCTCCGCAAACTGACTCACGCTCTGCGGCCGTGGACCATCGACTTCCACGTAGCCCAGAACGACGGCACCGTGAGTGGCTCCGGCTCGCACGACAAGACGGGCCGTCACTGTATCGTCGGCGACCCAAAAGGAAAAATGGACATCGTCGCCGTCGCTGGTCTCTGGATGCGCAACGAAAACGGAACCCCCACCCGGGCCTACGAGCACATCTGCTGGGACGGCTGCATGTTCCCCAACTCCGTCATGCTGGCGCCCAAAACCTGGAACGACATCCTGGGCACCCTGATCGCCGTCCGCAACGCCCACGGCTGGGACTAAGTGAAGGAGAAACCATGACCCTCAACCACCTAAGACCGCCGATCATCGGCGCCATTTGTCTGCTGCTCATCTATACCTCTCATGCCTACCAGGCCCCGAAACACCAATCCACCGGAGGCTTCACGCAGCCCGAGCCCATCGACTTCAACGACCATGAAGGATGGACACAAATCTTCGACGGCAAGACCCTGCATAATTGGGACGGCTCGCCCGAAGTCTGGCACGTGGAAGACGGCAGCCTGGTAGCCCAATCAAGTCCGGAGCACCCATCCGGCACAACCAACATCATGTGGCGCGGAGGCCAGCCCGCCAACTTCGAGCTGAAACTGGAGATGAAGCTCGAAGGTACGGGTGCGAACGGTGGCATTCAATATCGAAGTCTCAACGTTCCCCCGCCCGCGGGTCAAACCGTGAAGTATCCCAAGTGGAACATGAAGGGCTATCAAGCCGATTTTGACTACGCGAACGTGTATACCGGGCAGCTCTACGAGCAAGGCACCCGTCGCGGCATCGTTGCCTGGCGCGGCCAGATGGTTCAAACCGATCAGGGCAAGAAGCCAAGGCTACTGGGTACCCTGGGAACCTCAGACGAACTCAAGTCTTACATCAAGGTCGGCGACTGGAATCAGTATGAAGTCATCGCGGATGGAAACACGCTCATCCACATCGTCAACGGTCACGTCATGGCAGTCTTGGTTGACACTGATCCAACCTTCAGCCAATCGAAAGGCCTGATCGGCTTCGAAATCGAAGGTGGCGGCATAGTAAAAATCTCGCACCGCAACATCTGGCTAAAGAATCTACCCTAGAATTGCCCCAGCGAGACAGAAGCGGAGCCGCACAGATTTGAAGGCCGCCTCGGTTAAAACGTCAACTTATCCTTCTTGGTATCCCACTTCTTGACGTCCACATCGGGAACCTTCTTCAGATCATCGATAGTCTTAAAATCCCCATTCTTTTTCCGGTAATCAACCACAGTCGCAGCCTCTGTATCCGTCAACCCCACGCCACTAGCCAACTGTGCGGCGGTGGCCTTATTCACATTGATCGAACCAGAATTCGCCGGAAAATTCTTTACTAAATAATCCAAAATCTCCGTGAACTCATCATCCGAGGCGACCGCCCCGAACCCTGCCATCTTGGTGATGGTAGCTTCCCAACCCGCCTGATCCTGTCCATTCGCAATCACATTGTCCGGGGAATGACACTTGCTGCAAACCCGAACCAGCGTATCCTTACCCGTGCCTGCCGGCAGCTCAGGATACTGATCCTTCTGTGCCGCAGGCTGCTGCGCAAAAGACGGCGTGAGCATCATGAAACAAGCGCAAAAACAAATCGCCCACGCGAAAATCTTCGTCAATTCTGTGGCCATCCGTTTCACAATCGCTCCTTAGTCCTTAGTATATTCCGCACTCCCTGCCCCACCTCTTACCAGATGTACTCAAACCCTTAGCAAAACCGTCATCCTGAGCGAAGCGCCTCGCATATCTGTCGCATAACGAAAGGGTCTATATCGCGAAGTCGAAGGACCCCGGCGATGCTTGTTGGCAGGTGCTATTCCGAGCTTTCCGGCCACAAACTATAAGGACAATCAAAAAAAGTCACAACCTCCGAGGGAGCCGACGGATCTGCAGTTTCCTCTGCCATCAATGAGACTCAAAACTGCAGATCCCTCCACGGCACGCCGGGACATGCCAGGCTCGCTCGGGGATGACAAGACAAGACTGAATTAGAAACGGATCTCCAAACCACCTCTTCCCAGAAGCTAATTCCTTGAGCGCCCAAAAAACATTCCTTCAACCCCGAGCAGCCGCCGCCTTACGCGCGACCAACATAAACCCCTTCTCCCGGGCCGCATGCTCCAGCGAAGCCAACTGCTCTCGAGCAATCGCCCCGTGCCCAGATCGTTTTTCCAAATCAGCTGTAACCAACATAGCGTCAAATTCAATCCCCACAAATCCATGTGCGCGAGCATCCCGCAACACGCGATCCACCTGCACCTTTGCCCTTTCCCTATAATCCGACGAAACCAGAACGCGCGTGGAAGCCAGATCGTACTGCAGACGGTCCGGCAGATTTTGGCACTTAACCGCCAAACCACGCGCCCCTTCAATTTCTCTCAGCGCCTCAACATGCTTTCCTTGTGCCAGCAAGGCGTCCGCCAGACCAATACTTGCAAGCAATTCGTCATCCGCCTGCTGTTCCAGCTGAAACTGTTCTTTCCATTGCCGCAGAGTAATTTCGCCTTCGGCAGCGCGTCCTTCCTCAACTGCTAACCGCGCCAATTGCACCTGGCTCTCACCAACCATCTGTCTTTCCCCGATCTGTTTTCGAAAGGCGATCGCTTCTTCGTACGCCTTGCGTGACTGCGCCAGGTCGTCGCGGTCCCTATAAACATCCCCCAGTCCAGTCAACACATAGGCCACAGCACTCTTGCTTTCAATCTCCTCCGCGTTCTTCCTCGCCAGGCGATAGCGAGCCTCTGCGGCGTCAAGTCTGCCGTTCTCCCGGGAAAGGTCTCCCAGGTTATTCAGCGTAAGCGCCACTCCCTCTTTGTCCTCAACTGCCTGGTACGCCGGCACGGATGCTTCCAACATCCTTTCCGCTTCGCTCAACTTCCCTTGACCGAGGCGCGCCGCCGCCAGGTTACCCATCGCCGTAGCCAGCCCCTCCGAGTTGCCGACCTCTCGGAATATCTGGATAGCCGTGAGGAACATCTGCTCCGCGCGCACGATATCGCCTTGCTCAAAATGCATCCCGGCGAGATCGGTCATCATCGTCGCCTCGCCGTTTCGGTCGTTCGTGGCTACGGCGCTTTGCCGTGCGCTCTCGCAATCGCTGAACCCTTGCTGCGTGGCGGTCCCCAGACCCACATCCTGCTGACAAAGAAAACCATATGTCCGCGCCACCAGCACCGTGCGCCCCTGGCTTCGGCCCTTCTGAATAGCAGCTTCCGCCGCGGCCCGCGCTTTGCCAAGATCCTGCCCAATCCAGGCCGAAGCCTCTGTCATATCGATGCGCGCATCCTCGCCCACTGGCGACGGCAGCCGCCGAAGAGCCGCCAGCGTTTGCAGTGCCGCGGAAGGCTTGAGGCTTATCTCTGCGTTGGCCAGCAGAAGACCATAGTCGAGGCTGTCGGGATATCTACGAAAGAGTTCGCGATAGGTTTCAACCGCCTTGGCCGCGTCGTTCATCGCCCGCCAATACTGGCCCTCGATCAACAGCCGGTCTTCCGCTGCCAGACCCTGCGAAAGCTCCCGCGCCCGTTGTGCCTCTGCCCGCGACTTGTTGCCATAGCCCAGGTGCCACCACGCCTCCGACAAAGCGGAATGAGCCAGCGGAAACTGAGGGTCAGCCGCCACCGCTTGGACCAAAAGATCGCGTGCTCCGAGAAAGTCGAAAGCCCACAGCTTTTCACGCCCGTCCACATACAGCCTCGCGCTGCGCTGGTCAGCAGGCAACGCCAGTCGGGCCGTGCTCGCATCCCCCGATGAATTGGCGCTTAGACCCAACCGCTGGCGAAGCCGGGAACCTGCTTGGGCGGCCAGATCAAACAAATTGCTCTGATCCCCTGTAATGGCCTCTTCGGCAATCGTTTCCCCATTCGCTGTATCCTGCATCCTCAGGTCGAGCCGTATACGCTTGCCGTTCTCCTCCGGCAGGGGCGTATAAGAGCCAAGCACCACAATGTCTGCGCCCGGATTTGTCCGGAGGTGCTCGAGGGTCTGTTTCGACAAGGTGTCGCCTTCGCCCGGCGGCGATTCGCGCTTCACGCGCGCGATGTCCTCGCCGCGACACCATGCGCAGGTCGCCGCGAGTACCTAATTCCGTGTCCAACATTTCCGAAAACACGGGCGAAAGCCAGTCATCTTCCGGGCGTCCCGGCAAATTACGGAAACCCAGCACCGCGACTGAGCGCCGCAACCGTACGTCAGCCGCCACGCTGGAATCCGAACGAGGGGACAGGTAAGGCGGCTTGCCATGCAAACGGAAAGACACCGCGGCCACCCCCAAAACCAGGACCAGGGCTGCGCCGGCCCAATAACCCCAGTGCGCCTGGAACGTCGGGCTCGCCCGCCTGGGATCGACCTCCGCCTGACCTACCGGCGGCGCCGCGATCTCCCTTTTCACTGGCGATGTCACCGCCGATGTTTGCCCACTGTCCACCAGCACCGGCGCCACAAACCGGTATCCGCGGCGAGGTATGGTCGAGACATAGTTTGGGGCCTCGGCATTATCGTTGAGCGATTCCCGCACTTTGCGGATCGCGACCCCCAGGCTGTTGTCGAATTCCACGAAAGTGTTTTCCGGCCACAGGCGCTGTCGCACTTCCTCCCGGGTGACGATCTCGCCCGGTCTCTCAACCAGCATCAGCAACAGCCGGTAAGGCAGGTCCTGCAACCTCACTCGGATCCCGCTACGCGAAAGAGTGCCTTCCTCCGGGTCCAACTCGAAGGGGCCGAAGCGGTAGCGAGTCATTTTTGCCGGCACTCCTGTCCTCCCTTCTCCTCGTAGTCAAACCGCATAGCGCTGATCAAGGGCCATTGTATTCAGTTAATGGAACGTTGCAAGTGACTCTAGAACATAGAGTTTTCTGTTAATGCACGCTTAAGTGCCGGTTCTGTTGACCATTCTGCCTTCATCCCTCATAGTCGCGGAGAAATATAGCCTCGGCCTCGCCGGTTTGGGCGCATACTGATTGGCCAAATCCGAAACAGGGAGAAGTGCGATGGCAAAGTTTTGCGGTCAGTGTGGTTCGCTTTTAAACGCTACGGCGCTGTTCTGCGGCGGTTGCGGTGCGAAAGTTCCCGTGGCGGCGGCCCCGCCGGCTCCAACGCCCGCGGTAGCTCCGGCGCCGTTTACGCCAGTGCCGCCAACTACACCGGCTCCGCCGCCGGCAGTGTACACGCCGGTTGCTTCTGCTTTCAAGCCGGTAGATTCATCATTGAGCACGGTATCGCCCTCCGAGGCAGAGACCGTGGCGTTTACCTCGATGGCCTTCGACCCGATTCCGCCGGCGCCTGCAACGCCAACGCCATCAGCCCAGCCGGCGGACTTCGCTCCTGTGCCGGGGTTCGCCCCGGTTCCCGCGGCCTATAACCCAGCGCCACCCGCCGCGCCGGCCCCCGCGGACTTCGCGCCGGTTCCGGGTTTCGCTCCCGTTCCTGCTGCCTATAACCCTCCGCCACCGAGTTACACCCCTCCTGCACCCCCTCCGGCTGTTCCTTCGGCAGCGCCTGCGGACTTCGCGCCGGTTCCAGGCTTCACGCCAACACCTGCCGCCTACTCTCCTCCGGTATCTAGCTATACGCCGCCAGCCCCAGGCTACGTACCGGCGCCGGCTGCCTATACACCAGCCGCTGCCTACCCACCAAAAAAATCCAACACCCTGGTCAAAGTGCTGATCGCCTTTGTGTTGGTCCTTTTTGTCGGAGGAGCCCTGGCCCTCGGAGGACTTTGGTACGCGGCGCAAAAAATCAAGGCCAAGCTGCATGACGTCAAGTCACAGGTCATCGGAGGAGAATCGCCGTCAACCCCCACCGGACTGGGCGGGCTGCTTGGTAACTCTCCCGCCAGCGACGAAAACACAGGCGGTTTCAAGGGAGACCCCTGCCGCTTCCTGAGCAAGGCCGAAGTAAGCCAGGCCGTCGGGTTGGCCGTAATCCGCACCGAAGCCAAAGACGGTGGCTGCAGTTACATCGCCAAGGGCGATCCGGCGGACGTGACCGCGAAACATATGTCCGCGATGTTAGGTGGCCTGGGAGCGGATGCTAAGACGCGACAGTTGGCGCAGAAATTCGCCGGCGGTCTTTTTGCCCAGGAGCAGGCGAGCGACAAAGCACTCGCTGCCCAGGCAGCTTCCGGGGAGATCCCGGTGCTGGTGCTTAGTTTCACCGCCGGCCACGCCGCCATGGAAATGAAGATGAACCACAGCGGGTTCGAGTACATAAAGGGCGGTAACACCGGCGCCAATGCAGCCAACAGCGCTACCGGAGACCTGACCGGTCTTGGTGATGAAGCCTATGTGGCCGGAGGAAGCATGCTCATGGTCCGCAAAGGTAATACCGTGGCTCGCTTCATGTATATCAGTTGCCCTTGCAACACAGACAATATCAAACCGCTCGCCCAGATGGTCGTAAGCCGGTTATGAGCGCTTACCGGATTCCAGTTAAGGAAAGGACAACACGATGAGTTTCTGTCAATCATGCGGAACCGCCTTTGCCGACGGTGCCACCTATTGCCCCACATGTTCCGTGAGACCCCAGGCAATGGCGGCTCCGGTCGCCGCCAACTCAGGTCTCCAGGCCAACACCGCAGGCGCGCTGGCGTATCTTGCCGGTATCATCACCGGGATTCTCTTTCTTGTGATCGACCCTTACAAAAGCGATCGCTTCGTCCGCTTCCACGCGTTTCAGTCCATCTTCTTCAACGTCGCCTGGATCGCGCTGTGGATTGCCTGGACGATCGTCGGCTTGGTGTTGGGCGCAGTTACCAAGGGTCTTTTCTTCATCCTGCAGGTGCCCATCGATCTGGTACTCATGGTCGGCGGCTTTGCCTTGTGGGCGTTTCTTATGTACAGCGCTTACCAGGGCAAAACCACGAGACTGCCGGTCATCGGCGCGCTCGCAGCCAAGCAGGCGGGGATCTAATGTTCACTTGCCGCCCAAGGGTCGTAGAACAGGAGCCGTAGAAGATGGGCTATTGCACAAAGTGCGGCGCAGCGCGTGTGGCGGGGGGTGCCTATTGCACTGTTTGCGGCGCCCCTCAACCACCTGCCGGCGCGGCCCCTCCGCCGGTTGTCGCGGCCCCGCCGTCCCCTCCAGTCTTTGCGCCGGTCAGTGCGCCCGCTCCCTTGCCTCCAGTAGCCGCTCGCGGCGGCAACGGCCTGCGCACCTTCCTGATCGTTGCCTTCGTCATGCTCTTTATTGTTATCGGGCTTGGCATCGCCGGAGCAATTTACGCCGTGCGTCTGGCAAAAGAGAAGACACAGGCTGCCCTCCATAGCATCACCCAATCAGTCTCGAAACCCGCTTCCACCCCAAGCGGCAACAATCCGGCGGCGCCTCCACAGAACGACGGCAACGATCTTTCAGGGTTATTGGGTAACCTCGGCAAACTGGTCGGCGCTGGAGATCACGTTGACGACGGGATTCCGGTAATCTCGGCGGACGATCCGATGACGCCCTGTGCCGCCGCTCCACTTCCCGCGCAGACCACGGCAAAGATCCCACTGCAGGCCGGCACGGTCATCACCACTGCCTGGGGTTTGAAGAACGGCGACGTAGAAGATCGTGACACCGTCACTTCCACCGACGCAACCTCCGTTTTGTTGCAGTCGAGCGACTCGAAATGGAAAGACGACAATGGTCAGGATCGGCATTCTGAGCCCACCAGGCCGTTTGTGTGCAATGCGGATCTAGCCACTTCTGAGACCTATATGACCGTGGAAGGGGCCCGCATCCCCCGCAACCTTCCCGGCGTGATCCGGCTCAGATTGTCGAGCAAGAGCTACAACGAGGTGAAGTCCACCGGCAAAACCAATCTCCGCTACGTCGACACCTGGGACTCGCCTGCCGGCAAGAAGCCGACGTATGAAGGCGGTCTGCTCACCCGGGTCGAGCCGCAAGACGTTCCCTATCCAATGATCGTCAACGATCAACGGGTCACCCTGCCCGCAATTCACCTCGCGGGCATCATGGCCTCGGTAGGAAAAGATCCGAGGCCCAAAGAATGGGTTCCCACCCACAGCGAAGCCGATGTGTATGTGATCGACGATCCTTTGGATCCCCTTGTCTTGTTGTGGAAGTTGAAAGACCCCGTGCTTCACTACGGAAAGTTCAGAGTCGAGACCGTCAAGATCGACTACATCGTTCCGAAGCCGGTAAATCTGGTGGAGAAGCAACTCACCGAACAGAAGCGTGCCGTCACCTACGGCATCTACTTCGATTTCAACAAAGACACCATCAAGCCTGAGTCTGAGCCGGTACTGAAGCAGATCGTGCAGGCGATGACAGACAACCCTGATTGGAAGTTGACGGTGGAAGGTCACACCGACAACATCGGTGGTGACGCTTACAACCTCGACCTTTCCAAACGGCGTGCCGCCGCCGTGAAAGAAGCTCTGGTCACTCGTTATCACATCGCCCCGGATCGTCTCGCCAATAATGGCTACGGTGCCTCGCGTCCCGTAGAAACCAACGACACCCTCGAAGGCCGTGCCCGTAACCGTCGCGTCGAGCTCACCCGGGAATAGATGCATACCACCTGGATCGTATGAAAAGGCCAGTTGAGCAAAGACACAAAAACGCCGGTGTGCTGATTGCGGTCGTATGTCTTCTTTCGATGGCCCCCGCAATCAGTTGCAGAAAGCCAAAGACCGCCGGCGAAGCAACGCCGAGCACAGCCCCTTTACCCGCCGGCACCTCCGTGCCTGATATTTTCGACCTAAGGAATCACCCCAACGCCACTATCCTCAAGCCCGTCGACCTGACCACGCTCACCGATAGCCAACGCAAATTCGGGATCGCTCCCCGGCCCGATCCATCCGTCGAATACCAACCCGGCATTATCCTGATGGAGCAGGGCGACAAGGCCATCCGCTCCATCGCCAACGACGGCATGACCTGGACCTTCGACGCCAACGCGCCGCACGTCAGCGAATTCCAACTTGGAAAAATCGTCTTTGCCACCGGCCGTGCTGTGGGCAGAATCATATCTCTGAAACGCCAGGCCGATGATGTAACTGTCATCCTGGGGCCTATTCAACTCACCGACGTCATCAGCAAGGCAAGCATTGCCATGGATGCGCCGATTGACCTCACGAATATGCTTGCCTACGCCGCTCCCGATTTTCCTCAGCCGCCTGACGCATCAGAGCCAAACAAAGCTTCCGGCCTCCATTGGCCCGCCAACCGTGGGGAGGAGACGATCGTCGTTTCCCGCGTCTCCGCGAGAGGAAAGTGGACCCCCGCCTCCATGGCGAAGCGTTACCCGGACGGACGCCACGAAGAATTTCAAAGGGTGGGTCACCACTGGGAGCCGCTCACTTTGATGTCGGCAACCTACTCCCCCCAGGGACGCACCTTTGCCCCGCCTCAATTGCACCGGGCGTCGTGGGAACGGATGCGAATGCCGGGTGCACAGGTGGCGGTCCCGCAGACCATTCCCAACCAGCCAAATGCTCCCTCCGTCCCTACCATTCCGGGCATACCGGGCGTCAATATGCTGCAACAGCAAAATTTCGCCACCGAGGAACTCGCGACCAATCCCAAGGTGCCCACCGTTGACATCAAGTCCATGCGCCTTAAGCCTGTGGCGGACGGGTCGGGCATTGGCCTGCAGTGGTACTACGGTCCCAAAGGACCGGTCAATGGACTCGGCGTGGTCGCCTACAGCCTGCTCAAGATACACAACGCCGGCATTCGTTTCTATCTGGATATCGGCGACACCAAGGGAGTCGGCAAAAGCGGGAAGGTTCCTCTTTCGTGCGGCATCGAGCTCAGGGGTGCTGTCGGCGTGAAGCTGCATCTGGATTCCCACAGCACCCAGGAATTCAACGTCAACCTGCACAGAAAGCTCTGGCTACCGGTCGAATTCAGCATCCCGCTGAGCGGCGCGATCCCTTTCTCCATCACCTTCAACCAGGCATTCATCATCAACACTGGCTTCAGTGCAAAAAACTCAATCCTCGACGCAACCGGTGATTACGATTTCAACGGTGGCCTGAGTGCCGGCATCGTGCGTGGGGACTGGGTGTTGTCGCACCCCACCAGTGTGACAGCCGTAACCGATATTGCCCGCTCAGAAAAAGGAATCTCCGTCGGTATCAACTCTCTCGTCATGTCGGCTGTGCTGCGCACCATGGCGGGTCTCGGTACGTTGGGCTTCAACACTGGTGTCTACATCGATGTACGTTTCACCGGCACAGTGTTGCGAGCTCCAGACATAGGCTTTCCCTGTGGCGCAGGCACCATCGAAGCCTATCTCGATTCCGGAGTCGGCTACGCCATCCCCGAGTGGGTTACCGAGGCCATCAACTTCTTCCTCAAGCTCGTCTCCGACGTCCAGATCGATCGTGCCGGATCCTTCATAAAGGGTCCATCCGAAAGGCTCTTCCACGGAGACACGCAGATCCCAAGCGGCTGCGCCAGCTCCAAATGAGTCGCGCAAACGCAAGGCGGCTTTATCACTCTCGGGCTCACCCGCTTGGAAACGCCGGCAATCAAAAACTACCGGAAGCCGCGTTCAGTCATAATGACTGTATTGAACCTCCGACGCTGGTTTCGTGATCCCCTTTTCCTGCTGGCTTTGGCTGCCGGGCTCATCGCTTTCGTGGTCCAATCCGGAGAGCTGGGCTCGGCAGACACAACCCATCGCCTCCAAACCGCCCACGCCTGGTGGACCTCCCAGCCGGAAGTCTTTCCCAACGAATTCCCGGAATTCGGCGTGCACGGCCGCGGAGGCAAGCTGCAAAGCTGGTACAGCATGGGCCAGTCGCTGATCCTGTTGCCGCCGGATATAGTGGCCACCTACATCGCGCGCCTCGGCATCTTCGCTACCTACGATGACACCGATCCCAGCGTCCGGGACATCATCGTCAGCTACACCATCAACATCCTCGTGACCGTGCTGACTGCGCTCATCTGCTTTCGCTTTCTGCGCCAATTGCAGTTCGATGTGCGCCCAATCCGTCGTGGGTGTTCTGGCTCTTCTCGTCGCCACCACCCATCTCCATTACACCCAGAACATGATGGAGAACAACTACATCTTCCTGTTGTCCCTCACCGGCTTCTCCTATCAATATGAGTGGTTGCGCACCGGCAGCCGCCGTGCACTGTTGATTGGCTCAGCAGCGTTCGGCCTGAACCTGCTCACCAGGCTCCCCACCGGCCTGGATCTACTGTCGGGAGCGCTGTTCCTGTCTGTTGATCCTATGGTTCGAAGGCGTACGAGGCGCGCGCTCTTTGGGATCGCAGCAAGACCTACATCGCGACCGCTCTCCCGGTTTACCTGTTCTTCGGGGTGATCGATCGCCTCTACCAGATCTACCGCTTTGGATTTAAATCAGTATTTGTTACGTATGTCACGGTGATTGCCCGTGAAACCAAACTGCGCAATCCTTCGCTGCCTCCCAACTATCCTTTTGAAACGCCCTGGCACGTGGGCTTCTTCGGGGCGCTCTTCGCACCGGAGAAATCGATCTTCCTCTTCGATCCTCTGATCCTGTTGATGATTCTTCTCTGCGTCGTCGCCTGGAAGCGCTTCAGTCCGGCCGCGAAGGCGTGGGCGGTGATGAGCTGCCCACTGCTGTTCGTGTACATGAGCTTTTACGCCCGCTATACCGTTTGGAGTGGAGACTCCGCCTGGGGCGATCGCTACGTTTCGACAGCGGTGGAAATGGCATCTTTTCTCGCCGTTCCATTGCTGTTGCGTCATCGGGATCAGCTGCCCAGGCCCGTGTGGATCACAGGTTGGGTAATATTCATCGCCGCCACATGCGTGCAACTGGCGTCGTTGGCCTTCTGGCTATCGCTCGAGCTCTACCAGATGGAGACGCTCGGTCATCCGACTTTCGTCATAGCGTTGCGCGTCAAGAACATCATCGCCTTTGCCCTAGGGAAGATGGACGCGTGGGGTCTCAACAACCACGCCATGACAGAAGACCCCTGGGACTACGCGCACATCACCGAGTGGAATTTTCTGCCCTTCGTCCTTCGCCGAGTCGGGGTGGCACCCGCGTGGGTAGTGAACCTCACGCTCGCCGTGTGGTATGCAGGACTCGCCGCCCTGGCTGCAACCTTATGGCAGCTCCGTAGAGTCCTGAAGCATCTCCCAACGCTGTAGCGCGATGGGCACGTTGCCGTTGTTCCAGACAAAATCATTGAACTGCAGCATGGAAAAGTCCTTGCCCTGCATCCGGCGAGCATCGGAGAGAAGCTGCGTGATCTGCAACTTGCCGATCTGGTACGAGATCCCCTGCCCCGGAGTGCTGGAAAACATCGCCGCCTCGTCCAGCGCAGTCGTCTTATCCATGGGAACCGTGCGCGCCAGGTAATCCGCGCCCTGCTGCAGCGTGAATTCTCCCAGCGCCAGCTTCACATCGACCTCGACCCGAAGCGCTCGAAGACGCATGAAGCTGTAAATGGTTTCACGGGTATGCGGGTTATCGTCGAAGAACCCGGCCTGCAACATCATCTCTTCCGCATAAAAGCCCAGGCCTTCATTTGCGCCGGAGTCGTAATAATGGCGGCGGATCGGATCGGATTGATGCCATCCGAGGCAGAGCTGGAAGTAATGTCCCGGCACACCCTCATGAACCAGGATGGGCCGCGGATCGTGTGCGGTGGAGAGGTTGAAGAATCCCAGATCCGGTCCCGGAACACGAATGTAGCTGGTTCCATTCTGATCGAGACGCGAAGGCCCGGTGAGGTCGTCGGTGACCCCCAGGTCTTCGAGCGGTGCCAGGTAATCCGGCAACAGCAGATTGCGGTAATGCTGCAGCCAGGCCGGCACGCTGAGAATCTTCTGCTCCACCAGGAACGCGCGTACCTTCTCCTCGGCCGCCCGTTCTGCCTCAATCTGGGCCTCCGCACTCGGGAAGAAAGGTGCAGGCGAAGCGCCGGCAAGGCGAGTCTGCTGATAGGCTCTCAAACGCAACCGAACGGCTCCACTCCTGCTGGCTCATAGCCAACAACTGTTCCGGCGTGTAGGGCAGCAGCGCGACCTTGCGCAGAAAGAAAACGTAGTTGTCGCGGCCGATGGCCGTATCTTTGCGAGCCGCCGGCAATTTGCTCGTTAGCCACGCGCGATATTTGACCAGAGCCGTCACCGCCGCCGGGAGAGCTTGTTGCAGTGCCTGGTTGTTGGCCTCGCTGAACTGCGGTGCGAGACCTTTCGCCATCTTTTCTGTTCGCTCGTCAACCCGGTCCAGTGCATCGATCGCCAGTTGAACAAAGGGTTGCCGCAGATCGGTCAGATTTTCCTGGGCCGCCTGAAGCGTAATCGGGATCTGCTTAACTCGGGCAACGATCTCCGCCTGCCGAGCCTCCGCGAACGGTGGCGGAGGCAACAGGAGCAGGTAAACCGAGCCGAGCGTTTGATCGACATAAAACTGAGGGTTGCGTTTCCAGCTCTGCTCAATCGCCAGCTCCCATCGCACCCGGGCGATTGCAGAGCCAAGCAGCCGGTAATCCACCTGATCATGGATGGGCGTTGCGGGCGCGGGAGCTACAGCCTTCCAACGCCGCTCGAAAACCTCGAGGTCATTCAACCGCTGCTTTATCGTGGACGGCGACCAATCAACCACCAATCCGGCTGGCCGCTCGATACGAGGGATATCATCACCGCTGAACGGCTGTTCCTGCGCTCGCCACTGCCAGAAACTATCGCTCAGCTCGGTAACACTGTCAGCGCGCACCAAAGCCGAAGGGGCAACCAGCAAAGACAAAACCGCCGCATACCGCAAAACTTTCAATGGCATTTCCTCGGTAGAAAAACAGTGTATCCGACCCCGCCGCCAGGACCCTTTTCACGCTTTTCACGCTTTTTGCGCATTTTCCGGGGGGTCTCAGTTGCGAACTCCTGCGCGGACCACCCCTCGGATCTGCCCCCCACCGAAAATGACGGGTGCCCCACGAACGCATTTCACTCAATCCGACGACAAGTTTGACAGGACGCCACCCCTCCCTTAGCGTTTTCTACACATGGAAACCCTCGAGGGAAAAACTGCCCTGGTGACCGGCGCATCACGCGGCCTCGGCGCGGCAACCGCGTTGGAACTAGCCGCAAGAGGAGCAAAAGTCGCCGTCAACTACTTCGCCAAGCGCGACCGAGCCGAGCAACTCTGCGAACAAATCAAGAAGCAGGGCGGGGAAGCCACCCCCTATTACGCCGATGTCCGCCTCGAAGCCGACATCGTCAAAATGATCCAGGCCATCAACCAAACCTACGACCACATCGATATCGCGGTCATGAACGCCACCGGCCCGCAGCCCTTCCTGACCATCGAAGAGCAAACCTGGGAGCGATACCTCGACCAACTGGATTTCTTCGTGAAATCCCCCCTGCTGATCCTGCGCCAGATCGTCGCCGGCATGAAGAGCCCGCCGCTACGGCCGCATCATCCAAATCGGAAGTGAAGTCTTCGAGCTAGGCAACCCCATGTTCGCCAACTATGTAGCCGCCAAAGGCGCGCAGTTAGGCCAAACGCGATCCTGGGCCCGCGAACTAGCCACATTCGGGATCACCGTAAACCTGGTCGCCCCCGGCTGGATCCCCACCGAACGCCATCTCCACTCCACCCAAACAGAAATGGACGCCTACACCGAGAGAGTCCCGATGAAGCACATGGGAACGCCGGAAGATGTGGCCAATACCGTAGCTTTCCTGGCCAGCGACGCAGGCCGCTTCATCACCGGGCAAAAGATCTCCGTAAACGGCGGCAACACCCTGGAATAAGATCAGCCCATCGTACGGAGAGTAGGACTGACCTTCAACGGAGCCTCCGTCGCCGCCTGAACCTCGTCGACGGAAACTCCGGGCGCAATCTCCTCGAGCACCAGCCCTTCCGGTTTAACGTCGATCCAGGCCAGCTCCGTCGCAATCGAGTCAACCACCCCAACCCCGGTCAAAGGCAATCGGCAGGCATTTAAAATCTTAGGCCGCCCGTCCCGAGTCGTGTGCTCCATGGCGACGATCACCCGCTGCGCGCTCGCCACCAGGTCCATCGCGCCGCCCATGCCCTTCACCATCTTGCCCGGGATAATCCAATTCGCGAGACTGCCCTTGGCATCCACCTCCATAGCGCCCAGGATGCTGAGGTTAATATGCCCGCCGCGGATCATGGCAAATGCGTCCGCACTCGAAAAGAACGACGTGCCTGGCAGCACCGAAACCGTCTCCTTGCCCGCATTGATCAGGTCGGGATCCACCTCTTCTTCCAGCGGATAAGGCCCAATCCCCAGCATTCCATTCTCCGACTGCAGCACCACCTCCACCCCGGGAGGAACATGGTTGGCGACCAGCGTGGGCATGCCGATCCCGAGGTTGACGTAAAACCCGTCGCGCAGCTCCTCTGGCCACACGCTTCACGATGCGGTTGCGCTTCTCAATCTCCTGCATGGGGCTTCCTCACCGTCCGCCGTTCGATGCGCTTCTCGCACGAGGTGCATTGGAAGATGCGTTTGACATAAAT
Organism: uncultured Acidobacteriaceae bacterium; assembly: GCA_963850235.1. Taxonomy (GTDB): domain Bacteria; phylum Acidobacteriota; class Terriglobia; order Terriglobales; family Acidobacteriaceae; genus PALSA-350. The sequence continues at coordinate 378,699 of CAWKKM010000013.1, read as the reverse complement.
ACCCGGGGTCACGATCGCGTCCGGATCCAGTGTCCCCGGCTCCACCAGCTCCTCCACTTCGGCAATGGTGATGCGGGCAGCCGTGGCCATCATGGGATTGAAATTGCGCGCCGTCCGGCGATAGATCAGGTTGCCCTCCCGGTCCCCCTTCCACGCCTTTACCAGCGCGAAGTCCGCCTTCAGCGCCATCTCCAGCAAATACCTGCGTCCATCGAAGGTGCGCTCCTCCTTGCCCTCCGCAACCAGTGTGCCAACCCCGGTAGGGGTGTAAAAAGCGGGAATGCCCGCTCCACCGGCGCGAATCCGTTCTGCCAAAGTGCCCTGTGGAACCAGCGACACCTTGAGCGTGCCGGCAATCACCAGCTTTTCCAGCAGCGCGTTCTCGCCCACATAGCTGCCGATATGGGAAGCGATCATGCCCGCCTCCAGCATCAGGCCCAGGCCGAAACCATCCACGCCCATGTTGTTGGAAATGGTGTGCAAGCCGGTCACCCCGCTGCGCACCAGGGCAGCAATCGAGTTCTCGGGAATTCCGCAAAGCCCGAATCCCCCCAGCATCACGGTCGCGCCCGAAGGGATATCGGCAACAGCAGCATCGGGGCTGGAAAATACTTTATTCATAGCAAAGCGAGTCTACCCACTCCGCCGCACCAAAGCCAAGCGATGCCGGGACCATTTAGCATCTAGTTTGGGAAGGGAACCACGTGGCCACTGAAAGCTTCCGCTCCGCTGTGCAGCAGGAGCATCCATTGCTGGTGATCGGCGCCATCAACGCCTTTACGGCGCGTATGGCGCAAGCCACCGGCTTTCGCGCACTTTACCTCTCAGGCGGCGGAGTCGCCGCCAACTCACTCGGCATGCCCGACCTCGGCATCAGCACCATGGAAGATGTGCTGGTCGACGTGCGCCGCATCACCGAGGTCACGAGCCTGCCACTCCTGGTCGACATCGACACCGGCTGGGGAGGTGCCTTCAACATCGCCCGCACCATCCGCTCCATGCAGCGCGAAGGGGCCGCGGCCGTGCACATGGAAGACCAGGTAGGCAGCAAACGCTGCGGCCACCGGCCCGGCAAGGAATTGGTGCCCGCGGGCGAGATGGTCGATCGCATCAAAGCCGCCGTCGACGCCCGCACCGATCCGGAATTCGTCATCATGGCCCGCACCGACGCCCTGGCCGGCGAGGGACTCACTGCCGCGCTCGATCGCAGTGCCGCCTACGTGGCTGCCGGCGCCGACATGATCTTTGCCGAAGCCGTCACCGACCTCGCCATGTACACCCGCTTCAAAGAGACCGTGGGCGTGCCCATCCTGGCCAACATCACAGAGTTCGGAAAAACTCCGCTCTACACCGCGCAGGAGCTGGCCGCCGTCGGCGTCGACATCGTCTTATATTGTTGCGCTGCCTACCGCGCCATGAATGCCGCCGCCCTCAGGGTGTACCATGCCATCCGGAGCGAAGGTACGCAGAGAGATGTGCTCGACCTCATGCAGACCCGCGCCGAGCTGTACGAATTCCTCGGCTACGACGCCTACGAGCAAAAGCTCGACCAGCTCTTTGCGGCCGGCAAACAAAGTTAATCCTGGGAGAGATCATGGCCACTACCACTGACCAGCCTGCCGTTTTCAAACCAAAGAAATCCGTAGCCCTCTCCGGCACGCCTGCCGGGAATACAGCCCTGTGCACCGTCGGTCGAACCGGCAACGATCTGCACTATCGCGGCTATGACATCGCAGACCTCGCCGCGCATTGCGAGTTTGAAGAAGTGGCCTATCTGCTGCTGCGCGGCAAGCTGCCCAACGCGACCGAGCTCGCTGCCTACAAGCAGAAGCTGACCCGCCTGCGCGGTTTGCCCGCCAACGTGTACGAAGTGCTGGAGCAGCTTCCCGCCGCGACCCACCCCATGGATGTGCTGCGCACCGGCGTCTCCGCCCTGGGCTGCACGCTTCCGGAGAAAGACGACCACAACCCCGCAGGAGCCATCGAGTGCGCGGATATACTCCTCGCGACCATCGGGTCGATGCTCCTCTACTGGTACCACTACAGCCGCAACGGGCAAAGCATCGATGTGGACTCGGGAGAAGACACGCTTGCCGGCCACTTTCTTTCCCTGCTCCACGGCGAGCCGCCGAGCAAACAGTGGATTCGCGCCATGCAGGTGTCCCTGGTTCTATACGCCGAGCATGAGTTCAACGCCTCCACCTTCACCGCCCGTGTCATCGCCGGCACCGGCTCCGACATTTACTCCTGCATCACCGGCGCGATCGGCGCGCTTCGCGGGCCCAAGCACGGCGGAGCCAATGAAGTCGCGCTCGAAATTCAGCAGCGCTATGCCTCGCCCGACGAGGCGGAGCGCGACATTCGCGCGCGCCTGGAAAAGAAAGAAGTGGTCATCGGCTTCGGTCATCCGGTCTACACCGTCAGCGATCCGCGCAACGCCATCATCAAAAATGTCGCCCGCGAACTGGCCGAATCCACCGGCGACTTCGCCATGTACCGCGTCGCCGAGCGGCTCGAAACCGTCATGTGGGATGCCAAGCGCATGTTCCCCAACCTGGATTGGTTCAGCGCCGTCTCCTATTACCTGATGGGCATTCCCACCGCGATGTTCACCCCGCTCTTTGTGCTGGCTCGTACTTCCGGGTGGAGCGCTCATATCCTCGAGCAGCGCGCCGACGGCAAGATCATCCGCCCCGCGGCCAACTACACCGGGCCTGAAGACCTGCCGTTCGTTCCCGCTGGAAAAACGAGCCTAAAAGGAATCTGAATGTCCCTCCATGCCAGCGGGGAACGCCCGCCCTACGACCAGGTCCTCGTCGACATTGCCGATTACGTCTGCAACTACACCATCGCGAGTGAACTCGCCTACACCACCGCGCGCAATTGCCTGATCGATACGCTGGGCTGCGGTCTTGAGGCGCTCGAATATCCGGCCTGCACGAAACTGCTCGGCCCGATCGTACCGGGCACCATCGTGCCCAACGGCGCCAAGGTTCCGGGCACGGCCTTTCAGCTCGACCCGGTGCAGGCCGCCTTCAACATTGGCGCTATGATTCGCTGGCTCGACTTCAACGACACCTGGCTGGCAGCCGAGTGGGGCCACCCTTCGGACAACCTGGGCGGCATTCTCGCCGTTGCCGACTGGCTCTCGCGCAGCAGCAAAGCCACGCTGACCATGCGCGACGTGCTGACGGCGATGATCAAGGCCCACGAGATACAGGGCTGCCTGGCGCTCGAAAATTCCTTCAACAAAGTCGGCCTCGATCATGTAGTCCTGGTCAAGGTGGCCTCAACCGCTGTCGTGGCCCATATGCTCGGTCTGAGTCGTGAGCAGATCCTCGACGCCGTGTCACTCGCGTGGGTCGATGGGCAGAGCCTGCGGACCTATCGCCACGCGCCCAACACCGGTTCGCGCAAGAGCTGGGCAGCCGGAGACGCGACCAGCCGCGCCGTTCGTCTCGCTCTGATGGTCAAGGCTGGAGAGATGGGTTATCCCTCCGTCCTCACAGCTAAGACCTGGGGATTTTACGACGTGCTCTTTCGCGGCCGTCCGTTCGGCTTCCAGCGGCCCTACGGCTCCTACGTCATGGAGAACGTACTCTTCAAGATCAGCTATCCCGCCGAGTTTCACGCCCAGACCGCGGTAGAAGCCGCCATGGCGCTACGCAAAAAAATGCTGGAAGCCGGTAAGTCCGCAGACGACATCAGCTCCATTCAGCTTCGTACGCACGAGGCCTGCCTGCGCATCATCGACAAGAAGGGGCCGCTCAACAACCCCGCCGACCGGGACCACTGCGTGCAATACATGGTGTCCGTCCCCCTCCTCTTCGGTCACCTGACCGCCGCCGACTACGAGGACTCATTTGCCGCGGACCCGCGCATCGACGCGCTGCGCGAGAAGATGCAATGCACTGAAGAGCGAACCTTCACCGCTGACTACCATGATCCGGAGAAGCGCTCCATCGCCAACTCCCTCACCCTCACTTTCAGCGACGGAGCCACGCTCACGGAAACGGTCGAATACCCGCTGGGTCACCGTCGCCGCAGAAGTGAGGGCATTCCGCTGTTGGAAGACAAAGTTCCGCATCAACCTGGCGCGTCGATTCGACCAGCCAAAGCAGCAGGCAATCCTGGAAACCTCGCTCAACCAGCAAGCGCTGGAAAGCATGCCGGTGCAATCCTACGTAGATCTGTACGCACTGTAGAGGACTGCGGAAAAATTCCGTACCCTCAGGGGCTAAAGCCCGACATAACTACAATCACTTCCGGACGGCCTGAAGGCCGTCCCCTTCAAAGAACTTGTTTTTCCGCAGCCTCCTAGGAGAGCCCCTCGCAGACCCTCCAATATCAACAAATGACGGGTGCCCCACATCTCGCTCGTTTTTCGCGAGATGTGGGATACCACTGCGCTCAACCCGAAGTATTCGGCCCTCTATCAACACCTAAGGTCTAGATCTGTGGTATCCCACATCTCGCGAAAAACGAGCGAGATGTGGGGCACCCGTCGTTTGTTGCCGGGACGAAGAGATCCAGTCTCTTGCGGACGCAAACACCCTCTATAATCCGCCCATGCCTTTTAGTCCCCGTCCGAGCCGGCGAGATTTCCTTAAGGGAATGCTGGCCACACCCCTCGCAGCAGCCTACTCCTCGTATGCCTTCGCCCTGCCGCCGATGAAGATCACCCGCGTCGAGACCGTCTACTGGAAATCCCGCGAAGACGCCCCCTTCTGGCCTCATTGGACGTGGCTAAAGATCGATACCGACGCCGGCGTCTCCGGTATCGGAGAAACCTACCCACGCAACCCCGTGGAAGCCGCCATGGTCCACAACGTAGCGCCTTCGCTGATCGGCCGCGACCCTCGGGACATCGAGCGCATCTGGGCCGACCTCTACCGCACATTTGATTTCCAGATAGCCGGAGGCACTGAGATGCGCGTGCTGAGCGCGCTGGATCTCGCCCTATGGGACCTGTTAGGAAAATCCCTGAACGCCCCGGTCTACCGGCTGATCGGCGGCAAAGCAAATCCCCAGGTTCGCCTCTACAACACCTGCTTCGACTACAAATACGATTTCAACAAAGAGCCGGAAAAGATCATGCGCGAGCTGATCGATACCCGCAGTATCAAGGCGATCAAGATCTGGCCCTTCGATGGAGCTGCTTTACGCAACAAAAACGAGTACATTACCTGGCACGACATTGACGAAGCACTCACTCCGGTAAAGAAGCTGCGCGACAACTTCGGCGACGAGATCGAAATCGCCATCGAGTTCCACGCCCAATGGAACCTGACCTCCGCCATCCGCATCGCGCATGCCCTCGAACCCTACAAGCCGATGTGGCTCGAAGACATGTTGATGCCCGGCAACTTCGACCAATACCATCAGCTAGCCGCAGCAACCTCGCTCCCGCTGACAGTGGGGGAACGCATGGCCGGCAAGATGCAATTTGAGCAGCTCCTGGAATCCCGCACACCCAAATATGTGATGTTCGACGTCACCTGGTGCGGCGGCCTGACCGAAGCCCGCAAGATCGCCGCCTTGGCCGATGCCCAGGAGTTGCCCATCGCACCCCACACAGCAGGCGGCCCACTCCTGTTCTACGCCTCCACCCATCTCACCACGGCATCGCCGAATGTATGGATCCAGGAAAGCTGCCAAAGATTCTACGAACGCGACTGGCCTCTGATGCTGGAGAGCCCCATCGCCCCCAAAGATGGTTTTATCCAGGTTCCCGAAGAAAGCGGCTTCGGCATGCGAATCAAGCCCGAAGCCTGGAACCATCCCGCCTCCATTCACGCCGTTACCGAACACTCTGCCTAAGGAGAAGCATGCACCGAGCCCGCGCTGCGTTCCTCGTCTTCAGTCTCACCAGCACACTGACTGCCCAGCAGACTGCCGGCGTGATCGCCGGTTTCACAGCGCAGAGCTCACCAGCCGAAGTCAACTGGGAGCAACGTTTCAAGTCCATGCCCGATCCCCAGCGCATGCGGGCGAACATGGAGCGGCTCAGCGCACATCCTCATCATGTCGGCTCGCCCTATGACAAACAGAATGCTGATTGGATCCTGGCCCAATACAAGCAGTGGGGATGGGATGCCCACATCGAAGAGTTTCAGGTCCTCTTCCCCACTCCAAAGTTGCGGCTGCTGGAGATGGTTGCCCCCTCCAAGTTCACCGCCAAACTGGAGGAGCCGGCAGTCGCTGTCGATCCAACCACGAAACAAAAAGACGAGCAGCTGCCCACCTACAACGCCTACTCACCCGACGGTGATGTGACCGCACCGCTGGTCTACGTGAACTATGGCCTGGTCGCCGATTACGATGAGCTCGCCCGTCACGGCGTCTCCGTCAAGGGAGCGATCGTGATTGCCCGCTATGGGCAATCCTGGCGAGGCATCAAGCCAAAGGTCGCGGCCGAGCACGGAGCCATTGGGTGCATCATTTACTCCGATCCTGCGGATGACGGGTACACGCAGCAACTCCCGTTTCCGAAAGGGCCGATGCGTCCTCCTGAAGGCGCGCAGCGCGGCAGCGTGTTGGACGCTCCGCTCTATCCCGGCGACCCGCTCACTCCAGGAGTAGCCGCAACCAAGGACGCCAAGCGGCTCAAGCTGGAGGACGCGCAATCCCTGGCCAAAATTCCCGTCCTCCCCATCTCGTACGCTGATGCGCAGCCGCTTCTCGAGGCCCTCGAAGGTCCCGTCGCGCCCGCGAGTTGGCGCGGAGCTCTGCCTCTCACCTATCGCATGGGGCCGGGCCCGGCCAAGGTCCACTTGCAGCTCGCCTTCAATTGGGATCTAAAGCCGGTGTACAACGTGATCGCGACCATGCGCGGCGCGGAGGAGCCCGACTTGTGGGTGCTGCGCGGCAACCACCACGATGGTTGGGTGAACGGGGCCGACGATCCCGTTTCCGGCCAGGTGGCGCTACTGGAAGAAGCGCAGGCGCTAGGGGAACTGGCAAAGCAGGGCTGGAAGCCGAAGCGCACCATCATCTACGCCTCATGGGATGGCGAAGAGCCAATGCTCCTCGGTTCCACCGAGTGGGTCGAGGCTCACGCAGATGAGTTACGGCAACATGCCGCGATTTACATCAACACCGACGGCAACGAGCGAGGCTATCTGAACGTGGACGGCTCTCATGCGCTGCAGTCCTTGATGAATGGCGTGGCCAAAGATGTGGAAGACCCTGAATCCAAAGTCTCCGTCTTCAAACGTCAGCGCGCTCGCGTGCTGTTGCTGGGAACTCCCAAGCAGCAAACAGACGCAAGGAGCGGCAGCGAACTGGACATCGGTCCACTGGGTTCTGGCTCAGACTTTAGTGGGTTTGTCGACCATGTAGGGATTGCGACCGTCAATCTTGGATTCGAGGGAGAAGACCCTTCAGGCAACTACCATTCCATCTACGACGACTTTTACTGGTACTCGCATTTCTCCGACTATGACTTCGTCTATGGCCGTGCCTTGGCGCAGACCGCAGGGTTAACCGTGTTGCGCATGGCGGACGCCGACATCATGCCCTACAACTTCGAGGGTCTCTCTCACACCGTGGCCCAGTACATCGACGAGGTCAAGGCACTCCTGGAGACTCGTCGTAAGGAAGCGGAGGATATCAAACGCAACTTAGCAGACGGTGTGTATGAGGCGGCAAACGATCCACGCAACCCTACCGTCGCGCCGCCGGCCAGAGAAATTCCGCCCTTTTTGAACTTTGCGCCGCTCGACAACGCGGCTGCCGCTTTGCACCGGGCTGCCGCGCGCTACAGCGAGGCGCTCGTGACCGTCCAGGGCAAGTCCTTCGCGCCCGATCGTCTGCAGGCAATCAACCAGCAGTTGGCGCAGGCGGAGAGAAAGCTGACCAGCGAACAAGGCCTGCCGCGCCGGCCATGGATGCATCACCTGCTCTATGCTCCCGGTTGGTATACGGGTTATAGCGCCAAGACGATGCCCGGGGTAAGAGAAGCCATCGAAGAAGGCCGCTACACGGAAGCAGAGGATCAAGTGGTGCTGGTGGCCCGCGCATTGCAGGATGAAGCGGCATGGATTGAGCAAATCACAAAAGAGCTCAGCAACTGAGAGACAAGGGGCTTATATTAATGGATCGATGGGAGTCACGGAGAATCGGAATGGTGTATCAAGCTAAGAGCCCTGGGAAACGGTTGGCGAAGGCATTGCTGCTGGCGTTGTTGAGCTCACAGGCCTATGCGCAAGAGAAGGTCCACTATGAACCGACGCTAGCGTCGCTGAATCAGCACCCGCTTCCGCAATGGTATGCCGATGCCAAGCTGGGGATTTTCATCCACTGGGGCCTGTACTCCGTGCCGGGGTGGGCTCCGTTATCGCACCCCGAACATGACTTCCGCAATATCGACTACATCAAGAACAACCCCTATGCCGAGTGGTACTACAACGTGATGCGGATCGACGGCTCGCCCACGCAGGCATACCACAAAGAGCACTACGGAGCTAACTATAACTATTACAATTTCGCCCCGGTCTTCGACCAGGAGAGCATGAAGTGGAAGCCGGAGCAATGGGCTGGCATCTTCCGAGATGCGGGCGCCAAGTATGTCGTTCTGACGACCAAACATCATGAAGGGTTCACCTTGTGGCCCAGCGCCACGCCGAATCCGACGCTGCCCAAGGACCGGCAGCATGCTACCCGTGACATCGTGGGCGAGCTTACCAGCGCTGTCGAAAAAGACGGGATGCGCATGGGGCTCTACTACTCAGGCGGATACGATTGGACATTTGTCCCTGGCCCCATCCGTGTGCCCGCCGACTACCAGAAGGTGAAGCCGCAAAGCGAAGCCTACGGCAAGTACGCCGACGCCCAGATCCGCGAGCTGATCGTGCGCTACCATCCCGCGGTTCTGTGGAACGACATCGATTGGCCGAAGTCCGGGCATCCGCTGGCCATCATGGCTGACTATTACAACACCGTTCCCGACGGCGTCGTGGATGACCGGTTTGGCGTTAAGCATTCCGACTTCACTTCGCCGGAATACCAGAAGGTCGATGAGATTCGGGCAACGAAGTGGGAAGAGTGCCGCGGCCTTGGCCGGTCGTTTGGTTACAATCGCGCCGAAGGCGAAGCGGAAACCATTGCCTCCGACGCATTGATTTATCTACTCGCCGATATCGTAAGCAAGAACGGCAATCTGCTGCTGGATGTGGGTCCTGAAGCGGATGGAACCATTCCTCCGGTGCAGATGGATCGGCTGCGCGCGCTGGGTGCATGGCTGCATCAGAACGGCGACGCTATCTACGGAACGCGGCCCTGGACGCGGGCCGTAGGCGAAAGCAAAGAAGGCATCGGCGTGCGCTTTACGCGCAAGAACGCCAACCTCTACGCCATCCTGCTGGGCACCCCGAAGCAGCCTGAAGTGACCCTGGTGAATGTTGCGGCCAAGCCTGGAACGGCACTCCGCCTTCTGGGCTATCCACAACCGCTCAAATGGAGCGCGGAAGGGAAAAACCTGAAAGTCGAGCTGCCCGCATCGCTGCCCGGTCACTACGCGTATGTGCTGCAGCTGCAGCCAACCGCGATGCCCTAGCCTGATTCAGATCAGCTGTTTCTCGGCCATCACCTTGCGCACATAGGTCAGGTCCCTGCGCATGGCGGCGATCAGTTCTTCCTTGGGGATGGTCAGCGTCTTCTTTCCGTTCTCAGCGCCACCCAGCCCGGGATACTCAAAGTGCAGTTGGACCGGGCCTGAGAAGCGGCCGCCGGCCTTAACCAGGCCAAAGAATCCATCGAAGTTGACCATGCCCTGGCCCGTCGGGCACCAGTGCGGCACCCAGGCGTCTGCGATACCGAGCGACTTATCGTAAGGATCCGTGTGAGCGCTCTTTCCCGTGTTTTGCTTCCATAAGAAGTCCTTAAGAGCAATCCCGCTCATCTGGTTCATGACCAGGCGAGAGCTATCGATCCAGCCTCCGTAGCCGCCTTCCACCGTGGCATGGCCGACGTCGTAATTCACCCCCACCCATCGTGGATCAAGACCCTGGAAGAGATGCCAAAGATCCCAAACGGGAGCTCCGACGAGTCCGGGTCCGGAGTGCGTGTGATACATGCCGCAGATCTGATGTTTTTGGTTCATCTCCGCCAGCGCCTTTACTTGCGGCCTGTATTCTTCCAGCCGCTCTGCAATCCCCTTGTCCGGCGGATAGGTCAGCCATCCCCAGCGGTAGTAGTGGATTCCCAGTTGGCTGGCTGTCCTTAGAACGGCCTCGGCATGAGGAGTGTCGACACTCATGATGTCGCTGGTGATCATCGGCACCTGCAGGCCTGCGCGGTGGACCGCTTCCACGGCTGCGGGAAGGTCTTTCTCTACCCGCTCGGGCAGAACGTGACCTTCGGCACGAACCGTGATGTCAATGCCATCGAAGCCGATATCTCTGGCGATCGACGCCGCATCGCTGATGCTGGTCCACTGCAGGTGTTTGGAGAAGACGCAAATCTTCAGCTTCTCCGGGTTGGCTGCAGTTGAAGGCTCGGAAGTTTCCCTGGCAAATGCCTGCCAGGCGCTGGACATGGCAGCACCCATCAGCAGCGTGCGCCGCGACATCGTACCTTGTGACAATTCGTTAGTCATTTTGTTGTCGTCCCATTCTGCAGAGGTTTACGGAGATGGCAAGCCGAAGCACAAGAATACCGAGCCGGCCGCTACCGCGACGAATTGCTTGCCATCCACGGCAAACGTCATGGGCGAGGCTTTCATGCCGACGTTGGTATTAAAGTGCCATAACGTTTTTCCGTTGCGCTCATCGACAGCTACGAAAGCTCCGTTTGGGTCGCCATAGAAGACGATTCCGCCGGCGGTTCCCAGTACGCCGGACCAGGTTTTTAAAATGACTGGTCCCCGCTGTGCAATCTCCCATGCTACATCGCCGGTATCGATATTGATGGCGCGCATGTAGCGTTCGCCGGGTGTTTCGGGATGGGCAGATGCCTTCTGCTGCCCCGGCGTCTCGAGCTCATGGCAAGCCTCCAGCGTCATCAGATAATAGAGGCGCGTGGTGTGGCTGAACGCCGTGGAACTCCAGTTGGCCGCGTTGTCCGGACAGCCCTTCTCTCGATCCGATGCCGTCGGCGGGAGGACCGCAAGCTTTGGCCGCCCATCGGGGCCGATGCCGGTGGCCCAGTTCACGCGATGCAGGAATGTTTTGGTGAGCAGCAGCTCGCCGTTGGTCCGATCCAACACATAGAAGAACCCGTTGCGGTCCGCGTGCAGCAGAAGCTTTCTTGGCTTCCCGTGATATTCGGTATCCACCAGGACCGGCGGCTCCTCAGCGTCCCTGTCTGCCGTATCGTGCGGCGTGAACTGGAAATACCATTTCACTGCACCTGTCCTGGGGTCCAGGGCGAGGATGCAATCGGTGAAGAGATTGTCACCAGGACGGTTGCGATCATCGCGATCCGGCCAGGGATTGCCGGTAGCCCAGTAAAGCGTATCCGTCTCTTTATCGTAGGTTCCGGTAAGCCAGGTAGAACCCCCGGCGAGCAGCGGCGGCTCCTTGCCCCATGTTTCTATGCCGGGGTCGCCGGCCTTTGCCGGCAGCGTCCAATGGCGCCAAAGCAGCTCACCGGTCGAAGCCTTATAACAGGCAACAAATCCGCGCATGCCCCAATCCCCTCCGGAGACGCCTGCAATGACCGTGTCATTCACGATCAGCGGGGACACTGTCGACCCGTAGTGCTCCTTCTCTTCCGGCATCACCACGTCCCAAACCAGGCTGCCCGTCAGGCGATTCAGGGCGAGCAGATGGGCATTATCCGTAACCATGAAGATTTTGTCGTCCAGGATCGCAACCCCGCGATTGGTGCCGACCGAAGCATCTCCCACCAGGCCCGGCGTCGGTGGCCGCGAATACTTCCAGATCGGGGCTCCGGTCAGCGCGTTGAGCGCATAGGCCTGGTTATTGCCTGAGACGTACATAATGCCGTCCGCCACGATGGGCGTCGACTCCAGGCCGAAATGAGGCATGGGGAAGATCCACTTGAGAACCAGGTCCTTTACGTTGGCCGGCGTTGATTTGGGTCAGGCTGCTGTATCGGTTGCCGTCCACCTTGCCGTTGTAAGTAGGCCAGTCACCCTGCCGCGGGTTTAGGATCCTGGAAAAATCGACGTCCTGCGCGTGAGAACTATGTTCAGTATTGGCCTCCTTCAAGGGGCCGGGCTCAATTCCTGTAAGTTGGCTGAGATAAGCGGTAAGGTTCTGGACTTGATCGGGAGCGCCGCTCACCGGCTTCATCACCGAACGGTTCTCGTCGACGACCTTCACGATGGCAGTTGACTGGAGGAAGTGAAGTGTCCCATCCATGCCCTGCAACTGCAATTCGAAATTTGTACGTCCCCGGGCGAAACCCTGCAGAGTTTTTCCATCCTGGAGCGTGACGGTAACCAGGTCGTAGCCGGGAGTGATGTTTTGGCCGGGACGCAGCAGAGCGGTCTGTATCTCATCCACCGTCATCCTGCTGCCCACATCGGATAGATCCGGCCCCGTGGAGGATCCTCGGCCGTGAACCATGTGGCAGCTGCCGCAATTACCTTCACCCCAGAAGACTTTGTCTCCCGCAGCCGCGTCGCCGGGCACGATGGTCTGAGACGCCGGAGAGTTGAGGGAATGAATGTAGGCAGTAACGGCATCGATCTGCTGTGGAGGCAGGGTTTCGAAAGCAGGCATGCCTCCAGAGGGAATGCCTGCCTTGATGAGATTGCGTAGTTGGCCGACCGTGCGCCTCCGCACATCCGGGTTACCGGTTAGCCGGGGGGCACGATCGGTTCCCAGGGCATCGGCTCCATGGCACCCGGAGCAACTGCTCCCATACAATGTCTTACCATCCTGAATCGAAAGCGATGATGCGGACTGTGGCATCTGGCACCACGAAAGCGCGGGCAGAAGGAGAGCGATCAGAGAAAGGAAGCAACGAGTCCGCAAGTGATGAGAGATCCCATGGTCCCTGGAATTTATCATCACTGATGCGACCCCCCCTGGCTCCCTCACTCCGCTCCCTGATGCGGAAAGCAGTTGACGAGAACGGAAGCGATGATATATCAGTTCCAACATGCCGCGCAATAAAGAACGGACGTCATGAAAAGGACATCCCAGGTCGAACCCTATCGCGCTGCCGGACAGGAACGCTCTCTGGTCGTGTCCCGCAGCCGCTGGGTGATGCTGGCATTCGCCTCTGTGGCAACGGTCATCAACTATCTCGACCGGCAGACTCTATCCGTCATGGCGCCGGTGTTGCTTGAGCGCTTCAAGATTTCAGCCACTACCTACAGCCACATCATTTTTGCTTTCATGCTGGCCTACACGGTGATGAATGGGGTGTCGGGCGCACTGCTTGATCGGCTCGGAACCAAGGTCGGCTACGCACTCACGATTGCCTGGTGGTCGGCGGCCGAGATTCTTCACGCATTCTCCGGTGGTGCGATCAGCCTGGGTATATTTCGTTTCCTTCTCGGCATGGGCGAAGCAGGGAACTACCCTGCAGGGGTCAAGGTCATCGGAGAATGGTTCCCGCCTCAGGAGCGATCCTTAGCATCGGGAATCTTCAATAGCGGCGCGGCCGTAGGAGCCATGCTGGCTCCTCCCTTGTTGGCGTGGACCGTTCTGGAAATGGGATGGCAGGCGTCCTTCGTGATTGTGGGCGCCGTGGGGTTCGTCTGGTTGGCGGCGTGGTGGATTTTTTATCGCACTCCTCCGGTCAATCCCGCGGAACCAGAAATCCCACCACCTCCCGTGTGGGCTCTTGCGAAGACCCGGTTTGTTTGGCAGTTCACGTTGTCCAAAGTTTTTGCCGATCCGGTCTGGTACTTCTACACCTTCTGGTTTCCTCAGTATTTAAAGGTCGGTCATGGGTTCACCATGAAAGAGATTGGTCAAACAGCCTGGATCCCGTTTTTTACCGGAGGCGTCGGAAACCTTGCCGGCGGCTTTCTGTGCAGTGGGCTGCTTAGGTTTGGCCTGGCTCCGCAGATTGCCCGGCGGGTTGGCGTTCTCTTCTTCAGCGCTCTGATGGTAGCGGCTGTTCCGGCGGCCATGGTCCAAAGTTCGGCGCTTGCGATAGCGCTCATATCCACAGCGACGTTCGGCTACTGCGGGGCCCTGGCAAACGTTCTTGCCATTCCTCGGGACTTGTTTCCCAAAAATGCCGTGGCTTCTATCTGGGGCCTGGCAAGTATGGGGTCAGGCTTCGGCGGAATGTTCTTCAGCCTGGTGACTGGATGGCTTGTCGACCACTATTCGTTCAAGCCGGTATTCGCGCTGTTCGGCCTTACGCCCATCGATTGCCGCATGCCTTATCTGGTGGCTGCCTCGCACCATTGCGCCTGATAGGCGCGCGCGGGCCTGAGTTATGAGAGCATAAATTGTGATATATCAGACTGCTCGATTCTATGCAGAAGAAGAGATCGATGGTACCATCGGGACGTTTACACAAACACACGTCAAGCTCCGAATCCAGTTCCAATTGCGAGGCTGGCTTGAAGAAACCTGCGCTGGTATCTAACCGCCTTAGGCATCCGGGTGAGTCGCTGGCCGGAAGGGCGTACCAACAGATACGCGACGAAATTCTGAGAGGTGATCTCGCGATTGGCGATGTACTGTCGCGGAGGAAGCTGGCTGACCGGCTTAACATGAGCTTCCTGCCCATCACAGAAGCCATGCAACGCCTGGAAGTAGAGGGCCTGGTCGAGAGCAGGCCGCGCATCGGGACCCGCGTCCGCATACCCACGGAGCAGGACATTCGCAATAGTTATGTCATTCGCGAAGCCCTTGAATCACAGGCCGCGAGGCTTTGCGCCGAGCACATCACTGCCGCGGATAAGAAACAGCTTCTTACCAGCGCCAAACATCTGGATAACCTGCACAAGGTTTCAGGGCCAGAGGCTGAGGATTCCAGGTTTCTGTTTTCCGTACACACCTACCATATGCAGTTCCACATGAGGATTGCTGAATTGGGGCAGTGCCCAGGGCTCACCAGCGCCATTGAAAAGGCGCAAGTGTTGGTATTCAACTGGCTTTACGATACAGCCGCGGATAACAATAAAACTCCGGCAAGGTTTCATGCGACATTGGCGGAGGCGCTGTGTTCTGGAGATCCGCTGGCTGCCGATAGCGCTATGCGAGCGCATATTCGCAATGGGCTCGATCGGGTGCTGGAACGGCTCGCCAACTCAGAGCATGGCAACAACTGGCGCCTGAAGAGTGCCAGAAACTAAGAGCGATCAGACCCCTTCACGCATTCTGGCTTTGAATTTTAAACGTCCAGGCATACTGGCACGGCCGAGCCGCTTCGTTTTGGAGTTGCTCGGGGATGGCGATCGACAGGCCTTGGGCTGAATCGTATTTCCACTTCAAAGGCTCAGGTACGCCCAGCATATATATGTTGGATCCTGCTTTCGGCTTGACCGAGGTCAGCAGCAGCTGTTTGCCCGGCCACACGAGCGTGTGGGCGTAGGCAGTACGCCTGTCTTTGGATCGAGTGTAGCGAACGCTTTCACCCTCGGACCACAGCGAGCCATCGCGCGCGCGGGTAGCATAGATACCTTCGCCATTGACTTTCAGCCAGTCGCCAGTGGCCTTTAGTTGCCGCCCGGCTTCCGGATGAAATTGGCCGTGCGCGCTCGGACCGACGCCGACCATGAAGCCGCCACCCTTCGCTACTGAATCCACCAGGTTCTGAACGATCCAGTTCGTGCCCTTGTGCTTGGCTGGATCTGGTTCATAAGAGAAGTCGGAGCCGAGCGGATAGATCACCATCCAAGGGACATCCGAAGTGACATGGCCGGAGGGTACGACCCGCTCGGGAGTGTAGTAATCGCCGTAGTTACCGATCCCGCGGTTGCGCAGCATCACGTTGGGCTGCAATTCTCGCAGCTTGAGAATGGTTTCCCGCATCTGTGGCCACACTTTCGGTCCCCAATGAATGTCGAGGCACAACATGTCGATGGTTCCGTAGTTCGTCAACAGTTCCGTCAGTTGCTGCCGATGACGGCGAACCATGCGATCGACTTCGTCAGGGGTGGGGTCGGGCACCATCACGTATTTGCTATCAAGACGCACCTTTCGCTTGGCCCAGAATTCTTCGACAGAGCCGTCAGAGGGCCGCCACCCATATAGCGCAGGGGAATCCGGTACCTGGAGCGGGTCTTCACCATAGGGCCGGAAGTCCGCGTCATACCAATCGGGGTGCGAAAAATAAAGATCGATCTTGATATCGCGTTTATGCGCGGCGTCGCTGAGTTCTTTGATAATGTCGCGGCGAAAAGGCGTTTCCGTAATGCTGTAGGCGAGATCGCAAGGCTCTATCTTGGGGCCGCCCGGCGCCGTCCAGTTGACTCGTTGCCGCACCCGGGTCTTCGTATCGAACATCGAGAAGCCCTCGTGATGTTTGCTGGTAAAGGCGAACATCTTCAGGCCGCTTTCAGAAAACAGGTTCATCCATTCATTGGCATCGAACCCGGCAGGATTCCATGTTTTATAAAGCTCGTTGTATGCGGCCCTGTCTTCGAACGACATATTCAGGAAGGGCCATGACTCGGCGCCCCGGTGCCAGATGGAATAAATGCCCCAGTGGAGACGTATCCCAAACTTCATGTCTCGAAACGCCTCGTAGGCGCTGGTGGGAGCCCAGTGATATTCCGGGATAGGTTGGGCTTCCACGTACCATTCGTTCTTGATGATGTCCGGGGGAAACCGATGATCGAGGGAAGTGGGGCCAGCATGCAATCGGGACCTGGAGGCCAGGGCTAAGGCAGCGCTAGAGAGCAGGAAGTTTCTTCGGTTCATCGTCATGTCAGCCGCCGATCCTCATTCATTTCCGTGCAGGGCCTCAAAAACAATCATCTGCGATCGGACTGTTGATATATCAGTCAAGAGTAGACTGTCAAGCCGGAATCGATTTTAGGTGGCGATACTTGACGGATCCGTTGAGCACAGCGCCACGACGGACGGCAACGGAGAGTACGTCGTCCCTGACCTGAAAGCCGCTCATTATTCCGTTACTTTTTCGATGAACGGGTTTCGTCCATTCGTGATGTCGGATGTCGAGTTGCTGGTCGCACAGCGGGCTACTCTGGATGCCTCCCTTCAAGTCGGAGAGGCCACTCAGGTGGTGACGGTGGATACGGTCGCGCCGATGGTGGACACTACCGTCTCTGAGGTCGGCCAGGTAGTGAACACGATCACGATTGAACATGTCCCATTGAACGGACGTAGCTTTTGGCAATTAACGAACCAGGTACCGGGTGTGACCTACACGCCGGGAGGCCAGAATACGAATACGGGGGGAAGCACTATTCGTTCAAGTGTGGTGGCCGTCAACATTAACGGAGGGCCACCCGACCAGACCGGCTGGATGCTGGATGGCGCCTTCATCACGGAAATGCAGTCTGGGGGCACGATGATCCAGCCTGATATTGACGCCTTGCAGGAGTTCAAGGTCGAAGGAGCGATGCTCCCCGCTGAATTCGGCTTGACGGCAAACATGGTGAATGTCACGACCAAGAGCGGGACCAACCAATTTCATGGCACGGCATTCGAATTCCTTCGTAATTCTGCCCTGGATGCAAAAGGGTTCTTCTATGTTCAGCCAGTCGGGTCCAATCAAACCAAAGAACCTTTGCGTCGTAATCAATATGGTTTTACCTTCGGCGGACCGATCGTCAGGAACAAGGTTTTCTTCTTCACCGACTATGAGCGGACAGGCCTTCTGGAAGGCCTCGATTTCAGCAATGTAGTGCCTACGACGCCGGAGCGAACGGGCAACTTCTCAGACCTGTTATCGCTGGCGAAGCCACAAATTATCAAAGACCCGCTCACCGGCAAGCCCTTTCCGGGAAACATCATTCCTGCTGCCCGTCTCGCCGCCAACCCGCCCGGGACCTTCTTTGCTGCTTACATGCCGCTGCCGAACCAGGTGCGCGGAACCACCTCGTATAACACGGTGGCGCCCTCGATGATTCAAGCACTGCAGCGCGGTGATGGCCGGGTGGATTGGCAGATCAACACCAGGAATCAAATGTTCGGCCGCTACTCCATCAATGACAACCAGGAACAAGATCCCAACCAGTTCACTACGCTCGGCACTCAGCCCTTGGAAAGCCGCGGACAGAACGCGACTGCTGCGTTGACCCACATCTGGAACCCCAGGTGGCTTTCTGAAGCACGCGTGTCCTACTACCGGAGCATCTTCCACTTCAACGGCATATTGCAGGGCACGAATTTCAACCAGAAAGCAGGTGTGCAGGGCTTCGATGACACGACTTCCATTTTCGGCTTTCCGGAAATCATGTTGACCAACTATGCGACCTACCTGGGCTCACCTTCCAACCAGCTGCCGAAGTCAAATCAGCACAGAAACCTTCAGTTCAGTCTCAGCAGCACTTACTCGCGCGGCAGTCATAGCATCAAGTTCGGCGGAGACCTCTATCACGAGCGCGCAGGCTTCATCAATGGCTCGAACTCGACGGGCATTTTTACATTCACCGGGATTTATTCGGGCAACGCTTTTGCTGACTTCCTGCTCGGCATTCCCGACAATGTCACCCGCGATTACTACAAGCAGCTGAACGGAGACTTCGGCTACTTCATGAGCATGTATGTGCAGGATGCCTATCGGTTGACGTCACGGTTGACATTGAACATGGGATTTCGCCTGGAGCGGAATACCTTCTACCAGGGAATCAATGGAGGAAAAAGCGCGTTTGACCCGGCGACCCAAAAGGTTGTGGTTCCTTCCAACCTGAATCCGAATGGGCAACTGTTGACACCGCAGCTCCTGAACTTATTTTCCGACCGGTTGGAGTTTACCGACAATCTGAAATTGCCCTGGTCGATTCAGCCCGCCGAGTGGGATTACGTCCCGCGCTTTGGCATAGCATGGCGCCCGCCGGACTTGTCAAAAATGACGAGCGTGATCCGTGCCGGCTACGGATTGTTCCAGCTCTACACCGATATCGGCAACATCAACAACGAATTTGCGACCATACCATTCGTGGCGGCGGCGACGGTACTGAATGACCGGCCACCCACCGTGCCCACACGCACATGGGGCAACTTCTTTGAAGGCCAACCCAATGTGTCCCCGAACCCACATCCGGCCAGCCTTGCTCGTTCGGGTTCGTGGCCAATACCTGCGCCACTCCAAATATCTGGAATGGTCCTCTTTCGTGGCGCAACCAGTACGTACAGCAGTGGACAGCTACCTTTCAAACCCAGCTCGCCTCCCGCGTGTCGCTTGACATAACCTACCTGGGCACGAAGACCACGCATCTGCAAACGTCTCTGAGCGCCAACGATCCGGCTCCGGGTCCTGGCGCAGTGCAGGCACGCAGGCCTCTGCCGCAGTGGGGAGTAAGAACCGCAGATAGCAACAATGGGTGGGCAAACTACAACGCGCTCCAGGTAAAACTCGAGACGCGATCCTGGCATGATCTGACTTTGCTTGCGGCGTACGCCTATTCCAAGTGTATGGACAGCAGTATCAGCGGGACGCTGTACTTCTTCGTCCGGCAGAGAGCCGTGTGTAACTACGATTTTCCGCAGGTGTTCAGCCCGAGCTTTAATTACGGGCTACCCTTCGGTGCGGGCAAAGCCTTCCTGGATCGAGGGGGCTGGGTCAACCAGGTTGCCGGCGGATGGGAGGTAGCGGGCATTTGGACCCTGCGCAGCGGCGCGCCTTTCACTCCCACGATCAGCAACGACCAGGCCAATACCGGCGTTTCCAATCAATGGCCAAACCGGATTGGAAGGCCAAAGATCGTGCACAGCCCGAACTGCTGGTTCTACACCACGGCCAACGCCGCTTGCGCAACCCTGAGTCCAGGTACACAGGCTGCGTATGCCGTTCCAGCGCAATACACTTACGGAACGCCCCTCAGGAATACGTTGCGCGCCGACAACCTGAACGAACTCGACTTTACTTTGCTCAAGACGTTTTCACTCGGTGAGTCGCGAAGGCTCGAATTCCGCGGAGAATTCTTCAACCTGCCGAATCACCCCACCTTCGCGGCGCCTTCCACCAGCATCACCTCCGGATCCGGCGCGCAGGTGAGTGCGACGCTCAATAGCTCGCGCGAAGTCCAGTTGGGGGCGAAGTTCCTGTTCTGACCGCCGCTTCGGCCAATGCCATTGGGCAGCTGGACGCGTTGGGGCTTAGGTAGACTACTATCGGAGTCCAAATAAGAGGAACAACGGAGCGGTAGAAACGATGCCTGTTTCAATCAGCGGCCAGGTGGCCGTCATTGTGGGTGCGTCCAGCGGTATTGGCCGGGCGGCGGCGGTACTTTTCGCACGCGAGGGTGCCAAGGTAGTGGCTGCTGCGCGGCGCGAAGATCGACTGCAATCTCTCAAAGATGAGCTCGAGAAAGAGCAATGCGCGATCACGATCAAACGTGCGGACGCCTCGCGACCCGGATGATATGCAACATCTGGCACAGGAGACTCTCAAGCAGTTCGGCAAGATCGATATTCTGGTGGTCGCGAGCGGCATCAATACGCCCGATCGTTCCATGAAACGGCTGACTCCCGAAATATGGAATTCGCTGGTGAACGTGAATCTCGATGGGGCGTTTTATGCGACCCACGCCATTCTGCCTTCCATGCGCGATGCCGGCGCCGGCCATTTGATTTACATTTCCTCGATCAGTGGGGTCCAGGCGGATGTATCGGGCGCAGCCTATCAAGCGTCGAAGCGTGGGGTTGTCGGTCTGGCCCACGCGATCCGCATGGAAGAGAAACAAAACGGCATAAGAACGTGTGTGATTTGCCCTGGCCTGGTCAATACCGAGTTGTTGGAAAAAAGGCCGGTCAAGCCGTCACCCGAGGAATTGGCAAAGGCGCTGCAGGCCGAAGATGTTGCGGAGACCATTTTGCACGTGGCGAAATTGCCTCTGCGGGCTTCTATTCCGGAGCTGATTCTGCTTCCGGCGACGCAATAACTCTAATAAGAAAAGGCACGAATGAATTTAAAGGGAAAAGTCTGCTTAGTCACCGGGGGTTCCAGCGGTATTGGGGCTGCCACTGCTGTTGCCCTGGCAGGTAAGGGCGCTCACGTTGCTGTGGTTGCCCGGAAGGTTGTTCCGCTACCGGACAATCTGCTTGCGGCTGTCGATGCGCATGGAGCCAAAGC
Source organism: uncultured Acidobacteriaceae bacterium (assembly GCA_963850235.1). GTDB lineage: Bacteria > Acidobacteriota > Terriglobia > Terriglobales > Acidobacteriaceae > PALSA-350. The sequence continues at coordinate 357,555 of CAWKKM010000013.1, read as the reverse complement.
GAGATTTGTGCAGGCTGACGTAGCGGATGCTGAGGCCTGCCGGAAATGCGTAGAGCAGGTAGTGGAGGACTTCGGCCGTCTCGATGTTCTTGTGCACTCGGCCGGCGGCCCGGTTCCGGGCGGGTTTTACGCGGTGAGCGATGAGAACTGGATGAACGCGTTTGCGGTGCATGTGCATTCGGTTTTCTGGATGTCGCGCGCAGCTGCTCCGCACATCGCCAGGCAGGGCGGTGGCGCGATTATTCTGCTGGGATCCGCGGCGGGACTCCGCGGGTGCCTGGGCGCATTTGCGTATGGAGTGGTGAAAGGCGCGTTGCCGCAGTTTGCTCGCGTGCTGGGCCGCGAGTTGGCTGAGCAGCGCATCCGGGTGAACTGCGTTTCTCCTGGCGTGATTCGTACGCCGTTTCATGATGCACTTCCTCCGGAACAGGCGAAGAACAATATTGAGAATCGAATTCCCTTGCACATGGAGGGTAAGCCAGAGGATGTGGCGGAGTTGATTAGGACACTGGTGGAGAACGACTTCATCACCGGGGAGAACATGGTGATCGATGGCGGCATGACGATGCGGATTGTTTAACCGCGCTGCCCGGTTTTGGCAGATGTGGGATGCAACAAACAACATCCCCTGACTGTGCAGGGTGTTGATGGCCAGACTTCAAGATCTGTTGCTGGTGGAGAGTGATCCGCGGACAGCCGTTGAATCCCACATCTGCCAAAACCGGGCAGATATGGGGCACCCGTCAGTCGTTACGCATTGAGATCTCACTACCGGCAGCAGTGGTCGTTCTTTCGTACAACCTGACACTTACTCAGCTGTGGGTTGTGTAACCCATGCCTGCCAGCACGCCACGCATATAAGCGAAGCTGCTGATGACGCCGGGCATTGGGTCGTCGCCGTGAACCTCGTATTCCAAATCGACGAAGCCATCGTATTTCATCGCGATGAGCGTCTCGAAAATCTGCCGCACAGGCATTTTGCCGTCGCCCACAGCAACCTGGCTTTCCTTTGCCTGAAAATCCGTTAAGTCTTTCATGTGCACGTCGAACAACCGTGGGCCCACTTGTTTGATCGCTTCTACCACGTCGGTGCCGGCTCGCACCGTGTGTCCTACATCGATGCAGCACCCCATGCGCGGGTCCATGCTGCTGACCGCCTTCAGTACATCCAGGGGCGAATGCCACAACTTGTCCTCCGGGCCGTGGTTGTGAATGGCGAAGCGTATGTCGTACTCCTTCACAAATTTCTCGATACGCGGAAGAGTATTGGGCGTAGGGTCTCCAGCGACAATCACTTTAATCCCCGCTCGCTTGCAGTACTCAAACTTGCTGCGGATGTCGTCGTCCTCATCCTTGGGGAAGTAGATCGCTCCCGCGGCGTGGAGTTGGATGCCCGCCGCGTGATAGTCGTCGAGCGCTTTCGCCTCCGCTGCCGGATCCATGGGGAGATGGTCCTTCACGTCCTTGGCATTCAACGCAAACACGTTGAGCTGCTTCATGTAGCCGATCAGCTGCGCCCGATCGAAATTGCGGAAGGTATAGCTGCACAGGCCCAGACGGACCGGAGAAGGTGCGTCATGCGATTGTGCTACTGCGGGCAAAGCGTTCGAGGTTGCATAGGCCGCGGCGGCGAGTGCGCCGGTGCGGACAAAGGTGCGACGGGACAGGGTCATTTCCATAGAGTGATTCATTTAGATGTGCGGAGCCCAGCCCTTCTCGTATTCACGTCCCCATCCCTTCATGGCTTCTGGATCGCGCAGGATCTTGCCATCCTTTGTATCCAGCGCTAACTCGCGGTTGACTTCCCAGGCGATGTTCGAAAGCTGCAGGATGGTCACGGATACGTTTCCGACGGCAATCGGGGCGTTCAATTTCTCTCCGCTGCGGATGCCTCCGATGAAGTTTTTAAAATGAGCGTCAGTCATGGAATCCGCGCCGCGAAGATCGGAAGACGACGTGTTCTTTCCCGTCTTGAATTCGCTGGTCTTCTTTCCATTGAGGTCGTAGATCTCGTACCCATCGCGATCGACAACTACTGTGCCTGTCGTCCCCATGATGGCGGCGCCGCGGTCGCGATTGTAGAACTTCATGCCCTGGCAGCTCTTGCCCTCCCAGGAAATCATTTTGTCCTTGTAGTCGAAACTGGTCACCAGGGTGTCATAGAACTGCCAGTCGTCTTGAAACTGATACCTTCCGCCGCTGGCGGTAACCCGCTGGGGATAGTCCACGTCGAGCGCCCAACGGCAAACATCCACCTCGTGGGTTCCGTTGTTGAGCGCTTCGCCGGTGCCATAGATCCTGAACCAGTGCCAGTTATAAGGCTGCACATTGTCGGTGTATGGCTTGCGCGGCGCGGGCCCTTGCCACAGGTCCCAATCAAGCTGGGCCGGCACGGGCGCCGGCTTGCCGGTGCCAATCGTCTTGCGGGTATTGGAGTACCAGGCCTTCGCGTAATAAGCCCGGCCGATCAGCCCGCTGTGGATCTTGTCGATGATTTCGATGGTGTGGGGCGACGAACGCTGCTGCGTGCCCATCTGCACTACCTTGCCGTATTTTTTCTGCGCCTCAACCAGCAGCGCTCCCTCGGCGGGGTTGTGGCTGCAGGGCTTCTCTACGTAAACATGCTTACCCGCCTGCAAGCCGGCAATGGCCATCGGAGTATGCCAGTGGTCGGGGCTGGCAATACTGATAGCATCCACATCTTTCTGTTCCAGGATCTTGCGGAAGTCCTTCTGTGTTGCGGGCGCCTCCCCCATCGCCTGTTTGGTTTCGGCGGCGAACTTATCCATTGTCTTGCTGTCCACATCGCACACGTGGGTGATGCAGGCGCTATCCTTATTCGCCTGCAGCGCCGACAAGTGGGCATAGCCGCGGCTGTTGAGCCCGATCACCGCAAAATTCAGGCGGCTGTTGGAGCCGAGAATCTGAGCGTAGCTTTTCGCGTTGGCCCGGATAGCCAAGCCGGCGGCTCCCACCGCGAGCCCATCAAGAAACTCACGACGATTGACCATTAGTTCCCCCTTGAAAATCGATCGCCCAGCAAGCTCGAATCGGCGTCTGCAACACTATACCTGCGTCCGCATGGTTTCTACCCGAAGGGTCAAAGTCCGGGGTTTTGCCTGACCGCTTAGGCTGGCAGCAAATATCTTGAAGTGAATAAGTTACAAGCGCGGCTGATGCCGTGCGCTCGTCCGCCATAGCGGGACGAAACCGCGGCGTTGACAGTTGTTGTGAGCGAAGACTAGCGTTATCAGTTCGACCCCCCAACGTCGCCGATCGTACGGAGACCTGCTACTTGGCCCCGATCATATTCGCGTTCCGGCCCGCGCATTGGCGCACAGCGCCCTCTGCGGTGATCGCGGTGGCCCTGTTGGCGGCAGTCGCAGGATGCCAAAGCAGGCATACGGCGTCGTCTGCATCGCGCGAACATCTTGACTTCAATCAGGACGTGCAGCCGATTCTAGCCAGCAACTGTTTCAGTTGTCATGGCCCCGACCCGGAAATGCGCAAGGCCAACCTTCGGCTTGACCTGGAAGAGTCTGCCTTCAAGAAGCGACCCGGGAAGCCGGATGCCATCGTACCGGGGAAGCCAGACTCGAGCGAACTCATCCGCCGCATCGAATCGAAGGATCCGCACTACCTGATGCCGCAATCTCCACTGGGCGAAGCGAAGCCCATGAAGCCCGAGGAGGTTGCGATTCTAAAGCAATGGGTGGCCGAGGGCGCCCACTACAGGCCCCACTGGGCATTTGAAAAGCCGGTACGAGCAGCAGTGCCGCAAGTGCAGACCGCAGGGTGGGCAAAAACGCCCATCGATGCATTCATTCTTCGGCGGCTGGCGAAAGAGGGTCTGCGGCCCTCGCCCGAGGCGGACAAGCGCACGCTGATTCGCCGGGTCACGCTCGACCTGACCGGCTTGCTACCGACTCCGGAAGAGGTCAATCAGTTCGTCCAGGACTCTTCGCCCCAGGCTTACGAGCATCTTGTGGACCGGCTGCTGGCGAGTCCGGCTTTTGGCGAACAGCGAGCGCGTTACTGGTTGGACTATGCCCGCTATGCCGATACCTACGGGTTGCACTATGACAACAGCCGTTACATTTGGGCGTATCGCGACTATCTGATCAAAGCCTTCAATACCAACAAGCCGTTCGACCAGTTCGCGGAAGAACAAATTGCGGGCGATCTACTGCCTCCGCGTGACCTCGATCAAATCATCGCCAGCGGATACGTGCGGTCCGGTGTGAGCAGCAATGAAGGCGGAACGATCCCCGAAGAATTGCGCGTCAACATCGCCCGCGAGCGCACAGAGGCTTATGGGGCCGCATTCCTGGGCCTGACCGTAGGGTGTGCCGTCTGCCATGACCACAAATATGATCCGACCACGCAGAAGGACTTTTACCAGCTGAGCGCTTTCTTCAACAACATCAATGAAGAACCCTTCAACGGCGATAAGCCGAATTGGGCGCCCGTGGTCCACATCCCAAAACCGCAGAATCTTGCGGCCTACAACACGCTGTTGTCGAAACGCGCAGAAGTCCAGCGGCAGTTGGACGCGTTGCGGTTACAAGACCGGGTCCTGATTCAGCGATGGCTCGCGTCAAAGCAGAATCCAGCGCAGCCGGTGCCGACAGATAAGCTGCTGCTTCGCCTGCGCCTGGATGAAGGCGGCGGCGAAGTACTGAAGAATAGCGCGCCCAACGCCAGCCCCAAAGTGTTTCCCTTGGGAAAGTTCAAGCCGCAGTGGGGGGAAACCACCTGGCTGTGGCCGGACTTCCGCATGGACACCAGCACCCGGGTGGAGATGGGACAGATCGGGGACTTCGAATGGGATCAGCCTTTTTCAGGCGGCGGCTGGTTCATGCTCCGCTCGGCGCCAAATTTCACTTCATCGAAAGTGGCGGGTGCGTTGATCTCGAAGATGGATTCCACCCAGCACGACCGCGGATGGGTCCTGGCCGCGGAGAACGGCATGATCAGTCTCATGCTGGCCGACCAGGCGCCGAAGGAGCAGCCGGCTCCTGACAAGCCCAAGAAAGGCCAGAAAAAAGTCGACGCGCCAAAGACGCCGAAGGTAAAGATCCCTAAGGACACTACGCCCATGGTGGCCATCAAGGTCTCCACGGTGACGGCTCTGCCCACCCATGGCCAGTGGGACCACCTGTTCTTTACCTACGATGGATCGGGCCGGGCAGCGGGCGTCAAGCTCTACGTGAACGGCGCTCCGGTGGCCACGAAAGTTGTTGCAGACACGCTCGCGCGCAAGAGCATGCGCACGTCGGCTCCGCTGCAACTGGGGCGGAAGTCTCCTGATGAGCAACCGGCGCGCGACACGCGCTACCAGGATCTCCGGCTGTACGGACGGGCGCTGACTGAGGAAGAAGCGAAGAGACTTCCGTTCGAAGACTACGTGGCGGAAATTACCAGCAGACCGGCGAGCCAGTGGAACCGTGATCAATGGCATGCGGTGACTGAGTTCTACTTCGCCAATGTGGATGGGCCCGCGAAGGCAATGCAAGTTCAGATGCAAAAGATGGATGCCGAACTCGACAAGCTTTCCGAGGGAGGCGACATTTCGCTGGTCGCACAAGAACGGCCGGCTGTGGCCTACGCGGATGTTTTGACCCGCGGGGTCTACACCGCGCGCAAGGAACGGGTGGAGGCGAACACACCGCATTTCCTCCCCCCTCTGCCTGCGGGGGAGCCGCACAATCGGCTGGCGCTGGCTAAGTGGACCGTCAGCCCGGAAAATCCTTTGACCGCGCGCGTCACCGTCAATCGCATGTGGAACGAGCTGTTCGGAGCCGGCCTGGTCGAGACTACCGAGGACTTCGGCATCATGGGCCAGCGCCCGTCACATCCCGAACTGCTCGACTGGCTGGCGGTGGAATTTCGCGAGAGCGGTTGGGACATGAAGCACATGTACAAGCTCATGGTCATGTCCGCCGCGTACCGTCAGAGCGCAAAATCAAGTCCCGAGCAGTTGGCACGGGATCCGAAGAACCTTCTGCTGGCGCACGGCCCGCGCTTTCGCATGGATGCCGAGATGCTTCGCGACATTGCCCTTCAGTCCAGCGGGCTCCTGGTAAACAAGGTCGGCGGCCCGAGCGTGAAGCCCTATCAGCCCGGCAACGTGTGGGAGTCAGTGGGTTATCCCAAAAGCGATACCACCATATACAAGCAGGACCACGGGGAGGCGCTCTACCGGCGGAGCCTCTACACCTATTGGAAGCGCATGGCGATGCAGCCGAATATGGATGCTTTTGATGCTCCGACGCGCGACACTGCCTGCACCCGCCGCCAGCGTACTGACACGCCGCTCCAGGCATTGGTAACCATGAATGATCCCCAATGGGTTGAGGCGTCGCGCGCGCTGGCTGAGCGATTGATCAGGCAGGGGGGCAAGCAGCCGGAGCAACGAATTCAATATCTCAGTGAGCTGGTGCTTTCCCATGACCCGTCACCGCAGATGGCCTCGGTGTTGCAGCAGTCGCTCAACCAGATGGAGAAACACTACGCGACCGACCCCATTGCTGCGCACGACCTGGTTGCGGTGGGCGAAAAGCCTCGTGATGCAGCGATACCTCCGCCGGAACTCGCCGCCTGGACGATGGTCGTGAGCGAAGTGCTGAACCTTGATGAGGCTTTGAACAAGTAATAGCGTAAGGAGAAATACCGTGAAGCAACATCCGCTATGCACTGATCCCGACAACGGTCCAACCATCATGGACCTCCCCATTGCGGAGGGCATGAAGGCGGAATGGGCCGAGCTCGAGACGCGGCGTCACTTTCTGGGCAGGGCGGGAAAGGTGCTCGGGTGGGCAGCGTTGGCAAGTCTGGGCGGCGAGCGAATGTTTACCGGGGATGCACATGCGGCCAACGTTGTGCCCTCTCCGCAAAGCCTCCGGCTGCCCCAGTTTGCTCCTAAAGCGAAGCGAGCCATCTACCTGTTCATGTCAGGTGGGCCTCCGCAGATGGACCTGCTGGATTACAAACCGAACCTGGCCCAGCTTTACGATAAAGACATTCCTGATTCCGTGCGCGGGGCGCAGCAGCTCACCGGCATGACGGCGGGGCAGGCGCGTTTTCCCATCGCGCCGTCTCACTGGGCGTTCAAACAGTACGGTAAGTCCGGGACCTGGGTCAGCGACCTGCTCCCCTATACCGCCCGCATGGTGGATGACCTGACCATCATCCGGTCCACCAATACCGACGCCATCAACCACGAGCCGGCGATCATGCTGTTGAACACCGGCAACATGAACGCGGGCAAGCCGTGTCTGGGCGCGTGGCTCTCCTACGGATTGGGCAGCATGAACGACAACCTGCCTACGTTTATGGTGCTGCTGAGCAAACTGAACACCAAGGAAAACAATCAGCCGGTTTCCTCGCGGCTTTGGAGCAGTGGTTTCCTTTCCTCTGAGTATGCCGGAGTTGGCCTGCGTTCCGCGGGCGATCCCGTGCTGTTCCTGAGCGATCCCAAGGGCGTGGATCGCGATGTGCGGCGCAAGATGCTCGATGCTGTCAACCAGATCAATCGCCAGACTTATCAGGAGCTGGGCGATCCGGAAACCAACTCGCGCATTTCTGAATACGAGATGGCCTACCGCATGCAAGCGTCGGTGCCGGAACTGACCGACATGAGCCGAGAGCCCCAGTCCACCTGGGATCTTTATGGCCCTGACGCCAAAGAACCGGGTACCTACGCCTACAATTGTCTGATGGCGCGGCGCATGGCGGAACGAGGAGTTCGCTTTACCCAGATCTATAAGCGCGGATGGGATGTGCATGCGGACGTGACCGGCATATTGCCCATCCTTTGCCAGGAAACGGACCGCGCCACCTACGCACTGGTTACCGACCTGAAGCAGCGTGGTCTGCTGGACGATACCCTGGTGATCTGGGGAGGCGAATTTGGCCGCACCGTCTACAGCCAGGGCGGCCTGACACCCGACAACTACGGCCGTGACCATCATCCTCGTTGCTTTACCACCTGGATGACAGGCGGCGGCGTAAGACCGGGAATCAGCTATGGCGAGACGGACGAGTATAGCTACAACGTGGTCAAAGACCCGGTACCGGTTCGGGATTTCAACGCGACCTTGCTGCATTGCCTGGGAATCGACCACAACAAACTCACTTACAAGTTTCAGGGACTGGATCAAAAGTTGACGGGCACCACTCCTGCGAGCGTCGTCACCCGTCTGCTTGCATGATGATTCGATTCCGAAGCCCGGGTATCAAGCTGATCTGGGCTGCTTCTTTGCTGGTGAGTATTGTCTTGCTGCTACTGCCTTTCGTGTTCCGGCTGGATGGCAAGCCGCATGCGGACTGGCAGCAGTTCCTGGGCCGGTTCCATCCCCTGGCCGTGCATTTGCCCATTGGCTTGATCCTGCTTGTTCCTGTGCTCGAGCTCGCGGGGAGAGTCCGCCCTGCCTTGCTCGAGGCGGCGATGTTCGTCCTGTCCTTGAGCCTGCTTAGTTGTTTGCTGGCGTTGAGCCTGGGATATCTGCTCGCCTACGGCAGCGGGGAGGCAGGGGCAGGCGTCTCGCACCACATGTGGGGTGGCACCGCGCTCACCATTGCTGTGTTGGGCTGCGTGTTGGTTCGCGAGGCTGCCGGCGGCGTGCGTGGGTTCTACCCGTATCTGCTGGCTTTTGTAATCCTTCTGCTGGCATGGACAGCTCACCAGGGAGGTTCGCTCACCCACGGGGATAAGTATCTGACGGAGTATCTTCCCGCACCGCTGAAGCGTTTGGGCGGCATGGGCGCCGTGCAGGCGAAAGCGTTCGATTTTCCCGATTCCTTTTATGCACGCCACCTCTATCCGATTTTCGATGCCAACTGCCTCGTCTGCCATGGAGCGCAAAAGGTCAAGGGAGGCCTGCGCATGGACTCTTACGACCGGTTGATGAGGGGCGGCAAGGAAGGCGCCGTCATCATTCCTGGAAAACCGGAGAGAAGCATTTTGTTGGAGCGCATTACACTGCCGGCCGACCACAAGAAGTTCATGCCGTCAGAAGGGAAGCCCCCACTGAAACCGGAGGAAATTGCATGGATCCGGGCATGGATTCAGCAGGGAGCGTCAGAGGAGGTGAAATCCCTCGCAGGCATCGACGTGCCTGAGCCATTCAAGGAAGAACCTTTGCCGCAGGTGGCAGACTACAGCAAATGGATGGGCGAAATAACCCAAACAGCCAAGTCGGCGGGGGTTACACTTGTGCCGGTATCAAAGAACCTGGGAGATGGCCTCATCTTGAACACCGTGAATGCCGGGACGAAATTCGGCGATGCCCAACTCGCGGGGCTGGTGCGCTTTGCCCCATACATCGTGGAGGCAGAGCTGGGACGTACCTCGGTCACCGATGGCTCCTTTGTCACGCTGGGGAAGTTCAGTCATCTGCGAGCACTGCATCTGGAAGGGACATCCGTGACGGGAGCGGGTCTCGAGAATCTGGCGCGGTTGCCGCAGTTGACTTACCTAAACCTGAGCGGGACCCAAGTGACCCGGTCCTCGATCGCTCCCCTGACCTCGATGAAGAACCTTCGTCATCTTTATCTCTACAACACGCCGGCACAGCCGGCATCGGCTCCGAGCGGAACACCATGAACCGCCGTGAATTTTGCGCGATGACAGGGGCCGCGGTGTCGGGGATCCTTCTTGGCCCCGAAACACACGCGGATACAAAATTGGAGGATCGCTCCTTGGACTCACCACAGCTTCAGACTGGCAATGGCGAATGGACCTACCGGGTAGTTTCTGACTGGGGACAACTGCCCGCTGGAAAAACGTTTGGCGGCACCCACGGGGGGATCGCCACGGATAAGGCCGGGCTTCTTTATGTCAGCACGCAGAGTACAACCGGAGTGTTGGTGTATGACCGTGACGGCAAGCTGCTCAAAACCATTGCCAACGAATATCCGGAGGTTCATTCGCTTACCTACGCGAGCGAGAACAACGATGAGTATTTCTACGTCACGGTGCAGAAGGGAACACCCAAGGAGAACTGGCTGTTTGTCAAAATGAAGACGGATGGAACGGTGGTGCAGAAGATCACTGCTCCGCCCGAAGCAGGATTTCATGCGCCGAACGAATGGCGCTTGACTGCCGCGGTACCAGGGCCTGACGGTTCCATTTTCATTGCCAATGGATATGGCGATTCGCGCATCTTCAAGTTTGACAAGAGTGGAAATTATCGTGCTGCGTATTCCGGGAAGGGCCAGGCGGATGGGTTATGCAACTGTAGCCACGGTCTGGCAGTCGACAAGCGCTACGATCAACCGCTTCTGCTGGTATGCGACCGGGAAAACCGTCGCCTGAGCCACTACGATTTCGACGGCAAGTTTGTGCGCAATGTAACGTTCCATCTTCGCCGTCCCTGCCAGGTGAGTTTCTGGGGCGATTACGCGGTGATTTCTGAGTTGGAAGGCCGGGTTACTGTGCTCGACAAGGACAACGTGCCGGTTGCTTTCCTGGGTGACAATCCGCACAAGGACCAGTGGGCGAACTACAAATTGCTTCCCGGCGATATTGCGGCGACAAACTTTAGCGCGGCTCACGGATGCCACATCGATCAGGATGCCAACATCTACGTGTCCGACTGGAACGTATCCGGACGTGTTACGAAGCTGGTGAGGGTCAAGGCGTAGTCCGCTGAGTAGCCCGGAGCCCCTGGTGGACTCGGTCGAAAAACATAGGCGAGCAATGCCTAATTGTTCTGCGATCCGTAAACCCGAAAGCGAATCCAGTAGGTTCCGTTATCCCAATTGATGCGGTTGCCGTTCGTGCTGACTGTTCCCCCGATAGTGTTCCCATTCCACATGGATCGTCAGGGTGCGTTTCCCGTTGATTTGTCCGCTTGCGTTGTCGCCCGATTCGTTGCTCAGCTGAAGATTGTTGCCACGCTGCCGGATGGAGCAGGACTTTGACCGATCTCCCTGGGCATACCAGGTCCCAGTCAGGTTCAGGCGACGATGCCCGCCTCCTCCGCCGCCAGAGTTGCATCTTGCCCAGAAGGTCCCGTTTGACCAGTTGATTTGGCTGCCGTCCGGGCTGAGGGTGCCGGTGGTGAATTGCCATCCTGGGGCGACAATTCCGGTTTGGCCCTGAAACTGTCCCGGAGAGGTATCGCCATTTTCGTTGGTTAAAGTAAGAAATGCTCCGTTACTGCTGATCGAGGCATGTTTTGTGGGATCTCCCTGCGCACACCATGCCCCGGTAAAGGCACCCGCCTGCGACTGGTTTGGCGGGAACTGGGCGATGGCATCCTTCGCCGTTGAGGCTAATGGCGGCAACCAGAAAGACCGCCGCACAGGTGGCGACTTTGGCATGGATCACGGGTTTTCTCCTCTATGCGGGAAACCGTAATGCGACATTGATGATCGCGAGGTACTCAGAGTACAGGAAATCGGTGCATCTGCCCCAGAGCAATGTTCCGTGGCATGCATCTCAAGCTGAAGGGGATAAAAGGCACGGAGCGTTACGAGACGTAGCGCTGGAAGTCTAAATGCAAAACAGCCTCTCGAGGGGTTCGCCTCGATGGGGCAGGACTATTAACATGGTGAATGAAGCTTCCCGTGGAAACCCCCGGTAAAAGGACGGTGCGCAATGACTCTCAAACCGACGGATGTGCTGGAAATTCAGTCGGCAATCGACAAGTACGAGAGGAAGTTTCCGCGCCGGCCGTCTCCCTCGGCAATGGTGGCGCTGGCGTGGCGGCTGGGCAAGAAGGAATGGGCGAGGCGGTGGGCGACGCCGCAGGATGCGCAGCCGAGCGTTCGCGGCCTTGGATCCCGGGTAAAAGACGCACCTGATTCAGTATTTGCAGAAGAGAGCAGCCAGTTGGAGTGGTCCTGGATCGGGTCACCGTGGGTAAAAAATGCTTTGATGGTTGGCTGGTGGGGGGCGGTTGCGGTTATGGTCGCCTCAGTCTTTTTCTTCGGAGCGATGGTTGGCGGTTTCAAGTGAATGCCAGGCAGGTTTTTCGGCGATCGGGTTGCACCCTTGTCCTCGCCGGAACCCTGCTTGGCGTCCTTTATGCACAGCGTCCCTTTCGTGAATATCCTTCCGTCGAATACGGCGGTTCCTTGCCTTTGCCCCGCGACTGGCACCGGCCGGCCGAGTGGGTCTTTGCCCGGTTGATGTACCCTCCTGGCCCTCTAGACGGCTACCGCGGTAGATTTGATAGTGACTGGCGCCAGGGGCTTTCTCTTTGGACTCAGGATTATCCGCGCGCGGATCGCGCATTCGCGCAGGCGGTCAGGCGCTTGACCCGGGTCGATGCAAGATCTGTAGAACAGCCCGTCAACCTGGACGATGGCGATGAGATTTACAACTGGCCCTGGCTCTACGCCGTTCAGGTTGGGGAATGGGGGCTGACGGAGGCCCAGGCGAAGAAGCTCCGCGACTATCTGCTCAGGGGCGGGTTTTTCATGGCCGACGATTTCCACGGATCCGAGGAGCAGGCTTATTTCGAAAAGACCATGAAAATGGTCTTTCCAGAGCGCCCAATCGTGGATATTCCGAACGACGACCCAATCTTCCACACCGTCTTTGATCTGAACGATCGATACCGCATCACCGGAGCCGAACATCTCGACACCGGTTACAAGAAAGATGGAAGAGTTGCGCGCTGGCAAGGGATCTACGACGATAAAGGCCGCGTCATGGTGGCCATTTCTTTGAATTCGGACATTGGCGATTCGTGGGAGTGGTCCGATACTCCACGGTATCCGCTAAATTTTTCTGACCTGGGAATCCGCATCGGCGTGAATTACGTGGTCTACGCCATGACGCACTGATGACCACCAAGTCATTACTACATGCGTTTCGGTCATTACTACATAGGGTTACTACAATTTGCCCTACTGTTACTCAAGAACCATAGCTTATTTCCACAGAACCGCTATGCTCATTCTCAAGCGGCGATTCTCCGCGGAACATCTCATCGTTTCTTTCGGGGGAGGGATTCGATGAGGTGGAACGAGGAGAATTGCCGTTAGTCTTTTGCCTAACACATTTAGATTCTGCAGTTTATCTCTGGCTTCGCTGTTCCGATGCCACCTGCCGGTTGAATTCCATCGACTGATTCCTGGACACGCTCAGCGACTTCCATCGCGGGCCGGCGAAATGCCTTGCTAGCAGGACGATTTGTCCCACATGAAGCCCATAGTGCGCCACCTGGCGGTTGATAGCCTGCATGACCGAGTGGGGTTCCCCGCGTATGGTCACCACTCGTACCAGATCCGCCTCCGAAAGTAACCCCAGAGCGTCAAAAAGCCGACCCCACCCGTCTTCCCAGGTTTCCAAGAGAGCCTGGCGGGTTGGGGGTGGGTCGACGAATTCCACATCACGGTTACGGTCCGGCTTTTCCCCATCCGTAGTCAGGAAATCAGTCCACCGGGAGCGCATGTTGCCCGAGAGGTGCTTGACGATGATGGCAATCGAGTTGGTTTCCGGATCCAGAGGTGTAAAGAGCTGTTCCTCGGTCACCTGTTCCATCGCCCGTTCGGCTAGCTTCTTCGATTGACGGAACAGTTCGAGAGCATCTTCAAGGTAAGAGGTTGTGAAGTGCCATGCCATGAGTCTAGTAAATTTGTTGCAGATCCTCCTTTGCAAGAGGGAAGAGATATGAAAATAGCGTTCGTTAATCAACCGATCGATGCAATTGTTCCCCCGTACCAGAATTCGGTTGGGGCCTGTACGTATTGGGTTGCGCGCCCATTGGCAAAATCAACAGAGGTACTGGTCTATGGCATCAAGGGTTTGAATCCCGGAGATCCGGCAGCTTTGGCTGCTGAGTACGGAATTCAATTCCGGCTTTTTCCCGCTACCTGGTTCGATCGCTTGCTGTTCAACCTGCGTCGCAAGTTTGGGAAGTTGTTTCGCGTCACTTCGCCAATTTCCACCTCGCGGTGGACATTTCCCGCCTATGGCCGGCAGGTTGCTTTGGACCTCATGAAGCAGAATTGCGACGTAATCCATCTGCAGCATTGTTCCCAATACGTTCCGGTCATCCGCGCTCACAATCCGAGCGCGAAAATCGTCCTCCACCTCCACGGTGAATGGTTTTCCCAAAGTAATCCGGCCGCGCTCACTGACCGGATCGCGCAAGTCGACCTGCTGACTTCGGTGGGCAACCACATCACCGAGAAGACGAAGCGCACCTTCCCGGCGTTTGCCGATCGCTGCGAGACAACCTATAACGGGATTGACGTTCAGGAGTTTGCCAGGGAAAAAGATTACGCCGCCCTGCGGCGGCGCAAGATAAAGCGCATTTTTTACAGCGGCGCCGTTTCTCCCCATAAGGGCGTGCATATATTGGTGGACGCGTTTGTGTTGGTTGCCCGGCAATATCCCGACGTCGTGCTGGACATTGTCGGCCCCATCGGTGATTATCCCATCGAAGAAAACTTCGACTTCAACGACGACCGGGCGCTGATTCAGAAGTTAGCGCCATTTTACGACACGAGTTTCTGGTCCCTCATCAAGTCGACTATATTTCGTAAGACCCCCGGTAAGGGAAAGTATCTCCGTTACCTTGAGAGCAGGCTACCGGCTGATGTGGCAGCGAAGGTTACGTTTCGTGGGTTCATCGACCGGTCGGAATTGGTTGACACCTATTATGACGCCGACATTTTTGCTTTCGCGTCGATATGGAATGAGGGGTTTGGTCTTCCTCCGGTCGAAGCCATGGCTGCAGGCCTGCCTGTAGTGACGAGCCGGTCAGGCACGGTCCCGGAAACGGTGATCGATGGTGTAACCGGCTTTGTGGTGGAGAAAAACAATGTTGAGGAATTTGCCCAGGCCCTGCTTCTTCTGCTCCGGGACGATGATCGCAGGGAAGCAATGGGGCGGGCGGGCCGCCGTCGCGTGTTGCAATATTTTAGTTGGGATGCGATCGCCGAGGGCTTGCGCAATCGCTATGAGGCGCTGCGCAAACCCGTCGTAGACCTCGTCTAACGACCCGCCGCGAGCGATCGTCGCAGTCACAGGGCCTCGTACATAAACTTAGTCGGCTACATAGAGCCGGTGGCATTCGCAAAAACGTATCTACGCCGGTGCCCAGGTCGGCCTCATTCCAATCGCACCCGTCATTGTCCGACTGCATGAGGCCGCTGCGCTACCTGGATTCAGGGGACCAGAGTACTTGTCATAGACCGGTGACCCATTAGTTGTAGTTGAAAACGCCTCGGGTTGCTGTGTCTTTTATTGATGATAAATGAGGGGCAAGGGGGTCCCGATGAGCGAGCCTTCGCTAGCGCTTTTTCAGGTTTCCCGTATATTTTCTAGCAGGCAGTTTGTTTTCAGAACTAATTCCGGGAGCGGGTTCGATTTGCGGCCGTTGCATTGATTTTTGTGCGGAATATCAATCGAAATTTTCAGGACAACTAAGGCCGTCGCTGGTCAGGAGTGATTATGAAGAAAAGCGAGGACCGCAACGCGGTCGCTGGGGGTAACGGCAATCCCTCGAGAACCCTGAAGAACAGCGAAAAGAATGGAAACATCGCGCTGGCTGAGCCTGGCGACGTTCATCTTGATGTAATCCTGGCCCAACTGCAGGCGGTGCGCGATGGAAACTTCTCCGTGCGGCTACCTGGTTCGTGGATCGGATTGCCGGGAAAGATAGCCGATACGTTTAACGAGATTGTTGCCGCCAACCAACAGATGGCCAAGGAGCTTAGGCGGGTCGGCCAGGTTGTAGGCAAAGAGGGCAGAACCAGGGAGCGCACGCGGTTCTACGAGTCGAGAGGCGCGTGGGGCGAAATGGAAGTTTCCGTGAATACGTTGGTGGAGGATCTCCTCCGGCCGACGACGGAAGTCACCCGCGCTATCGCCGCAGTCGCCCAGGGCAACCTGGCGCAAACCGTACGACTGGATGTTGACGGCCGGCCGCTGGAAGGAGAATTCTTTCGCTCTGCCGAGATCGTGAACACCATGATCCAGCAGCTCAGCGTGTTCACCTCGGAAGTGACGCGCGTCGCGCGAGAGGTGGGCACCGACGGCAAACTGGGCGGCCAGGCGCAGGTGCCGGGCGTCGCCGGTACCTGGAAGGACCTGACCGACTCGGTCAATTCGATGGCCAGCAACCTGACCGGGCAGGTGCGCAATATCGCCGAGGTGGCTACCGCCGTCGCCAGCGGCGATCTCTCGCGCAAGATTACGGTCGACGTCCGCGGCGAAATCCTGCAGCTCAAAGAAGCGATCAACACCATGGTGGACCAGCTGCGTTCCTTTGCGTCGGAAGTGACGCGTGTGGCACGCGAAGTGGGCACCGACGGTAAGCTTGGCGGACAGGCAGTCGTACCCGGCGTGGCCGGTACGTGGAAAGATCTCACCGACTCCGTCAACGCCATGGCCGGCAACCTGACCGCCCAGGTACGAAATATCGCCGAAGTGACCACTGCCGTAGCCCGTGGCGATTTGTCACGTAAGATCACCGTCGATGTGAAGGGCGAAATTCTCGAGCTGAAAGACACCATCAACACGATGGTGGATCAATTGAACGCTTTTGCCGGTGAAGTGACGCGCGTGGCGCGCGAAGTCGGCACCGAAGGCAAGTTAGGCGGCCAGGCACAGGTCCCGGGCGTGGGTGGCACCTGGAAAGATCTCACCGACAATGTGAACTTCATGGCCAGCAATCTGACCGGCCAGGTACGCAACATCGCAGAAGTGGCCACAGCGATCGCGAGTGGCGACCTCTCCAGCAAGATTACGGTCGATGTGCGCGGGGAGATCCTCCAGCTCAAGGAAACCCTTAACACCATGGTGGACCAGCTGAACCGTTTCGCTGGTGAAGTGACCCGCGTAGCCCGCGAGGTGGGTAGCGAAGGCCGCCTGGGCGGTCAGGCAAACGTGCCCGGCGTGGCCGGCACCTGGAAGGATCTCACCGACTCCGTCAATTCCATGGCCGGCAACCTGACCGGCCAGGTACGCAACATTGCGGAGGTGACCACTGCCGTAGCCCGCGGCGACTTGTCACGCAAGATTACCGTCGATGTGAAGGGTGAAATTCTCGAGCTCAAGAACACCATCAACACCATGGTGGACCAGCTCAACGGCTTTGCCGGCGAGGTTACGCGTGTGGCGCGTGAGGTCGGCACAGAAGGAAAGTTGGGCGGCCAGGCGCAAGTGCTCGGGGTTGCCGGTACGTGGAAGGATCTCACCGACAACGTGAACTTCATGGCCAGCAACCTGACTGGCCAGGTGCGCAACATCGCCGAAGTGGCGACTGCCGTAGCCCGCGGCGATTTGTCGCGTAAGATCACCGTCGATGTGAAGGGCGAAATTCTCGAGCTGAAAGACACCATCAACACCATGGTGGATCAGCTCCGAGCCTTCGCTTCCGAAGTAACGCGCGTAGCCCGCGAGGTCGGTACGGACGGAAAGCTCGGAGGCCAGGCGCAGGTTCCCGGCGTGGGCGGCACCTGGAAGGATCTCACCGATTCGGTCAATTCGATGGCCAGTAACCTGACTGGCCAGGTGCGCAACATCGCGGAAGTCTCCACCGCCATCGCCAGCGGCGATCTCTCCAAGAAAATTACCGTAAACGTCAGCGGAGAAATTCTCCTGCTGAAAGAGACCATCAACACCATGGTCGATCAGCTGAACGCATTCGCCGGCGAGGTCACCCGCGTGGCCCGCGAGGTGGGCAGCGAAGGCCGCCTGGGCGGGCAAGCCAACGTTCCCGGTGTCGCCGGCACGTGGAAGGATCTTACGGATTCGGTCAATTCGATGGCCGGAAATCTGACCGGCCAGGTGCGCAACATTGCCGAGGTAACCACCGCGGTGGCCCGCGGCGATCTATCACGCAAAATCACAGTGGATGTGCGCGGTGAAATTCTGGAGCTCAAGAACACCATCAACACCATGGTGGACCAGCTGAATGCTTTTGCCGGAGAAGTCACGCGTGTGGCGCGCGAGGTAGGCACCGAAGGCAAGTTGGGCGGGCAGGCGCAGGTACCGGGCGTGGGCGGCACCTGGAAAGATCTGACGGACAACGTAAATTTCATGGCCAGCAACCTGACCGGCCAGGTGCGCAACATTGCTGAAGTGGCAACGGCCATTGCCAACGGTGATCTTTCCAAGAAAATTACCGTGGACGTGCGCGGAGAGATCCTGCAGCTCAAGGAAACACTCAACACCATGGTGGAACAGCTGCGCTCGTTTGCCGCGGAAGTTACGCGCGTGGCTCGCGAAGTGGGGAGCGAGGGCAGACTGGGTGGCCAGGCGAACGTGCAGGGCGTGGCCGGTACCTGGAAGGATCTTACCGACTCCGTAAACGCCATGGCCGGCAATCTGACCGGGCAGGTGCGCAACATCGCGGAAGTGACGACCGCGGTAGCCCGCGGCGATTTGTCGCGCAAGATCACCGTCGATGTGAAAGGCGAAATCCTGGAGTTGAAGAACACCATCAACACCATGGTGGATCAGCTCAATGCGTTCGCTGCAGAAGTGACCCGTGTCGCACGCGAGGTGGGTACGGATGGCAAGCTGGGCGGGCAGGCGGAAGTTCCTGGTGTGGCCGGCACCTGGAAGGATCTTACCGACAATGTGAACGTGATGGCCGCCAACCTTACCGAGCAGGTACGCGGCATCGTTAAGGTAGTCACCGCGGTTGCGAATGGAGTGCTGACCCAGAAGTTGACGGTGAATGCCAAGGGCGAAGTCGCTGCGCTGGCCGAGACCATCAACAACATGACCGACACGCTGGCAACCTTTGCCGACCAGGTAACCACGGTGGCCCGCGAGGTCGGCGTCGAAGGCCGGCTGGGCGGCCAGGCGAACGTGCCGGGTGCCGCGGGTACGTGGAAAGATCTGACCGGCAACGTGAATCTTCTGGCCGACAACCTGACGAACCAGGTGCGCGCCATTGCCGAGGTTGCCACCGCAGTGACCAAGGGCGACCTGACGCGTTCTATCCAGGTGGAGGCGAGCGGTGAGGTCGCGGAGTTGAAAGACAACATCAACACCATGATCAATAACCTGCGCCTGACCACGGAGAGGAACACCGAGCAGGACTGGCTCAAGACAAACCTCGCGCGTTTCACCGGCATGCTGCAAGGTCAGCGCGATTTGTCGACCGTTGGACGGACTCTGCTATCGGAGCTGGCGCTCCTGGTCAATGCTCAGCAGGGTGTTATCTACCAGATGCACCATGAGGAAGAGGCGATGGTCCCGCTTTCCGCGTTCGCGGATGACGGAGACAATGTGCACCTGCGAAGGTTAAGAGTCGGCGAAGGATTGGTGGGGCAGTGCGCTCAAGAAAAGCGGCGGATGGTGATCACCGATGTGCCGTCGAACACCATCACCATCCGGTCCGGATTGTTTGAGGCGACTCCTCGCAACGTAATTGTCCTTCCTGTCCTTTTTGAGGATCGGGTCAAGGCGGTCATTGAGTTGGCCTCGCTCGGCACGTTCACCGCCTCGCAACTCGCGTTCCTTGAACAATTGACAACCAGCATCGGGATCGTGCTCAACAGCATTGAGGCCACCATGCAGACCGAAGGTCTGCTGAAACAGTCGCAGCAATTGGCAACCGAATTGCAAAGCCAACAGACGGAGTTGCAACAGACCAACGAACAGCTGGCGCAGAAGGCGCAACAGTTGGCCGAACAAAATGTTGAGGTAGAACGCAAGAATCAGGAAATTGAGCAGGCACGCGGCGCGCTGGAGGGCAAAGCCAAAGAGTTGGCCCTTACCTCTAAATACAAATCAGAGTTCCTGGCCAACATGTCGCACGAACTGCGCACACCGCTGAATAGCATCCTGGTCCTGGGCCAACAGCTAAGCGAGAATCCGGGGGGGAATCTTACTCCCAAGCAGGTAGAATTTGCCCGCACCATCCATGGGGCTGGAACGGATCTGCTCAACCTGATCAGCGATATCCTCGACCTATCCAAGATCGAATCCGGAACCGTTTCGGTGGAGGCGGAGGAAATCGCATTCGCAGGGCTGGTGGAGTCCATCGGACGGCCCTTCCGCCACGAGGCTGAAAACCGGCGGCTCGGCTTCGATGTAACGACCGATCCGCATCTGCCTCGTAGTTTTGTGACCGATTCCAAGCGCCTGCAGCAGGTGCTCAAGAATCTATTGTCCAATGCGTTCAAATTCACTGAACATGGAAGTGTTCGTCTTTCGGTATCGATGGCGACGTCAGGATGGACTGAGGACCATCCGATCCTCAGCCGGGCTTCGGTGATCTCATTCGAGGTGGCCGATACTGGAATCGGGATACCCTACGAGAAGCAGCGAATTATCTTTGAGGCGTTTCAACAGGCAGATGCCGGCACCAGCCGCAAGTACGGCGGCACCGGGCTTGGGTTAGCCATCAGCCGTGAGCTGGCGAGTTTGCTGGGCGGTGAGATTCGTTTGCGCAGCGTACCGGGGAAGGGGAGTATATTCACCCTTTACCTGCCGCAGACCTATGTGGGGCCGTCTGCATCCACAGTTGCTACATTAGAAGCCAAAGCCTCGCCTTCGGGCGTGAGCCCGCAATTATTGAGCGCGGGCGTCCTCGAATTACCCGGCGATCGAATTGCCGATGATCGCGAAAATGTCCAGCCAGGCGATGCTGTTCTCCTTATCATCGAAGACGACCCGCACTACGCGCGGCTGCTCTGCGACTTGTCCCGCGACAGCGGCTTCAAGGTCTTGCTGGCCATGCGTGGCGCGGAGGGCCTTGCCCTCGCCCGCGAATTTCACCCCACCGCCGTATCCTTGGACGTCTTCCTTCCTGACATGCTGGGCTGGACCGTGCTCAACCACTTGAAGCAGGATCCGGAGACACGTCATATTCCGGTACAGATTCTCACGGTCGACGAGGATCGCCGGCACGGCCTGGCGCGTGGAGCCTTCGCCTCCGTCATGAAACCGGCCACCGCGGAAGAAATCGACGCGGCGTTCATCAGAATCAAGGAATACGCGGCGCTCCAACGCAAGCGCCTCTTGATCGTCGAAGACAATCCTGCCGAGCAACTGAGCATTCGGGAGTTGCTCGGCTTTGACGATATTGATGTCACCGTGGTCACCAGCGGTGGTGAAGCATTCGAAGCGCTGCGCGAGCATCCGTTCGACTGTGTGGTGCTGGACCTCCGTCTCCCGGATATGTCCGGTTTCCAGGTCCTGGAGCGCCTTCGCGAATCGCCGGAGCTGCGCGAAGTTCCGGTCGTCGTGTTCACCGGCAAAGAATTGTCTCCCGCGGAAGATGCCCAGCTGCGAACCCTGGCCCGCAGCGTTGTGGTCAAAGGAGTCGAGTCGCCCGAAAGGCTGCTGGATGAAACGGCCTTATTCCTCCATCGGGTGATCGCCAATCTGCCGACGGAAAAGCAGAATATGCTCGACCGGCTGCATCGCTCCGATGAAGCACTCATCGGCAAAAAGGTGTTGGTCGTCGATGATGATGTCCGCAACATCTTCGCCCTCAGTAGCGTGCTGGAGCGCCGCGGAATGACGGTCTTGACCGCTGGAACCGGCCGCGAAGCCATTGCCATTCTCGAGTCCACTCCTGATATGGCGATTGTGTTGATGGACATCATGATGCCGGAGATGGATGGATACGAAACCATGCAGGTAATGCGGCAGAACGTACTGTTCCGGCGGCTGCCGATCATTGCGCTCACCGCCAAAGCAATGAAGGGTGACCGCGAAAAATGCCTGGAAGCGGGTGCTTCCGAGTATTTGGCAAAGCCTGTCAATACCGAGCAATTGCTGTCCGCCTTGCGCATCTGGCTGCATAGATAGCACCGCAGCGCAGCGGTCCGGGTTTTCCGTGGAGAGCACGAAGATGGAATCGAAGGTCAACATCCTGATGGTGGACGATCAGCCGGGAAAGCTGTTGACCTACGAGGCTATCCTGGGCGAGCTTGGTGAAAATCTGATCAAGGCGTCCTCCGGAAGAGAAGCGCTCGATTACCTCCTGAAGATGGACATCGCGGTCGTTCTGATGGATGTGAGCATGCCGGAGCTGGATGGATTTCAGCTCGCGGATATGATTCGGCAACACCCACGGTTTCAGAAAATCGCGATCATCTTCATCTCTGCCGTACACCTTACCGATCTGGATAGACTGCAAGGCTATCAGCGCGGGGCCATGGATTATATCTCCGTTCCGGTCGTCCCCGAACTCCTGCGGGCTAAAGTCAGCGTGTTCGCGGAGTTGCACCGAAAGGCACGCGAGTTGGAGCTGCTGAATCGTGAATTGGAACAGCGTGTTCTTCGAGAGAACGGCGGAATTGAGAGAGAGCGAGAAGCAATTACGACAGCGCGCAGACCTGCTCGACCTCGCTACAGAAGCCATTATGGTGCGCGACATGGATGGCGTTCTTCAGTTCTGGAATTCCGGCGCAGAAGCACTCTACGGTTGGAACCGCAGCGAGGTTTTGGGCAGAAATGTTCATCAGATACTACGCACCAAACTTCCCAGCGCCGCTGAAGAAATTGAGTCTGTGATCGTGGAAGGGGGAAGATGGGAAGGAAACCTGGTTCAGTGTACGAAGGACGGCCGGGAAGTGGTGGTGGCCAGCCGCCAGGTTCTGCAGCATGACGGCGGCGGAGTCCGGCCGGCCATCCTGGAAATCAACCGGGACATCACAGCCCAATTGCTGGCCGAAGATGCTCTGCGCAAGGCGGAAAAGCTCGCTGCGATGGGAAGGGTCGCTGGAATTATCGCCCATGAAATTAACAATCCCCTGGAGGCGATCCGGAATGTCTTTTACTTGCTACAACATCATCCGTCGTTGGACGAAACTGCCCGCATGTACACGGGTATTGCCGACGAGGAGTTGACGAGGGTCGCGCACATCACCCGGCAGACACTCAGCTTTTACCGTGAATCGACGGAGGCCGTTCCGGTTTCCATCGCGGAGATCCTCGATGACATCCTCTCGCTTCAGTCGCGCCTGTTGCAGCGCAATGGGATTGTCCTTGAGAAGGCCTACAGCAGCGACCGGCCGGTGATAGGGTTTCCGGGTGAGTTAAAGCAGGTATTTCTCAACCTGATTGGTAACGCGATCCAGGCTATGCCTGAAGGCGGACGGTTACGCATTCGAGTGAGCGATGCTATGCCACACGGTCTACACCGCGAAGGAGTGCGCGTTGTTATTTCTGACACGGGTTCGGGCATTCGTCCCGAAGACGCGAAGCAGCTATTTGAGCCATTCTTTACCACCAAGTCAACCAAGGGCACCGGCTTAGGTCTTTGGATCAGCAAGGGGATCGTTCAGAAGTATCACGGCATCATTCGATTTCGAAGTTTGCATTTCATACGCGGACACATTACGGCGTTCTCGGTATTCATTCCCAGGTCTGCACCCCCGCAGATGTCTGAATCACGCGTCCTGTCCAGCGCGTCAGCAAGCTAGCGGCACCGGCAAAGATTCAAAGGAGCCTGGATGTGCAAAAAAGAAATCATCTTATGTGTCGACGACGAAGAGAATCAGCTGGCCGTCCGGAAGCTCGTGCTTGAAAGCAAAGGCTACCAGGTGTTGACCGCAGCCTCGGGGCGGCAAGCGTTAGATGTCCTTACCCAGCACCAGGTCGATCTTGTCTTGTCGGACCACCTGATGCCCGGCTTGACCGGAGCGGAGCTTGCTCGCCAAATCAAAGCGCAGAAGCCCGAACTGCCGGTGATTTTGATTTCCGCCGTAAACGAGATACCGGCCGATGCCGCCTATGCGGATCTCTTCATGAGCAAGCTGGATGGTCCCATGGCCATGTGCGAAAACATCGCTGCGATGCTGGCTCGAGCCCGGGACGGATCTTGGAATGGGTCGCGAAACGGATCATCCACCGGATAGCGCCGAAGTCAGGGGTGCTTCTTATATACTCGGGTCGCGACGATGCCGGCTTGCGGTGAATCTGACCCAAAGCTGCGGGTCTCGATCAAAATCTCGAAGGGGTTAAAGGAGCCATCCGCATTTTTGAACTGCCCGAGAAGAGGTCCCATCACGCTTCTGTTGAAAAGAGTATCCACCGCCGCCTGGGTTCCCGCCATCGTCAGTCCTTCTACCAGCAGCACCCATCCAGTGTTGTTGAGATTGGGGACAAGCCCGATGACCGCATAGGTCCGGTGTGAGGGCCCCGTCGCATCATTTTCATAGATCGGGAGTTCTCCGCCTTGAGGGTGCCGGTTCACGATGTGTGAGGCGTTGGGATGGGGCTCATAGTAGAACTCGAAATTGAGGGTTTTCTCGAAGAGCTCCGCCCATGGGTTGGAAAAACTGGATCCCAACAGAATTGCATTTGCATCTTTGAGATCCTGCATACGGAGTTCGCGCGCGTAGCGGACGTGGGAATGGCCCGAGTCTGCCTGCGGAAGCCGCGATAGCCGCAGCACCGCATTCAGGTCGGTGACATTCGTATACCGCTGCGCGTCCAGGTCCTTCATGTTCTGCGCGTCGATGTGGTAGGGGCTGGCAAGCGATAAGTAGTCCCGGGCAATATATTCCGACAAGGGGACAAGATGCCCCGTCAGGTTCTGAATCATCACGATTCCATCATCCGACGGCACAATCAAGGTCTCGTGGTTGTTGTCAAAGAGTTGAGCCCACAGTGCCTCCGGCTCCGGGGGATGGTAAGCAAAATGTCGCACCATCCACCAGGCCAGGCACGCCAAGCCGGCTGCCAGAAGCAGAAACCCCAGATGCCGCTTCCGCTTCGGTTCGGGCTGAAGCGGCGCAAAATGGCGTTCAGGAACCGCGACTGTTTCCAGAGGTTCATCGTCGTTATCCTGCTCCGGCGCGGGAAGCCATCCCGGAAAATGGTGAGAAGTAAAGAGAGGAACGTATTTTCCCCGCGGGATACTGACTTGAAGTCCTTCGTCTTTGCCCTCCTCCTGAAAGTATTGCTGCAGCCGTTGGCGGAGCTGCCGCGCATAATTCCGTACGATGTTGTCTTCTCCGGCACTGTAACCGGGCCGGCGGCCAAAAACGCGAACCCCGATCTGGTGTTCGCTGATCTCGTTGGTCCTTCCTGTAATCTCGCGTTCGCACACATAGAGCAGGAAGCGGGAAAGCAAAGCCGATTTGGCGAAGCTACGGCTCGCGGCAATCCGCTGAGCCAGTTGCCATCGCGGATCCGCGTTCAGGTCCAACACGGATTTCCACGGCGAATGGACTCGCTCGCCGGCGCCGGTAGGGGACTCGGTATCGTCTGCCTCGAAATGGGGCGTTGAGAGGTCGCCGTGACTCATTGCGTTCACCCCCGGCAGGGTAGCAGATTCGTGTAAACAAAAGCTAAACATCCGAGACAGGGAATTGCCTGCTGCTTTACGTCGGCCGTCCCTTATAGCGGGACGTCACCATGAGCGGTACCCAGTCAAGGGTTGCTGATTTGGATCTCGAACCCGGTCAGGGTTCTGGACGGGTGCCCATGTTCGCCTAGGATACGGATTTCCTGTGAATTCCCTGGTGTTGATGAACGTCATCCGGCTTTCTGTCAATGAAGGCCGCACCGCATCTGTTGGTGGCGCCCCGTGCAGGAAATCGGGACATGGGCCGAAAACAGTTCCGCCAATGCTTTCACTTCATATGCAAGGATTCTGGATCTTGCCGCAGTCTGGAGGCGCTGGCGCCGATTTCGCCCATCTACGCCGCGACACCCAGGGCAGGTGGGGGAGGGGAACTCCTCCGAGAACGGGGCTTAGTTATTCTCTCCAGCCTAGTTTGGGTGGATCGAGACTCCGCCATTTACCGTTTCGAACTGCAGCGTCGCGCCGCCCTGGCCTATGTTGGTGTCGATGTGATTGCGGATCTTACCCTGAATGGTGATCGGGAAGCCGACTGAGATACCGCCGTTCACTGTCTGCGCGACCAGATGCGCGGAATAATTCTCCGGAGCCTTCACCGAAATTCCGCCGTTCGTTGACTTCGCAAAGAGCCCGTTTCCCCGCCACTGAGTTCCGTCGAGCTTTACATGCAAACCACCATTTACGGTGCTGGCGTGAACGTCTCCGCCAAGATCCTCGAGGGTGAGACCGCCGTTGGTCGTATCCGCCTTGATGACGCCATCAACGTTCGTAAGCTCGATGCCGCCGTTTTGGGTGTGAAGCTGGGCGGCCACCCGGCGTGGCACCCGCAGGCGATAGTTAACCGACCACCCGCCATGGGACCAGCCCCACATGCGTGGCCCTTCCGCATGGATAGTACCCGTGGTAACGATCTTTATCTCGCGTTCGATCGACTCCGCCTTTTCGCGGCTTGCATCCTGCACGATGACCCGCGCCTCCAAGGCAATATCCCGGCGTTCCTCGCCAATCACTTCAATGCCGCCATTCTCTCCCGACAGACTCACCTGCCCGTCGACAACTGGCACTGTGGTGCTTCGCAGTTCACAAACACGCTCCTGATGGCCAGAGAACCAGCTGTTGCTTGAATTGCCCTCGTCGCCTGTGCACGGGGTTGTGGTGAAAGTCTGGGCAAGAAGGCTGGCTGAAAGGAGCAGGGCTAACAAACATCCGAAAATAAACTTGCGCATCGCCATCTCCCGCTAAACAAGGTTCGCAGGTGGATACGCAAGGCAGGACCATAAGGTTCCCGAAAAGCGGTAAGTAACCGTCGCCCTGCTAGTTGCCGTCGTGGAAGATGATGCCGATTGTGTGGCGTTGTCCTGAGCGCAGACGGCTGACGCCGTGGCGCAGGTTGACACGATAGAAGCCCCGCGTTCCTTGAACCGGCCGATGATGCACGGCGAAGGCTACGCCATCACCCTGGCGCAGCGGCACTACTTCCGGTCGCGATTGCATGCGCGGACGTTGCTCGGTGAGCACAAATTCGCCGCCGGTGAAATCTCCTTCCGGTTCAGAAAGAAGGAATGCCACCTGGATCGGAAACACATGCTCTCCATAAAGATCCTGGTGAAGACAGTTGTAATCGCCCGCCCCATACTGCAGAAGCAGGGGAGTGGGACGACGCTGCCCCGCGTCGTGGCATCGTTGTACGAATTCGCTGTGCTCCTCCGGATAGCGAACGTCCATCCCCATCGTGCGGTTCCACTGGTTGGCGACTGGCGCAAGCCGGCGATAAAGCGCCGTGCGAAGCCCCTGAACAGCATCCGGTAATGGATAGCTGAAGTACTTGTACTCGCCCCGCCCAAAACCGTGTCTCGCCATGACAATACGGCTGCGAAACAACGCATCGTCCGGATACAGGCTGGCGAGCGCACGGCATTCCTTCGCAGAAAGAACGTTGGAGAGTATCGCGCTTCCTTGTTCGTTCAGGTCTTTCCTGACCCGTTCCCAATCGAGAGCCTCTGCGCGTTCAACGGCGGGATGCGCTGCGGCTGGATTGAAACGCTCATCACACGTCATTGCAAGTTCCTCGGATAAGGCTTTCATGCGTGCGCCTCTCTTGCAAGAAGCGCACGTTTCCTTTCCACGCCCCAGCGATAGCCGGAGAGGGAGCCATCGTTTCTGATCACACGGTGGCAAGGGATGGCAACGGCCAGTGCATTCGCGCCGCAAGCCTGGGCCACCGCACGGACCGCTCCAGGCACGCCGATCTGCCTGGCAATGTCGGTATAGGATGCTGTGGATCCAGGAGGAATCGTCTGCACAACGCCCCAAACAAGTTGCTGGAAGGCCGTCCCGCGCACGTCGAGAGGCAGGTCCAGTCCGGCGTCCGGCTTCTCGATAAAACCAGCCACTTGCGCGAGTAGCTCCTCGTGACCCTGCTCGTCAACCAGGTTGGCCTTGGGAAATTGATTCCGAAGGTCCTGTGCCAGCCGCGCCGGGTCTTCGCCCATCAGGATGGAACAGACGCCGCGATCACTCTCGGCCACAAGAATAGACCCTAACGAACATTCCCCAACGGTGAAGAAGATATTCGTGCCCGCGCCTTCATGCGTATTCGACATAGTCATATAAGCTCCTTTGCGATCCTCAATACGTCGAGAGTAACCAGAGGCAGATTGTCGGGCACTCCGCTTCTTGCCCTTGAATTGTAATCAGGACAGAATTGGTGATGGGTCCGTCAACGGAGGAGAGCCCACACCCAACATGCAGAGGAAACGCTTGGGGCGGGAGGCCGTCAGAGCGCCTCCATCGTCAGTGGCTTTACCAGGGCGTAACGATTGTTTATCGTTGATCGCGCAAGTTCTTTCCCTTATGAATCGACGCCAATTCCTTTGGACTTCTCTGGCCGCGGCTGCCGCCGGCTCTCTGGACGCTGCCGAGGCTCCGGCTTTGGCGCTTGAACGGGATTCAGCAGGCGAACCGCAGGTGGGCGTGCTGCTGGTCGATACGGACCGCGCTTCCGCGCCTATCAGCGAGCGTATCTACGGGCAGTTCCTGGAGCATATTAACCATTCCATCGAAGATGGCCTCTTTGCCGAGCAGATTCGCGGCGCGGGCTTTGAGGGTGATGATTTCAAGACGTACTGGAAAGCATTCGCCGACCACGGTGAGGTGGAGCTTGCTGAGGTGGCGTTCCACAATGGCAGTCGCTGTGTGCGGCTACATCCCGCCGGCGGACAAGCCGGTATTCGACAGGGGCGCGTGTTCCTGGACGAGAGTGTGAAGTACGACGGTTGGTTGTGGATGAAGCCTGAGAGCGGTTCACCTCACATCGCGCTTCGAGTCATAGGGTCTACGGGCGAATCGATCGCGTCTATTCCACTGACGCCATCCGGCCGCGATTGGCAGGAAGTTCCATTCAGCTTCACCAGTAAGGTACGCGATGAGCAGGCAACGGTGGAGATCGCCGCCAGCGGAAAGGGCACACTGCTGCTCGACTTCGTTTCGTTGATGCGCGCAGATGCGCGGCGAGATGGCATGCTGAGGCCCGACCTGTTGCTGGCGCTCGAGGGCCTGCAGCCCTCGTTCATTCGATGGCCAGGCGGGTCATACGCCTCGACTTACAAATGGAAAGAGTGCATTGGCCCGTATGCTTCACGGGGATTTCACCCGAACATGTACTGGGGAGGATACTCAGGCTATGGCGGCTTCGGCACCGATGAATTTCTGGGGCTGTGCCGCAAGCTGAAGAGCGAGCCTCTGATTGTGTTGGCGTGCCCGGATACGAAGACGGAGAGCATGCAGTATGCGATGGACTGGGTGAGGTACCTGAACGATGCCCCAACGACGGAGATGGGAAAGATACGCGCGGCGCATGGGCATGCGGAGCCATATGCAGTGAAGCTTTTCCAGATCGATAACGAGCCGATGAACAACGGCTTCACCCCGGAGGCGTACGCCGGGATCGTGAACCTTTACGGCAGCCAGATACGGAAGATCGCGCCCGATGCCCGGATCGTAGCCTGCGGGCAGAAGCGCTCCAGTGACATGGATTGGAGTGAGAAAGTCATCGACCTTGCCGGCGACAACTTTGACATTCTAGGTTGCCATAACTATGAGTACGAGCCGGAAAACTTCGAAACCGGATTGCCTCGTCTGCGGAACTACCTGACGAAGCTGCGCGACTATGTGCGGGTGTCGAAGCATCCTCATATCGAAGTTGCCGTATTGGAATGGAGCCTGCAGCACACGTACGATTGGCGTGCGGGACTGCACGCGGCAGGCAGCTTGATGCTGTATGAGGAACTAAGCCCAGAGTTGACGATGACGTGTCCTGCGCTGCTGATGCGCAATACGACGGACGATCCGAAGTGGACGTCGTCGATTTATCACAACCATGTGACGTGGTTTCCGGGGGGCAGTTACGATGTCCAGAAGCTGTTCCGGGAGCACTATGCTGAGCGCTACCTCGCGTCGGCGATGGGGACCTTCCACGACATCCCTGAGCGAAGCCAGTTCTTCGATAAAATCTCCACGCAAATACCGGCCGGCTGGAAGCAGGGGTCGATGGATGCTATTGCAACGGCGAGCGCGGACGGAAAACGCGTAGTGATCAAGGCCGTGAACTACAGCGCCGAGGGCAATACGCTGCTGGTGCGACTACGAGGCGAAAGCCTGCCGCAGCGAGCCAATGTGAAGCTGTACACGATCGCGGCACAGCGGAACGCCACGGCTTCGTTGGACCATCCTGACCCATTTACGCCCGTGAGCAGATCCATGGAGTATGCCAGGAGTTTCTCGGTCCCTATGGATCCGTATTCAGTAACCGTGGTGGAGATTCGAGCGGAGTAGCATGACTCTCTGAGTTTGAGTGCGCGGCCACAGGCCATTGGGACTACAGCAGCCGAGGATCAACCGCACATACAGCCGGCTGCCCGATCCGAACTTCGTGGAAGCGCGGATGGTTTGGATTCAGGAGGTAATTGCGCTCTTCATGCACAATCACGCTGGGCACAGCCAAAACCGCGCTTCTCGCAGCCAGCACCCAGGCATCTCCAAGACTCTGGCTGGCAGCCGTGGGCGGTTCTGAATTCCATCCCGCCGGCAGGCTTGAGATGCGTAATTTCTCCAGCAGAGCCTCGTCGAACGAAACGGTATACAAAGAGAAAGGTGTGCTGATCGCAGCCCTTCCCACACCTGCGCCGCCCTTCACATGAACCAGGACCTCAAGGATTGTGAGGGAGCGATGGGCAGCGGTGTAAACGATCGCGACGCCCCTGCTGTTCCATCTGCCTCCCCAATCCTTCGCACCTTGTCCGGAGAATGCCTTTGCCGGGTTGGAGTCTTTCGAGATCCGGTACGCCTCGATCAAGAAAACACCCCGTCTGCAATCCGTCCGATCAGAGCGCGAACCTCACGGCCGCCGAACTCGGTTCGAGCGTAATCGATAGGAGCAATATTTCCCAAACCGAAAGCCGGCGTCACAAGCCACGCGTGCGTTCGTGCTTTGTCTCCGTCGAAGAGGTCCAGGGCCGCCTCCCAGATTTCTGCGAGGCGCAGCAGCTTTTCGGACTCACGCCGGTCGAGAGCTCCAGTCTCTCGCCGGCGAGCGAATGTTCGCTCCGGAATATCCAAGTAAACTGCAAGCTGTTGTTGACTGAGCCCGGTTGCTCCCAGGAATCTCTTGACGGAATTCCAGGAAAGTCCGGCGCGCGCAGCGTTGATGAGCGTAGGAACGTCCATGCTCTTCAGCCCGAGAGTACTTCCAATCCGTGGCTTCCCTTTTGGAGAAGGGGGAGGGATGAGTGCTGAGACGGACTTATTTGTTACCGCCATGTCTACATTCTAGCTCTTATCTGCCAGAATGGCTAGAATCTTTGCAAAATTGGCAGATCGCATATTGGCCTTGGCGGCATCGGTAAGCGCAACCGAAACGGTCCAAGCCCCTCGGCGGTCCAATATGCTGCCAGAATGACATTGTTGTGATGCAGGTGATAACTTCTCCTTGACAATCTCACTGGGGAATCTTCGATGGCTCACTCACGCCGTACCTGGATGAAAACCGCCGCCATGGGCTTGGGCGGCCTGCTCGCGAGGGAGCGCAACCTTGCCGCGCAGCCGGTGAACCACACCTGCGCTTTGGCCGACCCTCGCGACGAGATCAAGATAACCTCGCTTGAGATCATTCCAGTCAACTCGCTGCGCACCATCTTCATCAAGATGCACACCGAAGCCGGTATCACCGGCATCGGCGAGGGCACCGTAGAAGGACGCATTCCCACCGTGGTCGCGGCCATCCGGGAAATCGAGCCTTATCTCATAGGCAAGGACGCACGACGGCCGGCACACCACTGGCAGGCAATCTACCGGCATGCGTTCTATCGCGGCGACGTCGTCCTCACATCCGCGCTGGGCGCGGTTGATATTGCGATGTGGGACATCAAGGGTAAGGCCTTGGGAGTTCCGATCTATGACCTTCTGGGCGGCCCCACGCGCGATCGCATCAAGTGCTACGGCCAGGCCGAGAGCGTCGAACAAACCCGAACCCACGTGCTCGCCGAGGGCTATCGGTCGATGAAGACCAGCGTCTCGTCCGTACGGGGCCGGCTGTCGCGCTCCTCCGAGAGCCCCTACTACATCGACGGCTTTGTCGAAAAGGTAAGGGCGATCCGCGAGCTTGTCGGTCCCGACTTCGACCTGGGCATCGAAATGCACGGCGAGCATGAGCCGCCCGCTGCGATGGAGATCATCAAGGCGCTTGAGCCCTTCCGCCCCTGGTTCTATGAGGAGCCGATTCAGTTCCAGAACCTGCCTTTGATGGCCGAAATGGCAAAGAAAACGACGTTCCCCTTCGCAACGGGTGAGCGCATGGTGACCAAGTGGCAGTTTCGCGACCTGCTGACAGCGGGCGCGGCGCAACTACTACAGCCGGACGTCACGCACGTGGGCGGCATCACCGAGCTGAAGGCCGTGGCCACGCTCGCGGAGGCCTTCTATGCCGACATGTTGCCGCACTCGAAGGAAGGCGTGGTGGGCTTCGCCGCGTCGATGCACGTAGCGGCGTCGATCCCCAACTTCCTCGCGCATGAGGTGCCGTCGCTGCAGGCGGTGAAGGGAGGACCGCCGAATGTGGAGCGCAGCCCCATGGGAAAGGGCTACATCAAAAAGCCGTTCGTGATGACCGAAGGCAACATCATCCTGAAGGGCAATTTGGATGGGCCGGGGCTCGGCATCGAGCTGGATGACAACCTCATCGACAACGAGCGCGGCATCCCGGAATGGAAGTTCCCGGAGATGTGGGATGCAGTCGACGGCTCCGCACGCGACCATTGAAATTGCGCCGCTGCAGCGACTTCGTTGAAGTATCGGCGCATCCGTGCGTCGAAGCGAATTTCTCTCAGATTTGCCCAAATTATCTTTGGAAAACGAGCTCGGCCCTTTCGTCCAGCTAGCACTTTTCATACTCTGTTGCCCTTTCCTTTGTCGTCCTGAGTGGGTTCCGCAGACGCACCCTCCTCGACTGGTTTCGTAGGATCCTAAAAAAAGTGCGTCAAAAGCGTCAAAAGCGTCAAAAGCCCCCTACGAAGCATGTGCCCGTTCTTCGTCCTGAGTCAGTGGTTCCTCATCCTGTTCCCGTTCGATTTTCTTTGTGGCCGACCAGTGGGTGGAGGGCCGGCCCCGGGTAGGCTGGCTGTGGGGAGCGACGGTCCCGAGGGTAACGAGGTTCTGCAGGGCGGCTTCTATGCGGTAGCCCTCTACATGCCCATGAAAGAGGCGGGCGATCTGATGCTTCGAAAGTCCGAAGCCGGAGGCTTCGATGGCTTCGCGAATGCGGTCGGCGATGGGATCGCCGGTGGACATGCCGAAAAGCAAGGAGGCGCTCTCGTAGCAGTAGTCCCATACGGCGAGGGCGGCCTGGAGATGGGGCAGGCCGATGACGGAGGTGGAGTCGAGGGCGGCGTAAATGGCGCTGAGGCGGAGGACCTGGGCCTCGGCGCGGCTGGTGGCAGCGCCGCGCAGACCGGGCTGGAGCTGACTCAAGACGGGATAGCGTTGGCGCCAGAGATCGCGTGCCGCAGCATCCCGTTGGAAGAGAATTTCGGGAGTCGCGGCGGCCCAATCGAGTGCGTGGCGGAGCTCGCGGGCGATGGGAGCGAGATCGGCGGCGTTCAGGCTTCCGCCGTCGGGAAGGCAGTTGCTGCGATGCACCCAGGCCCACAGGCAGCGGTTGGCAAAACCGTTTTGTGCTTCCGCGCCGTGGAGAAGGTGAGCAAGCTCACGCTGAGTGATGTGGGCAATGAGGCTGATATGGGTTTCGGTGACGCTCAGGTGCTGTTGCATATCGGGCGTAGGGAGACGGCCACTATCCCAGGCACAACGGAGCAGGGGCGATAAGTGGCCACGGCCGCCCTTGAGGGTATGGAGAACGGAGGCAAACTCCTCTGAGAGTGCGAGGAGCCGGCGGCCACCGGGTGGTTGCTGATCGCGCAGGGCAGAGAGGAGGCCAGTGGCAGTAAGGCGAGCGTTGGTAACGCGGGTAGAGAGCCAGGTTTGGTCCACCTCGGCGAAGAGACGGGCAATCTGATTCCAGCTGGTGCCTTTACGGGCCTTGCTGGAATCGCCGACGAGCACGACGTAGAGGTTCAGACTATGGCGGGTGGCATCGACCATGCAGTGGGGTCCGCGGCCAACGAGGTTGCCGAAGACGGCGAGGAGTTGGAGAAGAAGGGAGGCCGGATGCGCCTCGGTGTGGGGAGCGATGGTGCGGACGGCAAGTCCGGCGAGACCGTGGAGAGCAGCTTCGCCCAGGGTTGGGTTCGCGATGGGTGTGGGTTTTGCTTCCGGCGCCGGACCAGGTGCTGATGGGAAGGTTGGATCGGGTTCCGGCGATTGCGTGTGTTCCGCGGGCTGAAGTTTTATAAACGCAAGGAGTTCGGCCTGGCGCCTTGCTATATCGGCGTACGAGGGTACGTGAGGGCGATGGATGCCGGCAGTTTTTCGTCTTCTCTTGGACACTCTTTCACCTTCCGTGAATGCCTATAGAGGCGCGGATCTTTGGATTTTCCCGCCAGCTCAATTTCCAGCAGGTGTGCTCTGGGAGAGCGATCGATTGTGATTCTGGTATGACGCTATCGGCTCTCAAGCAGGGCGTCCATAGTGCCGGTAAAAAAGATGAGGATGCACGGGTATTTAACTAGTAGTTAACAGCAGCCTGTTGTTTAGTGGCGACCGGTATAGGTGACGGGTATATCGGCAGACGCGGGCGGTTCTACTCCACGTGAGTGTCCGATTCACCGAGCTTTCGTTCGAGTGCCAACTTCGGGCGCGCCAGGCGTAGCCGGCAGAATTTCGTGTGGCGGCACAATATCTGCCCTGTATCAAACGTTGTTAGATACAGCACACAAATTTGAAGGGCAACCGAGGGCGAGCCTGATGACGATAGCTGAACCAAATTGCAAGTTTGGTCCGAGTGTTATGGCGCCTATGATCGACCCTATGCGCTGTGAAGCGGCAGGACCGTGCGTTCCAATCTGTCCTTACGACGTTCTCGTCATCCGGACCGTCTCGCCCGAAGAGAAAGCCAGAATTCCGCTGGTGGGGAGATTGAAACTGCTTGTCCACGGGGGAAAGCAGTCGTTTGTTCTCAACCCTGATGCTTGCCGCGGGTGTGGCCTGTGCGTAAAGGCTTGCCCGGAGAAGGCGATCAAACTTCAAAAGCGATTGCGTTGATGCGGCGGAATCGCTCCCGGGTCACGGGCCGCGAGCTATCCGGAGACAATCCATCCGGACTGTAAACGGACAAATCGGACGGTCGCCGGTTCCGGGTCGTTCTGGGTTCAAGTTTCCGATTAGCCGACTATCCAGACTTGTGAAATGCGAAGTAGGTGTGCAACGGAAATGCCAGCAGATTGGGCGCGTTCACTGTATATCTTGAAGCTGCGAGAGGGTACTTCCCGTCTGTCCCGCCGAAGCCTTCAAGTCTGTATCTGGAGCGCCCATCAGACCAATCAAGCGTCAGGCTCTGCTCGTAGGCGCTCCAGATACAGCCCTAAGACTTCACGGGCACGCTTTTCGAGGGAGCTGTCTGACGTATCATTTGCAACTATCTTTCGGGACCGCGCACGCACAGTGCACGCAAGCCTGCGTATGGGTAAGGCCAACCTGTCGGATCTACGACCGCACTGCCTTCGTTGAAGTCAAAGTGGTTTTCATACGACTCCAACGGCATTCGTCCAATTACCTGATGGCCGATCCACTCGTCCCCAGTTAAAAACAGATTCCCCTTTACATGGTAGTTAAAGGCTTCTTGCGTTTTACCGGATCCGGATAGCCCGGGGGTATCGACCGCTTTGTCGTATATGCCCTGAAGTTCGACCGCATTTGCTAAGCGCCAGTCAGAATATTGATTTAACCGTAAGGAGTGGCAGTACTTCATCGCCCTACGCCAATTAATGTCCTTACCGTTATCTTTTCCAGCCCACATCAACTTGGTGGACGGATCGACCCAAACTCCTGGTGCCTGGTTTTTTGTCGAAACGATTCCACGACCGAAGGATTGAGCCCGAAGGGAAACGCTCGGGCTGAGTACAGCCATGAGCGTGGCGGCGACAATACGCGCTTGCATTGGGCCGTTGTGCATGCAGCTTTAAGTCTATCCCAGCATTCGGGAGGATCTTTTCCGAGACGGGGAATCGGGAAGGTTCACCACGTTTCCCGCCGGCGCCCAATTCAATCGCCGTTTGAGGCAATCAGAGAAATCGGCTGTGCTCAGAGTCGATATGACCAGGTAACGAGGTGAGCGTCCCCGAGTTCCCCCACCTCGAACCGCTCGAATCGAGTGATCATTTTCCGGCCTGGAGGCCCCCTCACACTCTCATAGCAGAAGCATCACTAGCGCTTCACTACTCTTGGCGGCTCTTGTGGTCTTCCGAGACCCAGGCCGATGGCCTGGGCTGATGTGACCACGCACCTTCGGTGCTTAGCCGTTGAGCGCAGGCCGTATCGAAGAGTCAAGGAGTGGCGCACGGTCTTTGGTGCTGAAGACGATATGAATGAGGACGCAGGATAGCGATTGCGACATGCCGAAGAGGATGAATCGGGCCTGCAGCCCTGAGAAGTCTTGTGGTTTTCCGAAACCCAGGCCGATGGCCTGGGCTGGTATAACCGCGCACCTTCGGTGCTCACCTCTGACTGAACGGGAAAACATTATCGATTTCCTTCAAATCTGAAGGAAAAATGACAGTTCACTTCACGCGTTCCCAAGGGCCGTATAACCGGCAAATCGGACATGTGCTCGACGATTCAGTTGGCGATCACTCGGAACTTTACGGTCCTGCGAGGCGCCTAATCACGTATGCCATCTCTGAAGACATGGCTCCCGCGCAGGATCGTAGCGATCAGGAAACAGCTCAGGCGGAGGAGGAGTTGACCTATTGCGGCGCATGAACGCTCTTGACTGTGAATCAGTATCATGTCGCCGTAGAAAACTCTGGGAAGGTTGCAAAAGCGACTGCGTTGATGCAGCGGAATCGCTCCCGGGCACCGGCCGTTGTAAACACTCGCCGACTTTCCGGTAGAGACGATTCTCAAGGCCTCGTGGAAGCGTGCCTGACGCATGTTCTGTGAGAATTGTTCCCAATGAATCTTGCCGTAAACCGTTTGTGCCCGGTTGTCGGCGAGGCCGACCTCGCCCGCCCAGAGTTTTCGTTGAAAGTCACTGTACGCAGGCGAGGACTCGCTCCAATCGATCGGATTGCCCGACGATCCCAGCGTTAAGAAAGCGATGGCGTAGAAAATATGTGCGAGTTGCTTCATCAAATAGAACCGGGCTCGCTGGTACTCATCCGGCGGTTCGCCGAAATACTCCTGAAGGTAGACGGTTTCATCGGGCTCATTGGAAATGATCATGTTTGCAACCACCGCCAAGTCGGCATACCGATCGTTTTGGAAAGCAGCCTCCCAGTCAATCAGCCACAGACGGTTGCCGTCGAAGATTATATTGTCCGGTTTGAAGAGGTCATTGTGGGCAGGCGCCATATCCGAATCGAGACGCGAGTAAACCGCCGCCACTTGCTCGTAGCGAGCGAGAAATTCCTGTGTCTCGGTTTTGGGAAGAATGTTCGATGCCTGGAATTTCTGGAGGAACCCGTCGAGGGCAGGCCCTTTGTTCAACAGGAACGTGCATGTGGTATTGAAGGGGGCTTTGGGAAACGGCGGCAGTGCGTGCAGGGTCCGTAGCGCGGCTGTCATCCGAACCAGTGCGTCCGACGCTGACAGGGGTACGGCCGCCACAAAATCTGTTATGGAGATCCGATCCGCGGGACTGGAATACAGGACACGCGGCGCCAAGCCTGCATCGGCGGCGGCCTGCATGCAGGTGAAGTGGCGTGCCATATCGCCGGCACGGGTGTTTATCCGCAACAGGTAGGCAGACCCTCGCACGACGATGCGAAAGGCCCGGTTCGAGCCAAGCCGCTCGGTCAGGTCTCGGATGTCTTCGACTTCGGAGACACCGAAAGCCTCTCTCAGACCGCGAGTCACGGCCGACCTTTTCTCTTGTGGAATCATAAAGTCCTCCTGAGCGTTCCGTTGCTCGATAAATCCGCTCTTGCCGATGTAGCTCTCTCAACTTCGACCGGGCGACAATCGTCATTCTTGAGCGGTGGCATTGCGCCGATGGTTTCGAGCTCACAGATCCCCTCGGTCCACCAACGCTACACGGGAGAAGTTTGAAAAAAACAGACTGTTTCTGAACGGGCCGCGCTTGATATACTTCATCTGGCAGAGAAGTTTCACGCCGTCATTTCCCAGAAAAAAACTCAGGCTAAGCAAGTGTCGCGTCGAAGGTCTAAACCGGCACGACTTATCCTTCACTTCAAAGAGCAAGCAAGTTGCCATACCAAACGCCCTTCAGAGACGGGACGGCAGCATTTGAGCCGAGGGCTGCTCGTCCGGAAGGCCGGCTCTTCGGCCACGTGGCTCAAGTGCTGTCGCCAGCTAGTGCGTTGGCGATTACGCGCTCAATCCGCCGATACCCTGTTCTACTCGGTTCGGAGTGCTTTCATTGGGTCCAACCGTGAAGCACGCCATGCGGGAGCCAGACAGGCCAGAACCGCAACCACCAGCAGTGTCCCAACGACGCCGGACAGAACCACAGGATCGAGAGGCTTCATTCCGGAAAGCATCGACTCGAAGATGCGTGTCGCCGCTAAGCTCATCACCAGGCCCAGCCCCAGCCCGAACAGCGCTGGCCGCAGGCCATCCATCAGCATCAACTGCAACAGCTGATCTCGTTGCGCGCCGAGCGCCATGCGGATTCCCAGTTCCGAGGTGCGCTGCGTGGTAAGGTACGACAGCACGCCGTACAATCCCACCGAAGCAAGAATCAGCGACAAAATAGCAAAAGCCAGCACAAGGGTTGCGCTCAGGCTCGCATTCACCAGGGACGCGCCAATGATCTGGTTCATGGTGAGCACATCTGAGACCGGAAGTTCAGGATCGAGCGACCCGATCTGTTTTTGCAGCGGCACCGAGAATTGCAATGGATCCGTTGCCGTGTGAACCGCGAGCATCGCATCGCTCCTGCCCTCAAGAATCGGCAAATACGCTGTTGCTTTCGGCTCTTTGCCCACTTGGTACAGGATGTCGCCGACGACGCCCACAATCTCCCAATCCATCAGGTTAGGAGCTCCATCGTGGGCGCGCGCTGGAAAGTGCAAATGCTTGCCGATAGGATTTTCGCCGGCGAAATATTGCTGAACGAGTTGACGGCTCACAATCACCTTGTACGAGCGCTCAACACGTTCGTCGCTGGTAAAGAACCGTCCCCTCACAAGCGGAATTCCGAGCGCGCTGAAATAGCCTGGATCGGCCCAGCGCGTCAGCGCGTCGGGCAAGTGTTCGCCCGTCCTGAGCGGAGGATGCTCCTTCACCGTGAATTCGTCGCTACCCCAGTATCCTGCTCCCGGAACCGTGGTTCCCAATGCAGCGCCGCGAACTCCGGGCATAGCTCTCACTCGCGCCAGCAGCGCTTCGTTGAACGCGTTTAGCTTCTCCGGCGTGTCGTACTTCTTGTCAGGCAGGTTGTATTGCAAAGTGAGCGTGTTGTCTACTACGCACCCGACATTGGTTGCGCGCAATTGCATAAAATTTTTGAGCAGCAGCCCGGCGGCCACCAGCAGCACCACGGTGATTCCAATCTCCGCCGTGAGCAGCAACTTTCTGAGCGCGGTGCGCGAAACGCTGCTCGAGCCGGTCCGGACCGAGGTTTGCAGGGCCTTCAGCATCGACTTGCCTGTGGTGGAAAGCGCGGGCAGCAAGCCTGCAATCAGCGCCGCAGCGAACATGAGCGCGCAGGCAAACGCAATGACCGCGCCATCCATGTGAATGCTCTGCGCGGTGGGCAGGTCCTTCCATGTTTTTGCCAGCCACTCAGTGGCGCCCAATGACAGCAAAATCCCGCCGCACACCGCCGGCCACGCAAATCAGAACACTCTCGGCTATCTGCTCGCGAATCAGGGTGGCCCGCTGAGCGCCGAGGGCGCTTCGTATCGCCACCTCCTTCTGCCGTGCCGCGCCCCGCGCCACCAGTAAGTTGGCGACATTGAGGCAGCCGATAAGCAGCATGCAGCCAGCTGCGGAAAGCATCAACGTCAGCGGCTTCTTCGCATCTCCGGCGAGATCCTCGTTCAGCGAGCGCGAAGCAACATCTTCAGCCACCGCATCGTGCGGGTACTGCAAATGAAGCTGGTACTGTATGGCGCCAACCTGCGCGATTGCGCTGGCCAGGCTTACGTCAGGACGGAGCCTCGCCACCACCTGGCTCCCATGCCAGTCGTGATGCTGAAGCATCTCAGCACTGGCATCGGCCTTGTAGGGAACCCACAGCTGAATTCCGGCATCCGGATAAGTGAACCACGAGGGCAGCACGCCGGCCACTGTGTAGGGTTTGCCGTCAAGGTGAATCTGGCCGCCCACAATCTTCGCGTCGCCTGCAAACCGCCTCTCGAACAGGCTCCAGGTCAACATCACGACGGCGCTGCCACGCTGATCGTCCGCCTCCGTAAAGTTCCGGCCCAGTGCCGGCTGCACTCCCAGCAGTGAAAACAGGTTCGAGGAACCTGCCGCTGCGCCGGACCGACTCCGGCAATTCGTTGCGCACACCGGTGAGGTTGTACCCGGCATAACGCAGACTGGCCATGTCTTCAAAGCCGTGGGTCTTCGAGCGCCAGTCGTAGAAGTCCGCTGGTGCAACCGGGCGGTGGTTGAATTCCCCTCGGAAGTGTTCGTACACCATCACCAGCCGCTCGGGATCTCGAAAGGGAAGTGGCCTCAGCAAAACCGAACGCACAATTGTGAAAAGAGATGTGGCCGCACCGATGCACAAAGCCATCACTGCAATCGCGATGATCGAGAATCCGGGCGTGCGGCTCAACGTACGAAAAGCATATTTCAAGTCGCGCCCGGCATGGGTTAACAGTACGGGGGAGTTCTGCGTCCATAACGATTCGCGCACCTTCCGCGGGTTGCCCAACGTTATCCGCGCGTGCCGCCGGGCATCGTCCAGCGACATTCCGCGGGCCTCGTTGTCAGCCGTCTCTTCGGTCAGAAAGTTCTCGATCTCCTCCTGCAACTCAGCGTCGGAGCGCTTGCGGCGAAAAAACCTCACCCAGCTCACTGCGCACCTCTCACTTCGCCAGGTACAAGGCCGATGGCCCGCGTCATTTGGCGCCAGCGGCCGGTATCGCGCACCAGCTGTTTACGGCCTTCTGCAGTCAGCCGATAGAACTTCGCCTTGCGATTGTTTTCGCTCACTCCCCAAAGCGAAGAAACCCACCTACGATCTTCGAGTCTATGCAGCGCTGAATACCGTGAGCCCTGCTCCACCTCCAGAAGATCTTCTGAGGTCTGCTCAATCACTCTCGCGATGGTGTGCCCGTGAGCGTCACCGCCAATGAGTGTCCGCAGGATCATCATGTCCAGAGTGCCCTTGAGCATCTCGTTCTGCGGATAGGTCTCTTTGCGCATAGATCTCTCCACTCGAAGTTCGACTGGAAGGAATAATACACCACTCGATGTTCTATGGGAAGGTCTGCAGGAACGCCCTCGTCAAGATCTGACCGGAATTTGTCCCGATGGG
Source organism: uncultured Acidobacteriaceae bacterium (assembly GCA_963850235.1). Taxonomy (GTDB): domain Bacteria; phylum Acidobacteriota; class Terriglobia; order Terriglobales; family Acidobacteriaceae; genus PALSA-350. The sequence continues at coordinate 316,191 of CAWKKM010000013.1, read as the reverse complement.
CTAAATCGTCCGCTAATTCTCCGACGGCTTGTCCACATGGTCGATTATGTAATTCTCCACGGGACCCTTCCCTGAATCCAGCCGCAAGCCGAGCTGTTCCCGAAGGGCATCCAGGATCGTCGGGCGGTTCTGCATCTCTGGGGGCAATGCGTCGATGGAGACGCCAGGCGGCAACTCGGGCATGAAATCGAACGTGAAGTCATAAACCTGAGTCAATCCCGTTTTGTCGATCACGGGCCGCGGATCGTTTTGCATTTGTTGTCCAAGAAACCAGCAAAGGTACGCTATCGGAACCTTCGTTCCGACGAATTCGGCGGGGCCGCTCGGAATGATCGGGATATTTAGGTTGCCCACGTCGCCGTCTGCCTTCATCTTCACGCCAGACCTGTCCACCATCAGTTCGTAAACCGCGCCTTGTTTGGTCTCGGTGTGAAACTTCAATCCAAAGCGGTCTGCCAGCAGGTTCTTAAACATGGTGTGCAGGTCGTCGAGGCCGTATGCTCGATCCGCCTTCGCCTCCACGTCGAACGCTGCGGTGCTGAACCAATCCGGCCCACCCTGAATCCGTCCGGGAGAGATGCGATAGATGACGGTCATCATTGATTTCACCGTCATGTTTTGCACGATGTATCCGGTTCCATTCGGCAGGGGTTTAATTCCGCCCCCGCGTGCCGCAGGCTTTGCGGGATGGATCGCGGCCACATCGAATGTCAGTCGCTGCTGTTGTCCTTGAACGTGCGGGTTCGCCGCTTCCGCTTCTCCGGTTTGCGATTGCGCAACGCCCGGCGCTGCGTAAATTGACCCCAATGTAATCAGCACGACCATAGCTAGTCGTGCGTTCGCGCTCATCGATGTCCGAAATCCAGTGCGCGGAGGATTCTTGCGAAGCGCCAGCGTCCGAAGCAATGCCCTTCCGGTTTGCCCGAGGTGGCGCTTGAAAGGTGCGGTACGTTCCATGCACCGGGATGCCAGAGTTGTCATAATCGCTTCTCCTATATGCATAGGAACGGCGACGAAGGCGCGGCTTGCAGAAAAAATCGCTGCAATTTGCAAAATCTTCCGCCATTCGTCACATCGGTGTCGAATGGTCGCCGAGATGGATGAAATCGTGGCAAGGATGTGAGTCCCGGCCGGAATCACGCGGGAATGCGATTGACGGTACCGTTGCAAGGAGCCGATACTGACAAAAGCGTGCGACAGGGCACCCCCGACCCGCGGCAAGGGAACATTCCCACCTGCGTCGATTCAGACAACGAGCTTTGAATCTTCTTTCAGCCTGTATCAGCGGGTCACAGGCGCACATGAAAGGAGATTACCGTGAGCACGTCGAAACTCCCTGTTCGTCCTTCCCTCGAATCCCTTCGCAAACAAGCAAAGAGACTGGCACGCGACATCGTGGCTGGCGACGCAGACGCCATCGCACGGGCGCGTGCGCAGCTTTCGAAAGTAGAGTTGCCTCTGTCCCAGCGTGATGCTCAGTGGGTGTTGGCGCGCGAATATGGCTTTCCAGGCTGGAAGGACTTGGTTAAAGAAGTAGAACAACGCCTCGGCAGAGGGCTCAAGTGGGCCGTATCCGAAGCCCGCCGCATTATCCATGACAACGACGTCGAAGGTCTCCGGCGGTTGTTGACGGAATATCCGGCGCTATTGTCATGGAAGGCAGACGAAAACGACGGTGGACTGCTGGGGATCGCGACGAGTTCCTTCGGCGACAGTGGCGACGCGTTCCGCGAAGAGCACTTTACGCGCAAGGCGTGTGCCGAACTCCTGCTGGATGCCGGCGCAGTCGTGGCCCCGTCAGTGTGCGACGGTCTCATTCAATCGCGCGCGAGGGGTTTGATCGATCTCTTCAACCGCAGGGGCCTTCTTCCCAGGACGCTGAAGTTCCTTGCTGCGCTCGGCGACGTCGACGCCGTTCGTGCGCGTCTCGATGCCAATGCCGATGATCGTGTTGCGGTGAACGAAGCGTTCACCTATGCGTGCCATTTCGAGCACGCGACCGTAACGGCGCTCTTGCTGGATCGGTCGATTTCGCTTGACGCCGAGTTGGGCAGCCGGATCGACGGCGGGCCGGGACGTTCCAAATTCATCCACTACTTCATTGAAAATAGGCCCGACGTCCACGATCCCGATCAGTTCAGGCCCTGGGAGTCCTTTGTCGAGCAACACGTCATGCGCGCGATGGACGACGGCGACCTGCCGTCCTTTGTCGGCTTGTTCCGGCGCGACCCATGGCTGCTGTCCGACGCATCCTTGAAATTCCAAATTGCTTTAGTCGAGAGGACGGCAGCGACGCTCAAGGATCGTGCAGCTTTCCTTAAAGCGTTTCTTGATCTCAATCCGGCAGTGCTGCACTGTCCTGTGCCACCGGCATCCTCCGGCATCAACTACGACGGGACCTGCAGAGCCTTTATTCACGCGTTCACCTATGGGCAGATCCATCTGCTTCCGATGTTGCTGCGGATATGGCCTATGCCCGACGACCTCCCGCACGCTGCGGGGAGCGGGGACTTCGCACGGGTGAGAGGCTGGTTTGACACCGCGGGCGGGCCCGCCCTGGGCGACCTCGCGAAGCATTTTCCTGCCAATGATGACTGGATCCGAGGAAATCTGAAATGGGGCGAGCCTACGGTGCAGCAGGTTCTCGATACCGCGCTTGCCTTCGCGGTCATGAACAACCATTTCGAAATCGCCGACTTTCTTCTCGGGCATGGGGCCGACATCAACACAAACTGGAGTTCCCACGAGCCCGCTAGCATCCTGCATGAGCTGGTGTGGCACAAGAATTACGAAGCGATGCATTTCCTCATCGACCGCGGGATCGACATGACGATCCAAGATTATCGCTGGCACGCAACTGCTGTGGGTTGGGCCGCGGTCGCCGCGAGGGACGAGAAGTTGGCGGGGTGGATGCGCGACGAGCAACAACGGCGGGACCAAACATCGCACTGATGTGGCCACGGGTTCAAAACGCGAAGCCCGCCCGAACACAAAACCGCGATCGATGCGTTTAATGAGCTCTGTAGCCGTTTGGGTTTTTGATCACCGCCTATAAACGGGTGTAATGTCCGAGTTGGCGACCATCCGAGGGTATAGGTCGCAAGTGGTCTCAGCTTCCGAAAACTGCCCGTTCACGCTGTCTCAACAGCGTCACAGTCGTTAAACTGAACGACATGCCCGCTTATGAGATTTTCTGGAAATTCTACGACGCGGTGATGGGAGATCGCGTCCGCGCAGCAGAGCATCTACGGAAGCTTATTCGCGCGGCAAAACCGAACGCCACAAACGTGCTCGAGCTCGGATGCGGGACCGGTTCAATGTTGAGCCATTTGCAGCACCATTACGAGGTGTCCGGCCTGGATACTTCCAGCAGAATGCTCTCGATTGCGCGCCGCAAAGTGCCTCAAGCAAGACTTTTCCGTCAGGATATGGTCGATTTTCACATCGACGACCGCTTTGACGTGATTTGCTGCGTGTTCGATTCCATAAATCACGTTAGGCGCTTCTCCGACTGGCGGAGAGTATTTGCCGGGGTTCGTCGACATTTGTCGCCAGGCGGCTGCTTCATCTTCGACATCAACACACAGCGGAAACTCGAACGCCACATTGATGAGCCACCATGGGTGCATCGGTTTGGAAAGAACCTCTTGATCATTGACGTGACGGCACTTCCAAACCGTGCATCGAACTGGAACATCAAAGTGTTTGAGCACCTGAATACCAACCGCTTCGTGCTCCATGAGGAGGACATTGTCGAAGTCTCTTATCCTTCGGAAAAGATTGTCGCTGCTCTGCGCGCTCATTTCCCGAAAGTTCGGGTGATCGACCCCGACCGCAATCGACCCACGGCAGAATCAGAGAGGTTGTTCTTGATTGCAACAAACTCAACGAGCGCTTCAGGTGTCTAAGGCGGGTGACTGCCTCTCCCGAAATAATTCCCAGAAATGCGGCTCTGTCCGGATAGGCGACCAACCGGGCAGGAACGCCACACAACCGGCCCAACGCTTTGCTGCTTGCGTCGTTCTATTCTCTACAGGCGACCGCCAGGGCCCACATGCAGGGCCTTCCTACTCCGTCCGAAGAGATTGCATGGGATCGATGAAGGCGGCGCGACGAGCGGGAATAATGGCCGCGATCAAGCCGGACAGCGCGAGCAAAGCACAGATGGACAGGATTGTAATCGGGTCGTGCCGGCCGACACCAAAGAGAAATGCCTGAATGGCCCGCGTGGCGAACCACGAAGCAACGACTCCGGACGCGAGACCCAGCGCAAGCAGGAGCGCGGCCTTCTTGAGCACAAGCAGCATTACGTCGGTCCGCTGCGCGCCGAAGGCCATGCGGATGCCAACTTCGCGGGTGCGGCGGTTGACGGAATAAGCCATGAGGCCGTAGAGACCGACCAGTGCGAGAAACAGTGCGATGGCGGCGAAGACTGTGAGCAGCGATGTTTGAAAGCGTCGCTGCGCGCTGGCCGCAGACTCCAGGTCACCCATGGTTTGAATGTTCCCGGCAGCGAGATTGGGATCGATGGCGCGCAGAGTGGAGCGAATTTCGGCGGCGAGAGATTTGGGCGCAAGCGTAGAGCGGACGGCGATGTATCCGCCCTGAAACCCGGCGTCCGGATGGTAGATTTGCGGCACTGGAGCTTCTTCCAGGCTAGAATGGCGCACGTCGCCGATGACCCCAACAACGGTGCTCCATAGAGTGTGGTTATCCTCCCTGCTGACGCGCCCGCCGATGGGGTTGCGATTGGCAAAATACTTGCTGGCAAAGCTCTGGTTGATGATGACCGTTTGGGCATCGCCGGAATAGTCCTCATCGCTGAATAACCGTCCGGCCACAAGCGGGATGTTCATTGCCGAAAAATATTGCGGGGTAATCCAGCGCGATTCTGCCAATTGGCTTTTGTCATTTGGAAAGCCATCGACCATGAACATGCTCAGGTCTTCGGAGTTGCTGAGAGGCAGATCATTGATGGCTCCCACCGCCTGAACGCCAGGGAGCGCTCGAAACCTCGCAAACAGATCCCGGAAGAAGCCGATGCGTTGTTGCGGCTGGTTATAACGCGCATCGAGGCCGATGTTCATGCTGACGGTGGCAGGGGAGAAGCCGGTGTCGACCGATTCGACGTTGATGTAACTGCGAATGAAAAGGCCGGCACAGGCCAGCAGCACCACAACCAGCGCAGATTCAACAACGATAAGGGTACTCTGGACGCGGGTGTGCGCGCCGGCAACGCTTCCGCTGCCGGTGGTGGCGAGGAAGTCGGTGAGGTTGATGCGCGAGACGGCTAGCGCGGGAAAGACGCCGGTGAGCACGCTGGTGAGCAGCGAGATTGCGACAGTGAAGAGTAGGACGCGAATGTCGAGCGAGGCTTCATTGAGGCGGGGGATGTTGCCCGGATTGAGGAGCGGAAGGATGCGCAGGAAGACGTACGCGAAGGCAACGCCGATGGCTCCGGCGGCGAGGCCGATCAGAAGAGCTTCTGTGATGAGTTGGCGAACAATCCGGCTGCGCCCTGCGCCGAGCGCGACGCGTACGCCCAACTCGCGCATGCGGCTCGCCGCACGGGCCAGCAAGAGGTTGGCTGCATTTCCGCAGGCGATCAAGAGAACAATGCAGACCGCGCCAAGCAGCAGCCAGAGAAGCGAACGGACGTGGCCCACGGTGCTGTCGATGAAGTTCTGGACTAACGCGCCCCAGCCGCGCATTTGGGGATCATGAAGCTTGTCGAGGTGCACCATGATAGCGGCCATCTCCGCCTGCGCCCGCGCAATGGATACGCCCGGTCTGAGGCGCGCAACGGCGTTTCCGCTGGCGTTGTCGCGGTCCGCCAGTGCGTGAGCTGTAAGGGCAAGCGGGACCCAGACCTGTGTGGATTTGTATTGCGCTTCGCCAAGGGGAAGATCGGAGAAATGGGGATACTCGAAGCCCTGCGGCATGACGCCAACGATCTGGTAGCTTTTGCCGTCGAGCAACAGCGAGCGATGGAGAACGTCGCCGGCCGAGCCGAACCTCGACTGCCAGAGCGCGTGGCTGATGACGGCGACTTTTTCGTGACCCAATTGGTTGTCGTCGGGACTTATCGCCCTGCCAAGTTCAGGAGCGGATTGAAAGGTTCGAAAGAAATCGCCATCGACCCGTGCCGCGCTGACGCGTTCCGCTGCGCCCTGCCAGGCGAGACTGAAGACTGACTGACCGAAGGCAGTCATGTCCTGAAAGGAATGACTGTCGCGCTTGAGGTCGTAGAAATCGGCGTAGGCGGGGCCAAATACTTCGGCTGGCAGTTTGAATTGTGGATTGGGCGTGTAGAGATAGACGAGCCGTCCCGGATCGCCGTAGGGCAGCGAGCGGATGAGCACTGCATTCACCAGGCTGAAGATGGCAGTGCACGCGCCGATGCCGAGTGCGAGCGTGAGCACGGCGGTGATGCTGAAGCCGGGGCTCTTGCTCAACGTGCGCAGGCCATAGCGCAGGTCCTGCATGGTTTGTTCGATCCACAATAGAGAGCGCTCGTCGCGATGTGTTTGTTTTGCCTGCTCCACGCCGCCGTAAGCGCGTCGCGCGGCAAGCCGTGCTCCTTCGCGCGACATACCGCGGCGTTCGAAGTCGTCGGCGAGGAGGGTGAGGTGCGATGCGACTTCGCGCGCAAGGTCCTCTTCGACCCGCCTGTTGGTGAGGAGATTGCGGAGCTTAGCGATTATTCTTCTCAGATTCACCATCGTTACTGTTCCTCCGCTAGCAGTTTTTCGACTACGCCTGCCATCTGGCGCCAGCGTTCGATCTCTTCGTTAAGCGCCTTCAGTCCGGTCCTAGTGATGGTGTAATACTTCGCTTCGCGGTTGTTCTCCGTCTTGCCCCAAGAGCCGCGGGTCCAACCGTGCTGCTCCAGTCGCACCAGAGCGGGATAGATGGTGCCCTGGTTGAGATTCAGCATGTCCTCGGAGACCTGTTGAAGCCTGTTTGCGATGCTGTACGCATGCTGTGGACCCATGGTGGCGAGGGTGCGGAGGATCATGAGATCAAGAGTTCCTTGCAGAATCTGGATGGACATTTTCTTCAATTGGCCTTCAAGTGAACATGGTTTCAGCTTGGATGTCAAGTGGAACCCGAAGGACCAGATTCAGGTGAAGACACTACCGCCACACGGAGCGCGAAGGACTACTCGTGGCTGCACACTCCCACGGCCATCGCCGGTCCTGATCAAACCAATGCGAATCGTCTTCTCGTTTTCCAGGTCGCGGGCGAGTCACCGTCGAAAGTCGGGGTTATCTCCGGATCGGCGACGATCCGACCAGAACTCCGAAAGACCGCCGATGCAAGGTTGGAAACGCGCATTGGCCTGTTATCCACACTTGTGGTCGCGCCAGATCCAACGAACATTACAGAAGGAAGCTAACGTTCGACGAAGCGCTACTGACCTCTTCAGTCTTGAATCTCAACGACGATCTTCCCTGGTGCTCCGTTTTCTACGGCAGCGAAAGCTTCGGAGATCCCGTTAGAGGTGAAGTGCGTTTCATTGGAGAAGGGCTTTAGTCGTCCCTCATCAACAAGCACTGCCGCATGCCTCAGAATATCGCCATGATGAGAACGCCCTTCACCGCTGAGCAGCGGATAGAGTGTAAACACTCCTGAGTAGGTTGCTCCCCGAAATGAGAGAGGTGCGAGGGAATGCGTTCCCCAGCCCAACGCGCTCAATACATGACCTGTGTATCGCTTCGCTACTTGAAAGGAGGCATCAAGCGTCGCGCCGCCTACCGTGTCATAGACAATGTCGAAGCCTCGTCCGTCCGTATATTTCTGCACGTAATCCGCCGGAGACATGCTCCGGTAGTCGATGGGTGTCGCCCCCATCTCGCTCACAATTGCGAACTTGTTTGGAGAGACTGTAGCAAAGACTTCCGCTCCCATGGCCCTGGCCATTTGGACAGCGATGTGCCCTATTCCCCCAGCACCAGCGTGGATCAGCACAGCTTGGCCAGCATGCACGTTTGCACGATCCTTTAGCCCTTCCCACGCCGTGACTGTCACGAGCGGCATGGCCGCGGCCTGGCGCATCGAAAGGCTACGGGGCTTGATTGCGAGCAGATCAGAATCAGCGACGATGAACTCTGCGAGTGTTCCTTGCAGCCCACCAACGCCCCCAACCATCCCGTACACCTCGTCGCCCGGTTTGAAGTGGGTGACGCCAGGGCAAACCGTTTCGACCGTGCCCGCCATATCCAAACCCAGTACCGCCGGAAGAGGGTGTTGCGCATGGGCAGCCTTTGCTGCGCGAATCTTCGTATCAAGCGGATTGATACCGCTGGCCGCAATTCTGACAAGCACCTCTTTATTCCCCAACGGAGGCAGAACACGTGCTTCCTTCACGAATACTCCACCCGGTTCTCGCACCACCCAGACGGTGTTCTTCATTGCGTCTCCTTCTCCCCGGCCGCAAATACAAGGCATACGGGGCGATTCGATTTTCTTTGCGCGTGCCGGCGCTTTGTCGATTTCGTCCGTGACAAATTGGAACCGTCTTCAGGGTGCAACAACCGGTCTCCGTCGCTGCTCGCTTGCCTTTACGACTTCATTCATATCCGCCGCTGGGCGAATCTCGAAAATGTTGCCATACGTCAGAGCCGGATGCTGGCCGATCAGCTGTACAGCATGATTCATGTCCCTCGCCTCAAGGACGAGAATGCCGCCGAGGTGTTCCTTGGTTTCCGCATAGGGACCGTCGGTCGTCGCCACCTTGCCGTTCTTCCAATACAGGGTCAAGGCGGTTTCCGGCCCCTGAAGCGCTTCGCCACCACCCCAATGCCCGCTGGCGCGAAGATGATCATCGTAGTCAAAGCATGTGTCGAACATGGCGTTTCGTTCGCCCTCAGTCATGCCATCGAATTTGCCTTTGTTGTAGTACCCCAGACAGACGTATTTCATTGCTCTTCTCCTCATAGCGGGTTGTGGGAGCCGGCAGCTGAGCGTTGCGCCGGCTCGTTCATCTCGTCACTGCCGCGCGCGTTCCCAGGCCACATTGGCCCCGTTGTTGACTCGTTTACTCCTTTCCGCCGTCTTATTGCTCCGGAGCCGGGAAGAAAAGAAGCTCGCGCACCTCGCCGGGCACATCGCAGGAGATCGCGCCCTTGCGCGCCCACGCTAGCGCCTCGTCCAGATCAGCGCATTCCAATATCCAGAATCCGCCCATGTGCTCTTTGGTCTCGGTGTACGGCCCGTCGGTGACGAGCACCTTGCCGTCGGGTTGGGCGCGCAGCGTCTTCGCGTTGCCGGCAGGGGAAATCCCGCAGGCGAATTTCCTCACGCCGGCAGCAATCATTTCGCGGTTCAGCGCGTGGATCTGTTCCATCATCGCTTCGGTTACAGTGGACGGGTCGAAGTCGTCGGGGAGGTAGTTACAAACCAGATATTGCGGCATGACTTTTTCTCCTTGTTTCCGATGGCTCGTTTCCCGATCACTCGGGAACCGTTAGCTCATCGTTCTTTTGTCCTATAGTCGTTGGGGAGACGGAAAATCGACAGCTATCCCAATTTTTATTTCAGCTGCCGAATCCGCTCCTGCAGGAATTGCCGCTCCGGTTCCTGGTGGGTCAGCGCCAGAGCTTTCTCATAAGAGGACCGAGCCTCAGCGCTCCTGCCGAGCCTGCGGTACAACTCTGCACGGGCTGAATGCGCCAGGTAGTAATTCGCCAATTCGCCCTGTTCCAACAACGCGTCGATGTGCGTCAGTCCGGTCTGTGGGCCATCGCGCTCGGCAATGGCCACGGCACGATTGAGATGCACAACCGGCGAAGGCTGAATTCGTACCAATTGGTTGTAAAGCGCGACAATCTGCCGCCAATCGGTCGCAGCAACCGATTCCGCCTCAGCATGGACAGCTGCAATCGCAGCCTGCAGTGTGTAAGCGCCGAAGCGGCGAGAGCTCAAGGCCTTCTCCACCAATGCCACTCCCTCTGCGATCTGTGCGCGGTTCCAGAGCGAGCGGTCCTGATTCTCCAGCAAAATCAGCTCTCCCGCCGGTGAGGTTCTCGCGGCGCGACGCGATTCCTGGAGCAACATCAGGGCAAGCAGGCCAATGACTTCCGGCTCTGGCTGGAGTTCGGTCAGCAGCCGTCCCAGCCGAATCGCCTCGCCCGTTAGCTCGGCCCGCGTTACCTCCGCTCCCGCCGCAGCCGAGTAACCCTCGTTAAAGACGAGATAGATGACCTGAAGCACCGCGTTCAGCCGCTCCGGCAACTCCTGCGGCACCGGCACCTCGTAGGGAATCGATGCCTCTCGAATCTTTACCTTGGCGCGCACGATGCGTTGGGCGAGCGTTGCCGGCGTAACCAGAAATGCCCGGGCAATCTCCTCCGTGGTCAGGCCGCAGATTTCGCGAAGAGTGAGCGCAACCTGCCCTTCCGGATGCAGAGCGGGATGGCAGCAGGTGAAAATCAGACGGAGGCGATCGTCCTCGATCTCTTCATCTCCAATCTCTTCCCTCCCGCTGGGAGCCTCGTTGACGCGCGATTCCATATGGGCTACAAGATCTCTCTGTGCTCCATCGAAGCGCGCGCGTCGGCGCATCGCGTCTATGGCCTTGAAGCGCGCAGTTGAAATAAGCCACGGGCGTGGCTTGTCCGGAATCCCAGCCTGAGGCCAGGACTCCAGAGCGGCAGCGAACGCCTCGTGCATCGACTCTTCGGCCAGGTCCAGGTCCCCCAGGAGGCGCACGAGCGTCGCCAGAACCCGGCCCGATTCCGACCGGTAGAGAGTCTCAATGGTCCTGCTGAGTTGTTCGGGCACAGGCGGCGGCATCCTCGCCAAACTAGCAAACGGAGTGGCTCAAGACAACTGCGCTCAGGTTTCCCGCCGCAATTCGATCGATTTCCTCTCCACGCGTCCCCCGTTTTACCGGCTACTATGAACGGTGTGTTAAACAGGAACTATCCCTCTCTTTCGCGGCGGGTATTTCTGACGATTGCCGTGGGCGCCGGCGGAACAATTGCTGCTCGGCCGGTTTGGATGAATGCGGCGGCGGATGCGGTCATGAACCTCTGGAAGAAACATCTCGGTTACATACCCAATTCGATTTGGGAACAGCTTGAGATCGAGACCCTGGTGCTGGCAGAAAATGACTTGACCGAAATACCCGCCAGGATTGCTGATCTAAAGCATCTGCGCATGCTTGACTTGGGCCACAATGCCCTGACGCAGTTACCGGAGGAACTAGGGGATTTGAGTGGACTGCGGGATTTTCTCTACCTCCACGACAACCGCCTGGCTCGTCTTCCAACTTCCCTTAGTCGCTTGAAGACCCTGCGCTATCTGAACATCAGCGCCAACGCATTCCAGGATTTTCCCGATGCCGTTTGCGGTATGGAGAGCCTGATTGAGCTCAGGGCCACGGATAATCAGCTGACAAGTCTTCCCAATTGCATCGCAAACTTGGCGCAACTACGAGAGCTCCATCTACGCAACAATCAACTGGGCACTCTACCGGAGTCGATCCGGGCCTTATCTCAGCTTCGTCAGATAGACCTTCGCTGTAATCCGATTACGTCCCTGCCTCAGGCGCTCGCCGATCTCCCTGGGCTGGAAAAGCTGGATCTACGCTGGATCACCAGCCTGGAGTTCCCGCGTTGGATCGACGATCTTGAGGCGAGAGGGTGTGCAGTGTACCGATAATCAACCGAGTAGACGTTACGGCTCAGTCTTCCTGCCGTTTTTGAGCGACGCTCCTAGACCATTCGACAACCAGAGCCAGAGCCCCCCAGCCCTGACTGTTCAGTGGCTAACCGGATAGAGGCCGCCTCTGTTGACGCCCAGAACGGTAAGTTACTGTCAGGCTTCAGGTCTAATCCTCTCAAGTCATTGATTTCATTTGAATAACGTGATTTTTGTGGGGCCCTTTGCTTCCCCAAATCCAAGCCTGGAGGCCGTTCCCTGTGACCAGAATCCTGTTGCAGGTAACCTCTTATTACCCTCTCCGTACCGTACGGAGGACGAAGCCGCGCGCGACCGGCATGTCCCTGCAACATAAAATAAGGGCATTGAAGAAACGATGCGAGAGAGCGTGTCACTACGGTGGCATAGCCTTCATCGCCACGGTAAGCGTTCCTCAAAAACTCGCGTTCTGTTCTTCGATGTCGTAGTCTTGAAAGATCCCGCTGGAACCTTTGCATTGAATGGGCTGATTCTGTGAATTACCGGCCCAGGGAAAAGAGTGTGTGTGCAGACATTGATCCGTCAAAATCGTGATCTTCGCATCGACTTTTTCCGTGGCTTTGCGCTCTGGTGCATGCTCATTGATCACATGATCAAAAGCTGGCTGCGAGGGGCTACGTTAAAAGAGTACGGATTTTCCGATGGCGCCGAGTTGTTCGTCCTGCTGTCTGGCGTCTCGGCCGGCATTGTCTATCACCGGGTAATGGAGCGTGAGGGGCTGGGCGCAGCATGGCTCAAAATTGCGCGCCGCATCGTCGCCATTTATCGAACGCATTTGATCCTGTTTATGTTGTTCGTCGCCGAAGTCGGCCTCCTGGTTGCTTGGCTGAACCCGCCTTCATTCCTGGAGTTTCTCGCTCTGGATAAGTTCAGCGCCCACCCATTTCGCAGCATCTGGAGTGCCGTCCTGTTGGGTAGCGGCCAGCCTAAATTTTTCGATATTCTTCCGCTCTACATCGTTTTGCTGTCCCTGCTCATCTTCACCCTCCCGCTGATTCGCTGGCCGCGCCTGCTATTGGGTGGATCGGTTTTACTCTATGTGGTCACCCGTGTCTTCTCCATCAATTTGGGCCCATGGACGCATACCTGGTTTTTTAATCCGTTAGCCTGGCAGGTCATCTTCATGATCGGAGTGACCTCACCGTATATTCTGAAAGCGAGAGTCTATTGGCGCGGCTGGGATTGGTTGGCGGTTCTGTTCTCACTTTTCAGCTTGTTTGAGTCGCACGCGAAGCACCTTAAGGGCCACGTACCAGCCGCACTGTTGATTCATTTCGAAGTGGATAAGCCGGCGGTTCATCCGTTCAGGCTTCTGGCTATTGTGTCGCTCGGCTGGTTAGCGTGGCGCTACATCCCAGCAACCGCTCATTGGCTTCGATCTCGTTGGGCGGGAGTGCTCGTTCTCCTCGGTCAACACTCGCTGGGAGTCTACGCGTCGAGCATCTTGATTTCAGTTTTTGGCGAGGCGATCCTGTTTACACATCCGGGATGGATCTCACAAATTTTGGTTCAGGGGCTGGGTACTGTGGCCCTGGTTGCAGTGGCTGCAGTGACTGCATGGAACAGCAACAAGAACCGCCCTGAAGGCCGTGCCACGACTGTTTTGTGGACAGGAAGCGCGGTGAAGAAATCCCCTCTGCTGGTAGCCGAGGAACAGGAGGCTGTGACAAATTTCAATATTGCCCGAGCAGACGCGCACTAGCTGGAGTCCCCATCCTGTCCTCTCTCGTTCTCGACATCGAAATTGTCAGAGTGACGGATCGGAAATTGGCAGAGTGACGGATCGCCTCCATGCGGGTCCCGTCTGGTTGTTCACATGCTTGGCATCTTCATCGTATGAGAGTGTTCGTGGCGGCGGAACAGGGTAGAAATCGTGCCGGCCCAAGCAGGGAAGCGTACTTCCCGGGAACAGCCTGGACTCCAATAGTCACCCTCTTTGGGTTACGTCGGGCTGCGCGTTCCTCCGGGAAGTAGGACCTGGAGGGGCCCGGCATCGTACAGTGATTGTGAGCGACTAGTGCCCTGGAGCTAGCCGATATGGCCTGAATAGAAGCAAAGGAACTCGAGCAAGTATCTCCTGAGCTGCCATCTGTACCGATCACGATATCTGATTCTGAAAGTGGTTGGGGTTTCGCCCAACATCGGGATTTACTGCTGCGCCATTTGACGCCCTCAGTCCCCTGAGAGTCTGCATGCCCTAGAATTGCTGCAGATTATGATGGAAGTCTCACTGCCAGCAGCATATACTTGCCAAGCTATCCCCCCTTAACAGGCCCATTGAAGGAAAACCAGATGAAAATGAGGGGCAAAACTTACTTTAGGCTGGAAACTGGATGAATTTGCTCACACTCACAGCGCAGTCTTATAGCCGATCGTACCAGTACCTGAAGCATGGTCCAAGCCATCTTCTGATGTACGCTTTCGGTCGTTTTCGTGTCGTGCGTTCTTTCATGGTTTGGGCACATAGCCTACGGAAGAGGAAGCTGCTGGCAGGCGCCCAGCCGACGCTTATTCAGGATGTAGACATCGATGAAGCGGCTCGCGCGATACATCAGGATGGGTTCTTCCCAGGCTTGCATCTTCGTAAAGATGTCGTCGAACAGTTACTGACGTTTTCGTCGATGGCGACCTGTTACGCCGATGGAAACCCGGATCTCCCCTTTCGCTATGGTGAGAAGGAAATCGTCGAGCGGCAGTCTGGCCGCAATCTCAAACTCGGCAAGTTTCTCCACGCTTTCTCTGCTTCCCCTGTTTTGCAGGCTCTTGCCTCCGATCCCCAGTTGCGGGCCATTGCTCGGAAGTATCTTCGTACCGAGCCTGTGCTGGTGAGCGCGCGAATGTGGTGGAGTTTTTCGGGTCCGACCGATGCCGAACAGCAAATGAGAGATGGTCAGGGCTTTCATTACGATATCGACGGATATCGCGCTTTGGCCTTCTTCTTTTACCTGACCGATGTGGGGCCAACGAACGGACCGCACGTATATGTCCGAGGAAGCCATACGAAGAAGCTGCTGCGGCATATCGTTTCAATTTACAAAGGTCGCAATGACGCTGAGATCGAAAGGGTCTACGGGCTCGAGCGCCAGGTTGTCTGTTGTGGCCCAGCGGGAAGCGGATTTGCTGAAGACATATTTGGCTTTCATAAGGGCCAGCATCCCCAGAGTGGCGACCGGCTCATAGTTCAGCTACGTTACGGACTCCGTGACTACGGCACGGGGCACAACGATTAGTCAGGCGTCCGGTGCGTAGCTTTTCTAAATACGAACGCCGCACAGACCACTCATGATGGCAGCGGAGACCAGACCGCTAACCACCAGTCCCACGATCCACACCCGATTGGCTACTGTAACAGTCATGCCGTGCGCGATGGCGACCCCGCGAAGCCCCGAACCTAGATGTGCCAGGATGAAGAAGACGCCAAATGCATAGTGAGGAACGAGGCGAATGTTCCACGCATCGTGGATGAGTCCCGTCGGCGCACCCGAAGCCCAGGCCCAGCCCGTATCGATCTTGTGTACAGCTCTCGCCGAAACCAGGGCCGAATTCAAGTGGGTGACGATGAACGCCGCCAGATAGATGCCGGATCCAATTTGAAAAACGCGGTAGGCATCGACCGGCGCCCCGCTCCAGCGCCAAGCAAGCCGTGCGCCACTGATCACCTGGAACAACATCAAACCCACAAGAACGGGTTGAACCACGGGTGATCGATAGACCCTTCGTCCCACTTTCATGACCGACGCATGAAGGTCGGGTCCCACCAGGCCGAGGAGATGATTGGAGAGATGAAACAAGACAAAACCAACAACGAGAGCTGCGACGACCCCGTGCGCGACCCTTAACCTGGAAATAAGTCGAGGGGCCGCCTCCGGTTCAAAAACCATCTCTCTCCCGAGCAACACATAGACACATACCGCCAGCCAGCCAACGAGCCACACCAGCTCGTCGTTGACAGGTAAGTGAAGGAGTCCAAGCATCACGCCAGTCAGCACGAAAAACGGCGGTACCCCGATGGTGATGTAGGCCAACCGTCGAGCGCGCAGTTCAAACAACGACGGAGAAGCGTTAGTCAGTCGAAATGCGGACGCCAGGCCAAAGAGCGGCACCGCCATCGCGCCGAACAAACAAAGCATCGCGCCCATTATGCGGGCAATCGAAAGTGAACCCGCTGGTACAGTGACAGCGAGATGAAACCCATCGAGCAAGAACGGATATGCCATCGCTGCGGCCGCCGGAGCCAGCCTGCGCAATTTATCAATGATCATATTCGCCAAGGTACCTCAGAGAAGCGAAAGGCTTTGCTCAATCAAATGCCGCGTGTCGACGATAGGGTCGACGTCGGAGTCAGACTCCATCGAATAATAGCCTCGATATCCAGACGCTTTGGCAATCCCGAACAACTCGGCCAGGGACGCCGTCTTCCGCTGGCCGTGAACGACCTCGGCGTCCTTGACGTGGGCAATATTCCAGGCGTGCGCAAACATGTCCTTTACGGCTTGCGCGTTGAAGCGCTCATCTCCGGCCATAAGTTCGTTGCCAAAATCGGGAAGCGCCCGCAGGTAGGGAGTATCGGCCAGCTTGATCGCCGCGAGGCTTCGCGCAGCGGACGCGGTCACCGGATCATCGTTCTCGAGATTCACCACCACGTTGCGTGAGGCGGCGTAATCAAGGGTCGGTTTCAGTGCTCGGACAGCCCGGGGCAAGTCAGAAGGATCAGAACACTTCGGGATCCAGACCCGAATGCCGGGCGACCCAAGCAGCACGGCAACGTCGATCCAGGCCCGGTAGCGCGCGTTGCCGGCGCTGCGCTTGGCCTCATCGTCGCTGCAAAGTTCTACCTTTTCGTCGACAGGAATATTCACGGTGTACACTCCGGCAGCGTCGAAGGCCGCACGCAGCTTGCGCACCTCGCCGGGTTCGGTCGAAGGAAAGTGGGAATTCAGCGGCTCAATCCCGTTCACCTTGAACTCCGTCCGCACGAAGCGCGCGAACGAGGCCAGGTCCATCCCTTGATTTTTTCGGATCGTAATCGTGATTTCCGGGCGCGATGATGAGGGCGCGGAACGGATAGGTAGCGACCGCAAGACGTGCACGCGGGTCAACCGGAAACGTAGCGTGCGGCACGCCGGCAAAGGCGGCGCTTGCTGAGCACACAAGTGCTCCCTTGAGAACGCTACGGCGTGTGAGTGATTTCATGGGTGAACCGCCAGTGTAAATTATTTGGAACTCAGGAAACCGGACTCCGAAGCCGTGACCTCGGTGACGAAGCGAAAATCGCCGGGCGTGATGCCGCGCCACAGAGCAAGCCGATAGGCGGCCACCTGTAAGGGAACGATTTCAAACAGCGGCGCCAGTTCCGGCGAAATCTCCGGCCACGGAACCAGTGAGGGCGCCTGACCGCGGCCTGGTCCGACCCAGCGGACCTTCGCGCCGGCGGAGAAAAGATCGTCCGCCAGCGATCGGTCGAGGGCTTGTGTCGCCGGCGGCGCACCGAAAACCACGGCGCGAAAATCACTGGAGAGAATTTCTGCCGGCCCGTGGCGGAACTGCCCGGACGACATGCCGACTGCCGCTGTCTTCGCCGTTTCGTGGAAAAGGAGCGCACCTTCATAGACAGAGCCGAGCGACGGTCCCCGGCCAAGCAGGTAGAGCGGGGAGCCCATGAGCCATTCCTGCCAGCCGTCGCTCACGCGCAGGCACTCGTCGATATAGGTGGAAAGAACCGGCAGCGCAGCGCTACACGCGTCGCTGAGTCTCGCACTCTCCCCAGTCAGCACCTCCTCCGCCAGCAACAGCAAAGTAAGCACCGTGCCGGTGTAGGTCTGCACCGCGATCATCTTGTCGGAGCGGGAGCCGATAGCCAAAGTGACATCCGCAATCTTTTCCAGGGTGGAGTCCGGAACATTGGTGACCGCAATCACCGTCATTCCGGCCTCGCGCATTTTTTCCGCCAGCCGTACCGGCTCCACCGACCCACCGGATCGCGAGATCACGACACCCAAATCGGAGGCCCGCAGAGAAGCGCTGCCATAGTGCAACAACTCGGCGCTTTCCATCGCCTGAACCGGGTGACCTCCCTGGGTCATCCGGCTTACTGCCGCTAACGTGGCAAACAGTGATCCGCCCATGCCGGTGAAAATCACCCGTCCCCGTGTCTCGCGAATTAGTGTCTTGCGAATGAGTTCCGCACAAGCACGCAGGGTTGCGTGATTGTTTCCCTGCAGCGCCAGCAACGCGCGATGCGACGCGGGCTGCGCGGTAATATTCTCCAACATCGGTATCCGGTTCATGCTTTCTTCCTGTTCAACCACTCATCAACCGGGCGTTCCGCCGTCGGCTTGAAAGGCAGGGTCACCTTATGGCCCAGGCCTGCGGAAGCGTACCCGGCATAGATGGCCTCCAGAACAATCTTGCCGTCTTCGCCTGTGAACAGGGGGGCCTCCAATCCGCGGATGGCGCGCGCGAAGTGACGCATCTCCTGCGGAAAACCATAATTCCAGAGCTCCTGAAACACGGGGTAGCTCCAACCTTTGGTGGTGGGCGCTTTTTCGACAGCGTAGCCGTAGCCATACTCGCTGTAAGTCGGCAGCGCATTGCCCATTTGCAGGTTGGCCATCGTCGATCCGCCCTCGCCGTGAACCTCGATGCGATCATCCATGCCGCCTCGCCGAGCCCAACTATTCTCGATGATGGCGATGGCGTTGCCTGCGAACTCGATGATGGTGACAGCTTCGTCGTCGAGCTTTGTCTTGTCACCATGGACGTAGGTGCCCAGGTGCGAGTAGGCGCTCAGAATCTTTGGCCGGCCGAGAAACCAGTAAGAGAAGCCGATGCCATGGCTGCCCAGGTCGAGCAAGGCCCCTCCGCCGGCGCGCTTCACATCCCAAAACCACTCCGCATGGGGGCCAAAGTGCTTCTCGCTTTGCTTGATCAGGTGCACTTTGCCAAAGGCGCCGGCGTCGGCCATTTCCTTCGCCTTGACGTACTTCGGCGTGAACAGAAGCGATTCGGCGTACAGCAGCAGCACCCCATTGGCGCGGCACGCTGCAATCATCTTGTCCGCCTCGTCGAGCGTGACACAGAGCGGCTTCTCACAGATGACGTGCTTGCCTGCCTGCGCCATGGTGACTGTCATCTCGCAGTGCAGGGCATTGGGAGCAGTGATGCTGACCGCCTCCACCTGCGGATCCCTGGCCAGCTCCCGGTAATCGTTGTAGACCCTGGGGACCTTATAGCGATCGGCGAAAGCCTGTGCGTGCGCTGCGGTCGGCGAAGCAACCGCCACCACGGACATATCCTCCTCGACCATGCCAATTGCGGCTGCGTGACAATCCGCCTGGAATTGTGAGCCGATGATGCCCACCCGCACTGGTCCATTTTTCATGACGACCTCATTTCTCGATGAGCAAACTAAAAACGTGAAAGGTGGCGATGCGCCCCGTCTTCTCTCCGTTCCTATCGGGGTTCCCGTGCGCCGAGGAAAAGAGCGATTTGCAGTCGGCCTGGAACCTGTTCCGCAAGTAACCAGATTTTAATGTAAATATTCAATAGCCAAGATTAGTATGGCGCAAGGTTTGGCCGACAAGGAGAGCGCATGACAACGCCAGAGGCTGTCTTCCAATATGAAGTTCAAAAATCGGTGGAGGACGGCACGGTCCCGGTGACGACCATCGTTTGTCACGGTAGGGTGACGAACGAGACCTCGGGCCAACTCAAGGAAGTCGTCAAGCCGCTGATAGCTTTGGGTGGCCGGATCGCGCTCGACCTGACCGACGTAGAGTACATGGATAGCTCCGGCCTGGGAGCTTTGGTAGGGCTCAAGGTGTCGGCGCTGAGAGAAGGATATTGCACGCTGACGTTGGTCAACTTGTCCCCTCGGGTTAAGGAACTCCTCCGCCTCAGCAACCTGACGCAGCTGTTCTCCTCCTAAGCCGTGCCCGTCGTGGGACGGGAGCGAAGTAACTGAGCAATATAACTCATAAGCCAATAATCGATCCCGCTTTCACCCCGCAAAGCAAGGGTTACTCCCTCCGCATAGCTGACCCTAACTGCGCTCAAACTCCCTCGAAAGTACCGTTCCCGTTATGCCCTCGCTTGAGTATTTTCAAACTGTCACTACGGCGAGCAACGCGCTTTCCGAGCCCTAATCTTCCAGTAAGTCCGGTCAAGTGCGGAGCGCAGTATGTGGACAGTCAATTTATCAGCCAGAGGGCGCAGCGGCGCAGCTGCGTTGTGCATGGGGATGGCGAGTGCTGCCATCGCCGGTTGCGGCTTTAGCATCAATGAAGCGGCGGTTATCAAGCTGTCCGCCATCCAGGCCACCGGCAACAACCTCCGCGTCACCCAAACCATGCAGTTCAAAACCGAGGCGCCGGTCATCTGGTCGGTGAACGGTATCCCCGGTGGCAATGCTGAGTTCGGGACCATTTCCACCAAGGGTGTCTACACGGCCCCGGCCATCGTGCCGCTACCGAATAACCAGGTAACCATCGGAAGCTCCGCCGAAATCTATCCTTCCAAGGGCAGTTATGGGGTTTCTGTTCTGAACCCAATTCCCATCGTCACGACGGTCACTCCAGGATCGTTTGCCGAGGGGATGGCGCAGATCGCGGTCAACGGATCCGCCTTTGTCTACGGTGCGAAAATTTTGTGGAACGGTGTAGCCGTTCCCACCACCTATATATCCGGCACCCAGCTGGTGGCGATCATCACGGAAAACACGCCGGGCACCTATCCCGTGACCGTCGTCAATCCTGATCCTGGATCGGCATCTTCCAAGAGCGTAAACGCATTGGTTCAGCCGGGGCAGGTCATGGTCCAATTAAAGCCATCGGAGACCAGCGTCCGGGTAAACAACACCATCACGATTACACCTACGGTCACAGGCTCGCAAAACACTGCGCTTACCTGGACTGTAAACGGAGTAGCCGGCGGCAACGCACAAATCGGCAGCATCAACGACAAAGGCGTCTACACGGCGCCCGCCGTGGTCCCCAACCCCAACCTGGTGGTAGTGCAGGCGACAAGCGTTGATAACCCCACCGTTGTCACCATCGTGAATGTACAGGTTCTGAACCCGGTCCCCATTTTGCTGAATGCCACACCTTCTACGGTCAATATTGGTGCGAGTCCGGTCGTGCTGACTGGCGGAAGTTTCATCAATGGCGCCACGGTGCTCGAGAATGGTGTGCCGATACCGACGCAGTTCAATTCAGGTACACAGCTGACGGCTACCGTAGATCCTACGGTAGCGGGCCCTTTCGATCTGCAGGTTCTCAATCCCGACCCCGGAGGCGCTGTCTCCGCCGACGTAGTGGAGCAGGTGCCGGGCACGCCGCCGACGCCGTTGGTTTCTCCCCAGGATGCTTCCCGCTTCCTGATGCAGGCGACGTTTGGCGGTTCCGAGGCCGACATCAACCACCTCTCGACCATCGGCTACAACGCGTGGTTCGCCGAGCAGTTTGCCGTTCCGAATACGCTGCATGAGCCGTACACCGAGCGCCAGATCATTCTCAACACCCAGCCGGCTTGCGCGCCTACGGACGCCGACTGCAACCAGAAGCTGTTTTTCGATACCGGCGGCGATGCCTACTTCGAGCAGCCCTTCTGGAGCAGCGCGCTTACCGGCAAGGACGCGTTGCGCAAGCGGGTGCAGTTTGCGTTGAGTGAGCTCTTCGTAGTCTCGAGCCAGGATGCGATCGTGGGCCAGATGCCGCGCGGCGTAGCCAACTACTACGACATGCTGGGCAATGACGCCTTCACCAACTACCGCCAGTTACTGCAGGACGTCACGCTCAGCCCCATGATGGGCATCTATCTGTCGATCCTGGCCAATGACAAGGGCGACGCTACACGCGATCCGGATGAGAACTACGCGCGTGAGGTGATGCAGCTGTTGACGATTGGCCTCAACCAGCTCAACCCCGATGGGACACCACAGTTGGATGGCAGCGGCAACCCGATACCCACCTACGGTCTCAACGATGTGGTCGGTATGGCGAAGATCTTCACCGGGTTCAGCTGGAACATGAACGGCAACACCAGCGAACAGGCGTGGTCCGGCTACGGCGCGAGTTATGCGGGGCCGGGGTATGGCCAGGACCTGCTGCCACTGGTTGCTTATCCTGCGCACCACTCTACCGATGAAAAGGATTTTCTCGGCGTGACTGTGCCGGCAGGCGGATCCGATCCAAACGGCGATCTGAAGACTGCCCTCGATACTCTGTTCAACCATCCCAATACGCCGGTCTTCGTTTCCAAACAACTCATTCAGCATTTGGTCACCAGCAATCCAAGCCCCGCGTATCTGGAGCGGGTGGCCGCAGTATTCAAGGACAACGGACAGGGGGTACGCGGCGACATGCAAGCCGTGATCACCGCCATCCTGATGGATGACGAGGCGCGCAATACGAATGCGCCCACCTTCACCAGTCCCACCTACGGCAAGGTGCAGGAGCCGCTGGTTCGCTATGCCCACATGGCGCGTGCCTTCACCGCGGAATCGCGCAGCGGCGCCTTCGACGCCGGCAGCACCGAGGATCCCGCCTACGGCTTTGCGGAGATGGCCTCGCGCGCGCCCAGCATCTTCAACTGGTTCGTTCCTGGGTACTACACCCGCCGGCACCAGCATCGAGCAGGCGGGGTTAACCGCGCCCGAGATGGAGATCACCGATGTGACCACAGTGATCGGCTATCTCAACAGCATGCAAGCCGCATTGTCTGGCGGTTTCGGCAACAATGGCGATCTTTACATGACGCTGGCTACGGAGACGGCACTGGCTAACAATCCCGATGCACTGCTCGACCGTGTGAATCTGCTGCTGCTGGCAGGCAATATGTCGTCCACCCTGCGCAGCCAGATTCTGGCTGCGGTGAATGCCATCTCCGTACCCGCCGGGGATGCGGTGGCCATCAACCATGCGCTTTTGGCGCGAGCACAGACTGCGATTTTTCTTACCGTCGCTTCGTCTGAGTACACCGCCCAGCACTAGGAGCCTACGACTATGCGAAAGATCGATCATTCCCGGCGCCAGTTCATGAAGACTGCCTCCTACGCGGCGGCGGCTGGCGTGACCGCAAGCCCGCTGCTGCACAGCATGCGCGCGCTGGCGGCGATGAGTTCGCATGCTGCCGCGGCCCCCACGGACTACCGGGCGATTGTTTGTGTCTACCTGCAGGGCGGCAATGATGGACACGGTACCTTGATCGCGACCGACTCCGACTCCTTCGCCGCGTTTACCAAGGCGCGCAGCGGCGCTGAGGGGCTCGCGTATCCCATGAGCCAACTGCTTCCGATCGCGCCGGTGACTCCGCAGTCCGGCCGCAGCTTTGCTCTCAATCCATACCTCACGGGGATACAGAACCTCTTCAACGCCGGACGCTGTGCGCTGGTCGCCAATACTGGAACCCTGATCGAGCCCATCACCAAACAGCAGTGGAAGTCGGGGACCGCTCCTCTCCCAAGATCGCTCTTTTCGCATTTCGACCAGACCAACGCATGGGAAGCGGTGGCCGCTGACGGCGCCAATCGCGGGTGGGGCGGCCGCATGGCCGACTTGTTCGAGAGCATGAACAGCAATGCTTCGTTTACCTGTATCAGCACCAGCGGCACCAGTCTGTTTCTTTCCGGGCAGACGGCATTTCAGCTTCGGGTGAGCGCTGCCGGAGCCCTGGAGGCCAATGGGCTCGCCAACCCGCTGTTTGGCTCCGCGCAGGGGACGGCTGCATTGCAGTCGATTATCAGCGCCGACAGTGACAACCTCTTTGCCAAGGAGTACGCGGTCGTGGTTCGCCGCTCGCTCGAGGCTCAGGCAGCGTTGGCGGCCGCCATGGCGCCGGCAGGACCGACGGGCGTGCCCGATCCCACCCAGTACCTCGATCCCTCTACCAACAAATTGACTGATAACCCGCTCGCCAAGTCGTTGCAGACCGTGGCGCGTGTCATCGCCGGCCGAACAGCTCTGGGAGTGAGCCGCCAGGTTTTCTTTGTGCAGTTGGGCGGTTTCGATACCCACGATACCCAGGCCAAACGCCACTCGATCTTGCTTAGCCAGCTGGGCGCTGCGTTCGAGTACTTCGATCAGCTGATGATCACAGCTGGATTGAGTAGTAACGTGACGTTGTTTACCGCTTCTGATTTTGGCCGGACACTCACTGCCAACAGCGATGGCACCGATCACGGCTGGGGCAGCCATCACATCGTCGCCGGCGGAGGTGTTGCCGGGCAGAATATCTATGGTGAGTATCCGGTCGTCGGTTCAAACCAGGCAAATGATGTGGGGGCGGGGCGGTTGATCCCGACCACGGCCGTCGAGCAGTACGGCGGAACGCTGGGAAGATGGATGGGGCTATCGGACAGCCAGGTCCGCGAAGTGTTTCCCAATTTCGCCAACTTCGGCAGTGATCCGTATCTGGGATTGATGGGTTAGCCCCGTTACCTGGCGACCGGATAGACATTCCTGAGCACGCGCCGGTCGGCTTCCTTGCGCACTTCTGCTGCGGTGGCAGCGTCGCCTGGCGGGGCCACGATCTCGAAGTGGCCGTGCTCATCCTTGCCACGTACCAGTTGGACTATCTGGCGCTCGGCGCCTTGCTGAACAACTTCGGGCGCGATGTAGCGGACTGCGATCCCAACCCGGGCGTAGTCGGACTTATTCGCCTTGGAACCGTGGGCAATGCCGATGTGATGCAGTGACATTTCGCCGGGCGCGAGGGTCAACGCCACCGCCTTCGATTCGTCTACTTCGAGCGCAATTTCCTGGCCCCGCGATAAAGCGTTGTCGAGCGCGTAGGTCTCGCGTTGGGGAAGCTGCGTCTTCTGGGTTCCCGGCATCACTTGCATGCACCCGCTCTCCGGGGTGCTTGGAGACAGGGCAATCCACGCGGTGGTGACTTTGGGAGGCTGCAAGCCCCAGTAGGCGCCATCCTGGTGCCAGGAAATAAATGCGGCATCCCCGGGAAACTTGACGAACCAATCGGAGCCCCACACCAGCAGGTTGGGACCGATCGCGCCTTCGACCGCATCCAGAACCCGGGGATGAGAGACGATCTGATAAACCCAGGGCAGCGACAAATGGGTGAGCGCGTAGACCGCGCGCCGTTCGCGGGGAATCAGCTTGCTGAGGCGATCTTTGTTTTGCGCGGTGTAGTCGTCGAATTGCCGGCGGAATTCCGCTGTCTCCGGTTCGTTGAAAACCTGAAGGGGAAAGAGATAGCCATTGTCGTCGTAAAACTGCCGTTGCTGTTCGCTGAGACTCATGGTTCTCCCCACACCAGAAAAGGGCGGACCAGCCGAGCGAGCTCATCCGGCTCTGCCAAAAACGCGTCGTGGCCGTGGGAGGAAATCAGCTCCCGGTACTCGCAGCGAACGCCGGCCTTGGCCATATCCGCTGCCAGGGCCTCAACCTCCGGGGCTGGAAACAGCCAGTCTGACGAGATACCCACCAGCATCACCTCAGCTTCGATGCGGCGGAAGGCGGCTTCCGCCGACGGGTATCCGCGCGCAGGGTCGAAGGTATCCATGGTCCGGGTAAGGGCGAGGTAGGAGTTGGCGTCAAAGCGCTTGACGAACTGCTCGCCCTGGTAGTCGAGATATCCGGCCACATCGAAGCGCTCGCCGCTGAGACCTTGAGCTTGCTCATGCATCGATGCCCACGGGTCTTCACCGCTGCGATCCGGCTTGCGGGCAAAGCGATGCTCGAATAACTCGGGCGATTTGTAGGTGCATACGGCCAGAGCGCGGGCCAGCGCCAATCCCTTCCTCGGTTGTTGATGTGGCGGGTAGTGGCCGCCCTGCCACGCTGGATCAAGCTGGATCATCTGCCGCTGCAGATGGTTCAGGCCCAGACCCATCGCTCCCAGCGGCGCGGCGCCAATGGAGACTACGCGCTCGACAAGCTCCGGGAACCGCACGGCCAACTCCAATGCCTGCATACCGCCGATCGAAGCGCCCATGACCAGCTTGAGCCGATGGATGTTGAGCTTTTTGAGCAAGCGCGCCTGCAGGGTGACGATGTCGCCGACGGTGACCAGGGGAAAGTTCGGCCCGTAGGAACGGCCAGTGACGGGATCCAGCGAACCTGGTCCGGTCGAGCCGTAGCAGGAGCCGGGAATATTGATACCGATAACGCAGTTGCCGCCGGTCTGCAGCAGGCCTCCGTCGGTGAAGAGGCGCGGCCACCAATCGGCCACCCGCGCCGAGCCGGAGAGCGCGTGCGCCACCAGGATTACGTTATCTCCCGCGGCGTTGGGTTCGCCATACAGGGCGTAGCGGAGGGTGGGCGAAGTCGAGCACCCCACCGGCTTCAAGGGAGAACGGCTCGCCAAGCGAGAAGTCTCCCTCGAAGCTGGGTGCGACCAGCGTCGCGCTGGGGCTGGTGCTCATCGAGCGCTGAGTGCTTCTTTGACCGCGTGTCCGTTGGCCACTTCAATCGCGTCGTTCAGGTCGGCGAGAATATCGCGAACATCCTCGATACCGACGGATAGGCGTACCAGCTCGGGGGTGACGCCGGTGTCGCGCTGCTCCTCGACCGTGAGCTGCGAATGGGTGGTGGAAGCAGGGTGGATGACCAGCGATTTCGCGTCGCCAATGTTCGCCAGCAACGAGAACAGCTTCAGCGAATTGATCAGCTTCTTGCCGGCTTCGAAGCCGCCCTTGATGCCGAAGGTGACCAACGCACTCTGGCCTTCGGGCATGTACTTCTTGGCCCGCGCGTAGTACTTGCTGGAGGGCAGCCCTGGGTAGTTCACCCAGTCGACCCCTGGATGATTGGCCAGATGCTTGGCCACCGTGAGCGCGTTCTGAGAGTGGCGCTCCATGCGCAAGTGAAGCGTCTCCAGTCCCTGCAGAAATAGGAAGGAATTCAAGGGGGCCATGGAGCCCCCGATATCGCGCAGCCCCTGCACCCGGGCTTTGAGGATGAAGGCCAACGGGCCAAATGCCTCCACGTACGACAGGCCGTGGTAGGACGGGTCAGGCTCGACGAAGTCGCGGAAGCGTCCGGAGGCTTTCCAGTCGAACTTGCCGGCGTCGACAATGACGCCGCCGATCGAGGTGCCGTGGCCACCGATGAACTTGGTGGCAGATTCGACCACGATGTCGGCGCCGAACTCAATGGGACGGCAGAGGATGGGAGTCGCCGACGTATTGTCGATCATCAGTGGCACGCCCTGCTGGTGGGCGATGGCGGCCAGCTTTTCCACGTCGGCAATGTCGAGCTTGGGATTGCCCAGGGTTTCGGTGTAGACAGCCCTGGTCTTCGGGTTGATGGCTGCCCGCAGGCCGTCAAAGTCGTCAGCATCGACAAAGCGCACGGTGATCCCGAGGCGGGGCAGGGTGTAGTGGAACAGGTTATAGGTGCCGCCATAGAGGGAGGTGGTGGAGACGATCTCGTCTCCGGCGCCGGCCAGGGTAAGGATGGCCAAAGTCTCCGCAGCCTGGCCAGAGGAGGTCGCCAGCGCCGCGGCTCCCCCTTCGAGAGCGGCGACCCGCTTCTCGAAGACGTCCGTGGTCGGGTTCATGATGCGGGTATAGATATTGCCGAATTCCTGCAGGCCGAACAACCTCGCGGCGTGGTCGGCATCCTTAAAGACATAAGAGGTGGTCTGGTAGATGGGGACGGCGCGGGATCCGGTGGCGGGGTCAGGTTCCTGACCGGCGTGCACGGAGAGTGTGGCGAGGTGCTGCTTGTTGCTTTCTGACATCTGCTTCTCCTCTAAAGTCTTGTCGCAAGCGAAAGGCCTGCAGTCTGGGTTGACCGCAGGCCTGTCTGGAAACTTGGGTTGATAGCGCTTAGCTCTCTGGCCAGTCTCCCGCAGTGCCTGCCCGGCGGGGCATGCGACGACAGCGCGTACATTGGGCGCGGCTGGAGGGGTAAAAAGCCATGGATCTCAGTATTAGTCCATCGGAGAGCGGCTGGCAAGTCGGGGGGCGGCCCCTGACCCTGAAGCCGGCGCTGTTTCAGCCGATCAACACCAAGGATGGCGTCACAGATACTCACGCGAAAGTGTGATCTGACGTCTCGAATTTTGGGGAGTAGTATGAGTTCCGCGTCCATCTGACCCTGTCGTCAGGAAAGGAGGCAGAATATGAATGACCTTCACCGTCGCAGGTCATCCGGCCTCGTTCTGTTGCTCGTTTTACCCCTCGTGATGTGCGTTCACACCACGTTTGCCTTAACTCCCAACCCATCGTCTCCCGCCACCGATGTGGCTACCCCATCCCCGACAGCCGCTCTCACTCCCGAGATTGAAGGCGATCTGCTCATGGTTCATCGAAGCTACGCTGCCGCGATCGGGGCTTACGAGCGCGACCCGCAGCGGACAGCTGTGATCTGGAACAAAATCGGTGTCGCATACCACCACATGTTTGCGCTCGACCAGGCACGGAAGTATTACCAGCAAGCGCTGGCGATGAACCCGAACTATGCCGACGCGCTCAACAATCTGGCTGCGGTGTATCACGGCCAGCACGAATACAAGCAGGCCGAACGCACTTACAAGCGGGCGCTGAAGTATTCTCCCTCAGCAGCGATTACCTACTGCAACCTGGGCACCTCGTACTTTGCCGAAGAAAAGTACAAGGCAGGTATGGCGGCGTATCACAAGGCGTTGGAGTTAAACCCCAACATCTTTGATCCGGGTCAGACGCAGATTGTGCAGGAGACCAGTTCGCGGCGGCAGCTCGTCGCCGTTGACTACTACCTGGCCAAGACCTATGCCACGGCAGGCAAGATGCAGGAATCCCTGACCTACCTGCGCAAGGCACTGCAGGCCGGATTCAAAGACCGAAAGCAGCTGATGAAGGATAAGGAATTCGCCACGCTGCGTTCGACGCCGGAGTTTCACCAGCTGATGCTCCAACAGACCGGGGGGGAATAGCCGGCTTGTCCGATCCCGTGCTCGCCCTGGAAAAGGTCATCCAAGGCCTTTTCCGGGGTAGCGCGCAATAGCACAATATGCGCGAAAAGCGCGAAAAGCCCTTTGGGGCGGTCTGGACAGGCGACCCGCGACTGTTTCGGCGGCGGGTCGCGGTGTGAAAGTGTGCGCCCTAAGCGCCTATGCGCCATTTGTGTGGAATGCAGCGCCTTAAGCGCCCTAAACCCTCTAGGGGTGCGATGGGGTCTGAAATCCGTTCCCGCAAGCGTTTCCTGAGGTCTCGATGGCTGAGGCGGGTGTGCCCATTTTGCGGTCGTGACACGTGAGCGCGACGCTCGGTTGGGAGCAACAGACGCGGTGGGCTCCCACAGCCTCATCGAATCCCTCCCCCGAAAGAATCGATGAGACCAGTGGTGGCGCATCACCGCGTCCCTTTTAGGATACTGTTTAAGGATGGCCGGCCGGCCTTTGCGGCTGGAGTAACCAGGGGGCAGTAGCTAGAGAGTTACCTCCTCCCCGGGGACTGGGAGGGCAAGGCATGACGCCGCCGGTTTTAAGCGCGCAACAGACGGATCCGCAAGCGACGGAGATGCCTGCCGTCCTTGGGCGGTACCGCACGGAATCGGGTCGAACCCTGCTCGAGCTAGTGGATGAGTCTCCGGTTTTGCTGATCTTTCTTCGGCATTTTGGATGCTCGTTTTGCCGGCAGACACTGGACGATGTTTCCCGGATCCGGGAGCAGATTGAGGGGCGGGGCGTCAGGCCGGTTTTCGTCCACCTGGGGACGCCGGAACGGGCAAAACCGTATTTCGACTATTACCATCTTTCGGATATCGAGCGGGTCAGCGATCCCGAGGCATCTCTCTATGCCAGCCCGGTGTTTCAGGTACCGCGGAAGAATGTTTTTACCCAGTTCCTGGTTCCGGCGGTATGGAAAGGGTGGCTGCTGGGCGCGGTTACCAAGCATGGCGTTGGCATGATTCAGGAAGATGCGAACCAGATGCCCGCGGTGTTCTATCTGCGGGAGCGGGGGATTGCCCGGGAGTATCGATATAAGACGATTGCGGATCGTCCGGACTATTTGAAGCTAATTGGCTGAAAGCCTACCGCCGTCCTTAATTTGCTACAGTAACAGTTTCAATATGGATACGGGTGAATCCGCATGGGCATTACCATTAACTATATAGTTAATGGTAATAAATCGCTTCCAATGTGCCGCGGTTCCATCTGCGAAAGCAAGGAACGAAACAGATATGGTTTCCTTCGTATACCGCTCGCGCAAGTGTAAGAAAGGCCGATCGCCATTACCAAAGAATCGCGGGCGCCGGATTTGAATTTGATCGGCAAAAGACTCTGGGCTAAGCTGTTGAACAGATGGCCAGCATTATCAGCAATCGGAACAACCACAGGCACCCACTGGTATTGAGCACGAATTTCGACGCGCCCGGCGCCGATTAGCTCTAACACATCGTCCCAGTGCGTTGACGCGTAGATCATTACCCGTTGTGAGGCAGCAGTTTGAGACCTGCGAAGCGCGGACCCCAGTCTCGACGTCGGCTGCGTTGCGTTATGTAAGCAGCCGCTGCTCCCTAGGCAGACCTATAACGCGGCAAGAGACAAAAAGTATGAAACGCAAAGTACTATTGATTGACTTGGGGCCCCAATTCGGGGGCATCGAGACCTATCTTGTCGGCCTTGCGGGTCTGCTAGCAAGCGAGATTGAGCTGTATATGCTGTGCGTGCATCCTGAGTTGAGTGCCCGCCTGGCCGGCAGCGAAGTCAGGGTGTTTCGCCTGCCCGTTTTCTGGGGACAATTCAAGCTGCTCCGTTTTATGGCAACCTTGATTATTGTGCCGCTGTTGCTGATACGTTATCGGATTCATACCGTACAGCTCAACGGATTTCTCGACAGTGTACTCATTTTTCCGGCGCGCCTTCTCGGGTGTACAACGATCTATACTCGCCACGGGACTTTCGAGATCGAGCTGTACAGCTGGCTACGGCAGCCGCTTAAATTCATGGCGCGCAAAGCCGCTCGCTGGAGCGTGCGGTTCACGAGCCACGTAGTGTGCGTTTCGCAATCGGTGGCAGAGAGTGTGCGGCCCGTATTGCCGGTTACGCGCTATTCGGTGATCGCCAATTGGATTTCAGGACAGGTTCCGTTTCATCCCCCGCTGAACGATTTGTCGTCGGGTGCGCGGGTACTATGCGCATCCCGGCTGGAACACTACAAAGGTATTCATCTGCTGATAGAAGCTGCACGACAATTGCCCCAGGTAGTGGTGACGATCGTTGGCGACGGGAGCGACCGGGCATCTCTGGAAACGTTGGCGTCCGACGTCCCCAACGTACGTTTCGCCGGCTTTCAGCGCGACCTGAAGCCATTCTACGAAAGCGCAGACATCTTCGTCATGCCGTCCATGGGACCTGAAGGCTTGCCGATGGTCAGCCTCGAGGCGATGGGGCGGGGGCTTCCCTGCATTTTTAGTGACATACCGGTTCACTGCGAGATCACCGATGACGGCAAAGGGGCTTACCTCTTTCGCTCAGGTGACGCGGAGAGCCTGTTAACAGCGCTATGCGACATGATTGCATTGCCGGAGAGGCGCTACGCGCATGCCGCCGAGGCGCATCGTATCGTCGCTTCGCGTTACAGCGAAGGAAATGTGCGGGAGGCTTATCTTCGAGTCCTTGCGGGCTGACGTCTCGCAGTGTGGGACTGCTCGCTGGGAAGAGTCGTTGGTGATCGCAGCGGTATCATGCGTGGCGTCGTCTCCAACCTGGGAAACATCCGATAAACATGTTTTTCGCGTGTTGGTGGAAAGGCTGCGCTCCGCTCGGCCAAAGAGTCTTCGCGTATACACGACAGGGGCCCGTTGTGGCAAGCGGCTTCTCGGCGGAAAAATGACAGTTACAGTTACCAGTCAAGAAAATTTGCGGGCCTGTTTAAAAAAACGGTACCTGTTACAAAAGTACCGATAGCGGTGGTTATTTTCGTTTGATCAACTGGATGCTATGGGCTACGCTTAACTCATAAGTAACGTGTACGCTGCCTGGCAAACCGGAAGCTCGGCGTTCTAAATCCGGTTTAGTCTCCACAAATGTTCGGCGCCGGAGGAAAAGCCCGGCTCCGCTCTAGTCCGCGTAGGGAGCATGGCCATCGGTTAGGCTTTTAGGTCATAACGAGATGGTTAGCCAGCCTTCCTAACGAAACGCGCGACACTTGGCCTTAAATGTTTGATTCACCATACGATGACTTGCCCCCGAGGGAGCCAACGCATGTACTTTACCACCCACGATGCCACCATGTTCGAAGCGAGCCCGCGGGGCACGGATATTCATGTTGCCATTGCCGATGACTATCCGGTGCTGCTGTCCGGGATGCGGCAATCCCTCGCGTCCTGTGACGACATTGTCGTGCTGACCGAGTGCACCCGGATGTGTGACCTGCTCGCGCAGGTGGCCCTGAAGAAGCCCGAGATTGTACTCCTGGGGTGCGAGATGGACCCTGACACTCTCGCGCAGCAATTGCACGGCATCGCGGATCGGCATCATGACGCAAAAGTAATCGTGTTTACGGGGAACGAGAGCCTGAATTTTCACGAAGCGGCGCTGCGGAACGGGGCCAAAGGTGTGCTGTTGAAGCAGTGCGCGCCAGAATTGATCGCCAAGACAGTGCGGAAGGTTTTCCGGGGCGACCTGTGCTTTGACCGCGCTTTGACCCATCGCGTGCTAAGCAGCTTCGGCCAGCGCAAAGCGGCCGAAAGTACGCCGGAACTGGCCAAGATCTCTTCGCTTACGGGGCGGGAATATCAAATCATTGGGCGGATATGCCAGGGCATGCGTAACAAGGAAATTGCCAGCCAGCTCTACATCAGCGACGCTACGGTTGCCCACCACCTTACGTCGATCTACCGCAAGTTGGGTCTCGCGGACCGGACAGAGCTTCTGTTGTACGCCCAGCGAAATGGTATCTCAACGCTCAAAGCGTCGTAGCTCGGCCTTGGCCGGTCACAAACGGCTCGCGGGCGATTGCACGGGGCGACTTGTCTGCCGGTCTCATTTCGATTTCTCTGAATAGCGAGTCGGGAAGATTATGACATTACCTGGAGTGCAGGGGGACAAGCGCAGAGTTCTGCTGATTGATCTCGGGGCGCACTTCGGCGGCGTCGAGACTTATCTCGTGAGTCTGGCAGGTCTGTTGGCCAGTGACGTAGACCTGTACGCGCTGTGCGTGCTTCCCGAACTCAGCACCCGGCTGGCGAACTGTGGCGTAACGATCGTTCGCCTGCCTGCGTTCAATGGGATGTTCAAGCCCCTTCGCTTTCTGGCCGCCCTGATCGCTGTGCCCGTGCTGCTTGTGCGATATCGAATCCACACGGTGCAACTCAACGGGTTTCTGGAGAGCGTACTGATTTTTCCCGCCCGGCTTCTAGGACGGTCGGCCGTATACACACGCCATGGCCCGTTTGAAATTGAGTTGTACAGCTGGATGCGTCACCCGCAGAAGCTGCTGGCACGGAAGATCGCTCGCTGGAGCGTTCGTTTCACGAGTCATGTGGTTTGCGTTTCTCAAGCAGTGGCCGAGAGCGTTCGGCCGGTGTTGCCCGCCACGCGTTATTCGGTGATCGCGAATTGGATTTCGAACCAGAAGCCATTTCGAGCGCCGGCGGACGAGTTGCCGCCGCGCGCGCGTGTGCTCTGCGCCTCGCGGCTGGAGCACTATAAGGGTATTCATTTGTTGATTGAGGCCGCGCGGCGCCTGCCCCATGTGGAAGTGACGATCGCCGGCGACGGCGGGGACCGGGCATCGCTGGAAGAGGCCGCTCGCGGAGTACCCAACGTACGTTTTGCCGGTTTCCAGCGCAATCTTGAAGAATTCTATGAACGGGCAGACATCTTTGTCATGCCTTCCCTCGGCCCCGAAGGGCTCCCAATTACCAGCCTGGAGGCGATGGCTCATGGCCTTCCGTGCATCTTCAGCGACCTGCCGGTTCATTGCGAGATCACCGACCAGGGGAAGGGAGCTTACCTCTTTCGCTCCGGTGAAGCGGATAGTCTGTGCGCCGCATTGCGCGATTTGGTCTCCTCGGCCGAGCGGCGGCAGGGATACGCCGCGGAGGCGCATCGAATCGTAGCCTCGCGTTACAGCGAGAAAAACGTGCGCGAGGCGTATCTTCGCGTGCTGGCAGGAGTGACCCCCTGATGAACACAGTGTTGGTTTTCGCGGAGAGAATGCTCCCGTCGACGCAAACCTTTATACCGTTGCAGGTGAACGAACTGCGTCGCTACCAGGCGCAGTACGTGGGACTGATTCCGGCGGCGAAGAACCTGGCTTTGCCGCACGAGCCGATCCTGCTCGAGAAAAAGCGGACCCGGTCGGCGCGCGTGCACCGGGAGCTTTATCGCTGGCTGGGGGTCGCACCGCGCTTTCACGCTTCTACGCGGCAGGTAGGATCGCAGTTGATTCATGCTCATTTTGCCGAAGGAGGATCACCGGCTCTCTTCATCAGCAATCGGTTGGATTTGCCCTTGATCCTGCATCTCCGTGGCGGGGCAGAGCTGATGCCAGACAACGAGCTGCGCCACCATCTCTTCGAGTTACCGTTTCTTGCGTATCGCCGGCGGCTATGGCAGCGCGCGTCATTGTTCCTCTGCGTGTCAAACTACATCCGTGAGAAAGCGATTCGTGCCGGCTTCCCGGAGGAGAAGTTACGCGTGCAATACACGGGCATGCACTGCGGCGCCTTTACACCCACTCTGCCCATCTCTGAGAAGGATCCGAACCTGGTGCTTTACGTGGGCCGGCTGGTTCCGTACAAAGGCTGTGATTACCTGCTGCGCGCGATGCAGCGTGTTCGGCAGCAACGGCCGGAGGCTCGTCTGGTGGTGATCGGTGACGGCAGCTTCCGCGGGACTTTGGAGCAGATGAATGGAGAGCTCGGCGTCGGGGCGACCTTTCTGGGCGAGCAGCCACAGGCGACGATTCGCACCTGGCTGGAGCGGGCTCGGGTGTTTTGCGGCCCAAGCGTCACGCTGCAGGATGGCATGAGCGAGGCCTTCGGGAATGTCTTTTCCGAGTCACAATCGATGGGTGTTCCGGTGGTGAGTTTCCGTCATGGAGGGATTTCAGAGACCATGCGTGACGGGATTACCGGGCTGCTTGCTCCGGAACGCGATGTTGAGCAGCTGGCCGCGCATTTGATGCGCTATCTTGCAGACGACGGGTTCTGGGCTCAATCCAGAGAAGAAGGGATGCGCTGGGTTCGGGAGCAGTTTGATGTGAGATCACAAACTGCGAAGCTGGAAGGGATCTATGACGTCGTCATCCGGCAGTTTCGGCCGGGTAGCCGTACTCAATTCGCCACGGTGGAGGGGCATGCGTAAAGTCCTGGTTTTTAAAGAGACTCTGCTGCCTCCGTCGGAGACGTTTGTCCTTGCGCAGATGAAGGAACTGACTGAATATGTGCCTGTGCTTGCGGGGCTCGAGCGCTCTCATCCCAGCCTTCCATTGCCTCATGGGGCGGTCATCTTATCGGATCTTGGGCCTTCGGTCTCCGACGCCCGATCAAAGCTCTATCGTAGGACGGGGATCGCTCCTCTGTTCCACGCCAAGGCAAAACGTGTCGGGCGCAGAGCTTTTGCATGCGCATTTTGCCAGTGGCGGGCGCACTGCGCTTCCCCTGGCACGAGCCCTCGGGGTGCCATTAGTGGTCACGCTGCACGGTTCAGACGTCACCGTTCGCGGCCGCCACGTGGACGTTTATCGGCGTCTTTGCGAGGACGCCGCTCTGTTTATTTGTGTCTCGAAGTTCATTCGCGACCGTGCACTCGAGGCTGGTTTCCCGGTCGAGAAACTGAAGGTTCATTACATAGGGATCGATCGAGAGGTTTTCGCGCCTTCCAACTCGCTGGCCAGACCGGAGGGCGTTCTCTTCGTAGGACGGCTGGTAGAAAAAAAAGGCTGCGAATACCTGGTGCGGGCCATGCAGATTGTCCAGCAGACTCATCCCGAATGTGAGCTGACTATCATTGGGGATGGGCCTTTGCGTCCGTCGCTCGAAGCACTGGCGGGAGAGTTGAAGGTCCGCGGAAGGTTTCGCGGTACGCAGCCCACCAAGGTGGTCCGCGAAGCGCTAAAAACTACGAAGGTTTTTTGTGTCCCAAGTGTAACGGCTGCAAATGGTGACAGCGAAGGCTTGCCGACCGTGGTTGCCGAGGCGCAGTCCATGGGTGTGCCGGTGGTCGGCACGAGGCATGGAGGAATTCCTGAGATTGTGATCGACGATGTGAACGGGTTGCTGGCGCCGGAACGCGATGACGAGGCTTTGGCGGACAACCTGTCTACTCTCCTGAGCGATGAGGACCGGTGGAGCCGATTCCATCATGCGGCTCTGCGTCGAGTGGAACAACTTTTCGATCTAAGAGCACAGACAGCGCTACTCGAAAACATCTATACCGAGCACCAGTGGCACGGGTCCGGGAGCATCCGCCAAAGTTGCCAGCCCGCAGGTGCAACCGTTGGACGCGCGAGTGAGAAGAGGGCTTCCATTTTGATCAGACCATTCGTAGTTCGTGCGCGCAAGAGTGTCATGGTGCGGAACGCTGCGTGGTTGTTTGCCGGTCAGGGGTTTTCATTTGTAGCTCAGGGCGTGTATTTCGTCGTGCTCGCCCGCCTGCTTGGAACCACCCAATACGGATTACTTGCGGGCGCCGTCGCCCTGGTTGCGGTGGTTAGCCAGTACAGCACACTCGGCTCCGGGTTACTCTTCCTGCGGTATGTGAGTCCCGATCAGAGCCGCTTCCGCGTCTATTGGGGCAATATTTTGATGTCGGTTTGCCTGCTCGGCGCGGTGATTGCGGTTGGCCTGACGTTAACAGGCCGTTGGCTGGTGGGCGCGGCGAGCGTGCCGCTCCTATTCCCAATTGCCATCAGCGATTGCCTTTTCCAGCAGCTCAACAGCTGCGCCGGACAAGTGTTCCAGACTTTCGAAAAGATGAAGTTCAGCGCCGCGCTTACCTTGCTAAGCAACATCTCAAGGTGCATCCTGGCGGCGGCGATGTTGGTGTTTTTGGGTAAGGCTTCCGCATGGCAGTGGGCCATGGCCTCGCTCACGGTCTCATTTGTCTCTGCCGGCGTTGCCTTCGCGACTGTGACCCGCTTTTTTGGACTGCCGACGTTCTCACTGTCGCTTTGGCGCAAGCGCTCTGGAGAAGGCTTCGTGTTCGCCATCTCCGGATCGACGACAGCGGTCTACAACGATATCGATAAGGTAGTGCTGTCGCATTACGGCATGGACCGTGCGAACGGTATCTACTCGATGGCTTATCGGGTAGTGAACATCGGGACGATGCCGATTATGTCGATTGTGGCAGCGGCATTTCCGCGGTTCTTTCGCGAGGGGGTGAAGGGTATCGCGGCCACCGTTCCCATGGCCCGGCAGCTACTACGGCGTACCGCCTTGCTCGGGATCGGGGTTTCGGCAGCGATGTTCGTGTGTGCTCCCGTCATCCCGCATCTGGTGGGCAGGTCCTACGCAGAATCAGTGAGTGCGCTGAGATGGCTATGCCTGATTCCATTCTTTCGTTGCTTCCATTTGAGCGCGGGGGATGCGATCGCGGGAGCAGGGCATCAGAAGTTCCGGCTGGTGTCGCAGTCGATCGCGGCGATGGGGAATCTTCTGCTCAACCTCTATCTGGTGCCGAGATACTCATGGCTGGGCGCCGCGTGGGCATCGCTAGCGACCGACGGAGCGCTGGGCGTAATGAATTGGTTGGCATTGATCATGTTGAGCAGGCGTCCGGTTCCAGTGCTGCAGACGATACCGTAGACTGAAGCCGTACCCTGATAAAAGACAAAAAGGCCAAGTCAAAAAGACTCTCTCCCTGAAACAGCAAACGATTCTATGCAGAAAATGCAGGTGCTCCAGGGTGCAGACTCTGAAACCCGCACCTGCCAATCCGCAACCGGCCGCGTGCACCAACAGACCCTGCCCGTCCGGCCTAAGGTAGATCGCCGGTCCAGGTGCAGTATTTTCGGCCGCGCAAATCGATCTGCCAATACGGCTTTACAATCACGGGTACGATTACCCCCCCATTGTCGCAGGTGAGGGAAGCCGGTGCAGCTATGTTGGCTGAGTTGATTTGCACGACCACATCTCTGGACCGCGGGTAGGTGCTCAGCTCGATCGTGCCGGCATCCTGACCTGTGAGTTGCTGCAGAAGGACCATTCCATCAGTACGGATGGTGCCAAAATCGACGACGCTCCCTGATTTATTGAGACGCGGGTCGGGTTGTGGAATCGAAACCGGAACGGCTTTGAAGGTGATGCTGGAGCCTTGATTTGACACGCTCAGGATGCCCACGGTGTATCGCTGGTTTCCGTCATCATTTCCATACAGAACGGCCCGTTGCGATCCGTTAAAAAGGCCTACACGAATCTGATAGGTTCCGTCAGGCATAGTCGACGGCAGATAAAACGGAAGCACCTTACCTACGATATTGTCTCCAGTTTTCCAGTTCCCGGTTGGAACCGAAGGGGAACCACTGGTTTGACCCGATAGGCTGTTGGAGTTGGCAGGTAGCATCGTGCTGACAAAATGAATGAATTCCTGATAAGGGGCGGAGGGCGCCGGTGAGTTGACATTCCATCGCAACTGGATCTGGATGACCCCCGGACCAACTTGTTTGAACGAGGCAACAGTGGGAGTTGCCAGTGTATTTTCCGATAGGATATCGGCTTGACTGCGCGCGTTTGCGTATATGGACTGTGACGTTTGCGAATAGTCTGCAATTTGACCGCCGACGACAGCGGTGTACGCCAGGTAGTCCTGGCCTTTCGCCGCCCAACCGTATTGCGGTATTTGGAGTCCGTTCCAGGCCATGGTCGAGGGACGGCTGTTAGCGACGATGGTATCGCCATTTGGATAGCCGACCTTTGCCACGGAGAAGTCGCCCGCTTTGGCGGCAGTACTGGCGTCGCTCCAGACGCCGCTTACCAGGTAAGCGATGCTGCTCGGAGTTTGCAGGGCATAGCGGGCGGCCGCTGGAGATACGAGACCCTGCTCCAGCAGCGCTCGCGGAACCGATGACCAAAACGCATCGGTCAAATATGGATTGTGACCGAAAATGATCTCCTGCATGCGATAGGCGTCGAGCGCGAACGTGGATGTAATAGTGGCGCCATAGGGCATCCACCGGTTGTAATAGCCCATCCCATAGTTCACTTGCAGAGGATGGATTCTGGTCAGATCAAAGTCGACAAACAAGGGCGCCT
Source organism: uncultured Acidobacteriaceae bacterium (assembly GCA_963850235.1). Taxonomy (GTDB): domain Bacteria; phylum Acidobacteriota; class Terriglobia; order Terriglobales; family Acidobacteriaceae; genus PALSA-350. The sequence continues at coordinate 277,336 of CAWKKM010000013.1, read as the reverse complement.
CCAACCCATTGGTTATCGGCGTACTCTCAGCTCCGAACTGCGCCTCGACTCCGTCAAGCAGGCCACTCCAAAACCAGTGATACTTGCCTTCCCCGAGCACGGGTCCACCCTCCACGTTGCGTTCGTAGGCCCAGAGGGCTTTGGACGCATCGCGATAGGTAGCAAACATGCCGGAACCGAAGGTGGAGGGGTCCTGGTCCGCACGCCACCACGGAGTGGCGGCAGAATTTACATCAATAAAGGAAGCATTGGCTTCATAGTCGCTGTGGATCGTTGGCGATTGCGTCTCCGCGTTCGGAACAAACAAGCTGGGCTTGGTGGCGAAAGACTGAATGCCCGTGTCCGGATTCAACCATGCGAACATCTGAGTTCCATCTGCGCTCCTCATGGTTGCCGAAGCGCTGTATCCCGGGTAGTCCGGATAATAGTCCGCGTAGTCTTCGTTCAGGGCGAATAAGCAGGAATTGGAGCGCGCGGCCGCTCCTACGGAGCGAAGAGCCGCGTCCCCACCCAGAGAGGCATTCGCCGGGACCTGGCTGGGATAGCCATCGTTGTAGCCAAAATGCTGCCAGGTGCCCACGATGGCGACACAGCGGTTGACCCCAAAGTCTCCTAGATGCGCCAGCTGCGATGCTATGGTGTCGAAACTGCCACCTTTGATGTCCAACACCATCCTTCCTGCGAGCTGGGACATATAAGGTGAGGGAGGGTGCTCGGGATACGGCAACACATTCGTGATGTCGTTGGAAACGGCTATCTTCCATATCTCGGCGAGCTGTGTTGGAAACGCCGTTCGCGTTGGCGGCGTAGAACGTTTCCTGGGCGCCAGTGGTGGCGATGGTAGATGCATGAGAGTCAAACGGGTCGAAATAGGAATTTTCGAATAGGTTCAGTGATTCAAGGTAGTTGATGGGTTGGGAATAATAAGGAACGGAAATTTCGCGGGGGGACAGCGCAGATGGCACCTGGCCCAGGTAGACATCCTGGATCGTAGCGCGATCGGCCAACAAGCGAATGCCGGCGAAATGGCCATCGATCACGGGAGTTAATGTTACATGCGTGATTCCGTTCGCGGATGAAAACGAGAGCGTGGCTGACGGGCCGCCGTTCCCGGTGTTGTACAGAACCGACTGCAGAGCCATCGACGGCCCGATCCAGTCAATATGTGAAGACAAAGTAATTTGCCCTTGCGGAGATCCGCCTGCAATCGAGTCCGCGATCTGGATCGAGCCGAGAGAATATTGGGAGCCTGGAACAGGTGCTAGCCACTGGTACACCACAGACTCGTTTGGAGAACGGATCTGCATCGAGAATCCAGAAGACGTCACCGTAACTGTATGAGATAGCTGCTGGGTGGCTCCAAGACTCGCGATGGGAAGAAATACGAGTGATAGAAGAAGAAGGAGGTAAGGGATAAAGGAGAAAAAGTTTTTGCTTTGGATCATATTCATAATGGGGCGCTCACTCTGCATATCGCCATGACGCGTTGCCGAAGATAGTGACCTAAGTTGTGGGGCTTGCGGGTGGAGGGTAGTTCTATGGGGCAGTAAGCGATTCATTCCTCCTGAGCGGAGGAGATAGTGGGAAGGAATTGTGAGTGTTCCTGGGTGTGAGGAGGACGATAACCCGTCCGCGAGAGAAAGGAGAAGTATTGGGGCAGGTTTATACGCCGGCGAATTCTCTCCAGAAAGCCGTCACCTGGCGGTGGACGACTTCTGGCCGGTAAATGGTGGCGCGCGCCAGACCCTTGCGCGCCATTTCCTGGCGCAAGGGACCGTCGGCGAGGACGGTCTCGATGGCGCTGGTCATGTCCTTTGAATCCGCGTGGTCGAAGTAGAAGCCCGCGTCTCCGCCCACTTCGGGCAGAGAGGTGGCTCGGGCGGCGATCACGGGCGTCCCGGTAGCCATTCCCTCGAGCATGGGAATACCGAAGCCCTCGGCGAATGACGGGAAGAGAAGAGCAGCGGCTCCGCGATAGAGGTCTCTTAGCTGGTCATCGGTCACAAATGGAACGAAGTGGAGCAGATGTGAAATTCCGAGCGGCACCGCCCTCTTCCGGTATGCGTCTGCTTCCCGGGAGAGACCGACGATTTTAAAGGGTCTGGCGTTAGTACCGCAGCGGCGGGCATATGCGGCGTAGGCTTCAATTGCGCCCCAGGCGTTCTTGTGGGGTGCAGAGGAGGTCACCATGAGCAAATAGCCCTCCCGATCTTGCAGTGGGGCAGGATGGAACCACGCCTCGTCCAAGGTGCAGGGGATGACTCTTACATTGGCCGTTGGAAAGGCGTCGATGATTTCAGAACGAGCGTGCTCCGAGACCGTGAGCACAACCTTGGCGCGGGCCACCGACGGCGGAATCTGGAGACGCCGGTAAAGGTCGCGCAGCCTGCCTTTGAGATCGGGCTTGCGAAAGTCTTTCAACAATATGGTGTCGTGGAGCACAAGCGCGAGCTCCACCCTGCTCGGCAGGCAGAGAGGGGCGGTATTGTAGGGGGCAAGGAAGAAATCGATGTTATGACGGCGCAGTGATGCGGGCAAAGAAAACTGCTGCCAGATGTTGTACCTTGCTGCTCCTTCCTGGATCAGAGGAATCCCGGATGGGTTCGGCGCGTTGGAAGCGAACCCAATAAAGGTGCCGGCAAAAGGCCCAAGCAGATTGCGTAACTGCAAGCCCCTTACCTGTACCTCCGTTGGGAGCCAGAAAGGCTTGAGCGTCATACCCCACCCTGAGCGGGAGCGGGTGCCTGGGTTCGAGTGTTTTGGTGGGCGAGCTACTTACCGTTCCACTATTAATCACGGGATTCAAAGCTTGGACGCTCCCTTATCTCTTCTCCATATCAGAATGTACGCAAAAAGGAGGTAAGAAGCAGAATACTCCATATGATCGAGCGAGTTAGTTACCGATCCGGAACGCTCGCGCAGATGCGCTCTGATACACGGGTGAATTTCGTCTGCTCGCTACCCTATAGAAACGTCGGCCTCGGGTATCACTCGAGGTGGCCGTTTTTCGGGGTGTAAGTCCACCTGATAGGACGCATGGGGAAACAGGAGAAGCCTCCTGATCGCCTCGGTGTTGGCCTCAAAGGCGAGATAGAACAAATAACACAAACAGACGAGCGCTGCGTTGAGCAAAAGGAACTTCGTGAGATGGTGCAGCGAGATGTCCCAGGGACGCCAGGGGTTATTGATGCTGGCACAAAGGAATACCGCCAGTGGAAGATGCACCAGATACAGCGTGTAGGACATGCGGGAGAAGAAGCCGGCCGTGGCCTTGTAGACGCCCGGCCGCGCCGGCTCGGTGCGATGAAGGACCACGTACAGAAGCGCGGAAAAAAGAATTGACACGATCCACTCCGCAAGATAGCGCGGCAGGTGAGCACGCCGAACGAGCACGAAACCAAGGGGAAAGAGGAACGATAGGGATAAGGTAAGCCACTTGAGGGGCCGGCGTGGGATTCTCAAGGGCAGCATAGACACGACTGCGCCAAGGACCCACACAAGGAACAGAAGGAAGATACGCTTTCCCACGACTAAGCCGATTACAGGCAATGCGGCCAAATAAAGGAGCCGGCGAGAGAGCGGCTGGCCTCTCCGCATGGTCAGCAGACACATGGGGAAGGCCAGGTAATACCAGAACTCGTTAGCAAGACTCCACAAAGCGTTATTGGATCCGGCTGTATCGACGAAAATGGTTTGCAGGAAAAGCGCGTTGCCCAGCAACACAGCAGGCGAAATCCTCTGGGCGAGATTACACGGAACCAGGTACTGATTGGGCGCGCAGGAATAAATGGACTGCCCGCCTGCGAACAGATGGAGGCCAACAAAATCGACAGCGACCCCGAACAAGAGAGCGGGAATCAGGACAATCCAGAGCCGCGTAGCGCGGCGGAGCATATATTTCTTCCAGGACCAGGTTCCGCCGGCAACGTCTCTGATCGCGCTGCCCCCTACCAGGAACCCGCTAAGGACAAAGAAGATGATGACTGCCTCATTGCCGATGGTGACGTGGCTGGAAAGGTCCGGGCTTATTTGTCGCACATATTGTGACTTAGCCGCAAGATCAGCAAAGCTATGGGACCCGGTTAAGGAAGAGAAGAACAGATCGCGGGTGTGTCCCAAAAGCACAATCAGAGCGGCTGCGCCTCGGATCGCGTCGAGATGAACAGAGCTACTCGCGCTGTGACGAGCGGGGGAGTTTTGGGGCATGTCGAGTCCTGAATTGTGAGTTGGGGCGGAGCACGCCCTGGGCGCAATGAGCCCGGGCCAAAGTTCGTTTGGAAGTAGCTGTTGTGGTGAAGTTATGCGGCGAGAAGAGCGGCGCGGAGCGTCTCTTCGTTCAGGCCAATGCAGGAGACGACGATGAGAACCCAATCGAGCGTGTCGGAAGTCATGAGCCAACCTGCATCAAGGTTAGTGAGGCCGGCCAGAACGAGGATGGTTAGGAACCAGCCGACGCGCGGCGAGTAGTGGATGGAGCGTGCGAGGTGTACACCCTGTACGATAGCTTTACCAATCATGGCTGCGACGAGGCCAACCCCTGCAAACCCTGTCTGCAACGCTAGTTCAAGGATTCCGTTTTCGGAGTATCCGATGTTGGGCCAAGCGAGTACCAGGCCGACGCGCTGAGATTCGAGGCTGCCCGGGAACCAAAAGCCGCCGAAACCGTAGCCAAAGACGGGACGCTTCATGATCGATCGCCAGACTTCGGCATAGATTGCCGTTCTTCCGGTCATGGAAGCGTCTTTTCCCATGTGCTCTGCAATGATCGGCCAATAATGAACGGCAAGAGCCACAGTGGCCAGGCATGTGGTAGCCATGATCACCAACATGAGAGTCGCCTCCCGAGCCCGAGCGCGGCGGATGAGAAAGAGCGACCCTACGAACAGGAGCATGCCCGCAGTGTCGATCCATGCGCCACGAGACTGGCTCTTATAAATGAGAAATAGCATAAGGGCGCCGTATGCCAGTTTCCGGTCACGGCCGTAGGCGTTGGTGAAAAATATGGGAGAAAGGAGAAACGCCATGCTGATGCCGAGGGTGTTCTTATGAGTCGTAATTCCTTGCCACGCGCCACCCCCGTAGCCTTGAAAAACTCCAAAGCTTGGCAGCGCAAGGGCGAAAAGGATGCTGAGCAGCCCGGAGGCGACGCCCATGAAGACCATGAGCTCCATAAGGTGCTCAGTGGTGTATCGAGTGCTGAGATAGCAGGCAAACAACGTGCAAAGGCCGACTTCGATACACATTTGGAGTGTAATTTGCGGGGACGCCGACCACATCGCCGAGCACACAGCAAGAACCATCATGACGATGAGGAGCCAATTCCGTTTGACGATGGTCCAAATTTGGCGATGACCTGCGGCTACAAACCCGGCCAGAAAGAGAAGATTGACGTATAGGTAGTAATGCGAGGCGCGCGCGCCTGCGACGGCGGCGCCGTTCTGGATTACAGCCGCGGTTCTCGCCGGCCCTGCAAAATAGACCGCCTGCCTGGCGATCAAGGTCAGGAGAGGCCAAAAGAGCAGCCACGTTAGCACCTGCTGCGAAACTGGCGTTTCCGCTGAAATTTGCATGCTCCGAGCGTTGGGCGCGGAGTACGCGATGCTGCCAGAGCCCTCGATCGCGACGGGCTGCCATGGTGAACTGTAAGTCCTCATACAGGTTCAATTGCCCCGTTTTTAGATTTTTCCGCAGCCACTAAAGGCGGCCCGTGCCAAGGTCGTGCCCACAACCGCCTTGCCTCGCCCGGTTGGGAACAGAGTTTTTTCACGCAAACTTTCAACCTTCTACCGGGCCGGCAGGGTCATGAATGCTTTTACGGTTGCGCGATAAGCCGGTGTTGGTTGATGTTGATCGTCCAGCAGATTGGGACGATGCTCAAGCCCGTCGGATCTTTTTGGTAATGTCGGATCGTCCTTCAGGCTCTCGAAGGTAATTACTTTGACATACGGCCCCATGAGGTCGATGAACTCCGCCATATTTGCCGGCTACCGTCTGATCAATTTGTGACCCGGATAGGTCGACATCATCGACATCGAGCTCCGTAATCATGATCTCCAGACCGAGGTCTTGTATCTGCTTGAGAAATGTGGCCATACCGGTCTTGTCGAGGGGGGTGTTGCCGCGCAGGTGTCCTTGCACACCGAGCGCGGTTATGGGAACGCCCGCTTTCTTGAGCCGGGTCACCAAGGCGAGAAGGGCGGCGCGGCGCCCGATCTCCGCCGGCGTGTTGTGCTCGATATAGCACTCGTTCAACACAAGGCGCGCGTTCGGGTCAGCAGCATGCGCGGTTCGGAATGCGATGTCGATGTACTCGGGCCCGATGAAGTCGAGCCATGGCTTGCGGCGCAGGCCGTCGGGCCGGTTGTCATGATAGATTGCCTCGTTCACCACATCCCAGGAGTACACCTTGCCCGAGTAGTGTCTGACGACCGTGGTGATATGGTCCGTCATGACCTGTTTTGCATTTGCGGGCGTGACATAGGATTTGAACCAGTCGGGCAGAGCGTTCCACCAAACCAGGCAATGACCGCGAAACAGCAGCCCGTGCTGGGCGGCCCAAGACACGTCTGTATCTCCATAGGAGAAGTTGTAAGTGGTTGGCGTTGGGCGCAAGCGATTGGCGAACTTGAGATCGTTTCCCACGGCGATCAGGTCGAAGGTATTGGCGATGATCTGCGCCGCGACAGGGTCAAACAAGAGTTCGTGCTGTCCCGTGTACACACCGAGCACTTTGCCCCGGTTTTTCGCAGCCCGCTTGAGCGAGGAGGTGTCCGGGACTTGCTGGAGCGCAGTTTGAGATGCCGGAGAACCCTGGGCAGCTAAGAATCCCAGAGCGCCGCACAGAAAAGAGCGCCGGCTAACGCTGTACCCCGGCCGAATTTCCGATTCTTCAATCATAGGTTGATTCGGGAAGCATGAAGCCGCGCCAGAGGCCGGCGGAGTGGGCGAGGCAGAAACCAGCGTCCACAAACCGTCCTCTTAAAGAGACGAGGAGGGCACGAGCCAGATCGTACATCACCAACCCGCACCACAAGACAAACAGGGAATGCCGGCGTACCAAAGCGCCCATCCCCGCGCCGTAGCGTTCCGCCCGCTGACGCGAGACGGTGCCGCTCAGCATGTCGCGTCTTGGGTGACGAATAGAGAATTGCCGATCGAATCGGCCGCGAAGTCCTGTCGCGAGCAAGCGGAGCACGAAATCGGTTTCTTCTCCGGCGAAGAGCCTGGGATCGAAGCGCACCGCCCGGCTCTGCTCCACCGCGGAGATAAAGAGGCTGGAACAGAAGGTGGTCCTGAGAGCGTTCAGGGAGTTGATGTCACACGCATCCTGAAGCCACCGGTTTCCGCTGGAAATGCCTGCATTGTCGAAGGCGCCCACCGCGAGGACCGCATACTTGCTGTTCGTTTTGAACCAGTGGTCAACCTGATCCAACAGCCCGGCGGGATACCAGCAATCATCGTCAGGGAAGGCGATGATTGCACCAGAAGCCGCGTCCAGCCCGGTATTGCGTGCCATCGAGGGATTCTTGTCCTGCTGTCTCAAATGCAGCACCGCGATGCTTCCAGGCAGAGCGGCCAGCAGGGGAACTACGCGGTCATCATCGTTCTGGTCGACCACGATCAGCTCCAGGTCGTTTCGATTTTGGGCGACGATGGAGGCGAAGAGCTCGCCCAATTCGTTGGTGCGCCCAAGGGTGGGAACAATCAAACTAAATCGCGGCATCGGGATACTCCTTCATGCTGATCGGCTCGCCGGAGATCCATGAGGCCATTGTAACTGATACAGGCACTCATGGGATGCCGATGAACCTGGTTCGAGAGTGGCGGCAATTTACGTGGCGCCATTGTTTAGTGATTGGGGTGAGACACAACGCCCCCGAGTCTTTCAGCCTGGAAGACGACGCGAACCTCTGTCGTCACATCTACGGGAGCGCCGTTGCGGACGAATGGCTTGTACCGCCAAAGGCGCACGGCATTCATTGCCTCCGCTTGCAGCGCGGGTTCCCCGGAAACGACGCGCACAGGAGAAACCTTCCCCGATTGCCAGACGACGACGCGGACGACGACGGTGGATGAAGTGACGGGACCAGTCGAGGCTCGCGGGTAGTTGGGACTGACCATGGTGATACACTGGCTCGCCATTACTTCCTCAGGTACCGTTAGCCTATCCGTGGGCGCCGCGCCCTCGCTGTCCTGTAAGTACAGATTGGTGACGGAAGAAACGGCGGCAAATCGCATCCCTATAGCGGGACTGAACTGTAGCGAAAGCAGGAAGCCGGCAAGGGGCAGTCTCGCTCGCATTAGTGCGCCACGTAAATCGCAGCTCCAGCGGTCGATGCGGCGATGTTTGCGCTGCTCATGGCAACATTCTTCATCCAGCTGAAGGGTACATACACGATGTCGTTTGCCTGCAGCATCAGGGGCGGCTGCTTGCCCTTTTCCATTTGATCGAGACGAACGGGCATCTCGACCTGGCCGTGATCTGTGGTCCGTATGAGACGAACACGGGACTGCACCGATGTCTTGTTGGCAGACCCCGCCATCGCAATCAACTGCAGAACGCTCAAATGTTGGTCATTGGTGGAGATCGCATATCCGCCAGGCCGGTTGACGTCGCCCATCACATAGACCATGGGAGCCCTGGACACCAGAACAGTGTCTCCCGGGTAAACCATCACCACATCCGATAGCGCTTGCTCCGCATTGTTGGAGACGTAATACCTGAGCTGTTCGTTCGAGTTGTGCCGTTTGACGATTACATTTCGATCGGCCCCGTCGGTGAGGCCGCCGGCCAAGGACAAGACTTTTAGAATTGTCTGCGGAGTCGTGATGTTGTAAGTGCCGGGTGTGCGTACCGGGCCGAGTACTGACACGTCCTGGGTGGCTAACTCGATCATCCTGACCGTCACCTGCGGCTGCCGCATCACTCTTTTTTCGATCAGGGCCTGCTGGACAACGGCGTGCTGCAGCGGCAGGCGTTTGGCCTGCGACATGGATGCTTCCGATATAGGCCAGAGGCGCCGAACCGTCATCGGTTACGCGCACCTGCTGCTCCATTTCGGGGGTATCCATCACATCCACCTGGACTGAGATCCCCCGGCCCAATCAACAGGCTTTCCTGTTGCGAGAAGCACGGCGAGGCAAGGGCGACAAGAAGACAGAAGGCGGCGATGGCAGAAAATTTAGGCATGCAGGTCGCTCCCGTGAACGGAAAACTGCTGGTAACCGTAGTATCGATAGTGGGCTCCGGCGGAAACTTTCACCGCGTTGAGCACCATGCCCATTTGGTCGGACGCCTTGCGAGCGCAGGATCTGGCAGCTACGTTCCAGCGATCTACGGTGAGTTACGTTGTGGCGGGCCACGACCAGGGTGAAGTCCGCCTCACTGCTCAGCAGGGTGGAGTCAGTGACCGGCAGGATGGGCGCGCCGTCGATGATGATGTAGTCGTAGCTTCTCCGCCAGAGGCGAATGAGCTCCGCCATACGATCGGAGGCCAGTAATTCGGCAGGATAAGCGGGCAAGGCCCGGCCGGGCATTACGGAGAGGTTTGGGATGCGCGGGAAGGGAGTTTCCGGCACCAGCATAGAGTCGCTGACAGCTTTCTGCCGAAAGCAGCGAACTCAGACCATGAGTAGTCTGCAGACTCAGATCGTGGTGGAGTACCGGTGTCCGCAGATCGCCGTCGACCAGCAACACCCTCTTGCCGCGTTGTGCACAGACGATCGCGAGATTGGCACTGAGCATGCTCTTGCCTTCTCCCTGGAACCGAGCTGGTGACCAGAATGACCCGGCCGCCCGGCCCTCCGTTGCCGCTCTGCATAAGGGACGTGCAGAGCACGCGCAACGCTTCTGTGTACGCGGCCCTTGGTTCAGCGGCGGCGACGGTTGCGTTGGATACGATGAGAGCAGGCGAGGGTGAATCGAGAGGAGAGGCGAAGCGGAAGCCAGTCTTGGCGCTTTGACGGACGCCATGCGCTTCCGTTCGGCCTTGGCATCGTGGAACGGGAGCAAGCCGACGGTGGCTTCGGCAAAGAGCAGTTCCATTTCGCCGAGCTCCTGGATGCGGGTGTCGGTAGCGTCGCGGAAAAGGGCTCCGCAAATTCCGAAGAGAAGTCCTCCGGCAATCGAGCCCGCCGCGTAGATGAGGACGTTCGGCTTAGCCGGCCTGGCGGCACGCGGGCGCCGTCCACCAGCGTGATGTTGCTGGAGCGCATGCCCGCAACCAAGTCCGCTTCCTTCATGCGGCTCACCAGATTTTCATAAAGGGTCCGGCTCTGGGTTGCTTCCTGATGCGCAACCTGGTACTCAACGGCTTTGTCGTTCAGGCTTTCGGCTTTGGACTTTTCTCATCAAGATAGACGGCGCGATCGTTATCTTCGATCTGCTGCGCAACGTGCGTAATCATTACGCACGCGTCGCGGCGATACGGGCCGTCTCAGCGTGGATGGATTTCCGCGTGCTGTCGAGGCTGGATTGCAGCTCCGCCAGCTTCGGATATCCTGGACCGAACTTGGCTGAGAGTTCATTCAACTTGGCTTGCGTCTGCGCTTCCTGCGCTGCGCAGGTTCTGCAGCAGCGTGAGAGAGCCGGTCACGCTCGCGGACGCGTTGCTGAGCATGCCATTTCCTGCAAGCCCTGAGATAAGCTCAGGATCTCCATCCTTTACCACCTGGTACAGCGCGCCCTTCATGATGCGCGCCGACTGCGCCTGTTCCAACTGGGTGGTTGCTTGCTGCAGCCGGTCAAGTGCGGGAGTAAAGACCTGTTCGTGTCCCTGGGTGTCGGTCTGACCAAACGCAGAACACGCCTGAGTCGCGCTGCAGATCGACGACTTTGGCCTGCAGATCGTCGCTCTGCTTGCGCAGATCGTAGAGTTGGTTTCTCAGCCACGCGCTCGCCTCACGGGTGGCGTTGTGACGAGTCTGAAAGTTGTATTCGATCAGGTCCTGCACCAGTTGATTTGCGACAGCGGCTGCGGTACGAGGGTCAGTACTCAAGTACTCCACGTCGATGAGACGGGTACCCGAGATAGGCTTCACCTTCAGGTGAGATTCAAAGATCTTGATCACGTGGCGCGGCGAGCAGGAGCCTCTTCCAGCGGTACATTCCTTGGGGTCCGGGATACCGGCCGGCGCAACCAGCCCCATGATCCACCCAATGGGGTTGAAGCTGAGAGCGAAAGTCGGGGCTCTTCTCCAGGTTCAGCTCACGGACCACTTGCAGCGCGAGAGAATCCGACTGCAGGATCTGTGCCTGAGTCTGCAGGGTGACGTTCGAGTCGACCGCGTCGGATTGAGATTCGGGACCCATCATGGTGTTCATGCTCAGTGCGTCCGCCGATTCCTTTTGCACCTGGATTTCGGCGGTGCCTTTGTAAAGGCGCGTGGTGGTTGCAAACAGGGCTCGCAACGACCCCGACGGTGAGCAAGAAGACGACAAGCATGATCGTCCGGCGCCGGGAGAAGATTGCCCAAAGATCCTGGATGGTCATTTCCTTGCGTGGAAGGGCCGGCATCGGCGTGCCGGCAATGACCGTGGGAGTTATGGCAACTTCATTCCTTCATGGGCATCAGTTCACCTCGGAACGAACGTTCCTATGCGGGAACGGTTGACGATTAGCAGCGAGTGCTAAGACGATTCATATGGTGGGAGTCGTAAGACCTTTTCGCATCGTGAGCGGCGACATTTGGTCGGCTGTCCAGGAGCTCGCTGGCCCTGCGACACGGTCAGCTCACTGAGCTCCGCGGCAAAGCGATCTTCGTTGACAAAGTGCACAAAGGTGTCGAGCAAGACGCGGCGAATGCGCTGGCGCATGACGATGTTCGCGAACTCCAGATTTCCGATGAGGTAGCGGCGCCACATTCTGCGCGGCTCGCGGCACAGCCGATAAAGCCACTCGCAGCCAATGTTCTGGGTCCAGAGAGGGGCACGAGGAACAACTCCGCCCACGATCTCAAATGAGCCGCCCACACCCATGCACACCGGCACCGAGAGCTGCAGACCATACTGATGAATCCAATACTCCTGCTTGGGCGCGCCGAAGGCGACAAATAATATGTCGGGCTGTGCCGTGGTGATTGCGTCTGCAGTCGCCTGGAGGGCGTGTGGGTCTTGCTCGAAACCGAGTGGAGGACAGTAAGTGCTGCACTTCAAGTTTGGGTAGTTGCCCTTCAATACGCTAGCTGCGAGCTCTGCGGAGCCCGGACGGCCACCGAGTAGGAAGACGTGCAGGCCGGTCTCAGCGGCGTAACCGCACAACAGTTTAAAAATGTCGACGCCTGCGATTCGCTGCTGCAGCGAGCGGCCGTAAAGACGCGCCGCAATGAGCAGAGAAATGCCGTCGGGAATGACCAGGTCCGCGTGGGCATAAATATCCTGAAGGCGACGATCGTTCTCCAGCAGAACGATGTGTTGGGCGTTGGGAGTCAGCACATACGCCGGCGCGCCCCGGTTCTGTGCGTGAGTAATGATCCACGCCAAGACCTGTTCCGAGGAGCAATTGTCAATCAATGCATGGCCCACACCAATTCGAGCAACATTTGACCCGCGGAGCGAGGTACGCGAGGAAGCAGCTGCCGGAAACCACTGTGTGCCAATATTCATGTCTCTGCTCTCAAGAATCCAAGTGCGGTCCAAATACCTCGGGCCCTGTTGCAAATCCGCATCGACTTCACAATGCAGCAGGCCCAGCGGAAGAGAGAGTGTGTGAGTCAATGGTGACCCCACAGAAGAGCCTCAGTTGACGATTGGCTCCAACGTGGATGCATCCACTTCCACGGCTATATGTTGGTGAATGAGCTGGACTGTGAGGATGAAGCGCCATCCACTGCTCTTGCGAACGAGCCAGCCTTCCAGGCCTCGCATCGCACCGCTCTTGATACGAACGCGCTGGCCTGCAATGAGACCGGCGTAAGGCTCGGCCTTTTGCTGCAAGCTGCTGGTGCGCAGAAACTCGACTTCGCGATCGGGTAAACAAAGAGGCTCGCGACTGTTACCAACCAGACGCCGGACGCCAGGAGTGCGCAGAACACTGGCCCGGTCTGCCTGATCGATACGCACGAAAAGGTAGGTGGGGAACAGGGGCAGTTCCACTTTGACTTTTTGCCTGTTTTTCCAGGTGCGAGAAGACTCGTAGGTAGGCAGGAAGGTCTCGATACCCGCGAAGTCGAGGCGCCGAAAAGCGGCTTTCTCGTGCTGCGGGGTAGTGACCACGGCGAACCACTTACGAGGGTCCGGCCGATAGGAAGGCGACTGCATGGGGGATAGGGTAGTCATCATGGGGCCACAAAGCGCGGTGCGTAAGAGCGATGCCAGTCTATGGTCAGGCAGGGCTTCGCCTATCTGACTTAGCACCTATCGTCAGCACACTGAATCCTGGGACCGCCAATACCGGCATTCTGGAATGGCCAAAATACTTGATTGGCAGGCTTCGACCAGTTCAAGCTTATCCGTCCAAGACAACGCCTGAATATCCGAAAGATATGCCAATCTAAATGGCAACACCTTCGGATAAAAATTCGAAGGTTATGGTATTGACCGTGGCTAGGTAATAGAGTAGTGCGAAATTCCCAGTTCATCCTGGATTGGAAAACGCAGTCTACAGGTGGCCGCGTTCAAGCTTTAGCCCGGTGAGAACACCTGCTCGTCACGACGCCGCGTTTAGTAGCCTCTGAAATCTCGTACCGCCCAAAAGACTAACGGCGACTATCCTTGTTCCCTTTCATCAAGTCCCTCCCCCGAAAGAATCGATGAAAGCGTTCATGGATAATCGCCGCTTGAAAAGAGAGTACTTCTTCCATGGAAATTCGCCACAAGTCTTGAGTAATAAACCACCGGGTTGTGGTAACAGCAGGTGGTAATGGCACACACCCGGCCACCACCATGGTTTCCGATGCAAACGCATCCCACGTCCGTGTTATTACCATGGCAGCAGGAGAGTCTGCTCCATGCACGTGGCGAAGTGCTAACTGATGCCGAGATTACTTACCTGATCACCGGGCAGAGACAAATTCTATCCCCCAGTACCGGCAGTTTCGAATTTGTGGCCGGCTACCGTAAGTCGTCGGGGCTGCCATGCCTATGGTTCAAAATACTAACGATGGCAGGTCGGGTACCTGAAAGCGCGGAATGGCGAAAGGATCGCTCGCTGCCTTGACCGCACGCGGCTCGGTGCCGCAGGCCATGGCGAAACCGGCTTCACGAACGATCCGCCTGGTGATCAGCGAGTTGTCTCCATAAGGATAGGAGAATATCGCTATGGTATTGTTCGACAACGTTGCGCAGGCTTCGAGGCTGCTCACGATTTCAAATCGCTGCGCTTCCTCAGGGAGACCGCTTAGGGCCGCGTGAGTGGCCGAGTGGGGCGCGATATGGAACAAACCTGCCACTTCCAAGGTCTTCACTTCTCGCGTGGTTAGCGGCCGATAATTGTCTCGCAAAATTGGCCGCTCTGAGCAAGCTTGCCACATCGAATCGAGCGCGGCGCGTTGTGAAGCGTGAGTGAGAGCACGCATCTCCCTCCAGATATCCATGTAACTTTGAAGTCGCGCTTGTTGCGACGGCGAAGTCCAGTGCCAGGCTTTCAGTATTGCAGCGGGGACAAGGGGTGCGGCGAAGTCGATCTCGAATTGTTTCGAACCCACAGTTATGAGACCGGTGACCGGTACACACATCTCCACCAGCAACGTCGCTAGTTCATCCCACCAGAATTCCCGCTCGCTACCGATTGCGCCTGTGGTGAGGAAAAACGTTGCGGGATGCTTGTTGGCCCGCAACATCGGCGCCGCCACCAGGGCATTACACGCATAGCCGTCGTCGAATGTGATTGCGGTTGCTCGCTTGGGTAGCCGGCGGGCAGCTAGCAACTTTCCGAATTCTGCAAGTGACATGACGTCCCGCTCGCGCCTGAGTTCAGCGAGCTGTTCTTCGAAGTGAGCGGGCGACACGGCGAGGCCCCAGGGGTCATAGTCCGCTTTCCGCGATGCGATGGTACATAAGAACCATTGGCTTCGGACGGAAAGCTCGCACGGCCGCCGCGATTGCCCGCTGCGCGCGAATCATAACAAACACTCCTCATCACGCGTTGTTAACGCAAGATAATTCCCGGGTACGTTTTCGCATAGCTCGGTCAAGGAAGCGTTGCGCGATCAGCAGAATCGCCTCGCCTCGTCTTCTGGGCCCGCGCCGTCACGATCACCGGATAGGCCGCGTCGTTGACCAACAGTTTCTCGGGCGGGACCTCTGCCTGCGCAAGGCCATGCAGGAAGGCCACTGCGGCAAAAACATTCCCGTTGCTCTCAACCACAAACTCCGTGGTGTCGAAGACCTCGCTCAGAAGACGGGTCACCGACTGGGAGGTCAGGTTCCAATACCAACTTTTCTGCCACTCGCCGCGATCGATCTGGCTGATGCCTGGTACGGTCAGCAGGAGCACGCCACCCGGCCGCAGCGCGGCGTGGAGTTGATTCAGCGCCGCCTTCATATCGTAGATCAGGTGAAGCGTCTGCGTAAGCACGATGCAATCGAACGCATCTTCAGGCAGTACGCCGGGCTGAGTCAGGTCCCCCACGAGAGTAGCCTTTGAGTTTCCAGCTTTCAAATGCAGGATGTCCTGCCTCGTGATTCGAGAGCCGCCAAACCGAGAGCTGTACGTGTCATCCGCAATCTCCAACACGCGACCTCTTATGTCAGTCGTATGGGCCTGAAGGAAGTTTTCGATGTAGTAGCGATCGATCGGAGTCCCCCGATCCCACCCGAAGTCGAGGCTGACCGGCCTGGTTGTCCCAAGCTGGCCGAATCGAACCGAGCCCAGGGGAGGAGGCCAAGTTCCTCGGACGCGCGCGTAACAGCCTGTGGAGCCGTCCATTTCGAAGCCGGCTCTTCGCTCGTTTTAGTGCCATTCGCGCACAATCCAGTCCGACGCAAAGGCATGTTCCCCTGCTCTCGATCCCGTCCTCTCGTGGAAGCTTCTTGTACCAGGACTTCCAGGTTCGCCGGCCTGCGCGCCAGGCTTGTGCTCGAGCGCCTGTCTGCTCTCGATGACGATCGTGCACAGCGAGCGTGGCGCGAAGCATGCTTGCAGTGTCCCTCGACATGTTTCTCCCGTGCCACCGATACTCGGCCACGATCCCCGGATGAGAGGCAATAGGATACTTTTGCGCGAGACGCAGGCTAACATCGTAGTCTTCGCAGCGACGAAGCCCTTCGTCGAACCCACCGATGGCGAGCAGGATATCTCGACGGTACATCACCGCGCCATGCATGCCGATGCTGTTGCCGGCAAGCAAATCCGCATAGGGGTCCTTCGAGGCAGGGCGATATCTATCGTCCCCGAGTTGGCCGCCATCTGCCCGGAGACGAATATGGCCTCCGTAGACCATCGCCGCATCCGGAAATCGCGCGAAGCAATCGAGACCAGACGCAATTGCATTCGATCGAAACTTGTCATCAGCGTCGAGGAACGTGATGAATTCAGCGGAAGCGGCCTTCAGACCCACGTTGCGTGCGCTGGAAAGGCCGCCGTTTGGTTTGCGAATGAGCCTAGCTTCGGGAAAGCTCGCGACTATGTGAGCCGGGCTCACTTCAGATCCGTCATCCACAACAAAGATCTCGTTCGGAGCGGTCTGCTGAAGAGCGACGCTTGTTAAAGCTTCATGAAGGAAATCAGCGTCGTTATACGTCGTGATCACCACTGCCACGGTCGGATCAGAGGAGGTTCCCCCGGTATTCATGCGGGCGACTCTTTTAAGGTGACAGAGTAATTGCGCACAGTATACTCCATAATAGCGTCAGCGAACCGTTTTCGAAGCATTCACGTGGAGGCTGCTGCAGCGATGAGAATGCCGAATCTCGCAGGATCGAATCCCAATCTTGCTGCGCTCATTCGTCGGTACCTTTGGACAGCGGGCGTGGTTGCGCTGCTGGCGACCATCATCGGACTGCTCGAGGGAATGGGCGTAACCCTGTTGATTCCGCTGCTCTCCGTGATCAGCGGTCCATCGCCGGACATGCACTCCCACGGACGTCGTGGCAACCATACAACATTTCGCCGACCGGTATAGTCCTGAGTTTAAGGGTACATTGGTATCACCTGCCGTCATCTTGGTTTTCGTTTTACTAAAAGGAGGATTTCAGATCACGGCAAATGTTTTTGCGGCATGGGTTGAGGGTCGCATAGGTCATGAGGTTCGGTGTGGCTTGTCCAACCGACTGCAAAATCTTGGCTATCCGTTTTTTCTTCTTGAGAAGCCGGCAAGACTGGTAAATATCGTTTCCACCGACTCCTGGAAGACGTCTGGAGCAGTCCGTGTTCTGCTCCAAGCGCATCGCTGCTGGTGCTGCGGCGGCGGTGTTTGGTGTCGTCTCTTGCGCTCGTCAACTGGCGGTTGTCGCTCGTCGTCGTAGTTGGCGGTTTGGGTGCACGATTCGTTCAGAAGAGATTCACTGACTGCGTTGCGGGTGCTCAGCCGGCAGACAGTAGCGGCCAATGAGTTGCTGGTACGGCCGCATGTTGTTTGCGATTTTCGGAGCGCGCCTGATTCGACTCTTCGGCGAACAGGCGCAAGCGAACATAAACGCTTCGAGACCGCTTCTGACGATGTTCGCCGGGCGATACTTCGAGGCGAGCGAACGTCGGGCGTCCAGGGTCCTGTCCTTGAAGGGATGCACGGAATATTATTTCTCATCGTCTTGATCATTGCGGTTTTCAGCCGTGTCGCTCTGCCCGTGCTCGTCGCGTTTCTGGTGCTCATGAACCGGCTGCAGCCTCACCTCAGAGTCTTGGAACAGTCCGGGGCGGCGTTTGCGTCGGCGGCCGGTCATTTCGCCGAGGTTGAGTGGCTGCTCGATGCGGCTGGAAAGCCCGCACCACCCAGCGGCGACCTCGCGTTTACCGGCTTGCGCCACGGGATTGAGTTTGACGACACTACTTTTGATTATGGATCGCGTGAGCGATCCTGCGCTCAACCGCGCGAGCTTTGTGCTACGGCGTGGCCGTTCGACTGCTCTGATCGGCCCCTCAGGAGCGGGCAAATCGACAGTCATCAATCTGCTCTGCCGGCTCCTTGAGCCCACCTCCGGAACGATCAAAGTGGATGGGCAGTTGCTCTCGCGCATCAGAGTCTCCGATTGGCTGAGCCGTATCGCGATTGCAGGGCAGGACATCGATCTGATCGATGGCACGATTGCGGAAAACATCATGTATGGCAGAAGCAGAATCGACCCGGCGACCATGGAGCTTGCGGTTCGCTCTGCGCGGGCCGATTTCATCTTCGACTTGCCCCAAGGGCTCGAGACGGTTGTCGGTCCGCGAGGGCTCAGCCTGTCTGGAGGCCAAAGACAACGGCTAAGCATAGCTCGAGCGCTCGCTCGGAACCCGGAAATCCTGATTCTCGACGAAGCTACCAACGCGGTGGATCAAGTAACTGAGAACGAACTGGGTAACATATTCCAGACATTGTCGAAGAGCATTACCATTATTGTGATAAGTCATCGGCCGAACACACTCGCTTTCTGCGATGATGCTGTTGTTCTGGAACGAGGAAACGTATTGGGCAGCGAAAGCGGCGTTGGTAGAGACTTCAGCCTACGCCGTGACCAACTACGCCAAGGGACGTCACTGGCGGCTCGCGGCGTTAGAGTTGCTGCATCTATGCCGAGTTGACTTGATCCGGGCGTTGGGACTTGCAGAGTTGTGGCATCTCGGGCTGACCATCGCCAAATGGGCTGCTCAAGCGGGATGATATCTCGTTTGGGCACTCATTCAGTTTCGTTGGGCCCGCTAAAATCTCGGACTCCGGAACGACCCCTATTTTTCGACATGGACCCCGCATTCGGAGTTGACGTTTCTCCTGGCGCCGGCAGGGGCCGCGAACGAGCAATTATCCAGCGGCTTCGCCAGTCTGGACGCCGTTCTTGCGAAGACAACTGGGTCATCAGACGAAAGAGCGCATTCACACGATACCGCCCTGTCACGTCCGGGATCCTAGGCGCCGGCGAAGGCGAGCAACGATGGGATCTGCCAAGCGCCATATACGGTATATATGCGGATGGCGATAGCGCCATAGTATCCTGCTGAGCGCCGTGCGCACCCTGATATCCACCTGCGGCTGCTGGCCTAGGTAGTTCGCCAGCCACTGAAAAAAGAAGCGGCGCACCTCTTCTTCCTGGCCGCTCCGCGATACGCTGGCGACGCACGAATCCGCGTGCTGGCGGTAGTCGAGCCAGATATCCCCGGAGAAATAGACCGGGGCAACCAGATAGAGCTTCGCGAGAAAGGCCTGGTCCTCAAACAATTGACGTGGGCCGGTAGAACTGCTCCTCGAAACCGCCGAGCGACATCATGAGCTCGCGTCGCATCAACAGATCCGAGGGGCATGGCGCCGCCCCTGTCCCTAGTGGATAGACCCTCAGCATGGCCTCCGGGGGAGGAATTGAGCGATCCTGGACGTGGCCAGATGGCACGATGCGGTCCTCGCCGCCTGCCCACGACTCCCAGTAGCGAACAGCGCCGCAGACCATCCCGAGCCCGGGGTGTAGCTCCATAATGCGAAGCTGCTCGGCCAGCTTGTTCGGTCTCCAGACATCGTCCGAGTCTATGAGGGCTACAAATTCGCCGACGGCGTTTCGCAAGCCTAGATTGCGCGCAGCGGACATGCCGCGGTTGGCGTGCCCCTCGTGCTCCAGATAGCGCACGCGGGTGGGATTCCGGTCCGCATAGTCCCGAGCGATGGCGCTGCTGGTGTCGGTCGATCCATCATCGACGAGCAGTAGTTCGAAATCCGTGAAGGTCTGGGCAAGGACGCTATCGATCGCGTCTGTGATGTAGCGCTCCGAGTTGAAAAAAATCATGACAACCGATATCCGCGGCGGCATGGCGTGCTCCTTTGCGGTTCCTCCCCACAGACCGCTCAAGTCAGAATCCGAAACGCTCGGGCGAGGGGAGGCGGAAGTTGTCTAGCACGGCGATCATAATTGAGTGCACCAACCTCAGTCCGGAAAACGCACGCGCTTGAAATCATTGTTGAGCAAACAAGGGCAATAGAATAGGGAAGCGTGGATATCTCCAAAACGGGAGGGGCCAGTGATAGCGGCTGAAATCCTGCATGTCGATATCGCCGGACCGTCAGAAACTCTACAAGTCGCAGAGGTCGAATGCCTGATCGTTTTCTGGTGGAAGGATTATCCTGTCGGCCAGTTGCGTCAGTCTGGAGATCCAGGGCCGGTCGATCGCACTTAAGCCTCTCGTGGAAAGCTCCGTGGATACAGAAGTCTTGCGACTCGCCCAGCAAGCGTCCGAACGCGAACGGTCGCGAACTGTACCGGACGACCTGGTGGTTTCCGTTGTCATCTGCACCCGCGACCGCCCACGGGAACTGGCGCGGTGCCTGGCATCTCTTCCGAATCAAACTCGAGTACCCGATCAGGTCGTCGTGGTAGACAACGCGTCCAGCGACGGCCGGACGCACGAAGTCGTCGTCAAGGCCGAAGCGATATATGTGAGAGAGGATAGGCCCGGACTGGTTTTGCTCGGAATGCGGAGTACGGGCAGCTTCAGGCAACATCGTCTACACAGATGACGATGTTCGCGTGCACTCCCGTTGGCTGGAACGCATGGTGAACGCCTTTGATGACGAGCGAGTGATGGCAGTTACAGGATTGGTTCTGCCTGCGGAACTAGAGACAGAGGCTCAGATGTTCTTCGAGGAACGTTGGCCTTTTGGTCGTGGATACCAGCCGATTGTGTTCGATCGTGACTTCTTCAAGCTGGACCAAACTGTCGGGTGTCCGGTATGGAAGATTGGAGCGGGAGCCAGCATGGCGTTCCGCCGCGCCATCTTTGATCGTGTCGGATTGTTCGACGAGCGGCTCGGTGCAGGACAGGCAGGATGCTCTGAGGATTCCGAATTTTGGCATCGGGTACTCACGCATGGATGGCAATGCCGTTACGAACCTGGAACCGTTATCTTCCATCATCACCGTCGTGAGGTGGCAGGCCTTCGAAAACAGGTCTTCTTTTACATGCGCGGCCACGTGGTCGCACTGCTCGTGCAATTTCAGCGGAGCAAGAACATTGGAAATTTATGCCGCGCATTCATCATCATGCCATGGTCTTACCTCAGGCGCCTGGTCACACGCGAATTTGGAACGGAGAGGAAAGAAAAAAATCGCCTTCTCATGCAGGAGATCGGTGGCTATTGCTCTGGTTTGAAATTCTACTTCCTTCCGCCCCGTAAGAAAAATCGCTTTCGAGAATGACAGCAGTTTCCGATTTGATCTCACGTATGGTCAATGCATAAGCTCTCAAGCG
Organism: uncultured Acidobacteriaceae bacterium; assembly: GCA_963850235.1. GTDB lineage: Bacteria > Acidobacteriota > Terriglobia > Terriglobales > Acidobacteriaceae > PALSA-350. Next base: position 256,028 of record CAWKKM010000013.1, on the reverse strand, counting down.
ACCAAGTCTCACACGCCTCGCATCATTTTCGGGTCCAGGCGAGGTAACCCGAGGCAGGTAGCTAAGTAGTTACCTCCTCGTCCAGCGACGACCGCTCTTCTGTGCGCGGAGCGGTGGTGACGTTTAAGGGCTCCTCATCAGACGAGATCTCCCGCCAGGATTCCGGACAATTTGTTCCGCTTGAAACATTCGCCTGAGCTATCATTTTTACCGTAACTTGTGCTGTAGCTTGTCGCCCGCTGACTCGGAGCGTTCGCGATCCCAGCAGTGGCAGGAAATGTGCTTAGCGCAGCTGGTCCTTTCGAGTGGATCGCGTGATCGGACACCCATTAGCGAAGGTGGTACCAAAGTGGTATTTTTTATTTGATCCCTTTCATGCCCTACGCTAAGCTGGTCTTGTTCACAAGTGGGCTGTTACTCAAGGCAGTTGGCTCGTCCGGAAAGCGCCGTCGCAGGCGGTTACGAAATTGCGACATGTGCGTACGTGCCTAATCTCACTTTATCGCCTAAGAATTTACAGTGTCGTAACATCAAAGAACGATTGCATGCGGGCCACGAGTTCACCTTGCAGGTGAGAATAAGGTGGTTAACCTCACATCTAAGTGAGAGTGCGAAGCTTGTCTAAACGAGCTAGTGAGATCGCTCGATAAGGATATCGATTATTGCCCCGCAATAAATCAGCGACAGACTGATAGCCATTTTTGTTAAGCCTCATCCTTTCCACGAAAGCAGTGGGTGTCAAAGCAGTTTTTCCCTGGAGGTGTGTTGTGCTTGCTGTCCCGTCTGTTTCGGATCGAGGCGAGACCAAGCCTCGTGTCGAAGCGAGTGCCATCCACTCTAGCGTCCCCAAAAAAAAGTGGTTCGCCGTGTATACCGCTGCTCGGCACGAAAAGTTCGTTCAGGCTCAGCTGATAGCAAAGCAAATCCAGTCCTTTCTGCCTCTTTACACCACAGTACGACGGTGGAAAAACGGGGTTCGACGGGAGATTCAGTATCCGCTCTTTCCGGGCTACCTCTTCGTCTGCGTGGATGCGAACGAGCGCCTTCCGGTAGTTCAGACCTCAGGCGTCGTCTATATCGTGGGCAACCGCACAGCACCGTTACCTGTCGATGATCAGGAGATGCACGCACTCCGCATCGGCGCCCAGCGCGCATCGCTTTCTCCGCACCCGCTTCCGTCCCCGGGTGACACCGTTTGTATCAAGCACGGGCCGTTTCAGGGTGTGAAAGGACATGTACAGCGAGATCGCGGCAATCTGACTTTTGTGGTCACCATTCAGTTGATCCAAAAATCGTTTGCTATCGGCGTCCAAGCCTGCGACCTGGAGTTAGCCGGCTAGTTGCGGAAGCAGGCGATACAGCGCCGCCTTTCGCATTGCGCCGGCCTCGGATGGAACGCTCCCTGTAAGGGATATTCGAGGGCCTTCCTGCTGCAACACTGCAGAGCTTCTTGTGAAGCGAAGATTCTCTGTTATTGTGGACAGCTCTTTTTCGATGATAGAAGGGACATTTTATGGGCCTAAGCCCACGGCGAACCGTCCGGATCCTGGGAACGCACGGTGTTCCTGCAGCCTACGGAGGCTTCGAAACAGCTGCGGAAAACATAGCTCGCTACCTGGTGGGGAATGGATGGAATGTCATCGTCTACTGTCAAACTTCAGGAACTGGCGAGATCATCGAAGATGAATGGCAGGGCATTCAGAGAGTCATCATTCCCGTCGATTTGCCGGGCTGGCGGGGTACGTCGAAATTCGATTGGATCTCCATCGCACACGCATGCAGGTTTCAGGACATATGTTTGACGTTTGGCTACAATACGGGCATCTATAACTTCCGTCAGCGTCTAAGCGGGATTCCCAACATCATCAATATGGATGGTATCGAGTGGTCCCGTAAGCGATGGGGCCTTGCCAAGCAGCTGATACTGTATGTAAATGAGCGGTTCGCAGCTCTTTTCGGCAATCATTTGATAGCTGACCACCCTGAGATTGAGCTGCACCTCAGAACTCGCGCATCGGCGGCTAAGATTTCGACTATCACCTACGGAGCCGACCCGATTTCGGATCCGCAAGTCGAGCCGCTAAGGGCCCTGCATCTTGAACCTGGCCGATATATGACATTGATTGCCAGGCCGATACCTGAGAACTCGATAGCCGAGATCGTCGAAGGATTCTCTGCAGTAGAGCGTGGCCACAGGCTCGTTGTTCTAGGGAGGCTGGAGCCGGAAAAAGACGAATATCATCGGAAGATCAAGGCACTCGCAAGCACCGAGGTAATCTTTCCAGGGGCAATCTACGAGTCGGATATCGTTAAGACGCTGCGCTTTCACGGCAAGGCGTATCTGCATGGACACACGGTTGGTGGCACAAATCCGTCTCTGGTCGAAGCTATGGCTGCAGCAAATCCGATTATCGCTCACGACAACAAATACAACCGTTGGGTAGCGGGCGACGGGGCGGTTTACTTTACGGGCAGCGAGCAACTTGCTGACAGGATTTCCCAGCTTCTTTCCGACGAATCACTCTGCAGGAGTCTGAAGGAGAAGGCACTGAGCCGTTTTCGCGATGAATTCACATGGAAGCGGGTCGCAGCACAGTACGAGGCTCTATTGTTGAAATACGCTACATAAAGTCGTAGTGAATGCAACTGGATGGCCAACAAACATCTACCGATTGAGGGTTAGGTCCTATGGTTCGTTTAGCGCTTGTGGGTTTGGGGAAGATGGGCCTATCGCATCTATCGATAGTGCGGGCTCATCCCGAAGGTTAATTTAGTAGGAGTCTGCGATCCATCAAAATTCATGCTCGAGCTGCTGGGCAAAAACGCCGAGTCTCGAGACTTTCACCGATCTGGAGACGATGATCGAGAGAGCCAGGCCGGAAGCGATCATCGTAGCAACGCCGTCTCGTTTTCACGGAGAGATCGTGCGCGTGGCTTTAGAGCGAGGTGTCCATGTTTTCTGTGAAAAGCCATTTTGTCTCGACTGGAAAGAGTCGACCGATCTATCGGAACTCGCCGAGCGGAAAGGGCTCGTGAATCAAGTTGGCTATCACTATCGCTTCGTGGCGGCTTTTCAAGAGGTGAAGCGGCTCCTGGACGCAAATGCCATCGGAACCGTGACCCATGTTCTCGCTGAAGCTTATGGGCCGGTTGTCTTACGCCCAGCGGGCTCGTCCTGGAGAACACAGAAGGCCGAGGGCGGAGGTTGTCTTTATGACTATGCGGCTCATCCCATCAACCTGCTCAATTGGTACTTTGGGATGCCGGCGAGGGTGGGCGGCACCGTCATCAAGAAGATCTTCTCCAGGGATACAGACGACGAAGTGTACGGAACAGTTTTCTTTGAAGATGGACCGAGCGCGCAAATCTCGGTCAATTGGAGCGATGAATCTCACCGCAAGATGAGCGTCAAGCTGTCTATAACGGGAACGGCGGGACGCATCATCGCTGACCGCCAGGAATGCAAGGTCTATTTGCGTGACGGCACACAGCCAGCTACGGGCTATTCAAAGGGGTGGAATGTCCGCTATACGACTGACCTTACGGAGGCAGTCTGGTTTTACGTGCGGGGCGAGGAATACTCATCACAGATCGACTACTTCGTAAAGGCTATTGCCTCCGGGTCAACGGAAAATGTGAATTCGTTCGCAGCGGCGGCGCAGACTGACCAGTTGATGTCAATGATGCGAGACGATGCCGAGGGCGTCCTATCGGCGCCGTTAGCATCTCCATCCATCCAGCAGAGAAAAAGACTATTGTTTGGCCGGTTAGAGGCAGGGGGGCCTGGTTAGAAATGATGCCAAATTTGCTTTTTGGAGATAATCAGTTTTTCGGCATAAATCATATGTCCGAGGAAAAAGCGCGCGCTCAGGCCCTGCAGTTTCAGGACATCAAGGAAGTATTCAAGACGCTTGATGCGGCCTATGACGAAGGCATCAAAACGTTCATGTGCACTACCCATGATCGAGTCGAAGAAATTTGCGATCATGTTCGCGCCAATCCGGACAGATATCACGATTACGCGTTCTATCCATGTATGCCATATGCTCACAAATACGCGAACGCGGCCACAGAGGAAGGCGTTATTGGAGCGATAAAGAAATTTGCTCCGGAAAGCGGAGCCTGGAGCGCGGCAGTTCGAAGTGGAGTATCTCTTGTGGGCAAGGATATTAGTGGGATAACCCGGCTCTTGATCGACTGCGGAGATGCAAATGTTCAAAGGTCTCCGAACTCCTGTGGTTTTCCTGCAAAATGTCGTGGTCGATCTCCTGCTAGGCTTGGGGATGACGGAGCCCTTCGCCGTGTTCAGCGATCATGTTCGGACAAAATATAATGCTGAGCCCGGTTTCATCACGATGAACCTTCCTTTGCTCCTGGACGTACTGGATGATCTGGAGATTGACAATCCGATTGTTTGCTCGAATATAAATAAACTTGGCTTCCGTATGTGCGGGGGCCTTGGAGCGTATGAGGAGGCTTTGCGAGAGCGGAGATTCCGTGCCATTGCGATGTCGGTCTTTGCGTCAGGCGCCATCCCTCCAAGTGAAGCAATATCCTGGGTGTGTGCTCAGCCAAACGTCGAATCAATCGTATTCGGCGCTTCCAGCCGCTCTAACATTCGATCAACCAAGGGCCTCGTAGATCAATTCTGGAAGGGCGGGAACCCCGTACTTGCCTAAACGTACAAGTGCGTCGTTTATGAAGACCGAGGATACAAGGGCGGAAATAACGTACCTGCCTCAGGCTCCAAGTGCGTCGTTTATCGAGGCCGGAGAGGGGTATCTCGATAAGCTACCGGAGCGCGAGATCAGCATCAGCTATGTGCTGGACATACTCCGCAGGCGAAGAAAGATGGTGCTTTGGATCATGGCATTGTCGCTCGTGTGCGGGACTGATTCTTGCCCTAAGGCCCAAGACCTATCTCGCTTCCGGAATGCTGCAAATTCGGCCAGGCGCCGCCAATGTGTACAAATCACAGGCGAACGAGGCGCCGCCTGATCCGGACAGCGATGATCGGATCGAGTCCGAGGTGCTGATCCTGCAGAGCAAAACTCTGTTGCTCGCTGTCGCCAACGAGCTACACCTGTCCACAGAACCGTCGATTGCCGGCAAATCAGCTAACGGAAATGCGTCTGCCTCAGACCCCGCGGTTCAGGCCAAGCTTGTATCGGCACTCAGTAAAATGGTGAAGGTCCGGCGTAACCCGAAAACTCAGGTCATCACGGTAGAGGCTACGGCTCGCTCCCCGCTTCTGGCCGCGAGCATCGTCAGCACCCTGATGAATCAATACATCCACCGGATATTTGAGACCCGTCTCAGCTCCACCAAACATGCCTCCGAGTTCCTGACTGCCCAGCTCGATGATCTCAAAAAGCAAGTGCTCCAGGATCAGCAGAAGCTGGTAGACCTGCAGAAGAAGCTCGGCGTGTCGGGTTTTGACGATTCGCACAACCTGGAGACGGCCCAGCTGGAAGATCTAGCGAAGGCTAACCAGGAGGCAAACATCGAGCGGATCGTATCCGAGGCGCGTTACCGGATCTTGCGAGAGGAGGATCCCAGCCTGGTGGAGGGCGGGCCTGCGATGTTGGCGCCAAATAGTCAACCAGGCTCTTCGCTTCTTCAGACCTTGCGCAGTTCTCAGGCCCAGATCGGATCACGATATGCGAGTGTGAGTGAGCAGTTCGGCCCCAACTATCCGGAAGCCAAGCAACTTAAGGCGCAGTTGGCAGAGGCTACGCGCGAAGTAAACAAGGAACAATCCAGGATCGTAGAACAGGCAAAGATGTCTTTCGACGCTGCGCGGCGAAATCAAACAATGACCTCGAAGGCTCTCGGCCACCAGAAAGACCAGGTCTTTCGAAAGCGCAACGACATGGTCGAGTACCAGGTGCTTCTGCACGACTTTCAGGCAAGCCGCGCGCTCTATGAGGGCCTGGTGCAACGATTGAGGGAAGCCGGGGTGCTCTCGGGGATAGAGTCCGGGAATGTCGAACTGGTTGACCTGCCAACCCTGCCAATTACTCCGACTGGATTTGGCCCCCTTCCTTTAGTGATGATCACGCTTGTTTTGGGGGCGGTCTTAGCGTTTATTGCGGCCATGTTTCTGGAGAGCTTCGACAGTTCGTTTCATAGTGTCGGGGCATTGGAGCGGTACATGCGCGTTCCCGCGCTCGCGGTGATCCCCGAGTTACCAACGACTGCGCGGAGCGCCTTCCCGGGAGTTTTCAAAAGATCATTAGCCGCCAGAACAGAGACCGCTACCTCGACATTTACCGAGTCCATTCGCATGTTGCACACCCGTCTTCTGATGGACGAAGCAACTGCATCCTCTAAGATTGTCTTGTTCACCAGCGCAACCCGGGGTGAGGGAGTTTCAACAGTATCCGCGAATCTAGCTTGTGTTCTTGCAGAGAGCGGCCGATGTGTGCTCTTGGTCGACGCCAATTTGAGGCACCCTAGTCAACACTTGCGATTTGGATTGCCGAACGACCGTGGGTTCAGCGACCTGGTGACAGGCGGAGGCACCCTGGACGAACTGGTTCAGACTGTACCCGATCGACCGAATCTGCTCCTTCTTTTAGCCGGCCCTCTGCTGGGAAACCCAGGGCAACTGCTTGCTGCAGCGGATCTGCAAGGACTTTTTGCACTGCATGCATTCGCCTACGACTTTATTGTGGTCGACGCACCGCCCGCGCTTGGACTTGCAGACGTTGGACTGCTCACGTCTTTCGCGAGCGCAGTGGTCGTTGTGGTTCGAGAGGGGGTCGCGACACAACCGATGATGGCAGAAGTCAAAAGATCTCTGATGGGTCTCGGTGCTTCGCTACGTGGCGTGGCATTTCTCTCGGATGGTTATCGGACGACTATATCTTAGATCAAGAGGTCGAACACTGTGCTTAAAGGTGCAGTTCCATTCAGGCTGGCACGATGAGCAAGCCGGAGGCAGGCTAATACCTCGGCGTTTCATTGGTTTGCGGTCTCGGATGCAAACGAAGGTTGCGATTCTTCTACTCCTCTTTGCTCCGGTCGTTTATGCCCAATCTTCGGGGGAAGCTAGCGAAGGTTGAACCCGTCAGTACGACGAACGCAGCAGATCCAAACACCGTTAGGGAACTGCTTGCGGTTCGCCCGCCGCAGTTGATGATTGCAAATGGGGATTCGATTCGGGTCGAAGTGTTCGAGATCGAAAAATATAACTACACGCCCCGCGTAGATGGTGAGGGTCAGATCGCCATTCCGCTCGTAGATTCGGTGAAGGTTGCTGGTTTGACTGCTACCGAAGCAGAAAAGCTCATCGCAGATCGTCTTGAAGACCGTGGCATGGTGAAAAACCCACATGTTCATGTCACCCTGGTGGATCAGCCTTCCCAGACGATTACGATCAGCGGCGAGGTCTTTAAGCCCGGCGTATTTCCGGCTTACGGGGCCAAGACTCTGATCGGTGGAATTTCACTGGCCGGCGGTTTGAAGGATACTGCCAGTCGCAATATAACCCTGTTGCGTCCTGCAACAGGGCAAACGTATGTCATCAACCTGGGGGATGATCCAAAAACTGCGCTTGCGGCCAACATACCGCTCTTTAAGGGCGATACTGTGATCGTAGGAGTGGCCGGCGTTGTTTATGTCGTCGGAGCGGTCAAGAACAGCGGGGTATACCGTTTAAAGAGTTCCAGTTCAACGACCCTTCGACAGGCTATCGCGATGGCAGGAGGAACCGGATACGAGGCCAAGCTAAACAAGACCGTTATTATCCGTAACGACGACGGGCGTCAGACCGAGATACCCTTCGCAATCAATAAGAACGTATCGAAACCCCTTAACGACATCACCCTGAGGTCTAACGATATTGTCTACGTTCCCACCAGCACCTCGAAGGCTGCAGTGAAGGGGGGGGCAGCGAGTATAGCTGTCGCGTTAGCCTCCGCGGCGCTCTACCGACCTTAGACCATGCCAGCCCCAGCCGCGACAATATGACGATTTCGATTATTACCGGCGCTCTTTCTACTGGTGAGTTCGTACAGTCTTGAAGTCGAGGGTTGGATTGTCGCGCTCATTGCATCAATCGTCCTACTTTGGACCCGGTCCACCGTTCTCTCCTTGCCGACCAGCCTGGTGCGGATCTTAGTGGCTCCGGCCCTGTTATTCTGCTTAGGACTGCATGGGATATACAGCAATTCGCTGTATGACGTAGGTAAAGACCTGTGGTACTTTAGCGGCCCGGTTGTATATATATCCTTCGGTTATTTGGTATTCGAAAGGCTCGGAAGTTGGCAACGGCTAGTCCAGCCTCTTGTCGTCATAGGCGTATATTCGTGTCTCGTCACCATCGTTGGGGTTGTTTTAAACCGGCAACAATTACTCGCAACTACCACAGTCGAAGACTATCGCGCAGATCGCAGGCCTCGGCACATTTGTTCTTGTTTTACCGACAGTCGTGCTCGCTGCTCATGAGACATGTCGGGTTGCCCACGATAGGGGTAACACGCCTAACGATGGTAAGGGTAACCACCTATATCCTGTCGACTATGGCGGTGCTATCCACATTTTCCAGAACCCACATGGTATGCCTGGCCGCAGGCGCTCGTCTGCACTCGTCAATCCAAGGTTTACGCCAAGAAGAGTCAGGAATTACACGGCGGTTCTCCTGGGCGCCGCAGTCTTATTGGCACTCGCGTCCAGCATGTTCCATAGTGACAAGGTGGGCGTACTTCTAGAATCATTTGTCCAAAAGACAGCAAACACATCGTCAGAGGTCAATGTTCACAGCTACGAGACATATGAAGACATCAATCGAAATTGGCGTGGCTTTGAAGCTGCCAGGGCGGCGAAGACCTATGCCGAATTTGGCGATACGGAGAAGTTGGTCGGGGGAGGGTTCGGCACGATGGTCGACCTCGGTTTTGCCATGAAGTTGCTTGGTGCAACTGCAGAATCTTTTGAGTTCGTTCCGCTACTGCATAACGGTTATATGGAGCTATTGGTAAAGACGGGGCTGTTGGGCCTGAGCCTATTTATACTGTTCTGCATCCAAATCGCTTTCATGGCGCTTCGAGAGTTCCGACAGCCCGGAAAGTACGCAAAACTAAATGGCCTCCTCCTGCTCTGGACTGTTTTTGTTTTTGCACTGACTCAGGAAGCCATTACCGGCATCCTTAACAAGGGAGAACTAGCTCCAAGCCTATTTTTGCTCGGAGCAACCTGTGCAAGCGTTTCATTGTGCGATCGTTATAGGTTACTCCGCAACGAACCCAGGACGTCGCGATAGACAGCAAACGTGGCCTGCGCAGTATGAGTCCAGGTGTAGTTGTTCAGAACTTTCTCTCGCAGTAAATTGGAGCGTGGCGCGCTGTGGGCCCGCAGTAGTGCTTCGCGGATCGAGGGCACCGAATCTGGAGAGCAATAGTATGCGAGGTCTCCAAAATAATCACGCGTGTCGCCTTTGTCTGTAATAACAATATTGGCGCCCATCGCGGCGGCCTCCAGGGACGACAATCCTGTAGTCTCCATCCAACTCACCAGAGCATGCACTTTGCATGCCGCATAGTATTGGCTGAGGCCAGACTGGTCGACATGGTCTACTATGGTTACAGTGTCGTCCATTTCGCGTTTAATCTGTTCAAAATACGCTATTTGGTTGGGCCCTGGCTTTCCCACCAGAACCAGCTTTAGACCGGTACCTTTGAGGGCGCGCACAAGCTGCAACTGACATTTTCTCCGTTCTATTCTTCCGACGCTCAAAATGCAGTCGTTGAATTCCGGAGCCGCGGCAGAGATGTCCGGGTTGAACAATGTTGGGTCTACGGCATTTGGCACCACCACGGACCGTGCTTCGACGGTCTCCGGAAAGTCGTGGCGAATGCGGGCCATCTCAGATTCAGAATTAGGCAATAAGACAGAAGCTCATTTGAATCAGGTCGCGTTGGGCCCCTCGGAACCCCCTGGCGAGAATAGCCGCGGTTCCGCGATTTAACTCACCATTTGTCAAACTCCGTGCCGCCATTTTTAGATACTCCGCGTTGGACCGGGAGATCGACCGAAATAATAACCTTTGTAGCGGTCCTCGAGCAGCACGATCACGCTTCCGTGTAGTCGACGTAGACGGGAGACAAGATTACGGGAATACCACGCCTGGTCGCCCGCCGCGCCAGATGATAAGTCTCTTGAGGGCGAGTGAGATTAAAGAGGTGCACGATATCGTAGCCATCCAACGGGTGATTGAGATCGATAGAGATCGTGACTTCGCAGCCCAGCAAGCGGAGCGATTCAGCGGTTTTGAGAAGCATGATGGTGTCTCCGCCCGGAGTCGAGAACAGCGTGGTTCTGGATGAAAATAAAACTCGCAAAGGGTTCCCACGGGTGCTGTCCTTCTCGGAGCCACGGAGGTCAGGCAGATTGTTCAGCGTATGTGACATTGGGATTGGCAGACACAAGATTGTATCTATCAAATGTTATCATCGGTAAGCGTCCAAATCCAGTAATCCGATCAGGAAAGTAGGAACTTATGGCGCGTCGTCCTACATATTTGGGGTTGCAAGTCCTTCGGGTTATGGCTGCAGTCCTCGTTCTGATCACGCATTCTGGTTTCTATGTGTCGGAACGCCTCGACCACTCATTTAAGTACTGGGAAACCGGCGCAGCCGGCGTGGATCTGTTTTTCGTCATCAGCGGCTTCGTCATGGTGTACTCTTCGGTGAAGTTGATTGGGGATCGTAGAGGCTGGTTGGTATTCAGTCAGCGGAGGATCATCCGGATCGTGCCGATGTATTGGCTGGCGACCACTGTCAAGCTTGTAGTGATGGTGTTAGCCGGCGAGTTTGTGCTTCATGCGCGATTTAGCCTTTTAGACACCAGTATGTCCTATCTATTCTTACCGACGCGGAATAGCGACGGCAACTTGTTTCCGCTTCTGGGCGTGGGATGGACACTTAACTTTGAAATGTTGTTCTACCTGCTTTTCGCGGTGGCATTGTTTTTGCGAGTAAGCGTGTTTAAGTTTGTGGGCACTGTTTTGTTCTTGTTGGCTTCCGGTGCATTATTCAGGCAGAGATAACTGGCCTGCAGTCTCGTTTTACTTAAACCCGATTGTGCTCGATTTTTTTCTCGGAATGCTCATAGCGAAAGCATGCCTTCGAGACAAATATCTCCCGCGTGGTGCAGCGATTCTGTCAGTATTCGCCGGCCTGCTTTTACTTCTCGTCTTTCCGGTTACGATCTGGCACACGTCCCTCACTGGTCTTGCCGCCGGCAATGATTATTGCGGGCGTGGTAGGGCTTGAAGCGTGGTTTGCACGGATTCCCGGATGGCTCATATACTTGGCGGATGCGTCCTACGTGATATATCTTTTTCATCCGATGGTTGCCCCGGCTGCGCCGACCGTCCTCTCAAAACTACATATGCCGTATCCGTTGCTATCTATCGCAATCAGCATTTGTTTTGCCCTCCTCGCCGGTTGTTTCATACACAAACTGATAGAGAAACCCGTTACGCTCTGGCTGAAGGGCGCACTGGAAGCCCGAAGCTTAGTCAGAGCGCAACCTTCACCGGTGTGATGAACGCAGTAGCCGAGATCTGTGATCGCGCTATGACAAGTCGAGGAACATAACTCTTTAGAAGGGGTTCATTGGCGAAAGAACAGCGATGGAGAACGAGCAAAAATGCCTTGGCCAACGTATGCCGAGGAGGCGCAACCGCTGTCGTAGCGTTAGCGCTGCCGCATTTTCTGACGCGTTCCCTTGGAGGTGAACGATTTGCGGCCTGGTCGTTGATGCTGCAAATGAGCGCGATCGCAGCCTACTTCGACTTCGGTCTACAGACCATACTTGGGCGCTTTGTGGCGCAAGCCGCAGAGCGCGGAGAGGATGAAACCCTAAGCAAGCTAGCGAGTACGTCGATGACGCTCCTCGCGGTAGCCAGCCTATCCCACTTGCCGCGTGTGCTGTTATTTCTTCCTTTATTGCCGCTGCTGTTTCATTCTTCTTCCATTGTGATCCTTCATGAGATTCAGAAGGGGGTTGCGATTCTCGTGATTGGGACGGCACTGTCCCTTCCTCTATCCGCATGCACTGGTCTACTTGTTGGGATTACACAAAAATGAAATTCCCGCATTGGCGATTGGGGCTAGCCGACTACTGGGAGCTCTCACTGTCATTGTCTGCGCCCGTTACAACGGCTCTCTCATGATCCTCGCGTTGTGCTTCACCAGCTGGAACCTCATCGGGGGCCTGGCGCAACTTTTGTGGGTCAAGCGCCTACTTCCTTCGCTGAGATTGACTGCCCAGTTCTATGACTGGAAACCTTGCGAAGATGCTTGTGCACCACTCTTTAGTTTTAACGGTGCTATCGTTCTGCATGATACTCATTAGCAATGTAGACTTGACGATTGTTGGGCACTTCAATTTTATTGCGGTTGGTCCATACTCCGTCGCGACCACGTTGACAACATTCTTATATGGCCTAAATGCCACCGTCTGCGCGGCGTTCTATGCTCCTATCGCGGTGATGGAACAACGGGGCGATCAGGCCGGCATCCGAACGAGCCTGGAGAGACTGACATTATTCACGAGCCTTATCAATATGGCGGTCATCGTGGCTAACTACCTGCTAGGCAAGGCATTGCTAACCTTGTGGGTGGGACCAGCTTACATGCCGAAGACGTTCCCGATTCTAGCAAGTACTGCTCGCCGCAAATGCGATTAGACTTGTCGCCAGTCCTTTTGCCTCCGGCGTAATAGCGACCGGCAGGCACAAGGCGCTCATAAGCGGTACGGTAATGGAGGCTGCGATAAACCTGCCCGTCAGCATTCTTGGTGCAGTCTTTATGGGGCCAATCGGCGTCGCATATGGGACCCTTGTTGGGGCCGTGGTCGGCGTTGTATGGATTCTGATTGTCACCTCACGCGTAAGCGTCACCGACCTGATGACGCCGGGGTCGATAATCTCCAACGGGCTGTTTAAGCCCCTCTTGGCATTCATCCCAATCGTATTGTTTTGTCTTTGGCAAGGCCTCTCTCGCCCGTTCTCCATGCCGCTATGCTACTTATCATCCGCAGCTACGCTACTGACGCTTTGGGGGACGGTCGCATTTCAACAAGGGGAAAGTTCCACGTTCTGCTACCGCGGTATCGTTGACCTGCTAAATCGCACAAGCCCGGCGCGTAGTGGGAAATCATCGTCGGAATTGTGCTGATTGACTGGCTTGCCTACGCTATCATTCGGTAGGGATACCGCAGGTTTAAATGGACGAAGGAGTGAATCGTGACCCCGGGTCGCGTAAGCATTATTACTGCTGTTTATAACGCTGCACGTACTCTGGAGGCAGTGCCTCCTCAGCGTGCGGAATCAGTCGTACCCTGACGTTGAGCATATAATGATCGACGGCGGATCGACAGACGGATCCGTCGGAGCTTCTCCGACGTCGCTCGTCTCGGCTAGCCTACTGGGTGAGCGAGCCGGACGGCGGAGTATTACGATGCCTGGAATAAAGGCCTATCTAGTGGCGACCGGTGAATGGATCGCATTTCTTGGTGCCGACGATGTTTTACTCCCGGGTGCGGTGTCGAAATATCTCACTGTCTGCGGGGGAACAGACGCGCAGTACGTTTGCTCTCTCGTTCGTTTGATCCGCCCTGGCCTGGCCAGACAAGATCATGGACGACCTTGGAGTTGGCCCGCATTCCGACGCAAGATGACCACGGCACATGTCGGCAGCCTGCACAGGTTCGACCTATTCGACAAATACGGTAATCTACAACACCGGTTATAAGATTGCGGGCGATGACGAGTTGCTGCCACGCCCTGGTAAGAATCTCAATAGCATGTTTCTTGGCGAGGTCACTGCGAGAGATGCTGGCCGGCGGCAACAGCGATCGTTTTCCGGCTTTAACGGAAGCTTGGCGCGCGAAGATTCGCACGGGTGGAAGGAATCGGTTCCGAGCTTTTTGGGAGCTCTGGGTAGAGAGTTTAAAACCTGTAGTTCGGCGCGTCGAAACTGTCTTCGCCAGTTTTTTGTTGTAGTTGCCGGGGATTCCTCGCAGAATCCGCGCTTAAGCCGGGCTTTATGCCTTGAGTCAATCCAGTTGAGCGTCGCTACGGTGTGACCAGCAAACGGTACCAATGCAACGGCGTTCGAATCCGTGAGAGCGTGACAGAAGCAGTTATTCCGGGTATTGACGAGGGGGGATTTGGGCTTGAAGCGAAAAAGTGCTGGTCACCTGTTCACGCTCAAGCAGCGACACCAATCGCGTCATGACACTCGTTCGCTGGGTCAACCATGTTCGAGTAAGTTTGTGAGGATGTGACGAGCTTCGGGAAGTCATCTGTCGACGTGTACGCGGATCCGCCACGCCTCAATCTGTCTATTGCGCCAATGGGATAGCCTCTCCGTTAATGAGCCGCAAAGCGATCGCTGCACACGCCAAACTAGAAACCGGCCGGCATCACCCGCGGGTGGAGCGGATTTGTCCTCTTCGCTCTGACCGGCATCTTCTATCTCACCCAACTGAATCCAGTTGCTCCTTCAATTTCGGATTCTTACTTTGTTGGCTACAGTAACCGGGCAGGAGTTTTGCTGCTCATTTTTTTTCTTTCGGTCGGCGGATATTTCTGCCGCTTCATCGACTTTCGATCGCGTGACACTTCCTTCAATGAGCCTGTATCACGGGAGAAAGTACGGCTGTGGTTAGGAGTGTTCGGCGCCAGCTGGGTATTCGTGTATCTCTTAGTGCGTGGGCTCCGGGGGCTTCGGAGAGTCTGGCTTCCTGATCGACCGACTAAATATGCTCGTCGATGGGGGGGACACCCTACAAAGATTTCGAATATCCCTACGGCGCTATCTTCCTTTACGGGCCGCGCGCTCTCATGCTACTGCATCTGTCGGCCGAAGATAGCTATTACGTCTTTTGGCTGCTCACGCTGCTCGTCGGCGTTTGGCTGCTGGCGCGAGTCATAGACTTGCTGGAGTGTCCGGGTGCACGAAAATCCGAAGCGTTTTCTCTTCTTTGCCTTTCCGCGCTTCCCGCCGTCCTGGGCGCCGGCATCAATTACACGCTTTTTCGCTTTCTCCCGGCTGCTTACCTAGGACTCCTCGTGCAGCGTATGGATGCGCGAGGGCAAGAAAGAAATGGCGCGACGGCGATGCTCACAGCTGTGGGCTCTACAATGATCCTCTTGCTGGTCTCACCCGAGGTCGCCCTGGCATTTGTCGCCGGTGTTGTCGGATATTTCACCGTATTTGGATTCCGAAGAGGCCTACCCTGTAGGATGGAGATATTGGACCGGATACGCCTTGTTCGTGCTCGTGGAGGCCGGCATTCTCTGGGAGGCAGGCAGGTTTGAGCTCTTTAAAACGCTAAAGGCGTTTGCAGGGGGTGCCTACAACTATCCTATCGTTCCCGGGGGGACATATCCTCCTATTCTTCTTTTGCTGCGGGTTGGTCGCGCTGTACGCGGCAAAGCGGCTAAGGGCCGGAGCGCAAGGAGGTGGGATATTCATGGTACTGGCGGTTTCTATCGGAACGCTTTTTGCGGCGCTTGGGAGATGCGATGTTTGGCATGTTGGCTTTGAGGGTATCGGCTTCCTTGTGATCGGGACTCTGGTCGTAAGCGCAATGCCAAAGCTTTGGCGAGGCTACAGGATCGCCTTTGTCGCCCTCTTCGTTGTCGCTCCGCCCTGACGGCACTTTGGTGGTACCAGGCAGCTTTGATCGCCAAGGTAGCTATAGTACGCCTGTCCGAGTTTGAACCGAAAAGCCTCCTGACGGCGAAGCTGGATGGAGCTGCTGAACAATACTTCGCGCGGAAAATGACTCGATCGGAAGCGCGCCTTAAGACTGACCTACTGAAAGCATCGAGCAACGTTCCATCGCAAGTAGACCTTCGGTCAGCTTATCCAGGCGCAAGCAAGGTGTTGGAAGCGCCCTTCGGCTACAAACCGAATCAATTCGGTGAATTTCACACAGCGGCACTAGACAGAGGGTACTTCTTTGGTCTGTTAAATGCCTTTACAGCTGTGACGGTGGCGACGAAGATAGATGAATTACGCGCTCACCCAGAACGCGATCTACTACTGCCGGCAGACTTCACAGCAGAGTGCACAGTAGACCCGGCAGCGGATCGACGGGCGGTTCAAATCGGGTTCATATCTCCTTATGTCCCGCCGCTAAGACATCGTGACAGCGTCCGGAAGCCGTTGTGCGAGTTCATCACAACTCACTACCAAGTAATCCAGGCGGCGCAGCCCGGCGATTATGGCTATGAACTCTGGCGGCGATCTTCCGTAAACAAGGGCGAAATGCCCTTTCTGGAAACGAACGAAAGAAGAAACGTACTGCGCGTTGTTGGCGCGTTGTCGCTCCCACAGAGCTTCCAGTCAGCACATTTGGACGCTGCCATCCGGGTTGAAACCTCCGTCGATGCGCACCAAGATCCGAATGTTACCGATCCATCGAGCATCACCGGTATCGCCCTAGATGCCGGAGAGCCCTTATTGTCCAGGCATCGTATACTCCAGGCGTTACCAGTTGGTCTCGACGGCTCGCCTCAGGGCCCAAAATCCTCTTGTCTTTCTGTCCCGAAAGAATCGCGGAGGGTAAAGCTACGAAGAGATGAGTGACGTTGACCCAGATACCTCGAGGGATCCACTCTGATTCTCGAACCCCCGTCGCGACACTATTTGCCATCATCAATGACAGCTGATTGAACTGTTTCCGCTGGAGGCCGAACTAGCGAAGCTGTTTACTAACAGCTGGCGCTATATGAATTTCGCCATTTCCAATCAGTTCTACGTACTTGCGGAGAGCTATGGTCTTGATTTCCAACGCATTTACGGCGCCGTTACTCATCGATACCCGCGCATGAAGAGCTTCGCCAAGCCGGCTTTGCGGCAGGACCGTGCCGTATCAAAACACTCTGCAATTGTCGGCTTTTTCAGGCAACAATTTTTTTTCTCGGACATTGCGGCGATGCCGGTGTAACGAGGGCCTGCCTAATTTTATTGTGAATCAGCTGCGACGGCACCAGGGTCTTCGCGAAAAGTGGTGGCGGTGCTGGGCATGGCCTTTAAAGGGGAATCCGATGACAAGCGTGAGAGTCTTTCTGTACAAGCTGAGAAAGCTGTTGATGGTCGAAGCCAAAGAGGTACTCTGCACCGACCCTTACGTCGTTGACCCGAAACTGGTCCCGCTCGGAGAAGCGTTGCGGCGGGCGGATGTCATCATTTTGGGCGCCCCGCATGCCGCCTACCGCGACCTTCCTCTTCCAAGCGATAAGATCGCTGTGGATGTCTGGGGTTTCTGGCCAAGCCGTCAACAATCCGCAACAGGAGGACTTATCGCATCGTGAAGATATTGGTTACAGGCGCTTCCGGCTTTATCTGTGGATATCTGATCCAGGAACTACTGGACAACGGATACGAAGTTGTTGGTCTTGATAACTTCAAGCAAGTACGGTCGACTGCAAAAGTCCTACGATTCCGACCCGCGCTACAAGCTGGTTGAGGGCAATGCAAAAGACGTCGTATTGATGAAGGAGCTGCTCTCCGATTGCGACCACTTCATTGCGGCAGCAGCGATGATCGGAGGCATCTCATACTTTCACGAATTCGCGTACGACCTGCTGGCGTAACCAGCCATCTCGCCTCTTCATTCGACGCCGCCATCTGGCCGTATAAAGAGCGCAAGCTGAAAAAGATCGTCGTGCTCTCCTCGAGCATGGTTTTTGAGAGTACTGCGGAATACCCCACTCCGGAAGGAGCGGAACGGCGCAGCCCACCGCCTCGTTCAACATATGGTTTCCAAAAACTCGCCGTCGAATACTTTCGTGCAAGGCGCCTTCGAACAATACAAGCTTCCGTACACCATCGTGCGACCGTTCAATTGCGTTGGCATCGGGAAAAGCGTGCTTTGTCTGATCGCCACATCATGAGTGGCAACGTACGTCTAGCCATGTCTCACGTGGTTCCTGACCTAGTGCAAAAGCTGGTCAAGGGGCAGGATCCGTTGCACATCCTGGGCGACGGAAAGCAGGTGAGGCATTACACGTACGGTGGCGACTTGGCACGTGGAATCCGCGTATGCGTGGAACACCCGGCTGCGCTGAATCAGGATTTCAATCTTTCCACTTCGGTACGCACGACCGTGCTGGAACTGCCGCAGAGCTGATCTGGAGAACAACTTCACGGCTCGGGCAAGCCGTTCCGCCACGTAAGCGACCCCGCTTATGAGTACGACGTTCAGGAGAGAGCACCGGCGGTTGGGAAGGCGCGGGGAATGCTCGGGTTGAGCGGCAACGACCCCCCTCTCCGATATCTTGGACGAGGTCATCCCCTGGATTGCCGAGCAAGTAGAGGTTGGTCAGATGTAAGCGAACCCATTCTCTTACCAGTTTCGATAGGAGGTTTTATGGACGGACTTCTTACTATCGTGATTCCGGTTTACAAATGAGGGGGCAAATTTCCCTGCGCTGTCGTCACAGATGACGGAGCACCTCGACTTCCCCTTCACCGCTCTTTTGGCGTACGACTTTGATGGCGATGCCACACTACCGGTGGCTCGCCAAATCATCACCGCGGGCGATACCCGCTTGCAGCTGGTAAGAATCTTTATGGCCGCGGGGTTGTGGGTGCAATCCGAACCGGGTTCCATGCGGCATTGGCTGGACCCGTGCTGGTGCTGATGGCGGACCTCTCTGACGACCTGCGCCAGGTTCGCAGGATGCTCGGCTCTATCGAGCCGGCAGCCATATTGTTGTCGGCAGCCGCTATATGAAGGGCGGCCGGCTCATCGGCGCCCGTGATTCAAACAACGTGGTTTCACGTTTGTCTGGCCTTACTTTGTGCTGGTTCCGCGGCCTACCGACCCATGACGCAACCAATGCTTTCAAAACATATGATCGCGCCATGCTGGACGCCATCCCAATTGAAAGTACTGGTGGATTTGAATTGAGCCTCGAAATCACTGTGAAGGCCTTCCTCGCGGGCTATACGATCTCTGAAAACGCCTTCTACGTGGCGGGACCCGGACCGCGGGGACGTCCCGCTTCAAGCTCTGGAAGTGGCTGCCGCATTATCTCAAGTGGTATTTCATGGCATTCCAGCCAAAATCCAGAAACGGCATCCCGAGAGAGAGTCTGCGGCTCACGTGAGTTATCGAGGCGAGGGGCCATATGTATGCGTCTCACACCGCCGCGCGGGGTTTCGTGGAGCGACGCCCCGCGGCGGTTCTGTGAATGCTGGCCTCTCGGGTTGTGGACGGCGCCCTTTACCGGGGATCGGGGACGCGCGCAACCCGAAGGGTCGAAGGCCGCACTTCGATAGGTCCGTACGTTAGTCTTATCCAATGGTGACACGGCGCGAGGTGCAAAATGATGCGTATTCTAGTCACAGGCGGTAGCGGGTATGTGGGTTCCCACGCGGTCCGCGAGCTGGCGCGACAAGGACACGAAGTCATCATCTATGACAATCTAAGCACCGGCCACATGGCACTCTCTGAAGGCTTCCAGCTAGTCGTCGGAGATATAGCGGACAAAGAGAAGCTCAAACGCTGTCTCGATGGGGTGGACGTTGTCATGCACTTTGCCGCCTCCTCGTACGTCGGGGAGTCGGTCGCGAACCCAAGGAAGTATTTTGGCAACAATGTCGAGGCAGCTCTCAAGCTATTGGATTGCCTGCTTGAGCGCTCGGTAAAGAAGATCGTCTTCTCCTCGAGCTGTGCCGTGTACGGAACCCCTTCCCATGTACCGGTTGTGGAAGAGAGCGCCAAAGAGCCCATCAACCCGTACGGAGCGACAAAACTCTTCTTTGAACGTGTGCTCGCGGCGTACGCTCACTCTCACGATTTGCGCTATGTGGCGTTCCGTTACTTCAATGCGGCAGGCGCTGCATTGGATGGAACCATCGGTGAGTGTCATGACCCCGAAACCCATATCATCCCGCTGGCGATCCGAGCCGCATTACGAACGGCGCCTCCGTTGAAGATATTCGGAGGCTCTTTGCCGACTCCGGATGGGACCTGCGTGCGCGATTACATCCATGTATCGGACCTCGCACGTGCCCATGCACACGCCGCCAATTACCTGATGGATGGGGGCGAACCAGTGGCTCTGAATCTCGGAACCGGAAAGGGCACTTCGCTCAAGCAACTCCTGGCGGAAGTTGAAGCAATCACGGGGTGTCTTGTTCCGCACACGATCGTGGACCCTCGCCCCGGGGATCCCCCAGTTCTGTACGCGGATCCAGCCAAAGCCCGAAAGCTATTTCAGTGGGAGGCGCAACACGATCTTGCAGAAATTATCCGGACCGCTTACCTCTGGGAGCTGAAGCGCTCGTCCGTGATCGATCGAGGACGCCTTGCGTCTGTAGCCTCAGCGTAATCGGGTTACCGGCTTGCCCCTGTGAGGCTCAATTTAAATCCGCGGGTGGTCATGTTCAATCCTCAAGCCACCGGGAGAAACCCTCTCGTCACGGCTCATGCCAAGCCCAAAATAATCTCCCCGCAGACGAGTGCAAACCACCCTGAATGGCATCTATACCATCAGCGCGAAACCGCCCCACGCGCTCCAAAGCAAATCGGCGGAATGCGAAAAAAGGCGAAAAGGTGGCCAACGGAGCAAGATGCTCAAAATAATTAATTAAAAATTTTGAGCACCTTCATGAAACAAAGGACTTAGCCGCCAGCCTTCAAAATTTGTTCGCGGGCCGTCCAGCTCGTGCAGTGCGGAAGGCGGACTGCGGACGGATCTGCGCTCTTGAATAGCTTCTCACCCGGTTCATCCGTAACCATCGAAGTTCGCCCGGGGCCCGCCAAAAACACTAACGGCGACTATCCTTGTTCCCTTTCATCGAGTCCCTCCCCCGAAAGAATCGATGAAAGCGTTCTTGGATAATCGCCGCTTGAAAAGAGAATACTTCTTCTACAGAAATTCGCCACAAGTCTTGAGTAATAAACCACCGGCTTGTGGTAACAGCAGGTGGTAATGGCACACACCCGGCCACCACCATGGTTTCCGATGCAGAGGTGATCCCGCCTCAGGTGCTATTACCATGGCAGCAGGAGAGCCTGCTCCATGCACGTGGTCGATCTGATTCGGAAGAAGCGCGACGGCGAAGCTTTGACCGATGCCGAAATTGCTTACCTGGTCACCGGGGCAGCGACAAATTCCATCCCCGAGTACCAGCTGGCCTCCTGGCTCATGGCCGTCGTTTGGCGCGGCCTCAGCCCCGAAGAACTGCATAGTCTCACCACCCACATGCGCGACTCCGGCCGGGTGCTCCGCTTCCCCAGCGTTCCCGGCGTCAAGGTGGATAAGCATTCCACCGGCGGAGTCGGCGACAAAACCTCCTTCCTGGTGGCGCCCATCGTGGCTGCCGCCGGCCTCTCCGTGCCCATGATTTCCGGCCGCGCCCTGGGACATACCGGCGGAACCCTCGACAAACTGGAAAGCATCCCCGGCTACCGAACGCATCTGCAGGAAGAGGAGATGCTCGCGGTCCTGAAGGCCTGCGGCCTGACCATCGTCAGCCAGACGGAATGGCTGGTGCCGGCGGACCGCACGCTCTACTCCCTGCGCGACCGCACCGGCACCGTCGAGAGTCCGTTTCTGATCTGCGCCTCCATCATGAGCAAAAAGCTCGCCGCCGGCCTGGACGCCCTGGTGCTGGACGTGAAAACCGGCTCGGGCGCGTTCCTCAAGAAGAAATCCGAGGCCATCCACCTGGCTGAATTGATGGTCGCCACCGGAAACCGCGCCGGCACCAGGACCGCCGCGCTCATCACCAACATGAGCCAACCGCTGGGCCGCATGTCGGGCAATGCGGTCGAGATCGTCGAATCGGTCGAAGTGCTGCGCAACCAGCGCCACCCGCTGACCGAGGACCTGCGCCGGCTTTCGCTCGAACTCGCCGGATGGATGCTGTACCTGGGGGGCAAGGTGGCTTCTCCGGAAGAGGGAATCCAGTTGGCGGAGGACCTGTTGACCAGCGGCCTTCCGCTCAAGAAGTTCGGCTGCATGATTGCCGCACAGGGGGGCGACCTGGGCTGGTTCGAGAGCCCGCAATGGCTGCACCAGCCTGCCCACCAGCACGCGGTGAAATCTCCATCCGCAGGCTTTTTGGCCAGTGTCGATTGCGATCAGGTGGGTTGGGCGGTGCAACGATCGGGCGCGGGCAGAACCGTGCCTGGTGAAGCGGTGTCGGCGCACGCCGGGGTTGAGACTCACAAGAAGGTGGGTGACCCGGTTGCCGCGGGGGACACCCTCTTTACGGTGTATGTGGAAGACGAGGGGCGCCTGCCGCCGGTCGTTGCAACCCTGAACAGGTGTTTTACTTTGAGTGGGGAAAGGCCTGTCCCGGAGCCGCTGGTCTACCAGGTGATTGCATAATTACGTTTTGAAGACCGGACTCAACTGGCCTTTCCTTAGTGGCCGTACTGCAGGCCGTTATCCAGCCCTGACCTGGGTACGGGGTGATATGGTTCCACGGCGAGAATGTTGCCCAGGATGCCGCGCTCCCGAGGCGTGAACTGGGCCTGAAACTGGCTGGAATTCATCAGCGCCTGCCGCTGTTCGGGCGGGTACTCGCGCAAATCGCGAAAGGCCTTCCTCACCATCCGTTGCCGGTCCTCGGGGAGGGCATGAAAATCCTGGAATGAGCCGCGTACCTGTTGGCGCATTTGCGGGGACAGGCGCTCCAGTGCCTCAATGTGGTCGATCGTGCGCTGGCGCTGGTTGGGCGGCATGCGGTTGAGCTGCTGCAGCCGGTTCATCAGCTTTTGCTGAGTCTCGGGAGGCAGGCGGTTGAAGCCCGGCTCGCTCTGCAGGGCCCTTTCCTGCTGCTGGGGAGTAAGGTTTCCATGGCGCGCCAGCCAGCTGCCAAGGTGCGACTGGTTGTTCTCAAATCGCGGCCGCGGAGCCTGCGGGGCGGGCCGGGCAAAACAGGTAGTGGCCGCCAGGGGAAGCATGAGCAGCAGGGAGGCAAAGACACTCCGGGCGAGCTTCCCCCACTGGGGTTTGCACTCGAGCTCGTAGCGGATTGCCATGTTGGTGCCCTCCGAAGCGGTTATGTCGACCGTCGTATTCGGGCGCCTCGTTTCCCGGTTTTTTGTGCCTATCGGCACGGATTCAATGTTCGTCTGTCTGCCCGCGTCCTGACGCTTAGTTGGAAGCGGGGCTCGCGTTATCATCGTCCCCGTCCAGGGAACTCAACTGCTGGAAGAGCTGCGCATTTCCATCATAAGACTGCAAATCGCGCACCGTGGCGGAGGCTTGCACCGCCGGCGCGGCCTGGTGGTCCAGCAGGGCAAAGGTCCCGCCGCCTACCGCCAGCACCATCGCTAACGCACCTGCTGCCACCGGCCGCATCTGCAGATTGGTGTTATACAGCCACCACGCCCTGGCCCGCTCCAGCAAGCTGGCCGGGGCCTTCGCCTGTTCCGTACGCAGTTTGGCGTACAGCTTCGCGTCAAAGAAGGCGCTGGGTTCCGGCGCCTGCCACTCGTCCAGCAGCTTCCAGGTAGCTTCCATCTCAGCCAGCTCGGCGGTGCATCCGGCACACTCCGCAAGGTGCTTCCGAATCTCTTCAGGCAGAGGCCGGGACTCATAAACTACTTCGGCCAAATTGTTCTTAATCTCAGGGCAAGTCATGTGTTCCTCAATCCTTCTAGGCAAAATCTTTCAGGTTCTCACGCAAAGTCTGGTAAGCCCGGAATAACAGGGACTTGGTCGCGGATTCGCTCAGTTTCAGGATCTGACCAATTTCCTTGTAATCCATTTCCTGGTACTTGTGCATCAGCACGGCGCTACGCTGCCGTTCGGGCAGCGCCATTACGTGCTTACGAATCGCCTGCATTCTCTCGTCGCGTACCAGATCCTGTTCTACGTTGGGGGTACTGTCGGCAACGTCAGGACTGGTGCCCGTTTCCGGGTCTGGCTGGTCGAGATACACGTTCTGGGCGGTGCGCTCATATTTCGTATCGCGGGCGTGGTTCACTCCCAGGTTGGTCGCAATCCGATACAGCCAGGTGCTGAACTTTGCCTCGGCACGGTAGGTCTGCCGCGAACGATACACGCGGAGAAACACTTCCTGTGCCAGCTCTTCCGCCACGGCCTGGTTGCGAGACATCCGGAACATGAAGTGAACAATTTGCTTCCGGTACTTCTCGATCAGGATGCTAAAGCCCGAATCGTCACCTTCCCGCACGCGTACCATAATCTCCGCGTCAGAAAGCTGCGCCCAGTCGACCCCGGACGTATGGATCTGTGCACCCTGTTGGGCGCCCTGGAACCCGTTCTGCGATATGGCTACGGTACCCATACCTTCTGTAACCCCATCCTCCTGACTTGGTTGCGCGGATTCAGGAGAGTTTTGCGCGTCTTTCCCGGGCTCTGGGGAAGGACGCTGCTTGGGGGGAGGCGGGACCATAAGATGAATGGATTGTAAACGTTGCCCTACCCCATGGTCTCGCCCAGTTTAGTGGTATGAAAGGGGATTCGGGGGCGCGCGGGAGGGGTGCGAGGACTCTGTTCGAGGCCGTCCCTTCGGGACTCCGGTCAAGGGGTCCCTACCGTTCTAAGCGGTTTTCGCTCAGAGGGTTCTGTGATATATCGCGTGTAACGATCCCGGCAGGCGGTGCACTACCCCCATGCCGGTCCTCGCACGCACCGGCAGGACGAGGATGGTGTCTACCGCGACGCCCTCGCCTTAGTTGTCCCATTGAGCGCGAAAGAGCAGGGGGATACGTCCAAGCTTCGCTCAAGGGAAAAAGCGGATAGGACTATGGAACCTTTGCGTTACCATTGTTTTTTGTAAAATTTCGGCCGATTCCCCGCGCCAATTCGACCTTAACCGCGGCCGGAACACATGCGTTTTTTGCCTTGCGGATCTAAACGCCCGCCCTGATTTCAGCTCGGGTCCAGCGGAGGTAGCCAAGAGCGGCTTGAAGAGTTCTGATCCTCTAATAGAGAAGATCGGGAAGTATTCCGTGGTCGACGTGATCGGCTCGGGCGGGATGGGCATCGTCTATCGCGCCCATGATGCTGCGCTGAATCGGACCGTCGCCATCAAGATGCTCAAGCGGGCGGATGCTGGTCCCGGCAAGGTGCACCAGCTGGAGCAGTTCTTCAACCGCGAGCTACGGGCGACTGCAAGCCTGCAGCATCGGAATATCGTCACCGTGTACGAGAGCGGAGAGCAGGACGGGAACCCCTACCTGGTGATGGAGTGCCTGGATGGCGAGCCGGTGTCGCGCGTGATTAACGAACGGCGCCCGATGCCAATCGTCGACAAGCTGGAACTGTTTGTGCAGGTGTGCGATGGGTTGCAGCATGCTCACGATCGCAAGCCGCAGGTAATCCATCGCGACATCAAGCCGGCGAATGTCATCCTGCTGCGAGACGGCACAGCGAAGATCGTCGACTTCGGCATTGCCAGGGTTGTAGGCATTGAAACCTCCACGCTGCAGGCGGGGCAACTTCTGGGCAGCTTATCCTACCTGTCGCCGGAGCAGATCAATTCCGTCCCCATCGATGCGCGCACGGATATTTTTTCCGCGGGTGTGATGCTCTATGAGCTGCTGACGTATGCGCTGCCCTTCAAGGGAACTGAGCCGGCGGCAGTGTTCGTCAAGATACTGCGCGAAGATCCACCGCCTCTCTCGACCTATCTGGGCGAAGTTCCCCCCGAGTTGCAGGCATGCGTCAGCAAAGCGCTGGCCAAAAAAACTCACGACCGCTATCAAACGGCTGAGGAACTTGGCTTTGACCTGCTGCAGATCCAAAAGAGGATCAAGCAGGGGATGGCCGCCGATTTCATGCAGCGAGCGGAAGCCTCGATGCAGCGCGGCGATCTGGAAAGAGTGAAGCTCCACCTGCAGGAGATTCTTCGCCTCGACCGCCACCACGACCAGGCAAACCGCATGCTGGCGGAAGTGCGCAAGGCCATCCAGGAACAACAACGTTCCGCTCAAATCGTGCAGATGCGTTCGCAGGCCCAGGTGGCGCTTGCCGGGCAGCAGTATGAAGAGGCGCTGGCCTGCGCCGATCAGGCGCTGCAACTGGATCCAGCCGACCAGGCTTCGGTGGTGCTGCGGGAAGAAATTCAACACGCTATCTCGCTGGGCAAGGCGGTCCGTGACTCGCTCCGCCGCGCCGAGTCGGCTCTCTACGCCGGGGACTTCGACGAGGCAAGAGAGGCCGTCGACGCCGCGCTGCGTCTGGATAGCGATAGCGCCGAAGCACGCGCCCTGTCGCAGATCATCGATAAGGAATTGTCGGAGCGATCGCGCAGGCTGCAGGTGCAAGGGCTGGTGGATAGCGCGCGGCAGGGAATTGCCCAACGCCTTTTTGGGGATGCGATTGAGTCATTGCGCAAGGCCGAGCGGTTGGATCCGGGCGACTCCAATGTGCGCGAGTTGTTGCAATGGGCCAGCCGGGGCCAGGATCAGGAGCAGCGCCGTAAGGATTTATTGGATCTGACGGACCAGATCCATGGCGCCCTGCGGGCGGAAGATTTCTCCTCCGCCTACACCATCTGCGAAGTAGGCCTGGGGAGTTTTCCCAACGAGCCGACTCTGCAGCGATTAAAGTCGATCGCGGAAAAGCAGAGAGATATCGCTGAGCGGCGAAGGTTTGTGCAGGACCAGAGCCTGGCGGCCAAAGACCTGTTGGATCGCAGCGAGTTTGCCTCCGCCATCAAACATCTTGAAGCCGCCTTGCAAAAACTACCTGCCGAGCCAAACCTGGAAGCCTTGTTGGCGTTGGCGAAGACCGAGTCGCAGCGGCAGTTTGAAGATCGGGAATCTCAGGCAGCGCAGGAGGCTTCTGAGCGCGCTTTGCTTCAGAACCAGGCAGCGCAACGCCAGGCGGCCGAACTGCGAAAGGCGCTTGATGAGCGAGAGGATGTCGGCCACCTGGAAAGTATTGCCTTGCAACTGAGGCAGATGCTGTCAGAGTTCGAGTTGGAGGAAACGACCCGCCGGTCATTCGATCCCTTATTCGAGCAAGTGCGCGCGCGACAACTGGCTAAGGAACAAGTGGCCGCCGAACTGCAAGACCTTCGCAAGAGTGTCGAGGACTCCTTCGACCCCGGGTCCAGAGAGCGCGCGAAGACTCGCCTGCAAGAGGTGAAGGCCGAGTTTCCGCACGAAAGAAATGTGCACTCGGCCTGCGAAGAGGTGGTGCGGGCTCTGGCCGCGCGAGGAGAGGAACACGAAAGAACCGTCGCTGAGCTGAGCAGGGTCGCGGAATCGGTAAAACATGTTCCGCTGAGAGAGTCGAACGATCTCTTGAAGAGCGCAACGCGCGTCGCGGCAGACTTTTCGACGGAGCCGCAGGTTGGAGCCCTGATTCAACAGATCGAGTATGAAGTGAATCGCCGTCTGGCTCAGCGGCAAGCTCTGGTGGATGAACTGGGCCAACTGGAGAATGCCTCCAGCCGGGCCCGGTCGATCAGCGGGCTCTCCCAGTTGATGAGTAATGCGCACTCGGTAGCCTCGGCGGCAGCGGAGGAACCGGACGTCATGGCCGCCCTCGATCGGGTGAAAGTGGCGGTCGAAGCTCGCCGCCAAAGCGTTTCCCGGCTGCTGGCTGAGATCAATCAGGTTGCGGACCGTGCGTTGATGGCTCAAGGTGTTGAGCAGGCGGAGCAATTGCTGGCCGAGGCGCAGCAGCGCGCCTCAGCTCACCCCGAACTCGATGACCTGCAGGAAACCATTGGCCGCGTGTCGGCGCAGGTTCATGGGCGTCGCATCGAGCATGACCTGGTTTGCGAGGAATTAAGTTCGTTGAGCGCGTCGGCCATCCAGGCGCTTACGCCGGCCGACCTGGACGCCATCAGAAATCGCGCGCTGCAGATTAAAGATAAGCATGCAGCGGATCAGGCCGTCGCAGCTCTTTGCGAGCAGGTAGACGCGGACGTTCGCGGCGCGCGGGCAAAGCTGTTGCAGATCGAGCTACAGCGATTGTCGCTGGATCCATCTGTTGAGCTGGGGATTACCGAATCAGCGGCCCTGGTAAAGAAGCTGCAGGAGTTGATCAAGACTTTCCCGGAAAGTGTGGAAATACCTGGGCTGTTGCTCAAGGCAGAAGGCAGCCTGGAGCGCGCGCAACGTGCGAGCAAAGAGGCGGCGGCCCGGGCTTCTGCCATCGATCTCGAAGTCAAGGCATCTACCCGGCTGGTGGAAACACGGGAAGCCGCAGAGGTGCTGCCCGCGCTGGAAGAGGCCGTGGCAAAGTATCCGGAAAGCGCACAGTTACAGTCTCTATTGGCGCAGTGCAGAGAACAGATCGAGGCAGAAGTGAATCGCCGCGTGGCCCAGCGGCAAGCTCTGATTGAGGAGCTGGGGCAACTGGAGAATGCCTCCAGCCGGGCCCGGTCGATCAGCGGGCTGTCCCAGTTGATGAATAGTGCGCACTCGGTAGCCTCGGCGGCAGCAGGGGAACCGGACGTCATGGCCGCCCTCGATCGGGTGAAAGCGGCGGTCGAAGCTCGCCGGCAGGTCGTTTCCCGGCTGTTGACTGAGATCAATCAGTTGCTGGATCGCGCGCGGGTGGCTCTGAGTGTTGAGCAGGCAGAGCAATTGCTGGCCGAGGCGCAGCAGCGTGCCTCCGCCCACCCCGAACTCGATGACCTGCAGGAAATCATTGGCCGCGTGTCCGCGCAGGTTCATGGGCGTCGCATCGAGCATGACCTGGTTTGCGAGGAATTAAGTTCGTTGAGCGCTTCGGTCAGCCAGGCGCCTACGGCGGCCGGCCTGGACGCCATCAGAAACCGCGCGCTGCAGATTAGAGACAAGCATGCAGCGGATCAAGCCATCGTAGCTCTATGCGAACAGGTCGACACGGACGTTCGCGGCGGCCGCGCAAAGCTGTTGCAGATTGAGCTGCAGCGATTGTCGCTGGATCCATCTGTTGAGCTGGGGACAACCGAATCGGCGTCCCTGGTAAAGAAGCTGCAGGAGTTGATGAAGACTTTCCCGGAAAGTGGGGAACTGCCTGGAATGCTGCTCAGGGCAGAAGACAGCCTGGAGCGTGCGCAACGTGCGAGCAAAGAGGCGGCGGCCCGGGCTTCTGCCATCGACCTTGCAGTCAAGGACGCGATCAGGCTGGTGGAAACACGGGAAGCTGCAGAGGCGCTGCCCGCGCTGGAAGAGGCTGCGGCAAAGTATCCGGAAAGCGCACAGTTACAGTCTCTGTTGGCGCAGTGCAGAGAGCAGATCGAGGCAGAAGTGAATCGCCGCCTGGCTCAGCGGCAGGCTCTGATTGATGAACTGGGACAACTGGAGAAGGCCTCTTCCCGGGTCCGGTCGATCAGCGGGCTATCCCAGCTGATGAATAATGCGCACTCGGTAGCCTCGGCGGGAGCAGGGGAACTGGAGGTTACGGCGGCCCTCGATCGAGTGAAAGCGGGCGTCGAAGCTCGGCGCCAGACCATTTCCCGGCTGTTGACTGAGATCAATCAGTTGGCGGACCGCGCGCGAGTGGCTCAAGGCGTTGAGCCCGCGGAGCAGTTGCTTGCCGAGGCACAGCAGCGTGCCTCAGCCCACCCCGAACTCGATGACCTGCAGGAGACGATTGCCCGCGTGTCCGCGCAGATTCATGGGCGCCGCCTTGAACATGACCTGGTATGCGAGGAAGTAAGTTCGCTGAGCGAGTCGGTGAGCCAGGCGCTTATGCCGGCGGACCTGGACGTTATCAGAAATCGTGCACTGCAGATAAGAGACAAGCATGCCGCGGATCAAGCCATCGTAGCTCTTTGCGAGCAGGTAGACACGGATGTTCGCGGAGCGCGTGCGAACCTGTTGCAGATCGAGCTGCAGCGATTGTCGCGGGATCAGGCAGTAGAATCTTCAACCTCGCAGCCGGGAACGACAGACTCGGCCTCCTCCCTGGTAAAGAAGCTGCAGGAGTTGGTGAAGACTTTCCCGGAAAGTGTCGAAGTCCGTGGGATGTTGGTTAGGGCCGAAGACGGCCTGGAGCGTGCACAACGGGCGCGCGACGAGGCGGCGGCGCGGGCTTTGGCCATCGACCTTGCAGTCAAGGCGTATACCAGGCTGCTGGCGACACGGCCGGCCGCAAAGGCGGCACGCGCGATCGAAGAAGCAGCGGCAAAGTATCCGGAAAGCGCACAGTTACAGTCACTGTTGCAGCAATGCAGAGAGAAGATCGAGGCAGAAGAGGAGATCAAGCGGCAGGCAAGCGCACAGAGCGCGGCCATCCAGGCTGCGATTGACAAAGGATCCGATCTTCTCCGCAACCATCGCTATGTTGAGGCTGTCGCGCTGCTGGAGGTCGCGTGCCAGGAATGGCCAGGGGAAAAACTGCTGGAGAAACTGCTGTCTACGGCACAGAAATCCGCCCAGAAAGCAAGCGACCGGCAAGCCCCGGCGCAAGAGCGCACCAGCCAGCGTGTAGTCGAGGCTGGGACGCATCCAGCGGAGGCCCCTCGCAACCGGCTCCCGATTTACGTGGTCGCAGCGTGCCTGGTTTTGGTGATCGGGGGTTTCCTGATCAGGTTTACCACCCGGCCGCAGGTTTCCGTGTTGACGGTCGCGAGCACTCCGCCTGGGGCTGAGATAGAGGTAGACGGTCGCACGTGCGTTACTCCCAACTGCAGCTTTAAGCTTTCGCCGGGCGCTACCTATAGTGTCAAAGCCGGCCTCAAGGGATACGTCTCCAGCAGCCAATCGGTAGCTCTTACCAACGACCAGACAATTTCGTTTGAGCTCGCCCCGGAAACGTCTCCTCAACCCGCGGTTGCTCCTGCTCCCGGCCACACCACGGCGCCGGTGATGGCCAAGCTCACTCTCAAGGGAGTGCGTCCCGGTGATCAGTTGTTTGTCGACGATGTTCGGCTGGCTCCGAGTGGACCACCCGGCACGTGGGAGCTGACTCCGGGCTCCCATCGTCTGCGGCTCATGGCCGGCAATCAGGAACTGGTTGCAGACCCTCGTTCCTTCAAACCGCATGCGACCGTCGCGCTCAACCGTGCTGACTTCAAGCAGCCTGCGCCGGCGACGTCTGAGGAGCAGACGGCCTGGAACCGCATCAACAGCACGGCGGACCCGGCGGCGGTGGAGGAATTCCTCCGCCACTACCCGAATTCCTCCGTCCGGTCGCAGGCGGAGTCCAAGCTGGAAGCGCTCAATTGGGCGAAGGCGAGCAACAGCGGCAGTCTTCGCGGCTATCAGGAATATGCGGCCCGATACACCTCGCCTCCAGGTCCGCATCTGGCGTCTGCGCAGGCGGAGATCTCGCGGCTGGAGTGGGAAGCGTGTCCAGAACGCAACCGATCCTGTTCAAGTGAAGAGATTTCTGGAGCAGAATCCAAGCGGCCAGTATCACGATCGCGCGGTGGCGCTTCTCGACGACCTGGCGTGGCATGAGGCGACGCGCAAGGGGGATGCCGCCAATCTCAAGGGCTATCTCGGCAGCTATCCTTCCGGCAGGCACCGGGAGGAAGCGACGGCGCAGCTGGCCCGGCTGACTCCCCCGCCGGTAGCGGCGCCGGTCCAGCAGGCGCCCCAGATGCCCGCGCCGGCTCCTCCCGCTCCTCCGGTGACACCGAAGCTTGCAGATAATACTGAGGATATAAATGCGATTCGCGGCGTTCTGGACGGCTACAAATCGGCTTACGACACCAAGAATGTGGCCAGGCTCCAGGAGCTCTGGCCGGATATGAGTCCAAAACAGGTGAACGGGCTGCGTGACGCGTTCCGTGCTGCGGGCAAAGTTACGTTGACTTACTCCATCACCAAGGGTCCAGAAGTAGCAGGGAACGTGGCCGTGGTCAGCTTTCAACAGCAAATCGTCACCAATGGAACAGCAAAAGTCCAGGTGACGATGACGTTGAAAAAGGACGGAACCAATTCCTGGCGGATTACTTCTGTTCGTTAAAGCATTTTTCCTAATACCTTGGTCTGGTGAGATCAGTTATGTGCGGCCATTCTTTGACGGAATGGCCGCGTCAAGTGCAGTTCTCCGGCCTACACCATTAGGAAAAATGCGATAGCCCGGCTCAGAACACGTAAGAAACGCCGATCAACGGTGATGGCTTGAAGTGCAGCCCGGCATCGTTCAAACGAAACAGCACATTTCCCGTGATGAGCAGCCTGGCAACCGGCCTCACTTTGGCTCCCAGCGATATGTTCGCCTGGTTAACCGTGGAAGTGAACGTGCTGACGTTGGCGTGCGGGGCGCCCTGGTAATCGGTGTAGGTAGAGTTTTCGATACGGGACGCATTCAGCAGCGATGTTCCGATGTAGTCGGCGGAGACACCCACCCACCGGCGTATGGAAGCATCCGCGCCCGCCGAATAGGAAAACACGTTCGGCAGCTGGGCCTTGGTGACTGGCTGCGATGTGACGGTGCCAGCGAGGACAGAATTGCCGTTCCCTTCGAACCCGGCGCTGGCGTGCGGTGAAACTCTGGCGGAATACGAGTAAATAACGAAGGGCCGCAAACCCCAGGTGCCCGAGCCTTGAAAATTGTTTGCGTCTCCGGTGGGCAGGCGAAGGTCTAAGCCAACGGCCACCGCGGATTTTTCTTTTGCATCGCGCCACGCAACGTATTTCCCGCGAAGCCGCAAATCGCCGATGCCCAGGGATGAACCGCTATTGGTGAGGATTGCATTGGACGGGCTGATGTACGTTTCGCGCGGGTTGTCGGTGATGGGCGCAAAGGTGTGGTTCGGCGGGCCCTGCTCGAAGTTATAGATGGTGGCATTCGAAGTCATGCTCACTCGCGCGTCGACAAGGGGAATCGCAAGCGATACGTCGAGCTTGTCGGAGAGGCCATAGGTGCCGACCAGGGTGACCTGGTGGACTTTGATATCGATCCGGTTTTGCGTGGCCACGATGTCGTGGGTATAGACGGGCTCGCCGTCGAGGCACTCGGTAGTCGGAAACATCGCGCAGATCGTCGGCTCCTCCTCATGCTGAAAGACGGCGCCGAACGATTTTAGATCGACGCTATCGGCCTTATCGAAGTGGAAATATTCATAGCTGGCGCCCACAAAAATCTTCCGCTTGCCGAGCGTTTCGGCGCGGTCTGCCAGCACCGGCCCGAAGCTGGTTGCTTCCTGCATCACACCGTTCGCAAAAATGAAGCCGGAGACAGGCGAGGCAAGGGGCACCTGGCTAAGTTGCACACCGATCTCCGCGTTGATGGGACCGAAGCTGTTGATGCTCGAAGCCTGGAAGTGAACTTCGTGGAACTTTGTAGAGGTCAACGGTCCCCCATTATCGGTACCGACCAGGCCGCCGGGACCGTATACCTGGGGGACAATGCAAACCAGGTCAGACGATCGCCTAGCGGCAGTACCCTGGATTTCCTGGGTTGGACAGGGACTCTGGGCCAAAGCCGCTGTGGACAAAGAAACGAACAACACACTACCAAGCACCGTTAAACGCGACATCCCAATTTTCTCCAATTAGATTGAGGCCCGGTTCACAGCCGTTTCTGCTCAGCGGCTGTCGATCATGATGGTGAAGCGTAGGTAGATCCCGTAACGATAATTTCGAACTAAAACTCACCGTGGGTAGAAACGTCCAGGGTTGCCATCAAAGCGCTTTGGTTGAACCGCCGTTTAGCAATCCTGGGGATGGTGTTTCTGCGGGACAGAAACCGTCTTCGATCGGACAAGATTGTGGTCTTCGAAAGCCTGCAGTCCCGGGGGGAAGTGTTCGGTGAAACCATAGCACACCCGGAATCGCTTGACACCTTAAGACAGACTCAAGCGACGCCAGCGGCTTGGGTGCGCGCAGAAGGTTCGTGTAAACTACGGCTTGCCCCGAGGGGCGCTTAACTCAGCGGTAGAGTGCCACCTTCACACGGTGGAAGTCGCAGGTTCGAATCCTGCAGCGCCCACCATAATCAACCTAGAGTCAGCAACTTAAAGAACGTGCCGCTGTCGCGAGTCAGCTCCGTACGGCATACACATCCCTGGTCTGCGACCCCGCTCGTGCCGGCATCGTTCAATTCCCCGAGGGCATTTTTTCTCTTGCCTTCCGTATAGTGTAGCGACACACCATACGTGTGATTAAGAGCTTTCGACACTCCGGCCTGGAGAGTTTCTTCCGTACCGGCTCGAAAGCCGGCATTCAGCCTGCTCACGTTGCGCGGTTGCGTATTCAGCTCACCGTGCTGGATGCCGCTACGGGTCCGGGCGATATAAAGCGCCCGGGTGGCGGCTTCACTCTCTCAAAGGCCAGCTTGTTGGCCACTGGTCGACTTGAGGTTAACGAGGAATTGGCGGTTGACCTTTGCTTTTGAAGGCGTCGACGTGGTTTTGCTCTCGCCGCCCTTCGGGCCATGATCAATCTCCCACAACCGTCCATCTGGCGCAAGGAGACAGAAAGATGCGTACGTGCCGGTGCTCCAGGTCTCCGCCGCGTCAGGTTTGGTCCGGGGAAGGAGTACGTTCTCACCATCGGGGCCGTCTTCGCCGCTTCGGTATCCGAGGGAGGGTCAATCACCGGCACGCTCGCGGCGCCGGTCTTTCCCGCCATGGGGTTGCCTTTGGCAGGTTTGCCATCCAGCGTCAGGCGCAGAATCTTGCCCAGCGGCTGGTTGGGATCCTGGGCCGGCGTCATGCGCTGCCGGTCCCCGACACTAAGAAATAGATAACGGTGATCCGGAGAAAAGGCTACCTGCGCACCGAACTGTCCGCCATTGCCCCGCTCCCCATCGCGCCGATCACCTCGGAGTCACGCGAGTGACCCTTTCCCGTCTGCTCAACGGGAACGCCGGCGTGTCTGCCGAGATGGCCCTTAGGCTGTCTGAGGCGTTCGCTACGTCGCCTGAGTTTTGGCTGAATATGCAGATCCACTTTGATCTGTGGCAAGCATCCAGGGCGAAACGAAAGCCGGTTGCTCCCCTGGTCGCAGCGTAAAGGAGGGGGCGGGCCCGAGAGACGCTCGCCCTGAAGGGCAAAATAAGCTGTACCAGAGGTACTTATCGTCCTGATCAAAGTGAAAGCAGGGCGACCACATCGCAGCCGAGTGAAGAGCTAAGTCGCCGCGTTAACCTGCAGTTTTGCCGAACGCGGCGGAAACACGAGCAGAGTCACGGCAAGCGCGACAACGATCCCCAGTCCAACCTCGAGGAATCTTGCGATCGCGGCTTGGGCGGGTCCACCATCGATCTTGACTAAAACGATGATGGAAAGGGTGACCGCCGCGAGTCGGCCCGCTTTGTCGAACGCCAACGCGCTGCATACGAAGATGCAAAGAGCCACTGACAGCCCATAGAGAAGGTAGTGCCCGTGCCAGGCGTAACAGGTGACCCAACCCAGGAAGGCACCAATAGCCGTACCGATAATGCGGTCCCAACACGAGGCGAAGGTAACAGTCGTGTCATAAGCCATCACGACTATGGCCGAGACCGCCGCCCAATAGCTGTGCTCCAGCCCAAGAAGATTTCCCAGCCATACACACAGCACAGCGGCCAGACCGGTTTTGAAGGCACCGATGGCCTGTTTCCCGAAGTTCTTTCCTTTCACCCAGGTGGAAAACCGGCTCTCTCCAGGCACGGAGCTTGTGGACATGTCCATGATCCTTTCAGGGATAGGATACCGCTCGCCGGCCCGTGAAACCGCCAGCGGAGGTTTGTAGCGAACGGAGGTGACACTTTTACCTTCCACCAACATCTAAAAACTGCCATCGATGTCCACGGATTTCTCTCCACGAATTTTCATGCCGGGCGGATGACGAAGCCGAGGCTTTGGGAGCAGAATTGTTGCGAGAGGGCGAGAGGCGTCAGGACAACGCGCGCGGCAAGGAAGATATCAAGATGAAATGAGGAGGAGCGATGAAGGCGACCAAGGAACTCCATGATCTCGGGCAAAGCTTGTGGCTCGACAACATCACGCGTGACTTGCTGGACAAGGGCACACTCAAGCGGTATATCGATGAGCTTTCGGTCACAGGTCTGACGTCGAACCCAACCATCTTTGAGCATGCCATCTCGAAGAGCAACTCCTATGACGCGGAGATTGGCCGTCTTCTCTCAACCGGTCTCTCAGGTGAGGCCTTGTTCTTTGAATTGGCCCTGCAGGATCTGACTCGAGCCGCCGACCTCTTCGCCCCCGTGCACGAGCGTACCGCCGGCAATGATGGTTTTGTTTCTCTGGAGTTGTCGCCTCTCCTCGCCAATGACAGCAAGGGATCGGTGGCTGCCGCGGCTTCATTGCACAAGAAAGCGAATCGTCCGAACCTCTTCATCAAGATTCCCGGGACGAAGGAAGGAAATCCGGCGATTGAGGAGTCGATCGCAGCGGGTGTCGCCATCAACGTCACGCTCCTTTTTTCTCGCGCGCAATATCTGGCCTCGGCAGAGGCGTACATGCGTGGGATCGAGCGCCGTGTTGCCGCGGGGCTCAGTCCCGACGTTCGATCCGTAGCCTCGGTTTTCCTGAGCCGTTGGGACGGCGCAACCATGGACAAAGTCCCCGACCGGCTACGCGATAAACTCGGCATCGCCATTGGCCAGCAGGTGTACAAGGCCTATCGCGATATCCTGGCCTCCGATCGATGGCAGCGTTTGGCCAACTTTGGCGCCCGGCCCCAGAGACTTCTGTTTGCCAGTACCGGAACCAAAGACCCCAAGGCTTCCGATGTTCTTTATATCGGGGCTCTCGCTGCGCCGAACACGATTGACACAATCCCCGAGAAGACTCTTCTGGCTTTCGGTGATCATGGCAAGGTGACCGGAACTCTTCCGCGAGATGGAGGAGACTGCGAGACGGTTCTGGACGATTTTCGAAAGGCCGGAATCGATCTCGACCAACTGGCGGCCGACCTGCAAACGAACGGCGCCAAATCCTTCGACGAATCGTGGCAAAACTTACTGAGCGCGATCGAGTCCAAGGGCAAACAGTTGCAAACTGTTTCCTGATCGGCCGGCTCCGCGAAGACGCGGCCACCACACGGGACCGATCGCCGCCCGTGCGGGAGGAGGTTTCTGTTCGCTCGGGGAAATAGCCTAGATCGAGGTCATTTGTGGCGGCGGTCCCAGCGCTTTTTTGGGCCGCCGCGATAGAGAGAGTCACGAACTAGCTGACGGGCCTCTGTCGCTAAAAATGGCCCGCCGAGTTTCCGCGAAGTCCTCGAATTGCCCCAACCGATACACCTTATACCCCGATTGATCCAGATGGTGCATCTGCATCTCGCCGCCGATAGAGACTCGTGTTTCCTTCGGAAGCTTCGCCTGGAAGGCGCGCTGTGCGGCCATTATCCCTGGAATGTCACTAGGGTGTAGTGTGTCCCTGGGAATCGCGCCTTCCGGAACGTTGGGCTTCACATAGAGTCCACACGCAATTTGGCGAGGCTCGAACAACTCCTCCGACTTGTACGCAAACGAATGAATCAGGCCCGTATCCTCTGAGAAGCCGAAGTGATAGACACTGGTGCTCTCATCCATATCCGGAAATTGCTTCTTAAAGGTCCGTAAGGCGTTTAACAAGCCAGCCTGTGCATGCTCATTCAGTGCGTCGATGCCTCGGATTGGCGAGGCGTTAACCGCGACGAGCCAATGACCCAGGAAACCAGCCGATCCAGTCCCCGCAATGACCATGCGCAAATGTGGCAACGGGAACGCTTTCGTTGTGAACTGTATCGCCTTTCCGTTCAGGGTATCCAGCGTATCCGTCGCGATGAAAACCTGCATTTTTTCAACTTTATAGATCAGGGATGACATGCCTGCCCAACCTTTCGTTTGTCGCTGTCGGTATACTCCGCGGGGCATGGAAGGCTTGCAGCAGGCTTGACGATCGCCAAGAAGCCTCAATAGCTGGCTGTGTCACTCTCTGCTGCTTCTCCGCGATTTTTCGGACGGTCTTTTCGGTTAGCTTGGCCACCCCCAGTATTATTGCGTGAAAACACCGCTCCGGCCAACAGCGGCGCGAAACACAGGGCGTATTTCCCTGAGGAAGGGGCTCTTCGCTTTCCGGCGCCTGCTTTATCGAAAGATAGCCACGCCACCCACTGTCTAATCAGCAACATACCGCGTACAGGCCGCGACCAGCGCCCGGTTGGCCGCATCCCAACACGCAACGGCAGGTTTGCGGGTTCGCGAGTGGAGTCACCGGTCCTCTGGTTGGTAGTCTGAACGCAGAGAGCTTTCTGCGACAGAAGGCGCTGCAGCCGTAGGATCAATACCAGGGAAAAGGGACCATGGCACGGGAGCGCGTTCTGCTTCAGAGCCGGCCAGGAAAGAAAAGCTGATGGAACAAGCAACGGGATCACTTCTACAACTGCTTTCGCGTGGGGAACGGGGACAGAACGAGCCGGGCTTCTTTTCGAGCGAAGCCGTCCTCGACGTTCTCAAGTTGATTCTTGCCGGATCTCCGTTGTCTGAAGTACTCGCGATCATTGCTCAATTGGTTGAATCGCAAGGCCAAGGCACCTTATGCACCATCTGGCTTCCGGATGGCGACGAAAGACAGATTCATTGTGTAGCCGCTCCCAGCCTGCCCGGATTTAGCGCGCACGTAGGGCCGATGTTCGTGAGTCCCAAAGGTGCGTCATGTGGCACTGCTGTCTACCGGCGAGAGCCGGTGTATGTAACCGACATCCTGAGCGACCCTCTCTGGGATGATTATCGTGACCTGGTTTCACCATATGGCATCCGTGCCGTGTGGTCTCGGCCGTTGTTCTCAAGCGAAGGCAAGGTGCTCGGCACGTTCGCAATTCTTTATCGCGAAATCCGCGGGCCGGTTGCAGCCGATCTGCAGTTGATCGAG
Organism: uncultured Acidobacteriaceae bacterium; assembly: GCA_963850235.1. Taxonomy (GTDB): domain Bacteria; phylum Acidobacteriota; class Terriglobia; order Terriglobales; family Acidobacteriaceae; genus PALSA-350. The sequence continues at coordinate 217,305 of CAWKKM010000013.1, read as the reverse complement.
AGCGCCAGCCACATAGCCGGAATCGCCATTGAGCGCCACATGAATGAACAAAAGCTCCGGCATGAACGCGATCGGCTGAGCTTGCTTCTCAAAATTACCAACAGCATGACATCCAAGCTGGATCTTGGCCATCTGTTGGAAACCCTCTCCACGAATTTGCTGAGTGTCACCCGGTGTGATTTTTGTGCGTTGCTCTTGCCTCATGGGGACGGGAGTCAATTGCGCATGACGGTTTTGTACAACCCGGAGGGTCGAGGCGCTATCCGCGATGGCATAAGTGTTCCGATCAAAGGAACGGCTTGCGGGAAAGCCTTCCTGTCGGGCAAGAATCAGCGTATCGATCGGCTCGAAGACCTGAGGGAGGATCCTTATACTTTCGGCAACAGCGAAGGGCGTCCCTTTTTGGATCGAGTGCTGGCCGAGGGGTTGACGTCCGGCTGTGAACTGCCGCTGAACGGTCGAAAGGGCGTGATCGGTGTTTTGGTAGCGTTCAGCCGTTCGGAGAGGGCCTTCAGCGATGAGGAGTTTGTCTTTCTGGAACAGGTGGCGTTACAGGTCGCCATTGCGGTTGAGAACGCTTTGGACTTTGGGAAGGCGACAGAGGACCGGGTTGGAGAAACCAAACGGAGACTCTATCTCGAGGAAGAAATTCGTGCCGAGTTCGGAGCCATCGTGGGCGACAGCCCGGCTCTGAACTCGGCCTTGCACCTGGTGTCGGTTGTGGCCCCTACCGATTCGAGCGTGATGATCCTGGGCGAGACGGGAACGGGTAAGGAGTTGATCGCGCGCGCCATCCACAACTTGAGTGGCAGACGGGAACGGGCTTTCGTCAAATTGAATTGCGCGGCGATCCCGCTCGGGCTGCTGGAGAGCGAGTTATTCGGGCACGAAAGAGGAGCATTCACAGGAGCCATCGCTCAGAAGACGGGACGTTTCGAACTCGCGCACAAAGGCACGCTCTTTCTTGATGAAGTCGGAGACATTCCCCTGGAACTTCAGGCGAAGCTCCTACGGGTACTGCAAGAACAGGAATTCGAGAGACTCGGGAGCAACCGTACGCACAAGGTCGACGTTCGCCTGATCGCGGCCACTCATCGTGATTTAGCCTCGATGGTAAAGCAGGCGATATTTCGTGAAGATCTGTACTATCGGCTGAAGGTATTTCCGATCAACGTTCCGCCGCTACGGCAACGCACAGAAGATATTCCTGAGTTGGTCCGCCATTTCACAGAACTTTACGCGCGACGAATGAATAAGAAGATCGACGAGATTCCTTCAGAAACCATGGATGCGCTGGTGCGGTATCGCTGGCCCGGGAATGTTCGGGAATTACAGAATTTTATCGAACGGGCCGTGATTCTTTCTCCTCACACCGTGTTGCGAGCGCCGACTTCTGAATTGGAACCCTTGAGTGCTCACCAGGGACCAACTATGCCCATCACCGGGCTTGAGGAAGTAGAACGAGACCATATTGTCCGGGCGCTGGAAGCGAGCAATTGGAGAGTGGGCGGCCGCAATGGCGCTGCAGAGCGCCTGGGGACGAAGCGGACCTCGTTGCTCTACAAGATGCGGAAGCTTCGCATAAGCCGGCCTGTCTCCGCCTGATAACAGAGTGCGGTGGAGAGCTGGGTGCGCTTGCCTCGACAGGTTCACCGACCGCTGTCCGTCAGTGACGGAGACCGGTCACGAGTCCGTCACCACCGCGCAACGCCCGGCAGATCCTGGCCAGGTTTTAACACTCGGCGGTAGAAGCTCTTAGGGCCAGGTCTTTTAGTCAACCAGATTGTTTCTGCGATGGCACGTCACATGCACTCTCGTATTGATATGCAGAAAAATGGCAGTGAAGCGCCTTCTTCAGTCCAGACTAACTCCGGTCCCGCGAGGGAGGACTACGATCTGGTAATCCTGGGCGGGGGTACAGGATCGACCCTTGCCGCCTGGACATTTGCGGGCCAGGGACAGCGGGTTGCGGTGATTGACCGCAAGTACATCGGCGGATCGTGCCCGAATATCGCCTGCCTGCCCAGTAAGAACGTTCTTCACAGTGCGAGAATCGCGTCGTATTTTCGCCGGGGCGAAGAGTTCGGCTTGCCAGCGGACTGCCACCGCGTGGACATGGCAGCCGTACGTGCACGAAAACGCACGATGGTATCGGGTGTGAACGAGATGTACCTGGAGAACTACCAGCAGACGGGCGCGGAATTGATATTCGGCTCGGGGCGCTTCATAGGCCCGAAGACTCTGGAAGTCGCTCTCCCTGGAGGCAAGACTCGACACCTCCGTGGAACCAATGTCATCGTCAGCACGGGTACGCGGGCTGCCCTGGATGCAGTGCCGGGCTTAGCAGGCGTGCAGCCCCTCACGCATATCGAGGCGCTTGAATTGGATCAGGTGCCGGGACATTTCATTGTGATCGGCGGCGGTTACATCGGTATGGAATTTTCGCAGGCGATGCGCCGATTCGGCAGCAAGGTTACCGTCATCCATCGCAGTGACCGTTTGTTGGGCAGGGAAGACGATGACGTGACGGAAGCACTTGCAGGCTTATTTAAAGACGAGGGCATCGACGCGATCCTGAACGCGCGTGTCCTGCGGGTTTCCGGGAAGTCAGGCGATTCCGTGACCGTTACTTTTGAACAAGACGGAAGGGAAAAGACTCTCGCGGGCACCCATTTGCTGGTCGCGACGGGACGACGGCCAAACACGGAGGACCTCGGCCTGGAATTGGCCGGCATTGGGCTGACCGATCGCGGCTACCTCAAGGTCAACGAACGCCTGGAAACAACTGCGCCCGGCGTTTGGGCCATCGGCGAAGTAGCGGGAAGCCCTCAGTTCACTCACGTGAGCGTTGACGACTTCCGCGTAGTTCGTGACAACCTTGCCGGCGGCAACCACGTGACAACCGGCAGGCTTATCCCGTACACGCTCTTTACCGATCCGGAACTCGCACGCATAGGGCTGAATGAGAAAGAAGCTCGGGCACGGGGAATCCCGTACCGTTTGTTCAAGATCCCCATGACACAAGTGCTTCGAGCCCGCACCATCTCCGAAACACGAGGATTTCTGAAGGCGCTCGTAGAAGTAGACGGCGATCGGATACTTGGTTTCACCGCCTTCGCTGTCGATGGCGGAGAGATCATGGCGTCGGTGCAGATGGCCATGGTGGCCGGATCGCCTTATCCCGCAGTCCGCGACGCCATCTGGGCCCACCCGACTCTTGTCGAGGGTCTAGCTTCGTTGTTCTCCTCTGCGCCTTCGCTATCGGCAGGAGGCGACGCTCGGTCCGTTCATCGTCAAACTGCAGAAGCAAGCAATAAACACCAGAGTAACAAGGAGTTTTATGAGTCCCGTTCTTTCCCAGTCCGCTGTACCCGTGACCTCCGTTCATAAAGTGCAAGCAGATGGAGTCGAAGTGTTCTATCGCGCGTCGGGTGACCCAAAAGCGCCGGTGGTGCTGTTGCTGCATGGGTTTCCGGCGTCTTCTTTTATGTTTCGTGAACTGATTCCACGGCTGGCAGACCAGTTCCATGTGGTTGCGCCTGACTTGCCTGGTTTCGGATTCACAGAGGTGCCTGAAGAACGAAAATATGCGTACTCGTTCGACGCATTGGCGCACACGCTGGAGGCCTTCACGGATGCCCTCGGTCTCAACCGCTATGCAATCTATGTGTTCGACTATGGAGCTCCCACGGGCTTGCGCCTCGCGATGGCTCACCCGGAGCGAGTCACGGCCATCGTGTCGCAGAATGGCAATGCCTATGAGGAAGGGCTTAGCGATGCCTGGGCGCCGATTCGAGCCTATTGGGAACGGCCGACGGCGGAAAACCGCGAAGTGATTCGGAAAAACATCCTGAACCTGGAAGGCACGCGGTGGCAATACACGCACGGCGTGGCGCATCCGGAAAGCGTCGCGCCTGAGTCGTACACATTGGATGCCGCTCTGCTGGAACGCAAGGGCAACGCGGACATTCAGCTCGATTTGTTTCTGGATTACGCATCTAATGTGAAGCTCTATCCGAGATTTCAGGAGTATTTTCGCAAGTCAAAGCCACCTCTATTGGCGATCTGGGGTAAGCATGATCCCTTTTTCCTTCCTGCAGGAGCCGAGGCATACCGGAAGGATCTGCCGAACGCGAAGGTCCAGCTTCTGGATACGGGACACTTTGCTACGGAGACGCACGTGGTGGAGATCGCAGCAGCCATGAGGGAGTTTCTCGAGACGGCTGGGGCCGGGCGCGGGATGGATAGGGTGGCTCCGCGATGAATGGTTCCTGTACGGTGGTGATGGTGCACGGCGCGTGGGCCGATGGATCTTGTTGGAGTAACGTCGTTCTGCCGTTGCGCCGCCATGGACTCAGGGTCACGACGGCGCCCATTCCTCTGACCTCTCTCACCGAAGATGCAGCCACGCTTCGACGCGTGATCGAACGGACCACTGGCCCCGTCATCCTGGTAGGGCACGCGTATGCGGGCGCGGTCATCGCAGGGGCCCACGACGAGCGAGTGAAGTCGCTGGTATACATTGCAGCGTTAGCGCCGGACGAGGGCGAAACGGTTGCCGATGTGTTTTATCGGACCAACCCGCATCCGAAAGCGCCCAAGCTTACACCGGATGCGTATGGACTGATTTGGATGCCGGAAGAAGGTTTTGGATGTGCCGTCGCTCACAAAGCGTCGCCGGACCAGATCGCTGTCATGACTGCGGTGCAACGGCCCATCGCGGTGCAATGCATTCAGGAAAAGGCGCCGGCGCCTGCATGGAAAATGACTCCGTCGTGGTATCTGGTCGCTGAAGAAGATCGCATGATCGACCCGGAAACCCAGCGGTTTATGGCTGGCCGAATGGGGGCCGACATTCGCTCACACAACGTCGACCACACTCCTATGTATACTGCGCCGGAACTGGTAGTGGACATAATCCTGGAAGCTGCGCAATGAATGGCCTCGGTCAAAGCACAATCCCCGGTGATGAGGACCGTGAGAACCAGTTCGGTTGCCATGGTTACTGGCGCAAGCCAGTGGGCTCTCAGGCAAACTCTAGTCCTCTGCGTTTTGTTTGCCATCGTGCGTAGTCGAGTGTGCGTCCAGCTTGCTTGTAAGGCAACTGCGGCACAGGCATCCACTTGTTCCCGGGTCGGGGACCGGGAGTACGTGGGGAAGGCTGGCGCACCAGCAGTCATGCCCCGGAGTGCAGGTCATGGGGGAGTTGCATTGAGAGCAGAATGCGTTCATGATCGGTGCTTTTTAGTTTAGCCCCTGGTGTAAAAAACTCGGGCTCAACTTTATCCGTTCGGTGCTTTCACTGCGGGAAAAAGCAGCAGGCTTTTTCGCTTTGCGAGGGGCGCGAGTGGCCCACGGATACTGATCGCCGAAACAACCGTGAACGGAGCCGGCTTCTCACTACTTTTTAAGATCGCTTCTACGTGAGCCAGGATTTCATCGGCGCCTTTGACCGGCCTTCCCGCCAACATTTCGTTGTATGCAATTCGCAGATAGTCGAGTGCGCTCACCAGGTTGTCCTTGGTCTCCAGGATGCGAACAGTCCAGTTTTGGGCGGGTGATCCGGAGGCCGGAGTAGGCGCAGGAAACGATAAGAGCTTGGCCGCATTATTTGGGTGGATCATGGATGCTCCTCGAGACCTTACAGGTACGTGGTGGTCATCGGCAGTGGTCATCAAGGGGAGCATTGTCGAGCGTGGTATCCACGGAAGCAAGATCTATCCGCGCTCAACAGTTGTCGCAGGTTTGTACATCAGTCTCCGGAAGACTCTGAGCGCTCCGCCTGCGTTTGCGCGGCGCAGGTCAGGCCTCACCCTAAAGAATGTTTCTTTTTGACCGATAACATCCCTGTCTCATTGGGTTTCGCCTGCGTTCGGGAAGCCTCGATTCACCTGGAGCAGACAAGTGACCGCGACCAGCAACCCACATCGCGATACTCCACCTTTCGCCGAAGTGGATGTGCTTTGGATCACGGCTGGTCTTGGCTGCGATGGCGATACGATCTCGATGACGGCAGCAACCCAGCCCAGCCTCGAGGATATTCTGCTCGGAGGCATACCCTGGATACCCAAAGTAAATTTCCACAATCCGTGTCTCGCTTATGAAAACGGCGAAGCCTTTTTGAAGCCGTTTCACCGGGCGGCTGCAGGCGATCTGGCGCCGTTCATCCTGGTGATCGAAGGATCGATTCCTAACGAAAAGAATAAAGCGGAGGGATACTGGGCGGCGTTTGGGACCGACCAGAAAACCGGCCAGCCTATCCTTACCTGCGATTGGATCGATCGCCTGGCCCCCAAGGCCTGGGCTGTGGTTGCCGCCGGCACCTGCGCCACCTATGGCGGCATTCACGCGATGGAGGGAAATCCGACCGGATGCATGGGCCTTCCAGACTATTTAGGTTGGGACTGGAAATCGAAGGGGGACGTTCCCATCGTGTGCGTTCCTGGATGTCCGGTGCAACCGGATAATTTCATGGAGACCTTGCTTTATCTGCTGCACATGGCTACAGGCAAAGCGCCCATGATCCCACTCGATGAACGCCTTCGGCCCACCTGGTTGTTTGGTCAAACGGTCCATGAAGGTTGTGACCGTGGTGGCTACTACGAGCAAGCTCAATTCGCCAGCGCAGTACGGTGAAGTGCAATGCATCGTGAAGTTGGGCTGCTGGGGACCGGTTGTTCAGTGCAACGTGGGCAAACGCGGTTGGATGGCAGGCATCGGTGGGTGCCCGAATGTGGGTGGCATCTGCATCGGTTGCACCATGCCAGGCTTTCCCGATAAATTTATGCCCTTCATGAACCAACCGCCCGGCTCTTTGCTTTCTGCGAGCGCGGTCGCCACCTATGGAAAAGCGATTCACGCGCTGCGCAAGTTTACCCAGGGCTCGCTCAACAAAGAGCCGGTTTGGCGGCATAAATGAGGGGCCAAACAAACACCAGATAGTATCCCGGAGCAAGTTTTAACTGGGAATTTGGGTGCGTGAAACTCCACGAGGGCTTGGCTTGCAGCAAGAACTGAATCCCCTCCCACAATCGGATCTGTCGACTCTCGACCTGGCGAGTATCGAGGCCACACTCAAGGCGCTGGCCGCGGTGTCGTGTCAGATCGATCGCTCCATGCCGCCCTCCTCCGTTGGACAATCTCACTTTGCTCAACCGCTAAGTGAGGAAACCAGGTATCGCTCACTTGTCGATCGCTTGCCCGCCGTTGTTTTTACGGCTTCCCTCAACGGCGGCATCGGTGACGCTTACGTGAGCCCTCAGGTCGAAGCGACCCTCGGATACTCGCAAGATGAATGGCTGGCAGACCCGATACGCTGGTACCAGCACATCCATCCAGACGACAAGGAGAGATGGAGCGTCGAAGCAGCCGAAATGTTTGTTTTGGGGACGCCGTTGAAGTCCATTTACCGCGTGATTGCCCGTGACGGCAGGGTGGTGTGGTTTCAATGCAAAGCAGAGTTGTTCCGGGGTGACGACGGGCAGCCGTATGCGATTCATGGAATAGGTTTTGACATCACTAGCTTGAAGGAAAGCGAACGCGCCTTATCGCAGAAAAATAAGCAGCTTGAGTTACTAAAAGACATCGCCACAACAGCCAACCAGGCGTCCACCATTGCAGAGGCAATGCAATTCGCCTTAGACCGGGTGTGTGTGTTCACGCGCTGGCCACTCGGGCACGCCTGTATAGTTTCCAGCCGTCGGAAGCACATGGCTTCTTCTTCTATTTGGAGTGGGCTGCAAGGGGGCCGGTTTGATGCCTTCCGCGCCGCTTCAGAAGCCGGGGTGTTCTCGATCGATGCAGACATCCTCGGCAAAGTAATTGCAGATGCCCGGCCGATTTGGGTCAAGGACGTCGCGAACGATCCGGATTTCACTCGCCGGTTGGTAGCGCAACAAGTTGGGATCAGGTCCGCATTCGCGGTTCCTGTGCTGGGCGGAGGAGAAGTCATCGCGCTGCTTGAGTTTTTTGCAGTCGACTTTTCCGATCAGGATGACGCGCTTTTTGAAATGATGACGCTGGTCGCAAATCAGCTCGCCCAGGTTGCGGACCGCACTCAAAGGCTGGCAACGGAAGGCAAGTTCCGTAAGCTGCTGGAAGCGGCGCCAGATGCGATGTTGGCGGTGGATAGAGAAGGGAAGATTGTTTTAGCGAATGCCCAGGTGAAGAGCCTGTTTGGGTACGAACGGGAAGAGCTGTTAGGGCGGAGGATGGAGGTGCTGGTGCCGAAACGCTTTCAGACCGCACATCCAAGCCACCGTGGAGACTATTTTGATGATCCACGGGTCCGCCCCATGGGCGCTGGTGCGGAACTTTACGGGCTGCACAAGAACGGTAGCGAGTTTCCGATTGAGATAAGTCTAAGCCCACTGGAAACTGAGGAGGGAACGCTGGTGGTATCCGCGATGCGGGACATTACAGAACGCAAGCGGCTTGCCCGGCAGCTTGAGGCTACGGCGAAGGACGCGGAAGCGGCCAGCCGGGCTAAGAGTATGTTTCTTTCGACGATATCCCATGAGATACGTACGCCGATGAACGCGATTCTTGGCTGTGCGCAGTTGATGGCGCGGGATCCGGAATTGGGAACCACCGCGAAAGCCAATCTCAAGACCATTTGCCAAAGCGGCGAACACCTGATCGCCCTCATCACCGACATCCTCGACATGTCAAAGATTGAAGCCGGCCGCACCGAACTGAACCTCACAACTTTTAGCGTCCCCCATTTAGTGGAAGGCCTGACTTCGATGTTTCGTTTCGCGGCGCAGGCCAAATCGCTTCAATTCGATGTTTTGGTCGATGGGGAATATGTACCCTATGTGGTGGCAGATGAGGGTAAGATACGCCAGGTATTAATCAATCTTCTGGGCAATGCAATCAAATTTACCGCCCGGGGCCAAGTGCAGCTGCATATTACTTTGCAACGCAAGAGTGGCGATCACCTTTGGTTATCAGCCCAGGTTCAGGACACTGGTTCGGGCATCTCGGACGAGGAACAACGGATGCTGTTTCAGCCGTTCAATCAGATGAAGCGCGGGCAGAATACCCAGGAGGGAACAGGTTTGGGCCTGGCCATCGGCCGTAGTTACGCGCGCTTGATGGGAGGGGATATTACGGTTAGCAGCAGTCTGAGCCAGGGCTCAATATTCCGCTTCGAGATACCCGTAGAACCGGGTGAGGTCGCAGCGGATACCGGGCACATCGTCCCCGACAAGCTCATAGGTCTCGATCGCGAAAGGGCAGCGGCTGGCAGCGTTCGCGCAGAACAGCTTGCGGGATTGCCCCCGGAGCTGATCAACCAGTTGCAAAATGCAGTGCAGGAAGGCGAGAAGGATCGTTTGGATGGGTTGATTCAAAGCGTCCAGGCGTATGACAAAGACGCGGCGGCGGGGCTGAAGAATCACGCGGAAAATTATGAGTACGACGATCTGACTCTTTTGTTCACGGAAACGCTGCGTAGAATGACGAAGCCCAACCGATGACAACGACTGAAACCGCGAACATCATCGTGGTCGATGACCAGCCCGCCAATCTGAAGCTATTGGAAGAAATGCTGAAGGTCGAGGGGTACAAGATACGATCGTTTCCCAGGGGGCGGATGGCACTCGCGGCGGCGGCGCAGAATCCGCCGGATCTGTTTCTGCTCGATATCAACATGCCGGAGATGAATGGCTACGAGGTGTGCGAGCGATTGAAATCCGATCCGGCACTTTCGGAGGCGCCGGTTATTTTTCTCAGCGCGCTGAACGCAAATGAAGACAAGGTCAAAGCTTTTCACACCGGCGGCGCGGATTACATCACCAAGCCGTTCCAGTTGGAAGAGGTGCAGGCCCGTATCCAGACGCATCTCAGACTCCATGAACTGCAGCAAAAATTGAGACGCCAGAACGATCAGTTGGAAGACCTGGTGAATCAGAGAACAAAGCAACTTCAGGTTGCCGTACGAAGAATCAAGTCGATGTACGATCAGACCCTGCGTGCACTGGGCGGCGCGCTCGATTTGCGAGATAACGAGACAGCAGGCCATTCCCAGCGCGTGACTCGTTATTCTTTGGAAATCGGCCAAGCCATGATTTGCAACGAGGAGGAACTCGGGGAAATTGCTCTTGGCGCCTCTCTGCACGATATCGGCAAGATTGGCATTCCGGATGCGATTCTGCTCAAGCCAGGAAAGCTGAACCCGGAGGAAACCGAGGTCATGCGCCGGCACGTGAACATCAGCTACGACCTGGTCAGCCAACACCTGTTTCTGTCACACGCCGCTCAGATTGTGCTGACTCATCACGAGTTTTACGATGGCAGCGGTTATCCTCAGGGGTTGATTGGCACGGAGATTCCGTTGGGAGCGAGAATCTTCGCGGTTGCGGATACCCTGGATGCCATGACATCGGACCGCCCCTATCGTGCCGCGCTCCCCTTCCGCCTCGCACGAGAAGAAATCAGCCGTTGTTCCGGATCTCAGTTTGACCCCGCAGTAGTTCAGGCGTTTCTCAGCATCCCCGAGGAAGTTTGGAGCCGCATTCGCGCCGAGTCGGATTTGGAAACGTATTCACATCGAATCAAGTCTTGCTTCACCACTCCCTGATATTCCTTACCATGCCTGGACGTCCGTCTCAGGGTTGCCCCCGAAACGTAACTGTATCTGACGTAACCCGTTGTGCCACGTTTCGGTGAGATACCCGAGGAGCCGGTTCCGGTAGGATAGAAGCGCAATCGTTACAAAAGTTACTGGCTCCGGAGGCAGCTCTGCACGACCATAGGCTCGTTTCTGATCCTTGCGTGGCGGCTGCCCGTTCCCGTCCTGAGCAACCCTTCAGGGTGCGACTTCGCCAACGGATGGCTTTTGCCACCCTGCTGGCGATGTGCGTGTTTTCCTCGCTCAGCTGGGGGCAGCGCGCTTCCATCGAGAGTTTTCAAATTCCGAGCCATGGTGGGTTCCTGAATGCATTCGTCTATGTGGCTGCGGGACCCGGGCCGCACCCCGTGGTGGTCCTGCTGCACGGCTTTCCTGGGAACGAGCGCAATCTGGACCTGGCCCAGGACATTCGCAGCGCCGGTTGGGATGTTCTCTATTTCGACTACCGGGGTTCCTGGGGTTCTCCCGGAGACTTCTCGTTTACTCATGGGATTGAGGACACGGCAGCAGCGGTCAGCTATCTGCGCACCCCCGAAATGGTGGGAATCCTGCGCCTTGATCCATCGCGCATCGTGCTTCTCGGGCACAGCATGGGTGGCTTCATGGCCGTACAAGCTGCGGCTGCGGATGTTGGCATTATGGGAGTTGCGCTTATCTCCGCAGCCGATTTTGGAGGACGCATCCCCCAACCCTTGTCCCCTGAGGGGGAAGAGGCAGAGGTCAGGGCGTTGACCGCTTCTTATGACCGGGAGGGAATGGAGCCGTTAGCGGGCTGCACGGCCGAGGGGCTGGCGCGGGAATTGCTGGCCAACGCAACGCAATGGAGCTTCGCGGGGAAGGTAGAAGCACTCAAGGTGCGGCCTTTGCTCATCGTCTCCTCAGAGGATGCATACGGCCACGGAAACGAGGCATTTGCAAGCGCATTGCGGCGTGCGGGAAACAACCGTGTGTCTACCCTGCACCTGCCCACCGATCACGCGTATTCCGATCAGCGCGGCCCCCTCGCAGGGGCCGTTCTTCGCTGGCTTGCGACGCTTGCCCCGCAAGCAACAAACTACTGATCTTTCCCGGGCTACCGGGTGTGTGAGTGATGGTGGTGGCGATGATGGCGATGGTGGTGTGGCTGCGCGAACGCCGACCCCGTTATGAGCAGAACCATGGTGAACAGCAGAATCCGTTTCATGCGCATCATCATAGCAACATCCTGCCGAACTGAGGCACGGCTTCAATCACCCATTCGGGGCACTCCCATGCTGCGCTGAACCAATCTCGTTACGAGAGATTGTCCATTTCGTTGATGGGGACGCCGCGCTTTTGCCGGGTGCGAAAAAAGAAGACCAGTGTGATGAGCAGGTAAACAAAGTAGAGGTAGGGCAGCCAGGAATAGGGCGGAGCCGGAACGGGATAAAGAGTTCCTGCCAGGGCCATCACCATCGAGATGCCGGCCAGAATCGCCGTCACCAGCAGCGCCAACGACAGAGCGCCCTGTCTCTTCAATTGCAATGGCAGGGCGATGCAGGTAAGGCCATAAATCGTCAGGAAGCCATACACCGCGAAGGAGCCCATCCAGCCGTAGATGTCGGCTCCCGAATAACCCAGCAAGGTGAGCATCAGCGGAGGAAGCAGGACCACGATGGCGGTGAGCACCACGCCGACGTGCGGTGTTTCGTTGCGATGGTGCGTTCTGGCAAAACGGCCGGGGACCAGCCCGTTATGAGCCATGAGCAGCAGAATGCGCGCCCCCGCCGTGATGCAGGCCAGGCCGCAGGCAAACATGCTGACCATGGCGCCGGCGTCGATGAGGATGCCCAGCACCGGCACCGAGGCCTGGTTGGCAAGCACGTGCAAGGGCGCATCGGCCTTGTCCAGCGCAAGCCCTGTGCCGCGAAAGCCGAGGACTTCGGTGTAAGCAGCCAGGATAAAGAAGGCGCCCGCGCCCAGGGCACACTGCAAAACCGCGCGAGGTATGGTCCGTAGTGGTTCTTTGGCCTCGTGACCGAGCGCGGTGGCGCTCTCAAAACCAACGAAGCTGAAGATGGCCAGTACCAGTCCCAGGCGGATACCCGAGATGGAACTACCTTTCAATTGCAATTGAGGCCAATCGAGATGGAGCCCATTTTTGCCTAAAACCAGCAGCAGCACCATCACGATGCAGGCCACCGAAGCGCCCTCGAGCCAGAGCATCGCTCGCGCGGAGAGCTTTACGTCGCGGTACGCCATGGTCGCGGCTCCGATCACGGCGAACAGAACCAGCAGGACAGGGGGCACTACGTGGCCTGTCGAGGCCTTGAGCAGCACGTCGGCATATAAGGCGAAACCCGCGGCGATCGACGACCCGGTGGCAACATAGCCCAGAAACAGGGCCCAGGCCGCGATGCTGGCAAATACCGGCGGCAGCGAATCGGTGGCATAGCTATACAGGGAACCGGGGGAAGCGGAACGGCGAGCAAGCGCGCCAATGAGCAGCGCGATCAACGTAACCTGCACGGTGGCTAAGGCATACGCGATCCAGGTTCCATTGCCGGCCAGGGCAAACACCAGGGGAATGGTCAGCACCGGAGAGGTGGTGGGCGCGATGGCGGCGACAGACTGGGCCAGCGTTTCCCAGGGCGTCAGGATGTTGTGGCGCAGGCCATACTGCGTCTGGCTCGCGGGAAAGTCCGATGCAAGTACGGCTGTGGTCTCGGGCGGCAGTGGTGCGTCTCCAGAAAACTGGTTCAAGGTGACTGAATTTGCGAGCGACGATGAATCCGGGAAGGGCCTGAAGAGCGATGTCCTTAGTTTGCGGGGAAGTTCGAGGGGAAGTCAAAGGATTTTATCGACCGTGTAAAGTGAGCAAGAGAGGGCACAGTGGTAGCAACTCAGCTAGCCGAGCAGGCGCTTGGCCTCTACGATCTTCCGCGGTACGCGAGCGTCCACCTGGTCAGCATTTCCGAGAATGAAATTTACAGAGTAGAAGCGCCCTCCGGTGGACGATGGGCATTGCGCGTCCAGCGGCCGGGATATCAGTCAAAGAACTCGCTAGCGTCGGAGATGGCCTGGCTGGCCGCTTTGCGCAGGGATGGCGTGGTTGCCACGCAGATTCCCGTAAAGGGCCTTGATGGCGAATGGGTCCAGGTAGTGCGCGACGTGGCGCGTAACCCGGACGATGGGGAAGCGCGCAACGTCGTTCTTTTTGCATGGGAGAATGGCAGCCATCCGCGCATGGATATGGATCTTCGGCAGTGTTTCAGGAGCCTGGGAGCGATTACGGCGCAGATGCACGTCCACAGCAGAACGTGGCAACGGCCTCAGGGCTTCGTCCGGTTTACGTGGGACTTCGAGACATCTTTAGGAGAGACTCCGCGTTGGGGCCGGTGGCGCGATGCGTTGGGGATGAACGCGGGCCGGCTCGATTTATTTGGCCGCACGGCGCGGTTGATTGGAGAGAGGCTGCGCCTTTATGGCAGCGGGCCGCACCGGTTTGGGTTGGCTCATTGCGATTTGCGCCTGGACAACCTGTTGATCGACAACGGCGAAATCAAGGTGATTGACTTCGACGATTGCGGATTCAGCTGGTACATGTACGACGCGGCAGCCGCGGTGTCGTTTTACGAGCACTTGCCCCAGGTGCCCGGCTTGATCGAGTGCTGGCTCGAAGGGTATCGGACGGTCTCTGTCGTGAGCCGGGAGGAAGAAGAAGAGATTCCGACGTTCCTGATGCTCCGGCGGCTGCTTCTGGTCGCGTGGGTCGGGTCCCACGCGGAAACAGCTCTGGCCAGATCGTTAGGGGCTTCCTACACCGAGCAGACGGTTGGGCTTTGCTCGGCCTACCTCAGGCGTTTTGGGTAGCTAGTCGAAACGAACCATGATTTTGGAATAGTCGTTGGGATGGTCGCTCCAGGCTTTGATCATGGCGGGAGCCTCTTCCAGCGGAACAATGGCGCTCACGGTTTCGTCTACCGGAAAGCGGTGCTCTTCGAGCATGCGAATCACTTCACGAAAGTTTTCCGGCAGGGCATTGCGTGAGCCCAGAATGTCGAGCTCTTTCTGGACAAAGAGCTTGGTTTCGTAGGCTACCGGCTCCTTGGCGTAGCCGATGTACACGACGCGGCCGGTGAAGGCTACTTCCTCCACAGCGCTGCGAAACGTTTGCGGCAGGCCGATGGCTTCAATCACCACGTCGGGTCCTCGGCCTCCCGTGAGCTCAAGCAGTCGTTCGTGGAGGGGTTCCCTGCTGGTGTTGATGCTGTGGGTCGCGCCGGCCCTCAGGGCAAGGGACAGCTTGGCGTCATCGAGATCGATGGCGATAGTCTTCGCTCCGCGAAAGCCGGAGGCAGCGATGGCTCCCAGCCCGACTCCGCCACAACCGAAGATGGCGACCGCATCCTGTGCTGTGACGCGTCCTCGGTCTACTGCATGGAAGCCGACGGTTAGCGGTTCCACCAGGCACAATTCCTTGATGGTCAAGCGGGCGGGGTAGAGTTTCGCAGCCGGTACAGCGATGTATTCCGTCATGGCCCCGTTGCGTTGTACGCCCAGCGTCTCGTTGAATTGGCAGGCGTTTGGCCTGTTCCTGAGGCAGGCGGGGCAACGGCCGCAGCCGAAGTAAGGAGATAGCGTGACATCCATGCCGGTGGGAAGTTCCGGGTGCGCCTTGCTGGGTTCGGCGATGGTGGCCGCTACTTCGTGGCCGGGGATGCGGGGAAAGCTAATCAGCGGATTCTTGCCCCGGTAGGAACTCAAGTCGGTTCCACAAAGGCCGATCATGCGTACCTTCAGCAAGACGTCGTCGTTGGCCGCGACTGCATCTGCCACGGTTTCGATTGCAACGTTGCCGGGTTCTTTCATTACCAGGGCTTTCATGGTTGGCTACCTTTCTGAATCACGATCGTGTCTTGGGAGGAACTTCATTTCCAACCAAACTCAGTCCCGAAGGGACGTCTGAACTTAGCCCAGGACGACAGTCCTGGGTTAACCGAAAACGCTGGACCAGTCCCGTTAGGGACGGTTGAAACCTCGTCCAGTGTGTTCAGCCGTCCCTTGCGGGACTGATCGCATTGCTTATATCTACCCAGGACTGACGTCCTGGGCTAAGTTCAGACGTCCCTTCGGGACTAAGTTCCCATCGACCCCTACGCCTGATTCTCCGGGCGGCCGGAAGGCCATACGTAATTGAACACGGGCGCCAAAATGGATTCGACCTGGGCCAGGAGTTCCTTGTCGATGGAGCTCTGCAGCAGTTCCAGGCCGGTCTCGACTTCGCGAGTAGAAGACATGCCGATCAGGGTGCTGGAGACAAACGGGTGGTCGAGGCAGAAGCGCAGGGCCAGTTTTGAGATGTTCGCTCCGTGGGCGCGGCAAAACTCGGCGGCTTTTTTGCCGGCATCCCGCACCTGTTGCGGAGCGGGGTGCCAGTCCGGTGGACCATGCTCAGTGAGGAGACCCATGCACAAGCCCGAAGCATTGATAAGCCCGATCCCGCGCTCACGCGCGAAGTTGGTCAACACTCCGTCCATATCGGTATTGATCAGGTTGTAGCGGCAATAGGTCAGAATGCTGTCGACGGGTGTTGCTTCTGCGATGCGCCGCAGGAGCTTGGGCGGATATCCCGTAATCCCGATATACCGCGCCTTGCCTTGCTTCTGCAGTTGCCGCAACGCCGGCAGGGTCTCATGGATAATCTGTTCCACATCGCCGAACTCGACATCGTGTACCTGGAACAGGTCGATGTAGTCGGTCTGCAACCGTCGCAGTGACTCATCGATGCTGGCGGTCACGCGCTTGGCGGAAAAGTCGAACTGGTCGAATCCATAGCGTCCGCACTTGGTGGAGAGGACGACGCGCTCGCGCCTGCCCGCCAGGGCCTCCCCTAGCCGTGTTTCTGAAACCGTAATTCCGTAGTAGGGAGAAGAGTCGAAGAAGTTGATGCCGCTGTCTACGGCCAGGTGAACAGCCCGGATCCCGTCGGCGGGGTCGATGTTGCCGAACACGCCTCCGAGGGTAGCAGCGCCAAAGCCGACTAGCGAGAGATTAAGGTCCGTCTGGCCGAGCTTCCTGTATTCCATCCTTATTGATTGACCCCGCTGGCCAGAAAACCACCGTCGACCACGAGTATCTCGCCCGAAACATACGACGCCGCGTCCGAAGCCAGGTATACCGCTGCCCCTACGAGTTCTTCCGTCTTGCCAAAACGGCCGATGGGGGTGCGCATCTTGAATTCCCGTCCGCGCTCTGTGCTATCCAGCAGGTTCGCGTTCAAATCGGTGCGGAACACTCCGGGGGCGATGGCATTGACCAGCACACCCTGCCGCGACCACTCCACCGCCAGCACCTTGGTCAGCGCACCGACCGCGGCCTTGCTGGCGCTGTAGGCGGCAACCTCAAACAGCCCCACGTAGGTGGAGAGCGAAGCAATATTGATGATGCGCCCGTAACCGCGGCTGAGCATCGGTTTGCCGAAAACCTGGCAGCCCCTCAGTGTGCCGCTCAGATTGGTGTCGATGATCTGGTCCCAATCCGCTTCCGGAAAGTCGATGGTGGGTGCGCGCTTGGTGATGCCCGCGCAGTTGATCAGAATGTCCACTTTGCCGAATGTCCCCAGGACTGCATCGCGCAACACTTCTAACGTGGCGCGATCATGAACATCTGAGGTTTGGCGCAGTGTCTTACGCCCTTTGGCTTCGATCTGGGCGGCGGTTTGCTCCACCTGTTCCGGTCTTCTGGAAGAGGCGATCACATCCGCGCCCGCGTCTGCCAAACCAAGACTCAGAGCGTGGCCTATGCCGGTGGTGCCGCCGACAACCACGGCGGTCTTTCCCTGCAAATCGAAAATGGAAGAACTCATGCGGGAGCTGTTTTCTTTCAGGATTGACCGGCGGCCATTGGTTTGACCGTCGATACATTACGCGCTACATTGAGTCTATATCTACGGCAGAGTGCCGGCGAAAAGAAATGGCTGCCGAAAAAATCCTCCGGATCGATCCCCAAGACAATGTCCTTGTAGCACTGACCGACCTACCAGCCGGGGAAGCCATCACGTTCGCCGGAGAGCAGTATATTCCGCCATCGGACGTGCCTGCCAAGCAAAAGTTTGCCATCCGTGACCTCGCCATCGGCGACGAAGTCATCATGTATGGCGGGATCGTGGGTCTCGTACGTCAGCCTATCCCTCGCGGTGGCCTGCTCAGCACGCGCAACGTGCAGCACGATGCCTCCGGCTTTGGCCCCAAGGTGGGCGAATATTCGTGGACGCCGCCCGACGTCTCTGCCTGGGTTTCGCGTACCTTTGACGGTTACCATCGTGCGGACGGCCAGGTGGGCACGCGCAATTACTGGCTGGTGATTCCGCTGGTGTTTTGCGAGAACCGTAATGTCGAAGCGCTGCGCGATGCTTTTGAGGAAGAGCTTGGCTACGGGCGGCCGAAACTTTACCGCCAGCAAGTGCGGCAACTGATCGAGCAACATCATCAGGGTTCGCGCGCCACTGAGCGTAAGGATCTAACGGCGACAGAACGGGTGTTTCCGAATGTCGACGGAGTCAGGTTCCTGGTGCATGAGGGCGGCTGCGGTGGCACCCGGCAGGATGCGAAGGCGCTGTGCGGCCTGCTTGCCGGCTATATCCATCATCCCAATGTTGCCGGCGCCACGGTGTTAAGTCTCGGTTGCCAGAACGCGCAGCCTTCTATTCTTATGGACGCGCTGCGCCAAAGGGACCCGGCCTTGCGCAAGCCGGTGCTGATGTATGAGCAGCAGCAGTCCGGCCTGGAGTCGGACATGCTTTCCCAGGCTATCCGCGCTACCTTCGAAGGCCTGGTGGAAGCCAACCGCCTTACGCGGAAGCCCGCTCCGCTCAGCAAGCTTACGGTCGGTTTGAAGTGTGGGGGCTCCGATGGATTTTCCGGTATTTCGGCGAATCCCGCGTTGGGGCATGCCTCGGACATGTTGGCCGCCCTGGGCGCGAAGTCGGTTCTGGCGGAGTTTCCCGAGCTGTGCGGCATGGAGCAAAATCTCATCAACCGCTGCGTGGACGCGAGCCAGGGCGATCGTTTTATCCAGCTCATGCGGGACTACGCTGCCCGGGCAAAGGCAGTTCATTCTGGTTTTGAGATGAATCCCTCTCCTGGAAATATCAAGGACGGCTTAATCACGGACGCGATGAAGTCCGCTGGTGCGGCCAGGAAGGGCGGTACTTCGCCGGTCTGTGCGGTGCTCGATTATCCCGAGTATGACGAGACGCCCGGCCTGGCCCTGCTTTGTACTCCGGGAAATGATGTTGAATGCGTAACGGCGCAGGTAGGCGCGGGCTGCAATGTCGTGGTCTTTACGACCGGCCTGGGTACCCCGACTGGTAATCCCATCACGCCGGTGGTCAAGGTAGCTACCAATACCCGCCTTGCGGAACGCATGTCCGACATCATTGATCTTGATACCGGCGCGGTGATTCGCGGAGAAACAACCATCGAGCGCGTGGGTGAGTCCATGCTCGACTTGATTGTGGACGTAGCGAGCGGCAAGGTGCGCACGAAGGCGGAGAAGTTGGATCAGAACGACTTCATTCCCTGGAAGCGTGGCGTCTCGCTCTAAACGCGGTTACTAAAGTAAGGTGCTCGTGCTTAAGACCGGTATTCTCAATCCCGCCATCAACTCTTTGCTTTGCCGGATCCGGCATACGAATACCCTGGTCATCTCTGATCGGGGATTTCCTTTTTGGCCGGATATTGAGACGGTGGACATTTCTCTGGTCGACGATATCCCGAAGGTGTTGGACGTGTTGCGGGCATTGACGAAGAACTTCGTCATTGCGCAGGCGTTTATGGCAGAAGAGTTTCTTGCGGAGAACCAGCCAAAAACCAAGGATGCGTTTACCGCGGCGCTGCACGGCACGCCGATTATTTACGAGCCCCACTTGGCCTTCAAGAGGCGAGTGCCGCAAGCCATCGGCCTGATCCGCACCGGCGACACGACGCAATACGCCAACATCATTCTGGAGTCAGGCTGACTCCCGGACATAACTCTGTCCCAATCACAAATCACGGGATTCCACGGCTCTTTCGTTGCAGCCCTCGAGTTTCCGCCGAGCCGTCGGACGTAGGACATTACATCTGCAGGAAGAGCTTAGCTAAGTCCTTTATTTCACGAAGATGGCCAAATTTCTGAGCAAGATGGCCAAATTTTTCGTATAAGTCCTTTGTTTCACGAAGGTGGCCAAGATGGCCAAATAATTAATTGGCCATCTTGCCCATCTTCGTCACTTATCGCTCTTACTGCGAAAAAGGCTCATCTGTTTAGATGCAGGCCCACGGAGTTAGTCGCCAGTTCACTGGGCTATTTTTTGCGACTCACCAGGGCTACTGGGCTGACGGTTGAAAGTGGTCAGGCGGGCTTTTTCTCGAGCGCCCTGCGCAGCACCAGTTCCAACGCCTGCTTGTGCTGCTCATACTCTGAGTCCGTAAGCCTTCCCTGAAGACGGTCCGTCTCGAGCGCGAAGAGCTCATCCTTGAGCGCTGCCAGCAATCCCCCGCCCGATGGATTGGGCGCACCCGGTGCAGTTGGAGCAACCTCCGGAGCGGAAGCATCGCCGGGACGGCGCAGCAAAAATCCCGCTCCCACTGCGAACACCAGTGTGATGGCCCCCAGGATCCACCACTTGTATTTGTCCAGCGGATCGGGCGTATCGATGGGCACGCCCAGGCCGCCCCCGGGACGAGTGTCGTTCGCCGCGGCACTGCCGCCCTGACCTGCCGGGCCTGCGTTGTCACCGCTCTGGCTCTCCGCTTGCGTGTCACGGGGCATCGCGCCGGAACCGGAAACGGTGAACGTAAAGGGATGCGACGGGGTGGCGTTGCGCGCCAGATACGTAAGCGCACCCGGGGTCTCGTTCAGCTGTTCGAACGAAACACCGCTGCCCGCCTTGAAGCTCATGCTCTTGGGCATCATCACGACAAAGCTGTCGGTCGGGTTGGCGAAACGCTGGTCAAACGCCAGGCTGCCGGAATAAGGCAGATGATAGCTGAGCTGAAACTGCGTTACCCCGGGGCGCAAAGGGAAGAGAAATGCATAGTGCCCCTTATCCTCCAAAGGCACAGGCGACGATTGCACCGGCATGCCCCCTGGAGCCATCGCGGCCGAACCTTCAATCACGGCATTGGCCGGCAAGAAGAAATCGTAAGAACGCTTGCTGAATTGCGTACGCGGCGGGTTGGAATCGTTCTTGATAAAGAAGCTCTGGGTAACGCGAAGGCCCTGCTGGTCGGTTTCGACCCGCATCACGTTGGCCACCGTGCTCACGCCGGCCACCGTGGCCGCGACGTCATACACCTGGGCATTCACGTTCGGCGTATTCGGCGGAGCGGGCTGAAAATATGCGGCGCCCTGGTGGTCGATGCGTATCAGGTGCATTCCTGGATCGGGCGCTTCGATCGAAAAGTGGCCCTGGGCATCCGTGGTGGTATGCACGATCTCACGCATGCTCTGGTCCAGGGCGATCAGTGTGACCGTATCTCCGGCAGCAGGAGTCTTCGTGGTGCCGTTGGTGACGGTACCCGTGATGGTGGCTGCGGACGCTGCAGCGGTAAACAGGGCGCAGAGCGCACTCACAATCGCAAGTCTTCTGCGGGGATTCGGTCTCATTCTCTTCTTTCTATGGGCGCGCCTTAAGACGGCAGTAACATGCAGTTCCAGCTGGTCAATCTCGGCTAACACAGCGGCGGTTTCGTTTTCCAGTGCGGCGCGTTGGGCGGTGTAGTCCTCCGCGGTGTACTTGCCGGCACTGTATTCGAAGTTCAAGTCGCGGAGATTTTCGTACAGCACGTCTTTCTGCTCACGCAGGAACTCGAGGCGTGTTTTCGGAATCTGCCGCGCGGTATGCCGCTGGGGATAAAAGACGAAGGTAAAGATGGCGAGCAGAAGAACGCCACAGGCGATGGTGCTCATATTTGGGTCTCGCGGCGAATACGGTCGCGGGTGGCGGCAAACCCGGGTGTATTCGGTTCTGGCGGAGTGGGCACGGTGCGCATCCTCCAGTTGCGGACAATGACGAAAACACCAGCGATCCCGAGAAACAGCACCAGCGGCGGCATGACCCACGCGAAATGGTTAAAGCGGGTGAACATGGGCGAGGCGAGGATGACCGGCCCATATTGCTCCTGGAACTGGTGGAAGATGGCGTCATCGCTATCGCCACGGGCAATGCTCGCCGACAGCTGCGCGAGCATCACCGGAGAAGATGGGCAGCCCACGTGGTTGCATTCGCCCAGCAGCTGATTGCATCCGCAGCCGCACATCAGCTCGTGGCTGTCTTTTCTGAAGCGGGCTTCGGAGTCAGTGGCTCCTGCGGTCACCGCGATCAATACGCACACCAAAGCGAGCTGCGAGATACGAACGAGCATACTGCGTCTGATCAATCGTGACCTCTGCCGGCTACGGCAACTTCCTGTTCCTCCAGCAACCGCGGCGCAGGCGGCTTCGCCGCCTCGGCAACACCGCTGCGGGTTCGGCTCGACGCCAGGGCGGCGCTGAGATTGGGAGCGAGCGCAACCAGCGTGCCGATGGCCACGATGATGACGCCAATCCAGATCCAGGCCATGAGCGGGTTCAGGAAGACTTTGATAATCGGCAAGCCGCTGTCGGGGTTCTTGCCGGCGTAAATGACGTACAAATCCCACGCCAGCGTAGAGTGATTTGCGACTCGGGTTTCCGGCTGTTGCGAGGCGGCGTAGAAACGCTTCTCCGGGGCAAGCTGGGTAATCTTCTTGTCACCGCGATAGACATCGAGCAGGGCGAACTCGGTGTCGTAATTCGGGTTCGAATCCTGAGAGAAGCTCGCTTCTACGATCTTGTAAGGTCCAATGGTCATGCTTTGACCACTGTTCATTTCCTGCTCGCGGTTTTGATTGAAAGCACCGCCGGCAATTCCGATAAAGATCACCACCACGCCGAAGTGCACCAGGTAACCGCCATAGCGACGTGTGTTGCGGCGGGTGAGCTGGACCATGGAGGCGAACAGATTTTGGCCGGTGTGCTTGCGAATGACGGAGGCGCCGCGGAGAAACTCGGAGGAGATGGCGGTAACGACCCCGGCGCCGAGAGAAAAGGCGACCAGCGAATAAAACGTGGCCTGATCGTTCCAGGGGCGAAGGCCGGCGGCCATCAGGACGATGGCGGTGACCACGATCGCCGCCGTGGGCAGGATGAAGTTGCGCCGGATGCTCTTGAAGGACGCGCTCCGCCACGCCAACAGCGGGCCGATCCCGGTCAGGAAAAGAAGAAAGAGCCCGATGGGCAGCGCGACGCGATTAAAGAAGGGCGCGCCCACGGTGACTTTGTTGCCCTGCACATACTCCGAGATGATAGGAAACAGCGTGCCCCAGAGGATGGTGAAGCAGGCTGCCAGCAGGACCAGGTTGTTGAAGAGGAAACTCGACTCACGGGAAACCAGCGATTCCAGTTTGTGCTCCGACTTGAGATGATCCCGCTGCAGGAGGAAAGTGAACAGACAGATGGCGAGCACAACCACCAGGAAGCCGGTAAACCAGTTGCCGATGGAGGACTGCGCGAAGGCGTGGACGGAGCTCACCAGGCCGGAGCGGGTCAGGTCGGTTCCCAGGATGCACAGCATGAAGGTGCTGAAGATGAGCCAGACGTTCCAATTCTTCATCATGCCGCGTTTTTCCTGCATCATGACCGAGTGCAGAAAGGCAGTGCCGGTAAGCCAGGGCATGAGCGAGGCGTTCTCGACCGGGTCCCAGCCCCAGTACCCGCCCCAGCCAAGCACGGAGTAAGCCCAATGGGCGCCCAGGAAGATGCCGCAAGTAAGGAAGAGCCAGGTGACCATGGTCCAGCGGCGGGTGATGTGAATCCACTTCTCGCCCGGATAGCGCATCATCAGTGCGCCGAGGGCGAAGGCAAACGGCACGCTGAATCCTACGTACCCCAGGTAAAGCATGGGGGGATGGATCACCATCTCCGGATACTGCAGCAGAGGATTGAGGCCAAAGCCATCCGCCGGCTGTTGACCCTGTACCAGCGCAAAGGGAGGCGCGGCGAAGTTGAGCAGGAGCAGGAAGAAGATTTGAATGCCGGCCAGAATGGTGGAGGCGTAAGCAGTGAGGGTAACGTCGACCTTATGCCGCATGCGGAGCACAAATCCGTAGGCGGTGAGCAACCACGCCCATAGGAGGAGCGAGCCTTCCTGACCAGACCATAGAGCGGCGAACTTGTAGGGGCCGGGCAGGGCGCGGTTGGAATGATGCAGGATGTAGGAAACAGAAAAGTCGTTGGTAAAAGCGGTATAGACCAGGGCGACCGCTGCGCAGGTGACAGCAACGAAGCTGCCGATGCCGGCTCTCCGTGCGGTTTCCGCCAGCCTGTCGGCGGAAATCTGGCCCCGGTACCCGGTGGCTAGCTGCCGCAACGCGATTGCGCCGGCCATCAAGGTGTAGGCGCTCAGGACTAAAGCGAGGAGAAGAGAAAAGCTTCCAAATTCCGGCATGAGAGGGCCACAAACCCTTCCCGATTGTCGCAGAGGCAGACGGCTAACGGCAATGGTGGCTACCTAAGTGATGAAGGTCTCCAGCGAAACCGGCAGCTCCCGTGACCCAGTGGGCCTCTACTAGGTAGTGATCGTCAGGTCATCAAAGGCGAGTACGTCAGCTGCCGTATCTGCGCCGAGGCAGGACTACGGTACCCATCGAGCGATTTTGCCGCCCTTACGGGGCTTGATCTGATCCGCGACTGGGAACTCTACTGAGAGTCCGTGCTGCGCGACTCGGTCCAGGGCAAACGATCAGGTCGTCCCTAACGGGACTCGGCGCGATGTAGGCTTGACACAACGCACGGCTGTCACCGGTCTCGAGCCTGACCTGGGATCCTCCTAGTAGAGGCCCACTGGGAACTGAGGGAACTCCAGAACAGCGTCGTGGGAAACCCGTGCTGCTGCTAATCGTTCATGCCGAGCGGCGCATGCCGTCACCGAGCAGGTCCTGAACCAGCCGTATGAGGCTGTCGGGGTCGCACGGCTTAAGGCGAAAAACCACATTCATGCCTTGATAGTCGGCATCGGCGTCGGGTAGGCCGCTGAGTACGATTACCGGCAGAGTGAAACCCCGCCGCCGTAACTCGGCCACGAACTCCGGCCCACTCATGACCGGCATTAAATGGTCGGTGATCACTAAGCCGATGGCAGGTGAGATTTCCGGGTTACTCAGCTGTTGCAGTGCCTCTTGACCTTGCTGGGCTATGCAGACTTCCCGGCCGGCTCCCTCTAGAATTGCCCGGCGGGTGGCCGACTGCAAATGGTTATCATCCACCAGAAGTATGCGCGCACTCATCCTCAAAGGCCCGGCTACCCTCTCCATTTATCTAATGGATATATCGATGAAAGTACCGTGAAAACGGTTGCTTTCGCTACCTTGCTTTTTAATTGAGGTTTATTTACGAGGTACCGCTAGACCGGCCCAAAGTGAAAGTGCAATTCCTGCACACTGGCAATGGGGTTGCCGTCTTTGGTGGCCGGGCGGAAAGTCCAGGTCTTGAGGGTACCAATCACGCTGGACTCGATCCCGTAACCCAGGGAATGAAGGACGGCCAGGTCGGCGACCTTTCCGGTCGGATCGATGGTGACGTCGACGACCACGTCGCCCTGGACTCCATGGGGCAGCGCCGACAGGTCGGGCACCGGGCTAGGGGAGTAGGTGGTGAGGGCTATCTGGATCGAGCCTGAGCCAAAGGAGTCGGAGCCGCTACTTGAGTCCGGTACTGCGGAGGCGGGGGAGGAAGCATTAGGAGAGGGCGCAGCCTCAGTCACCGTAAGGTGGGGCAACGGCGGCAGATGGACGGTATCCGGCGACGCTTTCGCCACGGTGGGTACCGGGGTAATGGGCGGCCCGGAAACGGCCTTCGGCTTTACCTTATGTTGCGGTTGAGGCGACGGAACGGGCGCCCGGCCTGGCATATACGTGAGCTCGACCCGGGTGCCCAGGTCGGTGCCCGGCAAACTGAAAACCTTTACCGGGTGCATGCGTAGGCTCAACACCACCAACCCCGCGACCACGGCATGGGCAGCAACTGACAGTAAGGTTGCGTCCACCGAACTGCGCCGGGTTGGAAGCGGAGCAAACATACCTACCCTGCCGCCTATTTTAGCTTGCCTCCTCTAGTGTAGTGCGTCAGTCATAAAGGCGATTATGTCAGGTGCCGTATCTGCTCCGATCGGGACTGACGTCCCTCAAGGATGTGTGCCGCCCCTACGGGGCTTGATCATTTTGCTATAGGTACCCAGGATTCCGTGCTGCGCACTCCATCCTGGGCTACTATCGGTCGTCCCTAACGGGACTCGGCGCGATGTAGCTTGAAAAGCACGGCTTACCGGCTAAGAGCCGACACAGGATCATCCGATGAGATAAAGGCCCATCTGTGTGACGCACCTAGTTGTGGATGGGCAGCGTATCGGGCATAGCAACAATGCTTAAGATAAAGGCCCATCTGTGTGACGCACCTAGTTGTGGATGGGCAACGTATCGGGCATAGCAACAATGCTGACCCCACCCGTGGCATCGCGTTCCAGCACGGGGGCGTATACCCCCAACAGCTTTCGCGTCCACCAGTCGCCCGTGGTGCGCTTCTGCTCCATGGAAGTAAACCAATATTGCCAAAGGACGGCGCGTACCTGGCGGGGTGGGGACCCGGCGAAGGGATTGGCGGCAAACAGCGCCAGGACATCAGGGTCGTTGGTGAGCAGGCGCTCTTCGGTTCGCGGAACCAGGGGGTTTTGCTGCCAGGAGCCGAGCGAAGCAAACCAAAGATTCCACTCAAAGCGAGGCTGATAGGGGGCGTAGATACCGGGAGCCTGGTGGAGCGCCTGGGGCTTGAAGCGGAAGGGATAGGGGACCCACTCCTGGCCGTCTCGCGTGCCCTGAAACTCAATCTCGTAACGGCCCCTGGTCATCACCGCGAACAAGCCATATTGGTTGGCGATGCGGAACGGCTCGAGCATGGTCACCGGCTCCATGGGCAACGGCAAACGGCCGAAGACCATGGAGACGAGCTCTACGGTGGTTACATAAGCGACCAGGCTGAGCAGGACGGCGCTGACCGCGACCCCGAAATTCTCGAGGGTCCGGCGTAGCGGCGGGATTCTCTCTTCTTCCGGTTTGATTTTGATCCAGCGGCGGAAGACGCGGTCGTCCAGCAAAAGAAATCCGAGCGCCAGAACCAGGTAGTTCAGAAAGGTGTAGTTGGCGGTGAAGATCACGCCAATTTCCCACGGGGTGACGATGAAGAAGCAGACAATACGCCATCGGCGGGGAAGGAGAATCATCCATACGATGGCCAATTCCAACACCAGGGTGGCCAACGCCGTGGTCCAGTGGAACCAGTGGGGCAAATGCTGGATGTACCAGCCGATCCAGGTGGGCAGGGGACCGTTCTGGTAGTACTCGTCCATTGCGGTCAGATGGCGCCATTCTGTGTCGCCGCTGAGCAGCTTCACCAGGCCCGATTCGAAGTAGATGCGGAACCATTCCCACTGCAGCAGGAACAAGCTGGCCCGCGAAGGCGGATGATCATAACCCAGCCCGGGCCTCAGACCTGGCGGGGCGAAGAACAGGCCGAGAAATCCTGCTTCGAGCAGCATGCCGTCTGATTGGTAACCAGAAAAGTCCTGGGCTGCGCTGACGAAGGAAAGGAAGCAGACAAAGCAGATCAGGAGCATGGCTCGTGGCCAGATATTTGCCGTAAGCAGCAGGGAAGCGGCCAGGCCCAGCCAGCACATCGCCATCAGTAAGTGTGAGCCGCCGGCAAACCACAGCAGCGTGGGTGCGAACCAAACCCGGACCACCGGTCCGAACGATTGTGCAACTGCCGCCAGGTAACGGTTGGCCGGCAGGATACCGAGAGGGCCGATCAATCCGCGGATCTGAAACAGGAGAGAGACGAATGCCGAGCAGTAGATCAGCCCCAGCGCGCGCAGCACAATCCAGCGGGGTATCAGCCGGTCCGCCGCGCCCTCATCCGAGCTGAACAGGGACACGACTTTCGCCATGTCCCAATATAAATAGGAAGGCGCACCTCAGATGGGTGCGCCTTCCGTTCGAGGTGCACTTTCCAGCACCTTTCCCCAGAGGGGAGAACGTCGATGAACTGAGACTACCTGTTTAGCTGCCCTCGTGCACTACAACCTTCTTGTGCTGGACTCTAGGCTTGGGCGCCGGACGTGCAGGCGGAGCCGTCGGGGTGGTGGTCGCCACCATCGCCGGAGCGCTGGTTGGGGCCGGCGGGGTTGCAGGGACCGGGCGGGCAGCGATGGCTTGTATCGGGGTTGCGACGTCAGCGCTGTTCGGGGTCTGTGCCACTGGTGCGGCAGGGACCGGTGCCGGGGTTTGCGCAATGGTTGCGTCTGGAACAGGGGTCACGGCAGCTGCTGCCGGTGGAGCAGGAGTTTCGGCAACCACTGCCGTTGGAGTGGTAGCTGGGGCTTCCACGGGGGCCGCCTCCGGAGCACTTACCGGGGTCGCCGTCGCGGCCACTGTCGCCGGAGCGGCCATCGGAATCGGCGCAGCGGCAACTGCTGCCGGAGCGCTCACCGGGGCTGGCGCAGCGGCAACCGCTGCTGGAGCGCTCACCGGGGCCGACGCGGCGGCAACTGCCGGCGCACTGCTCGGTTGCTGCGCGGGCGCTGGGGTAGAAGCTACGTTCTGGGGAGTTCCGGCTTTCTTACGCCGCAACTTGGTCTTGAGTGTTGCCGGCGGCTGTGGCGCTACCGTGGTGGTGCTTGCCACCAGCCACACCTGTGCCGCCATCAACACCTGGTCGTTGTTCTCGAGCGGCATGCTGCCACCGTTGAAGGAAATGACCTGGTCAGGGGTAAAGCCATCGGGGTACGCCTTGCCGCTGCGATCGGCATCGATCGCGGTGGTCAGGTAGAGTTCCGCACCGTCATCCAGCTTGAAGGGCTGTACAGCAGTTGATTTGCCCGCGGTGCGGCTTCCAAACGAACGACTCGCGGGGCGGCCGTGAAAAGCGATGGTGATCGCTTCCGCAGAACTTGCGGTGCTGCTGTCCACCAGCACGGCGACCGGGGCCACCGATGGGGTCTGGAGCACAGGCTCCTCTTGAAGCGTCAGGGAAACCGTTTCGAGACCGGCGGGATTGCGGGTGCCGGTCTTGCCATCCTGATAAAACCAGCTGACGTTACCGTCATTGGCCACGAATGAGCCCACGCTTCCATCGCCCAGAATCGGACCAACGCCGGCCAACATCGGCCACATGTTGCCGCCGGTGTTGCCGCGCAAGTCAACGATCCAGCCTTTGGGGCTTTGCGCGCTGAGATCCGTCAGGATGCGGCGCACATCGGCCGCGTACAGCAGCAGACCGTCGTTATCCTTGGCCGAACAACGGGGAAGTACGACGTAGCCAAAATTCCTGCCTTGCACAGTTACGATATGCCCTTCGGGCAGACGGCGGCTGGTAAAGGGAGTGGGAATGGATGTTTGTTCCCGCGAAGCAGCAGGCGCGTTGTTCACCGCTTCGCGCTCCGCCTGTTGCAGCAGTGCGATCTGGTCAGGGTAAAGACCAGGAGGCAAGCGAAGGTGGGCACCCGGATCACCGAGTTGTACCAGCGCCCAATAGATCGCCGGGTACGTGTCGATGGGGTTGAAGGCGCCGCCAGCGCGTTTGAAGGCTTCCGTCCGCACCGCGGTCCAATCAACGGTCTGTCCATGCAGGGCGTGTTGCCGCATGGTGTCGAGAGCGTTGTCCAGGAAGGCCGCGGCGTCCGGTGTGATCTTCGTCGGACTGACCTGCGGTTGGGGAGCAGGCTTCTTGCCAGCCAGGCTGACGGCCGGGCTGAGGAGGAGCATTGAGCATGCGATAAGACGAATTTGTTGCTTCATGGCAGAGCAAGGCTAGCACCTGCGGAAGCTCAATATGATCGCACAAAGGTTGCAGATTGAGACAGTTTGCGTACTTACGAAAGTTGTAGAAAGTCACAACAACGGCTACGTATTTGCTTTGAACGAGTTACCGGCTGGTGGGCAGCGCAAAATCCACGCCGGCCGCACGGTTGGCCTCGACCGTGGCCTCTATGTTGAGCAGCGAGAGCGGTATCTCCCGGCGGGAATCGCCGTCAAGGGCATACAACGTGTTGGCGGTAAGTGCATAGTTATGAATCTCTACGGGCGCGCGGCCGTCTTTGAAAATTAAAGTAGTGGCCGGTTGCGGATTGACCGGTGCATTGACGGCCTCTCCCAGGTACGGGGCGCGAAAGGTTGGCGGAGCGTTGTCAGCCAGTTGCGGTGCCGGAGGTTCCGGCGCGAAATCCGACGGTGGTTGATCAACATAATTGGACGGCTGCGGGCTGCCGGCTGCGTCATCCTGGCCGGCGTAGGGAAGTCCCCCGTACGCCACCGGGAAACCATAGCCAATTGGATTCAACCAGGTATATCCCGTGTAAACGTAAGGATTATGGTTACGATAATCGGCGCCACGGCCTGGGCCGGTGGAAGGCCGGTGCTGCCCTTCGAGAACGGGTGAAGATGGGTGGCGCACCCCCGGGCGTAGGGCCATCGGTCCTGAAGGCAGACCGGAGCTGTTCGCGGGAGTTGGGAAGGCTGGGCCGAGACCGACATGACCTTGTCCGCTCAACTGCGGGGGCGCAGTGGACGCGCCCAGACCGACATGACCCTGCCCGCTCAGGTGAGGCGGCGCAATCGGCCCGCCAAGGCCGGGATGCTGGGCCATCAAAAGATGGGATGCCAGGAGACCAAACGCGACTTGAGCGAAAACAGTGAACCTGCGCCGCATAGCTTCATTTTACCTGTTTATTTAGATGCATTTGACCGAACGACGGCGCAATTTGACAGCTCGGCTTCAACGGCTGAAGCGAAGTCCAGACGAAGGGCACGGCCTTTACTCTAAAAGCCCTGGGGGCATCTTTCCTTCCCGACAGAGCAGCCCTCAGCGGGTAAAGCCGGTTCATTTTTGATCCGTAAATGTACGGGCTTTAGAGCGTGTGTGAGAACTTCAATTCAAATTCAGTCCCGAAGGGACGGCTGAAATTCAAAGCTGTCCAAATCAGCGGAACGACTGGATTTTGACGGTGCAACTTGTTGATTGCTTTGAGGGGCTTTCGGCTGAACAGAATCAGGTTGGTTCTTGATTGGTGAATGAGACGGGAAAAGACCGGACTTAGTTCGCCATTCGGTCAAGTGTAGTGCGTCAGTAATAAAGGCGATTATGTCAGCTGCCGTATCCGCTCCGATCGGGACTGCCGCCCCTCAAGGATGTGTGCCGCCCCTACGGGGCTTGATCATTTTGCTATAGCTACCCAGGATTCCGTGCTGCGCACTCCATCCTGGGCTACGATCGGTCGTCCCTAACGGGACTCGGCGCGATGTAGCTTGAAAAGCACGGCTTACCGGCTAAGAGCCGACACAGGATCATCCGATGAGATAAAGGCCCATCTGTGTGACGCACTACACTAGAAGACCGTACCTCAGGGGCTAAAGCCCTCATTGGCTCGCCCTGTACGGCCCGACTAAAGTCAGGCCCTGATACAGAGCAAAGCCCTCATTGGCTCGCCCTGTACGGCCCGACTAAAGTCAGGCCCTGATACAGAGCAAAGCCCTCATTGGCTCGCCCTGTACGGCCCGACTAAAGTCAGGCCCTGATACAGAGCAAAGCCCTCATTGGCTCGCCCTGTACGGCCCGACTAAAGTCAGGCCCTGATACAGAGCAAAGCCCTCATTGGCTTGCCCCGTACGGCCCGACTAAAGTCAGGCCCTGATACAGAGCATTGGAGCCGTGGCTATCGGAAAATGCGCGCATTTCCGAAGCGTTGGCTCTACGGATAGGGTGTCTTTTCCAAATTGGCCAACCGAACAAATCTAATTTGGACAGGCCTGACGGGCATTAAAGCCCGTACCCTTCAGATTCATTTTGAGTACGGAAGCCCATACCCTCAGAGAAATTAGTTTTTCCGGAGCCTTAGAAGCCGTCTCGGGCGAGTTAGATTTACGGCACGGCTGAAACCGTACCTTTCGTCCAGACTTTTTTCTACGTCTACTCCAGAACCGGGAACGGAACAATCCTCGCCGCCGGGGCACGGGACGTCCAGACGGGCATAGCCAGGTCGGGCATGGGTTCGGAGGTGAAAAATTTCCGCGTGTACCGCGACAACCAGCGGGCGCCGGAATTTGCTTTCTTCCGCCGCGCGCTGTCGGTGCTGATTCCGGTGCCCGCATACATCTTGCGGTAAAGCTTGGAAAGGAACACAAAGGCAATCCGCGAACGCAAGGTTGGGGTGCATCTGGAGCGTTTCCAGACGGAAGAAAGGCTGTAGAAACGGTCCCACACGCCCTGTGTCCGGTTGCTGATCTCCTGCGAACTCATGAGGGGATGGGGCATGAACATCTTCGGCCGGGTCGCGGCCGGAATCAGCCAGAATCGAGTGACCGGAATGCCCTCCACGTAGACCGGAGTCTTCTCCTGCTCTTTTTCCCAACGCAAAAAGTCGACCGTCCCGGGAAACGGCGTCAACATCACGAACTGGGCGAAGGCGAGCCCAGCGCGGGAAGCGAGATCTGCCGTGGCTTTGAAGGTGTCCGGCTTATCCGAAGGCAGCCCGAAGATGAAGGAGCCCAACATGTGCAGCCCATGCGCACGGAAGGTCTGAAGCTGCTTGACCAGGCCTTCGCCCGATAGATTGAACTCCTTGAAAACCGACTTCAGGCCTTCCGGAGTCACGGCTTCGACACCGACCAACGCGCCCTTGATATTCGCATTCCGCATGGCATCGAGATAATCCGGATCTTCCGCGGATTCCATCGTGATCTGGGTGAAAAAGACCATGTTCTTCGGCAGCTTGGCCAACTCTGCCATCAGCGCGAATTTGTCGCTGCGGATCTGCTCCAGCTCGGCCAGCTTGGCGTGATTTTTCTGTTCGCGGGCCAGCCGCAGATCGGTCAACGTCACGGGATAAAAGTTGTCGTCCGCCAGGGCAATATAGCGAAAACCCTTGCGCCGCAACTGGACGATCTCTTCAATGACCGTCTCGTAATTCCGCTGTCTCGGACGCTGCCCATCGGTGCGCCAGACGGAGCAGAAGGAGCAATGCTTTGGGCAGCCGCGAACCGTCTGCACCGAAGCCCACATGTATTTATCCGGAGGTAGCAGATCCCAGCGGGCAGGAACAAATTCATCCGCATCGATCCTGCCGCCCTCGTAAATCTTGTCCGGCGCGCCCTGCATGCAGGCTTGTAATACCTTGGACCAGATCACATCGCCATCGCCCTTGACCACCGCGTGAGCATGGCCACGCTCCAGAGCTTCCTCGGGATACAACGTAGCGTGAATACCGCCATACACCACCCAGGCACCGCGCTCGTGCGCCAGGCGGCCAACCTCGTACCCGCGCAACGCGTTCCCGGTGTGAATGCCGATGCCAACAAAGTCTCCACTCTGGATGGTCGAGGGCACCAGAGTTTCGAGCGTCTCGTCGACGATGACCGGATCGCCATACGAGAGCGGCGTGGCCGCAGCCAGGACATATAACCACCGCGGTGTGATGACCGCAGTGCCAAAAGAATGATCGCTGGGGTTAATCAGGAAAACCGACATACGGACACTTCCTTTCGAGAAAGCAAACACTCCAGTGTTAACTCGCCATCGGTGCGAACTAACGCAGAAAGAGCGACTTACGGTGACAATGGGTCGCTAAAGCTTCCGAAAGGAGCAGAAGAGATCACGGTTGGCAACGTGCTAAGACTAGTCCCTCATACCGGTTTTGTGTAAAAAAAAACGGCGTCATATGGCGCATGAGGTTCCTAACTGATTCGTATATCGGCCTCAGTCTTTCCAAAGTGGATGTGACAATCGGCCGTAAGCGGCAGCACCTCGTTGCCCTTCACTTCCATGGCCAAGCCATTCTGGGTTTGCACACTCCAGCGGTCTGAAGAGAGATTTCTCAATCCCAAAGGCTTGCTGATCACCTCGGCCAAGGGCGCACCGAAGTTGTAGGTATCCCCTTCCAGGTGGTGAGGAAAGAGTTGCGCGCCGTGACTCAGCATGACCAGGTGCGACCCGTAGGCCGGGCCGAGGCGCATACGGGGAGGGTTGCTGAGCAGCGATTGGCAGCCCCAGCACGGATCGAGCGCTTTTCTTTGCCGCAACTTCTCCAGGTCGAAGAAGTTTTCCGCGCCACAATGCGGGCAGTGAAAAATGGCGTCACGCAACGCGCACATCTCTTTGCGCCATTCATTCTCCATCACCCGGGCGTCCGGGTCGCGCAGGCCCGCGGTAAAGGCGCGGATGAAAAGCTTGCGCAGCGAGCCGGGATAGATGGGCCAAAAGCTCAGCGGATTGTCATGTACTCCGCGCTGCGGGCGATTGGAATCGTTGTCGGGATCGAAGATGAACACCGGATCGAGCGCGCAGAGCCGATGCGATTGATCGGGGTCGGTGGCATCGTAGGGCAGCGTCAGCTCACGCTTGCCCTTCAAGGGATGACCAATCACGAAAATGAAGAAGAGCAGGACCGCAAGCGAGAAGCGGTCGCTGGCGGCGTTGGGTTCCACCAGGTCGGTGGCCACCTCGGGAGCCATGAAACCGGGTGTTCCCTTGATGCTGCCGGGCTTCAGGTTCACATCCACATTGTCGGTATCGGCAATGCGAATGTCTCCCGTGTCGGGGTTGAAGAATACGTTGCCGAAGTTGATGTCGCGATAGCACAGGCCGGCAGCGTGCAGCTTAAGAAAACTGTGCGCGAGGCGGAAGCCCACAATGGTGAGCGCCCGGAACGAAGGCTCCGCCTGGCGGCGCAGCAGGTCGACCATGCTCACGAAGTCGGGAGTCTTGATGGGCATCAGGTACCCGCCGTAAGCATGGTCCCCGGGATAGGAAACCAGGTCGAAGGGCCACAAGAACTGCTCCGTGGGGGTTCCGCTGTTGATGGCAACTTTCAGGCGCTCCCACAGTCTCCGGTCTGCGGCCACGTACTCCGGCCGATACCACTTGAGGGCATAGTGTGCGTCGCCGATGAGCGCGCGGTACACCTCGGCCTGGGCGCCTTCCCCCAGGGTATCTTCGATCACGGCGGCGGATTGCATGTTGCGGGCGATGAGCACCTGGCCCCGCTTCAACATCCCGTCCATGGTTATGGGCGCCTCACGACTGCGGAACCGATTCTGCGGCCGCCTCGACGGCGGGTCCCAGCTGTTCCCTTGATCGTTCCTTTGACCTTGGGCGCAAAGAGAATGGTCAACGGCTTCTGGCCAAGCTTGATTTCTCCGTCGACGTTAGCCTTTTGTCCGTCGCTGGCGCTCCACTTATCCTTGGAACCGTTGATCAGCACCATGGCATGCTTTTCGGGATCCCATGCCACCTGGGCATAGTCATTTGGATATTCACCCGCTTTTGCTTCCGGATGAACGAAGTTGGAAGGAATGCTCGATCCCTTGCTGAGCGGCATCACCTTGCCATTCAGCTGCAAGGTCCATTCCTGATTCAACAGTTTCGGGGGCGCTGCGGGCTGTTTGCTCACGGGCCCGGGATCTGTGACCGGCGGCAAAGGCGGCCGCGCTGGGGAAGGAGGAAGAATTCTGCTGTGAAAGACCGCGCCCACGATCGCGAGCACGGCGGCCACCAGGAACAGCACGGTATTCCGCAGGCGCCGGTTGTCCCTGCGCGTTTGTTCCACGCTGACCGCTAATTCCTGCAACTTATGCTGCTGGCTGCTGTGCCGTGCCTTGAGTTGTTCAATCAATGCAGACTTGGAGGCGGCGGTCATGAGAGGCCGCGGTATTTTGGTAGGTCCTGCAGCGCTCAGATCGTCCTGCAGAATGGCCAGGGTGATGTCATCGCCACTCCCTTGCTGCGTAGCCTCGGTCAGGATGGCAGGCAGTTCTTCGGCCAGGGAGGCGATGCCTTGCTCGCGAATAATCTCCAAGTAGTCCTGGCCGATCTTCAAAAAATCCTCGTCGGAGCGGAAGGAATTGGCATAACCGTCGGTGGAGAGCAGGACCAGTGAGGGCATCGCCCCGTTGGTCACCCAGGCGGAACGAAAGTCTTTCCAGGCTTCCGGTTGGCACAAAGAGGTCGTTTGGTTGGCAATCAGCCGATCGTCCGGGGGCAAAGGGCGCGTGGTCGTTCCCTCCGCGGTGACGCTCAGGATCTCGCCGTCGCCGAGCTGCAAATAGAGCAAGACTCTGTCGGTTGCGGCAGCGGCGAGAAGGGTCGCACCATAGGCCAGCTCCGGAGAGGTCATGACCGCTGCCCGGGCTTCTGCTCCTTCGTGCCCTTCCATAGCGGTTAGCTCCGCTTCGGTAAAGGGATTGTTTGTCAGATCAGACTGGACCGCGGCCAGCCACCCGCTCACAATTTTTCGTTCCAGCTCATGCACTTGTTCGGGAACAAAGGGCACCTGTCCATTGAGGGCCACCGAGTCGCGAAGGAATCCTTGCAGGTGGGCGGCCACGGTGCTCACGGCGAGTGAGGAGCCAATCTGGCTGCGGAAATGGCGCGGGCTTCCGTGGCCGTCGGACACAACTGCCACTGCCACGGTTCCGTGCGCAACCGGAGTGACGATGCACTGCACGGCATCCTGGTTGGGGAGTCCGGAGCGCTGATGTGAGCTGCCTCGTACGCACGCGTGGGCTACTTTCCAGCTCATCGTTTCACCTCAGCCACGGCAACATATTTGTGTTCGCGGCCGACAGATTTCACCATGCATCGTCGTCGGTGGGCGGCGCTGCCACCGCGGGGACCGCCGCCGGGTCTTTGCCCGGGGGCGTTGCGGTAACCGAAGTGGACACATAGCGGAAGTACCGTACCAACTGCTCCGCGTTATCCACCCGCAGCACCGGCTTCTCCGGATTGTCGACGAACCTGCGCAGCGTCTCCTGGTCGGCATCCTGCCCGATGGCAATGGCCTGCCGTACTGCGCGCCGGCCCCAGGGGACGTTGAGCAGGGCCTGCAGTGCGCCCTTCCAGTCATCCGTAGGCTTACCGTCGGAGATGAGCACGATCTGCGGCGGCAGCATGCGTGCTTCCGGCGGCATCCTGTTCATTTCTTCCGCAAGCAGGGCAAATGCCTGTCCCAGGTCGGTTTCTCCTTCCGCATGCAGATCGACCCACTTGAAGTCCGAGAGCAAGGTTGGTTCGGCGATATGCCACGTGGCTCCGCTGGAGAAGCGGATCACGCGCACGTAAAACTGAACCTCCGGATTACCTTCCGCTGCCTTGCGCATGGCGGGAACAACCTCGCGAATAGCATTGTTCAGCGCCTCGATCTTGCCGCTGATGGCCATGGATCCGGAACAATCGAGCAGCCAGATTACATGGAGTGGTCTGCCAGCATATTCACCACCGGGTCGCACCGCCATAGTGTTTATTATTCTCCCGTTAGTCTGACAGGAAATGAAGCCTTTGGCTTTCCGTCTATACAAAAGAGACCGCGAAAAGCATGGCTTTGGTAACCGACACCCATACAAAACAAAGAAACCGCGAGCCGGCAGGTATGGGCTGGCAGGTACGGACTCGTTCTCTAGGGCTGGTAGGTACGGGCTTCAGCCCGTACATAACCAACCTAGCTCACATGGCCTTTAGGCCCTGAGGTACGTTCCTCGTTTCACTCCCACACTCAGCTTCCATTGGAGAGGCTTAGCTGTTCAGGTGCTTCTTCTCCTCTGCAGGAAATGCGTGCGATGACCGTACCTCAGGGCCTAAAGGCCTCATGATTCGATTGGTTTGTGTACGGGCTGAAGCCCGTACCTACCAGCCCGTACCTACCAGCCCGTACCTACACCAGCCCGTACCTACCAGCCCGTACCTACACCAGCCCGTACCTACCAGCCCGTACCTACCAGCCCGTACCTACCAGCCCGTACCTACCAGCCCCTTCTCCCTATCCCCGCACCTCATCGGCTGAAGCCGTGCGTTGCCAACTGCTAAGACCCCATCGGAATACCCTTCGTTAGACGAAACTGGAGCACGGTCTCGGCACTGACCTTCACCGGCGCAGGGTGCGAGGTGAGCGCGCCCGTGGCTGCTCCGGCGCCTGCTCCCGCCGCTGCACCTGCGCCGGCATGATGAAACAAGTGGCCTGTGATGGCGCCGATCGCAGCCCCCGCGGCGCCGCCAATACCCGTTCTCTCCGCTGTCTTCACACCTTGCGACGGCCCGTCGACGCCTTTGGAAGAGCCCGAGATATGCATGAGCTTGCCATGCGCCGTCAGGCCGACCAAGGCAAACTCCACATGCGACTTGCCCGAGATCTTACCGCTCTTGTCGATCCTTATGACCTTCAATTGCGCACTCGATCCCCGTTGCACGACCACATTGCCTTCACTCGTCAGCGGAGTAACTACCGTAGCGGGAAGCAATTCCCCGACGGTGGAGCTATCGGAGTTGAAGTCGCTATCCAGGCGCACCGCCACTGACCCACCAGAAGCTACAGAGGACAACTTTGCCTGCGGAGAGGGCCCGGCGTTCTGCCCCGGGTCAGGTTTGGCTTGTCCAGGCGGCGGATTGTTCTGTCCCGTTTGTGGGTTCTGCACGTTCGGCGCGGGGGGATTTTGCGGGTTTTGCCCATGCTGCACGTCAGGAACATTGCCACCCACAGGAGGAGTTGGCGGCGCAGGGTGGTGGAGCAGGGCGAAAGCCAGGGCGGCGACCGCCAGCAAACCTATTCCACCCACGACCGCCTTGTTCTGGCGGCTCATGGCGGCCTTCGCCACGGGTGGCACCACGGAGGCGGCGGCCGGCTGCGAGCCCGCCGGGCGATCCGCGGCTGCTCGCTCTGCAGCCGACGCTCCCGTCGCAAGACCGTTGCCGTAGGCGGCGGGCACATCCTGTACGCGGTCAGAGCTTCGTCCCAGGCCGACGCCGAGCGCGTAGGACCACGTGTCGACAGCGTAGTTGGCAATCTCCGGCGCCAGTCCGCGGTTGTCCTCCAGGCGTTGCACCAGCCTTGCCCGCATGGCCTCGGGCGTCATGGCCGTCTGCCACGAAGACTTCAGTTCGAGTGGGACCCTTTCCTCGAGCGCGCCCACAATGGCGGAGATCTCGCGGCGATGCCCGCCACAATAGTCCTTCAACAGGCCTTCACACCGGTCACGGTCCTGCAGAAGACTGTCTCCGTTTTTTTCCAACAGCTCTTTCAGCTTTTCGCGGGGCACTTCAGTTGCCATGTTGCCATCCTTCTATGTTTGTTTAGCCAACCTCGCCATCGGTCGAGCCGAAGTCGATTCTGGCGCCCGGGAGCCAGCTTGATCGTCTGCCCGGGTGCGATCTGGCGTCGAGTGCCGTTAGAAACTGCTTCCCAGGCCGAACTTGAAAGGTTGGTGAGTCCAAGAACTGATGGATCGTTAGGGTTACGGGTCACCTCAGCAACCGGGCCTCCCGGTGACTGTGGCAACAAGCCGGGCACCTGGTGTTCGAGCAGGCGTAACCCAGGCACGATGATCAGGAATTTGGTGCCGACGCGCAACCGGTTGGCAATGCGGCCCGCCGGGCCAACCGAGGGAGATAAAGGAGTGGGGATTGCATCCGCTGCCGGCCCAGGCCGAACCACCGGTGGAGTGCCCAAAGGCGGTGGCGCGTAAGCGACGGGCGGAGGCGTCCTCGGTGTCGGGGTTGCATATGCCGGCACCATCCTGCTCGCACCAAAAATCAAGCTCGGTTGCAGCAGGCTGCGATTGGGCGAAATCTCGCGAGCCTTGAGCACCGCGGCCGCCAGCACCGCGTACGACAACAGCGCGATCGCGGCCTGCAGAGGAACGGTATCCATGCTCGCCACCGTGTCCCATAAGGCATGGGGAAGGGAAGCCGATGCCAGCCCGATAAGCAGTATCTTCCATCGCTGTTCCGGCTTGATCACCGAAAGACCGATGAAATAACCGAAGTAACCGGCATAGGCCATGTGCCCAAACGACAAATCGATCGACCGGATAATGAGCCATTTGATTCCGGGCGCCGTGTTCAGCAGGTTGCTGCCCTGGTTGATGAGACTTCTCAGCTGCTCGCCGTTCATGATGTTCATGACCGCGTCAGCGTTCTGGGTGGGAACCCCGCGAAACGCCAGCACGGTGGTGGTCCACGTATTCACCAGGTTGCGGGGGGTGTACTGGATAAGGGTTTCCATGACGGCAAAGCCGCCGCCGGAAGCCGCACCGATCAGAATGCCATCCAGCGGCTCCTCCACCCCAATCTTGGCCCGTACTTCAGGCGTCATATATCGAGTGGCCACCACCAGGCCCAGGATTGGCAGCGCTTTAACGATTTCCTCGAAAAAACCGGTGCCCAGGAAATGCTGGATAAACAGCTGGATGAACGGGGCATTGGCATCGGGCTCTCCGCCCGCCAGGTGCAAGTGGAAGAACTCGTACATCCAGAGAAAATCGTGGTCTACCTGCATGAGCCACAGATAGTAGGCGCTAAAGCCCGCGGCGCCCAGCAGCACATACCAGGACTTATTCTTGCCGATCATGCGATAGATAAACCACATGCTGACCATGGTCAGGAAGACAGCCAGCATGATCAGGAAGTTGGAGGTGTAAATCCAATACCGGGGATCGATGTAGTGCTTTCCATCCGCGGCCACGATGGGGTACACGATGGTGGTGGTGTAGCCGAACGTCGCCATGCCGAAGAAGACCACGATGCAGAAGAGCACGGGTCCGAGCTGGGCGGTTTTTCCCAACTCATTCCATTTGGTGATGACCGGGAT
The DNA here is from genome assembly GCA_963850235.1 of uncultured Acidobacteriaceae bacterium. Classification (GTDB taxonomy): domain Bacteria; phylum Acidobacteriota; class Terriglobia; order Terriglobales; family Acidobacteriaceae; genus PALSA-350. The sequence continues at coordinate 176,974 of CAWKKM010000013.1, read as the reverse complement.
CAGCTGGGAGCGGGTGGCTTCGGTGCCTTGCACCATCACACCACCGGGTCGCTTAGCCATACATCCTTCTCCTCGCCGCAGTTAATTTTGAGACTGGGTCCCGGGGGAAGATTTGGCGCGTGGTTGTCTGCATCCGTTACCAGCGACAGAAAGTAAAACAGGGGAAATGGGCGAAACCGGGGCCTTGATTGGCCTTTCACTCTACCATTGCGGAATGGGGCTGTCGATGAAAAATGGCATCGCCGGAAGGCCCAGCTCTGGCTGTCCCAGGAGCTTAGGTACCTATGTTTTCGGGATAAACAGGCCTGATCGGTAAACCCCAGCCCCCACGGTTTTTAAGCAGGACTGCCCACGGCGCATGGGGCCGCCGTCTTGTAGGACTTTTCGGCGGCGACAGCAATCTCTAATGCACGCAAACCATCTTCTCCCGTGACCAGAGGCGCGCGGTCACTGAGGATGGTGTCGACAAAGTCGATGACTTCGGCCAGGTACGCTTCCCTAAAACGAGTAAGGAAATGATCCTGTAACTCAAAGGAGCCGTGACTCGGTTTGAGGAAGGTGGCGGAGTTTTGCCGCATGCCTCCGATCAGGATCGATCCTTTCGAGCCGACGATCTCGGTGCGGATATCGTAGCCATAAAGGCATTGAACATAGGACTCGATATTCCCGATCGCGCCCCGATGGAAGCGAAGGTTCACCGTGCTGGCCACGACATCTCCGAATTCCGCGATCTCCGGCCGGATCGCGACGGTGCCGTAGGTGTGCACCTCGGCAACCTCATCGTGGGTGAGCCAGCGCGCTGCGTCGAAGTCGTGAATGGTGCTGTTGTAAAACAGCATGCCGTTGATGCCGGCCTGATAAGCCCTAAGCGGAGGCATGTCTTTGTCGCGGCCAAGCGACTTGAAGACCACGGGCTCGCCGATCTCTCCGGCCTCGATGCGCTTGCTGGCGGCCAAGTGCGCGGGGTCATAATGGCGCATAAAGCCAACCTGCAGCCGGACGCCTGCTTTCGCCACCGCCTTCAAGGCATTCTGTGCGCTCTCGATGCTGACGCCGAGCGGTTTTTCGCAGAGGATGTCTTTGCCGGCCCGGGCGGCTGCTTCTACGGCGCCGGCATGGAAGTTATCCGGGGTCGCGATGAGCACGGCCTGAATGTCTTTGCGTTCGAGCATCGCATCCAGGCTCGAGTAGGAGTGCTCAATCTCGAGTTCCTCGGCCACCTTGGCTGCGCGCGCGCCATCCACATCGGCGACCGCTATCAGTTGCGCGTGCGGGACCAGGTGACGCAGATTTGTAGCGTGTTGCTTTCCCATTTCGCCAACACCCAGTACTCCGATCCCCAACTTGCGCATAGCGTAGTGCTCCCTTCAAAAGTGCTCTTGAACGCGTCTCTGCATCATAGGCAAAATAACCGCTTAGCGAAAGAGGCTGTTTTCTTGGAGGATCCCTACCGGCGGGATAAGACTGGTCGCTCGAGAGTCGCCTGATGTCCCCGGAGGGTACGTAGGTACGGGCTTCAGCCCGTACGTAAACTAATCAAGATATGAGGCCTTTAGGCCCTGAGGTATGGTCATGCCGCATTGCCTGCAGCGGCAGAAGCAGCACCTGAACATCTAAACGTCTCCAATGGCAAGCTGATGTGGGACGTGAAACTAGAAACGTACCCAGGCGCCTAAAGGCCATATGCGCTAGTTGGTCCCGTACGGGCTAAAGGCCGTACCCTTCAAAAACTTAAGGGCACGGCTTCAGCCGTGCCCTTCCACAAAGCCCTGAGGTAACTGCTTCGGTCGCTGTCCTACCTGGAGAAATTCTGGATGTAGCTGTCTTCGGGCAGACCGGCGCGGCGCGCTTTGTCCAGCATCTTCGTTGCCTGTTCGCGATCCATGGGGCCGCCTAGCGTGACCAGGTAATCCCCGCCTTTGGGACTGAAAACTTCAGCGCCGAGATTCGCGTGTTTTTGGTTGATCTGCGACACCATGTCCTCAGCCTTGGTTTGCCCCTTGTACGTGTAGGCAACGACTCGCCAGACGGAGCGGCCTTCCGCACCAGAAGCGGCCGCTACCGGGGTGGAGGGCGATGGTTTCGCGGGTTTCGTAGCAGAAGACTTGCCAGCGGATGGCTTGGCCGCCGCCGGTTTCGGGGCGGGCGCTTTCTCCACCACGGCAGGCGCAGGAGCCGCCGGTTGCGTGGCCGCTGGCGGAGCACTTGCAGGAGCTGGTTCGGTGTGCGGCCGCATCAACAGCCATCCCAGAATCGCCAGCACCACAACCGCAATCGCACCGTACAAGACAAACGGACGCCGCTTGAGCTCCTCTTCTTCCTCATCGACTTGCATCGTTTTGGTCACGGGGATCGGCGGAGTCGTCCTCCGCTCGGCGATCGGCGGCGTATTGACGGGTGGCCTAGGGACAGGGGGCGCGGGTCTCGCCACAGGCGGGGCCGGCGGAGCAGCAGCCCTGGGCGGAGGCGGTGCAACCGGAGCCGCAACCCGGGGCGGAGGAGCCGGGGCGGGTGTGGGAACCGGAGGCGGTGGTGACGGCACACTGGCGACCGGCAGCGCCGGCTTCAAGGCGTTGCTGACCTGGGCCAGGTTCCAACGCCGCGCGAAGGAGTTGCGAATGATCTCCGCAAACGGCGCCGGGATCCGATTGATCTGTGCATCCGTGGCCGTGAGCCCCTTCCGCTGGGTAAAGGCGTGGAAGAGGGTAGTTCCAATCCCGGCAACGTCGTCGCCTTGGCCCGCCGTGGACAGGTGCAGGCAGTCGCTGCGCAACTTGACTGTCTCCTGGGTAGCGAGCACGCTGGCAGCTTCCACCCGGCCGTGCGACATACCCTTTTGATGGATGGCCGTGAGCCCGCCGACCAGGGCTTCCGCGACCTCGCGAGCCTCGTCGGCGGTCAGCGCCTGGCCTTGCAGCACATCGGAAAGGCTTTGCTCGATGGGCTCCATGAGCGCGTAGACCACCAGGGTGTTATCCACCCTCACTTGCCCAACTTTGGCAATGCCTACCAGGTTGGGATGATCGAGGTGTTGCGCAGCTTCCAGGCGCGCTACGACCTCATCCGCGTCCGTAAGCGCCTCGGTGAGGCTGATGGTTGCCGGGACGGGGCGAGGATCTGACGTCTCGGTCTCGAACCATGCAGTACGGCCTTCGGATCGCACCAGGCGCCGCAGGGGATAAGCCCCATCGATTACTTGTCCTTCCAACTCGTTCCAGAACTGCATAGCGTCCTTGTGTCCCGAAAAGTGAGGATATATGAGGGTAACGTGAAGATAGGCTCTGCCAGGTCAGAGCGGGCTCTCGACCCCAAAAATGCTGAGAAGTTCGTACTGCCACGCACACTTTAAAGGCAGCCCGGGGCAAAGCCGAGCTGCCTCCGCATGTCTTACAGAATTAAAAAGGCGACCGCGACTTCATGAAAACAGCTTACGCGATTCTTTCGATATTGGTTTTTGCATTGTTGCCCGTGCGCGCCAGCATGGCCATGCCCTCACGGGCCATCTCCCGAGCCATCCTGCGCAATTCGTCAGGACGCTCGTTGTGGATGGCGGTGAGCTGCTCCAGGGCGGCGGCAGCGCGCAGCTTGGCGATGCCCTGAAAAGCCTGCTCGCCTGAATTTCCGCAGGTATGCACAATGCTTTCGGAGGTTATTTTAAAAACATCCTCGCCCTGAATGACGAAGGCAACAAAATACTTCTCTGGCGGCGGGACTGGGGTGTGGGATGCCATGAACACTTCCTTTTGGTTGATACCGTGAATTCCAGTGCAGGACGGTCCGAATCGGCCACAATACACTACAGTTTGCATACTAGATGCATACGGATGGATGCAAGCCTATTGGCGCATGCGGAACCGTAGAAGGTAACCACAACGATTTATTTCTTGCGCAATATCGCGGCGTACAGCGGAGCACCCCAGGTGCCGATCGCCAGCAGGCTGCCGAACAGGATCACGGCGTCAATACTTTCCCGGCCCTGGGGCGACCAGTAATCATTGGCGAGGTTCAGCCACAGCGCAAACTCATCGAGCGTCAGCGCAGCCCCCACACCATAGAGAATGGACATGAGACGGCTGGCGAAAATCGAAGTCGGCGTGTCCCTGGAGCCAACCTCATTGAGGTAGCCGTACCCCACTCCAAGAAGGATCAAAATACCCCAAACCAGGTGATGAATGTGGCGGCCACCCATGGTGACGTATTGAAAGGGGCCGACATGGTGCTGGATGGAGGCAACCAGCAGGCGCACCGCCAGAAACGTGATAAAAAAACTGATCGACGCCAGGAAATTCCGCCGATGAGGACGGTCAGGGATGTTCTGCCGGACGATGTGACCGAGCTTGGTGAGATGCAGCAATATCAGCATGAGCGCTGTTACCGCCGCAACAAATACCAACAGGATCACTTCCCCTGACCAGTGCATACGTCACTTTAACTCAGGAAAAGAGAAATTCTTTCGTCCTCAGCTCCTTGATGTTGTCACGCAGTTTGGCCGCTTTTTCAAACTCGAATTTCTTGGCCGCTTCCCGCATATCCGACTCCAGGTTTCCGATATACGAGTCCAATTCCTGCTGGGTATTGAATTCGGGAATGCTCTCATCCTGGCTGGTAAGGTCCGCGTATTCCGCTTTGAGGATATGCACCAGAGACATGTCGAGTGAGCGGCTGATGGAGGTGGGCGTAATGCCGTGCTCCTCGTTATGCGCCTGCTGCACTGTGCGCCGGCGATCGGTTTCATCGAGCGCGCGGCGGATCGAGTCCGTCATCACGTCGGCGTACAGAATCGCCCGGCCACTCAGGTGGCGGGCGGCGCGACCGATGGTCTGAATCAGCGAGCCGGAGGAGCGCAAAAAGCCTTCCTTATCGGCATCGAGAATCGCAACCAGCGAAACCTCAGGCAAATCCAGCCCTTCGCGCAACAGGTTGATGCCGATCAGCACGTCGTATTCTCCGCGCCGCAAATCGCGCAGCAGCCGAACCCGCTCCAGGGTCTCGATTTCCGAGTGCATGTAACGGCACTTGACCCCGACCTCCGAGTAGTAGCCCGACAAGTCTTCGGCCATCCTCTTGGTGAGCACGGTTACCAGAACCCGCTCGTTGCGCTCTACGCGCAGCCGGATTTCCGCCAGCAAATCGTCGATCTGCCCGCGGATCGGGCGAATCTCCACTTGCGGATCGACCAGCCCCGTCGGCCGAATGATTTGTTCCACCACTACACCGGAGGATTTGGTCAGCTCATACGGCCCGGGTGTCGCAGAGACATAAATGGTCTGGTGGGTGCGGGTTTCGAACTCTTCGAACTTCAGCGGCCGGTTGTCCATGGCCGATGGCAGGCGGAAGCCGTAGTCCACGAGATTTTGCTTACGTGAGCGATCGCCATGCCACATGCCATGCAACTGGGGAACGGTCACGTGAGACTCATCGATAAACACCAGGTAGTCGCGGGGAAAATAATCCAGCAACGTGGGTGGTGGTTCGCCTGGCAGCCTGCCGGAGAAATGCCGGGAGTAGTTCTCGATGCCATGGCAGTAACCCATGGACTTGATCATCTCCAGGTCAAAGCGAGTGCGCTGATGGATGCGCTGCGACTCGACCAGACGCCCCTCCGACTCCAACTGTTTTTCCCAAACCCCAAGCTCCTCGAGGATGGAATCAATCGCCGTCTTCTTGCGCTCCGGCTGCACCACGTAATGGGATTTCGGATAGATGGGCAGGCGAGCATACTTCTGGCGCACGGTGCCAAAGAGCGGATCAATCTGCGACAGCGCTTCAATCTCATTGCCAAAAAGCTCGATGCGATACGCCATCTCGTCGTAGGTGGGGTAGACCTCGATCACGTCGCCTCGTACGCGAAACGTCCCGCGGCGGAAATCGCTGTCGTTGCGCTCGTAGAGAATCTCCACCAGGCGGCGGGTAATGTCTTCGCGCCGGATCTTCTGCCCCTTTTCCAGCAGGAGCAGCATGCCGTAGTACGCTTCCGGCGATCCCAGGCCGTAGATGCAGCTGACCGAGGAAACGATGATGGCGTCGCGGCGCTCGAATAACGAACGAGTCGCGGAGAGGCGAAGCTTGTCCAGCTCCTCGTTGATGGTGGCTTCCTTCTCGATGTACAGGTCACCGGAAGGGATGTAGGCCTCGGGCTGGTAGTAGTCGTAGTAGGAAACGAAATACTCCACCGCATTCCCGGGGAAAAACTGTTTGAACTCGTGAAACAGCTGGGCAGCGAGCGTCTTATTGTGCGCCAGGATCAACGCCGGGCGATTGGACTGCTCGATGATTTTGGCCATGGTGAACGTCTTGCCCGAGCCGGTGACGCCGAGCAGAGTCTGGTGCTGCTCCCCGGCGGCCAGGCCGGAGACAAGGTCTTGAATGGCGCGGCCCTGGTCGCCGCGAGGACGGTAGTCGCTTACTAACTGGAAATCCATGAATACCTGTAATGAGTGGGCCGGGCGCCGACCCGCCGTGCGCGGGTGCTGGGAAGCGTTGGGGCTGTTTCAATTATAGACGTTGGGTCAAATCTAGAGCCGGGGCAGCGGAGGGTAGGCCACCGGGCCGCGCACCATCCGCCGCGTGAGCACGATCAGACCGCCGATGATGGCGAAAATGACCAGAATCAGGGGCAGAAAGATGATGGGAGGCAGTACAGTATGCGGGTGGTTGGGTGAAGTGGGGTCCTGGTGCAGATGCCCGCCAAGGATGAACACGTGCCCGCCGATAGCGGCGCTGTGGGTGAGGGTGAGGTTGCCGCCAAAGACCAGGACATTGCCCCCTACTGTGCCGTTGAGAAAAACGTGGCCGGCGAAGACCCGCACGCTGCCCGTGGCGTGCCCATTTACCTCGGCGGAGCACAGAAAGCAGCTCGCGTTCTGAACCGTCTCGGCCGCGGCAACCAGAATATTCCGGCCAAAGTGGCGTACATCCGTGAGCGATTGCGCGACACCGGGCAGAGATGGCGCCAGGATCAGAGTGCAAACCATCAAGCACCGTGAAAACATGGCGGCGTTTCCTCAGGAGATATAAGTTATTCGATCATCAAACCCGGGTCAGGGAGAAGTGACAAGCCAGTTTCTGGTGCCATCAGGGGAGATGCAGGGCGGTGGGATGTTTCGGTTGGTACAGGCCAACACGGCCGCCTCCAGGAAGGCTGATGCTGGTGAGATCACGATGGAGCCAGTTTAGCGCCGTGATTCCGCTCCGTCGATATGCGGTAAGGTAAAACACGATGTTCAGCTTTCTCCCCCTTCGCCATCTGCTTGCCGGTCTTATGCTCGCGTGCTTTCTCCCCTGTGCCCAGAGCTTCGCCGCCGCGCCCATCCTGGGGTACAAGGTCGTGGCGCACTACCCGCACTCGACTGAGAACTACACCGAGGGATTTTTTTATCTGGACGGATTGTTTTATGAGGGCACCGGCATCGCTGGACATTCAGCTCTGTTCGCCATCCAGCCGGAAACCGGAAACCCGGTGCAGAAACGCGCCCTGGCGCCGGAGTATTTCGGCGAGGGTATCGTCGATTGGGGCCCGAACGTCTACCAGTGGACGTGGAAGTCGCAAATCTGTTTCGTGTATGACCGCTTCAGCCTGCGGCCGGTTAAGCAATTGACGTATACCGGCGAAGGCTGGGGGATGACCCGCACGGCCAAAGAAATCATCACCAGCGATGGCAGCGCAACCCTTCGTTTCCGCGATCCTGAAACCTTCAAGGAAACTCATCGCATCGTGGTGAAAGACGGCGCCAGAGCCATCGACGAGCTCAACGAGCTGGAGTTTATCAGGGGCGAGATCTACGCCAACGTGTGGCACTCGGACATGATCGCGCGCATCAACCCCCGCGACGGACGCGTGATCTCCTGGATCGACCTGAGCGGCCTGCTGCCGCCCGAGCAAAAAGTCAACGAAGAGTCAGTGCTCAACGGCATTGCGTACGATGCCAAGCGGGATCGCCTGTTCGTCACCGGTAAGCAGTGGCCGATGGTCTTCGAAATTAAAGTTGTCCCTCGCAATCCTGCGAAACTCAGCCAGCGGTGACTGGTGGTGGACTGTAACAGTCTCTACTCCGTAGCAGAAGGTTTCCAATGATCCGCGAAGATCTTCGCGATCGTATAGATGCTCTGCATGGGGTTCGCACCCACCGAAGTGGGGAAAATACTTCCGTCGACAACGTAGAGGTCTTCAGTTCCCCAAACGTGAAAATCCTGTCCCACCACACTGTCCTGGGGATGCGCGCCCATCTTGTTCGTACCCTGCATATGAGCCGAGGTGACCACCGATCGGTTGGAGATAAATTTCAGGTTCTTCTCTACCAGCGCTGCCTGCTCGGCTGAGGTGAGGATCTGCGGCTGCAAGCCGGTAGGCAGGCCCACGGTGGGAGAGGACCCCCCTTCGCCGGCTCCTAAAATATTCTCCGTGGTTGGGAGGTAGACCTGTTTCGCCCCGGACTTGAACATCACCCGGATCGCCTCCGCGATGCCTTCCGCGAACCGCCTCTTGTCGCTCTCCGAGAGCGTGTAATCGATCTGCGGGGCCCCGGATTCATCGAGGACGATACGGTTCCCGGACTGCGGAGTATCAATCAACATGACACCGAAGCCCGCTAAATCGCGAAAGGCTTCGATCATCTCGAGCGAATGCAACGCGGGTCCGGGGCTCATCAAGGCCGCGTATAGCGGTTGATCCGCCATAGACTCGAGCGCATATCCGCGATCGACCAGACGGTCATCCACGTAGACAGAAGCCTCCGTCCCGGTGAGGACGTCGATGTGGTGGTCGAACCTGCCCATGATGGGCATAGACGGATGGAGCACCATTCCCCGGCCGATCTGGTCGTTCTTGACTCCGCTGCGCAGCAACACGGTGGGAGAACCCAGCGCGCCGGCGGACAAGATGACCGTCTTTGCCCGAACCGTGAAGGTTTCGCCGGGAGGTATCCTCAGGCCATTGGGGTCCACAATGGTTCCAGCCTCCGGTATCGGCGGTCGCATGCGCACTTCGACTCCGACTGCACGCTGCGTGCCGCCCTGATTCTCAAACATCACCCGCCTCACGTCTGCGTCTGGCATCATTCCCAGCGGATTGGTCTTGTCTTCCAGTGCGGCCAAAAGCAATTGACTTTCTGCAGAACGCTTATCCGATACCGGCGAAGGAGATTTCCCCGGTGCGTAGGTGTTCAAGCTGTATAGCTTAGGGTGAAGCCCGGATAACCTTGCGCCGTCCCAGAGCACCCGGTTGTTTGGATTGATCTCCCTTTCTGTCAGGCTGCGGGTTCCGATCGTTTTCTTCACCCACTCGTACTCACGCGCCAGTTCGGATTGGGTGAATTGGCCGGGTGCAATACGGCCGTCGTTGCGCCAGCCTTCAATCTTTGTGCGAATGGCCTTGGTTGTCGGCGCGAAGCACAAATCGACATTCACCTGCGACCCACCACCCACCGCCATTCCGTTCCGCACGCGTATCGTTCCATCCATGGATGCGCGCGTGTCGACCAGATCGTCAATCAGACGAGTCTCCATGGAACCCGCTACCACGAACGATCCGCGCTCCAGCAGCAACACCCGTTGACCGGAACGCCGCAGCTCATGCGCCAGCACCGAGCCCGCAGGACCGCTGCCCACGATCAGCACATCGATGGCATGTCCGTCTTTCTCGGTCAGTTCCTTCTTGCTGCTGTCATACGCCAGTCGCGTGGGCGGCAGCTTTGGCTGGTTTCGCTCAACATATCCTGGCGGTGCAAACAGGTTCAGCTGCACTCCCGTCAACTGCCCCTGGACCGCCCCATAGCCTTTCACGATATAGAAATTTCGCACCGTAGCCGCCAGCTTACGGGGAGCATTCTCGGAGCAGCTTTGCAGTAGGAAGAGCACACGCTGGCGGTTATCCGGACTCAGGCCGGCAAACGAAGCAGCGCCCGTACCTTGAATGGCTCGCGCAATTGCACAGTGGGATCCGAATCCCTGTAGATTCACGAAGGGGAGCAGCAATTGGTGAAACTCCGGCGAGCTTCCGGCTTGTTGCCAGATGCCGTCTCGCGCGGCCATGAGCAGGCCTGCGGTCTTGGGATCGTTGGGGAGATCTGTCACCGGAAGAAAGGACGCGAACAGCGCATCGTGCGCGGCATGCAACGCATTGTCCGATACGGCGGCGGATGCCGCAGGTTGTGCGCCGGGCCTCTGGACCCCGTCCCGGCACGACGTACACACCAGTCCCAAGACCGTCAGTCCACAGAGCAGGCTGCGCAACGTTCTCATGCCACGAAGTATAACGGCGCCGGTTTCCTGCTTTGATGTAGGATAAGCGCCATGGCCAGCCGCTACTCCACCATCCGGAAGTGTGCTTTCGGCTTTGCTGTTCTCTTCCTTGCGGTATATTCGCTCGACTACGTGCCCGGCATTATGGGCGCCAACGGCAAGATGTTCGGCCTCTTTTCGATGACCACGTTTGTGGATGTCGGGCACCTCGCTCTGGGTACTCTGGCCCTGATCAGCGGATTCGTTGGCTCCAGGACCGCTCGTGTCTACTTCTGGTTTCTGGGGTTCTTTTATGCCGCGGACGTCATCAACTATGCCGTCACCCATCTACACGTCGTATCTCCCCTCACCAATCTACTGGTAAACCTTCCCCACACCATCATTTCGATCGCTGCTTTTCTAATCGCGGCCAAAGTCAGCAAGCAAAGTACGGATGCCATTAGCGCGCTGGCGTAGGATCCTTTCAAGATTCGTGCAGGTAGTTGCATGCGCGGCTGGACTGGCGCTCGCGGCGATTGCTGTCTTTGTGATTTGCTGCCGCACCACTCCACTCCTCTTTAAGCCGACCGCGGAGCCGCTCCGGCACCCCGCCCAGGCGGCCGGCATAAAAGACTACGCCCGCCCGGAAGTAGATACCTTCTACACCTACCCCGAGTGGTACATCGTGTGGAGTTACCAGGCGAAGGCGGACTTTCAACGCAACCACTTGCCGTCTGGATATTCCTGGTTCGGAGATATCGCGCAATTCTGGCACGGCTACTGTTTCGTTTATTCGTATACACGTTCGCTTTATCCTTTTCCCGCCGGCGACCACATCATGCTGGCTGTGATCGGTTCTTCCTTCACCGTGGAATACAGCCTGAAGGGGCTTTACGAAGAGACCATCGGACGTTTGAGCGAATGGACAAGTCATCATGAGCCGGTTGCCGAGGATTCGTATGCCGCCCAGGTAGCAGAAGACTATGCCGCGTTTGTCCATGTTCGTCCTTTTTACGAGTACTCGTTCGCCCACGCTCTTCATGGTCTGTGGGCCGGAACGCCGTTCCGGTCCTGGCACCTTTTCCGTACTCTCGAACGGCGTGCGTGGTTGTCGTTGGACTACTCTGTGGAAGCGGCCTATTGCCAACTGATAGAGCTCGGAACGCACGCCACCTACGGCTTCGAAGACACCACAACCGCTGCCTGGATTGAGTTCCCGCCGGAGGAAAGGACGCATATGGCTTCGCTTGTGCCTTCCATGAAGTTCGTCCGCGAACTCGGCCCAGGCGAAGCGATGGTGGAACTGACTCGCTATCAGCAGTTCACCGCAGATGCTCGCAACCTGATGGAAGCCCGTGTCCGCTTCCATCAGATTGCGGGCAACCAGCTGATTGTTTTTTCTGCGATCGCTCCCGGCGGCTGGACCAACACTGAGCCCAACCTGCAATTGCTTCTTGCGCAGCCAATGTTGACGGATCGAAGCAAGGCCCGCGCCGTATTTGTGTGCCCTGTGTCTGAGCTTCAACTCCTTTTGCCTCTGCTGGAACGCCAGGGGCTTAGGATGGAACACATATACGATTACTAGTTCTGCCCGGCGAGACACCCCTCAATCGCTTGCTGCCAATCAGGACCGCTCTTGCTATCGCTCTTGCCCAAGGCTTCCACCTCATCGTTCGCCACCGGATTCAGGGCCGTGCGCGCATACGACACCTCCACGCGCGTGCTGGTGAGGTTGACGGACGTGAGGCGAACGTCCACCACGGACACCAGCCTATCCGGGACAAATGACACGTATTGCATGCGCCCTGCGGCCGGATCGAAGAGCGTGTTTACCCACACGCTTTTGTGTGGGCCGTGTTGAATCGTGAACACGGCACCCTGCACATCCTTGCCGGGCTGAGGGTACAGAAACGCAGGATTCCAGTGCGGCCCCGCCCAACATCGCTCCCCATCCGGTCCGAAGAGAGTGGCAGCGCGGGCCAGGGGCGCCGGGACAAGCAATTGAAAGCTATTACGCACGTGCACTGGTTGTGTCATAGAAATTAATCCCAGAAAGAGAGTTAACGCGCCTTTCACCTGCGCTCCTTCAATCGATGGCTGTCGGAAGCATGCAACGTCAGGCCGTAGATATTCCTGAACTGGTCGATTTCTTTGAGTGTCTGTGCAGAAAACGCAGTCTTGCCTTCAAAAGCATGCAGCACAATTCCTTCCAGCAAATCACCGAGAGTCATGTCCCTTAGTTCCGCGACTGCCTTCAACACCTTGACCAGGCGCTTTTCCATCCGGACGCCGGTCTGAATCCGTTCGACTTCAACTGTCATATGTACCAATGTACCAGGGTACAAACTATCCTCGATCGCCTGTGACATCATCAGAAGGGAAGAGGAGATTCAACACGGATGAGTTACGTACCCAACGCAAAGCGGTATGACGGAGCGCAGTTTCGTCGGTGTGGACGATCGGGGATCGTGTTACCGCCGGTATCCCTCGGGTTGTGGCAGAACTTTGGCGGCGCCGACGTCTTCGAGACGGGCCGGGCGGTAGTTCGGCGGGCATTTGATCGCGGCGTGACCCACTTCGACCTCGCCAACAACTACGGGCCACCCTATGGTTCGGCCGAGGAGAACTTTGGCGAGATCCTGCGCAAGGATTTTCGCGAGCACCGCAACGAGTTGTTGATCTCCACCAAGGCGGGCTGGGATATGTGGCCAGGGCCCTACGGTGTGGGCGGCTCGCGCAAATATCTACTCGCCTCGCTGGACGAAAGCCTGGACCGCATGGGCCTTGAGTATGTCGATATTTTCTATTCCCACCGGCCGACCATGGACGTGCCGCTGGAAGAAACCATGGGCGCCCTGGTGCAGGCCGTGCGTCAAGGCAAGGCTTTGTATGTGGGCATCTCATCCTACAGTCCGGAGCGGACCCGCGAGGCGGCCAGGATTTTGCACAGTGAGGGCGTATCGCTGCTGATTCATCAGCCCTCGTACTCGATGCTGAACCGCTGGGTAGAAACGGAGCTGCTGGGCACGCTGGATACGCTGGGGGTAGGCTGCATTGGGTTCTCCCCCTTAGCCCAGGGATTGTTGACCAGCAAATATCTCAAGGGAGTTCCTGCGAACTCACGCGCCAAAGCAGAAGGTTCTTCTTTGCTGAAACACTTTCTGAGCGAAGAGAACCTCAAGCGCGTGCGGGCACTCAACGAAATCGCAGAGGGCCGCGGCCAGACACTGGCGCAGATGGCGATTGCCTGGGTGTTGCGAGACAAGCGAGTGACGTCGGCCTTGATTGGAGCCCGCGACGTGAAGCAGCTCGACGACTCGCTGGATGCAGTGAAGAATCTCAACTTCACGGATGCGGAATTGCAGGAAATTGATCGGTACGCCCAGGAAGGCGAGATCGACCTGTGGAAAGAAGCCCGTGAGGGAGCGGCCTAGTAAAAACACTTCCACGAAAGGTCCGCTGAACTGCAGATCCCTCGGCTTCGCTCCGGGATGACAAAAAGGAAAGGGTTGTCCCAGGGAAGGGGCGGTTGCTGAAGGAAAGGGTGACCACTCTATCTAAAATGATTGATGGACCGCTAACTCGTCGGCCGCAGAACAAACCGGAATCGCATATCCCCACCGAACCACTGCACGTAATTTGTTCCCCACGTATTGTTTTGCAGGCAAAAATGCAGTCCCTTCGCAAGATCGGGTTGCTCTCTGGTGAAATAAATCGCCGACTTGACCCCCAGGGCCACCACGGGGGCGTCCAGAGACTCGATCGAGAAGTTGGGACCACGCATCTTGCTGCCAATGGCGTGCATGTGCCGGTTGCCCCCGGGCACAACATCAAATGGCGAAACCAACTCGTCGGTTTTTTCCAGCAGCCACTTCTCGTCGCTGGATGCGGCGGGGTGGAAGCTCAGCCACGCAGCTTCGGGTAGACGATTCGCGACCTTCCCAAACCAATAAAAATTCATTTCCACCACGGGTGCATCATGGGGCAGCTTCAGCTCGAAAAACATAGTGCGTGGCCACGCGACCGTGCCGAGTTTTTCCGTCTCCGGATCATTCACTCGGAGTTCCGCCAGCACCCGGTAACCGTGACTGTCCGCGCCCGACCACAGGTGCACCAGGGCCGGCGCCCACTCGCGGCTTTGCGCGCCGAACTTGTCAATCCCGGGTTTGCCGAAATCTTTAAAAGCCCAGTCCTCCGTGGAATGGATATAGCTCGCGATAAATTGATCGAAATCCTGTTTGGAGTACGTCTGGTAGGAATAAACGCCCAGCGGATTCTTCGCTGTCGCCCAGTCACGTTCTTTCGCCTTTTCACGAAGTCCGCTGATGGCCCCGGTATGCGGATCGATGGTGATCGTAAAGTGCTGCGTCTCGATGGCCGAATCCGCGGCATGAGGTTTCAACCCCGCGACCAGCGGCGGTGTGGCACGTAGCCCCCGCAAACGCTCCTCCGCCTGCGAACGCAACGGTTGCGGCAGGCTGGCTACGCCCTCATCAATATCCTCGCGCTTCTCCTCCCAGCTGGCGGTCATGGTCCGGTATCCCGGTAGACTCAGTGCCTGGGCCAGGTCGCTGGGCTTGTAGTGGTCGTAGTCAATCCACTTCTTTGTGTCCACGCCAGAGGTGTGTTCCACCGCGAGAGTAAACCGGCGAAGCATAGCCAGGTCCACCGCATCGCCCGGCCGCAGCTTTCCCTCGTCCACCAATTCCCGCCGGAAGCGAGCAACCTCGCGGTAGCGGCTCAGCTTAATCGGATCGCTGGGCACGCCGTGGATCCAGGTATCCCCGATCTCCTGGGTCAGTACGGGCAACTGCGCGCGAAAGGGGGAGACGGCCACCGCGATATCCGTCATCGACGATGCGCTGATGGTCGCGTTGGGAAAGGTCGCGCGAAGCTCTTTGTAAATAGCCGCAATTTCTTCCGGCGTGTGCGGCCCGCCATTGTCGTCTTTGACTTCGATCGCGATGGCCAGCCCGGATCCGGGCAATGCGAACGTTCCACCGTAATCCGGGTGGTACATCACGGTCAACTCTCCGCCGCTTGTATCCTTCCATACGAACAAACGCGGCACTTCTGCCGGTGTACTCGCAGAATTAATACCGATGTGGAGAAACGTCACCCCATTTTGCTGGAGTGGGGCAATGATTCCGCGGGTATGACCGGGAACGTCGGTCATCTTTGCCCCGCTGGTCGTCCGCCCGTATCGCTGATCGAGCGATTTGGAAAACCCGATTGCACCGGCAATCATCGTCCGGTCCAGCAGCTCGGTCTCCCAGGTGAACGGCAAGGCATGCCAGGCCAGATGTCCTGCGGCGATGGCCTTCTCCGCCCGCTTGCGCTGTTCCGCGCTCGGCCTGTTCCAGGTACTCGTACAACATCCACGATCCAGTGGTCCACACGTAGCGGTCGCCGCCGGCCTGGCTCATCTGCTCGCCTATGTCGATTGCCTTGGGAAAGTAATGATCGAAGTACAGGCGCATGATCGCGGCTTGTGTATCGACAAACCCCACATCCAGATGGCACTTGAACATCACCAGTACACGCGTCACTGCCGCAGCATCCCCCTGCGGGGCAAGCGCAGAGAGCCTGCTCCCGAGCGCGGAATGCAAGGTTCCAGCCGTCACCAGGCCAGACAGAAACTGACGGCGCTTCATGAGCGCCTCGCACAAAGCAAAGTTGAATTCATAGTCTCGCTAACAATACTCCTGCGCATGTGCTATCCAGCTTACTTATGCCTGGAGCCAGTGACCGCCGTCGCCATCCCCAGGCCAAGATAAACAGTCCCGGAGACGTAGCGCTCATTCCGAATAAAGGTCTGATTTCCTCGGAGCCACCCCGCGGCGGATCCCGCAGCCAACGCCCACACGCTGTCGGTCGTGAATCCCAGCAATACAAATAGCATCCCCAGCGTAAAGAATTGAAAGCTCACGTGTCCGCGCGCCGGGTTGACGAACTGGGGTAGGAAAGCAAAGAAGAAAATTGCCACCTTTGGATTGAGAGCCTCGACCAGAACGCCTTGCGAATAGACCCGCCGCAGCGGCAGCGCCGCGAAGTGCTTCCGGTTCTCATCCATACTGGAGCGTTCGCGAAATTTCTTGATTCCCAGATAAATCAGGTAAGCAGCGCCTGCATACTTCACCACGGAATAGGCTACTGCCGAAGAAAGCAGCAACGCCGAGAGCCCTAGCGTGGCGCCGAGAACGTGTACCAGGGTGCCGGTACCGACGCCGGCGCACGAGGCCAATCCCGCTTTACGTCCTTGATCGATGCTGCGCGTCAAAACGTACAGCACCGCGGGTCCCGGAATGATCAGCAAGATCACTGCCGCTGAGACGAAAAGAAGGAGATCGTTCGGGGAAGGCAAAAAGCTCATGAGTTGTCTCCATGCAGGGATTTAACGATGGCTCAAAAAGGAGCGGCGATATGGATGATTCTACCCCGGCGCCATGACCACTACGGATCTGTTCCTCCGACGCACTTGGCGGGCCTGTTCTTTACGGCATATAATCCCCTGCCATCGGCGAAAAGCGGGTCCACCGGATCCTCTGCCGTGGAGGAAACGATGGCAGCTCCAGACGTCGTCTGGAAAGGCGGCAGGTTCGGCCGGACGTCCCGGCGGGATCCATGGTGGCTTTCGCCCACGGCGGTTTTTCTGGGCTTCAGCGCATTTATTGTGTACTCCACCTGGGCCGCATGGCAGGGCAACCACTATACCTTCGGCCCTTATATCTCACCCTTCTACTCTCCAGAACTGTTCGGCTCGTCGTCCCACGCACTTTTTGGCCCCAAGCCCTCGTGGTATCCCAGCTTTCTGCACTTCTCTCCAGCCCTTCTCATTCTGTGGGTTCCCGGCCTCTTCCGGCTCACGTGTTACTACTATCGCGGCGCGTATTACAAGTCGTTCTGGGCTGACCCTCCAGCGTGTGCGGTTAGTGAGCCGCGCAAATCTTATCTCGGGGAACGAAGTTTTCCCCTGGTCATGCAGAATTTTCATCGCTACTTCCTGCGCCTTTCCTACCTGGTGTGGGCCTTTCTGGTTTATGACGCAGTCATGTCCTTCCGTTTCCCCAACGGCTTTGGGATCGGCGTTGGCACCATCGTTCTGGTAGTCAACGTGATCCTTATCGGCGGATACGTATTCGGTTGCCACGCCTTCCGCCACTTGATCGGAGGCACGTTCGATCGCATCTCGGAACACCCCGTGCGCCACAAACTCTACGATTGCGTGAGCTGTCTGAACACAAAACACCAGAAGTGGGCTTGGGCAAGCCTGTTTTGGGTGGGGTTTTCCGACATCTACGTTCGCCTCTGCTCTATGGGGATCTGGCATGACTGGAGAATCCTGTAGATGCCGGAATTCCAACTTTTCTCCTATGACGTTCTGGTCATCGGTGCAGGTGGGGCCGGTCTGCGCGCCGCTATCGAAGCCGCGGCCAACGGCGCCAAGGTGGGCGTGGTCTGCAAATCGCTGCTGGGCAAAGCCCATACCGTGATGGCCGAGGGTGGCATTGCCGCTGCCCTGGCCAACGTAGACGATCGCGACAACTGGCGCGTCCATTTTGCCGATACCATGCGCGGCGGCCAATACCTCAACAACTGGCGTATGGCGGAGCTGCACGCCAAAGAGGCGCCCGAATGCGTGCGCGAACTGGAAGCCTGGGGTGCATTGTTCGACCGCACTAAAGACGGGCGCATTCTGCAACGAAACTTTGGCGGTCACAAATATCCGCGGCTGGCGCACGTCGGCGACCGCACTGGCCTGGAGATGATTCGAACGCTGCAGGACCACGGCATCCACTGCGGCATGGATGTCCACATGGAGTGCACCGTGCTCAGCCTCCTGTTGGATTCGGGGCGCGTTGTAGGAGCCTGCGGATACGATCGCGAAAAGGGCCATTTCCGTGTGTGGCAGGCAAACGCCGTGGTGGTGGCCACCGGCGGCATCGGACGCGCCTACAAGATCACCAGCAACAGCTGGGAATACACCGGCGATGGTCTTGCGCTCGCCTATCGTGTGGGAGCCGAACTGCAGGAAATGGAGTTCGTTCAATTCCATCCCACTGGCATGGTCTGGCCAATCAGTGTGCGCGGCATCCTGGTGACCGAAGGCGTGCGTGGGGAAGGCGGAGTGCTTCGCAACAGCGAAGGCCGCCGCTTCATGTTCGACGAAATTCCCGACCTCTACAAAGAGCAAACGGCCGACAACGAAGAGGAGGGATGGCGCTACACGCAGGGCGACAGGAATGCCCGCCGGCCGCCTGAATTGCTTACCCGCGATCACGTCGCCCGCTGCATCAATCGCGAAGTGAAAGCAGGGCGCGGCACTCCCCACGGCGGCGTGTTTCTCGACATAGCCTGGATCAAGGAGCACCTCCCCAAGGCGGAGGAGCATATCAAACGCAAGCTGCCCAGCATGTATCACCAGTTCAAGCAGCTGGCCGATCTGGATATCACCAAAGAAGCTATGGAGGTCGGGCCTACCACGCATTACATGATGGGTGGCATCCGCGTGGATGGCGATTCGCAGATGTCGAATGTGCCCGGGTTGTTTGCCGCCGGAGAAGCGGCAGCAGGCCTGCATGGCGCCAACCGGTTGGGCGGCAATTCGCTCTCCGATCTGGTGGTATTCGGAAGGCGCGCCGGCCGCTATGCGGCGGAATTCGCCAAGGCCAATAAGACCAACGGGACCACCATGGACAACGAACAGCTCCAGTCCATCGCCAAAACCGCGCTCAAGTCTTTTGACATCGGCGCAGCCGGCGAGAATCCCTATCAGATTCAGTACGGCCTGCAGGAAGCCATGCAGGATCTGGTCGGCATCGTTCGCACCGAAACGGAAATGCAACAGGCACTGACAAAAATTGCGGAACTGCAAGCCCGGGCGGAGCACGTGGGCATCACCGGCCACCGCCAGTACAACAACGGGTGGCACACCGCCATCGATCTCGACAATCTGCTCCTGGTATCTGAGGCCGTCACTCGCGCCGCGTTGATGCGCAAAGAGAGCCGGGGCGCACAGTTTCGAGAAGATTTTCCCAACAAAGATCCGGAGTGGGGCAAGCACAATATCGTCGTCAAGCGCGGCCCGGATGGCGAGATGCTGGTGGAGAAGCGTGCTCTCGCCGCAATGCCCGATGAGTTGCAAGCCGTGATTCAGGAGATGAAATAGGGAATGTGACCTAAGGGGGAAAGAATGGCCAAGCAGGCGATGTTTCGCATCTGGCGCGGAGACGCGGCGGCCGGCCGCTTTGAAGACTACTTGACGCCGGTGGAGGAGGGCATGGTGGTTTTAGACGCCGTGCACCGCATCCAGGCTCAACAGGCGCCCGACCTGGCGCTGCGATGGAACTGCAAAGCGGGCAAGTGCGGCTCATGCTCGGCGGAAATCAACGGCATGCCCAAGCTCATGTGTATGACCCGGCTGAGCAATCTCGACCTCAACCTGCCAGTCATCCTCGAGCCGATGCACACCTTCCCTGTCATTCGCGACCTGGTCACGGACGTCTCCTGGAACTTCCGCGCCAAGCTGACTGTCAAGCCGTTCCGTCCGCGATCTCCCGACTTGCCGGATGGAACCTGGCAGATGCAACAGGCCGACGTTGAGCGCGTGCAGGAGTTTCGCAAATGCATCGAGTGTTTCCTGTGCCAGGATGTGTGTCACGTGCTGCGTGAGCACCATAAGGAAGCCGAGTTCATCGGTCCGCGCCTACTGGTCTACGCTGCGGCGCTCGAAATGCATCCGCTCGATACCGAAGACCGTGTCGGCGACTTGAGGAAAAAGCACAGTATCGGTTACTGCAACATCACCACCTGCTGCCGCAAGGTATGTCCGGAATCGATCACCATCACCGAAAATGCGATTATTCCGCTCAAGGAGCGGGTGGTGGACCGGTTTTTCGATCCTTTGAAGCAGCTCTTTAATATTCTCTAGCAACGAAAGGGGGCTCCATGTTCGCACTTAAACCCATTTCCCGTGACAGCCTCGACGGCGCTTTGGCCAAGGCCGAACGTTACCGTCTGCTGAACGAGCCCACTGAGGCGGAGAGCATCTGCCGCGACATTCTCGAAGTGGCTCCGGCGAACCGGGAGGCGCGCATCAGCCTGATTCTGGCGTTGACCGACGAGTTCCCGCGCGACGATCGGGCCTTTGCGAGCGCCATGGCGGAGACAGCCACTCTCGAGTCCGCGTACGATCGCGCCTACTATAGCGGCATCGCCTGGGAGCGGCGGGCCAAAGCGTTCCACGACGCTGCAAGGCCCGGCTCCAGCGGGCGGGTGTACGACTGGATCGTCAAGGCATTAGGTTTGTTCGAGGAAGCAGAGCGTCTGCGGCCAGCCAATAACGACGACCCTATTTTGCGCTGGAACGCATGCGTCCGGTTCCTCGAGCGCCACAAATCTCTAAAGCCGGCAACCGAGGATGTGAAGGAACCGATTCTGTCGGAGTGACCAGTCCCCGGCACCGAGGCAAACTGGAAACGCGATGGGTGTCCCGGGTCTCGCGTTTGAGACCTGGGATCCTCCTAGGAAAGGCCGGTCGTAGTGCCCTCATCAGGTCCCCGGAATCTCAAGGAATCACCTTCACCTGGGCCTGCCAGAACGCAGCCTTCTTCCCCGTCGGATCCAGCACGGAGATCTGGCAGTCATACTCTCCCGGAGGAACCTGGCCAAGCGGAATACTAAAACTGAACGGCATCGTCTGCAGCCGATTGTTCAACCCGGCTGTCATCTCCATCGGCGCCGTCTCAAAGGTCTTCGTCTGCTCCCGGTAAAAACTCACGAAGGCCACTAAAGGCTGAGGCGCGGTAACCCCCTGCTCATACGCCTGCAAATACACATACATGTTCTGGTTCTGGCGAAACACCCGCGTCACGCTTGGGATCAGCTTCTGTCCATTCTGGACCAGCGGGTTAACTTCGTCCTCTTTTGCCCTGTCCTTGTTCTTCTGCGCGTTAAACAAAGCATCTTTAAGGTCGACCCGCTGGCTGCTCAGCACAACGGAGCTGATCGGCACATGCGCGGCCTCCTTGTTCAGATTTGGAATGACGAACGTGGTCTGATAGGTGCCGATCCTGCCGGTCTCGTCATCGCGCGCCAGGAACTTGATCATGTACTTGCCGGGCAGGAGAGTGAACCCGGTGTCGTATTCGATGGGCCGGCGCGCCAGCTCCGCTGCGGTTGCGTCGGTGAGCTTAATGTTGACGTTGTCGCGCACATTGGAAACGGTGGTACCGCCAACCAGATCTTTAATCTCGCCGACGAAGTCAATCAACGTATGCTCGGCGCCGCCTCGCTTGGCCAGTGCGAGCTCGCGGCCGGGAATCTTGACAATGATAGGCACAAAATATTCAGCGCGGTTGAGCTGGAAGTGGTCAATCTCCATGGCGATGGAAAGGTCGGTGACGGGATCCTCGAGCATCAGCGCGTCTTCCAGCTGGCGTTCTTTGTCGACGGTGGTGAAGTGGCTGAATTCCTTATCAGCGTAGTAGCCCTGCCGGTAATCGAGTTTGGCGGTCGCGTCCTGGTTGAGCGAAATCTTCACCCGGCGGAAGTGCCCGTTCCTGGCCGTATTGGTGGTGTAGTAGCCAACCACGTAGTAATCGGAAATCGATTCCTGCGCCTGCACAATGCCGCGAGTCAGGTCGTTGTTGTCGAACAGCGCTTTACCGCCGGTGTCGCCGGCGAGCGCGTAGAGCGTGTCTTGCGACTGCTGGAAGTTGCTCGGTATTGGCCTGCGCCGCACCGCCGGAGTACATGCCGGAATTGCCGGGCGATCCCTGGGTCGCGTCTCCAAGCGGCGCCTGGGCCACCAGACCGCGGGCGTCAACCGGCCAGAAGGAAACACCCGCGCGGATGGCGGCGTCGACCGTGGCATGAAGCTGCGCCTGGTTATCGATGCCGTTGAGCCGCAGCCCGCTGGCAAAGTAGATGAGAGACTTTTTCTCGTTCAACTGGCCGAGCATTTTGGCGGCGGTCTGGAGCGCGGAGAGCTGGCGATCGGTGTTGAAGACGTTGAACTCACTGTCGTCCTGGCCAAACGCGGCTCCGGTGTCGGCGCTGCTTGCGTCGTCGACAGCCGTGGCAGAACCCTGGCCTTCGCCGACGATCATAGTTTCGAGAATACTGAGCAGCTTGTTGCGATCGGCAGTGAAGTCCTGAAGAATATCGACCGACCCGCCCTGGTACCGGAGGATAGCGACCAGGTCGACGGTCGTGATTTGTGTACGCAGAAATTTCACCGCGGCGCTGAGGGCGCGGAGTTGGTCGGCTGGGCGCATGGCCGTCATATCAAAGTAGAGTGCGAGCAGCCGCCGATTTTTGTAACGGCTATTTTCCGGTTCCTCGGGCGCGAGCTGTGTCCGTGTGAGTTGCTTGTAGAGTTTGATCTGCTCCGTACCCGGCGCAGCGGGCGCCACGGGAGCCTGTGCGGCCGCAAGATCCTGGTGCTCGCAGAAGCGGATCGTCTGGGGGGTGCCGTCCTCCGTGAGCGTGAAGTCCTTGGCGCCCAATCCGGAAATGAACTTTCCCTCTTTGTCTTTGACCACTACGGTTTCAACCACCAGCTGCGACTTGGCAGTGAGGGTGTAGGTCCCCGAAGCATTGGGAGAGGTGTTCTGGCCAATCTGCTGCGCAGCGGCCTGAGAAACGATGAGGGTTAAGAGAACAAGGAGAAGCTTCGTCGAGTCGCTCATTGATTCTCGCAAAGCAAAAAAGCGAGGGCAGGACTTTAGTTGGGCCGCGAATGACGAGCGCGTTACCGTCTGAGTGAGGACTTCAACTCCAGACTTAGTCCCGAAGGGACGTCTGAACTTAGCCCAGGACGTCAGTCCTGGGTTAAGCGAAAATGCTGGACCAGTCCCGCTAGGGACGGCTGAAACCTCGTCGAGTGTGTTCAGCCGTCCCTCCGGGACTGATCTCGTTGCTATGGTCCACCCAGGACTGACGTCCTGGGCTAAGTTCAGCCGTCCCTTCGGGACTGGAGGACGGTTCTCCGGCAAACTCTTCACCCCTGGGGTCCTCGCCCGCGGAACGAGACAATTCCATCATCAAAACCTCAGCCGCAGCGAAGTTTCCAGGCTCCGCATCGGGTTAGGCTCAAGCGGCAAACCGAACTGCGTGCTATTCACCGTCGTATTCCACCCGGTAAACACAGGGTGATTCAGCATGTTGGTCGCAGCCACCTTCAGGTCGAGAAAAAACCGTCCGCTGGGCCGGAAAGTGCGCGCGACCGAAGTGTCGAGCGTGAACTGGCTGGGACCAGTGATGGAATACCTCCCGGCATTGCCCCACGCCCCCGGTATAGGCGCACTATACGCGCCAGGATTGAGATGCTGGCCAGCGTGAGATATCGTAATCGGTGCGCCTGTGGTGTCAGGGCGAATGGTGCCGGTATAGCCGGTACCCGGCACAGCCGCCAGGTAAACCGGGGTCTCCGGCAAACCGCTGCCGACCACACCCGTGGTCACGAACGTCCACTCCTTGAGCAGCCTGCCGGGCCAACCGCCCATCAGCGTTCCACCACGAAGGCCTTCACCGGTGGTGTATTGCGCCTGCAGGTTGAGTAAGTGACGCTGATCGAAACTGGAAAGCGAGCGCTCGGCATGCAGGTTGAGCCAGTTTTGTGCGATGGATGGTGAGCTCGAGGCGCTTTGCGTGGTAGTCGCAGTCGTGCCCGGTGAGCCCTGCCCCGATCCCCCGCCCGAACCTTGTCCCGAACCTTGGCCGCCGGAGGGTGCAGCACTCTGGTTGCCGGCGAGCACGTGACCCTGTCCCCCCAGGAACGCATCATCGTCGATCGACTTCGAAAACGTATAGAGCAGCGACGCGGTAAATCCGCTGCGCAATCTGCGACGCAACTGCACCTGGCCCGCTTGCCGAGTCGAATCTCCACCTGAACCCTGATAAACAAAACCTGCCTGACAAGTGGAACAGGGATTGTTTGCGCCAATCGGGTAAGTGTTGGGCAGGAACTGCTGCACTCCGCGCGTGCCCTTAACTCCGAGGTAAGTTGCCGTGAGTTGCAATGCTCCTGGCAGGTCCCGTTGAATCGACAACTGCCAGGTCTGCGCATACCCGACCCGGAAATTGGGATCGACAGCGAACGTGTTAGCCGTGATCGAGGAGCACGATACAAAACCATTCGCCAGTGTAAGTGGGCACGCAGCGCTGTTCTCCACGCTTAAGCTCTTTGAAAGCGGCGCCTGTTGGGCAAGTTGCAGTACAGACGTCAGGTACACCGAGGTGTCGTCATAGATGCCATAGCCGCCGCGCACTACGATGGTCGAAGCAGGAATGGGCCGCCAGGAGATACCGATGCGCGGCTCGAACCCGCGCTTGTCCGGGCGGATAAGCGAAGTGGGATAGTGGTTGCCGGTAAGCGGGCCGATGGGATCGCTCCCCAGTACAGGGCGTACTGAGGTGAATCCGGGAGCAACATCGAGATTTACCAGGCGTCCATGGATCTCGGTGAGCGGCGCACCATAATCCCAGCGAAGGCCAACGTTGATGGTGAGGTTGGACTGAATGCGCCAATCGTCCATTCCATACAGGTCGTAGACTGTTTGGCGGAGGTACTTGTCCGCGTTGCCGAACGCGATGGAGCTGGTATCCGGCACACCGATGAGGAAGTCGGCCAGGTCAGAGCCGCCCACCGTTGCGCCATTCGATAATCCCTTCGTCGCAGCGCCGGTAAAAGCGAACGTACCACGCGGATCCTGCTGAAAAAAATCGTTGTATTGCTGCTTGCGCAGATCGCCGCCGACGGTAAAGTTGTGGCGGCCCCGATAGATGCCAACCGATCCGGAAAAGCCATCAGTACGGTTACGATTGAACGAGCTCTGCTGATCGATAAGGGGCGTTATGCCGCTGGAGAAGGCGAGCGCCGGCGGGCCCCAGTTAGCCGGGTCCTGGTTGTTGCCGGTGATTCCCGCCTCTCCGGAAACATTCTGCCGGTTTTCAAAATAAGGAGAGATGGTGGTTCTGAGCCGGCTGAAGCGATAGCCCCCGAAAAAGAAGAGGCGTTGGTTAAAGCGGTGCGACCAGTTGATGTTGGTGTTGATGCCCAGTGTGCCCGTCTTATCGACGAAGCCGAACAGGTCGCCCTCGCTGCCTCTCGTGCTCTGAAAATTGAAGCTCCCATAGAGTTCGTCTCTGCGACCCAGTGTCTTGTCCAGGCGCGCAAATAACGAATCCTGATGACTGCTGTTCAGAACCGGAATCTGGTAGTTGTAAAGCGAAGTCCCAGACAGGTTAGGCAGTGGGTACAGCTGCAGCAACGCCTGCGCCTGCGTGCTGACAGGCACGGCATTGCCGGGGAAGGGCAGCTTCGTTGCGGGATCGTAAACCACCACCGGTTGGCCGAGCGGGTTGACCAGGTCGGAAAGGTCGCCCGTTCGCTCCGCATCGGTAGGGACAAGCCCGGACTCTGTCGCGGCCGTGCGGTTGCGCGTCCACGCATAGGCTACAAAGAAAGTAGGACCACGCGGCATGAGATGAGGAATCTTCAAGGGGCCACCGAGAGTGAAGATCCCGGTAATGCGGTTGTAAGCAGCCTTAGGCGTGTCGAGTCCGCTGAGCGAGTAGGGCCGGGCATCCGTGGCGGAGTTATCGTAGACCACGGCCAGGCCACCGGTGTAGAGACTCTTGCTGTTAAACCTTCGGTTGCCGAAGGCCTGGTCGAGCGAGAACCGGGACGTCGCCGCGTTGTTGACGCTGCCGTTGACCAGGAAGCCGTCAGACGACTGTTGGTTGGCGTCCTCCGCCGGCTTGGGCATCTCAGGAGCATTTTCGTTGTTAGCCGTGGATGAAGCGGCCGGTTTAGGACGGGCGGTCAGCGACGGTACCGGAGCAGGCGGAAGCTTGGTGAGTTTCGTGATCTGGTCGAGCGGAAGCAGCGTCAGCTCCCACTTGCCGGGGGCTGTGGTGGACGAAATAGTAACATCCGCGGTGACGGTCGAGAAACACAGCATCTCGATCTCGACCTTTCCCGGGCCGTCGGCCAGATCGGGAAACGTGTAGAGTCCTCCCTGGTCGGTCACAGCCGTCACCTTTTTTGTTCCTTGTGTAACCGTAACGGTAGCGCCGGGAAGAGGCAGTCCGCCAAACGTAACCTGACCGCGATACTCCGAGGCCGCGGCTACGCGGGTTAAGGCAAGCGCCGCCAACATGCAGACCAGGTAGAGGATTCTTTTCGCGCGGCACCAGACCATTTACGGTTCCCCGAGGGGCGTCAGTTTTCCGAAGCCTTCTCTGCATGGTCGATGACGATCACGTCATCCGGAAATTTTGCGGGTGCCATTTTCAAGCCCAACTGCTCCTGCATCGCCGTATACAGGTTCGGCGGGGCCTTCGGGTCGTCCGGCGGCGGCGGTACGACTGCTCCGGTTCCCCGGAATTGCCCGAACTGCGACTCATCGGGGGTCCATTTGAGCTGGAAATCGTATCTGTCCTTGAGCTCGGTTTCATCGACCACTGGTTTGTCCATCACCCCTGATTGCATCCAGGTGGCAAAATCGGTCATCGTCTGGTTCCGCACCGTGAGATCTCCCAGAGCCCTAAAGAAGAAGGCAGAGGGATCATTCTCCGCGGAGGTACTCTTTGTCATCTTGGGCCCGCCGCTCGCTACCCTGATTACGTAAACCGAAAGCTCTCTCTTATCGTGGTGAAAAGTCAGTTTGAAGCGATCTGCCAGCAGCTTTTGCACCATGGACTGCATTTGTTTTTGGTTTGGACGGCCCGGCGCGTCGGGCTTGGCCTCAATGTCATAAAGGTCGGTGCCGAACCATGGCGGTGCATCGATCAGCTGCTTGGCATGCAGCCCATAGGCAAAGGCAACCAGGTCGTTCAGATTGGTATTGCGCGTGGTAAAACGGTCTCCCCTGAAGCCGAAGCCCTTGCCGGGTTGATTGGGTGCACTTGGTTTGATGGTGGCTACTTCAAAGTTCGGGTTTGCATTCGCATCCATCGGTGGAACGGGGGGTGTTGGCGGAGGGATCGTCCATTCCGTCTCCGGCGTAGCGCGAGTCAGCGTAAGAGGGAGCGGCGCTCCCTGCGTCCAGGTGCCGACCATTGTCTTACCATCTCCACTGAGCTTGCCCTCGTACGTGCCGCCGATCGCCTGCACCGACATTTTCACCATGGTGCCATCGACAGCGACCTTATCGACAGGAATGCCGTTGCCGCCCTGGTCGATGCTGTAGGTAACCGCCTTGTACCCGCCGTCATCTCCCTTGGAAATTTTGAAGACGACGCGCAGGTCGCGGCCGGCGTGCAGCGTGCCCTGCCACGTATCGGCGATACTCTGGGACTTATTGTCCGTCGGAGACTGAGCACGGCTTTGCGCCGCGGCTACCAGAACGAATAACGCTATGGCGGCGAAGGTCAACCATCCCGCCACCCTCAGCAAGAGCTTAGGAGTGAAATGCAGTTTACGCACAACACGGTCAGTCATGATCCGGGATTCCTCTCTTGAGATCGGCCCCTGGCAACTCCGGACATTCAGTTAACGCATGTAAAGCGAAAGCTGCATATAAGACGTTGCGAATCGTCAAATTTGCTCAGCGCCAGAAATTATATTAGTGAGTACGTTGGTCTGTCGTTAAAGTTCCTCACGATCTAACTGTTCATTCGTGGTCACTTTTTCAATTTGTTGCAATGCTTCACCCGATGCGTGACGAAGCCTCGCCTTTAGGCCACGCTCTCTAGCAGGCTGCGGAAAAAGGATGATTTGCGCGGAGAGGAAAGGAAGAACGTACCTCAGGGCCTAAAGGCCGAAAGATTTTGCTGGGTTTACGTACGGGCTAAAAGCCCGTACCTACCTCTCCCGTCCTCTGAAATGACTTTTTCCGCAGCCTGCTAGGACGGCTAATTCGCTGACGGCGCCTCCACATGATCAATGACCAAAACCTCCACGGGGGCCTTATGCGATTCGAGTTTTAACCCCAGCTGCTCCTGGATCACGGTAAAGATCGAAGGTCCTGAAGATTCGGCTGTATTCCCGCCTTCGGCTCCGTCGGACATAGGGCCTTGCCGGTCCTCCGGCGGCCATTCCATGGCGAGATCATACTTGCCTGTGAGTCCGGTCTTATCGAGAACGTTATGCCCCAGTCGCTGCGACAATACGCGCGTCAAGTCGAGAATACCAACCCCCTGGCAGGTTAGCCGTCCATCTTGCATCCAGATCAGGCCCGGGCCGCTGTGGCCGTCAGGTCCTTTAATCCCGTTGGGATAAGTGTCCCCAGGCTTTGCCTCATGGAATTTAGGACCGCCCTTCGAGAGAAGCAACTCGTAGACCGGCAGGTCTCTGGTTTCTCTGTGAACCTTCAATTGAAATCGCTCGGCCAGGACCGGCTGCAGCATACGCATCCGCTGGTGCGGATCAAGGTCCTTCAGCTTAGACACATCGGAGCTATCGACCTTTGCCTCGACATCATATCGTTCCGAACTCAGCCCGTTGGGAAGACCAATTACCTGGTTCTCTTCGACCCCATAAGCCTGTTGGATCAGCAGTTTCAAAGGTGTATTGGAGACATTGAGCCCATCGGGGGTCAAGCGGAACATGATCATCTGGGTTCCGGATTTGTCCGGTTTGATCGACGCCACTTCAAACGCCGGCAGTTTGACCGCGGCCTCACCCGCCTGTGTTTGCCCCTGGCTGTCTGTTGCGTAAAGAAGGCCGAAGAGAAGCGCGACGGCAAGGCCTGCCGCTTCGCACACTGCCGGCAACATGTTCTTAACCAAGGCCAGCAGGAACGCGACACGTTCGGTCACAATACAGGCAATCCTTTCTCAAATAGGCCCTGTAAGAACGTCCATGAAGCGGTTAGATGAGTATAAGACGTTCGTTTTCAAAGAACGTGCGCAGAATGCGCGAATTATTTTTAGCCAACCAGGTTCCGATCTGAATTTAATAGAACCTGAAGTTGACTTCGATCTTCACTCCCACCGCGACTGGTTTCCCCAAGCGCATTCCTGGCTCGAATTTGTACTGCTTCACCGCCTCGACAGCCTTCTTATCCAGACCCATCCCCAGCTGGCGCACCACCTGCACCTGGGTAGGGTTTCCCTGGGCATCGACCACCGTGGAGATAATACAGACGCCCTGATACTTCGCCCGCCGGGCCTTTTCCGAGTATTCAGGATCAGGCGCGTAGATCAGCTTGGGCGCAGATACATCCGCTCCTACGTGGTAAATCTGCTGTGGGTCCGCGACGTGGTTGGAAGCGCTCGCAATCATCATAGGTTTCGAGTTCAGGTTTGCCCTTGTTGATTGCGCAATGGCCGCTGGGGCCTTGATCAGTCCCGCAACAATAGGCGCGGCCACTGCTCCCGTGCCGATCGCCACCAACAGTAACTTCTTGAGAATGCCGAGCTTATCGGCAGAACGTTGCGTCATGATGCGAACCATCCGCTGCTTAAGGTCAGCGCCCGTGACCCCGGAGACACAGGCCAGTGGCGCTGCTACACAGAATTCGCACGTCTTTAGAATGCTTTCCGCGTAAACCTCCGGCGGATTGCCGAGCAGCAACACCGCCTCGTCGCAAGCCTGCTCGCGCTCCTCGACCAGCCGTGCTCCCAGCCACCAGACCAGCGGGTGAAACCAGAAGATGGCTTCCACCACCATGTGCATCGCGGCGGCCAGGTTGTCGCGCCGGCGGATATGCTGCACTTCATGGGCGAGGATCGCTTCCAGGTGAGCATCCTGTAGGTGTGACGAGATCCCCGCGGGCCAAAGCAACCGCGGCCGAATGATGCCGAAGATGCCCGGCTCAAACGAAGTCTGCGACGACCACAACGAGATCGGGCGCCGAATTCCTGCAGACTTTTCTACGCGGCGAAGCAATTCTGCTTCACGCCCGCAAGCAACAGGTATCGCGCCCCGCATCGCCGCAGCGACCCGCCGCCAGCGCACGCACCAAAGACCGATCACGGTGACAAATCCGGCCAGCCAGAGTATCACGACCATTGCCGGCAACCATCGGAGCAGGGAAGCAGCCAGCAGGCCAGGAGAATCCGAAGATTGTTGGAAGGGCTGGCTCATCGTTTGCAGCACAAAATAAAACACAGGTTGCGCCGCCGTGGAGCTATTCAGCTTTGCCAGATGGCTGCCAATGTCCACCAGCAAAGCAAAGGGGACGAGAAACTTGAGCGACGCCGCCAGCCAAATGTGATGGCGGATCCGCGCATGGTTCTTGCGCAAAGCCAATGTGGAGACCGCTGCCAGGAGCGCGAAAAGCGTCGATTGCCAAAGATGATTGGCCATTGCCATACCGATTGCGGAGAGATTTTCCGGGGTCATGACTTATCCTTTCTTTCCAGCTTGCGGAGAGCTTTCTCTGCTTCTTTCACGTCGTCCATGGTGAGTTTGCCTGACTCGATCAAGTGAGCCATCACCGGCTGTGAGCGTCCACCGAATAATGCCAATAAGTCGTCGATGAGCCTTCGTTGAGCAGCATCGCGGGAGACCGCGGCAGCGAAGATATGGAAGTTTCCAACCTTCCTCACCCGGCGAACAATGCCCTTTGCTTCCAGCCGGTAAACGGTCGTCTGGACTGTCGTATACGCCGGCCTGCGCTTTGCCGCGAAGGTCTCTTGCATCTCGCGGATGGAAAGTTCGCCCCGCGTCCACAGAGCCTCCATGATCTGAAACTCCAGCTTGGATAATTTGGGTTCGGGCAATGTGTTCTCCTACCGTCGTAATAATTACTACTACACGTGTATGTGTCGGTCAAGCATAAAGAGAGCGCCCCGTTTGAAGAACGGTTGTTAGGGTCTGCGTGCGTGTAGGAGCAAATAGTTTGAAATCGAGTCCCGCAGTACGACTGAAAAGTTGATGGGCGCTTTCCGAAGCCCCAACAAGTTTTCGAGTGGGATGGATGAACGAAGGGCACGGGTTCAGCTGTGCCATACCGCACTCACACTCCTGAGGGCTTTTAGCCCCTGAGGTACGCTTTGGCTGCCCTTTCCAAGCGACTGCGCGTGAGGAATGATAAAAAAGCGTACCTCAGCGGCTAAAGCCGTCAAGCGCGCACCCAATTACGGCACGGCTGAACCCGTGCCCTTGTGCGCCTGAAAGTGTACTTGGCTGGAGAGGTGGAAGTCCTCTTCAGGCATGCGCTCTCCGGCCTGTAACGAACTGTTATTGCGTCGTCGCGAGACGAGGTGAGGAGCTACAGGGAGTGAACTGCCAGTCCGTAGGATGACAAACTCGATTCGGCCGGTGTTTGTGGCGAGCCTGCAAGGGTAGGGCGAAGCCCAGACTTCCGCGAGGAAGAAGCCCACGGCGCTGAGGGGTAGCGTGATAAAGCGACCGTGGGGCGACAGCGGTGGTTGGAGACAGAATGGCAGGAAGGCCAGGTACATGAATCAGGGAGACCTCTGTGCGGAAGAGAGCTGGCAGAGGAGTCACAGCGTCCGTAGTAGCGAGGAAGCGCCGTAACGGGCGTGGAGCGAAGGGACGCAGGGAGGTGGAAGACGGACTGGACAGAAGAACGGAAGACGAACTCGCGGCAATGTCGACAGCGACTAAATAAGCGAGAGAAATCCGCGCACGATGGAATCGGATGGAACCGGAAGACTGGACGGACCGTATGTTGACGGCTCTGCAACACGGAGTCAAAGGAACGTTCTTTGCGGAACAAGGGCTGGTTCTCTCGTTACGCCACCCATGTCTCCGTACGTCAATCCTTATGCAAGGTGACCCACTAACTGGAGAGCCGGATGCGGGAAATCCGCCTGTCCGGTTCGGAGGGAGGGGGAACTCAGGTTCTCCCTACCCCTATCGTTCGATAGTCTCTTCCCCAGCCTTTCAGGTGCTGTCCAAATTGGCCAACCGAAAACGCTGCATTGCACAGAAGAGAGGAGAGGATGGTTCCCGCCAAGGCTCGCATCGTCATTCGGACCTCTGCTGAAGTTACGGACGAATCGACTACGCAGGGTTTAGATGAAACTCGAGATAAGACAGCTTCCCTGCGGTGTGACTTCTAACCTAATCCCGGAAATCGGCAGCACGCAACTCTATCTGGCGGGCGAACTAACACCCGCGAGCGCCAAAGGCCACTCGGCCGGCGAATCCACCAGGCAATCCGGCGGAACCGCGGCGAGCGTGTGGGGCGAGAGGCCAAAGGTGCAGCCCATACTCCACGCTCCCGCATTGCGGGCAGTCATGATATCCACGTCGGAATCCCCAATCATCAGCGTCTCTTCCGCAGTCACACCTGCCTCCCGCATCAGTGCGAGCAGTCCTTCTGGGTCGGGCTTTTTGGTGGCGAAGCTGTTGCCGCCATAAATGCGGAAAAAATATGGGCTCAGCCCAAGCGCTTCGCAAATGGCCAGTGAGGGGCCAATCGGCTTGTTGGTGAGCACCGCCATGGATCGCGGTGCGCCTGCAGGCTCGAATCGCAGACTGTCGAGCGATGCGAAGACTCCCGGGTAAACGTAGGTGTGGTCAAGTTTATGTTCGCGGTAGTAATCAAGAAAATAAGCGACGGCAGACTCGAGATAGGCTGCCTCCACGGGCTTGCCCAGCGCCCGGCTCACCAGCCGCGCCACGCCATCGCCAATATAAGTGGAGATGACCTCCTGGGGCAGCGGCGAGCGGCCAAAATGATTCAGCGTCGCGTTGACCGAAGCGCAGAGATCGGCTCCCGAATCAATCAAAGTGCCATCGAGATCAAACACCAGCAGGCGCAGCGAAGCCGCTGGAATAGGGCGAAAAATCCTCAACATCTTTCTAAGATAGTCGATGCGGTCGTTGCGTCCTACTCCGGCACGCGCCAGCCGTTCATCGTCAAGACGACCTTGGTCTGGCCCTGTGCGTCGGGGGCAGTCTCTTTGGCGAAATCAGGGAAGGCCTTGCGTATGGTGTCGGAGTCCGCCCAGCCAGGAATATCCCTCAACTTGTAGTGATAGCTCACCTGGGTGGTTGGCAGGCCGTCGACGGTGGCGGGCGGCGTAAAGCTGTCGATGCTGGTGATCACGCGGTGCCCGTAGCAGAAGCGAGCTGGGACCCGCTTGCCAAAGGTGGTGAGCTCATATCGCTTGACATGGATGTCCCGGTCTTCCAGCGACTTCATCAGGCCCGCCGCAGTCAGGGCATCCAGGCCGGCCTTGTTCTTGTCGACATCGGCGCCTGATGTGCTGGCTTCGTACGGAAAGCGGAGCGCGCTCGGAAACAGGCAATCGTCGTGGTTACTAAAATACGTATTCAGGGCGCCGGTAAAATTCTTTGCGGTTGGCTTCTTGAAGTCATTGCATCCTGTCAGTATCAGCCCCAACGCAAGCGCAGCCCCCGTACGGTCGATCCATTTTTGACGTGCCATGTCGTGTCCTCGCGAATGTAAAGACTACTTCTTTTCCCGCCCCTGCGGAAGGGTGACGCAAGCTAGTTCGATGCGCAGGTGATACGGTTTAGTTCGATATGGATAAAGAAAAGCGGGTTGTCCTGGTTACGGGCGCTTCTTCCGGCATCGGGTTGGCTTGTGCCACGCATCTGGCGGGCCTCGGCTATCGCGTCTATGGAACTTCGCGGCGGGCAGGCGCCGGCCAGGCAGGCAGCGTCGCCATGCTGGTAGCAGATGTTACCGACGATCACTCGGTGGAGCAGGCGGTCGCGGCCGTGCTCGAGCGCGAAGGCCGGCTGGATATTGTGGTGAACAATGCCGGGATGGGGATTGCCGGACCGGTCGAAAACACCTCAATCGAGCAGGCAAAGAGGCAACTCGAGGTGAATTTCTTCGGTGCTTTCCGGGTCTGCCGCGCCGTATTGCCCGCGATGCGGAGCCAGCGTAGCGGCTACATCGTGAATATAGGGTCGATTGGCGGCCTGATTGCGATTCCCTACCAGGCGATGTACAGCGCCTCAAAATTCGCCCTGGAAGGCTTGAGCGAATCCCTGCGCATGGAAGTAAGGCCGTTCGGGGTAAAGGTGGTGATTATTGAGCCTGGCGATCACAAGACGGCGATCACCGAGAACCGCACGGAAATGTCCGGCGGCACAGATGCCTACAGCAAGTCTTTCCAGGCTGCTCTGGCGCGCACAGCGCACGATGAGCAAAGTGGTCCCGGGCCGGAGCACGTTGCCCGCTTGTTAGCTCGGATAGTGAATACCCGCAATCCGCGACTGCGCTACACCATCGGACCTGCCCCACAGCGAGCTGCCGTGTGGCTCAAACGATTGTTGCCCTACAGCGTCACGGAATACAGTATGCGTACTTACTTCGGGTTAGGTCGATAGGGGCTCGGAAACAGTCCCAGGAAGGGTCCGCGGAACCGCAGGTCGCTTCGCTCTGTCGAAAAACATTTCCATGAAGGGTCCGTAAAACCGCTCGGCTTCTCTCCCAATGACAAAGGAGGGGGTGTTGCTTACCTGGGGTTACAACAAGGGACAAGATTAGCCTCTACTAGGAGGATCCCAGGTCTCAAATGCGAGACCTGGGGCACCCTTCAATTCTTACCGAAGATGTATTGTGAGTTCCGAAGGAAACTGCAGACCCCTCGGCTTCGACGGGATGACAAAGGGGAGAGCAACCGCCCTCCGGTCGGGATGACAACTCGGAGGACGACGCTTCCAGCTGGGATTGTTGCTGGTGAAGAGATCTGCAGATCCTTCACATAATGTGAATATCACCCGAGCCGGTTTCCGCCTTGATCATCGGGCCGCCTCCGTTGACCGTTCCGCTCACGTGGTGTTTATCAATCGAACCATGGGTAGTCATGGTGAGCGGGGGATCCGACTTCACCGAGCCCGAACCCGTCTCCGCATCCAGCGTGAAATGAGCGTTGGCGCCCAACCGCAGCGAGATTCCCCCCGAACCCGTCTCCAGCTTCCAGGGCGCCGTGGGCTGCCCGCTGATCTCCAATGAGCCCGAGCCGGTCTCCGCCTTCACCGCCCCTTGTACATTGTCCAGCTTGATATCGCCGGAACCGGTCCCGGCCACTACATCGCCGGCCGATCCGAGCTGAGCATGAATCTCGCCCGAGCCCGTCTGGAGCGTGGTTGAACCCATCAAGTTGTTTGCATCGATGCTTCCAGAACCAGTTTCAAGCCTGGAGCCGGATCCCAGCTTGTCGGCGCGGATCGAGCCCGAGCCGGTGTGCGCCTTCACCGTTCCATTGATATTGGAGAGTTGAAGGTCTCCTGAGCCGCTCTCTGCCACCAGCATGGTGTTTGCCGGAGTCGTGATCTCGTAGTCGATCGACACATGGTGAAACCAGTCACTGCCATGATCGTCGCCCACACGAATGATATTGCCCGCCTGATCAATCGGCGGATTAGATGCCACCTTCGCCACCGCGTCGTCAGACGATCCACCCCACCCCAACCAGCTGTTGCCGCCGCTCTTCACATGGCCCACAATATGCACCTGGTTATCCGATCCGGGAGACACACGGATATAGCCGGAGCCGGTGGAAACGCGCAGCGTTACCGGACCATTCACCGACAGCGTGCGGTCGAAAGACTTCTCCGCGGCAAATGCAGCCGGGAGACACATGGTCATGGCAACCAGGATGGCGGCTGCCGCTCTGCGGTTTGATTTCGTTTGGGACTGCATGGTCGCCCTCCTTGGGGCTCTACGGTTGTAAATAAACTGTCTGGCCTTCGCTGAGGCCGGAAAGAATTTCAGTGCGGCTGCCGTTCGCGATTCCCGCCTTCACGGCCACTCTCCGCAGGCCATTTTTACCGTGGCTGTCAGGTACGTCGACAAAAGCATTCTTCTGGCTGTCGTAGACCAGCGCCTGCTCCGGAACAGATAGCGCATTCTTGTGTTCCTGGTTCAGGATCTCCGCATTCGCCGTCATATTTGCTTTGATCTCATGGTTAGGATTGTCGATCGAAACCCGCACCTCAAATGTCGTCACATTGTCTTTTTCAACGCCCAGAGGCGCAATGCGCGTCACCTTTCCCGCAAATGTCTTGTTCTTGAATGATTCGATGCGGATGCGTGCCGGCTGGCCCAGGTACACCGAGGCGATGTCCGCCTCATCGACCTTACCGTTCACATAAACCTGGCGCGTGTCTCCAATGGTCATCACCAGCGTAGCGGTCGATCCCAGCACCAGGATGGAGCTGACCGCGTCGCCCACTTCCACATCCCGCGACAGCACCTCGCCGTCGATCGGAGCGGTGAGCGTGGTGTAGCTGAGCTGCTCTTCCAGGGATTTAAGGCTGGCCTGGTTCTGCGCCACCTGGGCCTCAGCCTGGTGCAGTTTGGCCCGGTCGACATCAATCTGGGCCACGGCAACGTTCTTTTTGTTAAGCGCCGAGAGGTAATCGCGGTTGGCGTTATCCATCCCCTGCTGGGAAACGATGCCTTCCTTAATCATCTCCTTGTTGCGTTGCAGGGTGGCATAGTACATCGGCAGGTCGGGTGCGGCGGCATCGACCTTGTCGTGCTCAATGCTGGCCGAGGCACTTTTCACGTTGGCTTCCGCAGCCTGCAGGGTCGCGCGTTGGGCATCCACCTCGGCCGTGATCTCCTGCCGGTCAAGCTGGGCAAGCAGTTGGCCCTTGTGCACATGCTGGTTGATGTCCACGTACAAATTCTGCACAATCCCGCTGGCCTTGGACTTCAGGTCGATCTTGGTGATGGGCTGGACTTTCCCCGTGGCCACCACGCTCTGATCGATCTCCCCCCGGGTGACTTTGTCCAGGCGGCTGGGCTCGAAGTGGGGGCCCCCGCGGTGCATGCCCAGAACCACCAGGCCCGCCGCCGCGACGACCACGAGAACACCGACCCAGACCCAGATGCGTTTGCTTTTTCGCTGCGCCGCCACAAGACCCCCAGATGTCATTTGATACGTAAACCGGCCAGGGAAGGTTCCACCCCCCTGGCGCAGGCCACCCCGGTATCATGACGTAATAGCCGTGCACGCGTGAAATGATTGAACTGATGCTTTTTCGGATGGTTTCCGTCGCCTTGCTCATCCTGGCGAACGGTTTCTTTGTGGCGGCCGAATTCGCCCTGGTGAGCGTGCGTGAGACCCGCATCGAGCGGCTGATTGCCCTCGGGCGCCCCGGAGCACGGGCAGTCCGCCGCCTGCAGGAAAACATGGAGGACTTCCTGCCGGCCGTACAGTTGGGCGTAACCCTGTGCAGCCTGGCCCTTGGCTGGATCGGCGAGCCGGCGGTGGCGCTCCTGTTCGAGAGCTGGTTCAAGGGCATGGCGCATGCCAGGGTCTATGCGCACCTGCTGGCTGTGCCGGTTGCCTTCGCTCTCATTACCTACCTGCACGTGCTGTTGGGTGAGTTGGTGCCGAAATCCCTGGCCCTGCGCAAAGCCGACGTGCTGGCGGTTGCGGTGGCCGGGCCCATGGATGTGTTTATCCGGCTCACCCGGCCGGCAGTGCGCCTGATGAAGTGGTCGGCCCGGGTCGTGCTCCGCCTGTTTGGCATGGAAATGATGCAGGGGGGAGAGGTCCATTCGCCGGAAGAGCTGAAGCTGATCGCAACCGCGTCGCGCAGGATGGGCATGCTTCCCGCTTTTCAGGAATCGCTCATCCACCGCGCGGTGGAGCTGAACAGCGTGCCCACCCGGGAGATCATGACCCCGCGGCAGCGCATCTTCTCCTTACCCCAGGACATGCTCATTGAAGACGCGAACGCGCGCGTGGTGGAGGAGCAGCATTCCCGGGTGCCGGTCTACGACCCGGCCCACGGCCCCGAGCACATCGTGGGCGTTGTGTATTCCAAAGACCTCTCGCGGTTGATGCACTTCCGCATGACGGCGCAAACCCGCTTTGCTCGCGCGCCCTTTACTGACTTGCGGCTGGGACAAGTAATGCACGACGTGCTGGTAGTCCCCGAGACCAAGCCGGTGCTGGACCTGCTCGCCGAATTTCAGCAGCGCAGGCGGCATATCGCCATCGTGGTCGATGAATATGGATCGACCGTAGGGCTGGTTACAGTAGAAGATGCCATTGAGCAGATCATCGGCGAAGTGGAGGATGAGTTCGACATCGGTCCCAGGGCCGCTGTGCACACGACCTCAGGCGCCGTACTGCTGGATGGCGGAGTGAATCTCCGCGATCTGGAAACACAGATGAACTGGCACTTGCCGCGCACCGCCGGAGTGGAGACCCTGGCCGGCTTCCTGCTGACCCGCCTGGGAAAAATTCCGACTGGCGAAGAGACCGTGGACTTTGAGGGAAGAAGGTTTACGGTAGTGGAAATGAAAGATCACCGCATCAGCCAGGTACGCGTGGAGCGGCTGGACAGCCCTACGCCGGTAGAGGAACAGGACAACACGAGAGCCGGGGAAGTCACAACCATTCATTCCGGCAAGAGCGAGGGTTAGGTTGACTTGGTAGCGTTGCTGAAGCGGCTGCTCTATATCCTGCCGGTCATCTGGCTGGTCGTGTCGATGGTGTTTTTGCTCATCCACCTGGTGCCCGGCGATCCCGTGCAGCAGATGCTGGGCGAGGGCGCCACCGCTGCCGACCTCTCGGCGCTGCGCCATCAATACAAGTTAGACGAGCCGCTACACGTGCAGTATGTGGACTACTGGCGCGGAGTGTTCCATGGCGATCTCGGCCGGTCGCTTCGCCTGAACGATTCCGTCGCCCACCTGGTGCTCACCCGCTACCCTTACACCCTGGAGCTGACCGTGGCCGCGCTGGTACTGGCGTTGCTGCTGGCAATTCCCGCAGGGGTGCTGGCCGCTTTGCGCCGGGCTCGTTGGCAGGATAGCGCCGTGGGCGTGGTGAGCCTGTTGGGGCTGTCCTTTCCCAGCTTCGCACTAGGCCCGATCCTGATCCTTCTGTTCTCGATCAAGTTCGGATGGCTGCCGGTCTCAGGTGCAGGCTCGCCGGCTCACCTCATCCTTCCCGCGATTACGATGGGCGGCAGTCTGGCCGCTATCCTCACCCGCATGGTCCGGACCGCCATGTTGGAGGAGCTAAACCAGGACTACATTCGCACTGCGCGCGCCAAAGGCCTGCCCGAGCACGTGGTCGTCTACCGCCACGCGCTGCGCAACGCCATCATCCCGGTGATGACCCTGGTGGGTTTGCAATTTGGCGCCCTGCTGGCCGGCGCCATCGTCACCGAGACCATCTTTTCCTGGCCCGGGATTGGCCGGCTCACCGTCTCCGCCATTTCCAACCGTGATTACGCCCTGGTGCAGGGCTGCATCCTGGCGGTCGGCTTGACCTACGTGCTGGTCAACCTGCTGACCGATGTCTTGTACACGGTAGCCAATCCCAGAATCCGAAGCTAGCCCGTCCCTTAAGAGACCTCGCACCTTCTGGGCGAAAATCCCAGCGAATGCGCTCCGAACTCCATAAAAAACGACGAACCACAAGACGGTGAGGAATACTCCCGGCGGCAATCCGGCGGGCTGCAGGCTTATGTGGAAGAGAAGAATGTTCACCAGCACCGGCCCCAGGAGAACCAGCGCCAGCGGGATAAATTGCCCGGAAAGCATAAGCACCCCACCCACAAGCTGCACCAGGAAGACGAACTTCATATGGAACGTATCGCCCATCAGGGTCATGTATTGTCCGACCGGTCCGGGAGGAGTCGGTGCATGCAGAAAGTTAAGAAACCCGTTCAGTCCGAAGAACACGAACGCCAGGCCCAGTAGGATACGTGCAACCAGAACCGCAATTTTCATGGTTTCTCCTTGGTTTAGACAGCGATGCTTCTAACCTGCTCAAGATGGGGCTGCAGGAACAGGCCGCGATCAACCTTGCCCGACATAAGCTGCGCGTGTTCCGCCGGCTGTCACAAATGTTACATCGCTCACTCCGATGAACTTCAGAATGGTATTCAGATAGGGATCGATAAAGTTGAAGGACGCCATCGGACTTCCTGCCCCGTACATACCGCCGGTCGCCGCCAGAATCGTGGCCTTCTTGCCCGTAAGCAAGCCTTTGGGCCCGCCGGAGCCCCCGTAGGCAAAGGTTCGTCCCCCTCGCACGACCTGGTCAATCCACAACTTGACCACCGAAGGAATGCTGAAATTGTGCATGGCCACACCAATCACGTATTCGTCTGCCCGTTCCAGTTCGGCGATGCACTCCTCTGAGTAGGCGAGAAGGGCTTTCTGCTCTGGCTGAAGTGATTCGGCAGGGGTATGGGCTGCCTGGATCCAGGCTTGGTCGAGGGGTTTCGCGGGATGAGCGGCCAAATCGCGGACGATTACCTGGCCAGAAGGATGAGCGATTTTCCAGTTAGAGACAAATTCGCGGGTTAATTCGCGGCTGACGGAGCTTGCCAGGGGGCTTGAATCGATTTGCAGGAGTGTCGGCATAGATCACCTCAAAATCAACATGCGTTGTGTATACGTCGCCTGTTGGTTAAGTATATAGACGACAGTCGTTGTTTTGCCGA
The DNA here is from genome assembly GCA_963850235.1 of uncultured Acidobacteriaceae bacterium. Classification (GTDB taxonomy): domain Bacteria; phylum Acidobacteriota; class Terriglobia; order Terriglobales; family Acidobacteriaceae; genus PALSA-350. The sequence continues at coordinate 136,428 of CAWKKM010000013.1, read as the reverse complement.
TTCTTTTTCTGCCTTGATACGCTCTAATGAGCTGGCCATGCCAATTTCTGACTGTGAAGTTCGCGACCCGCGAATCCGGCGCACCCGGAAGCTCCTCCAAGGAGCACTGGGTAACCTCATGCAAACAAAGAGTTTTGATGAAATATCGGTGCAAGACATTACGGAAGCTGCAACCGTGAACCGGGCCACCTTCTACGACCACTACACGGACAAGTTTGCCCTGATGGAGGCGATGATCGCAGGAGGCTTTCACGAGCTCCTACACGAGCGCCAGTTGCGCTACGAGACTGGCTGCCCCGCTGCCCTGGGAGCGATCATTCAAGCCACCTGCGATTTCTTTACTCAGGCTCACTCCCGGGGAGCTTGTGACCGCCAAACAGCGTTTCAGCCCTTGATGGATGCCGCCATTGTGAAGGCGATCCAGCGATTACTGATGGACGGGTTGCAACGAGCGCAGCATCCCGCGTCGTCATCACCGGAATTGATGGCGGCCGCCGCCAGTGCAGCCATCTGTGGTGGGGTCAAGCAATGGCTCTCCATGCCTGAGCGCCCGCCGGTAAAAGATCTGGTCGTCCAGTTGCAGGGTCTGATACTGCCCATGCTGGAATCTGGCTTTAAGGCAGAGTCACCAGTTGCGGCTGTAGCCCATCCGCACCAATAGTCAGCAGGCCGATCGAGACCGGCAGGGAGAAACGGCGCGGTCCCGCGCTGCCGGGATTCATGTAGAGCACGCCGTGACGCCATTCGAGGAGCGGTTTGTGCGAGTGCCCGCTGATCACGGCCGAAAAGCCTGCAGCCACAGGATCAAGATCGAGTGCCTGCCGGTCGTGCAGCATATACAACGTATGCCCCTGCAGCGTGACCACTTCGGTAGCCGGCAGGTGAGAACAGGGACCGTCCACATCGATATTGCCCCGGATGGCTGTAACCGGAGCCACGTTGCGCAGCGCATCCAGGATGGAAGCATCGCCGACATCGCCCGCATGCAGTATGTGCTCCACACCGCGCAAAGCTTCGATCGCGGCGGGGCGAAGCAGGCCATGGGTATCGGAAATTACGCCGATCATAAGCCGATCAACAACTTGGTGCGCGGGTCAAGGTAATCGCGCAACGCATCGCCGATGAAGTTGAATGACAGCACGCACAGCATGACGGCGATGGCTGGAAACACAACCATGTGCGGTGAGTCGAACAAGTGAGAGCGGGCGTCGTTGAGCATGCCGCCCCAACTGGCTGCAGGCGGTGGGAGGCCCAGTCCCAGGAAGCTGAGCGTAGCCTCAGCCAGCACGGCTCCTGCCATCCCGATTGCAGCCTGAACGATGATGGGCTGCAGAATGTTGGGCAAGACGTGGCGGGTAAAGATGCGCAGGTCCGAGGCGCCCAGGGCGCGGGCCGCTTCCACGAACTCCCGCTCCTTGACGGCGAGCACCTGGGCCCGCACCAGGCGCGCGTAGCCCACCCATCCGCCGATGGCCAGCGCCAGCACCAGGTTCAGCAGGCCGGGACCGAGAAACGCTACAAACGCAATCGCCAGCAGAATCCCGGGAAAAGAAAGAAAAGCGTTCATCACGAAGACATTCAGCAAGCGTATCCACGCGGCCGCCGTAGAAGCCTGCAAGGCCGCCCAGCACCAAGCCGAGCGAAAGCGAGAGCCCCACCACGCTCACGGCAACCATTAACGAAAGTCGTGCACCCGAAAGAATACGAGAGAAGATATCGCGGCCCAGCTCGTCCGTGCCGAACCAATGGCTATGCGCCGGCGGAGTGAGGCGATGGTAGAGGTCGATGGCCGCGGGATCGTAAGGGGTAATGGCCGGCGCCAGCACGGCGACCGTAACGAAGAGCACCAGGAGCAGGATGCCAATGACTCCCAGGGGCTGGTGGCGAAGAGTGCGCGCAAAGGCCATCGATGGGTCATCATCGCATATTGTTCGCGGCAACAGGGTTGATACGATGAGGGATAACGCGATGCGTAAACAACTTTGCATGATCGCGCTGGCCGCCACCATGTTGGGCATGCGGGCATGGCCCCAGCAGGCAGTTGAGCAGCAAGTGGTGGACCTGGCGAACGCGGACCGCGCGCAGCAAGGCCTGGCGCCACTCAAATGGGATCCGGCGCTCGCCCAGGCGGCCGCCGATCACGCGCAATTGATGGCCCAACAAGGTGCGCTGTCTCATCAATATCCGGGCGAGCCTGACCTCGTCACCCGGGGTGGCGCGGCGGGTGCCCACTTCCGCTCCATTGCGGAGAACGTCGCCCTGGCGCCGAGCCCGCAGGCGCTCGAAAAGGAGTGGATGAATTCGGCTCCTCATCGTGCAAATATCCTCAACCCGGCGATGAATACGATTGGTGTCGGGCTCGTAAAAAAGGGAGGGAACTACTACGCCGTCGAGGACTTTGCCGACGGAGTAGCCCAGCTGGGACCGGAGCAGATCGAGCAAAAGATTGCGCAATTGCTCCAGCAACGAGGGCTGCAATCTGCAGCATCGACCCAGGACGCCCGTCAGACCTGCGAAATGCAGCACGGTTCGGCGGGCGGCTCCGCGCCCGGCTTCATCATGCGCTGGGAGGGAACGGATCTGACTCGCTTACCGGATGTGCTGGAACAGAAAATCGCGACTCATCAGTATCACAAAGCAGCAGTAGGCGCCTGCGATTCCGGCAACCCTACCCAGGGATTTACGACCTACAAAGTAGCCGTACTGCTCTATTAACCCGCAACGAACCTTGCAACGGAGAACACCAGCGCGAACAGGACGCTCTCGCAAAAATTAAAAGAAATGATTTTCCTGAGCCCGCAAAGACTGCGCCACATTTCGTCCCGGTCAACATGAACTCACGACTACGCAGGTACAGCGAGGGAAACCGTTTAGCCTCCTCCCATGAGGGTGTTCTTCCCCCAGATAGTTAAGGCCCTACCCAGCAAAAGCGACACTCAGGACCGGCGCTGGATCTACGTACCCTATGATCGGCTCACCGATCGCACAGGGCCCTTGCTCGACACCAAACCCGCACAATGCGGCATCGTGATGGTCGAATCGCTCGAGAAGGGGATGCGCCGGCCCTACCACAAGAAAAAGCTTGCGCTGCTGCTTTCGAATGAACGCCACTTTGCCCTGGAACAAGCGGCTCGCGGAGTGAAAGTCATCTACGTTTTCACCGAGCGGAAGCTTTGGCGACGGGTTGTTGCAAGCGCAGGAAAATTACTCGATCAAACAGATTACGCTGATGCGTCCCGCAGAGAGAGAACTTCGCCTGGATCTGGATCAGGCGCCGCAAGCGCGGTTTGAGGCTTGAGGAAGTCGAAGATTCGACCTGGCTGACGCAGCGACGTCGAGTTCGACCAGGTCTTCGGCATCAACCAGGCCACCCGGCCGCAAAGCTTCCTGATGGATCGCTTCTACCGCGCGATGCGCAAACGAACCGGCCTGCTCATGGAGAACGGACAAGCCGATCGGTGGCAAGTTTTCTTACGACCAGGAAAATCGCAAGCCGTACCGCGGCCAGGTGCCGGTCCCCAAGCGGCCAGGCTATGCTCCCGACGCCCTCACGAGCGAGGTCCTGGAACTGGTGACCAAGCAGTTTCCCGCGCACTTCGGCTCACTCGAGGGTTTTGACCTGCCCGGTCACCGCCAGGGACTGCCGGTCGTACTGGGAGTTTGCTCTCAATCAGTCTGCTGCCGTATTTCGGACCGTGGGAAGACGCCATGGTCAGCGCCCAGCCGGACCTGTTTCACAGCAAAATCTCCGCGCTGATGAACCTGAGCCGGGTGCTGCCGCGCGAGGCCGTCGACGATGTGGCGGCAGCGCACGCGCAGGGCAGCATTCCGCTGGCGAGCGCCGAAGGCTTCATCCGCCAGGTTCTTGGCTGGCGCGAATTCATGCGCCACGTGCATCGCGCCACCGACGGTTATCGCGATCTGCAAGTCCCTTACGAAAAACCAGCCAAAGGGATGTATGCCGGGGCGACGCCGACCGCTCTCGACGCGAGCCTGCCGCTCCCCGCGGCGTATTGGGGCGAACCCAGTGGATTGAACTGCCTGGATACCGTAGTGCATCAGGTGGTGAACGAAGGATGGTCTCACCACATTACCCGCCTCATGGTGTTGAGCAATCTGGCGACGCTGTGCGGTTTTTCGCCGCGCGAGCTCACCGACTGGTTCTGGATCGCTTATGTTGACGCCTACGACTGGGTGGTGGAGGCGAACGTGTTGGGCATGTCGACCTATGGCGATGGAGGCGTGACCGCAACCAAGCCCTACGTGAGTGGCGCCGCTTACATCAACCGCATGAGCGATTACTGTAAAGGTTGCAAATTCGATCCGACGCGATCGACAGGCGACGGCTCGTGCCCTTTCACCGCGCTCTACTGGTCGTTTTTGGAGCGCAACAGCGACCGGCTTAGCGGCAACCCGCGACTCGCCATGCCCTACGCGACACTGCACAAGAAGACTGCAGCTGAGCGTAAGGCTCTGCGTGCGCGGGCGGCCGAAGCGGTTGACGAATTAACCTCGGTGGCGCGGCCGCAGTATGGGGCGACAAGAACGGGGAAGACATGAGCGACGTCGTGATTGTTGGTGCGGGCCTGGCCGGGTTGAGTTGCGCCCTCTCCCTCGATGCGGCCGGAGTCCCGGCGACCCTGCTCGAGGCAAGTGACCAGCCAGGTGGCCGGGTGCAGAACCGACCTGGTGGAGGGTTTTCGGCTGGACCGCGGGTTTCAGGTTCTGTTCACCGCCTATCCCGAAGCGAAGCGCCTGTTGGACTACGAGGCGCTCCAACTGAAAAAGTTCGAACCGGGCGCCTTGGTATGGCATGACGGAAAATTTCATCGCTTCGCCGATCCGGCTGCGCAACCCGGTGGGCGCGGCGCAGTTACTCCTCGACTCCATCGTGCCGTTAGCTGACAAGCTCAACGTGGCCAGGTTGCGCGCCCGGGTGCAGGCAGGCACCTTCGATGAGATATTTGCCCGGCCGGAGAAAACCACCCGCGACTACCTGCAGGCAGTGCCCTTCAGCGCCGGCTATCATCGAGCGCTTCTTTGAACCGCTTTTTCGGCGGCGTTTTCCTGGAGCGCGAACTGGTCACCTCCAGCCGCTTCTTCGAATTTCTTTTCCGCATGTTCTCCGCCGGGGACACGGCCGTTCCGGCCGCCGGCATGCAACAGATACCGTTGCAATTGGCGGCGAAGCTCCCTGCCGGGAACCTTGACGACCGGGTGCACGGGTGACGCGGGGTGACGCGAAACGCTGAATCCTTCGCCATCACCGTTGAAGGCAGCGGAGGGCCTGGAGGCGCGCGCCGTCGTTCTAGCTGTGCCGGGAATGAGGGCAACGCGCTCCTGGCGGGAGTAGGCGGCTGGAGCGTACCCGAAGTGCGCGCCTGGAACCAAACCACAGCGTTCTGTTACGCCGCGGAGCAGCCGCCGTTCGATGAACCCATCATCTTGTTGAACGGGGAAGGGCCGGCTGCCGGCCCGGTGAACAACGTAGCGGTGATGAGCGCGGTTTCGTCCGCAGTACGCGCCTCCGGGGGCGCACCTGGTAGTGGCCAGCGTGGTAGGCGCCGCCCCGCTGGAAGACCCGGCGCTGCAGCGATTGGACGATGGCGTACGCACCCATTTGAAAAACTGGTTTGGCCCCGTCGTCAACTCCTGGAAGACTCTTAAGAGTTACCCGCTCTGTCCGAGCCCTGCCCCAGCAGAGGCACGCTGAATGGGAGCAGGCCCCGGTGCGGCTGGGCGGCTCGGGCGGCGTCTACATGTGCGGCGATTACCGCGAAACCGCGTCCATCCAGGGCGCCCTGGCCTCTGGAAGGAGGGCTGCGGAGGCGGTGATCCACGACCTCACCGGCAAGGGGGTGTGTAGGCCTTTGACGTAGGGGATCAGGTTTGCGGTAAAATCAAATGCAGTTCAGAACGGTTCCCGCCAAGACACTCCTCAGTAGCTCAATGGCAGAGCATTCGGCTGTTAACCGAAGGGTTGTAGGTTCGAGTCCTACCTGAGGAGCCAAATAAATCAAGCACTTACAGTAACCTCTTCAATCAACTTCGCCGAATTGCATTCAGACCTTTTGGATTTCTCCCCTTCGGTTCCAAATCTTTTTCGGCCAACTTCCAGTCGCCGAGTACCGCAGACGTCCGCGAGTTCATGGCGGCGGCAGCCGACAGGATGGCCGCCAGCATTCGCCGTTTTGCGACCTTCCACAACGCAGCCGAAAAGTTCCATTGCACCCCTGACGTATGCCTGAGTCCGCCGCGTCGCAACAGCGTTGCGCAAGTCTCCCAGGCGTGATTTTTCACGCTTCCTCGCGGCTCATCCAGAACTTCTGGATCAACAACTTCCGTCCCGGTATTATTCGCCTGAGCTTCTGGACTCAGCCAGGGCGAGGTTGGTGCGGATAAATCCCGAGCTGGCCCCGCTGCCCTGAGGAAAAGCCGCAGGCGGTGGGTATCCCGCCGCTGCTTTGCCTTCCGCGGCCCCTTTCGTGGTCACCTTCATACGAACATTTTCCCGGAACCATCGCGCCTGCTCGCGGACGCCTGCGGCGGATTCGTCCTCGAAGATCACGAATCCGTACTTATCCTCGAAGGTTTCGAGTTTCGTAATGGGGGCGCCGCGTTTAACCGCCACCCGGGTGCGAAGCACACCCGGCCGCTGCTTGAGCTGTTCCCAGCCTTGCATGCCACCGAATGTGCCCGATTGATGGGCAAAGATGGAGAGCATCGCGAAATGCCGTCTGGGTAGACGCGGCCCATCGCTGACCGTTTCACCGGTGGCCAGGCGAACGCTGATGTCCATCAAGTCGATTCCGTAAGACCGGTGCATGAGGTCGACCATGTACTGCCCCGGCGGCCGGGACGCTGATTCGACGACAAAGGGGATTCCATCCTGAAGTTTCACCTCCACGTGGAAAACCGAGTTGCAGATTCCCAACGCGTCGACGCACTGTCTGGCAATCGCTGTGAGGGCATCGGATTCCTGCCGCGTAACCTGCGCCGGCAGATAGTGCCCAATGACGATGAAGTGGGGATCGAGAATCTTGTCGTTGTAGTTCAACACCACGCAACGCCCGTCCTGCGTATAGCCTTCGATACTCAGATCGCGGCCGGGGATGTAGGCTTCAATCAAGACTTCTTGAGCCAAGGGAAACGGGGTCGGCGGGTGATAGCGGTTGAGAATGATGTTTTCCCAGGCACGGCGAAGTTCAGCTTCGCTTCGCGGGCGCGATACGTTGAGACTGCCCAGATAGTCGACCATCTTGACCACGGCATCCTGGCCGAAAGCATGCCAGGCTTGAACAGCCTCCTGGAAAGTGTGTGCGATGACAAACGGTGCAGTGCGGATCCCATGCTGGTGAAGGCGCAGCTTCATTGCCGATTTGTGCTGCTGCGCGATGGCATCTTCGTCGCTCGCGGAGTGGAACCCGAGCCGGGTAGCCAGTTGTGCCGCCACGGGAACGAAAGGATCGTCCCCAGGAAGCACGCCTGCAATGTCTCCCCGGATGAGACGGAGCGCGTCCAACATGGCTTCGACCCGGGTGATGTCGCATTCCAGGATGCGGTCGATCCGGGACGCCGGAGCCTTGCCCATTTCGCCGTAAACTCGTCGCTCTTCTGCACGGCATTTGGAAGCGTCGAGGGTGAGAACGACGACTCCGAAGCGGCGGCCTGCCACCTCGAGATAGCGGAAGAGCGCGGCATGCGGCTCAATGAAGACTACGTAGTGCTGCGGCATCGCTGGCTCCTTAAACGGCCGGACCTATGGCTTCAAGGCTAACGAGACTTTGTTGCTCCAGCCGGTGGTGGGTTGAGATCATCTTCTGCGTGAAGCAAGAGAGGGCAAAGTCCTTGGTAAGGGTGAATACGTGCAGGTCCTGCATGTAGTCGCCAAAAGGCCTGGAAAAATCAAAGGTCAGCTGCCGTTCAAGTGTCTCCCCGGGTGCAAGCTCGAAGCTGAAGGCTGATTCGCGCGCGGAAATTCCCAGGTCGCGCCACTCGTGAAACTGGGCCGCCAGGGACGCCTGAAGGCGGCAGTCCGCCAGGTTGGTAACAGCGATTGAGACGCACACCCCTTTCAGGGGAAGAACGCCGACGGTATCCATGCGAACCGCGAGGCAGTTTTCGGTGGGGTGGTCAGCGATGATTCCACAACGGGCACAAATGACCAGAAGACGTGAGGGGCGTTGCGTGCAATCGTCATTGTATCGCCAGGACGTGATTTCGCACCCACAGCAGGGACAGAGAGCGCTGGTTGCCGGTTGGCGACGGACGGACGTGTAGTGACGGCCGTACAACTGGCTAATCCACAAGCGGCCGGCGGTGAGTTCGACAAACTGGCCGAGGACTGCGCAACGAATTTCATGGAGTTTGTTATCGACGATTCCGGGCAAGCTGCGGATGATCAGTTCGGCGGTTGCCAACTCGATCATTCGAGGGTAGCCGAGAGCGAACCGAAGGTGATCGAGAAGGGTCTGCTCCGCCTCCTGAACCAGATCGATGGAGAGGCCGAAAGCCTGAAGCAGGTAGAGCGACCGTATTGCGAAGAGCGTGCGAGTTTGCAGGTGCGGTGCAACACCAGCCGACTCGGTAAACGCCAGCTGTGCACGGCCATAGGGCAATTCCTTGCTGCTGAATAAGAGCAAACCGCAGTTTTGCGTGTCCGCCTTGTGATGGAATGCAATGTAAATATCATTGGACCGCAATGTGTCGCACAGAGGAACCAAAGCGAGTCTTCCCTGGTTTTTGCGGGTGACTGTATGCAGAGCATCAGTTGGCAGGATCCATTCGGCAGCGAAACGATCAGGCAGGTCAGATGCAACCGCCAGACTATCCCGAAGCTGCAGCACTCCAGGGAAACCAGGCTTCGCGGCGGGAGGGAAGATCACTACTTCAGGGTCTCCCAGAAGAACGTATGAGGGATCGGGAAGAGCGCCGAATGGCGCAATCGAGTTCAGCCGTTCTGCAATTTCACCCAGGGAAAATCCAGAGCGAGCCAGACTTTCAAGCAGCAAAGGAATGGAGTGTCCGCTGAGAGCGTGTTTGAAGGGTGCGATTACCGAGCAGCACCAGCCATCCACCATGCGAAACAGAAGATTGAATTGCGTCCCAACGATGCCATCACCCAGGGTAAAGGTATTGCAACTGCTGATGAGAAGATGCTGAACCGCAAGTGAACCGGCAGGCACACGTTCCGGATGCGGGCAAGTTGGCCGGCAGTCGAAAGAGAGCTCGTTCAACTCATCGTTCGCCGCGCCACATAGAAATTCTCCACCCTCGAGTTCCATGTGCATCTCGTTTCCATGTTCGGTAAGCACACGGTAACGATTAAGCCCGGCCGGCAGGCTGGTTGCGCTACGAACGAGCAGCATGCGGACCAGCAGGCGGGTAAAGCTTACCTCGTCAATAGCAGTGAGAATTCCCGCGCCCTGAGGGGCTTCTCGCATGCTGGGATGCTGCAGCATGCGTGCCAGAAATGATTTGTCGAAGACGGTGAATTCGTCCACCAGTAAATACGATTCGGCGCGCCCGGACAACGCGTCGAGGGCAGAAGGCAGGTCATCGACCGGGCAGAACTGTTTGCCGGTGACATGAGCATAGAACGCAGCGGCAGCCGCATGCCGGGAATGGCGTCCTGCCAGGAGGATGTGCGGACCGGGACCGGGGTCATGGACGGGGCAGAAAGCAGCGCCCGGGGTCAGTTCCAGGGGTCTCGATTCACGAAGACATTGCCACACCGCCGCGGCGAGCACTTCTGAGGGAGCTTCAGGGGAAACGATCACCGGGGAAATCGACGCCACAAACAACTCTGCGCGTATTCGCGTTGCGCGATCGGAAACGGAGGCTGCGGGAAAAAGCAGGTCGAACTGCAACCGCTCGACATCATAAGCGCTCACCACGGCGTTGAAGGCAGTCGATGGCGAGTGGGGAGCCAATACTGGAAAGCAGTGACTTAGGCCGCCCACCTCAGCGATGCGGGCAGCGGCGGTGACCGCGAGGGCATACTCCAGACGCGTGCTGGTCTCGATCACCGCGGAACGCAGAGTCATAGCGAGAGACAACTTTGCAAAGAGAGGAATAAGAACATGAACAGGGCGGGAGTTCACCCAGATGGAAACAATATCTGCTGAGGCCCACCCCCAATGTATGTACCGCCTTTCACTTGCGGGCGGGAACCGCTAGAGACAGGCGACAGCGATCTGCGAGATTGCTTCCTTAGGTAGACCCAGAGTCTGTGCCTGGGTGTGGATTTCGGCCGAAGCTGAAAGCTTCAAAAGCGCACGCTGTTGCTCAAGCTTTTCAATCTGTGACGAGAGACTTAACAATTCTGTGTGAAACTGTTGGGTGGCATTGGTCAGGCTCGAGAGAGTCGACTTGGTATCGGACATGGAGTATCTCCTTCCATACGGATGGTCGGGGGTGAACCGACTTTTCATTATTGGTCTTCGTAAACCTGCGCATCCATAGTCCTATAAGACCGAATATGTCCTATGCCACGTCTACGTGGCCACGGGTGCGGGTTGAGACAGCGGCGGTGCCGCGCTTGGCGGAAGAGGCGAATCGTCCTTATCTGACATCGATGCTTGCCAGGTATGCTCCCTGGCTGACGGAGTCTAATGCGAGCACAATTTCGTCGACGCACTCCTCTGGAGTGCGCCCTACCGTCTGCAAGCGAATCTCGGGTGCGGCCGGCGGCTCGTACGCGGCATCTACGCCTGTGAACCCGGTAACTTCACCCCGGCGCGCCTTTGCATAAAGCCCTTTCGGGTCGCGCCGCTCGCATTCCTCCAGCGGGGTATCGACGAAGATCTCTACGAATTCCCCGGCAGCAAACAGGTGCCTGGCGCGCTCTCTATCGACCCTGACGGGACTGATGAGCGAAACGATGACGATGAGTCCGGCATCGACAAATAGCCCGGCGACTTCGGCAGCGCGGCGAATATTCTCAGCCCGATCTTCCTCAGAAAAGCCGAGGTCGCGATTGAGGCGATGCCGCAGGTTGTCGCCATCGAGCGTATAGGTATGATGGCCAGCCGCGACCAAACGCTTTTCCAGGGAATTCGCAAGGGTAGATTTACCCGATGCGGGTAAGCCGGTGAACCAAAGGCACAAGGGCCGCTGGCATTTCTGGTCTGAGCGGACCAGCTTGTCAATATCCATAACTTGCCACGAGATGTTGTGAGTTCGATTAAGAGCGACGTTGGGCATGACGGCAACTCCGTTACAGCAATTATAGTAAGACGCCCGACTTGGCCGGACTGTACCATGTTCACCAGTCAAGATCAACCACCGTGACCCATTCAGGATGCAAAGATCTATCGGGCTGATGCGACACACAGATCACGCTTGGGAAAGACTAGTTACTAAGTAGACCGAACCGTCTAACCTATTAATTTTGTACAGTGGACTCGCGTATGGCATCTTCTCAGAACGCGTAAGTGCGGTTAAGATGACAACGTTCGTTCCGTTCATCTTCTGCATGCATGCTTTCGCGCGGGAAATATTTTCGGGCAAAATGCGAAAGCGCGATGGAGTAACCCTCATGACGAACCCGCAAGCTTCAGGCCGGACATTTCTATTTGTAACCGGCGCCCCCCGGTCGGGAACCACCTTTGTCAGCGATTGGATCAGCGAGACAGAGGATTCCTACGTTTGCCATGAAGTGCTGCCGGAATTAGCAGGCATGCCGGTTGAAGCCATGTGGGCCTACCTGGCAAATTGCGCCCGGACCGGCATGGATCGCATGGGAAAGGTGAAGCAGCTTGAATTCATGTCATGGCAGGAGCGTCAAAGAACTGCGGTTCCACGCATACTGGGCTTGAAAGAACCGGTTGCCTGGGACGGCAGCGAGGCGCCGCAACCGATTGCGTCCTTGCTTGCCGCCAAGCCGAGCCTGTGCATTGTGCTTATCCGGCACCCTTACGACGTGGTGACCTCGGGAATGCGCCGCGGACGGCAGACAAGCAACTGGCCGGGGTACTCGGTGAACGATCACTGCCGGCTTTGGCTGCAAACGCTGGCCCTTGCCGGCTGGGTGCGAAGGATGGGAACGCCAGTCTTGCTCGTACGCTGGGAGGAGCTATTCCTCGAGCACGAGGCGGTGAAGGAAAAGATAGAAGAGTTTGTCGGGGTGTCTTTGCCGGGCTTTACCGGCTTCGAGCGGCGGCCAACGGAGCTGGCGTTTTATGCGAAGAACGTGTCGAAGGCACATGGCCTACGGGATGCAGATCGTCGCCAGGAGTTGTCGAACGCCGATCGCGACGAGATCAAGGCGGTGGTCGGCTCGGAAGCGCGAGAAATGGGTTACTGCCTGGACGAGTGGGACGGTGCACAGTGACCATCTGGTTCGCAGTCCTTACTCATAACAGGCCACGGAGCCTGCTGGCGCTGTTGCGATCGATCGATGAGCAGGAACGGCCCACAGGCTGCGATCATCGCATCGTGATTCTGGACAATGCATCCATAGAAGAAAATCGGCAGGAGTTTCTTGCCTCCGCTCATTCCGGCGCACGGCACATCGTTTATCGTTTCAGCCCGCAAAATCTCTACATGGTAGGAAAGTACGCATTGGAAGACATGGTGCTGGCGGAGGCCGATCCTGCCCGGGACTTTTATGTTCATGTGGACGATGACGTGGTGCTGGAACCCGGCTGGTTGATTGCAGCTTTGCAAGGCACGATGGCTCATGGGTTTGATGCCTGCGGGTCGGTAGAGATGCGGCAGGGAGAGATGATGCTGAGCGGCCAGTCAGAAGTGCGGCTGCGGACTCTATTGGCCGGGGGCAAATCGATGCGCGTCTGGGATTGGCGTTGGGAGCCTGCAGGCGAGGCTGCCGTGAAAGAAGTGGCATTTGCCGGGCATCGTGCACTGCTGATTCGCATGGCGTGCGTGCAGCGTGTGCGTCACAGCCAGGAACTGCTGATAGGGGGAGAAGACCTCGACTACAGCCTGGCTTTGCGCAAAGCCGGGTACCGGATGGGAATTGTCCGGAGCGCGGCCATTCAGCACCGCGCACGCGCTGAGCAGGAGATACCGGGATTCCGCACCCGGGAGCGCGTAACCGCATCCTGGCGCCACTTCTACCGCAAGTGGGGTTTCGTGCGTCTGGATGCATGCTCGGAAGCAGGGCTTTCGCCACACGAGTGGCTGCGCATCTTTGCCGGTGATGAATGTAATTCGCAGGATTACAATCTCACCTTTAACGAAACTGTCAGCTAACTTTTGGTTACAGAGGAACGCTCTTATGGCTCAACTTCAAATTCCTTCCATCGTAAGAGAACCAGGGGAGACAGAATTGCCTGCTATCCAAGGCGGCCGGCCTGCGCGTAGTTCGCTTGGCCCTCCCATGTTTCCGGGCGCGAATGCGATGGGCCTGGAGGAGGAGTTGGCTGCTCTTGAAGTAATTCGCGCCAAGCGGTTGTTCCGCTACTACGGTCCCCAGCCTGGGCGCTCGCGGGTTGCGGATTTCGAATCGGCGTTTTCATTGCGGGTGAAGACTTCCACGGCCATCGCTGTCAGCTCGGGAACGGCGGCATTGATGTGTGGTCTGGCTGCCATCGGAGTTGGCCCCGGAGACGAAGTGATCGTTCCCGCCTATACCTGGGTCGCTACGGCCTTTGCTGTCATGGCTGTCGGCGCGGTGCCAATCCCGGCGGAAGTGGATGACACATTAACCCTGGATCCTGCTGATATTGATCGTTACATAACCCCGCGAACCAGGGCTCTCGTGCCCGTCCACATGAGGGGAACACCGGCTGCGATGAAAGAGCTTTGCCAGGTCGCGAGCGCGCACGGTCTGCAGGTTATAGAAGACGTTGCGCAGGCTGTAGGCGGCAGTTACCAGGGGCGGCCCCTGGGGAGCATTGGGAACGTGGGTTGTTTCAGCCTGCAGTTCCACAAGATCATCACGTGTGGAGAGGGTGGCGTGGTGGCGACATCGGATGAGCAACTACATCGCAGAGCGCTTATGTTTCACGACCCCATCGGAGGTAGGTCCGAAGACATACCTCAGGAGGAAGTGCTTCTAGGCTGCAATTTTCGTATGCCGGAACTCTCAGGGGCCATCGCCCTGGTCCAGCTTCGCCGGCTGGACTGGCTCATAGACATTATGAAGAGATACAAACGGACAATTCTGGAAGGGATTACTACCGCTGTGAACGCTGCCGGCGGCCAGTTCCGCAGGATCGTTGATCGAGATGGTGACACCTCGATCGCTGTCATATTCTTCATGCCGAGCGCTCAGATGGCAGAGCTCGTCGTGCAAGGCCTGCTGGCAGAGAATATCCGCGCCAGCACACTCTATCATCCTGAGAGGCGGGACTATCATGTGTATGCCCATTGGGCGCCCATACTGGAGCGGCGCACATGGACACCGAATGGCGGACCATGGCGCTGGGGTTCTGCGCAGGAATACAGCCGGGACATGGCTCCCCGGACACTCCACCTGCTGAGCCGGGCCGTCCATCTTGATGTCAATCCGATGTTCAGCAACGCGGATATCGAGGAGATGATTATGGGCGTCAATAAGGTGTTGCATTCCTTGTAGTTTGTGGAGCCATGGCTCACGAGTCTGAGTGCCTGCAAATCTGCCTGGTAACTTCGGCTTATCCGCCGACCGCGGATGGTTTTGCCACTTACACCTACGATCTTGCCGTGTCCCTGGTGGAACTAGGACATGCTGTCACGGTTCTCTGTTGCGATCACCGTGATCAAGGTTTGGACGAACCTCTGGAGTTTTGCGATTCGGGCGCCCGGATCGTGCGTCTACCGCCAGGGCGGACCCTGGCGGGACGTGTGTTGAGCGCAGCCAGCGGGCTTGCCCAGGTGGGCGAGAGCTACGACATCTTCAAAGCCCTGCGCCGCTATCACAGGAGATTGCCATTTGACGTGATTGAGTTTTCTAACTGGCACGCTCCGGCGCTCTTCCATGCGCTGTGGAAGCTGGCGCCGCAGGTAATTCGAGCCAGTACCACTGTGAAGCAAGCATCGCGAAACACGCTGCGTCGAAAAGGCGCTCCGGGGGACCGCAAAGAGCGTGCCGGAGTGAGGAAGCTGGCCTGGCTCGAGGCATTCGCCGTACAACGCAGCGATCTGATCATGGTTTCGAACGAGTCTCATTGGCGTGCGGTAGGCGACGACTATAAGATCGACGCCACAAGCTGCCGGCCCGTGGCGGTGGTTCCTCTCGGCGTCCATGTTGCATCGGAAACAATCAAGGAGTTGCCGCCTGCGCGCGCCGCCGCCACCCCTTGCAGACTGCTGTACGTCGGCAGATTGAGCCTCAGGAAAGGCTTCGACTTGCTCATGCGAGCATTACCTGTTATTCGAGCTGGAGCCACCTGTGCGATTGAATTGACCGTGATTGGCGAAGACGTACGGACCGACCAAGGCCGATCCACCTGGGAGCAGTTTAGCCGGGAACTGGAGGAATCAACCTGCCGCTGTATCACTTATCTTGGTTTGGTAACTGATAAAGAGCGCGATTACTATTATAAGAAAGCGCATGTCTTTATCGGGCCGTCGCGCTATGAGTCATTCGGCCTGATGTATGTAGAAGCTATGGCGTATGGAGTGCCCGTAGTCGGCAGTCGCGTAGGGGGTATCCCGGAAGTGGTGGAAGACGGGGTCACGGGGCTGTTGGTCGACCCCGATGACGCGCGCGCCCTGGCAGCGGCCGTCCTCCGCTTGGTGAACGATGAGGAATTGCGCATCGCGATGGGCTCGGCGGCAAAGGCCAGCGTGAGCCGCCGTTTTACACGGGAACGCATGGCGCGGGCCACCGTGGAGGCGTATCGTTTGCTCCGCCTCAAGCAGGTAACCCGCGTTGGGATGGAGAGTTGCGCGCCGCGTACTTAGCGGCGGGACGCGTACATGGGCGGACTGGGCAATGAACTGTCGTGGCGAACAACAGGCATCTTCGGCACCGGGGAAGGAGCGGGCGTAATCAGGTCTGCCAGATATGCCTGTCTGATCGCGTCTCGACGCCGGTGCACCTCGAGCTTCTTGAAAATACTGAAGACATGATTCTTCACCGTTGCCGTGCTCAACCCAAGGCGGCTGGCAATCTCCTTATTGGCCAGGCCTTGAGATATCAGCTGGACAATGTCGACTTCTCGATTACTCAACGGACACGACCTGTGGTAGCTTTTCGCCAACCGCTGCAGCCGGGAAACCACCTGGGTCATGAGCTGGGGCGAATACGAGACTTCATTACGATGAAGGGACTCTATTGTCTCAAGGAGTTGCGCCGTTGAGGCACTCTGTGGGAGGTATTCGTTGGCCCCGTCGTAGATGAGCATCATGCGGTGACTATCCAGGGGTTCCGGGCCGATGACGAGCAGCTTGATTTCCTTGAATCTTGCACGAATCTCACGTACTGCGTTGGTGGCGTTGTTCCAGTCGGAAGAAGAATCGAGAACTAAAATCTCGACGTTTGCGTGGCCAATTTCATCGAAGGCAGACTCAAGATTCGAAGCCCAGCCGACAATGGTCACTTGCGGCGCATCAAGCAATCGGGTGGTAATCACCTCCGCCAATAACCGCCGTTTGCTTATCAGGAAGACGCAAATCCGACTTCCAGGGTCAGAACAGCCATCAACTTCCTGCATTCGCTGTTTTATCATTACCTTTTCTCCGGCCGCCAGCAGGCGGGCCAAGTTAACGTCAGGGCCCGGGTAAAACTGCCAACCACAAAGGAAGACCGGCGAGAGTGGCCGGGTGCGCATCAGCTGTCAAATGCTTGAGGGCCAAATTTCAACCACCGTTTCTCATAGGCTTGCCTGACCGCCTGGAGGCGCCCGTTCACTTTCAACTTTCCGAGAATGTTGTGGACGTGGTTTTTTACCGTGTGCGATGAGATGGACAACTTGATACCAATTTGCTGATTGGTGAACCCGGCCGCCATGAGCTCCAGGATTTCGCGTTCTCGAAAGCTTAAAACGTCGGATTCGAACTGATGAAGGTGCCGGACTTTTTGTCCAAGCTCAGCCAGGCGCCCGAAAATGAGGGCCGTACTCTTGCCGTTGCTCACAACTTCACCGGCAATGACCCGTTGAATGGCGTTGGTAATTTGAGAAAACGACGAACCCTCCGTGATGTATCCTCGCGCCCCGGCCTCGAGGTATTTTACGACCGTTGCTTCGGATTCATCCTGTCCCAGGATGAGCGTACGAACATCGGGGAAAAGGTTGGCGGTTTCGTTCAAGGCGAAGGTCTCCTCATCGCAGGACGCAACCTCGAGGAGAACAGTGCAGGGACGAGTCCGGGCGAGGTATTCCGAGAGCTGATGCTGATTGCAATCAACACTGTCAGCCGGCAGCCCGGCCTTTTGAAGGTTATAGGCGATTGATTCTCCGAACAGTTTATGTTTGGTGACTACAAGGACGTTCCACTGTTGTGACATGGCAACCTGCCCTCGTGCTCATCCGTTAGCCGGCGGATGAACGGTGAAAGTTTGGCGGACTCGTCTCGCAACGATCTCCGCTTTCTGGTGATGGGACAACGAGCAGCTCCATCCAGAGGCATGCTTTCATTCCTGTTTTTGTATCAGTTGTAGTACCGCGTGGTAGAGGCTGCGAATGCCAGTCTGAAAACTACCGATGGCCACCCGTTCATTGGCGCCGTGAATGCCCGCTAAATCGGCAAGCGCTATGGGAAAAGGGACCCAACCGAAGCAGGTCAAGCCGGCACTGCGAAAAAACCGAGCATCGCTGGCAGCGGGCGAAAGAATAGGTGCAACAATACCGCCCGAACCGCTGTCTCCAGCGGCGTGGCGCGCCAGGGCCTCAAACTCCTGGTTTTGGAAGTCAGAAGTGTTGGCTGGGTGTGTATGCGTGAGTAGTTGCCTGACCTGCACGCCATCCTTCGCTAGCTCAAGCCGCACTCTGCTCAATATCTGCAATGGATCAGAGCCGGGCAGCAGGCGGATGTTCAGGATAGCTCGTGCATGCCCCCCAACCTGGTTTGATTTGATACCCCCATCAACAACCGTAAGAGCGATGGAGTCGTGGAGCATGGCGTGGACGGCCGGTATGTTTGCCAGATGGCGGGCAACGATCTGCGATTTAAAGAAAGGCAACCGGAAGAGCCATTGGGCAGGACCGGAGCTGCGGGACGCGAGGGCTTCAAGAAAAGCCCGGGTTGGGGGGGTGACACGAGCCGGAGTTTTGATTTTTAAAACTCGGTTCAAAGCGGTCACAAGGCGGGTCAGGGGGGAAGTACCCAGGAGAATGCTGGAGTGATGCCCCTGGGCCTCCACCGTACACTCCAGTTCCAGGCAGCCCTTTTCCGCCACTGCAATGGCATGCACATCCTGGCCATGCCAGAGGGAGCTTACGGAAAAGCCGCCTTCGCCCAGGACAAGCCCGCCGGAGAATAAGGAAGGCCGGTTTTCCAATAGCCAGCGTGCCCCGTAGCGGCCTCCCGCTTCCTCATCTGCGACAACAAGCAGGATCACGTCGCGCTGGAGCGCGACACGTCTGCGGTGCAACAGGGTAAAAATGATGAGATGCGCTATTCCCAGGCCCTTTAGATCGAGCACGCCCCTTCCGTAGAGATACCCGTCGCGGACGGTAGCGGCGAATGGATCGATGGTGTCGTCCCACTCCGATTTGGCGACTGGTACCACGTCGCTGTGACTCAGCAGGATCAACGGAGGCTTCGAGGGCACTGGGCAGTTGAGGCGAGCGATCAGATTCACCCGTCCGGGTGCGGGCTCCACCAGCTCTACCTGGATTAGCTGCTTCCTTAAGTAAGCAGCCATCCAGCTAACCGCCTCCGCCTCGTTCCCGGCGAGCCAGGGTGCGGTTTCCGCCTCTTCCTTACTCAGGCGAAGCGGGTCGTTGACGGTAGGAAAGCGAAGATATTGCCGGAGCAGCTCTACGGCTTCTTCGTACACGAGGGGCCAGGAGATATCCGCGGCCGAGTCGAGGCCTGAATTCATCTCGCGGTCGTCTAAGGTTGACCTTAACGCCATTTCGAACCCATTTCGCACTCACCTTTTTCCAGAATCACTTCCAGCCGTTCCGATACGAAACAAGGGAGCCCGATTTAGATAGATGCGGCGACCGATCTGCGTGCTTGCTTGCTGATGTCGATATCCAGGTTGGCTGCTGGAATGCGAAGGAACTTCGATATAAGTGCATTCACTTGAGGAGCTGCTTCTTCGTGGGGAAGATGTCCGGCGCCTGCGATTATCTCCACTCTCGCATGCTGCATGTCTTTCTTGATGCGGACGGCATTGGTCGCGGGGAGGATGTGGTCCTTTTCGCCCCAGAGGATCAGCGTTTCGTGGAGGATATAGGGTAGTATCCTGGACAGCCGGCGCTCGTCGAAAGCTTCGAGCGTAGCCAGAAAAGAGTCTTCGCCGCAGTCCGCATGCAGCAACCGGATGTAAGAGTCAGTGAGTTCCGGGGTTGCCATTTCGGGCCTTGCGTAGGATCGCTTCAGGCCGTAGGCGAGAATTCGTTTGCCAAAGCGCGGGGAACGCAGAACAGGTCGAAGCACTTTTCTCATCAGTCCTATGCGCAGCATGCGTTCCAGAGAGTGCCTGCCGCCGGGATATCCAACACTATTGATCAGGACCAGACGGCTGACTCGTTCCGGATGCATATGCGCAAGAGTGAGTGCGACAGCACACCCATAGGAACTAGCGATGAAACCCGCCTGGGATAGTTTGAACGCTTGCATCAGTTGCAGTACGATCTCCGCATGGGCCTCCGGACTGTACGCCCCAGCTTCTTTGCTGGACCTTCCGAAGCCCTTCAAGTCGATCGCGATGACGTCGAGTCCGGCTGCGAGCGCAGCAAAATTTTGCCGCCAGGTCAGGATCGACAACGGAATCCCGTGCAGCAGGATGACCGGTGGACCGTTTCCCCGACGTACGTAACATAGCTCGCCATCCGGCAAGCTAAGCACCTTCGCTTCGCGGTAGAGTGCTTCGATCATGGTGAAACATCACCTCGACCTGCAGATTGTATGTAGTTGACAGAAGGGCCGGTCCGCTTGCGTGAGGAACGGACTTGTTCTCAGCTCGGCTCGACGGGATGCGTGATCCGAGTGGACCAATACTACAACAACAGCTTGTCCCAACGATAGACCGGAGTAATCATAAAATTCCTATTTTCCGCGTCAGACTTTTTACAGCGTGTTTACTTTTTGAGTCCGGGCCGGCTCATGTAACCACGACGGAAACACTGCACCGGCGCCGCGCTCTCAACGGCAGAAGACGACCCTCCACGGCAGCTGCAGGCAACGGGGCGCACGATCGATCCTCTACTTTCCTTACGACTGCGCCGGTCTTGCGCGTGCTGCTTCTCATCGCGCCAAAGTGTTATGGGCCGCACTTCTCGGACGATTCAGCACAGACGTTCTTAAATCTACGGACACACTCCCGCACGGCGGATTTCACCGGGAGCAAATAACATTGTGACGTACTTTCTCAGACCGTTACAAAACGAGTTGCATTTCAAATCGCCGCGTGCCACTATTCGGCTCGGGATCCTCCATCATTGCCAGCTAATCGGGACAAAGGCGCCGCGGAATACGACACCGTGCCGCGATCAATGCGAAAACGCAAGCGCAAAAGGGGTACTTCGCCACCCTGGGCAGGTCGGCAGGCGAACGGTCATCAGCTCGCGAAGCGAGATAAGAGTTACCAGCGTTACTACTATGCCAACAATGAGAAAGTACGTCGGTATTGACTTCGGGACGACGAATAGCGCGGTTGCAGTCGCTCAGGAAGATGGCGTCGTGGAGATGGTCCGCTTCCCCACGGGCGAGAGCGTGACTGAAATTTTCCGGTCGCTTATCTATTTCGAGCGGGTGCCGGAAGGCGGACGAATTTATCTGCGGTCCCATACCGGACCGGATGCCTTGACACGCTACCTTGCGGCAGAAGAAAAAGGACGACTGATTCAGTCCCTGAAGGCCTTTCTGCCGAGCGAGCTCGTCAGCTCCACGCGCATTTTCGATCGCAATTATCTCCTTGAAGATCTTGTAGCGTTTTTGGTTCAACAGCTTTTGCGCAAGTCCGAGGCTCTGATCGGGGATCTTGGTTCCAGGTCGGTAGTAGGAAGGCCTGTCAGATTTTCAAGCCGTGAGTCCGCGACGGACGACGCTCTGGCCCTCAGCCGGCTCCAGGCTGCGCTCGTAAGCGCTGGAATGACCGACGCCTGCTTTGAATATGAGCCAGTGGCCGCAGCCTACTACTATGAAAGTTTTCTTAAGAAGGACGAGATCATCCTTGTCGCTGATTTCGGCGGCGGGACGAGTGATTTCACTGTGCTGCAAGTCGGCCCGTCCTTCCGGGGCAAGGGTGTGGAGCGTGACATCCTCGGAAGCGAGGGAATCGCTGCGGCCGGAGACGCATTCGATGCCAAGATGATCCGGCACCTGGTGTCGCCTCTTCTTGGCCTGGGTTCAAGTTACAGATCGATGGGCAGGCTTTTACCCATGCCGGCCTGGATTTACTCGCGTATGGAGTTCTGGCACCACCTCTCCTTCCTGAAGAGCAAAGATGTAATGGACCTGCTCACCAGCTTGCGAGCGACTGCGAAGGAACCCGAGCGAATCGGGTTCCTTATGAGCATCATCAACGACGACCTCGGCTTCCACCTTCACCAGGCGGTTCAACGAACGAAACTCGAGCTATCGGACAAAGAGACGAGCCAGTTCTGCTTTACCACACCCGATATTACGATTTCCAAAGAGGTGAGCCGGCAGGACTTCGAAAGTTGGATCAGGGAGGAGTTGGATATGATCGCCAGCCGGGTCGACACTCTGTTGAGCAAAGCGGGCCTTAAGGGCGAGGACGTTCATCAGGTATTTCTGACAGGTGGCACCTCATTTGTGCCGGCGGTGCGTAGGATATTTTTACAACGGTTCGGTCCCGGTCGGCTGGTGACCGGCAATGAGTTCACGTCGGTAGCGAAAGGACTCGCCCTGCGCTCGTTGGAACTCGCTCGGGCCAGCTGACGGCCTTGCCGGAAGTTACTCGGTTCCTATCTCCCGCGGGACTGAGAAGCTCGCGTAAGTTATATTAAAAACAACCGACGGTATCTCAACCCTATCAAGATAGCGCTTCATTAGTCATGGCCGCCGGCCGCGGAATTGCCTGCGTTCATGTCCCGCCACGAGCGCTTTATCGCAAGATGACAACACCTAGAACCTTATTGGTGATTGCGGTCTATTGAGCAGCAGCCGCAGCAGGAGCAGTATAGCGCTCAATGCCGGTAGCAATGTTATAGGCACCTCCGCCGGAAAAGGTGAGTCAATGGCCACAGCTAATTGGAAAGAAACATATATACCGGCACGCTTGGAAGAGCGGCTGCCGAACGACATGGTCCGCTGCCATTTGTCGCCTCGTAATTGCACGATGCGCGACGGTCAGCATGGCTTTTGCGGCGTGCGTGCGAATGTGAACGGGCGGCTCGTCTCTTTGAATTATGGCAAGAGCGTGCACCTGACCCAGGAAACGATCGAAACCGAGGCGGTAAACCATTTTGCTCCGGGAGAGGCCATCATCTCCATGGGCAATGTCGGATGTATGCTCAACTGCGTCTATTGCCACAACTGGAAGACGTCCCAGGCAAAGTACGTTGAGGACAAGGACGTTCACTACTACACGCCGGAGCAGGTTGTAGAAACAGCCTTGCGGCATGATGTCCGGGTCGTGTCATGGACCTACAACGATCCTGTGGTCTGGCACGAATTCGTTCGTGACAGTTCCCGACTTGGCCAGCAGGCCGGTTTGATCAACCTCTACAAGTCCGCCTTTTACATCACGCCGGAGGCCGTCGAGGAGTTGCTGCCTTCGATTGATATCTTTTCCATCTCTATCAAGTCGATCGACCCGGACTACTACCGGAAATACACTTCCGGCACCCTGCAGCCGGTGCTCGACGGTGTGAAGCAGGTGTATGCGGCGGGCAAGCATCTCGAGCTGAGCACTCTGATGATCACGGATATCAGCGACAACGAAGAGACGGCCAAGAGAATGGCAGACTGGGTCTTGACCAACTTAAATTCAGCGGTTCCGGTCCACTTCGTGCGCTTTCACCCTGACTATAAGTTGCGTGACACCATCCGAACACCGGTCGATCGCCTCGAGCGCGCCCGAGAAGTGGCGCTGGAGATGGGCCTTGAGCATGTTTATCTGGGAAATGTCTATGACACACTCTGGACCAATACATACTGCAAGGGGTGTGATCAGCTCCTGGTTTCCCGTTACGGATTGAACGCGCGTATCGTAGGCCTCGACTCGCAGGGGCACTGCACAACTTGCGGACGCGATGGGCATTTCCGCTTGCTGCCGCCGGCTCGGACTGCGTCGTCCTCTGCCGCTGCAAGTGCTCCCGGAAGAGAGTACTCGGCTAAGAGCTTTACCTGGCACGGCGACATTCGTTCCCTGCATGCGCAGGTGAAAAACACGTCCACTTCCGTTACCAGCGTTTTCCAGCGCCGGCTGCTCGATGGCGGCGTCTCCAATTGGTCAGAGACCAGGCTCGAACCAGGCGAAAGTTATCGCTTTATCGTAGCCAAAGCTTCACCGGACGAATCAGGATGCGAAATAAGCTGCAGCCCTGTAGTCACCTCGAATCTGCACGAGGTCTTTGACCGCGCGCACTTCCCAACGATTGCGGTCGAGCAGGCGACAGCCTTTACCGATATCTCGCCCCTTCCGGTGTTTGCGGGGAAACAATTGGCTGCGACCCTTGGCGTGGGGAAGACGTCGTTGCAGGAGACAGGCACTTACAAGTGAGTATCGAGCTATGAGCACATACCTTCCCTCTTTCTCAGACCAGAGTAGTGAGCGGCCATGGTTCCATGATCGCGACTACAAGGTGGTTTCGCTTGGCGACCAGTCTGCTTTGTTCTTGACCGGGAACCACCGTGTTTTTCTTACCTCAGCGGACCTTGGGAATCGCCTTGAACACGGCCTGGATCGATTGACGCCAGAAGAAGCCGATGAATGGGGCGTGCTGAAGAACGCGGGGCTGCTGCGCGATGTTCATCGTGCGCGTTTAGCAAGCAGCAGCTACGCGGACGGCTCCAACCTGGCCCTGAATATCAATCTGACAGGCGCGTGCAACCTGGCTTGCACCTACTGCTTTGCTGAGGGAGGGGACTACGGACGGATCTACAAAAAGATGGAGCGGCACACGGTCGACTACATTTTCGAATTCATACGCAAGCACGTGACCGCATCGGGTAAGGTGCGATTTGAGTTTTTTGGCGGAGAGCCTCTGCTCAACTTCCCCATCATTCAGGAAGTTTGCGAACGAAGCGATGACGTGACACGGGAGACGGGCATAACCTTTGTCAACCGGATCTCAACCAATCTAACGGTGCTGCCAAAGGGCGCCGTGGAATTGTTTCACAGCCGCAACTTCATTGTGTCGGTATCCATCGACGGTGGCTCGGTCACTCACAACCAGAACCGACCCACCAAGGGTGGAAAGGACTCCTTTGAGGGAATCCTGGAGAACTGCAGGAAAGTCCGGGCGGGTGGCAATGCCGTCACCATGGTGGCCAGAATGACTGTCGTTTCATCGACGCCGCCGCTGGTTGACAACGTGATGGAGCTCTACCGGCATAACATTTTCGACTACTTCCAGATCTACCCGGCAGTTACCGCCGCGGCTGGGACCTGCGGCGGCCAACCGGATTTGGTTCAGCTAAGTACCGCGGCAAGCGATAAACCTCTTCCAGCGCAAGGAACCACCATGAACATGGAGTTTCTCGTGCAGCTGGGCGAGCTGGTAAATCTGTACCCCCAACTCATAAAAGGCGGCAATCGGTTCAAAGGCGTGTTGGAGTATGAGCGGATCGCCGAAATGATGACTGAGGGCAAAATGGCGTTGGGCTTCTGCGGTGGCGGGGGCACCTACTTCACCTTTTCTCCGGACGATTCAATCATGCCCTGCCACCGTCTGGTCGGCGACACCCAATTCCAGGTGGGCTCAGGAGCAACGGGTCTAACCGGGGACACCAGCGAGTGGACTCTGCCGGTGGACAGTCATCCCGTCTGCTCCGGCTGCTGGGCGAGATACGTGTGTGGCGGGAACTGCCGTCAGGAAAACGTGCTCGCGACCGGGACTCTTCGAGGATTGAATCCGGACACGTGCACCTATCAACAAGGATTGCTGGAAGGTGTGATCCGCTATCTGGGTACGACTTACCCCCATGTTCCCACACCCTCGAAGCAGTTAGACGACATGTTTGTTTCCTGCGGACGCCCGGTTGCGGCAAGTGATCGCGACGGTGACGAGAACGCCGCGGCGCATTTGAAGCATTTCAGGCTTATCGGACAGGCACAACCAGAAGTGGCGGCGGCATAATTACTTCCAAAAGGAGAGAGATATGGGCGAGCTGACAAAAGTAAGACGCAACATTCATACTTACCCTTTCAAATACCAGCACATACCTGCGAAGGAGTTTTTCGCAAAAGAACCTGGTTCGATCTATATCCACATCCCGTTCTGCAGCACGAAATGCCATTTTTGCGATTACACCGTTTACACCGACAAGGGGGCCGACGTGCGCGCTCGTTATGTCGACGCGCTTTGCCGGGAGATTCAGATGTTCGGCGCCAATCGCGCGTTTCCCGGATTTGAGATCCAGGCGATCTACCTGGGTGGCGGCACACCGGGGCTCCTTACAGGCGATCAACTGGTCCAGATCGCGAGGGTGTGCCGGAACACCTTCGATCTTTCGCAAGACTGCGAGATATGCGCTGAGTTCGATCCTGCTTCAGTGGAATATGGCAAGGTGCAGCAGGTTTTGGAGGGTGGTTATAACCGATTGAGCATGGGTGTGCAGTGCTTCGACGATGCTATCTTGCGCCAGGCAAATCGCCCGCACAATATCGACTCCGTCTACCGCGGATACGAAGCCATGCGCAAGGCCGGCTGCAAGCACCTGAATATTGATCTTATATATCCCTTGCCGAACCTCACACAGGAAATCTGGCGCTCTTCGATCCAGAAGGCTCTCGCGCTGGCCCCGGACTGCTTGACGGTTTATGGCCTGGAAATATGGCCGGGCACTGCGTACTTCAACTGGCTGGAAAAAGGAAAGATTAGCTTGCCCGACAATCACTCCGAGGTGGAGATGTATCAGTATGCGGTTGACGAACTGGAAGCGGCGGGCTATGTGGCGCGCAGCAACAGTGGCTACTACCATCCGGACAGGACCCCAAAGTATTGCCGATTCCTCGATTTTTACTGGCGCACCTGGCCAATGATTGGATTCGGAGTGTCATCGAAATCCGTTGTGCATGATCGACTCTGGACAAACATAAAGCCCCTCAACGACTACATCAAACGCATTAACGAAGGAGAATCCATTATGGATTTCGGTACCCGGATTTCCAAGGACACCGAGATGCGGCGGGTAATGATTCGTGGGCTCAAGATGTGCGAGGTCTTCAAGGACGACTTCGCCGACAGGTTCGGCGTTCCGATGGAACAGATGTTTCAAGCGGAGATCAACGGCCTGGTGGGCGATGGGCTGGCCGTGAACGAGCCCAACCGTGTCGTTCTGACGAAAAAAGGCCGAACCTACGGCACGAATGTATATGAACGCTTTTATACAGACCGGGATCTATTGCCGCCGGCTTCAGGCGAAGTGCAGTTCGGCATCTCAACGCTGGTTTTGAACTAATACAAAAGGGTACTGATCGCCATGCTGATGTATGGATGGATGAAGTTCGTCGAAATGGCGCCCGAACGCTACGATTGGGCGGTGCGCCTGATGACAGCAGGCCGGCTGGACAGAATCAAAGACCAGATCGGAATCCTTGTTCACCGCGGCGACCGGGTCTTGGACATTGGTTGCGGAACCGGAACGCTCGCGGTGCGTCT
The DNA here is from genome assembly GCA_963850235.1 of uncultured Acidobacteriaceae bacterium. Lineage (GTDB taxonomy): Bacteria > Acidobacteriota > Terriglobia > Terriglobales > Acidobacteriaceae > PALSA-350. The sequence continues at coordinate 109,570 of CAWKKM010000013.1, read as the reverse complement.
ATTGCGCCGCGGTGCGTGGGTTACCGGTTTAGATATGTCGGAGCACATGCTGGGTGTTGCCCGCATGAACGCCGACAAGGAACAATTGGGATCCCGTCTTTCGCTGGTGAAAGACAGCGTAACGCAATTGCGAAAGCATGCTCGTCCCGAGAGCTTCGACTGCATTGTGTGTACTTTGGTGTTGGGCGAGTTCAGCGCGGAGTACGTCCGCTATATCTTCGATGAGTGTTTCGCGCTGCTGCGGCCGGGTGGCCGGCTGCTCATCGGTGACGAAGTATGGCCGGACCAGCTTTTGGCCCGGGCGCTTTATCGTTTTCTCCTGGTCCTCGCTTGGGTGCCCCAGTTTCTGCTTTTGCGGCGCGTGAATTATCCCGTGGCCAACCTGAAACAGCTTATTTGTGATGCGGGTTTCACGGTCAATCGCACGACGAGTTATTTGATGACATCTCTGACGCTCCTGGAGGCGACAAAGCCCTCCCTCGCGCGACCAACAAGCCCCGCGTCTCAAGACGCCACCGGGGCTCTCCTGGCTCAATAGAAAGGGGCTTTTGATGAGGTGGTTGAAGGATTTCCTTTGGGAGACGTTCCACACATTTTTCCGGAATTTCAACTTTCCGTGCAAGCTTGAATTGATAACGATCGGCGCACCGACCCCTGAGTCTCCTGTTTTCCTTAGCGGAAATTACAGCCTGGTAGTTCACCGTCTGCAGCGGGTCTTGCGAGGGACTGATTGTTATCTCCTGGTTGCCAACTCGCGGGGATCGAATGTTTGGTGCGCCGCAGGAATGAACGAGTACACCGAGCACGATGTAGTGGATGCCATCAACGTAGCTGACCTGGGGGCGCTGGTGCGCCATCGCCAGATCATCGCGCCGCCCTATGCTGCTCCTGGAATCGATGTCCCTTACATCAAGCGCGAGACCGGCTTTCACCTCAAATGGGGACCCACCCACCTGAATGATATCCCCGCTTATATCAAGAACAACTACCGCCGCACGAATGAAATGGCGCAGGTGCAATTCGGTTTTCGAGACCGCCTGGAGCAGGCGTTGGCCAACATCAGCAACTACTGCATGACCATCGCCATTGGGCTGTTCCTGGTGCCGCGCTTCATTCTTGGCGCAATGGCTCTTATAGTAATCGGGCATCTGTTGTGGTTCTGCGGATGGAAATTGTTTCCCGAAGAGCGGCACTGGCATCGCACTGTTATGTTCGCCGCCACGCAGATTTTGCTCATCGTCGCCTTCGGCGCGATCAGACACTGGCACCCGGGTATCTTCCTGCTCTGGGGCTCAACCGCGGTTCTGCTATCGGTTGTAATGGGGATTGATGGGTGCGGCAGTTCGGCGGTGTACAAGACAACCGCGGCGCATTGGTTGACGCACGGCGATTATGACAGCCTCTTCGATCCCGTAATCGACCCGGAAAAATGCACAAACTGCATGCAGTGCATCCTGGTTTGCCCCAAGAACGTCTTCGCCGCAAAGCGATCCGGTGACTACAAAGTAGTCGCAGTGCATCCAGACAATTGCATTGATTGTCTCGCATGCGTGAAGCAATGCAACGACGATGCCTTCTTTAACCGCTCCGGCCAATTCAAAGGTGATGTGAAAAGCATTCCTGACCTGGCGCGGATTATGACACGCGATTGGTCGCACCTTACGGCGGAGGATCGCTGGCTGAATCATCCGACCACCCTGAGGAATGGCTTGCCCGTGCTATCCATCGTTGAAAGCGTTGTTCAACAGAAATCGGCATAGCGAGGACGCGGATGGCTCAACTGTTGTTCCCGAATAGTATGGCGGTGCGCCACCAGGATTTTGAAATTGAAGTGGTCCCTGAGGGCTGCCGGAAATACCCGCGGCTTCTTGCCAGCCTGCAGGAGCAGGTGTTGCACGTAGCCAACCGCTCGCGTGGCTGGGATGCGCAAAATATTGACCACATGCGGGCCCATTTCAAGCTGGGCCCCTTATACGAGGTCAACTCGTTAGCGTTGATCCGCAAGAACGGTACGCTGCTCGGGCTGGCGGGAACGGTGAATGACTGGCAGGTCAACGGGAACTGCCTGATTCACCTTTGCAGCGTAGGACTGCTGCCTGAGGCGCAGCGACGGGGTTTTATTCCGGTCTTTATGGTGATCGTGTTCCTGATAACGCTACGCGACCCGCAGGCGGCCGAAGCGTTTCTGGAGAACCGGCTCTTTGTCACCGCTATTACTCAAAGTCCTTATTTGTACGCGATGTTGCATAAGCTTTTCACGGTATATCCGTCACCGCAACGCGCCGTCATTCCTCAGGAAGTTCAGGCGATTGCCCGGGCGGTTGTGGATCGTTTCGATCCCAGCCTGCGCATGGAAGACTCTTTAACGATCCGCGGCGAGTGCAATTTCTTCTACCAAAAGGTTCCATACAGTTACGACCGCAGGTTGAACGCGTTTTGTGACGCCAGGCTGGACTATAACCGGGGTGATGTTTTTGTTGTCGTGGGGCAGGTCGAAGCGGAGCGGCTGCAGAGACACATTGCAAGTGTTATCGACGCGCATCCCGAGCTCTTCTCGGAGTTCAGGACATGCCTTCAGGGCAGCGGTGACGAAGTTTTTGACAATTTATGCGAGTGCGTAAGGGAGACCGTTGATGCCACAGGACCTGTATAGCGCAGCCTTTTCCCGGAACATCGGGATCCTTACCAAAGAAGAGCAGCAGCGCCTGGCTCGGGCGACGGTAGCTATCGCCGGGATGGGGGGAATAGGCAGCAACACCGCGGTGATGCTCGCCCGAATGGGCGTTGGCCGCTTTAAGCTGGCAGATTTCGATACGTATGAACACGCAAACATCAACCGCCAGCATGGAGCTTTCTTTGACACCATCGGGCAGCGAAAGGTCGAAGTCGTCGAGCGAGAACTGAAGCGTATCAATCCGCAGGTGGAGGTGGTGCTGGAGCCGAATGGCTTTACTGCGGCGAATGGAGAAGCTTTTTTGCAGGGCGCCGATTTGGCGATCGACGCCATCGACTTTTACGCAATCGAAGCTCATCTGGAATTTCACCGGCAATGCAGAAAGCGAAAATTGTATGTTCTGATGGGGTCTCCGGTTGGCTTTAGCGGATGCCTGCAGGTATTCGATCCAAACGGAATGAGCCTGGAGGAATACTGCGGGATCGAGCCAGGAATGATCGGGCTTGAGAAACAGTTGCGGTACGCAACCGGGGTGGTGCCAAACCTGGCCCACATTGAGTACTTTGATGTTTCCCGTGGGTCATCGAATACGAACTTTCTCAAGAAAACCGGGCCCTCTCTTGCGTGTGCCACGGTGCTGGCCGCGTCGCTGGTCGTGAGTGAGGCAGCCATCATCCTAACCGGCCGGCGAAAGCCCAGGGCCATTCCATATACTTTCCAGTTTGACCCGTATACGTATCGTTACGAGAAAGTGTGGTTGGAACATGGGATGAAAGATTTTAATGTCGACCGCGCCCTGTCGCGCGTGCACGACAAATCATCTCTGATTCCCCTGGCGTTGAAATACCTATACAAGCGGCGAAAAGCAAACCGGGCAAAAGTGAACGGCGCTGAGTTGTATTACGAAACGGAAGGTCGGGGACCCAACATTCTGCTCATCAGCCCGCTGGGGAGCGACTCGAGTTTCTGGGCTCGCCAAGTACAGGCCTTTGCACAAAAGTATCGCGTGATTACATTTGACAGCCGCGGAACGGGTTTCAGCTCAGGTTGTAGCGAGAGCCACTCTACGGAGCAGATCGCACAGGATGCGATCGCGTTGCTGAAAAAGCTTAACGTGACGCGGACTCACGTCGTGGGACTGGCTCTGGGCGGCCTCGCGGCCCAGCACATTGCGCTTCTCCAGCCTCAGTTGGTGGATCGCATGGTGCTTGCATCGACTTACGCAAAGGCTGACGAGACCTTGACAGATACGGTCCTTGGCTGGCAGCGGATCGCCCGCGAAGGATCGATGGATGATCTCTTCAACGTATGCCTGAACTCATTATTCTCGCGGGAGTTTGCCGAGGATAGCGATGGAGAACTGACCAAGCTCCGCACCTTTTTCCAGCTGAACCTGCAAACACCCGCGGATTTTCTGCGCCAGAGCACCGCCGGTATCAGGCATGATACCCGCGAAATGCTGGGACGGATTCAATGCCCGACACTGGTGCTGCACGGCGAAGAGGATATGGTGGTCGACCGCTCGATGGCACTCAGCCTGGCAGAGGGGATCCCGGATGCGCAATCCGTTTTCATTCCTCGCGGCGCTCACTTCATGAGTTGGGAGATGGCGGATCAGTTTAACGAAGAGGTTGTCGGCTTTTTAGGCAGCGAACAGCCTTCTGACGCTGTCGATATCGAGATGCGGTCTGCGATCAGTTCGGTAACTTTCTAGGTGAGAAGAGACCATGACTACGAGAGCGAATGCGACGGGTTGGCTACCGGGTGTCTCACCATGGATTTCGCAACGCATGCCGTTTACCGCCCAGCAGTATGTGTTGTACGTGGTGGGATGTATTGTCTTCTCCTTGGGGGCAGACTGCTTCATCGGTTCAAACCTGGGGACCGATCCCCTCGACGTGTTTGCCCTGGGTTTAAAAAAGCACACCCATATCACCGTCGGCCTGGCGCAGGGCGGCTTCGCTTTGCTCTGTTTGATGATCTGGGGGTTGTGGAATAGAAAGTATCCCCCGTTGTCGCCCTTCGTCACCTTCTTCTTTTGTGGTTCACTCATCGATCTGTGGATGTGGTGCGGAGTTGCCACGCGAGTCGGCATGGGCCCGGTGTTCCTTTTACTGGCGGGCGTTCTGTTCTGCGCAGTCGGCTCGAGTCTGATCATCATGAGCGGCATCGGAATCCGTGCTATGGACCTAGTAGCCATCACGATGTATCAGAAACTTGATCTGCCCTTCTGGCTCTGCAAGGGTGTGCTGGAAATTCTGCTGTTGGTTAGCGGTTGGACCATGGGAGGCCCTGTGGGCGTTGGCACGCTGGTCTTCCTTGGGGTGGTTGGCTGGTCGATCCAACCGCTGATGTGGTTTGCGGAGGGGTCGTTCGGTTTTCCCAATTACGGTCTGCGCCCTCTTGAGTCACTTGAGACCGCACTGAATATCAAATAGATGCAGTATCGGACTTCACGTTAGGTGGCGAGTCACCCAATGCGGACGCTGCAAAGCATCTTTGAGGAGCAGGTCGCGCGCACGCCGCACGCGGTGGCTCTGGACTTTGAGGGCCACCTCCTCACTTACCAGCAATTAAATGCGCGGACCAATCAACTCGCCCGGTACCTTGCAAAAAAGGGCGTTGACGTGGAAGTCCCGGTGGGCCTCTGCATGGAGCGGTCCCTGGATTTCGTGGCTGCCGTGCTGGCAATTATGAAGGCCGGAGGGATCTATCTGCCGCTCGACCCCGCGCATCCGGCCGACCGGTTGATGCTGATGACACGCGACGTGGAGCCACGCGTTTTACTTACCAACGGCCGGCGCCATGCCATTCCTTTGAGCGGCGGGTGCTGCGCGATAAATCTCGATGAGGACGGCTACGCAATATCCCAGGAAGCGACTGAGAATCCACCTGTGCCGGTAGGACCGAAGAACTGTCTATACATCATCTTCACTTCTGGGTCTACCGGGCGTCCCAAGGGCGTGATGGGTACCCATCAGGGCCTGGTAAACAGGCTGGCTTGGTCGTGGGAACATTATCCGTTTCGAGAAGAGGAAGTCTGCTGTCAAAAGACGTCCTGCAGTTTTGTCGATTCAATCGCGGAGCTCTTTGCGCCTCTTCTGGCGGGTGTTCCGAGTGTCGTCATTCCTGACACGACGGTCAAGAATGTCGCGGAAATGATAGTACTGCTGAGAGAGAAGCAGGTGACGCGAATCGTGCTCACGCCGTCGCTGCTCCGGGAATTTCTTCAGGGCTCGAACAACCTCGGGGCGGTGCTTCCAAGGCTTCGAATATGGGTGAGCAGTGGTGAAGTGTTACCGCCGCAGCTGGTAAGCGCCTTCCGCGAAGCCTTGCCTGGCGCTGTGCTTTTAAACCTCTATGGCTCATCAGAAACTGCTGCGGATTCTACTTTTTGCGAGATGACAAACCCGGCGTCGCCCCCTTCTTCCATTGGCAAAGCAATGAACCGCGTGACCGCATACGTTCTCGATCAGCAGATGCGTGTGCTGCCCTGCGGGGAAACTGGGGATCTTTATATTGGCGGCGCGGGTCTTGCTCGCGGTTACTGGAAGCGTCCGGAGTTGACCGCGACTCGCTTTGTCGCCGATCCATTCAGCGAACAACCGGGGTCGCGTTTGTATCGGACCGGTGACTTGGCTTGTCTCAGCGAAAGTGGCGATTTGATATTCAAAGGAAGATCGGACCGGCAAGTAAAGATTCGAGGCTGCCGGGTCGAACTCGGCGAAATTGAAGCTGTTCTGCAGGATCACACTCATGTACAGCAAGCCGTAGTCACTCTCTGGGAGCAGGAGCCGGGCCCGCAACGGCTGGCCGCATATGTCGTTCTGCGCAACGGTTCTCAGGACACCGCGATCGAGTTGCGCAACTTCTTGAAGGCCAAACTCCCTGGCTATATGGTTCCGGCAACGGTGATGATCCTCAGTCGTTTTCCTTTAACTCCACACGGCAAAGTGGATCGCGAGGCGTTACTGAATACCGAGAAAATCGACTATACGGCGCCGCGGAACCACTTGGAAGAAGTATTGAGCGGCATATGGAAGGAAGTACTGGAGATAAAGCGGACTGCGATTGGAATGCATCGAAAAATCGGGATACACGAGAATTTCTTTGAACTAGGCGGAGATTCGCTTGCCTGCACCCGCGTGGCTGCCTGGGCAAAAGCCGCCGGCATTCGCCTGTCGGTCGATCAAATGTTCCAGAATCCCACCATTGCGGAGCAGGCCAACTCCGCGCAAGCCGACAATATTTATCACTCGGATGAAAATGGGTCGATGCTGGTTCCACTGCGTTCCAAGGGGACGAAGCCGCCATTGTTCTTCATTCATCCCGAAGGTGGAGGCATTGACTTTCTGTGGCCGCTGATACGGCGTTTGGACGCGGATCAGCCGGTATACGCCATTCGCGCTGCCGGGTTGGGAGCGGGGCAAATCCAGGAGCGCGAGCTTGAAGAAATGGCGGCGGACTACGTCGCACTGATCCGAAAAGCTCAACCGGAAGGGCCCTATCTTCTCGGGGGCTACTCCTTCGGTGTTCACGTTGCCTTCCTGTGTGCCCGGCTCCTGTATCCGGAAGTGCAGTTGTTGGCGCAGATCGACGATGGGCCGGCAGTATCGGCAAATCCGGCACAAAACGAAGTGGACTTTCTGATCTGGTTCGGCAAAGAGTACGGCAATCTCGACTTACAAAAGCAGGAATTGTTGCGACAGCCGGATAAGATGCAGCTGGCGCTCGTATTGCAGAAGCTCGAGCCCGAGATGGACGCGCTGTCTTTTGCCCATATCTCACGGATGGCCCCGGTGAGGTATGCCCACGAAAAGGCATTGCAGAAGTATCTGAGCCGGGTGCGGCGCAGCGAGAGCGAATATCAATACTGCGGACGCATCACGCTCTTCAAAACAAAGGCCGAGGGGAATGATTGCAGCAGTGAAGGAGAGACCGGCTCGGAAGCAGAGTTCACAGCTGGTTGGTCAGGCCTGTCTCCACAACGGGTCGAGGTGCACTCGATTGCCGGCACCCATGCGACCTGCCTGCTCGAACCTCACGTTCAGGATCTGGCACGCAAACTGGAACGGGCAATCAGGCAATCATCAGCGGCAAATGGTCTATTACCGTACAAAGCAGACGCGACCTTGTCATGTTCCGCAAAATGATCGCGTCGGCAAGAAGACTAGGTATTGACAGACGCCGGCTGCTTCCAATTTTCCGCTGTGAAGCTTAGGCACTGCTGGCGGTCCCGAACTCCGAACAACGGCTTCCACCCAACTGGGATGTGCAGGGGCGCAGGCCAAAGGGAATATTGGCCTTCTTCGTTCGCCAGGACATAAAACAATCCGTCCGGGTTGTCAAAGGGATTCAGCATAGGGATTGTGGCAAATCTGAACTCTGCCCTTCTCGCTTCCACTCGGTTGTGTAGTTTCAGCGGCAAGAAACGCTTGCCGGCAATAGCTACATTCGATCCGGCCCTCTTCCCCTGGAACCGCATAGAACGTTTCCCACGAACAGTAGGGACAAAGCAGCGCGGGGTTCATCATGCCTGCCGGTGCAGCGCTCTCATACGTAGGTTTTCTGCTCCTGTTGAACCGGATGGCTGGCAATCCTGGGAAGAGAAAATGGTTGGCTTACGGGCCGCAGGTACAGTATCAGCGCGGCGATCATGACAAAGGAGAACGTGGGAATGCCGTGCACAACGAAAATCGCAACATGAAAGAAGATCCCCATCCACAGCATGTAAGGCCACGCGCGCTTTGACATGAACAACGACATGAACAAAAGAATCTCGATCATGATCGCGCCCCAGGTGAGTACGGCTACACTCACCCCGTTGGTAAGGAAGGGCATCAGAGCTCGCAATTCCCACGAGGGCACACCGATAAATGGATTGGTAAAAAAGTAATAAGTGGCCGTGCCGTCCTGCCATTCAGGAACAGATATCTTGGAGATACCAGCTTCAAAGTAGATGAGACAGACCTGAATCCGGATCATGAGAAAGGCTGAAAGCGCCCAAAGGCGTTGCCACCTGGGTTGCGGTTCTTCGCTGGGCGGCATCCAGTGCCACACGCGAGTGTCTGTCAAACAGACCGGCAGAAGCAGAATTGTAAGCACTGCTGCGATGACGTCTCCACCGTCGGGACGAACCGCCTGCATGAAGCTCAAAGAGATCCACCAATGAGGAATGCCGGTGAAGCGAGGCCTCCAGCCCGAGGCGATTCCAAAAAGAGCGACAATCGCGATCCAACGGGCCCATTCAAGATGATGCGACATCAGGCAAAAGAAGCCTAGTCTCGCCAAGCCCTGGCACGCGCGAGGAGGGTACATCAAGACAGTGGTATTGTTGACCAGAAGTGTAGTTCCGGTTGCCAAGGCCATCATACTTCTGGCCAAACCGTACACGTTAGTCCACGGCATTTCGCCGGCGACCCACCGATTGACGGTCCTGCCGAGTTTCACAAACAAGGCAATCATCTTAGGAGCACCTTACGTACATTCTGACGGACCGGGAGGGGATGATCACATCGCGGGTGCCGTTAGTCATCGCGCGCCACGCCCAGGGGACCGGCTTCTGGATAGCAAAGGCGACATCCCCACAGATCGTTGGCTGGGGAAAGGAATTGTCAATGGAGGCGATGCTGGGCAGCTTATCAAGGCACTGAACAGGCAAATCCGTGCAGTCCTGGAAATGATCTTTGGGCACCGTGGATAGCAGCATATAGATCTCGATACGCTGCGTCCGGTTAGCCCTTCTCAATCCAAAGTCGTTATACGCGCGCAAGTTGGGGGACAACGACACCGAAGCCCACCGGCCGTCATTCAGCCGTTTGAACGGGAGCATGTTCTCTGCCCGCGAATCGGCAGTGAAGAAGTTCCATTCCTCTGGCATGAATACCGCAATATGAAGTGACTTTGCCAACGGGAGATGGACAGAGTTGGACGGCAGGGATGCATGCAGAGCATACAACGAGAAAATCGCCCAGCCGAAGAAGAGGCAGAAGGCAAAGAGTCCTAAACGGCCGAGGCCACGATCGTCATAGGCAGGAGATGGGGGATTCTTTAGCATACGCTCGCTCCTGAGCGGCACGCCGCTTACGACTTTTTCTGTTCAGAGGAAGTCAGTCTTTGCGCGACGCGGGCAACCAGCACGTCTTTATCCAGGTCCGGCATATCGGACCACTTTGCCAGGAGCCAGGGCGGCCCGCTACCAGCTCCGTGGCCGTGCGAATCCCATCCATGGCCTCCTGAGCCGCCGCCAAAATGGCCTAGTTCACCAAGTGTCTGACTGGCTTTGTCGAGGGCCAGGCTGATCCGGGTAAGGTCGCCGCTTTGCATATCCTTTGCGAACTGGTCAAAGTAGGCGGGGTCATGCTCACGAAAGGACGCAACCACATGGTCGACAGCGGAGGCATGCTGCTCTTCCACCCCGCCGGCGCCCGAATAATACTCGGGGAAGAGTTTGGCGACCGGTCCTATCCCGAGCAAGACTCCGCGGAAGATCAACTCACCGTCGTACGGCCGGGTTTCTGATCTGCCGGCGCTGCCTACAATCAAGCAGGTCATTAGCAGTAGGCCTGCTCCTATTTTCGCTTTTGATATAACCATGGCATTTTCCTCGTGCAGGTCATTTACGTACCAATCGACAGAAATATCGTGAAGCGGATGTTACCGTCGGCGCAATAGTCTGGCAGCACTAATAAAGTTCTAGTTATAAGTCGCTCATAGGAAGATAGAGCCATTCCTATAGGAAGAAATATTAAGTCACTCCGGCTGCGGTTCTATGGTAGACAGGAGTTAGCTGTAGAAGTCAGAAGAAAGGAGGGCACTCTGATGATTATCGATCACGAAGGCGATCACAGCGACGTAGTGGCCGCAGCCCGCTGCTGGTAATTCTGAACTAAACAGCCGAACGGCGGATCCTGAAGCCCGGCTTGCTGGACCTTCGAATCCGCCGCTTCGTTTTCATTGCCCGGCCGGGCCGATGCAAGCGTCACCCGGCCACTATTTTCTTCAGCCTACGGCTGCGGAACCATTTCCACCATTGACTCGATGGGTTTGACTTCCGGCTCCAGAACGAACTGGATAAGGGAGCGGGCCCAGGCCGCCTTCTCGCGGGCGCCTTCCGGGGTTGGATCCTCAAGGATGACGAAACCATCTTTCTGATGCAACGAAGAGAGTGGCTCGATGCGGTCACCAGGCTTCACATCGAAGCGAAGATGCGCCACACCGCCACGCTGCTTCAACTCCTCCACACCCGCGATGTGGTTCAGAACGCCACCCACCTCGGAATACAGAGAAAGGATGCCGAAGTATTTCTGCGGGGTGCGAGGTTTCTCGGTGACCTTCTCTCCGATTGCGAGCGCCACGCTTATATCCATAAGGTCGAAGCCGTAAGCGCGGAAGATAAGCTCGACTGTATGTAATCCCGGTGGCCTTGAGGCGCATTCGATGACATAGGGGTCATCACCACTAATGTGCACCTCGATGTGAAACACAGTGTTGCGCATTCCTACCGCCTGGGCGCACTGCCGGGCAACCTTGCGCAGAATATCCGCTTCCTTCGCCGACACCTGGGCAGGCAGATAATGGCCAACTACAACGAAGTTCGCGGCGGTGAGTTTCTCGGTGAAATTCAAGCACACAACGTCATCGTCTTGTACATACCCTTCCACCGTCAGTTCGCGCCCAGACACAAACTCTTCCACGATCACCTCCTTCGAGAGATCGAAGAGGGTCTTCAGCTCCTGCTTGTTGTCGATGATGGTATCCCATGCATCCCGCAACTGCTGCATGGTAGAGACGCGAAAGATATTAATGCTCGAGGAAGCGTCGACCATTTTAACCATGCAGTCCCGGCCCAACGCGTTCCAGGCTTTTTGCGCTTCTTCAAAGGTTCTGGTTATGTAGAAACGCGGAGTAGGAACGCCACCTGCGAGGAATCGCTGCTTCATGAACGTTTTGATGTGCTGCGATTCAGCAGCTTCCCTGTTGGCGTAGTCGAATCCCATGCGGCAGCCCAGATCAGCCGTCACGGAGACAAAGCAGTCATCGCCGGCAAGAACCCCGGCAAGCTGGTCCTTGTAGGGTTCAAGCGCCTGCAGCATGGCATCCACGCTGGTTGTGTCGCATTCGACGAACCGGTCGACGCGAGTCCGAATGGGTTCACCCATGCTTAGGTTGAAGAGCCTTTCCTTTCGCAAACAGCGTGCGGGATTTGTCGTGAGTACCAGAACTTTGAAGCGTTTCTGGATGATCTGAAAATAGCGGTAGAGCGCTGCATGAGGCTCCAGGACCGCCACAAAACGGGATTTATCAGCATCCTGTTTGTGGAGCACCGCCAGTGCTGGATGCTCATGATGACCGTGGTGTTGATGGTGGTGGTCGTGTTGATGATGGTCATGTTGGTTGCCAGACTGAATGTGGGCGGGAAAGAACCCGTTCTGCTGCGTTACGATTCGCATGGCCGCGTTGTAAAGGTCAAGGCGGTCGGTCACAGCGTAGGCCATCAGATCGTGAATATAGTCAGGGAGCGGCCGGCGGAAACGAAAGGTGACATCTTCTTCAGCGCTCCCGCCAGGCTCGAGGGTGAACTCAAAGACTTCGTTTTCGGATTCGATTCCCAACCTCTCCCAAAGATGGAATTGCAGCGTAAGTGAGACGTCGATCCGCCTTTGAGTGAGGTTAGTCACGGTGATCTTCTGTCTGTGGCTGGAGCCGACGGGAGAGGATGGAGACAGTCGCAGCCCTATTTCCGGTTGAGCCGGCTGGTCCGCGACAATTCCGCAACGGGAGCACATGAGCAGATCACGACTAGGGAGAGCGCTGGAATCCTCCTCATAGCGAACGATATGCACATTGTTGCCGCAAGTATGACAGCGCCGGGGGGTGTCCTCTTCTGCGAGGTGTTGCATGCGAGAGTAGTGACCGGCGTAATGGTGGCTCAACCAGAGTCTCTCGGCGCTCCTTGCAGAAAGCTCGAGTAAAAGCGTCTCACGCAGTTTACGCAGACGGCGGTGGAGACTGGTGGGCACATCGTTCGTCCCCGCGGTGTAGACGTTTTCTATCAACGCCGGATACGTGTCGTAGTGTCGTAACGTCTGCAGGAGCGAGTCTTCAAGGGTGGCAAGAAAGGAGGGATCGGTACCAAAGACGCGCTGGCGGCGAATTTTTGGCAGCCACTCGACAACGGAATCCCGCTCCTCCGCGGTGACCGTTCTGGCCGCAGCCACGTGGACCGAGAATCGCACCGGAAGGTCTGAATTACTGAAGAGCACCAACTCGGTGGCGATTCCACTCGTCGGAGTGGAGGCAAAAGTGAAGTAGATTCCTTTTCGCTTCGTATTGTCGGACCAGGCCGAGACAGCCGGCCGGCCCTTGGTGGCGAGCAGAGTTTCAACAAAGGCCGGCGGTAATTTCGTTGTCACGATACGGCCGGATACCTGGGAAAACTCGAGTTCCAGCAAGCCATCGGACTCTGCCACCTGCACCACTGGCTTGACAGCCGGTTCGGCCGATAGTCTAGTCTCGGGATCACCAAGCAGGATGTAGGGCTTATCCGCGAGAGTGCCGAAGGAAGCGATCCCGTTCAACAAAGAGGTCATTTCTCCCAGCGAAAAGCCGGAGCGAAGAAGAGCTTCCAGCAGAATCGCATGCCTGGGCACTGCCATGGCATGCCGGTAGGGGGAGATGGCGGAGATTGGCCAACCGTTCAGGAAGTTGAGTAGCAGACTGAAATCCGAAGGCACAAGTCCGTCGGCTAAGGTGAACGTGCTGCAGCTCAGGATCGCGAGATGATGGGCCGCGACTTGCGAAGCCAGATGCCTGTTGTCATGCGGGCAGCCCCATTCGCAACTGAAGTCGCGCTGCGCTCCACTGCGATATTCAGGCGCGATCGCCCCGCACAGTACCTTGTGGCCATAGTGCATGTGCGCCTCATTCCCGTGGTCGGAGATGATGAGGTGCTCGACAGGGTCTTTGCGGTGCAGGTCGATGTCGGTAGGGTTATCCAGCAACGCCGAGGACTTACCTGCACGGCGAAAATCGCGATATTCCAGCGTTCTCCAAACCAGGCAGGTGAACGTCTCCGGTGAGTAAGCGGTCAGCACGGAGACGTGGGCGGTCGTTCCCAGTTCGGCAAACTCCTCCAGAAATTCTTTATTCAGCGCTTTTGGTTCGGCGACCAGGATCGCCGAGGATGCGGTGGCGAGATGCGGAGAAGTGAGTATGTCCTCTGCGCGATCAAGTAACACAAGCTTCTTACCACTGACATCAGCGTAGAGGGCAGCGGCCACACTCAGCAAGCTGTTCGCGGCCACAAAGACGAGATGATCCAGCGCGCTATTACCGTCGCTCCAGGCGACTTGGGCCGCCGTCTCGGAGTTCGACTCCGTCCATACGATGGGAAGCTGATGGCGCATGGACGAAACTACACAATGTAGGAGCGCGGTCATCCCGGAGCCGACTTTGACCGTAATCGCAGGGCACCCGTTCGAAAATCGGCGGCGAAGGGTTTCGCTTCTTGATAGGGGATCCGCGCCGTCCACTAACTCCGCAAAACGGATGATCTTTGTCTTATAGTAAGCGGCAAATTGCTCGAACTGCTGCAGAGCCTTAGGCGGAACCTGGACGGGATAACACGCTTCCCAACCCTCATTTTGCGCGATCATCTTATGCGAGGACACCGCCAGGGCGTAGTCGTGGATATTATCTGTGACCAAAACAGCACGCTCATTTTGCATTCGCTTATTCCTTTTCGGTCTGGTCGCTCGTTGAGATGGGATGATGAGAAGATTGCTGGAAGTGACCTTCCGCTCGCTTCTCCCGAAGCGACTTTTATCATTCCGCGAAGCAGGTGAGCAGGCTATAGACTGCCCGGTCTAAAAATGATCTGTGTGGGGTGCAGAAGGCAGGCCCGTAAGCTCAGCATGATACGCGTAGCATGTGCTATATCTGGTTCACTTAGGAGGCTGGATGAAGACGACTCGGTTTGTCACTGTTTGCCTCGAAGGCGCCGCCGTAGTCGCGGGGCTGGCTTTCTTCCGTCGATGGCTGCGTCGCGCGCGAACCACGGGCTTAGCGCATGTGCAAAATAGTTTTACGTTCGAAATTGAAGCGGGGTTGAGCGAAGCCTTCCCACTTTTCGGAGCGAATAAGGAAAAAGAATGGGCTCTCGATTGGGATCCCCAGTTTATCTATCCCCAACCCGCGGAGGATGTTCGGGGCTCTGTTTTCCGGGTGGAGCATGATCACCTAAGCAGTATTTGGGTGAACACAGAGTTTGACCTGGCTACAGGCCACATCCAGTATGTTTACTTCCTCCCCAAACTGCTGGTGACCACTATCGACATCTACCTGACTGGGCTCGACAGCGGCGGCACGCGAGCGCAGGTCACTTATGAGCGGACGGCTTTGCATCGAATCGCCAATGCTCTCGTCCACAGAAAAAGCATCTCCGATGCAGATGCCGCCCCTGAATGGCAGGCTCACATTAACAGTCACCTGAAAAGGCCGTTTCAATCGTAACCGTAGCCAGGCGCTTCTGTGCGAGGTGGAACATCTGCTCTAGATTCCGATACTCGTCCTCGTTTGCGGGGATATCGAGAATCAACATCTCGACTCCCTTGCGAACGAAGTTCTCGATCAGGGTAGCGACGCGGTCGTGACTGCCGACGAAGTAGGGGCAATCCGCTTTGAATGCCCGAAACGGTTCTAACCAGTAGCCTGTGTCGAGCGCCTGATGCTCATCAGCCTCAAACTTCATTCGCATTTTCCAGGAGGAATCGGTGTTTAGCATCGAAGCTTCGAGAATTTCCCGGCCTTCGACGTCTGGCGGAAACAAGGAGCGAGCAGCTTCCCACGCCTCCTCGGCGGATTCGCGGGTGATAATGCCAAAGTGAACGCCGGAGCCGGGGACGATCTTCTCTTCGAGTTTGGCGGAAAGCATGGCCATACTGATAGCGCCTGTTTCGAAGCACACGCGGCGTGCCGCCTCGGATTGTCCCGCCAGGACAAACACCGGAAGTAAATCTCTGGGAATCGGGGTCGGCAATTGCAGATTCCTGATGGTGTAAAAGCGGCCGTCAAAAGACAAGGGCCGCGACTCCTCACAAAGCTGCTTGATGATCTGGATGTATTCCAGCAACCTGTCGTAACGCTCATCGTGGTTGATGGTGTCGCCCAGCGCATGAAGATGACTCAAGGCCGTCCCCGTGACCATGTTCAAAAATATTTTTCGCTGGTATAGGTAGGTGAAGGAGGCAACCATCCTTGCCGCGGTGAAGGGGTGCATATAGAGCGGGTTGACGGCAATCAGCGGAGATAACCGATGCGTGCGTTCGAGAAGTACCTGGGCTACTGACCAGGGATCCACATACACATCGTTTCCGGTGAAGATCAGCATGCCGTCGTACTCATATTGTTCACACCACTGCGTGGTTTGCATCACGTCGCGCCAATAATCGTGAAGCTCTGGGGTCCGCGGACTGATCGCGAAAAGCCGAAGGTCCCTGACTTCTCCGTTCAAGCGCATCGTTGTTCTCCCTGGCGTGGTGCGTAAGGCTTGATCGCCGATGATCAAAACGCAAATTGAACCTGCAGGTCAAAACGGCGGTTTGACGAGGGCGAAGAAAATGGAAGTCCCGCCAGGCTGCTCCCCTGTCCAAAAAACGGGGAACCAAGTGTTCCGACCGGAAGCCCGACATTGACGTAATTCAGCACATTCCTGGCCGCTACGGAAAAGGTCAAGGCATATCCGGTGGAAGCGGCAGCCGTTCCGTGAATCATGGCGACGATCGCATGTTCGCTGGGCGCGTCTGGGTTTGAAGAGTCAGCCACCTCTTTGGCGCCGAAGGTAAAGGTCTTGCTTACGCGCCCATTGATGGTGATTTGGGCGGGAGAGAGCGCGTAGTTGGGAGGGATAATGACCTGGCCGGCTTGAGGTGCCGTGTCGAAGGCGCCGAAGCGAGTGAGCACAACCGAGGGACGGGACGAATTGGTAGCAAAAGCAGGCCGATCGTTAAAGATGGAATCACCATTCAGATCAGTTCCAGTGCTAATATCGAAAGGCGAACCGGAATGAACAATCAAAAAGGGACTTACACTGAACCCAAACGGCAGAGTGACACTTCCGGCTAACAACATCCGATGTCGAACGTCGTCCGCAGACCGGCCGAAGCTGCTGTTGAGGTTGTATTGATCCATGGGAAAGCTCGAAGGGCCAGCCGTGTTGCTTTTTGCGAAGCCGAGCGCGTAAAAGCCGAAGAGCGCGATTTTTGCAGAGGGGCGAAGGCGGAAATTTGTGATCACCTGGTTTTCCTTATAGAGCGCATCCGACTGATACTGATAGATATTGCCGACGTCGCCAAGAGGCCGCGTACCGCTCGAAGGATTATCAGGATTGAATGTACCGGGCAGAGGTGCGTTGACGTTGTCGCTTATGAATTGGTGGAGCCCGCGAGAATTCAAATACGTAACTACCAGCGAGCCAATCTTCCCCAGTTGCTGTTCGGCGGAAACTGCTGTCTGCATCGCATAGGGGGCTCTAAGATGTTGGGCGATTTGATAGTGGGTGGAGTAGGTTTGTTCTGCGAGTGCCTGTGCCGGCGGCACGTTGGGAAAGAAATCCGGCTGCGGGATTACATACTGGGTCTGCACAACGCCGTTAAGGCGGTTGGCGTTTACGACCAGGTCCTGCGTGAAGCGATCGTAGAAAATCCCGAAACCAGCACGTAAAACCGTTTTGGGAGCCTGGCCCTTTCTGCCTGGTAAACCCCAGGCAATACCGATACGGGGTGCGGCATTGAAGCGATCGTGGATGTCGCTCTGAGTTTCGCAACGAACACCGTAGCTCAAGGTCACATTGGGACGGACCCGCCAGTCATCTTCTGCATACAGCCCAAGATCGGCAAAGTTGCTGGCAACTCGCGGCGTGCCCAGGGTAACCGAGAACTGACTCGCGCCTCCACCCTCGACCCGAATCTGAGCGGGCGATTTACCTTCTTGTATCCCCTGTTCTGTGACCGCATAAGACGACAGGGAACTGAAGGTAAAAGCGCCATTAAAGTTTTGACTGGAGTCGCTGTCCTCGCGCGAGGCACGCAGACGGCCGCCGAAGCGTATAAAGTTCTTGCCACGGGAAAGGGACGTGTAGTTCATCAGCTCAAAGTAGTTCTGGCCCAGGAAAGTGTTCCCGCTGTTGTTACCTCCCCCGACGAAAGCCCCAAGAACCGAGACCTGCGGTGCGGCATTCTGCGCTGCTTGCTGATTGCCCTCGTGCTCGTACTCAAAGCGGGTTTCGTTCACCATATTCGCGCTCACAAGCTGAGTGTCACTGAGCTGAAGGGAGTGCTCCACGTTGTGCAGATGAAGCGACTGCGACACAAGGGATAGCTGGCCTACGCCGGCGTTCTGTTCATCCCGATCGGTAAACTGGTAGCGCGCGGTCAGTGTGTTTTTAGGAGCCAATTGAAAATCGAAACGCGGTGCGACCACGGTACGCGCTATGGGATTGGCGACAGCCTGGTTGAATGCGGCCTCCTCAAAATCCGGTCCAAGAATGAAGGCGTTCACCGCAGAGGTATCTGAGGTATTGGTTCGCTCAAGGTTGAAAAAGACGGTGGCCCGGTGTCCCAAACGCCCTTCGCTGTCTACGCTATAGTCTTCAGAATGAAAACCTGGGCTTTGCGAAACGAAGGGATTTCTGGCATCAAGCGCTGCGTCATTCCCGCCTACCCGAAGTTGGCCATGCCAGCGGCTGCTGCCAGGTTTGGTAAAGACTTCGATGCGCCCATAACCCAGCTTGTCATACTGAGCGGAGAACGGATTTTGGTTTACCCGAATTTCCCGGATAGAAGCTTTCGGTGGCAACTGACCACCGGTGAACCCATCAATGTAGATTTGACCGCCATCCGGCCCAGCGGACGGTCCGGCAAGCTCCCTCAATTCGGCGGCCAACTCGTCCGGATCATCTGAGAATGCGTCGAGAGCCTTTCCCCTTACTACGATGGATCCAGCGCCACTCCCAGGATCAGTGTTGACCTGTGGTTCATCATCAATGAGCATTTGCTGCTGCTGGGCAGCGATCTTCAAGGCAACATCGTAGACACGATCGATTCCCGCGGAAATCTTTACCGAACGGCTGGCCATTGCGAAGCCCTTGGAAGAGACGGCGAGCACATAGTCGCCGGGAGGCAGGTTGGTGATCTTGTACGCACCCTCGTCGTCCGCGCGATGATTTTTCTGCCGGGACGGCCCAGTGATCTTTATGAGCGCTCCCGGAATCAGCGCCCCGGCTGGGTCAAAGATCTGGCCATGAATGGCGCCGGTCGTCTCCTCGCCGGACAGGCCACGAGAAACGATCGCGAGCATGCAGGATAGAAGAATAGCCAGCCACCGCCAGCGGATCGTCCTTGAAAACATAACTAAAATTCCGTCACAGTTGCCAATAGTCAACCGACACAGCCTGCAGACGTGCTCCCAGGTAAGCCGGTCTACTGGTCGGATGCGCCGCCGGAAAAGCTCCAGCTCGAGAGCAGCGTGGCCGCTCCGCTGGGAGACGCCGTCAGTATCGGTTCGACCCCGCACAGCAAGGTGATCGCAGTCACGGCCGTGGACTCATCCGGGGTGGCAACGACCATGATTGCCTCGCCTTTTTGCAAATCAGACGGCTTGAGCGGAGGTGCGTGAACGATAATCCGCTGCAGGTCGGGGTAGCCGTGCTTGGCTACAATGGTGCCCGCGGCGCTCGACTTTGTTATCTGTGCAAGCCCTTCGGCGAGGAAGGGAGGCAACCTTCGCAACTGAGATCCGCTGTCGAAGCGTATGGTCACGGGTTCCTTCGTCAGCAGATCCATCACGTGAATTTCGTTGCCCGTCGGCGCGACGTCAAGCAGCGTACCTGCAACGTTCCGAAAGGATCCCGAGATAACATCTTCGGCCAGTACCTGTCCTGAGGTCGCGTCTCGGTTCCCGCGAGCGCGCAATTGGTCACCCGGTTTAATTTGAGCGAACTGGCCTGCCTTTGCATCGGCGTATTTCACAGAAGTCGGAGCGTAGCGGAGAAACTTTGTGTTATCCGACGCTTTGATGGTAATGGTGGTCCCGGGCGCTACCGAAATCACAATCGTCTTTGCCATTGCATCGCTAGAACCGACAACGCCCGCGACTCCGCGGTTATCCCAATCATCCCGTTCGCTCTGACGCTTTTTCGCGATCTGTTCCCGCGTCATCACGACGACAGCCGATGCGACAAACGGCTGGCCCTCGCTGCTGGCGGGTCCGCGGGCAAGCACGCGGTCGCCGACCTGCAAGTCATTCAGCTCCATCGCCGTTGCATTTTTCAGATCGGTTTCTCCCGGTGGCAGCCGCTTCATCGGCGTCGTCTTTTCCACGACAACGGTGATATCTGGGCCGCTGTCAGTGGTAAGAACGACGTTACTGCCACTGATCGATTTCACGACGCCGACTTTGTGCGCAATCGCACCTGGCGCTGGTGTTTGGCTGAGAACTTCGGTAACGGGCAGCGGGAATACGGTGAGCGAAAGCGCGCACCATGCGAAGCGTTTTAAGAAAACTCGCCGGAAAGACATACGCGTATCACCTCGATGCGAGCTGCATGCGCGAAGAACAAACAAGATAAGGTAGAGAGCCTCGGCCGCGGATGCAGACGAAAATCATCTCGACGCTAGCACAGTCGAGCACCCTACGTCAAAATAAATACGGTCTCAACTACACAAGCATCATGGTGAAATTCGACCTGCTTAGATATCGCTATCTTAAATAGACCGAAGGGCCCATGTGCAATGAACAGGAACTCCGCTTTACTGAGAGGGTCATCCGGCAAGGCCCACGGCCTGCTTACCGAACGAAGCTGGTTTGATTGCCATGCACCTTTCTATGTTGCAGTCCGGAGCCGATACGCGGGGGGCGGCTACGCTCATAAGCCGCGAGCTGCTGCGGGAACTGAGCGTCCGAAACACGTCACGCGGATTGTTTCATTTAGCGACTTGTCTACTGCTTTATATGGGGTGCGGATGGGTCGCGGTCCGGGGCGCTCACTGGACACTTACTGTGGCGGCGTGGTTTGTTCAGGCGACGATCCTGGTCGGATGTACCAGTGTGATTCACGAGTGCATCCATGGCCTGCTTGGACGCCGCCGGTGGCTCAACCACCTCGCGGGTGCTGTAGCATCCGCTATTCTTTTGAAGAACTACACCCTGCATCGCGGGTTTCACTTGCAGCATCATGCCAGGACAACGCAGCCGGACGATCCGGAACCGGCAATCCGCTTAAATGACCTCGGTGACTACCTGCGGCTTATGTCGCGCAGGGGAAATATCTTTTTCACCACTTACAGATCGTGGTCCGCGACGTGGCTTGCTTTGACCGGCCACGCTCCGTCTTATCTGCGGCAGGACGACACCAGGAATGTCTGGATCGATACAGCGGCTGAAATCATTTGGCTGCTTCTCGTATCGCTGGTAGCGGCCGCAAGATGGCGGGCGGCCCTTTTCGGCTATCTGGTGCCACTTTGCCTGTCACAGGTGCTTTCCATTCTAGTATTCCTGCCAGAGCACTACGAAACTGCCCACGGCGCGAACCGGGCAACCCAAAATACGCGAACGATTCACTCCAACCCTTTGTTTCGATATCTCTTTTGGAACAATAACTACCATGCCGAACACCACGCCTTCCCTGGAGTACCTTTTTTTCGACTCCATCAGGTCAGCAAGCTTTTAGGCAACCAGCGAGTATACACAACCGGTTCCTATACTCGATTTCATTGGCAGTTACTTCGCAGGTTGGCGGAACAATCGAGCGATAGGTTTCGCGTTGGCCTGGCGCGCGACTGAAGCCACGCGGTGGCAAAAGAAGGATAGAGCAGGGCGTGACTAGCGTAACCCTCACGCGGGCACAGTGCAAGACCGGGATTGGAAGTCGGAAAAAAAGACGATGAACCTACCGCTAGTTTCCGTCAGGGTGCAGGACAGCGAACTGGCCTTCGCGGTTCGGGATGCGGCTGCTCGCGTCGGGTCTTACATCACGCGCACGCCTATTGTTCGCCTTCCATGGCTTGATACACCCAAGCGCGAGGTTTTCGCGAAGGTGGAATGCTGGCAAAGGACAGGAAGCTTCAAGATACGCGGCGCGTACAACGCACTCCTGCAGCTTCCCGCCGGGCAACCGGTGATCGCGGCCTCGGCCGGCAATCACGGACTCGGTGTGGCGACGGTGGCCGCAGAGCTGCACCTGCCTTGCAAGGTCTGTGTGCCGGTCAATGCTTCGGAGCTGAAGGTGCGTCGATTGGTTGACGCTGAGGCTTACGTCGTACCGGTAGGCAAGGACCTTCATGAGGCAGTGGAGTATGCGACCGCGGAAGCGAAAAGAACCGGGGCCCGCTACATTTCCGCTTATGCGAACAGAGAAGTGATCGCGGGACAGGGGACGTGCGGACTGGAGATCGCTGAGGAAGGTGGGCCAGGATTTGACGCCGTAGTTGTTCCACTCGGAGGAGGCGGGCTGCTGGCGGGTATTGGAAGTTGCCTGCGGGAGGCGAGCCCCGGAACGCGACTGGTCGCGGTGCGGCCCCGCGTATTTGGGGCTGAGGGCGCATCGGGCGGCCTGCTCCGTCATATGACGCGGACCGTTGTGCCCACGGTGGCCGATGGGTTAGCGGTACAGGTGGACCCTGACAGTTGGGTGACGTCGATTCTCGACCCGCTAATCGACGATATGCTTCTGGCAAGCGAAGAGCAGATCGATACTGCTATTTATGCCCTCCTGCACAATCAGGGCCTGCTGGTGGAAGGCGCCGGAGCCATTGGGGTGGCTGCGCTACTCGAGGACATGGAATGCAATCGTGTTGAGGGGCGGGTGTTGGTGGTGCTCAGCGGCGGAAACATTTCCAGCACCCAGTTGTCACACGCGATGTCGGTCCAGATTGATAGCTTGCGTCTGCGCCGGCTATTGGGCTTAAGGGGGTTAAACCTATCGCTGGAGGTAACCAACGCGAAGCGGACTCAGCCGGTCGCCACGACGGAACCAGGCCATCACACGGGTTACACTTCAATCGAGCGGGATGAACCTATCTGGCAGCGAATGATGGATAGTCTGTCGCTTGAGATCGATGCATTGGGCGAGGAAGTGCGGAGGCACGGCGAATATGTGTCGAGCCAGGAACTCCGCTGTGACCCGGCCGCCCAATCGGCCCTTCATTGCCAGATCGAGCTGGCCCGCGAGACAGCCAGGCGATTTCGCGAAGAGGGCGCGCAGCAGGAATGGAGGATACGCACGCGGTACCGCCTGCTGAACCAACAAGTCGCAACCCTGCGAACCAGCCTGCAGTGGGCCAGCACGAGCCAGGACCAAAGCTTGGAAGTGATGTTTTTCGACCCATCGGATCAACGGACTGCCACCGTCAATTACGCTCGCTATGGGTCGGCGACGCTACGCGACTTTGAACTGCGCCTCGCTCTGGCATTGGGTTTCAACCTCGAGGAGCAGACCTTGCTTGCCTGTTCCAGTGGTCAGGCCGCCTACCAGGTGATTGAGTCGTTCCTGATACGCGACGTCTTACGGCCAGGCGACTCCATCGCCTATTCCCCTTACGTGTACTTCGAGGCGTTTGAACAAATGACCTCGATCCCAGCCTTTGCCACGGTCGTAAGTCCTTCCTTCTCCATCAGCGACTTGATCCGCACGGTTGAGCACTCCAACGCCAGGGTTCTGTTTCTCGATCCAGTTGCGAACACGGCTGGGCTGCCTTCGATTGACCTGAGGGAGTTGGCGAAGCAGTTGGAGAACTATGATTGGAAAGATCGCTGGCTGGTGATAGATGGCACCATGATTTCCGGCGGAGTGAATCCTTTCTCGTGGTTCAACCGTCCGAACCACCCCAGCGTTCTTTACTATGAGAGTGGCAGCAAGTATCTTCAGTTAGGTCTGGATTTGCAGATGGCAGGAGTTTGTGTCTTCCGGACGGAACATTTGCCACGGTTGTTTCGGTGCCGGCGAAACACCGGTTCGATCATGTATCCTGCCGACGTCGCCCGTTTCCCCCGCTATGTGCGGCAACAACTGCTGGCGCGTATGTCTATTCTCTCGCGCAATGCCGAACGCCTGGCAACTACCCTGCAGACCAGTGGCACTCTCGCCAGCCGTGCTCGAAGTTGGATTTCCATTCCACTGGAGAGCCATGGGTTGGCAACACGGTGGCGGAGTCATCACCGTGTTCTTCCACGACAAGGGGCTGAACAACAGAGACCGTTTGGAAGAGCTGATTAAATTGCTGCTCCGCCTGTGTAGAAAGCATAACGTTCCCATTACGCAAGGGGTGAGTTTCGGCTTTGCAGTCACGCGCGTTTCAGCTTCTTCCGCACTGGCGGAAAGCTGCGATCCGTTTCTGCGCTTTTCCATGGGAGAAGAGTCGGAAGCGGAGATGTCATTATTGTGCGCAACCGTCGTCCAGGCGATCGAACGGTTCTTAGGGGCGAGCCCCGACGGGCCGTTTGATCTTCGGTCCTGACGAATGCAGACTCTTCGTATCGGCGTCGCCGGCTGCGGTTCAGTGGCGCAGGTCTTCCATTGGAATCACTGGGACCGGCTGAGCGGCGCCAAGGTGACGGCGGTCGCCGACATCAACAAAGAAGCCGTTGCCGCGGCTGGCAAACGCTTTGCGGCACGCATATTTTATTCCACCCGGGCGCTGCTGGAAGAAGCCGACATCGATGCGGTCTTCCTCTTCCTGCCACCCTTTGCCCATGGCGAACCCGAACTTTTAGCGGTACAACGGCGGCTTCCTTTTTTTGTCGAAAAACCAGTGGCGCTTGAACTCGCGACCGCGCAGGAGATAGCCTACCGTGTGCGCCAGGCCGGGTTGATTACGAGCGTGGGGTATCAATGGCGCTACGAGCCTTCGGTTGTGGCCGCCAAAGCTTTATTAGGTAGGCGCAAGGTGGCGCTCGCGCATGGCTATTGGCTAGGAAGCGCGGCGTCCCGCTCGACAACGCCGCCATGGTGGAGAGATCGTTCGTTATCGGGCGGTCAACTGGTGGAGCAGTCCACCCACATCGTTGA
Source organism: uncultured Acidobacteriaceae bacterium (assembly GCA_963850235.1). Classification (GTDB taxonomy): domain Bacteria; phylum Acidobacteriota; class Terriglobia; order Terriglobales; family Acidobacteriaceae; genus PALSA-350. The sequence continues at coordinate 84,833 of CAWKKM010000013.1, read as the reverse complement.
CCTGCTGCGCTATCTGGGCGGCGAAGTACGGCGTGTCTATTGCCACCAGGCACATCGACTGGTCGAAGGCCTGGGAGTTCCTGATGCCGGAGCGGTTATTTTCCATTACGCAAGTGGCGCCGTGGGCACGCTCGTGAACGGGTGCAGCCTCCCGAAAAACGAATTAAAGGCGGGGGTCCTCGTCGTCGCTGAGGAGATGGCACTGGAGGTCACGCGAGGGCGGGTCGTGGTGCAATTCGATGGCAAGAGCGACGAACAAACCTGGCCTCAGCAAGCTGAGACCGACCCATACTTTGTCGAAGACCTGACATTTATCGACGCGGTGCGAAGCGGCGATGCTTCGGCAATTCGGTCTTCCTATGCGGACGCGGTGTCCACCCTTGCAGTCTCTTTGGCAGCGGACGAGTCCTCGCGGATGGGAGAACCGGTCGAACTTGTGGCTTAAGACTCATCCTGCCGCCTTAAGCAAGGTGACCACCTCTGCCAGGGTCTTTACGGTGATGCCTGGTTGAACGGTCGCAAGTGGCCAGTTCTGCGTTGTGGCAAGCCAGACAGGCAGCAAACCGGCGTTCGATGAGCCGTGAACATCATTCACCGGGTCATCGCCCACGTGCCAGATCTGGCTTGGCAGCGTCTGCAATTGCCGCACCGCGTGATCGAACACAGCAGCGTCCGGTTTCTCCATCCCCACTTCTTCTCCGATCAGGATAACGTCGAAGAACACGTCGAAACCAAGAGTCTGCAGCTTCTGCCGCTGCAGTGCACTCCATCCATTCGATATAAGGGCAAGCTTCAAGCCAAGCCTGGCGCATTCTTCCAGAGCAGAACGCGAATCTTCATAAGGAACTACCGACAGAGGGAAGGTCAAGTCCCAGAATCTTCTCAGGGAGGCGAGGTCCGGACGGCATTTCCAAAACGTGGCTCGCCGCAGATGCTCCATGGCGTGCTGCCGCGATCGGTAACCGTCACCGTCTGCCTGAGCGATTGCGGTGAAGACCTCTTCGCTGGTCACTCCGAGCAGCTTGCCGGAAAATTCCGCCATCAGCCTGGCGGTGAACACACGCAAAGAATGTGGCCTGTCGAACAGCGTGTTGTCCAGGTCGAACGAAATGGCACGCGGGGTGGTCGCCGGTTTCTCCGCGATTCTCAAGCGGCGCTCCCGCCATCGACCACGATGGTTGTTCCTGTGATCGAAGAAGCAGCATCCGATAGCAGGAAGAGCACGCTTGCGGCGACATCCTCAACCGTGACTTCGCGCGGAAGTGCGGAGCGGGCGCGCACCCGGGTTCGTTGTTCTGCCGTAAGAGTACGCGTCATGTCCGTGTCGAGATAGCCAGGAGCCACTACGGTGACGGTGACGTTACGTTTTCCCAGCTCCAAAGCCAGCGAACGGCTGAAGGCATCGAGAGCTGCTTTCGTAGCCGCATAGACGGTGAGTCCACGGCTGCCGCGGTGGGCTACGATCGAGGAAATGCTGACAATACGGCCGCTATTGGCGCGAATCAATCGCTTGGCGACCGCCCGGGAAAGAAGAATTGCCGCGGTCAGATTAACGTCCAGGGTTTCGCGAATGGCTGATTCCGGTAACCGTACCAGAAGATCATCGGGAGCTACCGCGGCATTGTTGATGAGTGCATACAGCGGTCCGTTCGCTTCCACGTCTTTGACCAGGGTGTAGCCATCTCCGATCTGGCGCACATCGAATGGGTGGAGGAAAAGTCGGTCAGGAGCTTCGGCCTGTAACTGCTCGAGTTCCTGGCTCATGGTGCGAGCGAGAGCGCTTACCGCATAGCCACTGCAAAGAAGCTTGCGAACGATGGCGAGCCCAAGGCCGCGCGACGCCCCGGTGACCAGGACGTGTTTAGGTAGGGACCGCACGCAGCACCTTTCCTGTAGCCGTGGTGGAGAGATGATCCACGATGGAGATTCGTCTGGGTTGCGAAGGGCGATCGAGCGATGCATCACAGAGAAGGCGGATGTCAGCACGCGCGCTTGCCGCATCGACCGATGAATCAATGACGATCTCGGCGGACACAATGCTGCCGGTGAGCGGGCTGGGATGAGGGAGAACGCGGACATCGATCACGAAAGGAAGTTTGCGGATCACTTCCTCGACATGATGGCCGCGTACCTTGGAACCGGCGACATTGATGACCCCGTCCGCGCGGCCGTCGAACAAAATTCGATCGTTGTGGATGTGGACGGCGTCTCCTGTATGCATACGCCGGCGGTCTGCACGCAGCACCACCAATTCGCCGTCGGCGATTTCAAGCGTCGCTCCAGATCCGAGACGTCGTCCCAAAAAATCCGAGGGAAAACCACTTTGACCATCTGAGACGCTGAAGAGAGAGCCGAGTTCGGTGGTCGCGTACACATGCACCAGACGCGCCCCGGGAAAAGCGTGGGCCAACTTGTCGAGAATTTCCTGGGAAGCGATCTCTCCGCCGAGTGAGACGATGCCCGGCCGCAGGCGCGCGAGCGCGGCTGGTGGGGACAGCAACAAGAGGCGCCGCCAAAAGGTCGGCGTTCCGCATACCAGAAAGTTTTGCGTGGCGGGCCAGCGGCTACATTCCACAGTCTCATTGCCGATGAGAAAGAGGCTACCCGCCCCGATAACGGCCGACACGATGGTATATAGGCCGGCAAAGGCAAACGGAGGATAAGCCGACAGCCAGGGCATATTGCGACCGGAGACCGAGCGGGCAATTTCCTCGAGTTTTTGAAACTCCCACAGGCATGCGCGCGGCGTCGCCGTGGTGCCGGATGTGTACACCACAAAACCTCCGGGCGAAACAACATGAAAGTCTGGCTCGCCGCCGTAGACCACATCGAACCGCTCGCCACAAACCGAGAGCCGAGCCATGCCGGCGGGAGGGGGGAGGTCAGGCCGCCGGAGCCAGGTTTCGCAGCCGAGTAAGGCCGTGGTGCAGAACGCCGTTGCATACCCGGCGGCCGTGGAGCAACTTACTAACACGCGCTTGCCGGCCAGAGCAGGAAAGCGCCTGGCGGCTTGTTGCGCACGACGGCAGACTTCAGACCAGGGGATGAGAGCTTCGTCATCCCACACCCCACCCGCCGATAACGACCGCTGCTCGAAAGCGGTGAAGAACGAACTCATGCGTTACCGTCGGAGTGAATGGCAAGCATGTCGTGAAAGTCACGGATGGTGGAACCGGCAACAGAACGTCCCACGGTGACCTCGGAGCAAATCCGCTCCTCGATCACGATGAGCACCTCGGCCAGGTCCAGGCTGTCGAAGCCCAGCTCACCAAGTTTAGTATCGGGGCGAATAGGTATGCAGGTTTCCCTTTTTTGTGCGAGCACTTCGGCAAACGCGTCTATCACAGTTGCGATTTCGAGCATGAGGCACCTATGAGGTCTTCCCTTTGCAGAGAGAACGGAGATGATTGAGGATAGCGCCTTCGCACCCCTCGGCCGGCATGTGCAGGTAGTAAGGCTCCGCCCACGGTATACCTGGTTTGGTTTTGCTCCACACGCCGGTAAATGGAGTACGCTCCTCGCCGGCCGGCTTAGAAGGGATGACCGCGGTGAGTTGAAACCCGCGTTGGCGCAGCGAATGCTGCACGGCGGCCGGTCCCGGTTCTTCCAGAGGCACATAGACAGCGACCGCCGCTGCGCTCAGGGCTTCATCAAGAAGAGCGTCGAACGTCGTCGCATCTGAATCGGCCGGGCGTATGATCGCCGGGCAAAAGCGTCTCAGGTTTGGCGGGCCCAGGTAAGAGACTTTCCACCCGGTGGTTGCAGAGCCATGGGGTGGTGCTATGGAGACCGTCAGGGTGGAGCAAGCGTCACGACCGAAATTCAACGCGATGAAACTTAGAGCGTAGGCGGCGGAATCGGGACAGTCGAACCAAAGCTCGCGGATATGGCTGTGCAGGGCAGCGATTGCTTCGGGATCCCGATAGAGCTCACGGTAGTCGAGCATTTCGATAAAGCCACCCTGCATCACGTACCAGGGCGCAACCCCCCAAAATGACGAGCGGATTACCCGCACGTGCAGGCGATGAATGGCAGAGCCGCCGCGAATGGTCGTTGACGATCTGCGGTTGCGCGGCACTGCGACGAAGGTGTGCCTGGAACGGAAGTTGGGTGCGCCGCCGCAGAGTAGTTGAGTCACCTCGGCGAGAATCGGCGCCGAAGCAGGGACATCGGCACACACGCTTCCCGTGCGCGAGAGTTCCGCATAGCCTTCGCCGTAAGCATCTCCCGCGTCGAGAGTACTGGCGGTCCCAAAGTTCAGCGATTGTAAAGTGGCTTCGCCGGGGCTCTCTCCTCGGGTGAACCAGTCCCGGGCAACAGCGATGGCGCCGGGGTCTCCCCAGAAAAGGATGCGCTCGCGGTGTTGGCGCACCGCCCGGGCGAGCCGGTCAATATCCACCGAATCGGTGTGGTAGTCATTGGAATAAGTGCGATTCAGAATCACGGCGCGTAGCCGGCAAGCCAGGGTCGGGTGGCTCGCTGCTTCCTCGGGCGTGATGCACTCCTGCTGCCAATCACTCTCGGCAAGCAAGCGGTGCCAGGCAGCGTTCCGCGCGCTCGCAGGCTCCATGCGAGTTCCAAGGACACGAACCCCGGCAGTGGTCGAGTCAGTGGCGATCATATATAACCCATCTCTGCCAGGCGGCGGACAAGATCCGGACGATCGGTTTGCAGGGGAGGTGGCGTTTCTACGCGATCGCACCAGGAGCGCCGCGGGTCGATGGTCGCGCTGGCGGCTATAGCAGGAAAGGCCGCGGCTATGCCCCCGTCCAGCCCACCAGGGATGGGGATGCCGGCCAACGCGCATAGAAGGGCAAACATGTCAGCAATTTCGAGAGGTGCAGAGTAGTCGAGAGAACGCGGAAGGTCCCGGCCATATCCCAGAAAGATGCCCTCGGGGAGATGGCCGCTGAACAACCGCCGCGCCGGAGCGAAGATTTCCGTTGCATAACCCGGCTGCGGGTGAATACCAGGGGAGGGCACGAGGACGATATCAGGGCCTTCCATTGCAAACGGACCCGTGAACACGTCCTGTTGTCTATAGACGCGATGGAATGCGGGTTGGCCCGTGTCCGGGCGGCAAAGCGTGCGGAGCCGCTCCACCAGTATGGGCACAATCTCGCGATAGGATTCCGTAGTAAGACCAACGCCGTCCCGATCGAGCCGGTTGACATAGATAGAGCACTCCGGCTCTTCGCCGGAGTAGGCGGTGGACGCCTGAAAGTCTACCCTTCCCTTGGAATTGAACTGAGTAAGGCCCTGTGCGGAGAGCCACGCATCGCAGTAAAAGCTTAAAGCGGAGAGCCCGGCGCCGTGATCGCTGACGATGACCGCGTTGTCAAAGCGGCCGGAAGACCACGCACGCTCAAGCAACTCCTCCCCGATTCTGTAGGCCTCGAAGATCGGCTGGCCGCCATGGCTCGCCGCCCAGCCGGGATCGTAGCGCGGATGTTCGGGATCGAAACAGTGCCAGAAGAAGTGCTGCATGCGATCAGTAACGGTTACGGTATGGAATGCGAAGTCCGCTTCGGCGGGATGGCAAAGCTGTTCAAAGGCCGCGGCATGGTCGCGTCCCAGCTGCAGGATGTGGTCGCGCAGGGGTGGGAGCTTGTCCAGGTAGGAAATGCCCTTATCCATTTCAAAGCGATAGTCCGGGAAACGGCTGCGCACCTGGTCCATGAGCCGCGGCGGCCAGCTGGTGTTCTGGGCGTCTTCTGGCGCGAGCGTTCCGCAAATATAAGCGCCTGCCGTAGGTGGAGCAGGATACTCCATGGGGAAATTAGAAACGGCAACCCGTGCAGCATGAGACTGCAGGTACGACCACAACGAGCAGTCGGCGAGATGCCGGGTCGACACGAGCGGCCGCTCGCCTCCCCACTTCGACTTGTAGCGGGCTCGCCAGTGAAACACTCCATGTCTGCCCGGATTGAGACCGGTCATGAACGTAGACCATGCGGGTGCTGTAAAGAACGGCATGGTTGAATGCAACGTGCGGACGCAGCCCTGTCGCATCCATTCCGCGAATAGCCCGTTTGGATAGGCCTCGATGTATTGCTCCAGTACGCGGAATGTCCCGCCGTCCAGCCCGAGCACGAATATACGGTTCATCTACTGTCTCCAAATTCTGGCTGTCCAGTTCTTGCGCTACTTCACCACCCCAACAGCGAGGGGAACGTCGAACAAAACGCGATGGAAGAAGGGGCCATGTCCGACGTAGCCGTCCTCGCCGAAGAGTTCGCCATGATCGGACGCAAATACAAAAAGCAGTGGTTTGGCAAGACAATCGATGAGACTGTGCAGGTATTTGTCGACCATCTCGAGACCAGCGACCTGGCTGGCGTGCATTTCCGCCAGCAGTTCGGAGGTGAAGACAGAAGGCTCGTCCTGCTGCGCGATAGAGGAGGCCAAAGCGGCAGCCGCACCCCGGATTCCAGAGAGTCTCGGCATGGTTTCGCGCGGAAGCAGGAAAGGGTAATGCGTTTCACCCACGTTCATGAACAGAAAATTGCGATCGCCGGAAAGCGAAGCCACGACCTCGGAGATTTGCGTTCCGATGTTGCCGCCGCGGGGAGAGAGGGAATACTGGTGAAACGCCCGGGAAAAGGCCGTGCTTTCGTTGAGCACGGGCATGGCGACGCTGGCCGTCGTGTGCCAGCCATGATCCTGTGCGAACTGTGGCAGGCACAAATGAGGATAAATCTCGGCTCCCAGTTCGGATTTGCCGGTAAGAGCCTGTGCCCAAAAAGCAAAATCCTCCGCATACACATCGGCGGCCCGGCTACCGGGAAGGTTGGGATGAGGCAACAGTCCGGAGAGCAGGCAGGCGTGGCTGGGTTGGGTCCACGAAGCATACGATACGCGCCGCTCCTGGCGAGGGGCACACCGGGCCAGGCACGAGGTGCAGGCCCGTTGAAAGCTGTCCCAGCGCAGGCTGTCAGAGACAAAGAACAACACCGAACGAATGTCTTGCAGGCTGCTGTCGACGAGTCTGGATATCGCGGTCATTGCGGTGCGCACCCCAGGTACCGCCGCAGCGGACTATTCTGTGCCACCTTCCGTTCCACCCATACCGGAGAACTGATGGGAAGCGCAATTGCAGAACCCAGCAAGGGCAGGTCCTGGACCAGGGCGGGGCGGCCGAGGTGCGTTTCGAACCGCCATAGAAAATCGAATGCCAGGTCGATGGCGTCGCGCCAGCAGGGGCTTTGCGGGCTGAGTTGCAGCCAGGCTCCCGCGTTGTAAAACAACGGGGCGAGGCGCAGGTCCACGCCGGCTGCGAACTCGGCCGACTTCGACTGCACCCTGCGCCCTGAGAATGGCAGCCACGGAAAAAAATCACGTGCGTGCAGGATGTCGAAATCTGCAGGCACCCTGGCGAACGCCGAAATTCTGGTGCCGGTAGTGCGCAGTATCTCGGCCGCTCCAGGCGATGCGGCGGCAACAAAGATGTCCGTGACCACCCCGCCTTCCGCCTGAACGTAACGGCAAAGGTTGCGTAACGTGTCCCCTGACCAGGCCGCATCGTCGATCACCACCGTTGGGCCCGCATGCCATAAGCCGGGCGCCTTCGCCTGGATCTGGACCCTTCGTTCCAAAGTTTGTGGGACCCACCATCGGTGAGCATCTACGCATACAACCGAACCGGCCAACTGGGAAATCGGGTAAAGCTTGTCGGCGACCAGAGTGACCGAGTCTTTGACCAGTGCAGCGCTCCATGCAACAAAGGGCGCATACCGTAGCATTTGCCAACCGTAGTCGCCGATGTGCCGATGGAGAGACCGGCGAAGATCCGGGAGTAATTCGCGGAAGAGCATGCGCCCAAGAGGAGAAAAATGAGCCGCCGCCTCGTCAAGGTCGTCCATCAGCAAAGCGCAGTTGGGCGGCGCCCAGGGCGCGATGCCACGGGACCCGTTGATCGCGGACTTGATAGACGGGGGGCCTTGTCCTACCGGCGCGCCATCCAGCCTTTGTATGGCTTTGCTCATCGGGCGTTTATTCCCGCGAAAACTATAGTTTGCGAAAACCTGAAGACCCAGATGGTAACGGTAGCATCGGCCCGGGGGGACAGAAATAGGTAGGACGGCCTATTTAGGAGGGAGCCGGTTGCAGGAGCGGACGGATTACAGGTAAAGCCAGGCTCGAGACGAACCTCAGGAGGGAGCTGTCATCTCAATGAAGTGAAGATCGCGCACCTCGAGGTCGATGTCGGCGAGTGCCTCATCGTTGACGATCAGCAGATCCCTGGCACGCGCAGCCAGGCGCACATCCTCACTTACCTGGCGCAGCCGGTCCGCGACGTTCACCGAACCCGACAAAGTGACCGAAGAAATCTCGCGGGCCGTCGAAACACCCCCTTCAGTTCGTCCGCGATTGATCGCCGCAAGAGCTTTGACCGCAGTGTCGAATAACGGCTCATCGTCAAGCAGATCGATGCCTGCAAAGTCAGCGTCAGTAGGCCATGCAGCCAGATGAACGCTGGCTATCCCTTTCTTCGCGGCAAAGTCCCAGGACCAGACCTCTTCCGTGATGAAGGGCAGGAAAGGGGCAAAGAGCCGCAAAAGAACATCGAGAGCAAAATAGAGCGTGCCGATCGCCGACTGCTGCAACTCGGCGCCGGCAAGGCCGAGACTCCGGGCGCGGCTCATCTCCAGGTAGGAGTCGGTGAAAGAGTTCCAGAAGAAGCGTTCCGTCTCGCTAAGAGCCACCTGGAATTGATAGTCAGCGAATGAGTCGGTCGCCTTGCGTACCAGCTTCCGCAAACGCGCCAGGAAAATGCGATCCATGGGGTAAACGATCGCACCCGCTTCTGCCTCCCGGCCGAGCACGAATTTGGAAGCATTAAAGAGCTTGGTCACCAGCCGCTTGCCGATCTTCAACACGTTCACATCAAAGGTGGTATCACTGCCCAATTGGGCGAGGGCCGACCAGTATCGCACCGCATCGGAGCCGTATTCATCCAGCAGTCCGATGGGGGTCATGACGTTGCCGCGGCTCTTCGACATTTTTTTACGGTCGGGATCGAGAATCCAGCCCGAGATCGCGACGTTATGCCAGGGAATGTCTCCCTCGTGCAACCAGGCTTTCACGATGGTATAGAACGCCCAGGTGCGAATGATCTCATGGCTTTGCGGGCGCAGGTCCATGGGAAACAGCTGCGCCAGCATGGCTGGATCTTCTCCCCAGTGGGCGACGATCAACGGCGTAAGCGAAGAGGTAAACCAGGTGTCGAAAACGTCGGTCTCGGCGGTAAACCCGCCAGGCTGATTGCGCTGCGATTCGGAATAGCCGGGCGGCGCAGTCTGCAGTGGATCGATGGGCAGCGCTTCCTCCGCTGGGAAAAGGGGACGATCGTAATCGGGCAGGCCGTCTTCCTTTATCGAGAACCAGACTGGAAAAGGAACACCGAAATAACGCTGCCGGGATATCGCCCAATCGAAGGCCAGGTTCTCCGTCCACGAGCGATAGCGATGGCGCATGAATTCTGGATGCCACTGGATACGATCGCCCAATGCCAGTAGGGCATCTTTTTTATCGAGCAAGTGGACGAACCATTGCCTGGTTGCAATGAACTCCAGCGGTTGATCGCCCTTTTCGAAAAACTTCACGGAGTGCTCAAGGGCCGCCGGCTCGCCGGCCAGCGGTGCGCGATATTCTGTGGCCCCATGGGCCGGATCCCGCAACATCTCCACGATAATGCGGCGCGCCTGCTTCACGTTTCTGCCGGTCAGTTGCGCGGAGGCTGCGTCGGCCTTAGCAGGATCGAGCGACTGCCAGTTGGCTGCGGAAAAGTCGATGGGCAAAAACCGTCCGTTCCGCCCCAGCACCTGCCGCAGGGCAAGACGCTGTTCCCTCCACCACTGAACGTCCGTGGCGTCGCCAAAGGTGCACACCATAAGGATGCCCGTGCCCTTCTCGGGATCAGCCAAAGTAGAAGGGAAGATGGGAACAGGCACCCGGAAGATCGGCGTGATTGCCTGCCGGCCAAAGAGATGGCGAAAACGCGGATCGTCTGGATGCGCCGTCACGCCCACACACGCCGGAAGCAACTCCGGCCTGGTTGTGGCGATGGTGAAGGTTTCTTCGGAGCCCTGCACACCGAAGTGAATACGGTGAAAATGCCCGGCCACCGGCCGGTCCTCAACTTCCGCCTGGGCGACCGCCGTTTGAAAGTCGACGTCCCACATGGTCGGCGCTTCCACGCTGTAGACGTGGCCTTTGCGCCATAAATCAAGAAAGCTTCGCTGGGCCGCGGCCCGGCAGCGATCGTTAATTGTGGAGTATTCCAGGCTCCAGTCCACCGACAGCCCGATGCGCGACCACAGTGTCTTGAATTCCTTTTCATCTTCGCCGGTCAGGCGAAGGCACAGATCAATGAAGTCGGGCCGCGAGATTTCCGTGGGAGGAGACTTGGGGTCGATGTGCGCCGGGTCCGGCAGCACGGGGTTCGAACCAGCAGGCAAGAGTGGATTGCAGCGTACGTGGAAATAATTCTGCACCCGCCGCTCGGTCGGCAGACCGTTATCGTCCCACCCCATGGGATACACCACTTTTTTCCCCATCATCCGTTGCTGCCGGGCCAGCACGTCGGTGTGGGTGTATGAGAAGACGTGACCGACGTGCAGCGACCCCGACACGGTGGGGGGAGGCGTGTCAATGACGAAGAGCTTGTCGCGATCCAGCCCGGCAATGCTGTCGATGACGCTATAGGCGCTGGACGCTTCCCAGCGAGCTGACCAATGTCGCTCCGCAGCCGCGGAATCAAAATGTTTTGGAAATTGAGAGATATTCATGAGCAGGTATAGAAGCCGGGCAAATGCCGGACAAACTAGCGGTCTCTCAAATCATATCAGGGCGATTGGCTCAGCATTGCCTGCTTCAGGGATTCGAATCCTGGGCACCGCTCGGAACCATACAGTAGGTTGGGTTGAAGGGGATACGATTTGACAACGTCGCAAGCCGTTCCGGAGCTTCGAGAGATGCGAGTGCGCCGATCATCGACCTTACCGAATGCCCGGCAAAGTGCACATCTTTCACACCGAGTTCAGCCAGGATGGCGACTCAGCGTGGATGTCGGCATCTTCATGCGCCTGGCAGCTTCGGCGAAGCTGCCAGCCTCGAATGACCTGCACTTGTCCGGCGGGGACACACGTGTACTCGGCATAGCCAACACTGCCTGGTAGCTGTTCTGCACGGCTGCTGGCCAAGTTGAGAGTTCCCTTGATGTGGTAAATCCAAAGCAGCGCACCTCCCGATGGACACGTTTCATGAAATAAAATTCTCGTCAATCAGTTCTTTCTTATTGGGTTGGAGGAAAATGACTGGCTCAGCGTCGAGATCCACCGGGATATTGGAGCTAACTTTCGAATGGTCAACTATACAATTGGAGAGTTAATTTTGAACGTCCGCTCAGGTCGCCATCGCTTCTTGCCTCCGTCTTCGCCCCTATTCGTGTGTGCCTTGTTTCTCGGTTCAACGTTATGCGCCCCCCAATTGAGGGCTCAGGAGCAACTGACTCCTAAACAAGTCGAGGCGATCCGCGAGCTCGCCGCAGGCACACTCACCAAAGAAGGCCTGCCCGGACTTGCCGTAGCTGTGTCCAAAGGCGATCAAGTCTGGAGCGCAGGATTTGGGAGCGCGGATCTTGAACAGAACGTAGCGGTCGATTCGCACAGCCTGTTTCGCACTGCCTCCATCTCCAAGTGGATGACCGCAACCGCCGCGATGCGCCTGGCGGAAGATGGAAAACTTGACATTGATGCACCCATCCAGCAGTACTGCTCCGCTTATCCAGGGAAACAATGGGTCATCACCTCCCGTGAGTTGATGACCCAGCTGTCGGGTATTCGACACTACCACGGGGCCAATGGAGAGCCTCGCGACACAGCAGGGCAACGCGAGGCGCTCGATGCGCTGACGAAACGCGAGCAAAGCACTCAGTACACGCGCTACACAGAAGTGATCCCGACGTTGAATACATTCAAAGACGATCCGCTGGTGTATCAACCGGGAACCCATTTTCTTTATAGCTCGTTAGGCTATCGAGTCCTGGGCTGCGTTCTGGAAGGCGCGGCACAAATGCCTTATCGCACCCTGATGCGCAGCTTGATATTCGCGCCTGCCGGTATGTCCACAATTACAGAGGACGACGCGCAGATCATCATTCCCCATCGCGTAGCAGGATATGCCTGGGATTCCAATAAACACCTCATCCGTGCTCCCTTCCGCGATGTTAGCGAAAACCTTCCCGGAGGGGGGCACCTCGCCACACCGGAAGACCTGGTGCGCTTCGCGGCCGGGTTTAACTCCGGCCGGCTAGTCCAGCCGAAGACACGAGAAGGCATGATGCAGCGTCCCACGCTGATTGACGGGTCAAACGTTCCCGATGCACCTCCCTACTTCGGCATGGGGAACGGGCTGTACTACGGTATGGGAATGTTCGTTGGACAATCGGCGTCCGGTGAGCGGTTACTTATGCACACAGGACGGGATCCTGGTTCATCTACCGAATTGCTGCTGGCGCCGGAAACCGGAATTGCGGTGGCCGTGATGAGCAATGTCAGCCAGTGGGATGGGACAGACTCTTTAGCTAAAAAGATCCTAGAGATCGTCCAACAAAGAGACAAGATTCTTTGAATCGCTCGAGCCGCACCTATGCGGATCGACTTGAGCGCTGGTTGTCATCAGGTGGGACTACCTGAGGAGCCGATCTGCACGCTCCGCATCATCAAGAGCCCGTCGTGCACTTAGCGTGAAACCAAGCCACGCGCAGAACAATAACCAGTTGAAAGTTTTTTGTAATTCCCACAATCCTTGATGTTCGGCCACAGGCAGCAACTTGCAAACCACGCTTTACTGCTGGTGTAGTTCGTCACACAGATGGGCGTTTATCTCATCGGATGATCCTGTGTCGGCTCTTGGCCGGTAAGCCGTGCTTTTCAAGCTACATGGCGCCGAGTCCCGTTAGGGACGACCGATCGTAGCCCAGGATGGAGTGCGCAGCACGGAATCCTGGGTACCTATAGCAAAATGATCAAGCCCCGTAGGGGCGGCACACATCCTTGAGGGACGTCAGTCCCGATCGGAGCGGATACGGCAGCTGACATAATCGCCTTTATGACTGACCCACTACACCAGCGGACTCTGGTGATTTGAGATGACGGTCATCATTATTAAGAGTCTTTTTGCGTATCTCAATAATCAAAAGGGACGAGCGATGATGAAGGGACATTGGGGATGAAGGTAAGCAAAGAGGTGTCGGCTCAGCACAAAGAGCAGATTATTGCAGCGGCCGCCAGACACTATCGAGAGCGCGGCTTCGAAGGGATCAGCGTTGCGGAACTCATGAAGGATGTCGGCCTCACGCACGGCGGATTCTACAGACACTTCTCTTCCAAGGAGGAGCTGATTGCGGCTGCCTTGCTACGTGCTGCGTCCGAATCCATCAATAAATGGCGAAAGATCGCCGAAGACGCCAAGGGGGACAGACTGCAGGCGATCGTCGAGTCCTATCTGTCTTTGCGCCATCACGATCATCCAGAAACAGGATGTCTACTAGCTGCACTGGGAGGAGATCTCTCCCGTCAATCCGCTTCAGTCAAGGACGCAGTGACCGAGGCAGAGCGCCAGATGATCGATTTCCTGAGCGGAATAGCACCAGGCGCGACCAAAGCGCTGCGAAAAAGACAGGGGATCATCACGCTCGCGTCCATGGTTGGAGGCATGATTTTGGCACGCGTGACCTCGGATAGTGGGCTCCGGGCGGAGATTCTAAGGGGGGTGGCGGATTCGATCCAAATCAGTGTGCATGCAATTGCCTGACGATAAGCGACGTGCGCAGCGTTTTTGCAAGCGAGAGAAGGCATTCCACTGCAAATGATTGCCGCTGGTCGCGACCACGACGGTTTTACCCGCATCGAAGGCAATGGCGATTTACCTATCGTGACTACAGATTGTTTTGATTTGCGCAGGAATATCGGCGGTCACCTACGGTTTCAGGTCCCGGAGGTTCACGAAAAGAGAATTGTTGGCGCCCAATCGGTGCGCTCTGAAGGAGCAAGCAGAAGGTAAGTACATGGGTACATCTATAGAAATCCCGAGCCTTTGGCATCAACTCGCCGAGACAATGTACCTTAAGGATTCACCGACGGCGGAAGTCAGCCTGTCCGAGCAGGCGTCGTTTACGTTTGGTAGAGTTCAAAGCACGCAGGGTCTGCCCGATCTAGCTCGACCAATTGTCCGTGAAAGTGGCTACCTGGTTGCGCTGCAGCTTAAAGCGATACCTTTCATGGAGCAATTCCTCGGCAGGAAAAAGGTAGCGAGCGGCTTTTACCCTATAGGCGCCGTCACCGTAATCGATCTACAAGAGCAGCCGTCAGTCTTACTTCCCCATCCTTTCGATGCATTGGTGCTATATGTCACTCAAGACGCTCTGGACGAAGTCGCCTACGCTCATAGAGCACCCCCAGTAAAGCGGTTGGCGTGGCCACATGGTGCCTTCGATCCTGTCGCCCATCAATTGGGGCAAATACTTGCCACTTCCTTAAAGCAATCCGCTCGCACCTCTAAGATCTTTCTGGATCATGTTCTGCATGCATTGAGGTGTCACTTTGCCATCGCTTATGGCGGCCTGGCACTCTCATCGCCCTCTCGCGGCGGCCTTTCTCCGATGCAGATGCGAAGGGCAACCGAGTTTCTGGAGGCTCGCCTCGACGGCAATGTTTCCCTCCAGGAGGTCGCAGATTTATGTGGATTGTCCGTAAGCCATTTTGCTCGGGCATTCAGACGGAGCTTTCACCGGCCACCTTATAAGTGGTTGACGGAACGCCGAGTGGACAAGGCTAAAGAGCTCATGACGAATTCCCGCCTGCCCATTGCCGACATCGCTGTGCAGTGTGGATTTGCGGATCAATCGGCTCTGAACCGTTCGTTCAAGCGCATCGTAGGGTCAACTCCAGGGAATTGGCGGCGTGGGACGATTTTCGAGGGCTGCCGGTCGTGGTCACCTATTCTCGGAGAGCACAATCCCGCAACAGAAATAGCCCGTTTCTGATCGTTTCCGTCAAGAGTTCCATCCCATCCCGCGTCTAGTCTCAGATCGAACAGGAAAAGCGAATGCGAGAAAGCGATCGTATCCCTCGCTCTTCGCCCGAAGGTGATTCGTACGCATCACGACAATACGAGTCGCAGGAAGCGTGCGCGCTCTGTTCGTTAAAGGAGATAGACAATGCAGGTATTCAAGGTTATTCGGAATGTGTTGGCAGCATGTGTGGCGCTCATCGCCATCACCACTTCTACAGCGGAGGCAACTGCGCAAGAACAGCCCGTTGCAACCATAAAGACCATTCTACTCGTCCACGGGGCGTGGGCAGACGGATCGACTTGGTCGAAGGTCATCCCCTTATTGGAGGCCAAAGGGCTACGCGTTATCGCCGTGCAGATTCCGTTGACATCCTTTTCGGACGATGTTTCAGCGACTCAGCGGGCCATTGCGCTCGAAGATGGGCCGGTATTGCTTGTCGGTCATTCATACGGTGGTGCTGTCATCACTGAGGCAGGAAATGATCCGAAGGTCGCCGGGCTTGTCTATGTATCTGCGGTTGCGCCGGACCAGGGTGAATCCACTCTCGGGCTTATCGGGGGTGTACCAACGCCTCTCGGCACAGAACTGCGGCCCGACAAAAGTGGCTTCCTCAAGCTGACTCCGAAAGGGATTGCCGAGGACTTTGCGCAAGATCTATCGCACGATGAGATTGCACTTCTGACTGCAACTCAGGTTCCAATAAACGTTACCGCAATGAAGGGTGCAGTCACGACTCCGGCGTGGAAATCAAAGCCATCGTGGTACATCATCGCCGGCCACGACCGGGCAATTTCCCCGGATCTCGAAGCCGCTCAGGCAAAGAGAGCCGGAGCAACAACCACCACGGTCCCTTCCAGCCACGTCATTATGCTTGCCCAGCCGTCGAGAGTAGCGGATGTGATCTTTGACGCGGCCACAAAGGCGAGTGCCAAGTAGATCCTCTTTTCCCCTTCTTTAACCCAACACGCAAAGGAGCATCGATGAAAACAAGAAGATTGATTGAAGTAGCTATGAGTGTGTGGCTTCTGGCGGCAGGAGTCCATGGCATTGGATATGCCCAACAACAACTTTCAGAATCGTCCCGGCACGATTCCAATCACGGTGTCAAGAACATCGTACTCGTTCACGGCGCGTGGGCTGATGGATCAAGTTGGGCCCGGGTAATACCTATCCTGGAGGCGCAAGGTTACCATGTGGTAGCGGCCCAGCTTCCCCTCACGTCCCTCGAAGACGATGATGCCGCGGCGGGACGAGCCATCGCGCGCATCACCGCAGAATTCCCAGGTCCGGTGTTGCTCGTCGGCCACTCCTATGGAGGCGTTGTCATCGGAGACAAGCCAGGGAACGATCCAAATGTAGCGGGCCTGGTTTATGTTGCTGCGTTTGCTCCCGATACTGGGGAATCTGCGCTCTCACTGCTGGGGACGCTCAGCGCCCCTCCTCCGCTCAACCAATATCTTGTGTTAGATGCCTCGCAGCAATTCCTAACGATCTCTCCACAAGGTGTAGCGTTGGCCTTTGCTCAAGACCTTTCCAAGCTTGAGCAGGTCACTCTCACGGCGACACAAGGCCCAGCATCTGTTGCGGTCCTGTCGGCAACACCCACGGTGCTCCCTGCGTGGAGGACGAAACCAACATGGGTCATCGTGGCCGCTCACGATAATGCAATCACT
Organism: uncultured Acidobacteriaceae bacterium; assembly: GCA_963850235.1. Classification (GTDB taxonomy): domain Bacteria; phylum Acidobacteriota; class Terriglobia; order Terriglobales; family Acidobacteriaceae; genus PALSA-350. The sequence continues at coordinate 68,081 of CAWKKM010000013.1, read as the reverse complement.
CCGGAGTTGGAGGAGCGATTGGCAGACAGAATGAATGCCGCGACGATCACACTGCCTACCTGCCACGTTGCAATGCTCCAAGAGCCGTGGAGAGTCGCCGAGTTCATTATGCGAGCTGCTACATCGCTTCAAGGCCGGTAGCATTTCCAACTGCCAAGTGAGAACGGGTACCTGGCTAGGGCTACTACAACCCTGCCGTCGTGATGATTGCTTTCACCGTCAGCGGCAGATTGCAATACAGCACAGGCGGAGTCCCACCTGAGGAGGCAATCTGCAAATCAGTTCAGAGCCTTTGCCTCCCTCTGCCCCGCCAATTGCGCGCTTTCCGCCACCGTGTAGCCTATGTGTCGATCTTTCGTACAAATGTGTCCTGGGGTTTGAGAACCTTGCCGTCGCGCGAGAGGACTTCCAGCCTGCGGATCGGGCGGTTCTTGCTACGGTCCATCAGAACCGAATGACGTTCCTTGTGGCTGTAGAAATGAGCTTCCCCCCATTGCCGTAGACCCACGATAACTGGAAATAGGTCCCGTCCCTTGGCAGTCAGAACGTATTCCTGTGCGGCGCCATCTGGGGATAAAGTGTGCTCAAGGATGCCATCCGCGACGAGCCGGCGCAGGCGAACCGTTAGGATATTTTTGGCCACACCCAAGCTCCGCTGGAATTCCCCGAACCGCGCGATTCCGTCGAAAGCGTCCCGGATGATCAGCAGTGACCACCAATCGCCAATGGAGTCGAGGGCTCTCGCGACCGGGCACTGGTTTCCTTTGAGACTTGTCCGCTGCATCCTTGTCTGACGGCTCCTAGTTGCATTATGCAACCATTATGGGGTATGGTGTCAACCAGTTGCATAATGCAACCGTGATGGGGTGCGAGGGTTGGGAGTAACTGAGTACATCGACCGCGCGGTCAAGCAAGAGCGTGTCTCTAGGGCGCCATCAACTTCCTCGGTAACACCTACGCTTTCACAGACACTCGTGTGGTTGTTCTCAGTTGCATGTGGGCTCAGTGTCGCCAACATCTATGCTGCGCAGTCGCTCCTCGATAAGATGGCATGCGATTTCGCGGTCAGCCGGGCTTTCATCGGTTTGATCATCACAGCGACGCAGACCGGCTACGCTCTCGGCCTTTTCTTCATCGTGCCGCTCGGAGATCTGGTCGACCGTAGGCGGCTCATTGTCAGTCAGCTCCTCGTTTCAGTGTTGGCGCTTATTGCTGTGGGTCTTGCTCCGACGCTTGCCGTGATCGTTTGCGCGTTATTCTTTGTCGGGTTGCTCGCGGTCGTCATTCAGGTCCTCGTTGCTTACGCAGCGACGCTCGCTTCGCCAGCAGAATGCGGCAGTGTTGTAGGGAAAGTTACCAGCGGAGTTGTCATCGGCATCTTGCTTGCACGAACTATCGCAGGCACGCTTACTGATCTTGCAGGCTGGCGTTCTGTGTACCTCTTCTCGGCAGGGTTGCTCCTGCTCATGGCGATCGCCTTGTGGAAGATGCTTCCTGCCGGTGCGAACCCGGATGCTCCACGAACCTACACGCAGTTGCTCGCTTCCATATGGTCACTGTGGAGGAACGAGCCGCTCCTGCGCATACGGGCGTGCCTTGCGATGTTTATCTTCGCTGCGTTCAACGTCCTCTGGACCCCGCTCGTACTGCCTTTAACTTCTCCTCCGATCTCCCTCTCCCATACGGCCATCGGGTCATTCGGTCTCATCGGTGCGGTGGGAGCCTTCGCGGCAACTCGTGCAGGCTCGCTGGCTGACCGCGGCTACGCGCAATGGACGACGGGAACGGCGTTGGTCCTGCTCGTTGCCTCATGGCTGGCCATCGGCCAACTGCATCACTCGCTTCTATTCCTGATATCCGGAATCGTCTTGCTCGACCTCGCTGTCCAGGCCGTCCACGTTACTAGTCAGAGCATGCTCTTCGCGGATTTGCCGGAGGCAAGGAGCCGTCTCGTTGCCGTCTACATGATCTTCTATTCAATTGGCAGCGGCGCGGGCTCGTTCGCCTCTACATGGATCTACGCACGTGCCGGCTGGTCCGGCGTCTCACTGCTGGGGGGCTTAATAAGCGCCCTGGCGCTTATCTTCTGGGCAGCAACCCGAAGCCGAATTCGCGAGACGTCGCAAGTCTCGTCCATCCACCACACAAGCTCAAGGAGAAATGCTCATGACGCAGTACCACACGATTGAAGTTGATGGCCTTCACATCTTTTACCGCGAAGCAGGCGACAAGAACCTGCCCGTACTTCTACTTTTGCACGGCTTTCCCGCCTCTTCCTTCATGTTCCGCCAGCTGCTTAACGACCTTTCCGATCGGTTTCACCTCATCGCGCCGGATTACCCCGGCTTCGGTTACAGCGATGCCCCTTCGCCAAAGCTGTTCTCCTACACTTTCGACAAGCTGGCTGATGTGATCGAGGCCTTCACAGAGCAGCTTGGCCTCAAGCAGTACGGTCTGTACATGCAGGATTTTGGAGGCCCGGTTGGCTTCCGGATTGCGGCCAGAAATCCTGAGAAGATCTCTGGTCTCATCGTCCAGAACGCCAACGCATACGATGAGGGGCTTCCCGACAGTTTTTGGGCACCGGCGCGTGCGCTTTGGAGCGATCCGTCTGAGGAAAACTTCGCCAGGATTCGAGAAGCCGCGATGTCGAAGGAGGCGCTGGAATGGAACTACACGCATGGCGTGAAGGATGCAACGAAGATTAGTCCGGATAGTTGGGTATTGCAGGAAACATTGCTAGGCAGTCCGGAAAACAAGGAGATCATGCTTGCCCTGCTTTACGACTATCGTACGAATCCCGGCCTATATCCCAGGTGGCAGAAGTATTTCAGAGAGAACCAACCACCGACCCTGGTTGTCTGGGGCAAGAATGACATCATCTTTCCGGGCTTGGGTGCATATCCTTACCAACGTGACCTGAAGGACCTCGATTTCAATCTGCTGGATACCGGGCACTTTGCTTTGGAAGAGAAAGGGGAGGAAATCGCGGAGCATATCAGAAATTTCTTCAGCCGCACTCTACCGCGCCCGTGAACTCTTACTACGCAGCAGACCACATTCGGAAGTACCCGGTGCGCTTCAGGAGCGCCCTGCATTCCCCTGATCACCGGGCGAGGCAGTCACTTCGCCTTGAGAGCTCCTCCGTGCTCGGTTGATTCGGCCCCAGTCGCAAAGTACTTCCGTGCATCCATTGCGACGGTGTTTCATTGAACGCTCCAATTCCCAAGGTCTTGTGATCCACGATATGTCGTGAGCTGGAAAGCGCCGCACCCTGGTTGGATGACGAAATGTCGAGAAGTACCATTGACTCTTTCTGACATCCCGTCGCGCTAAGTCACTTTGTTCCACGGAGATTAGCGATAAGCGTGCAATTGGATTCTTTTGGCAACGCATGTGCATTCTCTACGGCAGCAGGCAATCTGAAGTAGTTGGTCGTCTGCGTTTGCGGAGCCGTCACGTGAACCGGGGCGTAGCCTCCCGTGCTGGCCCTGGTCGCGTTACTTTCTGACGTCCTTGGGCCGCGGCTCTACCAAAGTGCTCCGGAGGAAAACATGACGGAGATAGAACAGAGTGAGGGAGTCAGGGATGCGATCATCACGGCCTCATCGCAGGTCTTCGGTCGAAACGGCAGTCGAGAAGCCGAGATCTCAAAGGCACTTGCATTAGCCGGAGTGTCAGACTCTCCCTGCTATGAACAGTTTCAATCGAAGGAGGATCTCGTGTCGGCATTTCTGAAAGATCGCCATGTCATCTGGATGCGCTGGTTTGAGAACGAGATCGAGGCAAGATACGAAGTCACCGGCGGCGGTCTGGAAATCATTGCCGATGTTTTACAGGAGGGGTTTGACGATCCGAAGTGTTTGGGTCTCGCCTTTACCAACATCGTTGCCGAGGGTAAAGCCTTCAACACTGAACCCTTCGCGATCGCCAAGAAGCAGAAGGAACATCTCAGACAGTTCATAGAGCTGCTGGCCGAAAAAATGGGTCTCCAACACCCGGATATCGCCGCGGCCACCGCTGTTCTTGTAATCGACCAAGCAATCACGCGCACTCAGCTAACTGGAAGCCTGGAGGAGGCTCAGACTGCGCGCCTACTGCTTCAATGTCTTCAGCACGTTTAACCAGGCCGGAGGAATGACGACACTTGAAAACCAAACACAATGACCAGGCATGGCGCTACCCTGAGATAGGGTTGCGCTGCTCGTTGGGTGAATCGCTCTGGCCACGAGTTCCTTGCCCGCGTCCATTTCTGAGACGACATAGAGTCTGAGCGGCATCCACGAAATCCTGTGTTGCGCGCAGAATCCCTAGCCTGTCCATCAAACTGCGAAGAGTGTTGGGATGGACGTTGAGGATGGCTCCCGCGCCGTTAGGCCCGCTGATCACCCAGCCGGTTCTCTTGAGCACTCGAAGAATATGTTCTCGTTGTATATCCTCGAGTGAATCGGTGGACTCCGGCTTGGGCATAGCTCCCGGTTCCATTTTCCTGCCGGATTCCTGAATCGGTGGTAGATCCGCTCCGAGTGTGAGACCAGAGTTCCGTGAGGTGTGCGAAGTCGAGAGGGGATTCGGAAGCACGCCGTTGTCTGATCGAATCACGCCGCGTTCAACCAGGTTCTGCAGTTCCCGCACATTGCCGGGCCAATCGTACGCAAAGAATGCATCCATCGTTGTTTCGGGTATATGCTCGATCCGCTTCCCCATGCGCCTGGAGAATACCTCCACGAAATGCAGGACAAGTTGACGGATGTCATCCCGGCGCTCCCGCAAAGGCGGTATCAGGATCGGAAATACGTTCAGGCGATAGTAAAGATCGCTGCGGAATTCGTTGCGCGCGACCATGTGGGCCAGGTCGCGATGGGTGGCGGCCACGAGACGAACATTGGTGCGATGTGTCCGGCTGCTTCCCAGCCGTTCAAACTCCTGTTCCTGTAAAACGCGTAACAGCTTCGGTTGCAGGGCCAGCGGTAAATCTCCGATTTCATCCAGGAAGAGAGTGCCGGTATCCGCCATTTCAAAGCGGCCCACTCTTTGCGCTACCGCCCCGGTGAAGGCGCCCTTCTCGTGCCCAAACAACTCACTCTCCAGCAGGTCGAAGGGAATGGCCGAGCAGTTTACCTTCACGAAGGGGTGTCCGAAGCGCCGGCTTATGTTGTGGACGGCGCGCGCGATTAACTCCTTGCCTGTACCGGTTTCTCCCAGGATCAGCACGGTGGAATCCGTTGGTGACACGCGCTCAACTTCTGCGAGGACAGATTCCAGAGCGGTACTGCTGCCTACAATTTGGTCGAACTCGCGGTCTCTTTCGTCGTGTTCGCCGCACCGAAGTCTCTCGAGAGAGCCCACAACTGCCTCCTGCTAACACTGTGCCGGCAACCTGGATCAGCCCTCAACTGTTAAGGGCCACTCGAACAGCCTCAAGTAGAGTTTCACCGTCAAAGGGTTTGGCGAGAAATTTCACTGCACCGCCGCGCATTGCCTGCAGTCGCATCTTTTCGTCGCCGTGGGCGGTAATGAAGATGGTCGGGATCGGGCATTGATCAGAGTTCAGCTTGGACTGGAGCTCGAGCCCCGACAGCCCAGGCATTCTAATATCGCTGATCAGGCACCCGGTCTGGTGTTGCTGGCCAGAGTTCAGGAAGGCTTCGGCTGAGTCAAACGACACCACGGAAAGACCAGCCGATTTCAGCAAACGTTGCACCGCGATTCGATACGACCCGTCGTCATCGATAACGGCCACCATCTTTGCCTGGATCTCTCTGGCCATACAGGTACAGGATCGAACCGCTCGCCGCACAACGCAATTATGGATTGTGATAAGGCCACCGATAGGTATGTATAAGGGGCGCCTGTATGGCCGGGTCGTTTCGGCGATAGTCGATCGAGGATTACCCCAGGGTTACGCCCCTGCCGGCAGCTTGAGCTTTTCTGCCATTCTTCCCAGTTCAGCGGGCGAATTGGCCTGCATCTTGTGCATCACCTGCCCGCGATGGACAGTCGCGGTGATTTCTGTCGTGCCCAGTGTCGAGGCGATCTGCTTCGTGAGCATGCCGGAAACAATAAGAAGCATTACCTCGCGCTCGCGCGCAGTCAACCTCGCGTAACGTTCCTTCAGTTCCGCAAGCTCGTTCCGCTGTTGCCTCGTTTCGCCGTCACGCTTCAGGGCTTGCTGAATCGCATCGATGAGATCCTGATCCCGGAAAGGTTTAGTCAGAAATTCCACGGCTCCCGACTTCATCGCTTTCACCGTCATGGGAATGTCTGCATGGCTGGTAATGAAAATGATAGGGATGTGAACTCGCCTCTCAATTAATTTACTTTGGACCTCCAGCCCGCTCATTCCAGGCAGTCGCACATCCAGGAGGAGGCAACTGGGACCATCGGGAAGCTTGTGCCGTAGAAAGGCCTCCGGTGTGCCAAACGACTTGGAATCGAGGCCTACCGTCTTCAACAGACGCTGCATCGCCGCACACATGCGGCTATCATCGTCGACGATAAAGATAATAGGTGAATCGGGGGAGGTCATCTGCCGTCGGCCTCCCGAATGGGCAACGTAAACTGAAATGTCGATCCTGGTCCGGAGTTCGCGGTGGCCCAGATTCGGCCGCCATGCGATTCGACAATCGAGCGAGTGATCGCCAGTCCCAGACCGGTGCCTTGCGACTTGGTGGTAAAGAACGCGTTAAAGATCTGGTCGGCGTCTTCCGTGGGTAGTCCCACGCCGGTATCGCTGACCGAGATCAGCACCTGGCCGTCTTCCGTTAACTGCGACCTGATCCCGAGCTCACCGTTCGTGTCTCCCATCGCCTCAATGCCATTGAGCATGAGATTCATCAATGCCTGCTGTAACTGCACACGATCCGCCATCACCTTGGTAAGGCCGTCGGCGAGATCCGCACGCATGCTGACAGAATGCCGATTAGCCTCCTTCTGCAGCATTGCGACCATCTCTCGGATAACTTCGTTTACGTCAACTATCTCACGCGGTGAAGAACCCTTTCGGAACAAGGATCGGACATGCTCGATAATGTCGGCTGCACGTCTCGCGTCTTTGATCATTTCCGAGGCAGCCTCTCGCGCCTCCGGCAGGTCGGGCTCACGGCGATCGATGAGTCGTAAGCACGCTTCCGCATTTGTGACGGCGGCTCCAATCGGCTGTTTGATCTCGTGCGCCAGCGAGGCGGTCAGTTCGCCCATGGTGCTCACCCGGTTTATGCGCGCGAGCTCCGCCCGGGCGCGCCGCAGCATTTCTTCGGCGTGGTTGCGTTCGAGGTGACGCTGCTCGATGCTGCGGACCCGCAGCAGATAGAGCGACCACAAAGCTGCCATTACGGCGAGTGCACAAAAAATCCGGAAGGCCATCGTTTGGTAGAACGCCGGCAGCACATCAAAATGCAGCACGGTTCCAGCTTCATTCCAGACCCCGTCGTTGTTACACGCGATCACACGAAACTGATACGATCCCGGATCGAGGTTGGTGTAGAAAGCCTCGCGGCGCGTTCCTGCATCCTGCCACTCGTTGTCCTGGCCTTCCAGCTTATAGCGAAAGCGAACCCGTTCGGGAATGGTGAGGCTCGTAGCCGTATATGCGATTTGCAAATTTGCCGTTCGCGGCGGCAACCTCAGCATGGTCGAGTTGTCGTATTTCTTGCCGTTAGCAATCACAGACTCAATCAACACTGGCGGCGGCGCCGTGTTCCGTACAATACGCCTGGGATTGATCCAGGCCAAACCATTTGTGGTGGCGAACCAAATGCGGCCGTCCGTCGTTTGCACAGCCGCCGCTGAGGAGAGGGGGCCTCTGAGTTCCGCGGTCAGCCCATCCAGTGAACCGAAGCTCTCGAATTCCACTTTGCCCGGGCCCAACTGTCCAGGTTGAGCTTCGCGAATGTGAATGATTCCCCGGTTCTCAGAAAACCATAGCCCATCTTCTTGAGCGGCAACGATTCCGGAAACACCTGCGAACGCACTGCCATCCGATGGACTTACAGGTCGAAAACGGCTGCCATCAAAAAATTCCAGACCGAACTCGCCGCCAATCCAGATACTCGTCCCTTCGCCCTGGATAGACGTAACGGCGCCTACCTGAACGCCGTCCTTGCCGGAAAAAACCCTGGCTCTGTCTCCATCCAGCATCGCGACCGTATTCGCGAATCCGAACCATATACGTCCCCCTGCATCGGTAAACTCCGCAGTCGCGGCGCCCTGCGGACCACCCAGGCTCTCGAGGCTGGTCCAACTGGATCCTTCCAGTCGAAACGTTCCTGACTCCGTCGCTATCCACAACCTGCCCAAACGGTCCTGAGTCATGGCTTTAACCCGCGATTGCAGACCTAGAGTGATCCCGCCTGCAGTTGGCAGATCGAGTCGACGCAGTGTCATTCCCGGCCCTGCAGGCACAGCGCCATCGTAGTTGTAAGTCACCGCTCCTTGCTTCGAACTAACCGTATCCAAATGTTCGTGGGCAAGGCGGAAGATAGAAAACGGCGTTGCCAGCCAGACAACGCCATTCGGATCACGATAGGCGCAATCCGCGGGCCGGTCACGCACTTGTGCCACGATTTTGTCGTTCTGAATCTTTAGCAGAACCTGAGGTCCGATACCCGCTGCCCAAAGCGCCCCCTGGTCACCCGCCGCCAATGCGCTGGTTGCAAAAGTTTGTAACGAGGGGATCGGTATAGCACCGCCATTCGAAATTGGCTGAACAGGGACCGAGACCACAGGGCTTTGCCGGAATCGATCGAGTCCGCTGCTCGTGCCGACCCATACATTGCCCTCGCGGTCCTGCAGCACGCTATAGGCGTAATCGCTGGTAAGACCATTCTGTTGGGTGAACGCCTCTACCCCGGAATTGTGGAACCGCCATGCCGACGGCCCTTTGATCTTCGGTGGAGGAAGACGCTCCGGATACGGAACTCGACGGATTCCATTGCCGGTGCTGGTAACCCAAAGACTTCCCTGATGGTCAAATGCGATTCCCAGAGATCCTACAAGGACTGCCGGTCCCGACCTTTCGTCGTTTTTCCCTGGCAACGGAACAGGTCGCACACCGTAGGCCCCTTCCGCCATCCAGAGTGTGCCGTCGGGCGCTTCGGCAAAGTTTTGCGCTAGTCGCAGGCGCTCTGCAGCTATCTGAAACTGGTGCCCTCCCTCGACGAGATAGGCGGCACTGGTCGGCGTCCCTACCCAAAGTGTGCCTGCGTGATCCACGAAAACGGTTAAGGCCTGGCCTGCGAACCCCCAATCTGTTCCTATCCTTCTCCAGCGTGAACCTTCCAGTCGAGCTAGCCCATCTTTTCCTGCTGCTATCCAAATTGCGCCCTGCCGGTCACGGGCGAAGGCCAACACAGCACGAGAAGAAAGCCCCTCCGCTTTGCCATAGTCGGTCACCGTCCCATCTTTAATGAAGCTGACCCCTCCGAACCGATAGCTCACCCATAGGCCTCCATCGGGTACGGCGAATAGAGAGACCACATTGCGTTGCGAAAAGGCCTGCCCGGATTGCGGTCTGTAGGGTTGAAATCGAATTCCATCGAAACGAAACAATCCGGTTGCCGTGCCTAGCCACAGATAACCGTCCGTCGTTTGCGCCAACGCGTTTACTTCGCCCGGCGCTCCCTCGATATGGGTCCAGCCGGTGTGGTAAAGCTGGTCGACGCTTCGATCACGATCGATCCCGTAGAGCGGAACGCTGAGAAACAGGAGCCAGAAGCAGAGCTGGAAGCCCAATCTTCTCTGATCACCGCTCAGCGCAGGAGCCAGGGAACGCCATAGAGCCGCATTCGTCACCGCTATAGGTTAACGGGGTCTTTGTACTGCGTCGAGTTCACTCGGCAACTGGCCAAGACACCGTGCGCTCGCAAGAGTCTGTCATCAACGATCCTGACCGCCGCCTTTGAGCCGGCCCGGTCCCGGCTTGCCGTGAGCCGATCCACAGCTTCGCGGATCGCTCCTGGAAAAGTGGAATCTCCGGGCGCCTGTTGTCCTCTCTTCGCAACATCCGAGAAAAACTTCAAGCACACGGGAAGCTTTTGCGTCTGCACCGCAATACAAGTCAGGAACCATTCACTGCTGTTGTCACGAGGGGAGAGAATACATGGGTCGGTTGATAGCGTTCCGTTGTGCAGCGGCTTTGCCGCTATGTTGGGTTGCTTGCGTTCTCAGCAATACCACGGCCTTAGCTCAATTTGAGAAGACAACCACGTTCCAGGCAGGCTGTTCCGCAGACAGCGCACCCTGTTCCAAAGGGATGGTCATTGGATTCCAGGGGAACTTTGAAGTTGTAAAAAACCAGCCATACAAAGCGCAGGCTAACACTGAAACCAAGCGGACGCTTGCGGATGGCTCACACATTACCCAGAGCACGACGGCGATGATCGCGCGCGACAGCGAAGGAAGGACCGTCAACGCACAAAAGGTCGGCGACAGTCTAACCATCACGACCATCTTCGACCCGATCGCGAAAACACACATTGATTACAACTCAGACACAAAGATCGCTCATGTCCTGGCGCTGCCAACCCCATCCGGGACGCCAACGCAGGTGCCCGTTGCCATGAGCACCGCCGTTTCCGGGTTCGCCGCGGGTTCCCCAGGCGGCGAAGTCGGCTTCTTTGTGCAGGGTCGCGTAGCTCCATCTCAGCTAGCCGGCAAACACATCACGACAGTACCGCTTGGTACGAAGACCATCGAGGGGATTCAGGTTACCGGGACCCGAACGACCGCCACCATACCCGCAGGCGCCATCGGAAACGAGCAAGAATTGACCACTACCCGCGAAGAATGGTACTCCCCGGACTTAAAACTTGTGGTTCAAAGCACAGAGAACGATCCGCGCTTTGGCCAAACAACGTATACCCTCAGCGGTGTTCAGCAGGGTCCGCCGGATCCAGCCCTTTTTCAGGTGCCAACGGATTACAAGGTCGAAGAAATTCCCATGCCCAAACCAGCGAGCTAACGTCCTTTAAGCCCCTTGTCCGTCGAACGAATGCTTTCGTCAATAAACTTTAAGCGGCCAGGAAGTTTAATACAAGGCAGGGGACATTCATTGCTGTGGTCTCGAGCTGCAAACAGGATAAAGACCTCGAAGGAAAACGCTGATCCCGAGGCGCAACTCGTCGAGCGCCTGAAGCGACGAGATGAGTCCGCCTTTTTGCAGCTTTATGACCGCCACCGGCGTTCCGTGTATTGGTTCCTGGTGCATATGACAGGATCCGTTGCCGTAGCGGAAGATCTGACCCAGGGAGTATTTGTGGCCGTTCTTGAAAAGATAGGTTCCGGAACGATCGACCAATTTGACCCCGGAAAGGGGGCCCTGGAAGGTTATCTTCTCGGAATCGCAAGAAATCTTGCCCGGGAAGAGCATCGCAAAACCCATCGCTTTGCCTCTTTGGAGAGCGTTTTTGAAACCCCTGAATGGGAACGGTTTCTGGATAAGTTTTGCTGCGAGAATCAAATCCAGAATGCCGAAACCCTGCTCACAGCGCAGTCTGACTTGAAGCTTCTCTACGGCGCGATTCTCGATCTCCCCCATCCGTATCGCGAGACAATCGTGTTGTGCAGCCTGCAGGAAAAGAGTTACCAGCAAGCCGCTGCCATTCTGCAGTGCTCGGAAGGAACCGTTGCCTCGCGCCTGCATCGCGCCAAGGCATTGCTGGCGGCAAAGATGCAAGGATCAGCCGCGAATGAAGTGAAAACGTCTGCAAGATAAGAGGACTCGGATGGTGGAACAGCGATCAACCCGCACAGAGAGTACCGATGCATCCCGCATGGAATATCTGCTGGGGGCACTGACGGGCTTGTCGAAGCAAGATCCTCCTCCCGCCCTCAGAGAACGTCTCAGGCTTCTGTCGTACCAGCGATTGGGGGGTGGTGTTGAGCGTGAAGCACGAGCGGGTTTTCGATCGTGGCTCAGACCAGCGTTTGTCGTTGCCCTGCTCAGCGTCATCGGGTTTCTTGCCGTACGTGTCGCCCATCTCTACCGGTCTGAACCATTGCGAGCAAGAATGGAATTAAACGTTGCCCCGCCTAAGGAGCCTTCCAGCATCGGTAACGCCGCTTTGCCGGTCGCTCGGGGGATACGAGTCAAATCCACACGCCTTCGTCATTCGTCGCCCAGTCTGGCACAAAACACTTTTGCGCAGCGAATGGTTGTCCGCCTCCCTTATTCGAATAGCGCGATTGACACCGGAACCGACGCGACCATTCGCGTGTCGATGTCTCAAACCGATCTGGTGTCGCTGGGTTTTCCCATGAACGCAAGCCTCCCCGATCGCCGGGTGCTTGCCGAACTCACGTTAGGGGATGACGGTCTGCCGCGCTCCATCAGCGTGCCTCTGCCACTGCAACTGGTTAAGGAGAAGAAATGAACCGCTTGCTTCGACCAACAACATTTCACTGCGTGCTGATGCTTCTCCCTTGTGTGCTTCTCTGTGTCGCCGGCACCAGCGATGCACAGGTGCAGGTTACGGCGAGCCAGGGGGATTGTTCGGAACATTCACCCTGCACGTCAGCGGGTCACCCGCAGGAAGCGAACGCAGCTCAACTCGATATTCAGAGCGGCCCCCTCATCGGGCCTGGACAGGTCACCATCGTTTCCACTGCCGGTATGGCCGGCTTACAAGATAGAGCTGCAGTTGTTAAAGACGAGCCATACCAGGCGCAGGCCGTCACGGAGATGAAGCAGACTCTGGCCGATGGTTCGCATATCGTCCAAACCACAACGGCAACCGTCGCTCGCGATAGCGAGGGCAGAACTGTGCGCGTCCAGAAACTGGGCACCATGGGCCCATGGAAAGATTCTTCTGCCGGAAGCAGTCCGACGCTGACCACTATCTTCGATCCCGTTGCCCAGGAGCACATCGACTATACCTCTGATAGCAAAATCGCTCATGTATTCCTCATGCCTTCGGTGCCGCCTGGAGCGGCGGCAGGGGCGGAAGCAGGATTCAGTGTGTCCGTCCCATCCTCGTTGGGGGCTGGGGAGAAAGGATTGATTGTGTCCAGTTCAGCCCCGGTAGGCGGAGCGGTGCAAGGCTTTGCCTTGCAGGATCGGCCATTCTCCACTCAACTGGCCAAAGGCGTGCAGCCAAGACAGAGTCTCTCGGTACCAGGACGATGGAGAGCGTTCAAGTCACTGGAACACGCGATACCAGCACAATTCCCGCGGGCACAATAGGGAACGATCAAGATCTCAATATCGTCCGCGAAACCTGGTACTCGCCGGACCTGAAGCTCGTGGTTCAGAGCACGCAGAGCGATCCGCGCTTTGGGGTGACTACCTATACGCTCAAAAATATTCAGCAGGGTTCGCCCGACGCAACGTTGTTCCAGGTACCCGCAAACTACACCATCGATAAGATTGTTCCCAGGGTTGTAAAGGCGCCGCCGCAATAGCCGGACTACGTTGCCAACGGGGACGGCTGAAATTATCACGACACAGACTGCTCTCTGGCCGCCGGCCATCGACTCTAGTACTCTCAAAATCGTCTGTACATGTTGGATGAGGAGAGTCTCGATGGAACCCGAACCTCAAGCCACCCGCTCGTGGACGACCCGCCGTGACGAGAAGAAGAGGCGCCTGCACCTGGTCTCTTCCTGGATGAACGGATCGGTGCTGGCGCAGGAGAAGGTGGTAGCAGCCCTGGAGCTCCTGATCGCACCCGGGGATCGAGTTGTGCTGGAGGGCGACAATCAGAAACAGGCGGACTTTCTTTCACGCTCGTTGGTCAACGCCGATCCCGGTAAACTGCACCACCTGCATCTGGTCATCTCAAGTATCAGCAGGCCCGAACATCTGACTCTGTTCGAGCTTGGCATCGCGAAGAAAGTCGATTTCGCGTTTGCCGGGCCGCAGAGCCTTCGCGTCGCGCAGCTGCTTGAGGACGGTGTCCTGGAAATCGGAGCCATTCATACCTATGTCGAGCTGTATGCCCGCCTGCTGGTTGACCTCGCGCCGAACGTGGTGCTGGTCTGTGCCGAGCAGGCGGATCGTGAAGGCAACTTATATACCGGGCCGAATACCGAAGACACACCCGTGATCGTCGAGGCTGCCGCATTCCACGACGGAATCGTGATCGTGCAGGTGAACCGCATCGTGGATCAACTACCGCGCGTGGATATTCCCGGTTCCTGGGTGGACGTAGTGGTGGAAGCGGATCGCCCGTTTGCGGTGGAACCCCTTTTCACCCGTGATCCCAGGCACATCACCGATCTGCAGATTCTTACCGGGATGATGGTCATTCGCGGCATCTACGAGCGCCATCAGGTCCACTCGCTCAATCATGGAATCGGATTCGATACTGCAGCCATCGAGCTCCTGCTCCCGACCTATGGTGAGTCGCTTGGACTGCGAGGGAAGATCTGTGAACACTGGGTTCTGAACCCACATCCGACCCTGATTCCTGCGATCGAGAGCGGATGGGTCAAGAGCGTCCATTGCTTCGGCAGTGAGGTCGGCATGGACGGCTATATTCGCGCGCGGCCCGATGTGTTCTTTACCGGCCACGATGGCAGCTTGCGCTCCAATCGCGTTCTTTGCCAGCTTGCCGGTCAATACGCCGTGGACGCGTTTATCGGATCCACACTGCAAATGGATGGCGACGCCAACTCGTCCACTGTGACTTCGGGGCGGCTTGCCGGCTTTGGCGGGGCGCCCAACATGGGGCATGACCCGCACGGACGCCGCCACGCAAGCCATGCATGGCTTGACTTGAAAACAGATGCGAGCCCGACCACGCGGGGAAGAAAACTCGTAGTCCAAACCGTGGAGACATTTCAGAAAGGCGGCGTGCCTGCGTTTGTCGAGACTCTTGACGCAGTCGAAGTCGGCAGGAAAGCGGGCATGCCCATTGCGCCCGTCATGATTTACGGCGACGATGTGAGTCATGTGGTGACTGAAGAAGGCATCGCCTACCTCTATAAAACGCAGGGAATCGAACAACGCCGCAAGGCCCTCGCCGCGGTCGCCGGGGTTTCCCCGATAGGCCTGCGCGCCAAACCTGGGGAAACAGCGGAGCTTCGGCGTACAGGCATCGTGGCGTATCCGGAAGACCTGGGAGTGCAACGCACGAAAGCCGGCCGCTCTCTGCTGGCCGCTCGCAGCATGGAAGATCTCGTCTCATGGTCCGGCGGCCTCTACCAGGCGCCTGCCCGGTTCAGGAGCTGGTAAATGCAGACAAACCAAAACCCGCCTGCCACAACTCTCGGGTGCTCTATATCTCGCACGTTTTTCGCGAAACGTGGGAGAACTTCGATCATGCTGCATCCGCGCTTGACCTCAAAGCGGCTCGCATCCCTTGCGCGCGAGGCGTTGATCGCAGAAGCAGAGCTTACCCCCAAGCCAGGGCTCGTTGACCGGCGCGGCTCGGGAGCTCACCACGATCTTTCGCTGGCATTGATGAGGAAATCCGCCACTGTGATCGAGCCATATTTTGCCGCCATGGCGTCGTGCTCTCTGGGGCGGGGCATCGACTGTGATTTACGATCCCATCTGGCTGTGATCGGCCGCGATGCCGAACGCGCCATGTATCAGGCTACGAAGGATAGCAATTCCCACAAGGGTGCGATCTGGATTCTGGGCCTTCTCGTCGCAGCAGCCATACGCTTGCCTGGCCAAAATGCTCGCGAGATAGCCACAACGGCGGGAGCCATCGCTCGATTGCCTGATCGTGCGCAGCCTGGACTCCGTACCCACGGCGAGATCGTCCGCAACCGTTACGGCGCAGGTGGCGCACGCATGGAGGCAGCGAATAACTTTCCCCACGTCATCAACTGCGGACTTGTCATGCTGCGAAGCAGGCGAGCCAACAAATATCCAGAGGAAGTCTGCCGTCTTGACGCCTTGCTGAGCTTGATGGCTGCACTCGACGATACCTGCGTCCTTTATCGAGGTGGTGTCGAGGCTTTGAGCATTGTCAAAGCAGGTGCGCAGGCTGCGTTGGACGCAGGCGGATACGCGAATGCAAACGGCCGGCGGCTGCTGCAGCGCACTCGATCGGGAACTGATCGCGAGACACGTTTCGCCCGGCGGAAGTGCTGATTTGCTGGCCGCAACTATCTTTCTGGACGAGTTGGAGGGTCAGAGAAGTGAAGTGCCGGAAAGCTCGGAATAGCATCTGCCAATGACGGAAAGATCGAAAAAGTCACAGCAGCGATCTGCAGTTCCGCGGACCGGTCCACAGAGAGGAGAGAAATGGAGTTGCTTGAGTTTAACTATCCATCAGCGAACCGGCGCGTCACTCGTAAGGCACACGTTGGCGTCGTGGGGTCCGGGGACATGGAGGTTCTCATGGAACCCGCGGAAAAGGACGGAGCCCATGTCTCGATCCGAACCAGCGTAAACGGATTTGCAGCTACCTGGAAGGCCGTGCTGGACCGCTTCTTCGCCCGGTACGATGGCGCGGTTCGCATCTATATCAACGACGCTGGAGCCACGCCCGGCAGCGTGATGCTGCGCCTCGAGCAGGCGGCGGAGGTGATCGAAGCATGAGCCAGGCCATCGCCGCCCCCGCATTTGTCAATCGGCATAGCTTCATCGAACTCGACGCCCGGGCGAGAGCACAAAGTCTCATGGACCCTGGTTCATGGCGAGAACTGGTTGGACCGTTTGATCGCATCGAGTCTCCATGGCTGCCACTGCAAGGGATCGCTCCGCAATCCGACGATGGCTGCGTGGTGCTGAAAGGCGCCATCGCCGGCGCACCGGCCGTCGCGATCGCGTTGGAGGGCGGCTTCCAGGCCGGCAGCATGGGCGAAGTATCAGGCGCCAAAATGTCGACAGCTCTCGATCTCGCAACCCAGGACTCTCAGAACGGCAGGAAGACGGCCGCAGTACTGCTGCTGGAGACAGGCGGCGTCCGACTGCAGGAGGCGAATCTGGGACTGGCTGCGATCGCCGAAGTCATGGCATCCATCCTTGCTCTTCGCGAGCATGCGCCCATCATTACGATCATCGCGGGAACCGTCGGTTGCTTCGGTGGAATGGCCCTGGCAGCAGGGCTCTCCAGCTACATCGTCATGACGCGCGAGGCACGGCTGGGCATGAACGGCCCCGAGGTGATTGAACAGGAGTCGGGCATCGAGGAGTTTGATGCTTCTGATCGTGCCCTCATCTGGGCGATCCATGGCGGGGAACAGCGCGTGGCGATGGGCGTTGCGGATGAGCTGGTTCTCGACGACGTACAGAAAATCGCAGCCGCTGTACAAAAATACGTCGAGGCGGGATTACCGAAAGTCCATCGCAGTCAGCAGGTCGAGCTTTATCGCCGGCGCATTGCGGCGCTCGATACTTCCGCTCAAATGGATCCTCTAACATTGAGACAAAGTTGGAAGGGAGCCTCGCGATGAGCAGTCAAGCCGGCCTTCGAGGTAAAGCCTGGTTTCAGGCCTTGACCGGCCGCGATGCACCTCTGTCAGACGATCCCGGCTCGGTGCTCACTGCGGATGCCACGCTGGGAAATGAGACCGCCCGCTTCCTTTGCGTGGTGCCGAACCCGGCAGCGCGCTTTCCCTGTGCGCGGCAGGGTGAAGTCGGTCTGGAGGAATCCTATACCCTCGCCATGCGCGTGCGCGAAGTGATGGAGCAGGACGCCAAGGGGAACAAGCGTCCGCTGATCGCGATCGTAGATCTAAAGAGCCAGGCCTACGGCCGCCGCGAGGAGACGGCGGCGATCTTCCTCGCTACTGCCACTGCCGCTGATGCGTATGCTTCCGCGCGCATGAAGGGACATCCGGTGATCGCACTGGTCGTGGGCCACGCGATCTCCGGCGGCTTCCTCACCCACGGCTATCAGGCCAACCGCATCCTCGCTTTCGACGACAGCGACGTAGTGATTCACGCCATGCACAAGGAGGCTGCGGCGCGGATTACCCTTCGATCCGTTGCCGACCTGGATCGTCTCGGACGCCAGGTCGCTCCCATGTCGTACGATATTCACGACTATGCCCGGCTCGGTCTGCTCCACGAGTTGCTGCACGTAGAGGACGCCGATCACCCATCGCCGGTCTCCGTGGCGCAGGTGCAAAAATCCCTGCGTCGACGCGGTGGCTGATGCGCGTGCGGGAGCGAAGGATCTGAGTCAATCGGCTTACTTCACCGGGTGCGCGCGAAATGCGCAAGGCCGGGCTCGCCGCTCGTGAACTTATGCAACAGCAGTGGCGGCATGATTAAAGTTCTCGCGGACGCTCTCGTCCCCATTTTCGCGGGACTGCTCCTCGGATATATCGCCGGGCTGCGCCGCGTCATGGACAATCAGAATGTTCGTAACCTCATCGTCTTTGTGATGAGCTTCGCCGTCCCTTGTTCTCTCTTCCTGGCCATCGCGCGCACGCCCCGCGCAGCCTTGCGCGAGCAAGGCGGGACCATGCTCGTGCTGACCATTGCGTATGCGGTTCTGTATGGGTTGAGCTTCTTCTGGGCTCGTTCCGGCGAAAAGCTGCGTGCCTCTGATAGTGGGGTGCTCGCGCTGACCATCAGCTTTCCGAACATTGCGGCAATAGGCTTGCCATTGCTCGCAGATGTCTTTGGACTGAAATCCCTGGTCACGGTCGCCACCTCGATTGCTCTCGGCTCTGTCACGATTTCCGTGGTCACGCTGGCATTCCTTGAAGGGGACAGGGACGGTTCCGGCGATGTGTTCTCCATTCGTCAAGTCGGTCCTGGGCTGGCTCGTGCTGTGAAGAAGCCGATTGTGTGGGCGCCGCTGTTGGGAATTGTCTTCTCTTGCGCAGCCTTGCATATACCTTCCTACCTGGATCGATTTCTCACCGTGCTGGCTTCGGCGGCGGCCGGATCCGCGTTGGTGCTGACTGGACTGGTTGTTTCCGCCCAGAAGTTCGTATTCGGGGCAAAGACGCTGATACCGGTCTTGCTGAAAAATGCCTTGCAGCCGGCACTCGCTCTCGGTCTCGCCATCCTGCTTCACCTGTCGATGGAGCAGACACGTTACGTCACTCTCATTTGTGCCATCCCCTGCGGGTTCTTCGGGCTCGTGTTCGGAAAGGCCTTTGGCTCAAGTCCGCAACTCGCGAGCTCGGGCCTCATCGCCTCCTACATCGTCAGCGTGGCCACGCTGCCCGTGTGGATCGTAATTGTGAATCACCTCGGTTGAAGGAAGCATGAAACGGGCATTGGTTCACGATCTGTTGCAAATCGATCACGCATCCCTCAGTTCGGAATGCGTGGCAGAACCATCCTGGGTAAGACAGACGATGCTGGCTTGCCCCTGGGTGGTGGTTCGCCGTTCTCGAGCCGTGTCCGGTCTCATCGCCGTTGGCGTGCGAGGTGAAAACAGAAGCGAACGATGGGCTGCTTCCTGCGAAAAGACCATGGTGAGAGAGATCGTGCGGCCTGAAGAGCTACTCCGCACATCAAGCAATGCAGATCGAACGCCGGCACTCAGAGCTCTACAAAAAATGAGCGAGCGATGGTCGGACTTGGCGCTGCCCTGGGGACCAGGAGGGAGCGTCGGTTTCGAACTGGCGAGTCAACGCAAGGTCACGACCGAGACCAGCGATCTTGACCTGGTCATACGAGCGCAGCAAAGAATTCCGGTCGAGGAGGCCAGGTCTCTGCTGGACCGCACTCAAGGGCTCGAAGCAAAGGTCGACGTTCGTGTGGAAACGCCGGTGTGCGGATTTGCCCTTGAGGAATACGTGTCCGCCTCCTCTGCAAAGATTCTGTTGCGTTACCCGGACGGTGGCCGGCTGGGAGAAGATCCATGGCAGGAGGAAGCATGAGCATCGCGTTCCTCTTTCCCGGGCAGGGCTCACAGTCTGCAGGCATGCTTCATCAGCTCCTCGACCACCCTGAGGTCGAACGCACACTCGATGAAGTAAGCTCGGTCCTGGGTTCCGACGTCCGAGGCCTGGACTCCGCAGGAGGCGCTCACCTCCTCCGTTTCGGTTCAGCTTGCGCTGCTCGCCTCGGGTGTAGCGACAGCAAGAGCTCTCATCGCGCAGGGTGCACAGCCTTCCGTAGTCTGCGGCCTGTCCGTTGGAGCATTTGCCGCTGCCGTGGTTGCAGATGTGTTGCCGTTGGAAGACGCAGTTGCATTGGTGAAGCTACGGGCAGAGAAAATGGTGGAGCTCTATCCCACCGGCTACGGTCTCTCTGCGATCATCGGACTACGCGAATCGAAGGTTTTGAGCATCCTTCAGGCCGTCACAACAGAGCAGGATCCGGTATTTCTCGCCAACATCAACGCGCCCCTCCAGACCGTCATTGCCGGCTCAGATGCGGGCATGGACCTCGCGCTTAACCAGGCTCGCCGCGAGGGCGCGAGGAAGGCGGAGCGGCTGGAGGTGTCCGTTCCGTCGCACTGTTCATTGCTGCAGCCGGTGGCGGATTTGCTGCAACACAGTTTCTCGTCGCTACGATTGAGCAAACCACGCTTGACCTACATCGGCAACGTGAACGCGCGAGCCATGCGGACGCCGGAGCTCATCGCGAGTGATCTCGCGAACAATATTGCTCACGGTGTCCGTTGGCACGATGCAACCACGGTTGCCAGAGAACTCGGCTGCAATCTCTTTCTTGAAATGCCGCCGGGCCATGTCCTGAGCGATCTTGCCAAAGAGAACCTGCCAGGAGTCAACGCCCTTCCCGTGGAAAGAGAAGTCCTTCCCCGCCTGTTGCGCTTAGCCCAGCAGGAAATCAGCGCCGGCGCTTGACGGCGATGCCGTGGAGGATATTCGGGCGCTGGCTCAAAGGTTCGCCAATGCGATACTTTGGGTACTTAATCTTTATCTCCAGCCGCCTCGCTGGGATCGATCAACGGCCGGAAACGGTGCACAGGCGGCGGCACCGGAGAATCCGCTCCCTTGATACTTTTCCAGATGATGGCATTCAGAGCATGCATCGGAGCGCGATCGACATCGGAGAAGTCCATCCTCTTGCTCTCTTCCGCGCCATACGACTTGTTGGTATTTTTCGCGTTCACGTCAATCATGGGCGGGATCACCGTGAACGGCGAGACGTCCGCCACCGTGCCAAACGATGCATAGAGCGGCATAGCCGCCGCGTCGTACTGGCTCATGGGAGACATACCCAACAGCAATTCGATCGAACGCACAAAAGAGCTGGTGGAGTAGAGCGTGCTGTCGACGATGCCGCGCTTGACGTATGGGCTCAGCACAAGGCCCACTGTGCGGCGGGCATCGACGTGGTCCGGGCCATCCTGGGCATCATCTTCAATGATAAAGATCGCGGTGTTCGGCCAGTACTTGCTGTGGCTCACGGCGTCGACGAGTTGTCCAATGGCGTAGTCGTTGTTCGCGACCATGGCCTGAGGGGTGAAGGCGCCCGGCTCGGTCCCTCGCGTGTGATCTTCGGGCATGCTCATGATCACAAAGTTGGGAAACCGTTTCTCGGGGTCCGGGCTGTCATAGTTCTTCTCGTATTCCGCGAACTCGCGCAGAAAGACGGCAATATTGCCGGTGTCGCGTTTGCGAGATCCGCCGTAATCCCCGGAGACGTGGCCGATCAGGCCGCTGACGCCGGGCGCGGCATCCATGCCTGTGCCTGTACTCGCCCGGACTGCATATTCGCCGTAGGAGCGATAGGTGAGACCTTTGCGCTGCGCGACGTCCCACAGATGACCAGCCGAAGGAATGTAGGCGCGCGTTCGTTCCGCATTGCTGCGGCCGGCGTAGGTAGGCGGCCAGTAACGCTCGTTGAAATCGGTGGCGTAGGCCGAGTCCGACCAGGAGTGTCCGTCGACGCTCACTTCGCCATCACAGTAAAGGTTGTCGAGGATCACGTATTGCTTCGCCAGTGCGTGCTGATTCGGAGTGACCTTCTCGCCGAAGATGGTGAGCGCCGGGTCGCCGTTGGCCCCAGCCAGATCTCCGAACTCCTGATCGTACGTGCGGTTCTCCTTGATGATGTAGATGACGTGCTTGATCTCCGTCGACACACCGACCTCGCGAGGAATGATCGTCGGCGACGCCGGAGGACGAGCTTCCGAGAGCAGAGAATCGTTGTAGGGCGTGTTTTCGATGACCTGTCTGGTCAGTTGAGGAAGCTTCTGCTGAAGATCGGCGACCGGAAGCACTTCAATACTGCTCTTTTGCAGCGTCTTCACCGTCTCGTCGCCGTTGAATTCGGAAGCCAGCGGACTGCCTGGACCCTTTCTGTCTGGATGTCCCTCCTCTCCCTTGGCATTGCCAATGAAAAGAGTGCGGTCATGATCGGCGAGGGCAAGGGCCGAAGGGTACCAGCCAGTCGGAATGAAGCCAACCACGGTGGTATGGGCGCGGTTTGCGATATGGGCAACGGCGATAGAGTTATTGTCGGCGTTCGCTATGTAGAGCAGCTTATGCGCGTCGTCGATTTCAAGCGCGTCGGGTGTAGAGCCCTCAGGGGCAAAGGGCGTCAGCGTCGTCGACAGGCGTTCCATCACCTGAAGCGTCCGCGTATCGATCACATGGACCGTATTGTCATTGGAGCAGGCAACGAACAGGCGGCCATCCAGGGAAAGCTTCATATCGTTCGGGTTCATACCCACGCGAAGCGTGCGGATCACCTTGTTGGTAGCGGTGTCGATGACGCTCACCGATTCGCTCGACCAATTGGAGACGAACAGCCTTTTCCCGTCAGGGGTAAGCACCAGCTGATACGGGTTGATTTCCACCGGGATGCGGGCGAGTATGGCGCGGGTCTTGAGGTCGAAGACCACGACGTTGCTGGGGCCGAGCCCTGTGCCACGATTTGCCGCATAAAGCCACCGTCGCGATGGCAGATACGCGACCCCCGACCACCACACGGTCGATGGATCGACGGTCTCGAGCAGGCTACCGGTGGGCTGCTCGCTGAGGCGCCCATCCTTATAGCTGAACTCGTAAATGGGTGCGGAGCTTTGCGTGATTTTCTTTGCGCCCGTGGCATTGCCGCCGGAAACATAAAGGGTGTGCCCGTCCGCAGACCAGGTCATGCCCAGCCACGTCGTCTTCAACTCGATGTGTTGTATCTGCTTTTGGCTCTTGACGTCGAAGACGTCGATTCCGTGGGGAAGATAGCCCGAATGAGACGCAACCACGATCCGCCCATCGGGCGAGACGACAAGGTTAAGCACCAGGTCTTCGATGGTTGCGATGGCTTTGCCCGCCGGTGTGATGCGCCACCCGTTAGGAAGGTCAAACCCTCCGGGGATGTATTTGGGCAGTTGCTTTGTGGGCTCGCCGATATTTCGCTGCGGCCCGGGTTGGGGAGCCTGGGCGAATGCCATGGCTGTCATCAGCAGACCGGCAACGATGGTCAGAGAAGCGGGATGGGGGGTCACCTTAATCATGAATCAACCTGGGCCTCGTACCTTTTTAGGGCAAGTTCGATAAACAGAACGTGAATCGAGGGGCGAGACCGTACAGGGCGAGCATTCTGTCCCCCGGCATTAGACGCCGGGACCAGCCTGACTACGGATCGCCTTGGAGACCTCTTCCGCGCCGTTGAGTACACGCAACTCCAGCCGGAATTCGCGCCGCTCCCCCGGCGACAGCATCTGCAATGTACCGCGATCACGCTCCGCCTTTCGTCCGAGGGTCCAGCAATTTGCGGGTTCGAGGCCGAGGACGAAATGGTTTGTCCCGGTCATCTTCCATTGCACAAACCGGGGCAGAGTGCTGCTGTCGTAGCTCAATGCTATGCCGAACTCCGGACAGTCGCCGTCACTGACCAGAACCACGGTTACGTTGCCGGCAGGGTCAGGCGTCATCTGATGGAAATAGACCCGCTCCGCTATTCCCTTTTGCGGCGCTTCAAAACGATTCCACGTCTCCTTACTGCGCGCGGCCCAATCGTCAGCGGGTTCGAGGGCGCGCGAAGGCGCATGAATCACGCTGCGCTCTGTCAGCAGTGGAAAGCCAAAGTTGAAGTGGTAAAGAACCATCAAGGGAGAGTCACGAACACCCTGGTTCTCGACTACATCGTGCAGGGAAAAAGATTCGCTTCTGAGCGATGTAGAGATGGTGCGTTCCAACAAAAGGTTGGGGCCATGCACCGAAGCCTCGCGCAGTTTGCCGGAGACACTCAGTAGACAGTCGTCGCCCTGCCAACGCTCCGACCAACTGACTCCTTCCGCCGGAGTATTCGAGATGGACCCATGGGCACCCAGGCTTTCCCCGTTATCCTCGGAGGGGGCGCCTGCGGTGGTCAGCCCACAGGTGGCCAGGAGTCCTCCTGAAAAAGACCTGAGCCATTCAGCGCCGCGAGTCGAGTAGTACGCCGGATGAACCATGCCAGTCGGAGAGTGCCAACAGAGCGAAACTCCCTGAAACGTGGCCTCGAAAATATCCATCCCCCGGTCGGGCACGACCCAGAATTCAAGGCCCGTGGCGGTGCGGACGCGCAGGGTAGAAACCCCTTTGGCTTTGCCGTCTGCATGTGTGAAGTGGGAGATGCCGCCTACCTGGGAGAGCCGTCCAGTGCGGTCCAGCAAAAACTCACGTGAGCGGATTTCGTCTTGTAAAGCCATGGCGTTCTTTCTTAGGATTGTTTCCTGAGCCACACGGAATCGCAAATCCATCTGGCATATGCGCTTCTAGCCAAGCGGCACGGTTTCCCATTTCCTGCTGGCGGCGGACTTCAGGACTGTATCGGTTACATGATCAGCCGCGAGACCATCCCGGAAATCGGGGGAAAAGCGGCTGCCCTCACCGGCGGCTTTGAGAAAATCAGCGACCTGGTGAATGAAGGTGTGCTCGTACCCTATCTGCAGACCCGGTACCCACCAGTTCTTCATGTAGGGGTGGTCGCTGTCGGTGATGTGAATGCTCTTCCATCCGCGCAAACGTCCTTCGTCGCGATAATCGAAGAACTCCAGGCGATGGAGGTCATGCAGGTCCCACCTGGCGGAAGCGCGTTCTCCATTGATCTCCAGCGTAAAGAGGGCTTTGTGGCCGCGCGCATAGCGGGTGGCTTCGAACAAGGCCATGGATCCATTGTTGAATCGGCCGAGGAAGGCGCTGGCATCGTCGATGGTAACGGGCTGCACTTTGCCGGTGAGACTGTGCTTGCGTTCCTTGATGAATGTTTCCGTCATCGCCGCTACTTCGGTGATGGGGCCATTCAGCCAGAGCGCCATGTCGATGTTATGCGCCAGCAGGTCGCCGGTGACGCCGCTGCCGGAAACGGATGCGTCCAAACGCCATAGCCCCTCGCCGCCCTGGGGCAGGTCCTGAGAGATGGTCCAATCCTGCAAGAACTGCGAGCGATAGTGAAAGATACGGCCGAAGGTCCCCTGGTCCAACAGTTCCTTCAGCAGCACCAGCGCCGGAACACGGCGGTAGTTGTACCACACCATGTTGGGCACCTTGGCAGACTCGACGGCGTCGAGCATGGTTTTGCCTTCTGCAGCCGTGCGCCCCAGCGGCTTCTCGCATAGGACCATCTTTCCCGCTTTTGCGGCGGCAACTGCAATTTCCGCGTGAGTGTCGTTGGGGCTCGCGATGTCGACGAGATCGATGTCGCTGCGCTGGACCAGGACCCGCCAATCGGTTTCGATCGACTGGTAACCCCAGTTCTCGGCGAAGCCTCTCACCCGGTCAGCGTTCCGCGCGCAGACAGCTTTCAAAACCGGACGATACGGCAAATCGAAAAAGCGAGGCGCCTGGAGAAATGCGTTCGAGTGGGTGCGCCCCATAAAGCCATATCCAACCAGCCCGACGTTAAGATCTTTCCTGACCATGCTTATTCCTCGACTTCAGTCATTTCGCCGAAGCGGATCATCGACTTGGCGAATTCCGGCTTCACGTTGGCATCCCAATCTAACATGCTGACCAGGTAGTCGAGGTCGTGGCTAACTTCAATTAAGAGCCCCAGGATTTCATCCTGGCGATTCTCGGCCGTCCCTACGGGACTGGATCGTTCTCCTTGATCCTACCCAGCACTGCGTGCTGGGCTACTCTCGGTCGTCCCTAGCGGGACTTTCAAAGGCGCGTCCTGACTCAGGACCCCTCAAACCTACCCTTGATCCCATGCACATTCAGGAACTTTTTGATCTCCTCCGCGAAGGTATACCGCCGATGATGTTCCTCTTGCCTCTCGATGTACCTGACCGTCACCGCCCGTTGTGAAATTCCGACGGAGAACGCACCATAGCCCTCCTGCCATGCGAAACCCTTGACTCCAGGAAAACTCTCATGAACACACTTCGAGGACGATGACTTCAACAACTGAACCGCCTTGGCCACGGAGATGGTACGCGGCAAAGAAAT
Organism: uncultured Acidobacteriaceae bacterium; assembly: GCA_963850235.1. GTDB lineage: Bacteria > Acidobacteriota > Terriglobia > Terriglobales > Acidobacteriaceae > PALSA-350. The sequence continues at coordinate 41,870 of CAWKKM010000013.1, read as the reverse complement.
CCGTACATGGATGTGATCCGCAGTACCGCCCACTGCCAAAGCCGGCAGTTCCATGTGCACGCGTCATTCCGCCATATACTGATGAGAGCCTCTCCCGGAACTCATCGCGGATGACTCGGCCGCCGCCCTGCCGTTGCAAACACCAGTGTACGAGAGACAGATCTGGCTATGAGGCATGACCATCCATTCGCTGCTCCAGTGTACGAACAAACTACGTCGATGGGCCCACCTCGACACTCACCGCAGCCCTGCCCCTGCGAACAGCGTATTTCGCCATTAAGCGCGCCTTTAGAAATCGCGAACACGATCAATGAGACTGAAGTCAACCAACGGAACCAGTCCTGTAAGGACGGCCGAGAGTAGCCCAGCATGGAGTGCTGGGTAGGATCAAGGAGCACGATCCAGTCCCGCTAGGGACGGCCGAGAATTGCCCAGTACGCAATGCTGTGTATGTCAGGAAGAACGGAACCCAGTCCCGTAGGGACGGCCGAGAGTAGCCCAGCACGCAGTGCTGGGTAGGATCAAGGAGCACGATCAGTCCCGCTAGGGACGGCCGAGAATTACCCAGGATGAAATCCTGGGTGCCCTTGGCGCAATACAAAGGCCTACTGCTGCGCCAAACCGTCCCCGCGGGAGCCGATTTAGGCGTGGCCGTTCTCACACAACCCTAAGGCCGACGAAAGCTCAAGCTAGTACGGATCTTTCGGCTCGGGCTTGTAATTCTCGCCGAATTTGTTTTGATGATGGGTCATGATGTCTCCGCTGGCCTGTAGTTCGAAGTTGCCGAGCTGGGTGTTCGACGGCGAGACCTCGACTACCCGGCTCAAAGCATTGAGCCGGTCCGCGGGCACGTTTTCAGCCCATATGTTGAGCCGATAGCTTCCCGGCGGCACGTTGTGAATCGCAACATTGCCGGTTGCGGTGGAAACCCCGAAGTAGGGTGTGCTGAGCGAAATGACGACCGCCCCCATTTCGGGGTGAATATTGCAGAAGATGTAGGAAACGCCATCACGATCAAACCGGACCGCCCGGTTCGTATGAGCTTCGTAGAGGCCGAGGTCGAAGCGTTTTCCATTAAAGAGAGAAAAGACGTTGTGGTAGAAGGGGTCAAGGTTGGGAAAGTCTACGCTGCTGCCGGTCGGTACGACGAGAACATGCGGCGTGAACTGCTTATCTTTTTGCTCAAGCGTGTAGCGTTGTGGTGTGCGAGGAACCGGGATGTTTTCGGTCTCGCGGATGGGCGTTAGCCAGACGACGACATCCCCCGATGAGCGTTGCGCGGAATGTTGGGCGCCTCGACCCCTGGTCAACTTGACGTTAGCCGAGAGGTCCACGGTCTCTGCTCTCAAGGTGAGAGTGAGGGCAACAGAGCATAGCACCATTGCGAGACGGCACATAGGAAGAGCTGGCTTCATGTTCTGCTGGTGTTCGCTGTTGGAAGTCAGAATTCGTATCCTGCAGTTATGGTGAAAATGTTGGCGGTGTTGGCGGAGCCGATGTAGGGCCAGGTCTTGATCCGCCGGTATTCAGGAGAAAGAATGAGATAGCTTTTAGGCCGGTAGATCAAGTTAGCTACGATTGAACTGTTTCGCGTGCTGGAAATCAGGGCTTTGGTCGCGGGAGAGAAATCGAACGCATCAAAGTTACTGGCGAAGGCATCATCGAGCCCGAAGGCAGCGTTGAGCTGGAAGGTCGAGCCGGGGATAAACTTCAGCTGACTCCAGCCTCCAGCGGTTTCCACACCAGTGCTACGGATAACGCCGGTGACGTAATCAGGTCCGGTCAGTATGTCCTTATAAGTTCCTCCGCCGAGCCCTCCGAGCGATCGGCCGCGATAGCCTTCGCCGGTAAGCGCAAACCATCGAAAAATCGGAATTTGCCAATCTCCAGTCACCGCCCAGGAGTGGATCTGCGTAGCACTCGAGTAGAACTGATGTGCGGAATATCCGCTCACGCCCAGTGCAAACGGCCGGGGTACGCCCTTGCGGGTGCCGTCAGCACTGTAAGAAATTCTGCCTTCGTAGCCCGGATGGCGTGATGCCTCAACCGGACTGTCGAGCTGATTGGCCGTGTAGCCAGAGGCCGGCGGATCGATAAGACCACCCTCGAGCGAAATCCTGCGTTGCTCGCTGAACGGAATACGCTGCTCAACTTGAACCTGAGGTGACCAGGTCCAAAGATTACCTGAGCCTGCCAAACCAGGTTGTGCGACGGTCGCATACGATGTCGGCGACAGGGGAGAGATGAATGGCACGGTGTAGCCGGCCTGCGCCGTGGTCTTGTACCAATCGAGACTAACCCAGCTTTGCCGCATGCGCACAACGCCGGTGGAAGCACTGTAGCCCAAGCTGTTGCTGGAGACACCGCCAAAGAAATCGATGCTCACATTCGCGGAACTGCGGGCTCCCGCAATGCGCGGCCCGGTGGCATCGAGAGTCAACATAGTCTGCTTGAGAGTTGCACCCGAGCTGCCGTGGGATGCTCCCGGAAAACGGGCCAGAGCGATTGTAGGCAGATCAGCATCGTCCACGACGCCCGCATTGGAGAAGGCATTGAACAGAATCAGCCCACTGAGCCGCAGGGGATACTTCGAAAACGTCTCCACCTTGCTTTGATCATGTTGTTTGATTTCGGCCTGCATGGCGTCCTGCTGCTCGCGCATCGCCTCCAGCTCTTGCGGGTGGTCAGTGGGCGCAGTCTGCGCGTCCGGGGGCGGAACACTGGCTGAAGCGCCGGCACCCTGTGCGCGAAGAGCATCCAGTTGTGCATGCAGGGACTGGATTTCAGCACGCGACTTCTCCAGCATCTTTTCGGTTTGGCTGAGGGCGTCGTTCAGTTCATTCAGCTTGGTTTCAATGGCGGCCACCCGTTGCTGTTCCGCGGCGGTTGTGCCGTCAGCCGCCTGGGCGAAGGATACGGGGGTAAAAGATGCCAGCAACAGTAATGGAAAGGCCAAGATGACAACCTCACGACGACATCTCGGACCCGTGGACAGCTGACCTGACAATCGTCTCATAGCGCTCCTGCCACGCCTGGTTTCAGGATACCGGCGGTATTTCGCTCCTACTCCTGGAACGTGTTGACCTTAACGGACTCGGCCTTGATGTGGCCGAACGCTTCCAGCGCCTGCTTATAGAGCAATACGGTGAATACGGTTTCTCCGGGCACGGACTTCTCCAGCCGTACCTCCCCACCATGCTCTTGCGCGACGTGTTGCGCAAGCGTAAGCCCAAGCCCTACCCCACTCTCCTTGCCGGCACTCACAAAAGGCTGGAAGAGGGTCTCTCGAATGGATTCGGCTACGCCCGGTCCGGTATCGCGAATTCTGATTTCAATTTTGTCGTTGTCTTCGGAAAGTCTTACCACCACTTTGTGCACGCCCGGGCCCTTTTTGGTCGATTGGCACGCGTTGAGGAGCAGGTTGTAAATAGCGCGGGCAAGCTTCTTGCTGTCCACCCAGGCATAGACGGGGTGGGGAATTTCCGTCGAGAGTTGAATCTCGCGGCATTCGGGGTGCAGGCGCACCTGCTGCGCAGTGCGTTCGACCAATGCATCGATCTGCTCCCGCCGCAGATGGAGCATCTGACCGGTCTGGCTGAAAAGGAGCAGCGATTCGATCATGTCTGTCATGCTCTGCACTGCTTCCTGCACTTCGAGGTGCAACTCTGCTCGTTCGTCAGCGCCGGTATTAGGCAGGCTCATGAATTCCGCGTTGGCGTAAATGGCCGAGAGGTGGTGGCGAAGATCGTGCGATACCGAGCTGGCCATTCTGCCGATGGTGGCCAGGCGATCGGACTCGATAAGCTCGCGATGCGTGCGCTTGAGCTCACCGCGCATTCTGTCAAAGGCAAGGGCGAGCTCGCGGACTTCCGCAGCGCCATCCACTCTTAATTCATAGTCGAAATCGCCCTGGCCCAGCGCGCGGGTGCCGGCGACCAGCGTTTCCAGCGGACGGGTCACGGAGCGGGAAATAGCAACCGCCAGCACCAGCCCCAGCAGCAGGGTGGCCACGCCCAGAGCCAGAACCCATCGATTCACGCGGCCCAGATATTCGCTGGCCCGGTCATATGACTTGAGCACGACGATTTGAATCCTCTCCTGACCGGCAGCGGGGAGAGCGGCGGCGGCCGCAATGTAGGCTTCTCCACCCAATTGCATCTTGCGCGGGGCGTCGCCCACATCCATAAGAATCGGACTGAGGAGTCGAAGATCATTCAGCCGGGTAGCGGGCAGCGTAGTAGCAGCCATTTCGCCGTTGACAAGAAAGATGACATCCGCGGCGGCGGCCTCACTGACCTCACCGGCAACCTGCCGGTCAATGGCGTAACCGATGATCACATAGCCAAGATAGGATCCATTTTCCGGCGGTCCAAAGTAGAGGGGTTGAATGGAAAGCTCGTAGAGGCTTTGTCCGAAGGCGATCATGCAGGCCCCCTCCGACGAGGCCATACATGCCTGCAGCCCGCTGGTGACCGATGCATCACTGAGCCTTGGTCCACGGTTGGAATAGGTGAGGAGGGCTCCGTTAGGAGTGGTGAGAGCGAAGAAGTCACTCCCGCTGGTGGCCCAAAATTCCTGGCTGGCATCCTGGATCGTGTGCGCGTCCTGGGTGGACATCAGGGCCTTCAGGCTGGGCAGATCGGCCAGTAGCGCCGCTTCCCGGTCCAGCATGCGATTGCGTTGATTTGCCAGGTTGCGAAATGTGCTGAGCGAATGGTCCAGGTCGGCCTGGAGACTCTTGCTGATTTCCTGCTGAACGGTGACGCGGATGATGAACAGACAGGTGACGGTAAGCCCCAGCGAGACCGCCAGGAGCGAAAACATCAGAGTTGTCCGCATCCGCCACTGTTTCATGAATCACTATCTCTTTCACGGCACAAATTGGCTATCCCTGCGGGACGAATTTGTATCCGATTCCATGAACAGTGCGGAAATGGACCGGGTTCGCGGGGTCAGCTTCGAGTTTCTGGCGGAGCTTGAGAATCTGGTTGTCGACGGTGCGGGTGGTGAGGTGGAAACTCATGCCCCAGACATCGCTGAGGAGTTCCTCACGCGCAATGGCGCGGCCTGGATTATCGAGGAAGTAGCGAAGCAGCTTAAACTCATGCGCCGTCAAGGGCACAAGCGTTCCCGACCGGTAGATCTCCATTTTGAGGAAGTCGACAGAGACGTCTCCGAAGCCGGCGGGCACTTCCTTGACTTTTTTTTGCGTGCGCCGGATCGCAGCCTGAACGCGCGCCAGGAGCTCGCGGGGGCTAAAGGGCTTGGTCATGTAGTCATCAGCGCCGGTCTCGAGCAACAGGACCTTGTCCGCCACCTCAGAGACGGCGCTCAGGACAATGACCGGGATGTCGGAGCACCACGCCTTTATTTCTTTGCAAACAACCCGCCCGGAAAGTCCGGGTAACATCAGGTCCAGCACCACGGTTGCGGGACGCAGGCTTTTGCACGCGGCCAGGCCGGAGGGACCTTCGCCTTCGATATGAACGTCGTACCCTTCCGCGCTAAATTGTCGTCGCAGCGCGCGCTGAATTCTTGGATCGTCTTCAATAACTAGAATCAAGCTCATACTCACTCCGTGGTTCAAGACATGTTCTGGGCCAATCATCCCGCAAAGTCGCTCCTTACAGTGTCCCTCAGGAAGGCGCAAAATGAACACTGAAAAGGCGAAATGACAAAGAAGTGACAACCCCTTTAACCGCTGCTTTGGCGGGCCTCATAACCGCATCGCCGTCAGGTCTTCGAGATAGCCGGAAGGGTCCGGAGCAGAGGCGGCTTGCGAGCCTGACAACCTGGCAAACAGAAGCGTGGCGGCTACCGCCAACCCGGCGATCCCGAGCAGGGCCGCGGAATAACCAAAGCGTACGATCGCCGCTCCCATGGAAGCAGAGGCCATAGCCTGGCACGCGTTACTTACAAAAAAGGTAGAGGCCGAGGCGCCGCTTCGTTCGCCGGGAGGAATCCGGTCCATCAGCAGGCTGTAGATGCCGGGTTCGTTCATGAACTGTAGCGCCATGTAAACGGGGTAAATCCAGATTGCGGGTGCCCCTCCAAGGGGTCCTGGGTGGATCAAGGCCAGCGATGCCAGGGCAGCAGCTGTTGCTAATTGGGTCAGAATGACCCCTTTGACCAGGCCAGTGCGTCTGAACAGGAGGGGAGCGCAAAGAACGGCGAGAAATTGAACCAGCTGTGCGAGCGAGAACACGAAGCCCATCTTTTGCAGGGACAAGCCCAGGTGGTGGACGAAATACACATTCGCGAAGGGCGGGAAGGATCCGGTGACCAGGGCCCAGACCGCCATAGCCGGGAGAAATCGGCGCAGGAAGGGATGCGAAAGGCGTGGGAGCCGCACCCGCGGCGCCGCCCCGGGCAAGTTCAGCCTGAGTAGGGGAACGATTGCGAGAGCCGCTGTGCCGCAGGCAAACTCGAGCGTGAGCCGGCTGGCCTCGCTCGCACTGAACGGGTGCGGAAGGTGGCGGAGCCAGCCCGGCAGTTGGCCGGCGGCCAGGGCGCCGAGGGCGGCAACACCGATGCCCGAGGAGAACATGAGGCTGAACGCGAATGGCCGCTCCCGCTCTCCCGTGAGGCTGGCGATGGCAGGAGAGAGACAGACCGCCCAGGAACAAAGAGTCATGCCGGTGAGGAGCGCGAGGGCTAACTGCGCGGGCCGGGCAAGAATGCAAATGCGGAGCACGGTGAAAACCACGGTGCACAGCAGTCCGCCTACGAGCGTGAGACGCAAGCCGAGGCGCTGGGCGCAAATGCCGGCGGGGATGGTCCCCAGTATGCTGCCCAAGGCCATCGTTCCCCCGATCAGGCCGAGTGATCGTTCGGTAAAGCGAAAGCCGAGCAAGTAGACATTGAAGAGAAAAAAGAAGATGGAGAAGCCCAAGTTGAAGAACAGTGCCGCGGTGAAGAAAAGCCAGAATTGCCCCCGGGGCGCCTTGGCTGCCAACCGGCGGAAAAACTGCAGAGACAGCCGCGTCATCTGGGCTCGCCCGAATTGAGGGCCAGCTGATCGAGACAATCGATCGCCTGGTCCAGATCCTGGTATCGAAGTTCATACACATCGGCAGTGGCGAAGCTCCTGGCTGCTTCCGACTGCATCTTCTGAATCTTGTCCGGGAGCTGAAGATACTGCCGGAAGTACTGCTGGGCGGCTTCCCTGGGAAGAGGCCGCAGTTCGGCGGATGGCGAAGGCACCCGGGTAAGAAGAATGATGTGATGAACCAGCGCTTCGTCCGCGGTGATGATTCCAGGCAGCTCAGCGGTGGGAACTTCGATAGACGGTTTGCCTTCGGCGCGAGGAGTGATGCCTCGGCCTCGCAGCTCGGGAAACAGATCTTTAGCGGACGGCCGGAAACGTACCTGGTGCGAGTTGCCGACCACGCGAAGATCAGTCGCATGGTGCCGAAGGTAGGAGGCGTCGTCTGAGGTAAACACCCATCCGCGGCGCGCGCACGCGTACGCCAGTGTCGATTTGCCGGTGCCGGATGGACCGCAAAGCAACATGCCGCGCCCGTGCCGGCTTACGCAGGCTGCGTGTATGGGCGTTGCATAAGTAGTTGAGATGAGGACAAGAGCGACCGCCTCAAGAAAGTGGTAGCGGGCATAGCTGCGATTCTGTAGTGCGTCCTCGGTAAGCCAGGCGAAGGCGAAACCTGCATTGAGATCGCAAATCGCATGGTTCTGCGCATCTGCAATCATGGAGATCAAATGCTGTTGACCGCGGGCCACAGGCGTGGGCGGACAGGTTCCTGAGATACCGGGTGTAACGCCGATGCGCAGTTGCAACACCGGACCGGCATCGCGTGGCCGGGAATGCCGCCAACTCTCGTTGGCAGCGTCCAAAACTGCCTGGCGGTTGGTGACGATCTCGAAGGCGAAGCCGAGCGGATAAAAGACCTCTCGCAACGGCAGTTCCACATTGCACAAGAGGGGGTCTTCGATCGAGGATGTTTCTTTCTCCAAAGCCTGGGGCACCGTGACTTCTCCTTCATTATCAGCTGCAGATGGCGCAAGAACCTCCCGGAGTAGCGCGGGATAGCTGCGGAACGAGCTCGGCGAGGGAAAATTGATCAGTTTGTCCATGGCTGAAATCGAAGCACCTCGATCTTTTCGATTGCCCAGGCAATCAAGACTTTATTTTGCGGCCCCGACTCTTCGCGTTTGCGTAACAGTGGCAGCGCTTCATCGGGCGGCCGAGGAGGGGATTCCTGTTCCGATATCTCCGAGTCTAGGCAAAGTGCGAAGGCCGATTGTCACCGAATTGTCGACGTTTCGTCATGATTTCCCCCACGCGTAGGAAGTCTGAATATCAGGATGGGTGCCCCATGTTCGCCGTGGCGTACATGGGCCGCGAACGATGTTTTTCCAATGCTTTCAGTCGGTCCGCCAACTGCCCTGGTTGTGACTTTTTCGATTCGTTTCGTGTTTTTCGCCCCCCAACCAGATGTTTTCAACCCCTTAGCAAAACCGTCATCCTGAGAGGCTGTGACTTTTTATGAGTGGAAAGGTTCCGGCCCCACAACCGGCTTGTCCCCGGGTAACTGTTCTCTCCCTGCAACCACCCTCTCCTATTTGTCATCCCGACCGCAGCGGAGGGACCTGCAGTTCGCTTCACCAGCAACCAATCCCAGCTGGAAGCGCCGCCCTCCCCATTGTCATCCTGGGAGAGCCTGTGACTTTTCGCACCTCTCACCAGATGTGCTTCAAACCCTCGGCAAAACCGTCATTCTGAGAGGCTGTGACTTTCTATCGATGGAAAGGCCTCCCGCCCCACAACCGGCTTGTCCCTCGGCAACTGTTCTCTCCCTGCAACCACCCTCTCCTATCTGTCATCCCGACCGTACCCGGATTTCCTACTTCACAGCTCTTGCCAGCGACCGCTTATGTGGTTCTCCTTAAAGAGAACCACATGCAGTTGATCGAAGCCGCAACTCTTGACAGGAAATCTGGGGCAGGGGAGGGACCTGCAGTTCGCTTCACCAGCAACCAATCCCAGCTGGAAGCGCCGCCCTCCCCATTGTCATCCTGGAGAGCCTGTGACTTTTTCGATCTTTCGGTGTTTCGCGCACCCAACGAGAGTTTTCAAACTCCTCCACAAAACCGTCATCCTGAGCGAAGCGCCTCGCAGATCTGTCGCATAAAGAAGGGTTCATAGCGCGAAGCCGAAGGACCTCGGCGATGCTTATTCGCAGATGCTATTTGGAGCTTTCCGGCCGCAAACATAGAAAGTCACAACCTCTGAGTGAGGCGCTTCGCTCCCACGGCATGCCGGGGCAGGCAGGGTGACGATTGTGCGGGGGGTTCGAAAAAACACATCCCAACTTAGGTGAGCGCTTATGGCGCTGCGCCCCGTCTTTCCTTACGCTCCACGGACGCCGGGACAGGTTGGGCGAACATGGGATACCCGTCCATGGGTTAAGCATTCGTCGCTTTTCGTGAAGGCTTCGTGATCAGGGGAGAAAGCGTCGTTTGCAAATGACGGTAAAGCCAAGGGCGCGCCCACAGTCGCTGGCATAAAGGAGCGTTTTGGAATCGGGCAGCCAGGCAGGCGCAGTTTGATCGCAAGCTACGCTCGTAAGACGGCGGGTCGCGCCGGTCCTCAGGTCGCGCAAGGAGAGGTTCCAATAACCTGAACGAAAGCTGCTGAAGGCAAGCCAGCGGCCATCTGGGGAGATTGCCGGATAGCGCGCTTCGCCGGCAGGGATCACCTCCAATTGGTCGAGACCGTGCACCTCGTAGAGCCTGGACGCACCCTGGTCTTTTGTGGCCGAAACAATGAGCGATTTGCCGGGCGAAACAGCGATTTCTTCCACGTTCCAGGGAGACGTTGCCGTGGTGAGTTGCTGATCTGGTTGTCCTGGACGAGCGAGATCGCGCACGAAGAGTTGTTTACGCCCGTTCATCTGGCGCAAAAAGGCGAGCATAGCTCCGTGCGCGAGCGAGGCCGGAGATTCGGCGTCGAGGATGGATGGCTCCGACCCGGATGAAGATGCGAGGACGGAATGGAGTCCCACCGTTTCCGTCCACAACTGATCGCCGCCGGCTGTCAGTGATAGCTCATCCTGGTCGCCGCCCGCATTGGCAATGACGGAATCACCCTCGATCGTGCTCCTGCGGTATCCGTCCCGCAGTAGCGCGATGGCCTCCACCTGGCTTTCTCGCGGAACCGGTTGCGCCGCCAGAAGCATCTGTCCTCCGATGGGAAGCCGGTAGGAATGATCGTCAAACAGGCCCTGCTGATGCTTCAGGCCACCGGCAATACTGATCACGAGGACGGCCGCGGCCCCAGCAAACCACCACTTTGACGGTTGCAACCGGGCGCCGGTCTTGATCAAGTAGATGGCTACGGCCGTTAACAGGATCAGCGCGTACAAACGTTTTACGTGGAGGATAGCGTGCCACCCATCCGTCGGCCCCACGTTCCATCCCGGATACCCCACCGCGAGATAAAGCGCAATCACAGTGACGAGCAGAGCAATACGCCGCTCCTGCATGAGACGCCCGCAAAGAATCGCCACCGGCAAAACCAGAACCGTGAAGTGGTAGGAGGCGGGCAACGGCGTAAGCGTGAGAGTCGCCACCAGGAGCGCTGACCATTCGAGTGAAATGCGACCGGGTGACGATTTGCCAGGGTCGATCCAAAGTAATGCCGGCAACAACAAAGCCAACTGAAACGCGGGGTGCAGAACGGCGAAAAGCCATGGCGCATACAACGCGGGATGAGGATTCCACTGCGGCTCGAAGATGAAAAGGCGGTGAAGCAGGGTGGAGAGGGAAGAGCTGGCCAGGTTATAAGGATCGAGCACCTCACCCCGCAGCGTCCAGGGCAGGACCTGAAGTAAATACGTTCGGTGAAGACTCCAGCCAAAGACCGAGATAGAGATCAGCAGGCAAAGGATGCCGGTGAACAGACCCGCCAGGAGTGCTTCCCAGTTCTTTTTCCTGACAAAGTGCAGTGCCAGGATGACAGGAAAAATCTTGACTGCAACGCCCAGGGCGACCAGAGATCCGGCCATGCGGTTCCGTTGCCGTTGTATGGCCCAAAAAGCAGCGGTCAGAATGCCAAGCAGAACGATGTAGTACTGGCCATAGAGAAGGTTACGATGCAAGGGGAAGGAAAGTCCGAGCAGACACCCCGCCTGCAGTAGGGATAGGCCGCTGACTCCGCTCATCAACCAGACAATGGGAAAAAGAAGAGCGATATTGAAGAGTAGCCATGCGTGTTTTGCAGCCAACGGAGGCAAGCCGGTCAAAGGCCACATCGCCAGAGTGGAAAAGGGTGTAATGGGCACCAGCCCAATCACGCGCTGATCGATATTGCGGTGGTCTTTTTCTCGCTGCAGCCAGATCCACTCGTAGGCGCGCGAAGGATCCACACCCTCGCGCGTGAGTCTCGCTGCCAGATAATAATCGGGGAAATCAGTATTGAGTGAGCGCCAGGCGCGCGGCACGGTGTGCCCGAACAGGTAGCAGCCGAGCAGTACGAGGACTGTACCTGCGATCACGCGCCTCTGCATTATGCTTTGCCGCGCGGGGAATGCGGGAACCCTTCCCGGGGAAGACTTAGCTTGCCCAGATGCAGCAGGACATCTACACGCAGAGCCTGCTGTCCGTCGAGGTAGTGCATCCACGAGCGCTTAGGGTCCTGAAGAAGACACTCCAGTAGTAACCGCTTATCACCCAGGTCGCCGGGAAGAGTGTGCGATGGCAGACTTGCGCTCTGACTTTTCATGATCCGCTTCCTTCCAAAGTACGGGCCAGGGCACGGTGGCCGATGGTTTCTACTGCGGCGCCTGTATGGCACAACTCCCGATAGAGATCGAAGTACTGTTTTGCAATGCGATCGCTGGAGTAACGATCAATGGTCGGTGTGCGGAATCTCAGTGTGGAGAGAGCTTCCCGCGTTGCGCGGACGAATGCGTCCTCTGGGGATGGTTCGAGAGGAACATAGTGGCAGTAGGATCCACCTACTTCACGAAATGCCGGAATATCGGAGCAAACAACGCGGCAATGGTGAAACATGGCCTCGACAACGGGCAGGCCAAAGCCTTCGATCAGAGAAGGCGCCAGCAACAATTCGCAATTCTTGTAGCACCATTGCAACTCGCCGTCAGAGATTCCGCGAAGGAAGACGATCTGGCGCTCCAGGTTCAGTTCCCTGATGGTTCGATGAATGTTTTCCGTCTCCGGACCTTCGATACCGATCACCACCAGCAGGGAAGCCGGATTGATCTCCTTTTCCAGCAGCAGGCGCCGGAAGACCCGCAGAGCAAGCACTATGTTCTTGTTCCTGCGGTGCTGGGCTACACAGAGGAGAAACGGTTGACCATACCATGCCGGGATAGGACTGGCAGCGGCGACCGCCGGCCCGGCATCGACGCAGTTATAGATGGTGACGGCACGGCGAGCTGCAAGCCGGGGAGCATAAAAAGAGAGACGGCGGAATGTGGTTTCGGAAACGCAAGTGATTTTGTCAGCCGCACGCAGGCACTGTTGCAGGATCACGCGGTTGAACAGAACCTTGGGGAAGCCAAAGTTCGACGGAATATCGTATGGGTACAGGTCATGAAGAGTAACGACGGCGGGGCAGCCGAGCGCTCGCCGATTGATCGGAGCAGGATACGCGAAGTGCACGATATCAGCCTTGAGCCGGCGCACGATCGCGGGCAGATGGTTGTAGTACCAGAGATTGCGGCTGATCGCGTCGTTGCCAATCGATATCTCGTGAAGGTGGAGCCTGGCGTCATTATGCGGCAAGGCTGAGTCCAGAGCATCCCACTGACATTCAGCAGCCACCACATGGATGGCCGTTACATCGCCGCGCGAGAGCAGGCATCGGGCGAGATTAGCCGCATGACGAGTGACTCCCGAGAGGTGCCCGGAGGAACCGGCTACTGCGATGACGATCTTCATGATTGGCCGTCCTTTATCGGCGTACTCAACTCGAGCGATTCGAGTTGATGCGGGTTAAGGTGCATCATTAGCGAGCTGAATAGAAAAACAAACCCGAACGGCAGCGTAAGTTCAAATCGATCGGTATCGCCCAGGCCCCGTATGACGATGAAGAGAAGAACTCCATAAAAAAAGGCTTTGTAGGAGGACAACCGAAGGCGCCGGATCTGCAGGTAGAAACTTCCGTAAACCATGAAGAAGAGAAGTATTCCCACGGCTCCATAGGCATAGAAGAGCTGCAGCAGCTCATTGTGAGCGTGCCAGGGCTCGAAGGGGCCGAAGTTTGGTATGACATTGCGAAACGAGTGAAAGCCGTGCCCGATCCAGGGCTGCTCGAGTGATCTCTCGAGCACATAGTCCCAGACGCCGACCCGCCCGGTGAGTGTCTCCGCCTGGTTGCCGGTGGTGGTGTAAACCTCAAAATAGGCTTGAATGAGCCTCCAGAAGGCAGCAACGACCGCACACGCACCAAATACGATCGCGAGCAGTTTGCGGCGGGTGATCGCAGAATCGCGGAAGAGCAAAAGTGCTTCGCCGGCGGTAAACGCAATAATCGTGGTTTTGCTCAGAGTGCGTAGTAACGTAATGGCGAGAAAAATGGCTACGACGTTCCAGGACCGATTGGATCGGCCCAGAAACTGGGCCAGAAATACACCAAGAGCGCAGATTAATGCGATCGCATTGGGACTGAAGAAGTCGTCATTCCCCGGGCGGAGATCCTGCATCGTGGGAGAAGCCCAAATGATGACCGCGATGAAGCCCGCTCCCCATACATATCCCTTCATGAGCGAATACGACATGAGGTCGACCGGCCCGGTACGAAGCAGCAGCACCACCATCGCAAGGTCAGCCGCTATGCAGCACCAGTAAGCGAAAGCGACGGGTACAGAGATGGTTGCGCTCCAGACCAGGCTAAGAAGAGAGAACAGGAAAAAGGCGCTGATCGAGCGGAAGCACGGCACATTCACCGTCGAACGCAAGGTGTTGGGCGCGGGTCCTAGTGAATGAAATAGAACGGCCGTGAAAAACAGAAGATTCAAAGCAACGCTGAACCCCGCACCCGCACGAGGGTTTGACTGAAAGAACAAGTACTCTGTGCTGTAGCGGGACGCAAAGTAGAAGCCCACGGTCGCAGCCATGAGGCTCGAGGACTCGCTCCGCGTTTGGACATGGGTGATGGCCAGGCTGCTCATACATCCTCACAGACTGGGCGAATGTCCGCCGCGGATAAAGATGGCGCCCGTGCGCCCCCCAGCGCACGGGCTAGCGGGACGTACATCAGCAACGCGATGAGCCCGTAGGATAGACGGGCCATCGCGATTCCATGAACGCCCTGCAAGGGTAGAAGGCAGGCCATGAGCAGCAGCATGGCGATGCCTCCGGTGATATTCAGCGCAGTGACCATATGGACACGGCCCAGCGCGAGCAATGCGTAGTAGCCGGTGACGCTCAGTCCCAGAAACGCGAAGCTCCAGGTGATCGGGGCCAGTATTCCGGCTGCACTTTGAGCGACCGAGGAGCCAACCCAGGCATTGAGCACCGCCCGGCCGAACAGCAGTAGCACGCCGGCTCCGATGGCGACGACCAGAAGATTGACAGAGAAGGCCACCAGTACGGCTTTTCTGATGGCTGCCGGACGAGAGACTGCATTGCGAGCCGCAAGATAAGGAAAAAGAAAATGCAGACCGGAGGCCGCGAAGCCATAGACCGGCTGGGCCATCTGCACACACAACGCGTACGCTGTGACCGTCGTGGCGCCCAGTGAGACGCCGAGAAGCAACCGGTCCGCCTGGGTAAAGACGACGCTCGCGACGGCCAGCAGCCAACTAAACGCTCCAAATTGGAAGAGAGCAGTCGTGGCGTGACGATCGAACGACGGAAAGAGCGAGGCCGCTCCCAGGAATCGCTGCAGGCGAATCAGCTGAGCCAGGGTGCCAAGCACCAGGAAGCAAGCTGTTGCCTCCATGATGCCGGCGACGCCATATCCGTAGATGCTCAATACCACGGCCGCTGCCACGGTAATGATCCGGGCGAAGAGGCTGATACGAATGGCAGCCCCATATCGCTCGAACGCTCTCTGCGTGCTCACGCAAACAGTTTCGATGGCCCGCACCAGCATGAGAACGCTGGCAATCCGCAGTCCCAGGAGGCAGGGTGCTGCCAGTCCCTCGGCGGAGCCTACCAGGTGGCCGACTGCCAGCGGCGCCAGCATCCACGAAATGAGCGCAAGCGCTCCGCCGAGCAGGAGGTTGATGCCGAGCATGCTCCGCACCGCGCGCAACAACAGATCCGCATCGCCCTGACTTCTGGCGCCGGCGATGTATTGAATGTTGGCGTCGCCAAAGCCCGACGCGATGATTCCGCCGGTATTCAGCGCTGCCGTGATCACGATCCAAATGCCGTACTGTTCTACTCCCAGGTGCTTCAGCAATGCCGGAGCGGAGAGGATCATGGCTATGGGATAGGCTGCGTAATCCAGCACTCCGTAGGCAGCGTTCGAGAGATGAGCTCTCATGCGCCACCAACCCTTCGTCGAAGGCGATGCTCCAGCTGTCTGCCGCACGCTATCTGCAATATCCTGCGCCAGTACCTTACGCGGATCGCCTGCCGCTACGTGCTCCCACATGGAGCGAAGAACGATGTAGAAGCACGTCGTTCCTGCGGCCAGCATGGTCAGGAGAAGAATGACGAGCAGACGCGGAGGAAAGGACTTTCTCTCCGCGACCAGCGGCTGGTCGATCACCGCGACCACTGGAGTGTCTTTGGCCTCTTCGATCCGCGCCATCTCATATTGCTGGGACAAAAGTTCGAAAACGGTTTCCTGGATACGCACGCGACGGTAGAGGTCAGCGTAGGGAACGGCGAGCCGCGGCAGCTGGCGAAGGGAGGGGTATAACTCTGAGCTTGCTTCGCCGCTCTGACTGGATCCATCCGAAGAAGCGCTGCCGCTCATCTTCGCAAGCTCGCTCTTCAAGACGCCGATTCGCGCACGCGCAGCGCGCACGCGCACATTGCCGTCGCCGTAAATTTGTTGCAACGAATCGAGCTCCGACTGACCCACGATCAGTTCGCCCTGCAACCTGGCGGCCGCGTCTACCATGGCGTGAGTCTGCTCCTTGATGTCGAGCGTGACGTTGCTGCTGGAAAACTGGCTGAGAGCTTTCTCCGCACTCTGTAGTTCCGCTTGTACGCTCACCAGGCGTTTTTCGATGAACTCGCGTTCGCGCCGCGCCGACGAGGTGTTGGCGTGGGTCACCATGCTATTCAGCTCATCGAGATAGGCCTGCGTGATTGCCTGGGCCCGTCGGCGGTCAGTATCGCTGAACGTAATGGTGATGACGCCGCTCTTCTTGTCATCCACCACGGTTGTATGGTGGCCCAGATATTTAACGGTATCGATGCGATAGCGCTTCTTGTAAACCTGTTGCAGGTTAAAGCGGTCAATGATGTGGTCACTGATGGTGCGGCTATGCAGAAGATCGATAAACAGGGCACTCGAAGTTCTTCCGCCCAACATCCCGGCGAGATTGCCGAGTCCAGCCAATCCGCCCAATGAATGGCCGGCGAGCGCCGCGAGCATCGCAGCGCCGGAAGAGGGCTGTTCCGGAGGCATGAGCCGCGCGACAGACTCATAGCGCTTCGGAGTAAGGAAGGCGATGGCAGCGCTCAGGATAAGAGCAATAGCGGTTACCTTGGCCAACAGGCGGCGGTGATCCCAAAGCAGGTTGGCATTTCTGAGCCAATTCGCCATGGGTTGCGCTTTGGTGGAGATGATCTCGGCGGTGGCCACTAGAATCCTCCTGCTTTCGGGTGGAAGGAGAGCTGGATGGTCGTGGTCAGATTATTTTTTGCCGTAGCGGAAAGGAGCGGAAAACTCCACCGTTCCTGTTGCACCGCGGTTTCCAGCTGCCAGTGTGGGGTTAGGGCAATATCTGCGCCCACATTCACGTCGCGCAGAGAGCCGCCACGAAGAAAGGCATCACTGGCAGTTTGATGGCGCGCGCTCACCTGCACGGAACTGCGAGGCGAGAGCCACCAGTGACTCCATAGCTGATATCCGTTCGACTCGCGTCCTATCCAGTTGCCCAGGATCTGCCGGTCGTTGGTGTAGCCGCTAAGGTAATGGACATTGAAGTAATAGAAGCCGGGAAAAGTTCGACGGGGCGTCAGATATCCTTCCGCGCGAAAGTCCATGTGCGGGAGATGCGGCAGGCGAGCAACATAAAATCCTGGCGACCACGCGCTGTGCGTGGGATAGGCAAGGGGAAAGAGCTCGTCGTCGGTGAACGTGTCCACATACAGCTTCAGCAAATTGTGGAGTCTTTGGAACCGTGTATTGAACGTCAACGGCAGACCGTCGATCGCCCGGATCGTTGGTGCCAGTGGAGTTGCCGGTAGAAAATAAGCTTCGCAGAAAGCTGTTTGTCGTGAAGCCAACGCCGGCGCCCGCGAAAATCGCCGTGCGCGAGAGGCTGAATTCGAGATTTGGACTGGGCTTGAAGGAAACCTTCTGACCGTTGATGAAGGGCTGGTTGTTGAGCCCAACCCCTGTCTGTCCCAGGGTCTGACTTCCGACATGTACGAACTGCTGTGCGGAGAGTCGACCCAGGAAAAGCTGGACACGTATCGGGCCGAGCAGCCGGCCAAACCCAGGCAGCTCGAACGGGGACACCCGATCGTAGCGGAGCATGGTGATGGGCTCTGCATTGTTGCTGAAGAGGAGCGGGCCCCCTTCGCCCGGCCCCCACCACAACGCCTGCTTCCCGAAGGAGAGTTGATTGTTGTGAAAGGTGTACGAGGCATACGCCTCGAGGACGCGTCCGCGACTGAAACCAGAGACTGGACCCGCCGCGGCCGTGGGAGTAAAGTCGGCTGCTGCGATGGCGGCATCTGCTGAAGCCGGAGTCAGTACCCCGGGTGCGGTTCGTTGCAACTCCACCCGCACGTACGACGCAAAAGAGCCGAAAGCAGCGCGGCCAGAGATGCCAGTGTAGATATTCGATCCGTTCCCGTAGGGCCGCCCATAATCGTTGGTGAGGGTCTGGGCAAAGTGGTAGCCGTCCGTAAGCGGAGCGCCGGCGATTGCTCTGCTACGCCAGTCAATGGAGTCGATCGCCGCCTGGCGATTGCACTCTCCGTCCCGCTGACGGAGCTCTCCAGCAAACTCACCCGCCAGGTTCTTGACCAGTACATCCATTTGTTCCTCAACCGCTTTATCCGAGTCGACCATATTCTGATAATCGATTTGTTGATCGTCCCGTGCCTCCTGGGCCTCGGCGACCAGCCGCGCACTTTCCATTCGCGTCCAGGGGCGCAGCCCTGCGAAGGCAGTCTGAACGTATCCGGCCATTGCCAGCCTCTCGATCGCGGGGTAGATCCAGCTTTCGATCGGAACGTAGGTCGATGCCATGTTGGAGGTTTCGCAACTTGCGTCTCTATCTCCGGCCAGCTGTGCCTGGGCGTAGCTATGCGTGAACATGAGTGGCGCCAACAGAAGCATCGCTGACCTTCGCATCGTGAACCTACAGGACCCCGGCGATTCCGGCCGTGAAGGCAATGGAGGAAGAGATCTGCGCAATCGTAAGCAGATTTTTCCAGAAGAGAGACCCGCCGATAATCTTCTGCGGAACGACAATCACGTCGCCGGGCTCGAGGCGCGTGGAGAGAACGTCGGGGCCGTACCATTCTCCGGATCGTCTTCCAATCACGGAACCGTTTGCGCGGATGACCAGGATCTCTTTGCGATTCGCAACCTCGTTGGTTCCACCCGCGCGGCGGAGATACCAGCCTGCTTCTTTACCGGGAACGTAGGTGAGGGCGGAGGCGTTATAGACTTGCCCGCTCACCAGCACAAATCCAGGACGTTTGGGAAGGGTCAGCACATCGCCGGTATGCATCTCGATGTCGGCAGGCGTATTGGCCCAGCTATTGATATCAGCGCTGATGTGAATGACGAGTCGTCCGCTCGCCGGCTGGGTCTTCAAGTGCTGCAGAACCTCGGCCTGCTGCTGCGTCGCAGCCTGCGCCAGTGCGGCCTGCTCCTGACCACTGCCCAAATTGGCACCCAGGTGTGCTGATGCCGAAGAGGTCTCGATCTGGCGAATGAGTTCGCTTTTGGTTTTCTCCTCTAATTCCTTTACCTGGTTGCGTATCAAGATGGCCCCGCTGGGGTAGGCCGTGTCACGCAGGCCGCCGGCGCGGCGCAGAACGGAGCTAAGACGTTCACCCTCCTGCAACCCATAGCTGCCGGGGTATGTCACCTCGCCCTCGAGAATGACGGACGCACCGATATCGTTCCATCCAGAGAGCTGATGGATGGTGAGAATGTCACCCGGCTTGACGTGGACCGTGTCAAACTCTTCCGAGCGGATTTGAATCGACGCGCGTTGGCTGATGACCTTTTCGCCATTCTGTACGGTGTAACTCGCCAGGTCAGCGCTGCTGAGCAGTGCATCGCGTTTGAAGCCGCCCGCCATGTTCACCAGCTTCATGGGCGTCATATCGTGGGTAAGCGCGTACGTGCCAGGGCGCAGGACTTCGCCACGGATGCTGACCTGGGGCGCATCGACTTCATAGCGGCCGAGGATGCGGATGGTGTCGAACGGCTGCAGAGGAAGGATCATATTGCCGATCAAGGCGTCGGCCACGTCGAACTGAATCGTTTCCGGATGAAAGTCGGGGGCAACCAGGCGCACCAGATCGCCTTTCGCCGCGGGCTCCGGCAGCAAGTCCTGATAGGAACGAAGGACGTCGCTCAGCTGCATGCCGTCGCGGAAGGGAAACTTGCCCGGACGCACGACATGGCCCTCCACATAGATAGCGCGCTCGCTGTAGGGAAGAATGGGCGCGACGTGGATACGATCGCCATCCTTCACAGCGAAGGTGGCAATCTGAGCCTGAATCTGACCTGGCCAGATTGGGCCGTGTCGGATGGCTTGGACTCCAGCGTCACCGTCTCGCGTTGCTTGTTGGGGTCGATGCGCTCAATCGTGATGTGGTCGAGTGCCGCGGCGACGGTAGCTCCGCCGGCGTCGTCCAGCACCTCTTTCAGTGTCGAGCTACCTTTCAGTTCATAAATCGCGGGCCGCTTGACCATGCCGAAGATGGCAACCTGCGGGCCGGCGGGAGGGATCAACAGTGTATCGCCGGCTTGCAGACGCTCGTCATCCATACGCACGCCGTTCAGCAAAAAGCTGTAGAGGTCGACTTCTCGTATCAGTTGCTGTCCGCGATAATGACGCACGATGCGCAGCGACCCGACACTGGTCGGTCCGCCGGCCTGATAAATGGCGTTGAGCGGGGTGGAGAGGGAACTGAGGTCGTACGCCCCAGGCCGCTGCACGTCGCCGACGACATAGACCCGTACCGTGCGCAGGCGGGCAATGGTCACATCCACCTGGGCGTTGTGGTATTGCTGCTTGAGCGCGTTTTCGATGGTGGACCGGGCCTGCTGCAGGGTGAGTCCCGCGACAACCAGAGACCCCGCTTCCGGGAGTGCGATCTTACCCTCACGATCGATGACGCGGGCAATGTTTTGTGAGATCCCTCCCCAGAGATTGATGGTGAGGCCGTCACCCGTGCCGAGTACATAGTCTGGACCGATAGGAAGGTCGACCGGCAGGGTGCGGTTTCCCAGTCCCCCATGCGCCGGATCGTCACGGTTGACGAAGACCTCGGAGCCGAAACGTTTGAGCTTGGTGGTGTCTGGCGGGACCTGGGTGTAGAGATCACGAAGAGAGCGCAGATTGTAGGGCGCGGGTAGATGGAGGGTTTCGGGTTCGTCGGTAACACTTCGTGGCTTGGTGTCGGGTGGCGTGACCGATCGCCGTGTCGAGGTTCCCAGTCCTCTTGTGCGCATGACCGAATCGCCGTCTTCGCCTGCAAGAGGCAGGCCGTTGGCGGACACCGAGGCCCCCTGTGTGCGGTCGCCTCCAGACAGAGCCAGAGCGTCGAGAGACGTCCTCGACGGGAGCGACGAAGACAGAGACGACGAGGATGACGCGAAGGGCGACTGCCCAGTGTCATCCTCGGAGCCGGCGCTCGAGAGCAGGTGATCCATCTCGGCCGCTGAAACATAGCCGCGGGCGCGGAGCCAGACAGTTATGCTGGCTCGCAATTGAGCGTTGGTCGAGATCTGGCTGAGCAGCATCTCATCCGAGATGGAGTCGGCCTGTGTCTGGATGCCCTGCTGTTGCAGCTGATCGGCCACCACGGACTTGAGTTCTACCACCAGCTCAGGTCTTTGCTGCAAGATCGAAGTGATCTGCGAAGCTGTCAGCGAACTGCGCTGGTTAAGTTGCGAAGCAGAGGAGCTGCTTACATCAGAATCGGAAGAAGTTGTATCCGTGGTTGGGGACAATGGGGAAGTAACCGGCGGCGCTATCTGTTGGGCGAGCAAGGAGCCACACAGCGCAAGCAGTGCCACAACTCTCAAGGAAAGGTGGGTGAATCGGGTTGTGGGTCGTGTCTTCATAGTCATCATTCAATCAACAATCAAATTGGGCCTGTAGCTGGGCAAAGCAGCGAGCCTGCGTTTCCAGCGAGCAGCCTCAATCAGGTAGTGCAATCCTTCGACGACGTGGAAACGCAAGCGAAACAAGAGGAACCGTAGCTGGAATAGCTCGCTCCGCATGCGCTTCCACGCGGTGTCATTCGTGCTTACGCTCACGATCCGTGGAGCAAGGCGCGAGGGTATCAGTTTGTTGCGCTTTGTCTGTTTCCACGATTCATCGTTGCCTCGCAACTCGTCCTGCAGCAGCAGGTACAACTTTGTACCGGGAAAGTCCGCCAGGATCGCCTCTCTTCCGTAGTGGTCGGCCCAGAGCTTGACTGCGGCAGGAAGGCGAGCGGAGGTCCACTCCTCAAGCTGAGCCGGCGCCTTTCCGCCAAAGATCCGGAATGAGAGCAGCGTTGCCAGGCCGATGGCGATGGATGTTTCGGCGTCGTTCCCGGCATGCTGTCGTACTTCTTGCCAAAAGGCTTGATCCTGGGAACGAACGGCAACGTGATGCCGGTACTCGAGCAACCATGACAAGCGGGTACACGCAGTGCAAAGGTGCTTGAAAATGTGCAGTGCCTGGGAGATAAATTGGTCGGCGCGTGTAAGCGCAGGGAAGGTAACGCCACCCCAGGAATGGCGAGTCCGTCGTTCGAGCCGCGAGTCACGGAAAAGCAAATGTGCTGGTGGTCCCGATGACGCGAAGTGCAACTCGACGCAGCGCTGCGGTCTGGCTTTGTAATGATCTGTGATACGTGTCAACTCATCGGATCCGGCCTTGAACTCCCACACATCCGGGTTGGCGGCTATCAGTTCGTAGCCGGTCCTGCTGAGTATGTTTCGGGCCAGATCCAATTGCGTTCCATCGATCAGAAAGTCAAAGTCCTGCTGACAACGCAGCTCCGGCCGCGGGCAAGACTCCGGTGAGAGAGAGAAGCCTTTAAGGTTTGCGTAAACCAGGCCTGCCCTCTGAAACGATTGGTTCAGGGAAGCAAACTCAACCAGCATGGCGGAGCTTCTTTGCCGGTTGTCGGCGAGGTTGCCGCGGAGCCGTTCCAGGGTTGCGGCCGGCAAATGATTTTCTAGCCGCAACGATTCAATCCGGTCGAGAAAATACAGCGCCATCCCACTTGCGTCGAGCCAGTGATAGGAGCGTTGCCAGTCGCGACCTGTCAACCGCGAGAGACGATGAGCAGATATCTCCGCCGAATCGTGGAAGACGGCAACCACCGCCTCGACCACCTGCTTATTTGCGCGCCCGCTCCATTTCATAGGTCTCTCCGGCTCATCCATCGGCTTAATGGCTGTACACGTCGGGCTCGCCGAGGCTGCCCGCCGGTGGCAAATGACGAAGAAAGTGGACGATCGACCAAATCTCTTCGTCGCTCAGCGTGCCTTTCGAAGCAGGCATGCCGGAAGGCGCCAGGCCGTTGTCGATCACCCACTTCAATTGCCCAT
This sequence comes from uncultured Acidobacteriaceae bacterium, assembly GCA_963850235.1. Classification (GTDB taxonomy): domain Bacteria; phylum Acidobacteriota; class Terriglobia; order Terriglobales; family Acidobacteriaceae; genus PALSA-350. The sequence continues at coordinate 18,955 of CAWKKM010000013.1, read as the reverse complement.
CGCTGTAGTCCTGCACTTGCCGCGAAGCCAGCGACGGGATGGGCGGAGACATGCGATCTGCAAACGGGATGCCGGTCAGCTGGCCGTCGAGTCCGTGGCAAACGACGCAATAGTGACCAAAAGCCTCCTTGCCCGCCGCCAGAGTCGCTTTCGTCGGTGGCAAAGGGTTCTTTTGCGACCGATTGCCTACGGTAAGGTCGTGCTCCGCGGCAACAATAACTTTGCGCTCCAGGGGGCTGGGCTCGCTCACTCTGCAGCCGCAGAGCAAGAGAGACAGGCTCAGGAAGCCAACGTGGTGCAGCCGCGTCATGCTTACTCCGTAACATGCACGGTCAGCTTCATTGACCCGTGCCCCGCACCGCAAAAGCTCGCGCATTGGGCAACAAATGTTCCGGCCTCGGTCGGGGTGAACTGCACCTCGCTGGTCTGTCCTTTTTTCGCGATGACGACCTGGTTGAATGCATCCAGCTTCAACCCGTGCTGCACGTCTTTGCTGGTCAGCGCCAGGATGACGGGTTCTCCTTTCTTGAGCGTGATCTCGCTCGGGGTGAAATCAAAACGCTTGGCCACGATTTCGATGCGGCGGGGCTGTTCCTGTGCATGCGACATCAGTCGGGCACATGCAATGGTGGTGATCAGCGCAACCATCAAAATGGGGAAGGTCAACTTGAGTTTCATCAACTTCTCTCTTCTCTGTGTCATAAGGTCAGGGAGCCAGAAATTTCAGAAGGTCGCGTTCGTCCTGCGGGCTTAGCAAAGCGCGCTCCCGCATGTGACGTAGTACCGTTCCGGTGATTCGGGGTGAAATTTGTTCGGGTGGATTGTGGCAACGGCCGCAGTTAGCTTGAAACACACGCTCTCCCGGGTTGGTTGCAGCAGGCTTTGCATGTTGAGTTGAGGATGCTTGCCCGGCACTCTGCCCGGATGTGGCGGCTTGCGCCCAGGCCAGCAAGCTGCCGAGCAAAAAGATTGCCAGAGGCAGTACCGCGTATTTTGAGCACGAGCGCACGTTTTTCATTGGTGACCTCGCCACATGGGAAAGAGGAACCGATAGGTCAGTGATATGTCCCAGATATTGCCGTTGCCGGTCGCGGAGAGCTTCCGCGAATAGCTGCTATTCAGGCGCACTTCGTGGGGCAGGTGGTAGTCGAGGCCAAAATCAGCCTGCTTGGTATCGGCAGCGGGAAGACCGTCGCCTGGGCCCGGGCTGTTACGGAAGGTCTGCTGCATGCGAAACACCGGCTCGAGACGGCCAAAAAGGCTGTCAGGGCCTCTCCATTGCGAAAGGCGATAGGTACTCTCTATCCAGTACCCCTGGGCGTGTGCTCCGTGGGCATATTCCGAACGCACTTCTAAAGGGAACCGCCACGGTTGCCACCAGAAGTGCGCTCCGCTGGAATTGTTGTGCGTGTCCTGCAGGAATCGCGCGTAGGAAGTTCCGACTTCGACTCGCTTGTTAGGAAAGTAAGCATCAAAACGATATCCAGCCGCTCGCCCCGCCTGGAATTGCGGTGCATTGCTGGAGGCGGAAAAATACCCGATGTAGTCCACATGAACAGCCGGCTTTGCAATCAGGACTCCTCTTGCCATGGCGCCGTTGCTCGACCCTGTCGTCCGCGTACCAATGGGGAAAATGAGAGGAGCATCTTGCATCTTCTGAATCCAGATGGCCGAGAGACGTTCGTTGTAGGTTCCAAATGGAGTGAGGAAACGTCCTCCGGTGAGCGTCAATCTGTTCGCAGCGAACCAATCCAACTGGAGATACTGGGTCGATCCAAAAAAGGTGCCCTCGTAGGGGCCGCTAGTGCCATTCTTCCGGCCATAAAAACCACGCAAATCGAATCGCGATTCCGCCAGAAAATGCTTGCCCAGCGGAGCAACGACCACCGGGGCAAAGACCGGTTGAAAGAAGTTGATTCCGGTGTTCTTGCTGTCAAAGAAGCCCACGGCGCCAGAAATGATCGGGACATTCTGCGCTGACAACAAATGCCCAGGAAGCAACAGCAGGAAGCAGGCCAATCGCAACGCGATGGCGACGCGCGGGAACCGCGTTTGCTTCAGTTGGGCTGACTTGATTGGTCGCATAAGGGAAACTCGTCTCGCATCCCCAACGTAACAACGCCCGCCAGGAGGCGTGTCAGGGCTCTGTCATCACAATGTCAATGGTTTGTAATCGCGCGAAAGTCCGGCTGGCCTTCCCCTGCCCCTTCTGTAGCCAGCGATACGTCCAAGGTGCTACGTACGCGACCAGAAAACAGGCCGATCTTCTGCCTAGCGACAATCCAGGGGGAAATCGAGATGCGGGTATCAGCCGGGGCGACAAAAAACTTCGAAGAGTGGATGCAGGCTTACGAGGTACTGCTGAGTGAACGAGTTTACAAAAGCCGGGACGGCGCGGCTAAGCGATCGAAATCTACTCTTTATGTCGTCGATGGTTGTTCTGTGGATGCAAAGCAACTGTATCGGGAAGATAAGCTGGGATGCGCACGCGGCGTGGTTTGGGCCCTGCTCTTCGAGGCAGCTCTGGTTGTCGCCGCCTTGATCTATTGGAAGCTCCGCCTCTTCGCCCGGTAGCGCAGGACGCTCGCTCTGCTCGAAAACCCGGCATAACCATTACCTGCAAACATGGCTCCAGGCAACTCTCAATTGTGAATGTGGCCGTCATGGAGTGTACTGTCGAGTACCCCCGAGAGAAGACCGAGACACAGATGACGAGCATCCTCCATCCCGTGCGCGATCTGCACTTTGCCTCCTACCACGCGGCTGGCTCGAAATGAAGGTCGATCGCGCCATGCTTTCCGCTCAGGGAAAGCCACAGTCCATCGAGCCCGCGGCCTTGCCGCCGTCTGCGAAATCAGTGACTTCGATGGAACGGAGGTCACCCGCACGACGACGCTCCCGGGGCGATCGATACAGGATGTCGCCGGCGGTCATTGTAAATATTGTGCAGGTCTGCGACCTGCTTCTATTGCTGCTCAGCGGGTTACCGGCAAGGGCGATGCTGCCGCTGCTGGGACTGCACTCCGGCGAGTCGCTCTTCGTGGCAACCGTAACGGCGAGCCTGGTTTCTGCCGCCTTCCTATCCCGTGCGGATACGTACCTACTCAACTCTCTCTGTTCGCTGGGCAAGCAGCTAAAGCTTCTGCCGATGCCGCTCTTGGCCGGCGCCGGGAGCATGATCGCATGCCTCTTTTTCCTGCGCGACGACGGTCCCGTTTTTCGCGCATGGCCATTTCTGTGGTTGGTCTCGAGTGCGATTCTGCTCATCGCATCGCGGTGGTATTTGTCACACCTGCTGAACGAGTGGAGCCGCGCCGGCCGGCTGGCCCGCAGGGTCGCGGTCATTGGCGCGGGCGAGTTTAGCCGGGAGTTCATTGAACGTCTGCGTTCCGAGCCGAGCCTTTATACAGTGGTCGGTCTGTATGACGATCGCCTTTCGCGCATCCCAGCGGTCCAGGACGGCGTAAAAGTTCGGGGCAGCGTACGGGACCTTCTCGAGCGTAGCCGCGAAGAACAGATCGATCAGATTGTCATTGCCCTCCCGCTCAGCGCCGTGTCTCGCATATCGATGATTCTCGAACAGGTCGGAAGCGCGGTGGCCGACCTCTGCCTGACGACTGATTTTGTCGGCTTCCGCTATCGGAGTAGCCAGCTCTCCTCGGTCGGCTCGAACCCTGTGGTGTTGATCGAGGAGCGGCCGCTGAAAGACTGGCGGGCTGCCAAAAAGGCGGCCTTCGATTTCGTCGTCGGCTCCCTGGTGCTTCTCATCCTCTCGCCCCTGCTCGCGCTGATTGCGTTGGCGATCCGTCTTGACAGTCCAGGACCGGTATTATTCCGGCAGCCTCGCCTCGGTTTTAACAATCGGCTTTTTACCTGCTACAAGTTTCGCACCATGCATCATGGAATGACCGACCTGCTGGGTGACCGGCAGGCGACGCGAGGGGATCCGCGAGTCACCCGGCTCGGTAAATGGCTGCGCGCCCTGAGCCTCGACGAGTTGCCACAATTGCTGAACGTCCTCAAGGGCAACATGTCTCTCGTTGGACCGCGCCCTCATCCGCCCAACACCAAGGCGGACGACAAGCTGTTCAGCGACGTTGTCGCCAAGTATGCCTTCCGTCACCGGGTGAAGCCTGGTATTACCGGATGGGCGCAAGTCAACGGGTGGCGAGGCGAAACCAAGACCGTCGAGCAGATCGAAAACAGGGTCGCTTGCGATTTGGCGTACATCGAGAATTGGTCTATCTGGTTCGATTTGCGAATTATGGTGCTGACGATCACGCGCGAGATCCTGAGCCGGCACGCTTTCTAACAGCCATCGGGAAAATGAACCGGAGCGTGCGATTGCGCTTTATTTGTCGGCGATAATTTGAATCTTGTGAATTTCCAGCTTATTGGAGAATAGTTCGTCGGCTTTCGCCATGAGCGCTTTGGCAATGTTGCCGCTCAAGTGCGCGTCCCGGCCTGCTTCATCATCGAAGGTATCGAAGACCGCATAAGAGCCATCATCTTCCTTGATGCCGTACCAGGTTACGGTTCCCGCCTCCGCTCTCGACATTTCCGCCCCCAGCTTCAGGAACGCTTCTACCTCTGCTGCTTTGCCGGGCTTGGCCTTCAATGCAACGTACAACGCGAACTTTGCCATTTGCTTGATTCCTCCCTACCTATCTTCGAGCATAGCCGGTCCCTGCCGTCAAACGATCCTGCACGGAACATTTCGGTGTTCATGACATGAGCATTTCTTGCATTTCCGGCCCCGATCGGCGATTTTGCCATAAAATAAAGATGTCACTGTCCGCGTACGACCCTCGGGAAACTTGAGGGGTTTTCCACATCCTCCTCTGTGCGGGCCACCGATTTACGCGCACGATTCGAACGACGAAACAGGTTCGTACCGCCTGAGGCGCCGGATGCACGGTTGTATCGTGCCCGGTCACGTCTGCCGGGTTGTGGGTTTGACTCGCGGCCTGGCAGCTTAAAAATTCAAGCGCTCCTGGTGAGCGACAGCCCGCGTTGGCCGGTTTGAGCGATAGGTTCACGCAGCAGGATTGAGGTCAACCGATTGGCTCTAACTCGATGGTTTGCGGCAATATGCATATCCCTGACCGTATTTTTGACAGACCCTGCGCTGAGGGCACAGCCCACGCTCAATTTACCGGATGTTCCTCAAACGAGCCCGCAGCAAACATCCTCCAGTAACCCAACAGCCGCGCCGGCTACCAGCTCCGGGGCCCAGACCTCGGCGGCGGAAGATGAGCGCAAGAAGGCGCAGGAGCAATTGGATAAGCAGTTGCACCAGCGGGTCTTCGGGGTGATGGCGACCTTCAATACCACCAACAACAGGGACGCGCTTCCGTTAACCACCAGGCAGAAGTACAAGCTCTTTTTCAAGAGTGCCAGCGACCCGTGGCCCTTCGCGCTCACGGCCGTTGGTGCGGGCATCGATCAGGCCCAAAACAGCTTTCCTGAGTACGGCCAGGGGGTAGAGGGGTACGCCAAGCGATGGGGTGCGGGTTATACCGACTACTTTACCGGCAATCTGTTGGGCAATGCGGTGTTGGCGGGTCTGCTGAAGGAAGATCCGCGCTATTTTCAAAAGGGCACCGGCAGTTTCGCGACCCGTGCGCTGTGGGCGGCCGGTGGATCGGTATGGTGCAAACGCGATAACGGTAGCTGGGGGCCGAACTACGCTAATGTCATGGGTAATCTGATGGGTGCGGCCGTTTCCAATCTGTACTATCCCGCCGCTGATCGTACGGTCGGCGAAACACTGGAACGCGGTTTCACGGTTACCGCCCAGGCGATTATCGGCAGCGAAGTGATCGAATTCTGGCCTGACATGGTGCGGCACCATCGGCGCAAGCAAGCGGAAAAACTAGCGCGGCAGGGGATCCGGACGCCTGCTCCTCCTGCGCCGCAGCCCTAATGTAGTGCGTCACACAGATGGGCCTTTATCTCATCGGATGCTCCTGTGTCGGCTCTGAGCGGTAAGTCGTGCTTTTCAAGCTACATCGCGCCGAGTCCCGTTAGGGACGACCGATCGTCACACTTGTCCAAATTAGATTTCTCAGTTGGCCGGGGCGTAAACGCTAAATAGGCTGAGGGAAAAAGCGTCTCTCCACGAAGCGCACACGGCACGGGGTTTAGCCGCGTCACAAGCCTTCGAACGACGGCTTGCAGCCGCTGAGGTACGCTTTTGACGCATACGGGGCAAAGTCATCTCCGTCCGCGGCTGCGTTCGCCGCAGACGATTGAAAAGAGGTACCCCCGTCTGGGTACTGAGGCGGAGACCCTCGCTTTGAAGTGACGTCACACGATGGGCCTTTATCGGCACGGATGATCCTGTGTCGGCTCTTAGCCAGTAAGCGTTTTTCGACCACATCGCGCCGAGCCCGTTAGGGTCCCGTGTCGGCTCTTAGCCGCTGAGCGTGCTTCTCGAGCTACACGGCGACAAGTCGCCGCTAGGGACGACCGATCGTAGCCCAGGATGGAGTGCGCAGCACGGAATCCTGGGTAGCTATAGCAAAATGATCAAGCCCCGTAGGGGCGGCCCACATCCTTGAGGGACGTCAGTCCCGACCGCAGCAGATACGGCCGCTGACATAATCGCCTTTATTACTGACGCACTACACCAGCAGCCTGCGGAAAAACAGGCGGCCCGTTGACCCTTTAAAAGAGCTATTGCGGCGTTACCTTGACGACATTCGCGCGGCAGGATCGCACACCCTGGCAAGTTTCAGGTCGCAGGTCTTTGGTCAGGCAGATCTCGACCGCGGTCAGCCGGTTATTGCCGCAGCTCAGCGCGAAACTACCGGGTGGATAGCCAGGATTTGCGGCCGCAAATCTGGCCAACAGGGCATCCGGTGCTACCCCATCCGCGTCGTTCCCCTGGCCGATGTTCGAAGGCAGCTTCACGGCTGCAAATGCCTTGTGAATCTCTGCGAAGTAATCATTCGCCGTCAGCCCGGAGCAGGTGCCGTGTGTCTGCCACTCGTGTTCGACCAGGCTCACGGTAGGGATGATGTCCGTGTCCGCCTGGGGATTGGCAGGTCCCGGCGCATCGCTGCAATGCTCCGGATAGTCGCCGTTCTCATCCTGGGGCCAAAGGCCATGAACCACGAAGCCCAGGTGACGTCCGCATTCCGGGCTGTCGGGGTGCGTGGCGCAGAACTCCGGTGACCAGGAGAGGTTCAACAGGTAGAAGTCGAATTGCCCCGGCGGCACCTGCGCCTGCGGACGGCCGCGCCGCGACCGTCGCCTGCCGGTTCTTTCCTCCCGGCATCGCTCGGGCTGCTCTGGGGCTGATACTCGGCGCTGCTGGCGCGCGGGGCGGGTTCTCTGCCCGGAGCTACGGGTTGGCTGGCACTTTGGCAACCAACGGTCGCCAACACCAGTAACCAGCCAATGGTTAATGTGGGCCGCGTCATGTGATTCATCGGTATTGCCTCGGTGGGGCCGCTCACGGACTTCATACTTGAAGCCGATAAAAGGATAGCAAGTACATTACCGAATCCCGGCTTACCACCGGAAGCCAATCAGTTCCTGGCTAGGGAGCAGGTCACTTTGAGGCACAAGACATTTCCCGAAAGGGGAACATCAAGCGTCTCCGGCGCCAGTCTCAGCTTATAGGAAACTGGGCCTCGACCTGAACCGGAGACAGGCTCGCACGGAACGGCAGTCCCGGCCGCTGTTCTGCAACCGTGTTTGCGCTCGACTTGCCAGAAGACGTTTCTACGGAGGTTTGTGAGCAATGGGCAACAAGAAAATTCTCATTGTGGATGACGACCCGGATGTGCTCCAGAGCATGCATGTGCGCCTCAAGGCCAACCACTACGACACCTTCTTTGCCCAGGATGCGATCTCGTGCATCGCCGAGGCAAGGAAGAACGAGCCGGACCTGATCCTGCTTGACCTGGGCCTGCCGGCCGGCGACGGCTTTCTGGTTATGGAGCGATTCAAGGCGGTACCTTCTCTCGCCTCCATCCCGGTCATTGTGATCTCTGGCCGAGACCATCGAGCAAACCACAAGCGGGCTATCGAAGCAGGCGCCAAGGCCTTTTTGCAAAAGCCCGTGAACAACGCCGACCTCTTGGCGGTCATCCGGCAAAACCTGGCCGAACCCCAGCAGCGCGAGCAGCCAGTCGTGTACGACCTGGGAAAGGCATAGCACCCTCTTTCCCCTTCGAGAATTCGCCTCCAGCCTACCTGGTTCCTCATCGAACAGCGAGCGAACCTCCCCGCGGCCTTTGCCTCCGGTCCTTCTTCTATTTACAACTGCGCGTTCTGTCGTGTAGCATCGGCACTTTTAACGGCCGATCCGCAGTTGCTCGTTTCTTTTTCTCTATGCGCATCCCGATGGGTTGGCAAAAATGGTTGCTGATAGTCCTAGCCGGTGCCTCAGTATGGGCACTGCTGGAGGTCGCACTACCCAGCAAAGCAACCAGGGCATCAAGCCCGTCTCCCTATGTGACCACGGGAGTTTTCACCACTGCGCACCCCAGCGCGAGCGCAGCGATAAAAGACTTTTTGGACATCCATCCGGAACATCCGGTGCAGCCCATCGCCTACACGCACACCGTGCATCTGGCGAAAGGTTTGCCCTGCACGTTCTGCCACGTGGGTGTGGATCAGGGCCCCGAGGCGCGTATACCCGGGGTGAACGTCTGCATGAGTTGCCACTCATCGATTGCCACCGATCGTCCCGAAATCAAGAAGATTGCCGCCTACAAGGCGCGCGGTGAAGAGATTCCCTGGGTGCGGGTTTACAACTACAGCGAATCGGCGCACGTGCGATTCAATCACGCGCCACACATCCGCGCCGGGGTTGATTGCGCCACGTGCCATAGCGATCTGACCAAGCAGACGACGGCGGAGCGTAAGGTGAATCTGAACATGGGTTTTTGTATCAATTGCCACACGCAAAAGAAGGTCTCGATCGATTGCGAGACCTGCCACTACTAGGGCCTAGGAGTGCCGGCGAACTCTTATGGAACGGCGTGACTTTATCAAAATTTCGGCTCTCTCGGGCGTGATGGCGACGCTCGAAGGCTGTCGCAGCGCGGAGAAGCAGCTCATCCGTTTTATCCCGGAAGAAGAGCTGGTTCCCGGCATTGCGACCTGGAAGCCGAGCGTGTGCACGCTTTGCTCCGCCGGCTGCGGCCTGCTGGTGCGCGTGATGCAAGGCGAAGCCGAAGTCGTGCGCCGCGGCCAGCAGGGCCTGATCAAGATGGGCCTGGCGAAAAAGCTCGAGGGTAATCCTCAGCATCCCGTAAATCGAGGAAAGCTCTGTGCCCGCGGCCAGGCTGGGCCGCAGGTGCTCTACCATCCCGACCGGATCACACACCCTATCAAGCGCACGGGTGCGCGCGGCTCGGGCGAATTTCAGGAAATAAGCTGGGAGGATGCGCTCAAAGAATTGACCGCGCACCTGACCGCGCTGCAAACGTCCAATTCCGCCGGCGCGTTGTCGTTTCTGGCTCGCCCGCAGCAAGGTCAGCGGCGTGAATTGATAGAGCGCTTCCTCAAGGCGTATGGTGCGCCGCCTGCGGTCTGGTACCAGCCTTTCGACGAGGCCGTGCTGCGTCAGGCGAATTTGCTGAGCTTTGGCCACGCCGCTCTACCCACGTTCGATCTCGGCCGGGCTGACTATGTCATCTCCTTTGGCGCTGATTTCCTGGGGACGTGGAACTCCGTGGTGTCCCAATCCATCGGCTATGGCGAGATGCGCCAGGGGCGCCCCGGACGCCGGGCAAAATTCGTCCAGGTGGAATCGCGCATGTCGCAGACCGGCGCCAACGCGGACGAATGGATTCCATGCCGGCCGGGAACGGAAGGCGCGCTCGCATTAGGAATAGCGCACGTCATCCTGAGCGAAAAGCTCGCGCCCCAGGCTGCAGGATCAAGAGCTGGATCTCTGATCGCGGGATGGTCTACAGGCTTGCCTGACTTCACTCCCGAGGCCGTCGAAAAGCAAACTGGAGTGAGCGCCGCTGTCATCAAGCGCCTCGCGCATGAGCTCACGCAAAGCGGCTCGGCTGCCGCCATGATTGGCGGCGCGCCGCTCGCGCATACCAACGGCTCGTTCAACGCGCTGGCCGTCAATGCCCTGGAATCGTTGGTAGATACCGGCCATGGTCAGGGGCAGATACTTGGCTTTACTCCTGCGTTGCAGCCCGCGACCGGCGCGCAGGCGAGCCTCGCCGGCCTAAGTGCATTCGCGCAGTCGGCCCTTTCCGGGCAGCCGCACGCACCTCAGATGCTGTTGCTTTATGAGGCCAATCCCATCTTCTCGGCACCCCCAGCCCTGCGCATCCGCGAGGCCCTGGCAAAAATTCCGGCCATCGTCAGCTTCGGCAACTTTATCGATGAGACGAGCGCCCAGGCCGACCTGATCTTGCCTGACCACGCTGCGCTCGAGAGCTGGCTCGACAGCGTGCCTGAGTCGGGATCCATGCAAACAGTGGTCAATCTCTCACCACCTGCTGTCCTGCCGTTGCACGACACGCGTTCCATGCCCGATGTGCTGCTTGGCGTGGCCCACCAGCTTGGCGGCGAGGTCGCGAAGGCTCTGCCTGCGGCTACGTACGATGCCATGGTGCGCGCAGCGTACGTGCCCCTCAGGACCCGCGCCGGCTCTGTCGATGCCAAGACCGACGATGATTTCTGGGACGCCGCGCAGACCCAGGGCGGCTGGTGGAGCACGCCTGCAGCAGCCCGCAATCCTGCCCGCGATCCTGAACGTGTCGCGGCGAAACACGCGCCGGTCTCCCCGGCATCGCCGGAATTTGCGGGTGCGGCCGGAGATTTTCCGTTTTACTTCCTGCCCTATGTCTCGCAGTCGTTTGGCGATGGTTCGCTTGCCCATCTGCCCTGGCTGCAGGAGCTGCCTGACGTCATGACTTCGGCGATGTGGTCAAGTTGGGTTGAGATTCATCCTAAAACCGGCGAGCGCCTCGGCATCCAGCAAGGCGACCTGGTAGAAATCGCATCGCCGCAGGGAAGCGTCCGTGCCCCTGCAATCCTTTCCCCGGGAATCGCACCGGACATGGTGGCCATGCCGGTCGGTCAGGGTCACGAAAATTTTGGCCGCTTCGCCAGCGGCCGCGGTGCAAACCCGCTCTCGATTTTGGCTCCGCTCGCGGAACACGAAACCGGGTCGCTTGCCTGGGCCGCGACGCGGGTAAAGCTGGTGCGTGCCGGCGGTCCCGAGCAGGCGAAACTTGTGTTGTTCGCGGGTGGAGCGAGCGGCTTTCCGCACGAGGAGCAACCGCGTTGATGTGCATGAAAGCAGGTAGAACCTATGGCGCATAAATGGGGACTGGTGGTGGATCTCGATCGCTGCACCGGCTGCGAAGCGTGTGTGGTCGCGTGCCATGCGGAAAATAACATCCCTACCGCCGGCGAGGACCAGGCTGCGCGAGGCAGAGCGAAACATTGGATTCGCGTCGAGCGCTATTGGGAAGGCGATTTCCCCAATCCGAAAATCCGCTTCCAACCGGTTCTCTGTCAGCAATGCGACGAAGCTCCCTGCGAACCGGTCTGCCCCACGTACGCCAGTTATCACACGCCCGAAGGTCTGAATTCGCAGGTCTACAACCGTTGCATCGGCACCCGCTTTTGCGCCAACGCCTGCCCCTACAACGTGCGCTTCTTCAACTATTACAACCCGCAGTGGGACATGCCGCTGCAGCTGCAACTGAATCCGGACGTCTCTGTGCGCAGCGTCGGCATCATGGAGAAATGTACCTTCTGCGTGCAGCGCATCAAGGCCGCCGAGATTCAGGCAGAGGCGGAAAAGCGTGAGCTGAAAGACGGCGAATTCACCACCGCCTGCGCGCAGTCCTGCGCATCGAAAGCGCTGGTGTTCGGCGATCTGAACGATCCCAACAGCGAGGTCGCACGGCTTTCCGAATCCAATCGCGGCACCAAACTGTTAGGGGAACTGGGCACCAAACCGAACGTGACCTATCTGGAACGAGGCACCTGGGAAGATGCAACGCACGGCTGAACAAATCGAGCAGGATCTGCTGCGGCCGCTCTTCCACAGCAGCGGGAAGTACTGGGTCGCCGTGGCGCTCGCGACCAGTCTGCTGCTTGCCGGCGTTGCGGCCTTTGGCTACCAGCTCTATCAGGGGATCGGCGTGTGGGGCCTGAACTCCCCGGTATTCTGGGCCTTCGACATCACCAACTTCGTCTTCTGGATCGGCATCAGCCACGCGGGCACGTTGATCTCCGCAATTCTGCGTCTCACCAATGCCACCTGGCGGCGCCCGGTCACTCGCTGTGCCGAGGCCATCACCGTCTTCTCCGTTCTGATCGGCGCCATCATTCCGCTTTGCCACATCGGTCGCCCATGGCTGGGCTTTTGGATGATCCCTTATCCCAACGAACGCCATATCTGGCCTAACTTCCGCTCGCCGCTCGCTTGGGATTTCTTCGCCATCTCCACTTATCTCACCGGCAGCACCACCTTCCTGTACCTGCCCACCATCCCTGATTTCGCCGCCGTCCGCGATGCCGCCACAGGCTTCCGCAAGAAGGTCTATCGCATCCTGGCGCTGGGCTGGCAGGGCACGCCCCGGCAATGGATGCGCCTGGAAACAGCCATGCACATCATGGCTGTGGTGATCGTGCCCGTAGCGGTTTCCGTGCACACCATCGTCTCCTGGGATTTCGCCATGACCCCGGTGCCCATGTGGCACTCCAGCATCTTCGGCCCGTACTTCGTTGCCGGTGCCATCTTCAGTGGCATTGCAGCGCTTATCCTGGCTATGGCGCTGCTGCGCAAGTTCCTGCACCTGGAGGAATATCTGCGGCCCATCCATTTCGAAAACCTGGGCAAGCTGCTGCTGACCATGAGCCTGCTGTGGTTCTACTTCACGTTTGCCGAGCGCCTCACTGCGTGGTACGGCAACTCTCCGCCGGAGATGGCTGTTTTCTGGGAGAGCATTCGCAAACAATTCGCGCCGCTGTTCTGGACCATGGTGGTCTGCAACTTCATCATCCCCGTGCCCATCCTGGCCATCAAGCGTCTGCGTACGATCACCGGAACCGCCATCGCCTCCGCCACTGTGGTTGTCGGCATGTGGCTGGAGCGCTTCCTGATCGTCGTGCCCGCGCTGGAGCATAAGTTCCTGCCTTACTCCTGGGGAACCTACCGGCCCACCTGGGTGGAAGACACGCTGATGGCCTCGAGCTTTGGCATGATGGCGCTGCTCTACCTGCTGTTTTCGAAGTTCGTGCCCATGATCTCCATCTGGGAGATGAAGGCCGGCCTGCAGACTCACCGGGGCGTCCCTGTGGTTGCCCCGGCGGAAGGCCACGTGGCGCTGGAGGGGCCACAATGAACGCTCTCTATGGTTTGTACTCCGATGCAGATGGCGCCCAGCGCGCGGTGGATGCCTTGCGCGCCGCCAGCTCTGAACTCAAGTTCGATGCGCAGCAAATCGTGATTGTTTCCGGAGAGCCCCATGAGGGCTATGCATTTACTGACTCGCAAGCCAGTTCGGCTCCCTATCGCTGGGCGGTGCTGGGGGCGGCAGTGGGAGGCACGACCGGATATTTGCTCACCACCATTTCGCAGAAGTCCTATCCCATCCATACCGGCGGCATGTCTCTCACGCCGGTGTGGACCAACGGCATCATCATTTACGAGATGATCATGCTCGGCGCCATACTCACGACGTTGGTGGTACTGCTCATTGGGGCGCGGTTGCCGAACTTCAAGGGTGTGATCACCGATCCCGAAGTTGGCAAGGGAAAGATATTGGTGGGGGTAATCGATCCGCCGGAAAACTCCCAATCGGAATTGGAAAGGCGCCTCCGGCTGGCAGGCGCCTCGCAGGTCAAGCAATCCCCTGGGACGCTCTAGCTACGCTCCGGCCTTGATGCTGGCCACGTGGATTGTCTTGGTCGTCGCGTTCAAGGTCCCGGTTACGGATACTTTCGCGCCGGCAAAGGTAGCGGCCTTCTTGGCGTCGTCGAGTTGGTAGGCAGTTTTAGTAGCGGGATCGTAGAGCGTGTACCGGCCGCCCATGTTTACGCAGCGGTTGGTGCAATCTTTCTCGCTTTCGCCCGGCTTCGCCATGACCTGGTGCCCGCCCAGCGCGGCGCACTGGCTGTCAATAACCTCGCCCTTGTAGGTCTGCGGCGCCTGGGCAAAGATGCTGAGCGACAGGAACAGAGTGCCCGCGCAGATTGCTAGTTTCTTCATGGGATAGTTCTCCTTGTGGCCAATATTTCGCGTTCCCTAAACAGCACGACTACCGGACGTCCGGGATACTTTCATAATGTTTCCGCCATTGTCAATCTTCGACTAACTTGGATAACACAGGAGATCAAGAGTGAACCAACACGCAAAGCAGCACAACCACGCCGGCCATGATCACCCCTCCCGTCGCGATTTCCTTCGGGTCATGATGGGGAGCGCGCTGGCTGGAGCGTCGATTCTGGAACTTGCCTACCATCGTGCCGCGTGGGCTCGTGCGGCGGCTCCCAGTTCTGATTCCAACCTGTTCGAAATCCAAAAGGTCGCCAACGGCATTTACTTTGCTCAGGCGCGCCCGCAGGCGATGATAAACAGCAATGCGGCGATTTTCGTCCGCTCGAAGGATGTCGTGGTGGTCGACACCCACTCCAAGCCCTCGGCTGCGGCTGGTCTGATTGCACAAATGAAGCGGGAAGTGACCACCAAGCCGGTCCGTTACGTGATCAACACTCACTTTCACTGGGACCATACCCAGGGCAGCCATGCGTATCGCGCTGCCAACGAAAAGATCGATTTCATCGCCAGCGCAGCTACCAGGGATCTGATGGCGAAGCTGTCGGTTGCCAGGATGAAGGCTTCAGTGGGAGCGGTGCCGAAACGGATTGACGGGCTCCGCGATCAAGCCGCGCGCGCGACGTCGGCGGGTGAGAAGGCCTTCTGCGCTGACCAGATTCGGCAACTCCAGGCCTACCAGGCAGAGCTCGAAAACTACACGCCGGAACTGCCCACGATTACCTTCGACAAATCGTATCTGCTTAAGGATTCGGCGTACGATCTGCACATCGATTTTCGCGGCCATGCCCACACCGCTGGAGATGTAGTTGTCTATTGTCCGCAAGAGCGAGCGATTGCAACCGGCGATGTGATTCACGGCTTTCTGCCCTTCATCGCGGACGGTTTTCCCCGCATCTGGCCGGGCACCATCGATGCGATTGGCCAAGCCGATTTCAGCAAAATCATGCCCGGCCACGCTGCCGTGCAAACTGACCGGATAACCATGACCAATTTTCGAAACTACATCGAGGAGCTGACGGGCAAGGTGGAGCTAGGCAGGAAGGCGGGTCTGACTGTGGCCGAGATGCAAAAGCGCATTACGGTCGCGTCCTTGAAGTCGCTGCACTCGAATGGCTATGAAGCGTATCTGGCGCGCATGAGCGAGCAGAGCAATTCACGCTTCGCCCACGTGGCTCCATTGCAGAGCGGGGTGAACGAGAATATCGCCGAAATCAATGTCAACCTCGACAAGACCTAAGCGTCGTAGGGCGAGGCCCGTTCGCCTTAGCAGAAGCATGCAGGAGTCTGTTTCCGCTAAAGAGTCTGGGTGAGAACGGGAAAGACAGAACTCAGACCAGAACCAGGCCCGTAGGGCCGGGACCAAACGTCAGCCCAGCCCGGAAGGGCTGGGAGACAGATGCCCAGGGATGGGGGAGCGCCGGAGGCGCGGCACAACATGCGCCGTCGAGTGGCGCGCCTCCGGCGCTCGGATGATATTGGGGAATCGGTGACCCAGCCCTTCCGGGCTGGGCTGACGTTTGGTCCCGGCCCTACGGGCCCGGATCCGATCTGAAATCTGTTTTCGCGTCTCACGCAAATTCTCGAGTTAGTCCCTTGGGGTAGGCTCTTCTTTCATTCCTCCCACTCAGTTGCTGGGAAATGATCGAGCCAACTCTGCGGAAATGCGCGCATTTTCAGATAGCCGCTGCTCTGATGCTCTGTATCAGGGCCTGACTTTCAGTCGGGCCGTACAGGGCAAGCGCAATGAGGGCTTTAGCCCCTGAGGTACGAGAGTCGACCAACAGAGGCCATCTGATTTCAGACCTGTCCAAATTAGATTTGTTCAGCTTAGCCAATTTGGACAACACATCCAATCGACAGACCAATTCTGCGGAAATGCGCGCATGTTCCGATCGTCACTGCTCTGATGCTCTGTATCCGGGCACGACTTTAGTCGGGCCGTACAGGGCAAGCGCAATGAGGGCTTTAGCCCCTGAGGTACGAGAGTCTGACCAACAGAGGCCATCTGATTTCAGACCTGTCCAAATTAGATTTGTTCAGCTTAGCCAGTTTGGACAACACATCCAATCGACAGACCAATTCTGCGGAAATGCGCGCATGTTCCGATCGCCACCGCTCTGATGCTCTGTATCAGGGCACGACTTTAGTCGGGCCGTACAGGGGCAAACCAATGAGGGCTTTAGCCCCTGAGGTAGGAGAGTCGACCAACAGAGGCCACCTGATTTCAGACCTGTCCAAATTAGATTTGTTCAGCTTAGCCAATTTGGACAACACATCCAATCGACAGACCAATTCTGCGGAAATGCGCGCATGTTCCGATCGTCACTGCTCTGATGCTCTGTATCAGGGCACGACTTTAGTCGGGCCGTACAGGGCAAACCAATGAGGGCTTTAGCCCCTGAGGTACGCTCTTCTAGATCAACCCAGGACTGCGTCCTGGGTTGATCTCAAAAACGAATGATTCCAGTCGTACCTAGTCGCGTCCGCGAATCTTGGTCAGCAGCCGCAACATTTCGAGGTAGAGCCAAACCAACGTGACCATAATCCCAAATGCGCCGTACCACTCCATGTATTTGGGAGCGCCCATACGCGCGCCATTCTCGATAAAGTCGAAGTCGAGAACCAGGTTCAGCGCAGCGATCCCCACCACAATCAGGCTGAAGCCAATCCCAATGGGCCCCGATCCGTTAATAGAAGTGAAGTGAACACCGAAGAAACCAAGCACGAACTGGAGCAGATAAAACACCATGATGCCGCCGGTAGCGGCGACAATGCCCAGGCGAAAATTCTGTGTTACCGGGATCAGGCCGGAGCGATACGCCAGCAACAAAACCAGCAACGTGCCAAACGTCAGGCTTACTGCCTGGATCGCAATCCCGGGAAACCGAAGCTCAAACACCGCCGAAATACCGCCCAGTGCTAAACCTTCCAGCAGAGCGTAAGCCGGTGCCGTTACCGGAGACCATTCTTTCTTGAAGACAGTAACCAACGCGCAGACGAATCCGCCGATAGTCCCGATCAACAAATAGGGGCAAACGGCGGCCGCGGAATGCGACTGCATAAACAGACGCCATGTCCACGCTGCTGAGGCGACCGCGAGAAGCAGAAGCAGGCCGGTCTTGTTGACCGTGCCCTGGAGAGTCATCCGTTCTTCGCCTATTGCTAAACCCTCAAAACGCTTCTCGTTCAGTACTGGATTTGACGTCCTCATCAGCTGTGCCATTTGCTCTCTCTCTCCTCACTCCGGCCGCGGGGCAGCCAGAGCACGACTCTAAGATAAGTCTACGCCAGGACAGAGAACGTACGGATCGAGCGGAGAACAGTCAGCCGGCGCCACTGGCTGCGCTTCTTCGAGCTCGAACTGGATGGAGTGTCGCGGCCTGAGAGTCATTTGTGGCCATAGCTCCACGGTTTGCCCGGGCACCAGGCGGAACTTCCATCCCCGGGCCAGAATCGCGATCAGAAGAACGCCCTCCATCATCGCGAATTGTTCTCCGATACAAACGCGTGTACATTCTCCGTTCCACTACAACACCAGTTTACGGCAACGAGCCGCCTGTAGATAGAGAGCCGGTTGCGGCCCGGCCCGCGCGTCGCCTGAACTCGCTCCCCTACCCTCCCTTCGTCTGCCCGCGGCGATGTGTCCGATCGCGGCGCATGCGTAATTCACGCGCGCCGCTCCCGACTCTCTGATATTCCAAGTTGTCCCCACGTTGTCGCTCATTCACGAATACACCGTGCTCTTGAGCTCCACGGCCCAGTAAAGAAGTGTCGGTTTGCGTGGTTCTGTAGTTGCCTAAACTAGTCATATTCGATGGAATGAGGTGGCTAGGGTTCCGGCGATCTGACCGGTCCGAGCGCCACGAAGGACCTGGGGGTCCGCACCCAAGGGCAAAAATCCCAGAGGGAAAAGTCGACAACGACTTCGTGTCTTCGGGGAGCGGATCTTGCCATTCACAGCGATTCTTCTTGTCACTTTTGCCGCGCTGGCGCACGCCACCTGGAATTTCCTGGCCAAGCGGGCAGCCCATAGCAAACACCTCATCTGGATTGCCTCCGTGACCGAGGCGGTGATGTTCGCGCCCTTTGCCGTGTGGGTCTTAAAGGACGCATGGCCGAGGCTGAGCCTCCGCGCTGCTCTGTTTTTGCTGGCGACCGGCGTACTCCATGTTCTATATACCGAGAGCCTTCTGCGAGGCTACAGGGCCGGGGAGCTCACCGTGGTGTATCCCCTGGCACGTGGAACCGGCCCCCTGCTTTCGTTCTGTGGGGCGGTCTTCTTTCTGCACGAGCGTCCATCGTTACTCGCGGGAGCTGGTGCAATTCTCATCACGTTCGGCATCCTACTCTCCTCCGGTGGCCGCGCCTCGCGGAGCCACAAACATGCCTACGCCGGTATTTTCTGGGGGATAGCAACCGGTTGCACGATCGCGTGCTACACCCTGGTGGATGGCTACTCGGTGAAGGCGCTTCTCATTTCGCCGATCCTGGTGGAATATGCCGGCAATCTATTTCGCGCAGTGATTCTGTCGCCAGGGGCATACCGTCGTCGCGCTTCACTTCGCCGGGAATACGGGGACTACTGGGAAGAGGCCTCCGCGATTGCGTTACTAACGCCGCTCGGATACATCATGGTCCTGTTCGCCATGAAGCTCGCCCCGGTCAGCCATGTAG